>NZ_CABVPW010000120.1:0-594 GCF_902499025.1 Burkholderia lata | reverse complement strand
CGAGCGTCATCGACGACTGGGCCGCACAGCTGACAGGTTGGCTGCGTGCCGACAGTCATCGCCCGAAGCGTGACCGGCGCACCGCCCGGTTCATGTTCGAGGCGATCCGCGCCGAGGGTTACGCCGGCAGCTACGGCCGCGTAAGCGCGTTCGTGAGGCGTTGGCACGAGGAGCAGGCTGAGGCGCCTCGCAGGAAGGCCTTCGTGCCGCTCGCCTTCGAACCCGGCGAAGCCTTCCAGTTTGACTGGAGCTGCGAATACGCGTTTGTTGGCGGGCTACGGCGACGCCTGGAGGTCGCCCACGTCAAACTTAACTCCAGCCGCGCGTTCTGGCTCGTCGCCTATCCCACACAGAGTCACGAGATGCTGTTCGATGCGCACGCCCGCGCATTCGCCGCGTTCGGCGGCGTGCCGCGGCGCGGCATCTACGACAACATGAAGACCGCCGTGGACAAGGTTGGCCGCGGCAAGGAGCGTGCGGTCAACGCGCGCTTCGAAGCGATGTGCAGTCACTACCTGTTCGAGCCGGAGTTCTGCAACCGGGCTGCAGGCTGGGAGAAAGGCATCGTCGAGAAGAACGTTCAGGACCGGCGAC
>NZ_CABVPW010000119.1:0-607 GCF_902499025.1 Burkholderia lata | reverse complement strand
TGCGCGAAACGGATAGTAATACTGCGTATTGTCGCCGGACGCGTTCGCTTGACTGGTGGTGTATGGCTGATTCGAGGTATGGCCGGGATTCGTTAAAAATCCGCCACATCTCGACTTATGCTGCTGATTTTAAATGAAAATTGATTCTCGGATCGAGCCTTGCAATGGGGCGCAGTAGATCCAGCAGGTAGTCGCCGAGCCGGTTGATGTGCTCATGCCGATATGGTGAGGACGGGATAAACGGCATGAAAAACACGGCCCCCCGAAATACGCAACGTTGGTGTCATCGGAAATCGAGTTCTATCTTCGCAAACAACCTTCTGAGCTGCCCGTCAGTTGAGTATTTTCGAAGAAATCTAACCCGGGAACGCCCATCCATGCCTACACGCTCAGGTCTCAATTTCGACCCTCCGTCAACCCCGCTCGCCACAACAACGCAGTCAGGAGCATGGGGGGAGACTGGCACGGCAACTGGCAACGAGGCGGCATCAAGGTCGAACTCGCCCTTGAGGGATGAGAGGTTCCCAGCGCTTAGCAGGCTGTTGAAAAGCGCCGCGGTTTGATGGCCGGGGCACTGATTAAATGGATTTGGTATGCGATTGGCCGC
>NZ_CABVPW010000118.1:0-623 GCF_902499025.1 Burkholderia lata | reverse complement strand
TGCTGCGTCGCGAGGGACACGAGATCGGCCGCCGGCGCGTGCGCACGCTGATGAAGCGCATGGGCATCGAGGCGCTGTACTGCAAGCCGAACACGAGCCGACGCAACGCGCAACACAAGATCTGGCCGTACTTGCTGCGCGGCATGAAGATCGAGCGGGCCAACCAGGCGTGGGCACTCGACACGACCTACATTCCGATGGCGCGCGGTTTCGTGTATCTGACGGCGGTGGTGGACTGGGCGACACGCAAGATCCTCGCACACCGAGTGGCCATCACGCTCGAAGCAATGCACGCTGTCGAGGCGCTCGAGGAAGCGTTCGCGCGCTACGGGCAGCCCGAAATCGTGAACACGGACCAGGGCAGCCAGTTCACCGCGAACGCGTTCACCGAGGCCGTGCTGGGCCAGAACGTCCGGCTGTCGATGGACGGCAAGGGAAGCTGGCGCGACAACGTGTTCGTCGAGCGGGTGTGGCGCAGCATCAAGTACGAAGAGGTCTACCTGAAGGCATACGAGTCGGTCAGCCATGCTCGGCGCGCCATTGGCGAATACATCGAGTTGTACAACCGGAAACGACCTCATTCGAGCTTGGCGGATCAGACGCCAGATGAGGCATACTTCGCG
>NZ_CABVPW010000117.1:0-654 GCF_902499025.1 Burkholderia lata | reverse complement strand
GAGATGGGTTGCGGCTCGGGCGTGACATGTTGGCGACGACTACGCGACTGGCAGGCTGCCGGCGTGTGGGACCGCCTGCACGAACTGCTGCTCGCGAAGCTGCGCGCGGCAGACCAGATCGACTTCTCGCGAGCCGCTGTCGATTCATCATCGATTCGCGCCGTTGGGGCGGGCCAAAAACTGGGCCAAACCCTACCGATCGAGCGCGACCCGGTTCCAAGCACCACATCGTCACCGACGCCAACGGCACGCCGCTCGCCGCGATCCTGACCGGCGCGAACGTCAACGACGTCACGCAGTTGCTGCCGCTGATCGACGCGATTCCGCCGATTCGCGGATTGCGCGGCCACCCACTGCACAGACCGCGTGTGGTCTACGCCGATCGTAGTTATGACTCCGAGCGACATCGGCAAGCGTTGCGAAATCGCGGTATCGAGCCGGTGATCGCCAAGCGCCGTACCGAACATGGCAGTCGCCTTGGCAAATATCGCTGGGTCGTGGAACGCACGCATGCTTGGCTGCATCACTTCCGTCGCCTCCGTATTCGTTTCGAGCGACGTGCCGATATACACGGTGCGTTCCTCAAACTCGGTTGCTGCCTGATCTGCTGGAACACCCTCCGGCGCGCCGAACAGTCTTTATGAAACCGTCTCT
>NZ_CABVPW010000116.1:0-671 GCF_902499025.1 Burkholderia lata | reverse complement strand
GCCGACGAGAATGCCGGCGCCGGCACCCGCCTGCAAGCCAACGGTCGTGCCGCCCATGAGTAGAATCGCTGGCGCATACGCAATGGCGATCTCGGCCAGCCAGGCCATCGCAGGATTCGACAACCCCAGGGCCAGCTGCGCGGAATTGATCCCGAGGATCATCGCCGATCCCGCCTTACCGTATCCGATGCCTACGCCGCCGTCGACGTACACCGTGGCGCGCTAGAAATCGGACTCGGCGAGTTCCGTTCCATGAAACGCCGGCGCCATGTAGATGAGGCCTGCGCTGTCGAAGGACTTAGCAGAGCCGGCACCCTCGACCTCGCGCCCGGCGATCTTGGGGATCTTGATCTCTGGCAGAGAAAATCTCGGAGGCTTGATCTTCGGGAGACGAAGTCCGAAGCCAATGCCGACACCGACGCCCCCGTAGTAGAAATCGGTTTCTTTCCCGGCGGGGTCAGCGCGACCAAGCATCTGCCCGGCGTCGCATCGACGCTGCACGTCCTGCACGCCTACCTACGCACCCAGTTGGGCACCGCGCCCGAAGAAGGCTTTGCGGGCAGTTCTGGCCGCTGCGGCTCATGGATAACCATAAGAGACGGTTTCATAAAGACTGTTCGGCGCGCCGGAGGGTGTTCCAGCAGATCAGGCAGCAACCGAGTTTGAGGAAC
>NZ_CABVPW010000115.1:0-695 GCF_902499025.1 Burkholderia lata | reverse complement strand
GCGCTTTTGAACTTCCGGGGAAAGCTTGCTTGGCTTATTGTTCACGACTCCATTCTCTCAAGAGTTAGAGCCTCCACCAAACCCGGCGTGGTTCAGTCGAGCCGGTCACTGTAGAGTCGCACCTTCAGGCGATGGCCGATCAGGCGCGACGGTGCGCTGTACAGGATGCCGCGCACCGAAAACGTGCTGCGGCGGGTCACGAGCGCCTCTTCCTCGACGAAGTCAGTGGTACGACGTTCAGGCAGATCCTGCAGTTGTGCGCGCTCGATGCGAAACACCGCGGCGTTGAGCCGGTTCCGGTGCATCACCACTTCGCGTACGAATTTGTCGAAGGAGGTACAGTCAGCGAAATCGCGAGGGCCGCGCTGCATCAAGGCCCGGTCGACCGCTTCCTTCAGATACCGATACGAGGATTCCACGCTGCCGTTCTCGTGATCCAGGCTGCGATTATTGCGCATGCCCTCTATGCCGTAATGACCGAGCCGCGCTGCGTAACGCATCGTAAAGTCCTCCTGCTCGGTCAGGAGCTTGAAGGCGGCCGACAAGGCTGTCAGAGTGATGTTCGCGCGGGCAGCCGCCCGCCTGCCATAGCGCGCTCTGCAATCCGGTCGCGAGGGCCTAGCAGGCTGTTGAAAAGCGCCGCGGTTTGATGGCCGGGGCACTGATTAAATGGATTTGGTATGCGATTGGCCGCC
>NZ_CABVPW010000114.1:0-819 GCF_902499025.1 Burkholderia lata | reverse complement strand
CCCGAACCGGACTTGCACCTCTCAGCGCATCCGGCTCTCCGTTCAAGCGTTGCTCATAGCAAAGGCGACATCGGCATAGCGCGATTCGATGGTGTTGCGTGTCTCGTCGCGTGCGATGTACGGATTTTCCGACGGCGTACGCCACATGAATCGACCCTTGCGACTGGTTACAAGACGCCGAAGCGCCACCGTCCCATACCAACCCCGACTGTTCTGGCCTTGCAGCACCCATGTCGTGGCCTGCCCCGGTTCCGGTGCCCGGATATAGTCGCGCATCAGCGACCTGAACCCGCGCCGATACCTACGCGCGAGCCAGTATCCGAATTTCCAGAAGACCGTCCGGTCCAGTTTTCCGAACATGGTGGCCGTGAAGTCGGTGTATTGATAGAAGGCGGCCCAGCCGGCAATCTGCCGATTCAGGCTTTCCATCAGATCCATCCGATTTATGCCGTAGTTACCCGACAGTTGCTTGACCAGCCTCCCGGCAAAGCCCCGGTACTTCTCCCACGGAATCGTCGTTACCGGCCGCATGCGGCCGCGTGGTCCGCGTTTGCGAATGATGCGGTGACCGAGGAAGACGATGCCGTCGTTCACGTGCGTGATATGGGTCTTCTCCATATTCAGCGTGAGCTTCAGTTCACCTTCGAGGAATCCACGACACGCTTCGCGCACCGCCTCGGCATGCTCGCGGGTTCCCTTGACCACAATCACGAAGTCATCCGCATACCGACAGTAGGCCACTGCTGGCCTCCATTGCCGGTTTTCTCGCACAGTAGGACGCTGCTTGAGAATCGCGAAGTTCCACGCCCACCGATCCTT
>NZ_CABVPW010000113.1:0-899 GCF_902499025.1 Burkholderia lata | reverse complement strand
ACCATGAGCTATAACGCCCCCGTCAAGGACATGCTGTTCGTGCTGAAGGAACTGGCCGGCATCGACGCCGTTGCGCAGTTGCCGGGCTTCGAGGATGCCGGTTACGACACGGCGCAGGCCGTGCTCGACGAATCCGCGAAGTTCTGCGGCGAGGTGCTGGCCCCGCTGAACGTCGAAGGCGACCGCAACCCGAGCAGCTGGAAGGATGGCGTCGTGACCGCAACGCCGGGCTTCGGCGAAGCGTTCCGCCAGTTCGTCGAAGGCGGCTGGCAGGGGCTGCAGCATCCGTCCGAATACGACGGCCAGGGGCTGCCGAAGCTGATCGCGACACCGTGCATCGAGATGCTCAACGCATCGAACCTGTCGTTCGCGCTGTGTCCGCTGTTGACCGACGGCGCGATCGAGGCGCTGCTGACGGCCGGCACCGACGAGCAGAAGCAGCGCTACGTGCCGAAGCTGATTTCCGGTGAATGGACCGGCACGATGAACCTGACCGAGCCGCAGGCGGGCTCCGACCTCGCGCTGGTGCGCTCGCGTGCCGAGCCGCAGGGCGACGGCACGTACAAGGTGTTCGGCACGAAGATCTTCATCACGTGGGGCGAGCACGACATGGCGGACAACATCGTCCACCTGGTGCTGGCGCGCACGCCGAACGCGCCGGAAGGCGTGAAGGGCATTTCGCTGTTCATCGTGCCGAAGTTCATGGTCAACGAGGACGGGTCGCTCGGCGCGCGCAACGACGTGCACTGCGTGTCGATCGAGCACAAGCTCGGGATCAAGGCGAGCCCGACGGCGGTGCTGCAGTACGGCGACCACGGCGGCGCGATCGGCTACCTGGTCGGCGAGGAAAACCGCGGCCTCGAATACATGTTCATCATGATGAACGCGGCGCGCTTCGG
>NZ_CABVPW010000112.1:0-993 GCF_902499025.1 Burkholderia lata | reverse complement strand
CACGTCGAGTACGAAACGGCTAACCGCCACTACGCACACGTCGACTGCCCGGGCCACGCTGACTATGTGAAGAACATGATCACGGGCGCAGCGCAGATGGACGGCGCGATCCTGGTTTGCTCGGCAGCTGACGGCCCGATGCCGCAGACGCGTGAGCACATCCTGCTGGCACGTCAGGTTGGCGTTCCGTACATCATCGTGTTCCTGAACAAGTGCGACATGGTGGACGACGCTGAACTGCTCGAGCTGGTCGAGATGGAAGTTCGCGAACTCCTGTCGAAGTACGACTTCCCGGGCGACGACACGCCGATCGTGAAGGGTTCGGCGAAGCTGGCGCTGGAAGGCGACACGGGCGAGCTGGGCGAAGTGGCGATCATGAGCCTGGCCGACGCGCTGGACACGTACATCCCGACGCCGGAGCGTGCAGTTGACGGCGCGTTCCTGATGCCGGTGGAAGACGTGTTCTCGATCTCGGGCCGTGGTACGGTTGTGACGGGTCGTGTCGAGCGCGGCATCGTGAAGGTCGGCGAAGAAATCGAAATCGTCGGTATCAAGCCGACGGTGAAGACGACCTGCACGGGCGTTGAAATGTTCCGCAAGCTGCTGGACCAAGGTCAAGCAGGCGACAACGTTGGTATCCTGCTGCGCGGCACGAAGCGTGAAGACGTGGAGCGTGGCCAGGTTCTGGCGAAGCCGGGTTCGATCACGCCGCACACGCACTTCACGGCTGAAGTGTACGTGCTGAGCAAGGACGAAGGCGGCCGTCACACGCCGTTCTTCAACAACTACCGTCCGCAGTTCTACTTCCGTACGACGGACGTGACGGGCTCGATCGAGCTGCCGAAGGACAAGGAAATGGTGATGCCGGGCGACAACGTGTCGATCACGGTGAAGCTGATCGCTCCGATCGCGATGGAAGAAGGTCTGCGCTTCGCAATCCGCGAAGGCGGCCGTACGGTCGGCGCCGGCGTCGTCGCCAAGATCATCGAGTAA
>NZ_CABVPW010000111.1:0-1078 GCF_902499025.1 Burkholderia lata | reverse complement strand
AGGGCATTCAATCACGTGGGTCAAAATTCGATGAAAATTTTCAGCTCTAGTGGGTCAGTTCTGTGCGGACATCAACACTGGTGCTCACCGACTACAACATTCACACTCGAGACCTTCTACGGCGCTCGGTACGATAACTGGATTCCGCAGGCTGCCCATCGGGTTCTTCGTTACTTCGCCCCGGGGCACGACCGGAATGTTCCCGCGACCGCATCGTTCTGTTTCAGAGAACGAACGGCGGTAGGCGTATCGCGGCTTCGATGCCACGCTGTCCGTCGGGTTCTTACCCTGCATCCCGTCCACTTTCGTCATTGAGCTGCGCGAATCATGTGTCTGCCAGTGTTCAACGTCTCCAGGCCTGATTGCTTCGCAGGTCTCGTCCTTCATCGATATCGAGACCTGTTCCGTGGCTTTTTTGCGGTGAAGCTCAAGAAGCTATGCCGTTTGGCCACTCCTCCGATTTTCCATATTTCGAGATACCCAGTTAGGTAGACTCAAACAGCATCACCACAAAAAGCGCGGGCCGCATGGGCTGCCACCCATACGACCCGCTGACCACAACCAACTCATACACGGAGTCGGAAGATGGCTAACGCCTATAGTAAGTCACGTCCCAAGAAGCTCAAACAGTATCCCGAGGTTGAGCTGACCCTCGGCAACAAGCCTGACCTTCCCCAGGATGGCCAACCGTACATGCCGTGGATGCGCGCCATCGACGCGCATTTCGAGATGTTCGGATTCAAGCCTGGTGATCGCGTCTATCTTCGGTTCAATTTTGATTCCCGAAGGGTCATCATCACGCCCGACTACAGCGCGCTGAACTGGCGAGAGCAGCCCTATGTGCAAATGGTTCGCGGCGGCGCTGCAAGTAACTTCAACAACCGTCACAACAGACGAAAAGTTGCGCTCCGCTCTCTCGGCATTCGACGGCATCGCAAGCATCAGCGCATGCAGCACGACAAGCATCCATGCCGAGTACTCCGCACGCATTTGCGTCGCGCAAATGCAAAAACCCCCGCCTTTCGGGCGGGGGTTCTTGGCTTAGGGAGCCTGACGATTACCTACTTTCACACGGGAA
>NZ_CABVPW010000110.1:0-1163 GCF_902499025.1 Burkholderia lata | reverse complement strand
AGGTCATGAACACGATATCTCTAACGCACCGCTCGCAAAGCCCGTTTACACCGTTCCCAAATTCAACAGCCTGATAGGGCCACGAGAATTAGTCATTGGACGCCTGCGGCGAGGCCGCCTACATTCACTGCACCTCACCGCCCCAAGCGGCTGGCCCGGCGTCCCCATGAGACGCTGCCGGACGACGGCGATATCCCACGCGCGAAAAAATGCCGGACGACCGCAAGGAAGCCGCACGCAGGAGCCTTTCATGTACGCAGAGACCATCGACAAATTTTCCACAGTGGGCGCGAACAAGTCGGCCACGCTCGTGCGGGCACCGTCCGCGTTTCTCATTGGCGCGGCGATGGCCGGCGCCTACATCGGCTTCGGCGACATCCTGATGTTCACGGTCGGCACCCACGTCGATCCGGCGTACGCGCACCTGATCATGGGCGCCGTCTTTGCTTGCGCGCTGACGATCGTCGTCTTCGCCGGTTCCGAGTTGTTTACCGGCACCGCGATGTATATGCCGTTTTCGGTGCTGCGCGGCGAAACCGGATGGCGGGGGATGATTTCCGTGTGGGTCGCGAGCTGGATCGGGAATCTGCTCGGCGCGCTGCTGCTCGCGATCATCCTGTGTGCCGCGGGCGGCGGAGTATTGTTGAACGATGGCGCGAGTACGTTTTTCAAGGCGGCCGAGATCAAGATTACGACGCCCGCGGTGCCGCTGTTCGCCAAGGGGCTGCTTTGCAACTGGCTCGTCTGCCTTGCGATCTGGATGGCGGCCCGCACCTCGAACGACGGCGCGAAGCTCGGGCTAATCTTCTGGCCGATCTTCGCGTTCGTCGCGAGCGGTTTTGAGCATAGCGTCGCGAACATGTTCGTGTTCTCGCTCGCGCTCATCGCGCCGCATCCCGACGGCATCACGCTCGTCGGCGCGATTCACAATGAACTGTTCGTCACGTTGGGCAACCTGGCGGGAGGCACTGTATTCGTGGGCCTGGGGTACTGGTTGCAGGATGGCGGGATCGGTCATCCGTCAAAGACCCGCGGGGCTTTGGGAATCAATAACTCGAATCCGAAAGCGAAGGTTGAGTAATGGATGGTGACCCTGACCCAAGAAATAGTCCGGCTCAAAAGTAGAGAAATTCGGCATGATGTGTCCGAGCGGACACGAAGGC
>NZ_CABVPW010000109.1:0-1187 GCF_902499025.1 Burkholderia lata | reverse complement strand
CGTCTCCTTATATCTTCAATTTGCTTCAAACTTCAGTTGTGGCCCGCCGTCAGGCGGGCTGCTTTACCGGTTGGCGGCCGTGGCACAGCTTGTGTCTCCTGCGAGCCAATAAGCTCGAACACCAGCTCAAGGCGTGTCATGGCTGCCTCGTTTAACGCCATCCCGAATGGTTGATTGATCTCATTTCGCATCTATAAGGCTGGGAGCCGATGAACATGAGCCAACCGGTTTTTGTAGGTATCGATGTCGCCAAGGACAGCGTCGAGGTGTGCTGCTCGGACGCCTCCACGCACTCGTTTGAGAACACCGAAGCCGGGCATGCAAAGTTGCAGCGCTGGTTGCGGCGCAAAACAGTTGCGTTGGTCATACTTGAAGCCACGGGCGGCTACGAGCGGGCCTGTGCAGTGGCGTTGGCCGGTGCGGGTTTGCCCGTCTCGGTCATCAATCCGCGCCAGGCCCGTGATTTCGCGCGAGCCATGGGGCGGCTGGCCAAGACCGACCGCCTTGACGCGCGTGCACTGGCCGAGTTCGCTGCCGTATTGCATGCGCAAGGCCATCAGCCACGGCCCCTGGCCAGTGAGGAACAACGGGAACTCGTCGCACTCGTCACCCGCCGTCGGCAACTGGTCGCCATGCTGGTTTCCGAGCGGCAGCGACTGGCCGTGGCCCATGAACGCGCCCGCACAAGCATCGAAGCCATGATCGAGGCACTGCTCAGTCAGTTGGCCGACATCGATAACGACGTCCAGCACGTACTTCAGGAGCGCTACGCCGACCTGTCGGCTTTGCTGCAATCGGTCAAGGGCGTCGGCCCGACTACCGCCAGCACACTCATCGCGGAGTTGCCCGAACTCGGACACCTCACGCGCAAGCAGATCACCAGTCTGGCCGGACTTGCGCCAATCAATCG
Source organism: Burkholderia lata (assembly GCF_902499025.1). Lineage (GTDB taxonomy): Bacteria > Pseudomonadota > Gammaproteobacteria > Burkholderiales > Burkholderiaceae > Burkholderia > Burkholderia lata_C. The sequence goes on along the minus strand of NZ_CABVPW010000109.1, from coordinate 277 downwards.
CGATTCGGGCACCTTGCGCGGACAGCGTCATATCTTCGGCGGCCGCGCCAGCGTGCGACGCGTACTCTATGTCGCCGCACTGGTCGCCACGCGCTTCAATCCGCTTATCCGCGCCTGCTACCTGAGACTGGTCGCCGCCGGCAAACCCAAAAAGGTCGCGCTCGTCGCATGCATGCGCAAACTGCTCATCACGCTCAACGCCATCGCTCGAACGGGACAGCGCTGGCAATCGGATTTCAACTGCGCATGACATGTTCGGTCTCAAGATGGTTGCTGG
>NZ_CABVPW010000108.1:0-1245 GCF_902499025.1 Burkholderia lata | reverse complement strand
GCCTGCCCTATACGGTTAAGCTTGCTACTGAACGTAAGTCGCTGACCCATTATACAAAAGGTACGCCGTCACCCCTTTCGAGGCTCCGACTGTTTGTATGCATGCGGTTTCAGGATCTATTTCACTCCCCTCCCGGGGTTCTTTTCGCCTTTCCCTCACGGTACTGGTTCACTATCGGTCGATCACGAGTATTTAGCCTTGGAGGATGGTCCCCCCATCTTCAGACAGGATTTCACGTGTCCCGCCCTACTTGTCGTACACTTAGTTCTTTCATACTGTTTTCGCCTACAGGGCTATCACCTGCTATGGCCGCACTTTCCAGAGCGTTCGGCTAACAATACAAATAAAGAGTACAAGGCTCATCCCATTTCGCTCGCCACTACTTTGGGAATCTCGGTTGATTTCTTTTCCTGCGGTTACTTAGATGTTTCAGTTCACCGCGTTCGCTTCACATGGCCTATGTATTCAGCCATGGATACTCCAAAAGGAGTGGGTTTCCCCATTCGGACATCTACGGATCAAAGCTTGTTTGCCAGCTCCCCGTAGCTTTTCGCAGGCTACCGCGTCCTTCATCGCCTGTGATCGCCAAGGCATCCACCACATGCACTTGTTCGCTTGACCCTATAACGAGTCTGTCTCATCGACAGTTCGTTACAGGTTGAGTTCTCGCATTTGTGCCGTATTCCAATTGAGTCAAACATAGAGTTCGAATCATCTTGAGATACATCGATACAATCACAACCCGGATAGTTTTCACGTCCATCTCATAGACGCTTCCGCTATCCAAATTACTTACTTCTTCCAGATTGTTAAAGAACGACAGCCGATATGGTTTTACTCACATCAATCTGACTGGCTCAATCGCCAATGCAAAATTCTCGGTTCAATGGTATGAACCAAGCACTTAGCGTTGGTGATTGGTGGAGGCAGACGGGATCGAACCGACGACCCCCTGCTTGCAAAGCAGGTGCTCTCCCAGCTGAGCTATGCCCCCATGTACAGATATGCCTCAGGTGTGTACCGCCACACAAGACGGTGGTGGGTCTGGTTGGATTCGAACCAACGACCCCCGCCTTATCAAGACGGTGCTCTAACCGACTGAGCTACAGACCCCTGAGTCTGTCTTTAATTTACAGCCGATAAGCGTGAGCGCTCAACTTCGCGAGATAGCTCTGGAAAGGAGGTGATCCAGCCGCACCTTCCGATACGGCTACCTTGTTACGACTTCACCCCAGTCATGAATCC
>NZ_CABVPW010000107.1:0-1262 GCF_902499025.1 Burkholderia lata | reverse complement strand
GTGAACCGGCAGTTCAAGGCCGATCGACCGAATCAGCTCTGGGTGTCGGATTTTACGTATGGTACGCCCAGCCAGCGTAGCCCGCCCGTATGGGGGTGAAGCTGCTTAAGCATGTCTGGAATGCAGTACCCGGAGGAGTTGACGTTGTAGTACCGGGGCATGCCGTTCCTCTGCTGCGAGAGGAAGTGAGCCGAAGCGGCGGTGACTTGCCGACACTGGCAAGGTGACGTAGTCCGTGGGAAACGGGGCTTGCGGCGAAGCGGTTACGCCAAGATGAGCCTCCAGGCTGAGCATGGGACGGTTGAGGAACACGAACCTGTTAAACCGCATCTGAAGGTTGAAATGTCACCCCTGCCCACACCGCTTTATGGACAGGCCGCGAACTGCTGCCGGTCACACGTATGGCCCGGCGGCACGAGCGTTGACTGGATACGAATGCCGGTCAGCGTGGCACCACGGGGAGCGCGCAGCTAGACCGTGGTGTTCGCGACGACTTGCGGCAAGCAAGGATAAAGACTGCGACAGGCAACCTCGCCCATGCGTTGAGTCCAGCATGTGAACTGGGGAAGGTCTGCACGGATGCCAAGGGAGTGTGCCCCCGATGACGTGCAGGCTGGCGGAGCCTCCGTAGTAGTCCGAGGTCGGGAAAGCCGGCCACATGGCGAAGGGAGGCAGTTGAAGTGGTTTGTTTGGTTGATTAGCTGACCGTAGTGAGGTGAAGACCTTTGATAATCAGTGAAATGCAAAGCAAACTGGCGGCATGGTCGACGGAGGACAAAGAGCGCAAGTTCGATCGACTCCTGAGACTGATTGCCGATAGGGATTGGCTGAGCGAAGCGGCTCGCATCACGCTGGCCTCCAGCGGAGCTCGCACGCCGGGCGTGGACGGGATCGACAGACGCATGATGGAAGCGAAACTCCAGCATGAACTGGCGACGATACGCGAAGAGTTGTTGGCGGGCTCCTATAGTCCGCTGCCTGCGCGACGCGTGTATATACCGAAGGCGAACGGCAAGCTCAGGCCACTCGGCATTCCGAGCCTGCGGGACCGGATTGTGCAGCGGGCAATGCTGATGGCGATGGAGCCGATTTGGGAGAGCGACTTCCATCCGGTTTCATATGGCTTCAGACCTGCCGGCAGCGTACATCATGCAATTCGCACGGTGAAGCTTCAGCTGCAGGATGGTGGTGAACAAAGCGTCGCCGGACGCTGGGTCATCGAGGGCGACCTCGCCAGCTACTTCGACACGGTTCATCACCGC
>NZ_CABVPW010000106.1:0-1352 GCF_902499025.1 Burkholderia lata | reverse complement strand
TAGCAGGCTGTTGAAAAGCGCCGCGGTTTGATGGCCGGGGCACTGATTAAATGGATTTGGTATGCGATTGGCCGCCGAGTTGCCGATAGATCGTCGTGGCTGCCCCGCTGGCGAGCGGGATCGCCGGCGCGTTGCCGCGCGACGGCCGCGCTCGGGCGGCTCATTGCACGGCCCCTTGCTGCACCACCGTCAGCATTCGCGCCATTCGAGTCAGGTTGCTCGCCAGCATCGTCAACTTGAAGTGCTGGTCGACCCGTTTGACGCCCCGATACACGGTCTGTCGAATCCTGCCGACAGTCTTGCCCCAGCCGAAGTGCTCTTCGATGCGTTTGCGTTTCATCTGGCTGATGCCGTAGCCGGCGTGCCGCGAGGTGCGGCCATCGATCGCGCTGCCGCCTTGATGCGTGTCATTGCGCGCGACGTGCGGCGTTACCTTGCGCGCACGGCAGTCCCGCACGAAGTCGCGAATGTCGTAGCCCTTGTCGGCGCCGAGCGTCTTGGCATGACGACCGGGCACGCAATCGAGCAGGCGCAATGCATTGGCGCGTTCGGCGAAGCCGTCGGCATGGCTCACCACGGCGCCGACCACCAAGCCCGAACGGTTCTCCATCAGGATGTGACCGTGGTAGCACAGGATGGACGGCGTGCCTTTGCTCTTCTTGAACAGCCGGGCGTCCGGATCCGTGCTCGACTCGTGCGTGTCGTTGCTGCGCCGTTTGCCTTTCCAGTCCGTGTCGGCATTACGTCCGCCGCCGGCCGGCGGATCGTCCGAGCCGCCCTTGGGACGGAAGCTCTTGTGACTGGCCCACGCCTGGATCAGTGTGCCATCGACCGAGAAGTGCTCTCTGGACAGCAACCCTTGCTTGTCCGCCAAGCTCATGACTTCGGTAAAGAACGCCTCGATCACTTCGTGCTCAAGCAGCCGGTCGCGGTTCTTCGAGAATACCGAGTGGTCCCAGACGGCGTCTTCGATGGCCAAGCCGACGAACCAGCGAAACAGCAGGTTGTAGCGCATCTGCTCCATCAGCATGCGCTCGCTGCGCACCGAGTAAAACACCTGCAGCAGCAACGCACGCAGCAGCTTCTCCGGCGCAATCGAGGCGCGACCGCTGTCAGCATAGATCGTGCCGAACAGCCCGTTGAGCCGCTTCAACGCTTGATTGACCAGCAGCCGAAGCGGCCGCAACGGGTGATCCGCCGGCACGAAGTCCTCCAGCTTCACCGTCGTGAACAGCGGTTCTTGCATCTCGTCCATTCCACGCATCGGCTCATCCGCTCAAGGTCATGAACACGATATCTCTAACGCACCGCTCGCAAAGCCCGTTTACACCGTTCCCAAATTCAACAGCCTG
>NZ_CABVPW010000105.1:0-1498 GCF_902499025.1 Burkholderia lata | reverse complement strand
ATTCGCGGCGAAAACGTTCAGGCCGTCGCGCAGCGGCACGGCATCACGACCCCCGAAGGTATCCACGAACTGGAACATATCGCGATCCGCAGCAATGCTCCGGCCTCTGCGGGCGGCGCCGTGATTCGCGGCGAAAACGTTCAGGCCGTCGCGCAGCAGCACGGCATTACGACCCCCACGGGCATCCACGATCTGGAGCAGCGCGCGATCGACAGCAATGCTCCGGCCTCTGCGGGCCGCGCCGTGATTCGCGGCGAAAACGTTCAGGCCGTCGCGCAGCGGCACGGCATCACGACCCCCGAAGGTATCTACAGTCTGGAGCAGTACGCGAAATACAGAGCTTAGCCTACGGCTCGCGCCCCCACGTCGAACTCTGCGAAGGATCACGAGCCTCGTCAGGTCTTGGCCAACAGCTTCTCGCCATCTGGTCGAAGTGTGCCGGATGGTGAGACATGCCGGTAAAGCGTCTGCCGTGTGATGCCCAGTTCTTCGCACAGCTTGCCGACCTTGGTTTCGGGCTTGCCCATGACCGCCATCGCGAGGCGGAGCTTACCGGCGGTCATCTTGAACGGACGGCCCCCTTTGCGGCCCCGTGCACGGGCTAAGGCCAGCCCGGCGACCTTCCGCTCCGCGATCAGTTCGCGTTCAAATTCGGCGAGTGCGGCAAAGATGCCGAAGACAAGCTTGCCAGCCGCCGTCGTGGTGTCGATCGCCGCGCCATGTCCGGCGAGCACCTTCAGGCCCACGCCGCGTGCGGTCAGATCGTGGACCGTATTGATCAGGTGGCGCAGATCGCGGCATCTGCACGACCAGCACCGGCATAGTAGGGGTCGTCGTACCATGGTGAGGGAGAGGTGGCCGCGCAAATTCAGACAGCCGGATAAGTGGAGCGGCCGGGGTCTTGAGCCAGCGATAATGCTGGCAAAGGAACCGGAAAGATGACGAAGAGAACCCGACGGACGCACTCAGCGGCGTTCAAAGCGAAGGTGGCGCTGGCAGCGGTCAAAGGCGAGCGGACACTGGCCGAACTGGCGCAGCAGTTCGATGTGCATCCGAACCAGATCACGGAATGGAAACGGCAGTTGCAGGAACACGCGGCCGACGTGTTCGGCACAGCCGGGGCGTCGTCGAGCGAGCCCCCGGTGGACCTGAAGGCGCTGCATGCCAAGATCGGTCAGTTGGCTCTGGAGAACGATTTTTTAGAAGGCGCGCTCACTAAGGCGGGCTTGCTGAGCGCAAAGCGATGATCGACCGTACGCATGCGCTGCCGGTTTCGCAGCAAGCGCGGCTGGCCGGCATCGCAAGATCGAGCGCGTATTACCGGCCGCGGCCGATGAGCGAGGCCGATCAGTTGCTGATGAGACGGATCGACGAACTGCACATGGAGTTTCCGTTTGCCGGCGCGCGGATGCTGGCAAGACTGCTGCGTCGCGAGGGACACGAGATCGGCCGCCGGCGCGTGCGCACGCTGATGAAGCGCATGGGCATCGAGGCGCTG
>NZ_CABVPW010000104.1:0-1507 GCF_902499025.1 Burkholderia lata | reverse complement strand
GGGCATTCAATCACGTGGGTCAAAATTCGATGAAAATTTTCAGCTCTAGTGGGTCAGTTCTGTGCGGACATCAACAGCCAGCAACCTTAGCGAAATTGAAAGTTTGTGATTTAACTCGTGCGGGCACAATCGAGGCTGAAAGCGCCAACGGTCATCAAGTGAGGTTGCCGGAGCACGTTGTTCGACAATGGAAGCGTTACAGCCAGCTTCGCCGAGGCGTTATTGGCAAGGGGCCTCTTGCACATGCACCGCTAATCACTCATCTCGATTCGGAAGATGCAATCTCAGCTTGGGGTATCTGGTCGATCTTTCACGAGTGGGAGAAGAGTCGATCCGCTCATAAGGACCTTCACGTTACTCCGCGCACGTTGCGTTCGGCCTATCTTGATCTTTTATGCAGCAGTAGAGAGCGAACGTTACGACGGGCATGTGTGCATGGAGGTGCGCGAGGGAGGCGCGTTCAAGTCGACGTGGACGCGATATCTCAAGGCATCGTGACGGAGGAAAATGATCAGATTTTTCTCTACTTGAAGACGATCTGAGAAATTTCGTGTTGGTGCAGACTGTGGGTATATGAAGGCGTGGCTCGCCCTCAACGAATCCTTCCGACACTAGTTGTTCAGCAGTCCGTAGGCGAAGATCGGCCGATTACAGCCAGCCATCGGATGTCGCGCGATGACATTCGAAGGTCCGCAACATACTAGTCCTGAGTGGGGCGAAGCATCCGTGTTGCCATTTCGCTGCATTGAGCGAAAAGCGTCCCGAGCACGACGCGCAGCTTGCTTGAGTCGTACGTCCCCGATGCAATGGCATCCGGGGTAGCGGTATAGAACGCTTTGGCGTAAGTGTCCTTGAAGTCGAGTGCGCCCTGGTAGATTCCCAGTGACTCTTTGTAGTTGGTCCAGGTCACCTGTGGAGGTGGACGATCTTTCAACCGCAGGTCCAAATAGCACTCGATGGCTGCGGCGCGGCCATTGATGTCGGCATTTTCGACGCCACTCGGTCCTCGTGTCGGGAAATTACGCAGTTCCTCCACGTCAGGTAGCACCATTGCTCGCATGTTCACCGGGAACATGAAGCGCTGCAGACTACGAAATGTGTCGATTCCTTCAGCGTCGTTGTCGAAGAGGAAGACAACCCGGTTGTGAACGTCAATCTTGACCAGCCCTTCGGCAAACTTCGATAAGTTGCCCGTTCCGGAGAATGGGTGTCGGTCTTCAACGTCGATGAACCGGAAAAAGTCCTCGATATCCGGCCGGAGAAGCGCGAAGCCGCGCTTCAGGATGTGTGTGTCGGACGTACCCTCGGTCGCGATTAGGTACGTCTGTGTGCGACGCGCGCCGGAGACAAAATCTTCGTTTTTCGCCCACCCAGCATCGACAAAGTTCCCGTAGTCCCAAACGACTTCAAGATCCAGATTGGCCGGATTTTCGTAAGCGATCGAATAACGGCGCCCTTGTGTAGAAATCGCTGCACTCTGATGCTACGTGTCCACGTGGACAGCTGG
>NZ_CABVPW010000103.1:0-1619 GCF_902499025.1 Burkholderia lata | reverse complement strand
TGTTGATTTCCACCGAGTCTTAACCCACCGATTTCATCTAAATCTGACCCACCCTGAGACAGCGTAGTACATCTATTCCGGTGTGGATAACTCTTCGTTACCCGCTGGTTTTGCTGCTCTTTTTCTTGTTGTCTTTGCCTTGGCAGAACTGGTCCTGAAGCGCCACGATTCATTGCCCGTTTCGACGATGTGGCAGTGATGGGTGACGCGGTCCAGCAGCGCTGTCGTCATCTTTGCATCCCCGAACACGCTCGCCCACTCGCCGAAGCTGAGATTGGTCGTGATCGCGACGCTCGTGTGCTCGTAAAGCTTTGAGAGCAGATGGAACAGCAATGCACCGCCGGTCTGGCTGAACGGCAGATAGCCCAGCTCATCGAGAATCACCAGATCGACGTACATCAGCTTGTGGGCGATCTGGCCTTGTTTGCCGATGGACTTCTCCTGCTCCAGGGCGTTGGTCAGCTCGACGGTCGAGAAGTAGCGCACACGCTTGCCGTGGCGCTGTACGGCTTCGATTCCGATCGCTGAGGCGAGGTGCGTCTTGCCAGTGCCCGGACCACCGATGAACACGACGTTGTGCGCGCTTTCGAGGAACGACAGCTCGCTCAGTTCGCGCACCAGCGCTTCGTCGACGTGTGCCTGCGCGAAGTCGAAGCCCTTCAGGTCGCGGTGGGCCGGGAAGCGCGCAGCGGTCATTTGATAGGCGATCGAGCGCACCTGCCGTTCGGCGGTTTCAGCCATCAACAGCTGCTTCATGAAGCGCTCCGGCTCGAAGTCAGTGTGGCGCGACTGCGCGAGCAGCTCCGGCCACGTGCTCGCCATGCCGTGCAGTTTAAGACCCTTGAGCTGGGCCGCGATATCGTTAGACATGACGATCCTCCGGTGGGTTGGCACGCAGCGTCTCGTAACGGTTCACGTCGGCCGCGGGCTCTTCCTTGAGCTGGAGTTTCGTCGTGGCGAGGCTGCCATTCGTGACGGGCGCCTTCAGCCGGCTCAGCACGTTCAGGACGTGCTCTGCGCTGGGGCGTCCTGAATCCAGCGCAGCCTGTACGGCGAGCAGCACCGCATCGAGCCCGTGTTCGCGCACCGCAGCGAGCACCTGCGTCATGACGCGATCGCCGCCCGGGTGTTTCAGCAGATGCCGCTGCAGCAGTTGCAGCGGCTGCGGCATCGTGATGAACGGTGCGCCGTTGCGCAGTGCGCCGGGTTTGCGCTCGACCAGCGTGACGTAGTGGCGCCAATCGTAGAAGGTCATGTGCCGCTCGAAGCTGCGTTCGTGGCGTGCGATCTCCTGGGCGTTGGCGACGACGCTGAGATATGCCGGATAGCAGCGCACGCTCACCAACTGGTTCGTGTACTCGGTGGGCACGCTGTAGCGGTTGCGTTGGAAGTGAATCAGGCTGGTCGACGAGACTCGCAGGGTCTGCTCGATGTAGCCGTCGAACGGCCGTGGATTGGGCATCAGCCGGGTACGCTCGTCCTGCAGCACATCCTCGACTGTCAGCTCAGGCCACTGCGGGTGCCGCATGTGCCACGCCTCACGACACTGACCAGCGACCCATTCGTTCAGGATCTCCAGCGTTTCCCAGCGCCGTAGCGCTGCTTCGTGCCAGATCTGA
>NZ_CABVPW010000101.1:0-2462 GCF_902499025.1 Burkholderia lata | reverse complement strand
GGGTTGTTGTGCTGGCTTCGCAGCACAACCAATCTTGGAAGAAGCAGTAATTTTGAGTTGTGTGTATCACACACGAGAATCAACCAGTCCGACGCGCTGTAATCAGCGCGAGACAGACTTGTTATAGGATCAAGCCTTACGGGCAATTAGTATCAGTTAGCTGAACGCATTACTGCGCTTACACACCTGACCTATCAACGTCCTGGTCTCGAACGACCCTTCAAGGGGATCTAGTCCCCAGGGATATCTCATCTTAAGGCGAGTTTCCCGCTTAGATGCTTTCAGCGGTTATCTCTTCCGAACATAGCTACCCGGCGATGCCACTGGCGTGACAACCGGTACACCAGAGGTTCGTCCACTCCGGTCCTCTCGTACTAGGAGCAGCCCCCTTCAAATATCCAACGCCCACGGCAGATAGGGACCAAACTGTCTCACGACGTTTTAAACCCAGCTCACGTACCTCTTTAAATGGCGAACAGCCATACCCTTGGGACCGGCTACAGCCCCAGGATGAGATGAGCCGACATCGAGGTGCCAAACACCGCCGTCGATATGAACTCTTGGGCGGTATCAGCCTGTTATCCCCAGAGTACCTTTTATCCGTTGAGCGATGGCCCTTCCATACAGAACCACCGGATCACTATGACCTGCTTTCGCACCTGCTCGACTTGTCGGTCTCGCAGTTAAGCACGCTTATGCCATTGCACTATCAGCACGATTTCCGACCGTACCTAGCGTACCTTCGTACTCCTCCGTTACGCTTTGGGAGGAGACCGCCCCAGTCAAACTGCCTACCATGCACTGTCCCCGACCCGGATCACGGGCCAAGGTTAGAACCTCAAACAAACCAGGGTGGTATTTCAAGGACGGCTCCACCGAAACTAGCGTTCCGGTTTCATAGCCTCCCACCTATCCTACACAGATCGGTTCAAAGTCCAATGCAAAGCTACAGTAAAGGTTCATGGGGTCTTTCCGTCTAGCCGCGGGTAGATTGCATCATCACAAACACTTCAACTTCGCTGAGTCTCGGGAGGAGACAGTGTGGCCATCGTTACGCCATTCGTGCAGGTCGGAACTTACCCGACAAGGAATTTCGCTACCTTAGGACCGTTATAGTTACGGCCGCCGTTTACCGGGACTTCAATCAAGAGCTTGCACCCCATCATTTAATCTTCCGGCACCGGGCAGGCGTCACACCCTATACGTCCACTTTCGTGTTTGCAGAGTGCTGTGTTTTTATTAAACAGTCGCAGCCACCAGTTTATTGCAACCCCTTCACCCTTTGCCCGCAGGGGCATCAAGCTACAAGGGCGTACCTTATCCCGAAGTTACGGTACCAATTTGCCGAGTTCCTTCTCCCGAGTTCTCTCAAGCGCCTTAGAATACTCATCTCGCCCACCTGTGTCGGTTTGCGGTACGGTCATCATTAGACTGAAGCTTAGAGGCTTTTCTTGGAACCACTTCCAATTGCTTCGCTCCCTAAGGAGCTCGCGCCACACCCTTGAATTCCGCGCCCGGATTTGCCTAAGCGCCTTCTCCAATGCAGCGACCGGGACTTCCAACACCCGGACAACCTTCCGCGATCCGTCCCCCCATCGCATCTAACAATGGTGCAGGAATATTGACCTGCTTCCCATCAGCTACGCATTTCTGCCTCGCCTTAGGGGCCGACTCACCCTACGCCGATGAACGTTGCGTAGGAAACCTTGGGCTTACGGCGAGGGGGCCTTTCACCCCCTTTATCGCTACTCATGTCAGCATTCGCACTTCCGATACCTCCAGCACGCTTTTCAACGCACCTTCGCAGGCTTACGGAACGCTCTCCTACCATGCGTGTAAACACGCATCCGCAGCTTCGGTATATAGCTTAGCCCCGTTACATCTTCCGCGCAGGACGACTCGATCAGTGAGCTATTACGCTTTCTTTAAAGGGTGGCTGCTTCTAAGCCAACCTCCTGACTGTTTTAGCCTTCCCACTTCGTTTCCCACTTAGCTATATTTGGGGACCTTAGCTGGCGGTCTGGGTTGTTTCCCTCTTGACACCGGACGTTAGCACCCGATGTCTGTCTCCCGTGATTGCACTCTTCGGTATTCGGAGTTTGCTATGGCGGGGTAATCCGCAATGGACCCCCCAACCATGACAGTGCTCTACCCCCGAAGGTGAGACACGAGGCACTACCTAAATAGTTTTCGGAGAGAACCAGCTATTTCCAAGTTTGTTTAGCCTTTCACCCCTATCCACAGCTCATCCCCTAACTTTTCAACGTTAGTGGGTTCGGACCTCCAGTACGTGTTACCGCACCTTCATCCTGGCCATGGATAGATCACTTGGTTTCGGGTCTACGCCCAGCAACTGAACGCCCTATTCGGACTCGCTTTCGCTACGCCTGCCCTATACGGTTAAGCTTGCTACTGAACGTAAGTCGCTGACCCATTATACAAAAGGTACGCCGTCACCCCTT
>NZ_CABVPW010000100.1:0-2643 GCF_902499025.1 Burkholderia lata | reverse complement strand
GCAGGAGCAGGAGCAGGAGCAGGAGCAGGAGCAGGAGCAGGAGCAGGAGCAGGAGCAGGAGCAGGAGCAGGAGCAGGAGCAGGAGCAGGAGCAGGAGCAGGAGCAGGAGCAGGAGCAGGAGCAGGAGCAGGAGCAGGAGCAGGAGCAGGGGCAGGAGCAGGGGCAGGGGCAGGAGCAGGGGCAGGGGCAGGGGCGTGGCAGGACCGTCGCCGCAGCCCTTCAGCCGGCCGCCAAGCCTTGCGCGGCGGGCCTTCGCGTGTGCCGCGCGCCGTGCCGAACGGCGCCGCTTCCCCGATTCTGGCGGCCGACCTCCCGGCGACGTGTAAACTGCTGCCTTTTTTGACGGTTTGCAGCATGGTGCAAGCACCTCCGCGCCCGGCGCTGAGCGGCCCGGCGCTCGTCCGGCTGCTCGCGCGCCTGGCCGATGCCGACGTCGCGGAATCCCCGCAGACGCTGTCCGACCGGCTGAGCCAGTGGCTCGGCTGGACCGACGCGATCACGCTGTCGTCCGCGCTGAACGCGAGCCCGCCCGGCGTCGCGGCCGGCGTGCGCGGCTACGACGCGGAGCGCGACTGCGCGCGCGTGCGCCACGAGCTCGCGCAGGCGATCACGGCCACCAACCGGCCGCGTGCGCGGCGCCGGCCCGGCGATCCGCCGCCGCCGGCCGCCGACACGGCCGATTTCGCCGACTTTCGCCAGCGTTATCTGTCCCTGCAGCAGGACATGGAAACGGCGATCGGCCAGTTGCGCGGCCGCCTGCGGGTCGCGGTCGCCGCACGCTCGTCCGGGATGGCGCGGCTCGCGACGCTCGACGCGATCATGGAGCGCGTGCTCGGCGCGCGCGAGCGCAGCCTGCTGTCGGCCATCCCCGCGCTGCTCGGCACCCGTTTCGGGCGGCTGCGCGACGCGGAACGGCAGGCGCTGGCCGATGCCGAATCCGCGGCCGCAGCCACGGCCGACCCGGCCGATGACGGCGCGGTGGTGGCCGACCGCACGGCCGTCGCGGCGGTCGTGCCCGGCGCATGGCTCGATACGTTTCGCGACGAGATGCAAAGCATCCTGCTTGCCGAACTCGAAGTCCGGTTTCAAACGGTAGACGGGCTGCTCGCGGCCCTTCGCACCAGCTAATCAACACGCTATGTCCAGAATTCGCCTTGATCTCGTTGTCTTCGTCGCCGGTCTGCTCGCTGTGGGCTGGATCGGCGTCGGCTATGTCGCGTCGAACCCGCTGGCGTCGGCCGTCACGCTGCTGATCGCCGCGTGCTATGTCGCCGGCGCATGGGAGCTGCTGCGCTACCGGCAGGCCACCGCCACGCTGTCGCACGCGGTCGCTGGCCTCACCGAGCCGCCCGCGAAGCTCGACACGTGGCTCGACACGCTGCATCCGGGGCTGCGCGGCGCCGTGCGGGCGCGGGTCGAGGGCGCGCGCGTCGCGCTGCCGGGCCCGTCGCTCACGCCTTACCTCGTCGGCCTGCTCGTGTTGCTCGGCATGCTCGGCACGCTGCTCGGGATGGTCGTCACGCTGAAGGGCACGGGCGCCGCGCTCGAAAGCGCGACCGATCTCGACGCGATTCGCGCGTCGCTGATCGCGCCGGTGAAGGGCCTCGGGTTCGCGTTCGGCACGTCGATCGCCGGCGTCGCGACGTCCGCGATGCTCGGGCTGCTGTCCGCGCTCGTGCGCCGCGAGCGGATCGACGCGGCCCAGCAGCTCGACGCGAAGATCGCGACGACGTTGCGCGTGCATTCGTCCGCGCACCAGCGCGACGAATCGTTCCAGCTGCTGCAGCGCCAGGCCGACGTGATGCCGGCGCTGGTCGACCGCCTGCAGACGATGATGACGACGCTCGAGGCGCGCAGCGTCGCGTTGCACGATCGCCAGATCGACAGCCAGCAGGCGTTTTTCGACCGGACCGAGCGCGCGTATGCGGGCCTCGCGTCGAATGTCGGCGACGCGCTGAAGGAAAGCGCCGCCGAAAGCGCGCGCGTGGCCGGTGCCGCGCTGCAGCCGGTCGTCGCCGCGACGATGACGGGGCTCGCGCAGGAGATGGCCGCGCTGCGCGATACCGTGACGGGCGCCGTGCAGCGTCAGCTCGACGGGTTGACGGAAGGCTTCGAGAAGACCACCGGCAACGTGACGGCCGTCTGGAACCGCGCGCTCGACGAACAGCGACGCGCGGGCGATGCCGTCGCGCAGCAGTTGCAGACGACGCTCGGCCAGTTCACCGACACCTTCACGCAGCGTTCGACGGATCTGCTCGACGGCGTGGCGACGCGCCTCGAATCGACTGAAAGCCGCCTGTCGGACGCATGGCGCGATGCGCTGTCGCGCCAGGAGCAGGTCGGCGAGACGCTGGCCGGCCAGCATGCGCGTGCGCTGGGCGACGCCGCCGCGACGTTCGAACGCCATTCGGGCGCGACGCTCGCCGCGATGCGCGAGTCGCACGCGGGGCTGCAGACCGACCTGGCGGCGCGCGACGAACAGCGCGTCGCCGCATGGAACGATTCGCTGGCCGCGATGGCGGCGAAGCTCGGCGACGAATGGCAGCGCGCAGGTGTACACAGCGCCGGCCGTCAGCAGGAAATCTGCGACGCACTGGCGCAAACGACGCGCGATCTCACCACGCAGGCATCGACGTTCGAACA
>NZ_CABVPW010000099.1:0-2855 GCF_902499025.1 Burkholderia lata | reverse complement strand
GTCAGGCTCCCTAAGCCAGGAACCCCCGCCCGAAAGGCGGGGGTTTTTGCATTGGCACGGCAAAAATGCGCAGCGGAGTCGGGGTAGGTGGCCTGGCCGGAGCTGGGCGCCGAATGCGCCAATTTAGGCGCTTGCCGTTCTCGAGCGATCCGCAGCTCTGCACCGCTGATCAAACCGATCGAGTCGGCCCCGCGCTGACAGCTTGCGCTGACTGGAACCCACATTCAAACATCCATCCCCGCTGCTCACGGCAATGACGGCCAGGTGGAGTAGCGACTCCATCAATACCTGACTACCTCTCGACGCAGATTTGAGCGTCGAGGTACGTGGGCCCGGTGTGGCATCGTCGGCTACTCGATTGTCGGCTATCAGGCGCCGTTCGTTGGCGTATTGAGCTCATCTTCGGTCAAAAATCACCATTGCAATTCCGCGCCTATCGGGCATGTTTCACGGCTTCCGTCATCACGTGAGCCGTCAGCATGATCTGGCAACAGGTCGCGTCTATCGGATGTTTTGGCGTGTTCTTGCCTCGAGGGGGTGGACGACCGTTGTCCATCGATCGTGCCAAGTGGGATATCACCCGGGATGGCATCGTGTAGTCATACCGAGATTTTTGTATCTCAATTCGTCGCATCTCCGCTCAAGTCAACCTGCGCGAGGAGGCGGGCGTGTGGAACCCGCCGGATGGAGAGGATCGGTGCGTAGCGCGAACCGGGTCCCTGCGAGTCCATGAACCGGATAGCCTCAGAAATCCGCGCTGTTCCTTTTGACGAGCACGGGCTGTCCGTCGCGCAACACATAGATTTCTTCAATGAGTGAATAGGCGGTGCCGCCAAAGCAGTCTCGCCCTTCGCCCATTAGCGCGAAGCGCGTGCCACCGGTGTTGACGCCGGTCGATCGCACCGCGCATGCGGTACTCGGATCGCCGAGTGCGGAGCCGTCGCCAGGCGGAAACCGGCGCGTCGTGTTCCGCCCGTGATCTCGGGTTAGCACGACCAACGCAGGGCAACGACCGGTAGACACCGAAGGCTGGCTGTCGCACGCCAGATTTCCGGCGTCTTCGAGTGGATGCGCTGCGGAGAACGCGCCGGCGTCGAATCCTACGCAGGTATTGGTGCCCAGCTGCACGAGGTGGGCATCGTACGGGCATACGGGATGTCGCGTGTATGCCGGGGATTCACTGCGATAGGCTGACCAGATGCTGACGTTGGTCGGTTTGCACGACGGCGAGGCGCAGTGGGCGGCGCACTGCAGAATGTTTGCCGAGATTGCTTCGACAAGCCTGCGCGGCAGCCCGGGGTGGGGTCGCAGGTCGTCGCTAAGTAGTGGTTGCAATACGTCGATGCAGGCTGGGCTGCCGGATTCATTTGGCGATGTGCCATCGCCGGCGCTAGCACCGACGAGGTACATGGAAGCATCGCTGAGCAGCCACGCATAGGCGATCGCATCCTGGCTCCACGGGCGCGCCGCGGTCGAACCGATATCTGCCGAACCGAGGCACCCCGCATCGAGCGCGGGCTTCAATCGGCTGTATGCGGCGAGCGATGCGGTTGCCGCTGCGCGTCCTGGGGCATGGCTGTCAGCCAGAGCCTGCTGGCGGACCCTGGCGATTGTGCTCGAGCGACACCGGGTGTCTGCCGGACCGGCGCCCTGAGCGGTCAAAGTCATGAAGGCCATCAACAGGACGAGCAGGCGCATGAGGATCCGAACCAGAGGCGGGTAGGTAGCCCGGGATGGTATCGTGCCTGTCGCTGAAGTCGACAAAAGTCGGGCCGCATCCACGATTTCCCGTCGGAAGCGTCGGTCAAAGATCGGATGCAGTTGCCGGAGCGTGCGCGAAAGCCTTGTCACGGACATCGTCTGCGAATCGGTCCGGATACCCGTGATGCTGAAAATGGCGCCTTGCGAGATATCGGAAACAGACGAATGAACCCGCCCGGCACGAAATTTGCGGAAATTTTCGTTTACCCGCTTGGCAGAGTGCTAAAGAGGTCGTATGATGGCGGTCTTTCGTTTTCAGCGTAGATGCAGATCGACGTTGAGGGCGGAGTCTGACGAAGATGTGGCACTGATCGGTAGCACCCATGCTTGCCTTAGCCGGGCAAGGGCGGGAGATCGGTGGTTAAGCGGGTGTCGGGAAGAGAGTGAAAATAATCTTCCGGATGTGCTTGACAGATGTGCGATGCACCCCCATAATCGTCAGTTCTCTACGGAGGGGTGCCCGAGTGGCTAAAGGGGGCAGACTGTAAATCTGTTGGCTTACGCCTACGTTGGTTCGAATCCAACCTCCTCCACCAAGATTATCAGCGCAGTGAGCGGTAAGGAATCGTTTGTGGCCCGTGCGGGTGTAGCTCAATGGTAGAGCAGAAGCCTTCCAAGCTTACGACGAGGGTTCGATTCCCTTCACCCGCTCCAGACCGCGAAGTTGAAGCGTAAAGCGCCCATGTGGCTCAGTGGTAGAGCACTCCCTTGGTAAGGGAGAGGTCGGCAGTTCGATCCTGCCCATGGGCACCAGCAGTACAAAGTCAGTGTCTTGTTTGCGCGCGGCGCAACCTGTGAAATTCCTTTTGGGAGTCGAAAATGGCCAAGGGTAAATTCGAGCGGACCAAGCCGCACGTGAACGTTGGTACGATTGGTCACGTTGACCACGGCAAGACGACGCTGACGGCAGCGATCACGACGGTTCTGACGAAGAAGTTCGGCGGCGAAGCGAAGGCATACGACCAGATCGACGCGGCACCGGAAGAAAAGGCGCGCGGCATCACGATCAACACGGCGCACGTCGAGTACGAAACGGCTAACCGCCACTACGCACACGTCGACTGCCCGGGCCACGCTGACTATGTGAAGAACAT
>NZ_CABVPW010000098.1:0-2952 GCF_902499025.1 Burkholderia lata | reverse complement strand
CTCAAGGTCATGAACACGATATCTCTAACGCACCGCTCGCAAAGCCCGTTTACACCGTTCCCAAATTCAACAGCCTGATAGAAACTCTCACCACCCTCAACCATGTTCGCATGCTCTCAGTACGAAGTAATACAGCCTGCGGCCGAACGGGGTGCCGCCGATCGTTACGCACAGCTTGCTCATATCGGTGAAGTCCGACCGTCCGCGCACGCCGGGTTGATGCTCCTGGGGGAAGAGCACCCCCTGGGTAGGGCCCTCAAGCGCTCGCCACTGGCGAATACGCCGCTCCAGTGTGCGCCGCATGCTATCGGGATACCAATCCGGATGATCATCCCGCAGCTTGCGCTGGACCGTGATGCCTATCAGGTGGGGCGCGTTGCGCAGCAGCGACACGACTTCGCTATCCCAGACGTCGACGAACGGATCGGGACGGGTGCGCCACGAATGCCGCGGCTTCTGGGATGGCAACGTGTCATCGCGCTCGATGCGGCGTGCCGTACGCACGCTGATGCCAGTCTTACGGCCACGACTCCCCGCGGATGGTGTTTGCGCTTGTTCATATGGAGACGAACCTGTTGGTCGGTGATGCGGGTTCCAGACATGAGCCGACCGCTTCTTCTTTAAGCTTCGATCAGCCCATCCTACAGCCCCGCCGACGCTGCGCTGCCGGTGGCTCGTCGTCTCCGGCGGCTACGCCGCCTGCGACTCCTCACCACCGGACAAAACAATCGTCAACGACCGGCCAAGATAATTGGCGCCGCCCAGATGAGCATTTTATCGGCGCAATATCCTTGCAACGGATACCGGCGGATCCAGATCTTTCTGGAGCGGCAAGGCCATCCGATGAGCGCGGATCGTGCGTGGCGGCTTTGGCGCCTTGCGGGGCTACAGATGCCTCTCAAGCGTCCGCGCAGACGCGTGTCAGTCCTTCGTCCTCGGTCCCAGCCAGCGACGGCGGCTCGGCATGTGTACGACTTCGTATTTGACGCCTGCGCCAACGGCCAGCAACTGAAATGCCTGACGGTGATCGATGAATACACACGAGAGTGCTTGGCCATCGATGTTGCGGGATCGGTCCGTTCCGGGCGGGTCATCGAGGTTCTGTCGAAGCTGGTCAGCGTTCACGGAGCGCCACGCTACCTTCGCTCCGATAATGGCCCGGAGCTCGTGTCGCGACCTATCCTGAAGTGGGCAGCGGATACCGGGATGGAAATGGCGCTCAGCGATCCTGGCAAGCCTTGGAAAAATGGTGCGGACGAGAGCTTCAACGGCAAATTCCGCGACGAGTGCCTGAGCCTCGAATGGATTCGGACGCGCGCCGAAGCTACGGTCGTGATCGAACAATGGAGGCGTCATTACAACACCGTCCGGCCGCATTCAAGTCTGGTGTACCTGACGCCCGACGAGTTCAAGCAGCAGTATTTTTCAACTGACGCAACCGAGGCCGTTCTCCAAGATTGAGATGGCCCGAAGAAGTCAGGAAGGTCACGCTGGCACACGATCTACACGCGCATGAACCGTTGGTCTCGCAATGGCGTATTGGACCGAGTGTTCACGGAGTAGCAGCGCGCTCAGATCATTCGCGTTCGGATTGAAGCGATGTCGCTGGATAGCACGATCGTGAAGGTTCATCCTGACGGTACCGGTGCGTTAAAAAATGGACCCCAAGCCATCGGCAAGTCTCGCGGAGGATGGACAACCAAGGTTCATATGGTTGCCGCGGATGCTCGAACAGCCATAACGTTCGCACTGTCGCCTGGTCAAGCCGGCGATGCACCGCAGGGGCGTGCACTGCTCGAACGACTTGGGCCGACGAATCGGCCGCTGCATCTGTTGATGGACAAGGCGTACGAAGGCAACGAGACTCGACAACTCGCGCTCGATCTCGGATTCATCCCCGTCGCACCTCCGTTAAGTACTCGCGTCGAACCTTGGGAGTACGACAGGGAAATGTACAAGCGTCGCAACGAAGTCGAGCGGCTGTTCCGTCGATTGAAGGGCTTTCGTCGCATCTTCTCGCGCGTCGACAAGCTCGACTTGATGTTCATTGCCTCAATCAACTTCGCCCTGATTATCGAAACTCTTCGATAGTGTGAACACGCCCTAAGCCTTTTCGTTCCTAGACGGATTGCGGACGTGCAAGGTCCGCCATGCGGTTCAGCACGCCCACGCGGATGACAACCTCGGTTGCCTGCGATTCGGTGCGTCGCGCCCACCGGCAGTTACCCATGAGCGTCTTGAAGCGATACATTGCGTTCTCCGCGAGCGAGCGCCGACGGTAGCTGCTGTCCTTCTTCCATTCGCGGCGGCCGAGTCGAGCAATCGCATCGACCGCGTCGTTGAGCCATGTCGCGCCCGACGTGTTCTCGGGCCAATGAGCAGCGCCTTCGCGCGGCGGGATCGATGGCGTTGCACCGCGCGCGGCGATCGCGGCACGGCATGGCTTGGTGTCGTAGGCCCCGTCACCGCCGATGACATCGAGCAGCTCGTCGTCCGGGATCTGGTCGAGCAGTTCGGCGAGGACGTCACCGTCGGCGACGTCCTGATGCGTCATCAACGTGGCGCGCACCTGACCGGTATTCGCGTCGAGCTCGAGATGCACCTTGCGCCACGTGTGGCGCTTCGAGTAACCGTGCTGGCGCACCTTCCATTTGCCTTCGCCGTAGACCTTCACGCCGGTGCTGTCGACCATCAGATGGATCGGCTCGCCGTCGTCAACGATCGGCAGTTGGACCTCAAGCGTTTGCGCACGGCGGCAGAGCGTCGTGTAATTCGGCACGGGCAAGGTGGCGAAAGCCAGCTCGCGCAGGCTTTGCGCGAAGCCTTGCAGCTCGCGCAGCGGCAGGCGGAACACGGTCTTGATGCCCAGCAGTGCCTAGCAGGCTGTTGAATTTGGGAACGGTGTAAACGGGCTTTGCGAGCGGTGCGTTAGAGATATCGTGTTCATGACCT
>NZ_CABVPW010000097.1:0-3092 GCF_902499025.1 Burkholderia lata | reverse complement strand
ACGTAGTCGCGTTTCATCGTCTTCACGAAGCTCTCGGCCATCCCGTTACTTTGCGGGCTGCACACCGGCGTGGTCAACGGCTTCAGGCCGATGGCCACTGCGAACCGGCGCGTGTCGTCGGCCGTGTAGCCCGAGCCGTTGTCGCTCAGCCACTCGATTTCGGACGGGGTATGCAGTTCGTTGCCAAACCGATTTTCCACTGCAGCCAGCATCACGTCGCGCACGATGTCACCGCTGTGGCCTGCCGTCGTGGCCGCCCAGCTCATCGCCTCACGGTCGCAGCAGTCCAGCGCAAACGTCACGCGCAGCGGCTCGCCGTTGTCACAGCGAAACTCGAATCCATCGGAGCACCATCGCTGATTGCTGCGCGCTACGGCCACCTTGCCGTCGTGTCGACGTTGGGGGCGAGGCGGAATCGGCCGACGCTGCATCAGCAACCCGTGCGTGCGCATGACGCGATAGATGCGCTTGGCATTGAACGGCGCTAGCCCAACCGCGACGCGCTCGTTGCGCAATATGCCCCAAACCCGGCGATAGCCATAGCTGGGCAAGTCGCCGATGACCCGGCGGATTTCCTCGACCGCGACCGCGTCGTCAGTCTGCCTCGATTGACGGCCATCGCGCCACGTCGCCGGACGCGACAGTCGTGCCGATACGTTCGAGCGCGACACGCCGAGAACTTCACAAACCAGTTTCACTGGTCGTCCTCCGGCAGCGAGGGCGAGTGCGCTATCCATTTTTTTGCCCGACCGTACTCGACTGCTTCGCGGAGAATCTCGTTTTCCATGGTCTTCTTGCCGAGCATCCGTTGCAGCTCACGAATCTGCTTGAGAGCGTCGGCCAGTTCCGAGGCCGGAACCACCTCCTCGCCAGCTTTGACCGCTGACAGGCTCCCATCCTGGTACAGCTTGCGCCAGTGGAACAGTTGGTTCGGATTCACGCCGTGCTGGCGCGCGACCATCGAAACCGATTTCCCCGGCTCGAAACTCTCGCGAACCATTGCCAGCTTCTGCTCCGCCGTCCAGCGCCGCCGGCGCTCCGGGCCCGTCAACACTTCCATCACTTCCTGCCTGGTGTTAGTCAAAAACACAGTCTTATGCCTACCCGTTATTGTAAGTGGGTGACTGTGTCCGACGTTTCAGCGGGCTGCTCCACCCAACATGACCGGTTGTAGTACCGCAGTCCTTCACCTTCTCACACGACGTCGGCAAGGCAGCAAGTAGCAACAAAAACCACGTCGGGCGCTTGCGTTCAACGGGGAAGCCCTTGTAGTCGTCCAAACAAGCGGTGTAGCGTCTCGTCCAGATCGGCGAGCTTCTCGAACTCGCCTTTCGTGAGGACTCGCTGATTCGCTCGTTCCGCCTTGATGCCTAGTGCATTGCCACGCGCATGACGCGCTGTCGCGTGATTGGTGATGTCGGGTACTTCGTCCCTATGATCCATTTATGCAACAGTGCAGACGATAGTTACATTCAGACACCATTTGAAAACGTACCGGCGACCGAGTTGATGTACTTTGTGTGCGGTAACTCAATCGGAGTGGCCTATGAAAAGGATTGGCATACACGGCGCTATGGAACTAACGCATAGCCATGAGCAGGACGCTAGCGGCCTCCCAACGCTGCCAAGCAGAATTGCGTCATCCACCACGCCCCCCCCCCCGTCGCTGCCCCTGCAGGTCCTGGCGAATCTCCAAGCGTCGCCTCGACGCGCAACCATCCGGTCGAGCGCGACCAGTTCAGAGGTCGCCGCCCACGTCGCTGCCTTGTTCGTGAAATCGGAGAGGAAAGCCCGCCGGCAGGGTTTTATCGGCCCCCGAACCTCAACAAGCAGTGCACAAGACGCGCCACGCCCAGTCAGGAATAGCGAGGAGCAAGTCACCACCGGATCACTGGACTTGGTCACCCGCGCCATGCTCACTGGTGCACTGAAGGGAACCGGCAAGTTCCGGGAGATGCCTGAGACCGAACGTGAGCACATCTTCAAGATGCTGGAAGCCAACGATCTGCCCGGCCTCGATGCGGTGGCGGACGCCGGCAATCCGCTACGCTCTTTTTCCACCGGCCTGAAAGTGGGTAAACAGTTGCTCGATAGGCGTAGGGCCGAAAGTCTGCCCCCTGCTCTGCGCGAACCACTTATGCGGTTACGCGAGTTTTACGAACACAATCCGCAGCTTGTCGTGCTTGGTGACGTCCGGGCGTTCAGCCCAGAACTCAGGCGTAGCACCGATGATGTGAAGCAACTTCGAGACGCGTTTGTGCAGGCAAGCGCCCTACTCGGCGAAGTTGAGCGCGCCTTGCGGTGATGATGGCCCAGCGAGAAGGCGAACCGTTCCGGGTTTTGTGGAGGCTCTAACTCTTGAGAGAATGGAGTCGTGAACAATAAGCCAAGCAAGCTTTCCCCGGAAGTTCAAAAGCGCGTAGGGCGTCTGGTACGCGAGGAGCGTAGCGAGCACCCGTCGATGTGGGCGGCGGTCGAATCGATTGCACCGATAATCGGTTATACGCCGCAGACACTGCTGCATTAGGTCAAACGCGACGAGGTCGACTGCGGGGAACGTGATGGCGTGAGCACAGCCGAGCGTGAACGCATCAAGGCCCTGGGGCGTGAGGTCAAGGAACTGTGTCGTGCCAACGAGATCCTCAAGGTAGCGAGCGCGGTTTTCGCCCAGGCGGAGCTCGACCGCCGTTTCAAGTCCTGAAGGCCTTCGTCGATCAGCATCGTGACACCTTCGGGGTCGAGCCGATCTGCAAGGTCTTGCGGATTGCCCCGTCGGGCTACCGACGCCATGCGGCACAACTTCGCGATCCGTCGAAACGCTGCGTTCGCACGAAATGTGATGAACTTTTGCAACCGGAGATCAGGCGCGTCTGGCAAGCCAACATGCGGGTCTACGGCGTGCCGAAGGTCTGGAAACAGATGAACCGGGAAGGCATTGCAGTGGCACGCTGCACGGTCGGACGGTTGATGACGCTGCAGGGTTTGCGTGGCGCAGTTCGCGGTAAGCGAGTTCGTACAACGATTCCCGATGTGATCGCGCCGCGCCCGCTGGACCGAGTGAACCGGCAGTTCAAGGCCGATCGACCGAATCA
>NZ_CABVPW010000096.1:0-3188 GCF_902499025.1 Burkholderia lata | reverse complement strand
TCATGGCATCGCCTTCGTGTCCGCTCGGACACATCATGCCGAATTTCTCTACTTTTGAGCCGGACTATTTCTTGGGTCAGGGTCACCGTCAGCAACCGCGACCACGGCACGAGCTTCTCCATCTCGTCCAGGAAACGCTGACGCCGGGTCACGCGCTTCTTGTCCACGCTTTCCGCTTCCGCAAAGCTCATCTTCCGCTTCATCATCGAGCGTCCGTTCCGTGAACTGCCTTCTACAACGTTCTCGGCTACGTCAGCGATGACCGCCGAGCTGGATAAATCAGTGTTTCCCTAGCGAAACATTTTTGTCGCATAAATCACAGCTGCACCGCACGGACGCTCACCCTCGGGTGCACGAAAATAGTGATGAACTCGCTAACTCTGACAGTATCCCGACATATGCCTCATCCGGTATGCGATCCGCCAGGATCGAATAAGGCCGCTTCCGGTTACAAAGTTTGATGTAGTCGCCGATGGAGCGCCAGCCACGGCTGGCCAACTCATAAGCCCGCAAGTAGACCTCTTCGTACATGATGCTGCACCATACCCGCTCGACGAAGACGTTGTTGCGCGAGACTCCCTTGCCGTCCATAGACAAGCGGGTGCTGCGACCGAGCACCGCCTCGGTGAACGTGCCCTCCGTGAACTGGGTGCCCTGATCAGTCTTCACGATGTCCAGCAGCCCCCAGCAGGCAAACGCCGCCACCAGCGCCTCGAAGATGTGCACGGCCTCCAGCGTGATCGCCACTCGATGCTCAATGATCTTGCGGCTCGCCCAGTCCACCACTGCCGTCAGGTACACGAAGCCTCGCACCATCGGGATATAGTTCGTGTCCAACGACCAGACTTGGTTGGGCCCGGTTGATCTTCGTGCCGCGCAGCAGATACGGTCAGACCTTGTGCTGCGCGTAGTGTCGGCACGTATTGGGCTTGCAGTACAGCACCTCCACGCCCATGCGACTCATTAGCACACGCGCGGCGGCGACCGACTTCACGGCCTTCTCGGCCAATGAGCATCGATCGCATGCGTGTCGAGCGCATGAAGTCGCGCATGCTCGACGAGCTGACCGCGTCGCTCGACCTAGCCGAGCTGGCCAACGTCGTTGGCGTGTCGAAATTCCATGCCGCGCGCATCTTCTCGCTCGAAATCGGCATGGCGCCGCACGCCTGGCGCAACCAGGACCGACTGGCCCGCGCCTGCGATGCACGTCGTGCCGGCATGCCCGCAACGGATGTGGCCGCGACTTTCGGCTTCGCGGACCAGAACCACTTCAACCGTCACTTCAAGAAGGCAAACGGTGTCGCGCCGAGTCGCTGGAGCGACACCCGATAACAAAAGGGCGCACAGCGCAAGAACGTTCAAGCGCGAGCGTCGTATCGTGTCCTATCCTCGCCTTCAATGGGAGGAAGACATGGACGCAAATCAACGATGCCCGATGGCGAACGGGGAAACAGCAGCGGATACGGGCTTAGTGGCGCTCGACGACATCCTGCCCCGTGTAGAGGGTTACCGACCTCTGCCACGAGGACTTCATGGAAAGCACGGTCCCCCGCGATGTATCCTTGGCACAGATATTACACCGCAAAACTGAGCACGGCGTCATCGACATCTCATGCAATCCACGATTGCCTCTTGGGTTCGTGACCAGAACCGCCCTGCTCTCCGATATAGACGCTTAAGTAAATCTCCCGAACCAGCGACGGCCCCAATAGCACGGCTTCGAGTGAACCACGCGTCGCAGCTAGATCGAGCCTCGTCATGACCATGCCGGGATTAGTTAACCACTACAGACCGCTTCGCCCATCGCTGCTTCACCCCCTTGACAAGCTGCGTTTCCACCCTTCGTATATACGTACATTTGTTTTGGTTGAGTCGGACGAGATGTCGAGTCTCAGGCTAGAATTCCTTGTCAAGCTTGCTTGTTTTTTTGGGGAATGGAAATCGAGCAGGTGACCGCCCATTATGTGGTCGGCCACCGCGTCGACGCAGGCTATGTGCGACCAGTCTGGATTTGTAGTTTCATTTAATTTGCTCGCTGCTTGGGCTAACGGGGATATAGTCTCCAGTCCCTATGTTGCAGACGAGAATCTTCAATAGGAGGAGAGGCGTTGGAAATGAAGAAGAAAATTGTGCCCATTGGGACTCGGCATGTGATAACACCTGCACTCGCTTTATCGCTCGTTGCGGCCTGCTCTTCCGGCATTGGCGCGCAGGCAGACGCCTTCGTGCCGCTTATACGTAGCATGGCAGATCGCCTTAACACTGCTGACCAGGTCGCCCTGAGCAAGTGGGACACTGGTCAGCCCGTCTATGACCCCCTGCGGGAAGCGCAAGTTATTGCAAATGTGGCGGCGACGGCGTCTGAGCACGGGCTAACTGCGGAGGATGCGACAAACATTTTCTCGGACCAGATGGAAGCCAACAAAGAAGTCCAGTACGCGCTACTTAACAACTGGAGACGTCAGGGCAATGCTCCGGCGACGCCGCGCCAGAGCTTATCTGGTGTCATTAGACCAATTCTGGATAAGCTACAGGTCTCTATCATGCAGAATCTACAGGGCGTAGCGCCACTGCGCAGCATTGCAGATTGCCAGACACAAATTGCATTAGCAGTAGCTCAAGTCGCCCAACAAACTTCGCTTGATGCCATTCACCTCGCGGCGCTCGACCGTGCGGTTGCACGCATATGTGTCAAATCTTGATTTTGTTCTGTTGATGCTAGCCCAATTTCCATCCCAGTCTTAATTGAAAAATTCCGACTCTTCGGGGTAGGCCGAATCGGCCCGATCGGTGCACTGGCAGGCGAATTCTGCCAGTGTCATCCACTGCAGCGCAGAGTGAGGGCGCGCCTCGTTATAGTACTCGAGCCAGACCTCGATTTTGAGTCTGGCGTCCTCCAGCGACAAGAACCCATGAGCGTTGAGGCATTCCTCCCGGAAGCGTCCGTTGAAGGATTCGTTCTTCGCATTGTCGGTCGGCTTGCCAGGTGTTGAAGTTCGAAGTTTGTGCTAATGGCGTCCGCTGCAACGCTAATCGTGGAAGCCGTTAAAAAGGCCGGGAAGTTCATCGCCAAGGCCAACTAACGCGCTGCAGTCCAATGCACGGAAATTGGCGCTGAGAGGTGGCCGCGCAAATTCAGACAGCCGGATAAGTGGAGCGGCCGGGGTCTTGAGCCAGCGATAATGCTG
>NZ_CABVPW010000095.1:0-3226 GCF_902499025.1 Burkholderia lata | reverse complement strand
GTAAGCGGTCTATAAAGCACGCCTCTCTAGATCCCTGGCACGTCACACTCGGTTAAGATCGGCTTGCGGTGGGGCAGCGGACGCCCTCGACAGCACGTTGTCTCTCGACGCGGCAGACTCTTCACTCATGCTATCAACCGATTTCGAAGCAAACCTCATCGCCCTTGCGCGGGAGTCGTCATGGTTTTGGCCTGCTCTGGTTGCGGTCCGAACCTTGAACCTCCCCTCTTGGTGCATCGGGGCCGGTGCGGTCCGGAACCTCGTATGGGACTCGCTGCACGGACTGGATACGCCGTCGGCATTGTCGGACATCGATGTTGCGTACTTCGATAGCACCGATCTTTCTGCGGAGCGCGACGCGACGTTTCAGTCTCTGCTAGCTCACACGCACCCCCAGTTCCCGTGGGAGGTGACCAATCAGGCCGCAGTTCATACTTGGTTCGAGGCAACATTTGGTCACGCTGTGCCGCCTTTCAGGTCGTTGGAGGCCGCCGTTGCGTCGTGGCCAGAGTATGCGACTGCAGTCGGGCTGACACTGCTTCCCGACGACTCAATCAAGGTCACTGCACCGTATGGGTTAGACGATTTGTTCGCTATGGTGGTCCGTCGGAATCCCGCGCGAGTCAGCGTCGCCACGTATCAAGAGCGAGTGGCACAGAAGCAGTATCGCAATCGTTGGCCACGCGCAGTCATCGTTCCTTGCTAATCGCACGTCTGTTGCTTGCCTGACCACTAGACAGATTGTCTCGTGACGCCCAAGGTAGTAGGGCTGCGTAGCCGTCAGCTGTTGACGCCTGTGGCAGTTTGCCAAACAGCCAAGCAAGATAGCGATACGGATCTATGCCGTTCGCCTTGCACGTCTCGACGAGGGAGTAAAGGTTGGCGCTGGCCTGCGCGCCGGCGACCGTGTCGGAGAACAGCCAGCCCTTGCGGCCGACGACGAACGGTCGGATCGCGTTCTCGCACAAGTTGTTCGAGATCGGCCAGTTACCGTTACCGACGTAGCGGACCAGTTTGGGCCACTGTCCGCTCATGTACTGCAATGCTTTGCCGAGCAGACTCGACGGCACGACGCCTGGCAGATGCTCGACCAGCATGTGCTCGATAATAGTGAGCACGCGGGCGCTGTAACGGGAGCGCAGTCGCTGCCGGCGCTCAGACTTCCACTTCGCACTGCGCGCCTCGGCCGCGAACAGCTTACCGATCAGCACGACGAAGCGCGTCGCCAGCAGGTCCGGCGAGCGTGCAGTCTTCGGCACTGATTCCTCGGCTTTGATGAAGCCGCGGCGCACATGCGCCCAGCATCCGAGATGCACGAGCTGGTGATCGTGGGCGATACCGTTGTAGAGTTCGTATCCGTCCGTCATCAGCACCGTGCCGGGCTGCACGCCGGCATAGAGCTTCTGCGCATGGTGGGCACCGCGCCCCGGCGAGTAGGAGAACATCCGTACGGGCGGCCCCGAGCCGTTGACCTGTGCCCATAGGTAGCTCTTCGCCTGCGGTCTTCGTCCCGGTTCCTTCAGCACCTGGAACGTGGTTTCGTCGCCGTAGATCAAGTTCGATTCGAGCAGCGCGTCGCGCATCAGGTTGATCACCGGTTGCGTCGCGAGCCCCACCCGCACTACGCTCGCGGCCAGCGTGTTCGACGAGATGTCACCGCCGAAGCGACGCAGCAACATGGCCTGGCGATACAGGGGCATACCGTACTGGTACTTGCCAGTGATGATCCACGCCAGCGCGGATTCCGTGAGCAGCCCGCGCGGGATGATACGCGCCGGTGCAGGTGTGACCTTGATGCCCAAGTCGCAGCACGGGCAAGCGTACTTGACCCGCTGGTGCTGAACGACGCGCACCTGCTCGGGAATCACGTCAAG
Organism: Burkholderia lata; assembly: GCF_902499025.1. Classification (GTDB taxonomy): domain Bacteria; phylum Pseudomonadota; class Gammaproteobacteria; order Burkholderiales; family Burkholderiaceae; genus Burkholderia; species Burkholderia lata_C. The sequence goes on along the minus strand of NZ_CABVPW010000095.1, from coordinate 1,352 downwards.
CTGTTCGCTCGTTTCCACGCCGATCTCGACGAGGGCATGACCGTCATGCGCGCAGAACCGCTCGGACTCGGGCAGTTCGTGCCGCATGATCTCGCGCGGCAGTTTCGGATCGAGTGGTTTGCGCCCGCGCTTGCTACGCGTGTGGGCTGCAACCGACGTGCCGGGCATGTCCTCGCGCGCGGGTGCATCGGCAGTTGTCGCCAGTGCCTCGGCTTCGTTAAACAAACCGAGCTGGTCGGCATGGCGCGCCTCGCTCGAGGCGCCGAACAGTTCGTACTTGTAGGCCCGCAGCTTCTCTTCGGCCAGATCGCGCTGGGCCGTTACGAGCCGAAGTTCACCGCGCAGCGCGTCACGTTCGGCGCTCGCGGCAATCAGCGCCTCGTACTCCTCAGCGCTCAGCGTGACGGGGGTGTTCGGCATGGTCGGTTAGACCATACCGTGCGCGCGTTGTTCAGCTCATTCGCGCGTAATATCGCTGGGGATGCTTCTGAATCACGGCCAGATCGATTCCGTCGAGCAGCCAGTGCAACTGCTCGGCGCTGAGCGTGATCGTTTCACCTCCGTTTGGCCAGATGAAGCGATCGGCTTCGAGGCGCTTGAGCAGCAACCAGAAGCCGTTGCCACCCCAGCCGAGGATCTTAATTCGATCACGACGTCGGTTGCCGAACACGAACAGCGCCGAGGTCATCGGGTTCAGGCGCATCGCCTGTTCGACCAGAATCGACAGCCCGTTGATGCCCATGCGGAAGTCGACCGGATCGCGATGCAGATAGATCTTCAGCGCTTCGTCGAACCGGAACACGGCAACCTCCCCAGCATCTGGATCACCGTGGCGAGCTCATCGACGCTTGCTTCGCCAAGATCAAGCTCGACACCATTGGTCAGACGCACGTGCAGCGATAGTGCCATTACTCGAATCGGAGGTAACGGCTCCGGTAGCAGTGCTGGTGACGAAGGGGGAACCGCGACAACTGGCACGAACGCCGATGGTGTATTAGGGAGGTCGATCGCAACGCCGTCGGAAATTGCAGTCGTGCGCGCTACCCGCTCATGTTCGAGTTGGGCCTGGATCTTTTGGTAGCGCGCAATCCAGCTGCGTAGCAGGTTCGGATTGAGGTCGTGCTCCATCGCAGTCCGGGCTATTGAAACGCCTGGCTGGAGGCAGATCTGTACCAATTCATCACGAGCCGTATCGTCATATTCCCGGCGGCCATCTCGTTTCCGTCCGACGACCAATCGGCTCCGTAGGTCTTGTTTCTCACTCATACACTCTGATACCAGCTGTCCACGTGGACACGTAGCATCAGAGTGCAGCGATTTCTACACAAGGGCGCCGTTATTCGATCGCTTAC
>NZ_CABVPW010000094.1:0-3621 GCF_902499025.1 Burkholderia lata | reverse complement strand
GGCGCGCCGTGCCGGCTGTGCGGCAGCCTGCGGGGCCGGCAGCGCAGCGACCGGCGCTGCATCGAAACGCGGCTCCGACGTCAGCGCCGGCACGGCTGCCGGTGCATGCGCGACCGGCCGTGCAGCGCCGCGCGACGGCGCGAGCACGATGCCGCCCATCACGCGCCAGCCCGACACGATCGTCTTCATCTGACGCGTCTGCTCCTCGAGCGACGCGGCCGCGGCGGCCGCCTGCTCGACCAGCGCCGCGTTCTGCTGCGTGACCGAATCCATCTGGCCGACCGCGCGGTTGACCTGCTCGATGCCGGTCGACTGCTCTTCCGACGCGGCGCTGATCTCGCCCATGATGTCGGTCACGCGGCGCACGGCCTGCACGATCTCGTCCATCGTCGAGCCGGCACGCGACACGAGCGCCGACCCGCTTTCGACCTTCTCGGCCGAATCGCCGATCAGCTGCTTGATTTCCTTCGCGGCGCTCGCGCTGCGCTGCGCGAGCGAGCGCACTTCGCCCGCGACCACCGCGAAGCCGCGGCCCTGTTCGCCCGCGCGGGCGGCCTCGACCGCCGCGTTCAGCGCGAGGATGTTGGTCTGGAACGCGATGCCTTCGATCGTGCCGATGATGTCGACGACCTTGCCCGAGCTCGCCGCGATGTCCTGCATCGTCGACACGACCTGGCCGACCACGTCGCCGCCCTGGGTCGCGATGTCCGATGCGTTCACCGCGAGCTGGCTGGCCTGCCGCGCGTTCTCCGCGTTCTGCCGCACGGTGCCCGTCAGCTGCTCCATGCTCGACGCGGTTTCCTGCAGCGACGCGGCCTGCTCTTCGGTGCGCTGCGACAGGTCGGTGTTGCCGGTCGAGATCTCGCGCGCGCCGACGTCGATCGACTCGGTACCGCGATGCACGGCCTGCACCATCGTCGTGACGGCGTCCTGCATCCGCTTGATGCCGCCGAACAGGCGGCCGATCTCGTTCGTGCTGAACACGTTGACCGGCTGCGTGAGGTCGCCGCCGGCGATGCGCTCGAAGTGCGCGATCGCGTCCTCGAGCGGCTGCACGATCAGCCCGCGCAGCGCGAAGCGGATCGCGATCACGACGACGAACGCGATCGCGATGCCGGCCGCGATCAGCCCGATCATCAGCGAGATCTGCGATTGCGTCGTGGCCTGGCGATCTTCCGCGCGCTTCTGCAGCGACGCGATCACGGCCGACGCCGCCTGGTCGTACGCGACGAACATCGGGCTGATCTTGGTATCGGCGACCGCGTGGTACGCGGCCATGTCGCCCGCGCGTGCCGCCGCGAATTCGGGCTCGACGCCTTCCTTCACGATCGTCGTGTAGCGCGTGGTCAGTTCGTCGACGAGCGCCTGCTCGACGCCGAGCTTCGGCGTCGACTGGAACGCCTGCCAGTTCTGGTTCGACTTCGTGTACAGCTCCTGCGCACGGTCGAGCACCTTGGCCGCTTCGGCCGTGTTGCCGCCTTCCGTCAGCGAACGGAAGCGGTCGAGCGACACGCGCGCGCGCAGCAGGTACGACGACGTGTCGTCGAGCGTGTGGATCGCCGGCAGGTCGACGTGCGCGATCTCGTCGAGCGAGCGGCTCGCGTGATTCAGCGCGTACAGGCCGAGCCCGCCGACGGCTGCGGCCAGCGCCACGAGGATGAGTCCGACCGCCGTGAGCGTCGTGCGGATCGACCAGTTATGCAACATTGCAGATTCTCCCGAAATTCCTGCGCGCGCGGCGCGCTTACCCGCCGAGCGTCTCGATCAGCGCCATTTCACGGCTCGACATCAGTTTCTCGATGTCCATCAGGATCAGCATCCGGCCGTCGACCGTGCCGAGGCCCGTCAGGTACTCGGTCGTCAGCGTCGCGCCGAATTCCGGCGCCGGCATGATCTGGTCGGTCTGCAGCGTCAGCACGTCCGACACGCCGTCGACCACCATCCCGACCACGCGATGCGCGACGTTCAGGATGATCACGACGGTCTGGTGGTCGTACTCGACGCGGCCGAGATGGAACTTGATCCGCATGTCGACGATCGGCACGATGATCCCGCGCAGGTTGATCACGCCCTTGATGAATTCCGGCGCGTTCGCGATGCGCGTGACGCTGTCGTAGCCGCGGATTTCCTGCACCTTCAGGATGTCGATCCCGTATTCCTCGTCGCCGAGCGTGAACACGAGGAATTCCTGGCCCGTCGCGTCGCCTTGTTCCGCGTCGCGGCGGCTCGTTGCCGCGTTCGCCGCGGCCGGATTGATCATTTGGACTTCAGCAGACACGTTTGCCCCCAATCGGTTGAATGGCGAGTGACATCAGAACATCGCGAGCTCGGCGCCGGCACGGGCGCCGTGCATCGCACGGGTTTCGCGGTTCAGCGCCGCGACGTCGACGATCAGCGCGACGCTGCCGTCGCCGAGGATCGTTGCTGCCGAGATGCCGTGTACCTTGCGGTAATTGGTTTCGAGGTTCTTCACGACCACCTGCTGCTGGCCCACCAGCTCGTCGATCAGCATCGCGAAGCGGCGTCCCTCGGTTTCCATGATCGTGACGATCCCCTGCGTCGGATCGGTGCGCGCATCGTCGACCGAGAACACCTCGTGCAGCGCGACGAGCGGCAGGTATTCACCGCGCACGCGCACCACGCGCTCGCCGTTGCCGACCGTGTAGATGTCGTCGTTCGACGGCTGCAGCGACTCCATCACGAAGTTCAGCGGCAGGATGAAGATCTCGTTGCCGACCTTCACCGACATCCCGTCGAGGATCGCCAGCGTGAGCGGCAGCACGATCCGCGTGGTCGTGCCGCGGCCGGCCAGCGACGTGATCTCGACGTGGCCGCCCATCGACTGGATGTTGCGCTTCACGACGTCCATCCCGACGCCGCGGCCCGACACGTCGGTCACCGTCTCGGCCGTCGAGAAGCCCGGCGCGAAGATCAGCTGCCAGACTTCGTCGTCGCTGATGTTGTCGGACACCTGCATGCCCTGCTTCGCGGCCTTCGCGAGAATGCGTTCGCGGTTCAGGCCCGCACCGTCGTCGCTCACCTCGATCACGATGTTGCCGCCGTGATGCGCGGCCGACAGCACGAGCTGGCCGACCGCGTCCTTGCCGGCGGCAACGCGCTTGTCGACGGTCTCGATCCCGTGGTCGAGGCTGTTGCGCACGAGGTGGGTGAGCGGATCGATGATCCGTTCGATCAGGCTCTTGTCGAGCTCGGTCGCCTGGCCGAACGTGACGAGCTCGACCTGCTTGCCGAGCTTGCCGGCGAGGTCGCGCACGAGACGCGGGAAGCGGCTGAACACGTAGTCCATCGGCATCATGCGGATCGACATCACCGCTTCCTGCAGGTCGCGCGCGTTGCGCTCGAGCTGCGCCATCCCGTTGAACAGGCGGTCGTGCAGCGCCGGATCGAACGCGCTCGCGGTTTCCGCGAGCATCGCCTGCGTGATCACGAGCTCGCCGACCAGGTTGATCAGCTGGTCGACCTTCTCGACGCCGACGCGGATCGAGCTGCCTTCGGCGCCCGATGCGGCCGCGGCGGCCGGACGGGCGCGCTTGTCGTCGTGATGCGCGGCGGCCTGCGGCGCGTGGTCGGCGTGCGCCGGCGGGGCCGGCTGCTGCGCTT
>NZ_CABVPW010000093.1:0-4296 GCF_902499025.1 Burkholderia lata | reverse complement strand
TCCTCAAACTCGGTTGCTGCCTGATCTGCTGGAACACCCTCCGGCGCGCCGAACAGTCTTTATGAAACCGTCTCTAAGGAGCGCACGAAGTCAAGCGCGGCGATTACGATTCATCTTTCCGATTTCGTCCTCGCGCAGTTTGCGGCACAGCAGATTGTGCGCGCTGGATTGCTCGAGGGCGACGTGCGTCGCGAATACGTATTTCCGTCGCAACAGGGCAAGATTCCGCACGTCACTATTCATACAACGTGCAAGGCGATCCGCGACCGGCAACGCGGAAAGGGTACATCGACCGAAGGTCGCACGACAGCAACGGATACGCTTATTGTCTCGGGTGGTCAATGGAAATGCCATGACCTGCGTCGTACCTGCGGAACGATGATGCAGTCACTTGGTATTGCTGAGAGCATCGTACATCGATGTCTGAACCACGCGCGTAACGATCCGCTTGATCGAATCTATCTGCAGTTTAATTACGACGAGCAGATGCGCGATGCATGGCGACGATGGGGCGATCGTCTGTCGGAATTGCTGGGCGAAGATGCGAGAAACGTGCGTTTTCTGTTCAAGTCGTAGTCCGCGGTCTCAATCAACTCAGGCATTCATATCCGATCGACGACCGCTGTTTATCCAACAGCACGAAGATTCGCAGACGCGAGTCGTCGGTGATACCGCTCGAGCGGGACTTCGGATTTTTGCCTCGACTATCGATAAAGCAATGCGAAAGCACCTCCGTCTTGCGTCGTCGGCCGCAGACGCAATTGCGACCACTTCCTACCGATCAGATCCGTCGTCTGTCGCTCGTGCGTCATCGTGCGCTTGCAGCGCTCTGTAACGGATGCGGCGGTTGAGCCGATCGCCACGTTGTCCAATATGCTCGTACCATCGTTCTACGGCATCTGGTTTGCCGATTGAATCTCGCTGAGAGATGACCGTTGTCAGACTGCAGTGGCGAATCCGGTGAACGTCTGACGCGCATTGATTCACCGATGAGTCTGCAAGCTAGCACGGTCTACGCGTGGTGCATGTGTCGAAGTCTGACGGTTTCTACGTAGAAACTTTAGGAAGCGCGATAGGATGTGCGTGGTTGCCAGTGAACGGGTGCCACGATGCGCTCCGTCGAAGTGGTCCATTCCTAGGCGGGATTCGGCGAACTGAAGGGGAACATAGTAAGGGCTATGTTACCCTTCAGTTCGGGACATTGCGTGAAAGCGCTGCGCTCGCCGCTCACACAACTAAAGTTGTGGCTATGTTTCAACTAAAGTTGTGTCGATCGACGGGTTGCTGGTCCGCCAACCGCGCCGCATCTGTCCCAAGCGGTGTTTCGGAGCCAAGTTTCGGGGTGAAGTCGAGCTCTCGTGATAATGCAGAGGATTTTTTGCGAAGCGGAAACGGCGCACTGAGTTGGCCTAGACGCGGCGAACGAGGCAGTTTCCGCTTCGTAAAAAATTCTTTGAGCTAAACCGCTCCGCAGGCGGTGCCGGCTATGGGCATTGAATCGTTGCGGCTACCGGTGATCTTGCCAGTGGCGATGTTCGAGCCGGTGGGTACGTGGGGAATTGCGTGCGCTTTAGTTGGTCGCGCAACTCGTTGGACGAGATCGCTCGGTGAACGTAAGCGACGACGATGCCTGACGGACACGAGGGGCACGAGCAGGTTCGCCGTGTTCGCCGCGACGGCGCGGACACGGTGGCCAGCGTAAGACAGCGGGAGTTTCATGTGGCCGCCTGCGCCGGCGGCGCTCGTGGTGAGGTGCTCGGCAGCCAGCGCGCGACGTCGAACATGCGCCCCCGGGAACAAGCCGGACATACGTGCAACGAGCGGCCAGTCAGCGCCTCGTAGTGGTCTCGATAGTCGGACGGTGGTGAGCAAGTGTCGCGCGGCGACGATTCGGCGTTGAGAAGCCGGCGACAGGTGGCCAATCGCGCCTCGCGCAGGCGATTGCTGAGCAGCCCGTAGTGACGGATGCGCTGGAGTCCGTGCGGCAGCACATGCTGCAGGAAGCGCCGGATGAATTCCTGCACGGGCAGGCGCATCGCGCGTGGCTTGTCTGGTCGGCGATAGTCCTTCCACCGAAACGTCACGTGCGTGTCGTCGCATGCGAGCAGGCGGTGATTGGCGATCGCGACGCGATGCGTGTAGCGGCCGAGATAGTCGAGCACTTGTTGCGGGCCGCCGAACGGCGCCTTGGCATAGACGACCCAGTCGGTGCGACGCGCGTCGGCCAGCGCGTGGGCGAATGCGCCGGGCTCGGCCAGCGGTGCGAGCGACGCGCAGAACTGCAAGGCGCCGGTCTCGAAGGCCTGCTGCAGGCGCGCGAGAAACAGTCGGCGGAACAGTCGCGAGAGCACGCGCACGGGCAGGAAGAAGCCGGGGCGGCAGGCGATCCAGCGTTGCCCGTCCGGCGACAGGCCGCCGCCCGGCACCACGCAGTGCAGGTGCGGGTGATGGACCAGATTCTGCCCCCAGGTATGCAGGATCGCGATGAAGCCGATTGCGGCGCCGAGATGTCGCGGATCGGCGGCGATCGTCTGCAGCGTTTCGGCGGTGGCCTGAAACAGAATCTCGTAGACGACGCGCTTGTTCTGGAAGGCCAGCGCGGCAATCGATTCGGGCAGCGTGAACACCACGTGGAAGTACGGCACGGGTAGGAGATCGGCGTGACGGTCGTCGAGCCATCGCGCACGGGCGAGCGACTGGCACTTCGGGCAGTGCCGGTTGCGGCACGAGTTGTAGGCAATGCGCTGATGGCCGCAGGCGTCGCATTGCTCGAGGTGACCGCCGAGCGCCGCAGTCCGGCATTGCTCGATGGCTCGCATGACACGATACTGCGCGCGATTGAGCGCATCGGCATGCTGCTGCCGATAGGTCGGACCATGGCGGCGCAGGATGTCCGCCAGTTCCAGCCGGGGCGGCATGATCGCCGCTCAATCGCTGGCGGACGAGGGCTCGGGTGGCGTGAACGGGGCGGCTGGCTGAGGAAGCCGGTCGAATGGGCTGGTGGTTGCGCACACGGTGCTGGTCGCGACCTTCAAAAAGCGCGACGTGGTGGCGAGGCTGCGATGACCGAGCAGCAACTGGATGGTCCGCACGTCGGTGCCGGATTCGAGTAGGTGCGTGGCAAACGCGTGGCGCAGCGTGTGCGGCATGATGGGCTTGCTGATGCCGGCGCGTTGGCGCGCCTTCTGGCAGGCTCGCCACAGTATGGCGGAACCGATCGGCTGATCCGGGAAGCGGCCGGGGAACAGCCAGTGTTCGGGACGACCCAGGCGCCAGTACTCGCGCAGGATCTCGAGCAGCCGGGGCGACAGCATCACGTAACGATCGGCCTGTCCTTTACCCTGGGCAACGCGCAGCACCATGCGCTGGCTGTCGATGTCGCTGACCGTCAAGCGAGTCGCCTCCGAGATCCGCAGTCCACCGGCGTAGGCGGTCATCAGAATCGCGCGGTACTTGACGCTGCGGATCGACTCGAAGAAGCGCATCACTTCGTCCGGGCTGAGAATGACCGGCAAGGTGCGCGGCACCTTCGAGGAGGCGATCTCGTCGATCGTCCAGTTGCGCTTGAGGGTGACGTTGTAGAGAAAGCGTAACGCGGCGGTCGCGACCATCAGAGTGCTGCCGGCGCGCCCGGCCTCGACCAGATGCACCTGCCAGGCGCGAATTTCCTCCGGGCCGAGCTGCTCGGGCGAGCACCCGAAGTGTCGCGCGAAGGCTCGCACGTACTGGACGTACACCCGCTGGGTATTGGCCGCGAGGTTGCGCACGCGCATATCCTCGATCATGCGTCGACGTAATGCCGTCATGGTGGGTCTCCTCGAATCGGACCAGGCAGCCCACTGCTGCCGGTGCCGCATTCGAGAAGCGTCGCACCTTTGATCGTGCGGTGACGCTGAATCACTACCCCTACCGCGTCAGCGGTTTAGTTCAAGGATTCTTATCACAACGGCATTGCGCCGATACCAAACTGCCGAGGCAGGCAACGCGGGAGACACTCGGTGCGCCGTCGAGCCGTGTCCGGCGGACGACGGGGGATTGGACCGGCGGCCGCCGGTAGTAACAAAATTAGTTGAAAACTAGTAACAACTTTAGTTGTGTGAGCGATGCTCGCGCGTGGAGCGTGCAACCGCAAAAAGTCTTTGAATGCCTTCAACCCGGTTTGCGTCAGATCAAACGGGTGGGCGTATTGCCGCATTGGACATGTCCGATGGGCATGCTACGCGACCGGACGCGAAGCGGACGCCTCAAAATCCGAAGCCGCGTGAAGGCCGGTGCCTTTGCGCCGTGTTTCCGCGG
>NZ_CABVPW010000092.1:0-5373 GCF_902499025.1 Burkholderia lata | reverse complement strand
TTTGCCAGCATTATCGCTGGCTCAAGACCCCGGCCGCTCCACTTATCCGGCTGTCTGAATTTGCGCGGCCACCTCTCAGCGCGTGGGCCATCGTTGCGCGCCATAGTGCCTTCGATCCTGAACTCGCCAAACCTTCAACCGGAACGAGCACTGACCGAAAATGACCTTCTCCGCTTTTTCGACGACTGAAACCTGATGACGTGAACCGCACACCGACCTGCGGAACGCCCTGGGAAGTAAGGAGGCTTTCCAAAGCCGCCCAACTAGGAGCCGCGGGCGCGAACTTCATCTAAGCGCGGGGAGCAAGCCCCACAACGACGCCTGATAGATTTGGGCAAGCCAACATGACATCAAGCATCAGGGGTTGCAAAACTGGGGAGGACCGTAGATTCACTTCGGTGGACGCGTAGCGGTAAGCACGGCTGCTTCGTTAGTACCGGGATGGGAGGAGCAGGTGGTTGATCGGATCGCGGGCATGAAGGTGTCATGTTACGCAGTGTCGGCACCGCAGCCCGCGACGGAGCTGGATTCAGAATGTCAATCCAGCTCCGGGCTCCACGGATTGATAATCGTCGAGCGCTTCAGGGGGGATTCAGCGAATGGCAAAGCGGGTTGCCGGCGAGCCATTTGCGCAATTATTACCATAGATAAAAAGATTTCTGTTTTCCGAGTATGCCTGGTAAATAATCGAATAAACTTCCTTGGCAGCGAACGAGTAGATGCCGTCGTTAATGGTCACCAGCAGGTTGCCGGTGGCGTCGGTCTCGATCTTGTCGATCTTGCCGGCCTTGCAAAGCGCCTGGGCTGACGCGCACGTGGAGGCGAGCATCAGTGCTGAAAAAAGCACGATTGCAATCTTCTTCATGTCTTTCCTTTGGTAATGATTGAGGTAATGCGGTTTGACGACGGCGGCCACGTCCGGGGCGATATGTCTGTCTTCCTGGATTGCCGATTCTAAAGAGTCTGAAAATCGACGGCGGCCTGGTAATGTTGAAAAAATTGCGAAAAAGCACGAACAAAATCATTCGTACTGCACCTCCGCTATATCGTCGATTTATGCTCGCGGTGTTGCGGCGCGCAACACAGACTATTTATTTGAGTTTGAGATTGCCAATCGAATTAATTTATCGCCGGCCAAACTCGATAATTTTATGTTTTAATGTGATTTGATTGAACTATGCGCTCGGTTGTTTTTGTATTTTTATTGTTTCGATATTTAAATAGCAGCGGACGAATATTGATTCGATGGTCGATGGTGGTGCGGCCATGACAGAGGCCCATCGTCGGGAAAAACGCGTGCGGTACCTCACATCACTTCCCGAGTAGGAAGACACCGCGCGGTCAAATATAGATGCCCGACCGGGGCGCACAACAGGCAGCACCTACGATCAAGCATTCGAGAAGTTGCAGAGTCTCGCCGACGCGTATGCAAACGTCAGGCGGGAGGCCGAATTCCGGCGTCGTCTAGCTAGCGCAATTGATGTCGAGTCACAGCAGGCGGGGAGCTTGGCTTGTCCGGCTGCAAAAAGCGACGATTACCCCTACCGACGCCGAACGCGGCGTTGAACCACGTCACGCACAGGGAATGCAGCACGCGGGCCAATGTTGTACAGCCGGGAGCGGGTACGGATGCCCCGTTGGGCCTGGCGAGCAGGCCAGCCCGGCTCGGCATGCGCGATCAGCTGCCGCGCGAGCGACGCGCGGCACCCCGCCTCGTAGTACCGTTGTCCCACCACCGCCGTCAAGTCGCTCAAGCGATCGCGCGCTGCCCACACGGAATTCGCTGAACCGAATTGTGAAGCAATTCATTCAATTGGCACCCTTAACGCTGCAGATCACCCGCATCCAGATAAAGCCGAAATTTCTGGATTTTTTTTAAAATCAATCTATCTTTCAAAAGACACCCAATTGCCCCGCCATCAACCAATACCAATCAAATCCGTTTGCAAAGAAATTCATATGTTCATGAAACCGGTTCAAGATCAAAGTCTACTCGATCGCCTTGCAAGAGACCGCAAATGAAGTTCGACTTCGCGCCGCCCAAATTAGATATCTGGCATTGGGCATTTAATTCCGAGGGTCAAAATGAATATCCTTCGTTGGGAAAATTGGTTGAATTGCGTCGCGTCGGTAGTCTCGGCTTTCGGAATCATGTTACTTCAGGCCCCTGCTCTCGCGGACGGAGTATCGGTACTCGGGGTTAGAAGTCTGTCCAGCGTGATTTCGGAGCCCGCCGTGCGGCCCGCGGTGGGTCCTGCATGCACACAAAATGTATCCATCACGTCGCTCGCCAATCAACACCTCGTCTCGGCCGAGTTGGGGTATGCCGGGAGCGATTATGCAATGCTGCGCGCCCGAGCAACCGCGGTTGGCCCCTGGGAGCAATACACCCTATGCAACTACGCTGGCGACGGATACTGGACAATTCAATCGCAAGCGAACGGGCTGTACGTGTCTGCGGAGCTCGGGTACTCGGGTAACCAATACGGGATGTTGCGCGCACGCGCATCAGTCGTCGGGCCGTGGGAGAAATTCGTGTTCAGATCCTGCGGCCTTGGCTGCACGACGATCCTGTCGCAGGCGAATGGTTTGTTCGTCTCCGCAGAGCTAGGCTATCCCGCCGACCAGTATGGGATGTTGCGCGCCCGCGCGTCTGTCGTGGGCCCGTGGGAACAGTTCCGCTAACGCGCTTCGTTTCCCGGAAGCGATCCGGAATGGTCTAAAGACCGAAGCAGTCTCACATCGACGAAGGGGAAAATATGAATAATAAATCACTTAGATAAAGTTAAAATCCCGCAGGCCAAAGTCAAATTTAATTGATACGTAAGCTTGGGTTGAACGGGTCAGTCGATCACCCAACCAAACTCACAGATCGACATCGCAAATTGCGATCCATGGTCACTACTCCGCGTGGCCACCTCGCGAAATGCCTGATTCGCCCAGCATTGTTTTAATGCAATCTGAGGGGCACCTTAAAATTCGATAGAAATTTCGAATCTCGGGAAAATCATGCAAAACTCGCAGGAGATTCAAATGAGCCATTTGACCCTGAAGTTCATCTTTCCCGCGCTTGGTGCGCTGGTTTCGACCAGCGCTCCTGCTCAGCAAATCGACATCCACGGAGCTGTGACTCAGATCACGTTGCCGGATCGTGGTCTGCAAGCTGCCGCCATCGATTTCAAGCATGCGCTGCCGATGCCGCTTCCAAAGCCAAATGTTGCGCCACCCAAGATGCTGGATGCCCTGATGTTCAACGCCAATCCAACCCTCGGTGTGGCCGGCTACTCGCGAGGCGGCACCGGAGATGGTAGGCAAAACCCCTTGCAACTGGTAGCGCCAGTGCATCTGAGTCAGAGCGGCGTCGAGCCACAGGAATTCGGATCCTCGAATCAGCCATACACCACCAGTCAAGCGAACGCGTCCGGCGACAATACGCAGTATTACTATCCGTTTCGCGCAGCCGGCAAACTGTTTTTCAACATCGGCTCGGCAACCTATTTGTGCTCGGCGTCCCTGATCAAACCGGGCGTCGTCGTTACGGCGGCGCATTGCGTCGCGAATTTCGGCCAGCGCCAGTTCTACTCGAACTGGGTATTTGTTCCGGCTTACAGCAACGGCACCGCGCCCTATGGCACGTGGGGCGCCGTGTCCGCCACCGTCATGACCTCCTACTATGACGGCACCGATCCATGCGCCGTGGCGGGCGTCGTCTGTCAGGACGACATGGCCGTGATCCTGCTGGCGCCCCAAGGCGGGTCGTACGCAGGCAATCGGGCCGGATGGTATGGCTATGGATGGAACGGCTACAGCTACAATCCGTCCGGACTTGCCCAGATCGACCAGCTCGGCTACCCCGTTGCACTGGATAGCGGCGTGTTCATGGAGCGCAACGGATCACAAGGTTTCGTGTCCTCCGGCTACTCGAACAACACGATCATTGGCTCATTAATGACCGGCGGTTCGAGCGGCGGCCCGTGGCTCGTCAATCTCGGCATGCCGCCGGTACTCAACGGCACGGCGTTCGGCAACGCGGCCGCGCACAATACCGTTGTCGGTGTGACGAGCTGGGGTTATACGGATACCACGGTGAAGCAGCAGGGTGCGTCCCCGTTCACGAGCGGCAACATAGTGACGCTCGTGAATACCGTGTGCGGCGGGACTCCAGCAGCTTGTTGAGAGTGGTATGCGAAAGTGCGCCGCGTGTGGCGTTGCGCTCGCCATGCTCGCCAGGCATCGCGGGTTCAACGCCACGCGTGGTGCAATTCTCAACGGGGGCACGGGCGGCCATAGCTGCCGCGACTGGCCCGGTAGATGACCGCCACTTCGGCGTCCAGCGACTCGTTGGCCTGCGCCCTGACGCGGGGCGGGCAAACCTGCCACTGGCAATACCCGCTACACGAGACGGCCAACACTAGGGACAGCCGGCTCATGCTGTACCGGTCGCGGTGTGCATCGATCCAGGCGTACCTCTCCGCGCCCCCTTCGCGAAGTGCGCCATTGCTTTTCGGAGGATTTCGATATCGAGCCGGGTGTGTCCAAGTCCGTCACGGCGACGAGCTCCCGATGAAGCCGGGCGGCCGCGACCGGCGAGTCGACGTTGGCATGGAGAGACGTTCCATCCCACAGCTCGACGACCCACTTGTCGCGTACACGGCAGACGCCGATCGTCCAGCCGCTGCGATGCGAATACCCGTAGCCGCTCACCACGGTCCACCCGAGCGCGACCATTGTGTCGCGCTGCTCGAGCAGCGGCGCAGCGATCATGCTCGACTCTGCAGGGCACGGACGAGGTCCGCGCGCTTGCCGCCGAGCTCGTACCTCGTCAGCGTCAAGGCGTCGCGATTGCGACCGTCGCCGATCCGAATCAGATTGTCCATTCTGCTTTCCGCGCCGTACGGCCGCCGTTGCCGCTGAGAATACTGTATATATATCAGGGGTGCGGGTGGTTCGCAACATCCGGTTCCGGCGCGCCGATTCAGGAGAGCTCAACCGAGCCGGGATCCTGTTCCAACACGGCGTGCCGGCGGCCGATCATATGACCGGCCGTCACGCATCCGCTCAAGCCGCTCGAGCGCCTCGGCGAACACCGCCAGCGGCGCCGCGCGCAGCTGATCATCGTGCCACCCGATCAGCGCGGCGACGAGTTCATCCGTCTGCGGATCGAGCACCCGCTCGCCGCAAGTCTTGCCCTGCTCGAGCGCGGCGTTGATGCCGCGTTCGGTGGCCACCAGGACCTCCACGCGCAATTCGTGCTTGCGGGCTTCGTCGACGAAGCCCGCAAGCACAACCGCGCGGATGCTGCGTCGCGAGGGACACGAGATCGGCCGCCGGCGCGTGCGCACGCTGATGAAGCGCATGGGCATCGAGGCGCTG
>NZ_CABVPW010000091.1:0-5385 GCF_902499025.1 Burkholderia lata | reverse complement strand
GCGGCGCGCCGTTCCCATCGAGCGCAGCGCGCGAGCTGGATAGCAAAACGCCCCAGCGCGGGAAGCTGCTGGGGCGTGATGGAAAGCTGGGAGTGGCTTAGAAGGAGTCTTTCGGCCGAAGCCCGTAACCGTCCGTGTTCTGTCTACATGCGCGGACTATATCGGTTTGGGTGCGCTCCCAAAATGCGCGCGGGCTTCGCCTGTCGTACGCGACGCTGAACCCTGCGCGCAACATCATGTTGGCGGCGCTTTCGATCGGCAGCTTCTTGACTGCCCCGAACGCGCCGACCATATCGCCCGCACGGAGTTGCGCACGAAATCCGTCCACGGCGTCCGGCGTCAGCTCATCACTGCTCATCCTGCACCTCCGTTCCGTCGTTACCTTCGCCTTCGTCGGTGGGAGCGATGCAATCGTAATGATCCATTCCCGCCTTCACGGTGTCGAACGGCCCATGCGGCTTTCCAGCCTTGTCCCACAACAGATAACCCGCGACGCCATGAACCATGTAGCGCGTCAGGTAGTGCCCGTTCCGGGTCAACGAAAACTCATTGACTTCCGACCAGCCTCCGGCGGTTCCGTCCGGGTTCGGTGCGTTCGTTTCGCTCATTCTCTCCCTCCGTTCGGTCTGCGGGCCGGTCTCCCGGCCCGCTTACTCTTTACTTCTTCAGTGCCGCCATCGCCTCGGTCAGCGTCCACAACGCGCGATTCAGTTTGACGTTTTGGTCGATGCCCTCGACCGGGCGCGTCCGAGTCGTCCGGCCGGATGCCGTGCGTCCGGGCAGGCCGCCGCGCTGAATCAGATTCTCCTGCAGGCGGTTGAACGTCGTCCACAGGTCATCCTTGCGATCCTCGAAGCGGCGCGCTTCGAGAATCTGCGTCTCCGTGACCGGTGCCGGCTTCACGTCGCTCGGCTCGTATTTGAGCTGGAGCGCAGCGGTAGCGAATGCCTCCTGTTCGCCTTGGCTAAGCGTGAGCGACTTCATTTCATCCTTGACCTCGCGGATGTACTGGAACCCGTCCAGCACGTCGAACGCGCCTTGAATGACGTCATCCACGATCTTGCCCTTGTGCGGAACGCGGATCTCGCTCGCCGTCTCGCCGCAAACCATCCCGTTCGCGCAGACGAAGCGGAATTGACCCGCGATCATCTGATAGCTGCTCGTCCCGTCGTGCGAGTTCAGCAGAATGATTTCGTCGGCTTCAGCGCCGATGATCTGGTCAGCGTGACGCAGGCGGATCATGTGCTTGGTATGTTCGCGCTTGCCAGCGTCACGCACACGGGTTTGCGCGACCATGAACGGCTGGAAACCAGCGCCACGCAGGCCATTCAGCACCTCGATCGTCGGGATGTAGGTGTAACGATCCGAGCGGCTTTCGTGCTTCTCCGTCGCGAAGATCGACGGAGCAACGCGCGCGATTTGCTCATCCGAGAGCGGGGAATTCGCGCGGAGTTGGTGGGCGTTGGGTGCGAAGCGGGAAGCGAGGCGCATGGTGGATTCTCCGAAAATTTGCCATTTCTGCTGCGGTGATCGTCGCGATCACCATGAAAAACATTTTACTCGCCGTATCTCGTTTTGTCTATCGCTTGGCGATTGATTGTCCCAATGGTCGGCAGATATAGATAGACGTTGCGAATTACGCGACGCGCCCGGCAGACCCCCTTTCCTGCAAAGCCAATCCGGAACGTCGATCACCACCAGGCGCTCGCCCCGCCGGTGCCGTCCCTTGCCCGACCGTCCAGTGGACGGGCGGGTGCGACGGTAGGGGGCCGGGTCGGTAGACCTCGGGGCCGCGTAAGCGGACACGACCCCCGTAGCCCGGCGCAGGACTCCGGCGGCCGCCGGCACTCGCATACCACCGCGGCGCGCATGCGCCGCTCGTCGTCGGCATCGAGCGCGGCCGCCAGGACGCGCGAGCTGGATCGAGAGCCGCCCCCACGTCGCCGGCGGCCGGCCCCGCGATCGCGACGCGCAGCGGCGCGCCGTTCCCATCGAGCGCAGCGCGCGAGCTGGATAGCAAAACGCCCCAGCGCGGGAAGCTGCTGGGGCGTCAGTAGGGCAGGGCGGGGCAGTTAGCTGTCGCTGCACTGATACCAAGCTATCGCCATCGCGAGCCCTGCAACAGCAAAGAGATCGAGCTTTTCCTGATCGGCGTGCGTCAGAACGTAATGCGCGTGCTCCAGCGACCACGTTTGATCGCGGATCAGCTCCCCATAGCGTTGCGCCTCGGCATCGACCCGGAGCTGAACCGCGCGAGCGCTCATAGTTTGTTGCAGTACCGTCATTTTCAGTAGCCCATCTTCGAAAGTTCCGTGGTCAGTACGTCACTTGCGATCGCGCGCTGCTCTTCCGAGAGCGTCGCTTGAATCGCCGTGAACGCCTGAGCGGCGGCAAACGCCTTTGCTGCCTCCGATCGCATACCCCGGATCGCGGCAGTTTCCCCCGACTCTGCCAGTCGAGCGTACAGGTTTCCGACCTCTCCCCATGTAGGCGTCAGATCGATCGTTTCAGTATCCATGGATTCCTCTTAGGTGAGCGCCGGACTGGCGCATTTAGCTTTCAACCGTGTACCGGGCAAGGGTCGCCGTGTGCGGCCTTGCAATAGGGGCAGTTCTCCATCTCTTCACAGTCCGCCGCGAAGTTCTGACCGGATTGCCACGCGGTCACAAGGCCCGGAACATCAGCAAACATCACCGGCACGCTGTCGAGCCGGGCGTGATAATCGCGATACCCCTCCGCTTCCGCTTCGTTCAGCGCGAAACACATTGCATCGCTGTTCGGATCAACGATCTCGGCAATCTTCGCGTTTGCGTACTCCACTCGCACATTCAAGCCACGCATTTTTCATTCTCCTGTCTCGATCAATCGCGCCCTTCGTCGCGGGCCGGGTTCCACGGTGCATTGATCACCATGAAAACCATTTTACTCGCCGTATCTCGTTTTGTCTATCGCTTGGCGATTGATTGTCCCAATGGTCGGCAGATATAGATAGACGTTGCGAATTACGCGACGCGCCCGGCAGACCCCCTTTCCTGCAAAGCCAATCCGGAACGTCGATCACCACCAGGCGCTCGCCCCGCCGGTGCCGTCCCTTGCCCGACCGTCCAGTGGACGGGCGGGTGCGACGGTAGGGGGCCGGGTCGGTAGACCTCGGGGCCGCGTAAGCGGACACGACCCCCGTAGCCCGGCGCAGGACTCCGGCGGCCGCCGGCACTCGCATACCACCGCGGCGCGCATGCGCCGCCCGTCGTCGGCATCGAGCGCGGCCGCCAGGACGCGCGAGCTGGATCGAGAGCCGCCCCCACGTCGCCGGCGGCCGGCCCCGCGATCGCGACCCGTAGCGGCGCGCCGTCCCCATCGAGCGCAGCGCGCGAGCTGGATAGCAAAACGCCCCAGCGCGGGAAGCTGCTGGGGCGTGATTTGGTTGGAGCGGGCGGGATCAGGCTTTGCGGTGACGATGCGGCCACCACAACAGTAAAAGCGGCCGGGCGTTTGGCTGACCTTTCCACGGCCCGAGAATCAGCCCTTGCCTTATGCGACGCTTCCGCATCTTCAAATCATCCTCCTTCAGAATGTGCGGCTTTCAACCAGTTAGCACCAAACGACACGATCCATCTGCGCCAGTTCACGACCCGCATTGATTGCGGCATCCGCTTGCTTCCACGTCCGAAGCACTACCGGCCCTTCGTTCGCGATGCCCGATGCACCAAAGCCTTGGCGGTGGTGCATGTCGTAGGCGACGCGGCAAGCTTTGACACCGTAGTTGGCAATTGCGCGGGCGGTGGTCTTTGTCATCTTCCTTCCCCTGTAGCCGGAGCGGTTGGTCAGTGCGCGGCTCAATAGCCGAGCCAGTCGCGGGCGGCCTTCAGCGTCGCCGGGATGGTCGAGTGCTCGACGAACGAAGCGCCCGTGTTGACGTTGACGCACGCGCACGCAACGGTCAGAGTGCCGTCGCCGTTGTCGATAGTCGGCTCCGCTGGATTGTGGCTGTCGATCCAGCGGATCAGGTCTGCCGAGAATCGGGCGGCACTATGCTCCAGCTCGACCTCGGATTCTTCTTCAGTCTCCTTGCCAAACTCCCATTGCAGGGAAAGGGCTGAAACATCCGAAAGGAACATGGGCATATCTGATTTTTCCCGATGCGAGCAGCGGCCACTCTCTTCCGCGCTTTCCTCCGCATCGTGCCGAAAATCATCCGCAGCCTCGCCGTTCCCGGCGAGTAACGCGCACGTGTATAACGCCCATTGAGCGCGAGCGTGAAGAGCATGAAACCGGCTGTCCATCAGGCATCCCCTATCAATCGATCACTGTAGATACAATTATATCTCACGTAATTCGTTTTGTCTATCTCTTTATTTTGATTATCTCTATGACTGTCGGACATGCATGCGATCCGCCTATCGATGAAAGAGCGCCCCGGCGACAAGCTTCCGGGGCACAAGAGGGCAGGGCCGAAGCGTCAGCGAACTTCCGACGCAAGCGCATTCGGGTAGCGCTTAGCGATAATCCGATTGATCTTTTCGACAAGCTCGGGCCGCTTGAACGTCAAGTGACCGTTACCATTCTTGAACCAGCGAATCTCGAAGTACTCAAGGTCAATGAAGCGTTCAATCGGGCGCTTGTTTGTAGCGTCGCTCAGATGCATGTACATGCCGTTCCGATGGTCGGGCTCCGGTTTTCCGTCAAGTACGCTGAACACACGCACAAGGTCGTCTAGCTTGTCGGCCGCGTGATGGTTGACACTCTGACAATAGGGGCCGACCTGAGCTTGATAGAGGCATCGCATCACAATGCGCTTGCCAAACTTGAACGGCTGATTCGTCTTATAGTCCCACGACAGCCCTCGGAAGCAAGCGATCACGCCCCGCTCGAACAGCTCGGCCCGGCCATCACGCAACACCGTAAAAGTCGATGTGACGTTGGCGAGCGTCAGCTCCGGCGTCTTCAGGTCGTAAACGCTACTGTCCCATTGCTTGCGCGCCTCCGCGTCCATCAGGGTGCGGATACCCGACTCGTTCATCAGGTGCTTCCAACCCGAAGCGTCGACGTGCTTGCGCATCGTATCTACGAAATCAGCGTGACCGAAGCGCGCGCCTCCATGCGAATACCTGTCCGATATATAGCCGCTCACTGGGCCAAGCTCAGCTTTGATCGCAATCTCATCAGCTTCGTCAATCAACCGCTTCGCTTCCGCGATACGCTCCATTACTGCGTCACGCTGACGGAGCATGTTCTCAACGCTCACACTCTTAACCAGATCCATCGTCGCTTGTGTCACTGCAAATTCTCCAAGATGCGTTCTAACCACCATGGAAACCATTTTACTCGCCGTATCTCGTTTTGTCTATCGCTTGGCGATTGATTGTCCCAATGGTCGGCAGATAT
>NZ_CABVPW010000090.1:0-6551 GCF_902499025.1 Burkholderia lata | reverse complement strand
CCGCTGCTGCTCGCGCTCGGCGCGGCGCTGCGCTCGCCGCATCGCGCGTGGCTCGTGCCCGCGTGGCTGCTTGCCGCCGCCGCGCTGTGGGCCGCGCGCGCGCCGCTCGCCCGGCATTTCGAATGGGGCCTGTACCTGGAACACGCGAGTTTCAACCTCGCGATGGCGCTGCTGTTCGGCCGCACGCTCGCGGCCGGCGAGGTGCCGCTGTGCACGCGCTTCGCGACGATGATCCACGGCGCGATCACGCCGGCCGTCGCGCGCTACACGCGGCAGATCACGCTCGCGTGGACGCTGTTCTTCGTCGCGATCGCCGCCGTGTCGACACTGCTGTTCGCGACCGCGCCGATCGTCACGTGGTCGACGTTCGCGAACTACCTGTCGCTGCCGCTCGTCGCCGTAATGTTCGCCGCCGAGCATGCATGCCGGCGCTTCGCACTGCCGCACGAACCGCGGCCGCGCATGGTCGATGCGGTGCGCGCGTATCGCGCGACGACCCACGCATCGCAGGCGTCACGATAAATTCACGGCCGGCGCGGCGCCACCACGGGGCGCGCCGGCCTTCGCTCCCGTTTTGACCGATTTATGCCGACTCACCCGCTGGTTTTCCATTCATCGCCGGACCAGACGATCGCCTGGCGCGACGGCGCGCCCGTCACCGTGCGCGCGTTCGTCGCCGACGTCGCGCGCGTGGCCGCCGCGCTGCCCGCCGGCGGCCACGTGTTCAACGTGTGCCGCGACCGCTACCGCTTCGCGGTCAGCCTGTGCGCCGCGCTCGTGGCCGGCAAGATCAGCCTGCTGCCGTCGACGCACACGCCGGAAATGGTCCGCCAGCTCGCATCGTTCGCGCCCGACGCGTTCTGCCTGCACGACGCGCCCGACTGCACGATCGACCTGCCTCGCTTCGCCTACCCCGATGCCGCGCCCGGCGACCTCGCGAACGATGCGCCGTTCGTCGTGCCGCAGATCGATGCGGCGCGGATCATGGCCTACGTGTTCACGTCCGGCTCGACCGGCGCGCCGGTGCCGCACCGCAAGACCTGGGGCTTCCTGGTCGGCTGCGTGCGCGCGGCGGCCGACCGCCTCGGTCTGCTCGACGGCCGCGCGGCCACGCTGATCGGCACGGTGCCCGCGCAGCACATGTACGGCTTCGAGTCGACGGTGCTGCTCGCGCTGATCGGCGGCCTCGCGTTCAGCAACCGCCAGCCGTTCTACCCGGTCGACATTCGCGACGAACTCGATGCGATCCCGCAGCCGCGCGTGCTCGTCACGTCGCCGATTCACCTGCGAGCGCTGCTGGCGGCCGGCCATGCGCTGCCGCCTGCTGCGCTCGTGCTGTCGGCCACCGCGCCGCTGTCGGAAAAGCTCGCGTGCGAAGCCGAGGCCGCGCTCGACGCGCCGCTCGTCGAGATCTACGGCAGCACCGAAACCGGCCAGATCGCCACCCGCCGCACGTCGCAAGGCGCGACGTGGGCGTCGTTCCCGGACATCCGGCTCGACGCGCGCGACGAACCGGAGAGCGACGACGGCGAGCCGACGATCTGGGTATCGGGCGGACACGTCGAGGCGCCCGTGCCGATGGGCGATGCGCTCGAACTGCTCGGCGACGGCCGGTTCCTGCTGCACGGTCGCAAGGCCGACCTCGTCAACATCGCCGGCAAGCGCACGTCGCTCGCGTACCTGAACCATCAGCTCAATGCGATCCCGGACGTGCTCGACGGGGTGTTCTTCATGCCCGACGAAGCCGCGCCCGCGCACGCCGACGCGGGCCTCGAACCGGTTACGCGCCTCGTCGCGCTGGTCGTCGCACCGACGCTCGCGGCCGCCGAGCTGCAGCGGTCGCTGCGCGAGCGGATCGATCCCGCGTTCATGCCGCGCCCGCTCGTGTTCGTCGACGCGCTGCCGCGCAACGAAACGGGCAAGCTGCCGCGCGATGTGCTCGCCGCACTCGTTGCGCAACATGCGCGCACGTCGGCCGCGCCGACGCCCGCGCGTGCCCCGGCCGACCCACCCGCGCTCGGGTTCACGATCCCCGCCGACCACCCGGCACTGCCCGGCCACTTCCCCGGTCATCCGGTCGTGCCGGGCGTCGTGCTGCTCGATCACGCGATCCATGCGATCAGCGCGGCGCTGGGCCGCCCGCTGAATACGTGGCGGCTCGGGTCCGCTAAATTCCTGAGCCCGGTCGCGCCCGGCGAACCGCTCGATCTCGCGTATGACGCCGCAGCCAGCGGTGCGATCCGCTTCACGCTGCGCGCCGGGACGCGCGAGGTCGCGAGCGGCGTGCTGTCCGCGCCGCCGGCCGTGCAGGATGGCGCGCAGCCATGAAGCGCACCGCGTGGGCCGAACGCCAGGAACGCAGCAATGCCGGCTTGCTGCGCGTGATGACGTGGATCTCGCTGCGCTTCGGCCGGCAGCGCGCCCGCGTCGTGCTGCATCTGATCGCGACGTACTTCGTGCTGTTCTCGCCGATCGCGTGCGCGGCATCGCGCGACTACCTGCGTCGCGTGCTCGGCCGCCCCGCGCGCTGGCGCGACGTGTACCGGCACGTGTTCACGTTCGCGGCAACGATCCACGACCGCATCTACCTGATGAACGGGCGCTTCGACCTGTTCGACATCCGGCTGCACGGTGAAACGCTCGTCGACGCGGCCCTCGCGGGCGGACGCGGCGCGTTCCTGATGGGTGCGCATCTCGGCAGCTTCGAGGTCGTGCGCGCGATCGGCCGCACGCACCCGGACCTGCGCGTCGTCGTGACGATGTACGAGAAGAACGCGCGCAGGATCAACGCGACGCTCGCCGCGGTGAATCCCGCCGCGCAACCGGAAGTGATTCCGCTCGGGCAGGTCGACTCGATGCTGAAGGTGCGCGAGCGCCTCGACGCGAACTGCATGGTCGGCATGCTCGCCGACCGCACGCTGCTCGACGACGCGGCCGCATCGCTGCGGCGGCTGCCGCTGCTCGGCGCGCCGGCCGCGTTCCCGCTCGGGCCGCTCTACATGGCCGCGATGTTGAAGCGACCGGTGATCTTCATGACGGGCCTCTATCGCGACGGCAACCGCTACGATGTGCACTTCGAGACGCTCGCCGATTTCTCCGACGTGCGGCGCGACGCACGCGCGGCGGCCGTCGACGCGGCACTCGCGCGCTACGTCGCGCTGCTCGACAAGTACTGCCGAGCGGCACCGTACAACTGGTTCAACTATTTCGATTTCTGGCAAAGCGGCGATGCTGCGGCTGCGCGCAGCGACGCTGCGCGCGCCGATGCCGGCCTGGCCGCCACGAGGGATTCCGACGCATGACCGCCGTTCGCCGCCGCCTGCCCACGCTCCCGTCCGCGCTGCGTCGTGCCGCCCGCGCGCTGGCCATCGCCTTCGCTGCAACCGCCGCCGCGATCGCGCTGGCTGCCACGCCCGCGCAGGCGGCCGACACGGTGCCGGCGTGGACACTGGACCGGCTGATGTCGACCCTCGCGCAGCACAAGTCGGGGCGTGCGACGTTCACCGAGACGAAGTACCTGTCGATCGCGACGCAGCCGGTCGAATCGTCCGGCGAACTCGTGTTCGTCGCGCCCGACCATCTCGAGAAGCACACGCTGAGCCCGAAGCCCGAACACCTCGTCGTCGACGGCGACATGCTCACCGTCGAGCGCAACAACCGCAAGTACACGCTCGCGCTCGCACGCTATCCGGAACTCGGCGCGTTCATCGACAGCATTCGCGCGACGCTCGCCGGCAACCGCTTCGCGCTCGAACAGGTGTACAAGGTCGCGCTCGCCGGGCGCGGCGACGACTGGTCGCTGACGCTCACGCCGCTCGACTCGCGGATGCTGAAGGTCGTCAGCACGATCACGCTCGACGGCACGCGCGACGTGTTGCGCAGCGTCGCGATCCGGCAGGCCGACGGCGACCGTTCTGTGATGCGCCTGCAACCCATTCCGGCAAACCCGAACTGATGGACGAACGCACCCGGCCCTCGTCGTCACCGGTCACCCGCCGCCTGCATGCGCTGCGGCAGCGCGCGGTGCTCGTGTGGCTGGTCGCGCTCGTCGCGTGCGGCGTCGCGATCGGGCGCGCGCACTTCACGGCCGACCTGTCCGCGTTCCTGCCGAGCGCGCCGAGCGCCGGGCAGCGCGTGCTCGTCGACCAGTTGCGCGACGGCATCGTGTCGCGGCTGATCCTCGTCGCGATCGATGGCGGCGACACCGCCACGCGCGCCGCGCTGTCGCGACGCGTCGCCGGCACGCTGCGCACCGATCCGCAGTTCGCGGCCGTTCACAACGGCGAAGCCGCGAACGACGCACGCGACCGCCAGTTCATCTTCGATCACCGCTACCTGCTGAGCCCGGCCGTCACGCCGCCGCGCTTCAGCGCCGCCGGCCTGCATCAGGCGCTCGGCGACAGCCTCGACCTGCTGAGCTCGTCGGCCGGCCTCGTGGCCAAGGCGATGCTGCCGCGCGACCCGACCGGCGAAGTCGCCACGCTCGTCGACCAGCTCGACAGCGCGGCCGAACCGACGAGCCGCGACGGCGTGTGGGCATCGCGCGACGGCACGCGCGCGGTGCTCGTCTTGCAGACGGCCGCCGCCGGGTCCGATACCGACGCGCAGGCCCGCGCGATCGACACGGTGCGCGACGCGTTCGCCACGGCGAAGCAGGCCGTCCCGAATGCCGCGGCGACCACACTCGCGATGACGGGCCCCGGCGTGTTCTCGGTCGACACGCGCGACACGATCCGGCACGACGTCGAGCGGCTGTCGACGGCGAGCGTCGTGCTGATCGTCGCGCTGCTGCTGACGCTGTACCGTTCGCCGCGCACGCTCGCACTCGGCTTGCTGCCGGTGCTGACGGGCGTCGCTGCGGGAATCGCGGCGGTCAGCCTCGCGTTCGGTACGGTTCACGGGCTGACGCTCGGCTTCGGCACGACGCTGATCGGCGAAGCCGTCGACTATTCGATCTACCTGTTCGTGCAATCGGCGCAGGCCGGCACGCGCGGTACGGCACTTCCGGCCGACGCGACGCGCGCATGGGTTGCCGCGTACTGGCCGACGATCCGGCTCGGCGTGCTGACGTCCGTGTGCGGGTTCGCGTCAATGCTGTTCTCCGGCTTCCCGGGCCTCGTGCAGCTCGGGCTGTATTCGATCGTCGGGCTGACGGCCGCCGCGCTCGTCACGCGCTTCGTGCTGCCGCACCTGCGCGGCGAGCATGTTGCGATCCGCGACGTGTCGCGCGTCGGCGCCGTGCTCGCCCGTGCGGCCGACGCCGCGCCGCGGCTGCGCTGGCCGCTCGCCGTGCTGGTGATCGCCGCGGGCGCAACGCTCGTGCTGCATCGCGACGGCCTGTGGAGCCGCGAGCTCGCCGCGCTGAGCCCCGTGCCGGCGCACGCGCAGGCGCTCGACGCACGGCTGCGCGCCGATGTCGGCGCTCCCGACGTGCGCTATCTCGTCGTGATTTCCGCATTGACCGAACAGGCCGCGCTCGAAGGCGCCGAAAAGGTGGCTGCGCAATTGCAGCCGCTGGTCGACCGTGGCGCGCTCGCCGGCTTCGAAAGCCCCGCGCGCTACCTGCCGAGCGATGCCGCGCAGCGCGCACGCCAGGCAAGCCTGCCCGATACCGATGTGCTCGCCGCACGGATGCACGACGCCGTCGCGAACCAGCCGATCGCGGTCAAGCCCGACCTGTTCGCACCGTTCATCGCCGACGTCCAGGCCGCGCGCCACGCGCCGCTGCTGACGCGCGCGGACCTGCACGGCACGTCGATGGCGCTCGCCGTCGATGCGCTGCTGACCGAACGCGACGGCCGCTGGAGCGCGATGCTGCCGCTGCGCGCGCCGGACGCCGCCCGCACCGCACAACCGGCATCGAGTCTCGACGCCACGCCGATTCGCGCGGCCGTCGCGCGCGCGGGCGTGCCCGATGCGCTGTTCGTCGACATGAAGGCCGAAGCCGACCGCCTGTACGTGAGCTACGTGCACGAGGACATCCGGCTGTCGCTCGCGGGTTTTGCCGCGATCGCCGTGCTGCTGCTGATCGCGCTGCGCTCGCCGCGCCGGGTCGTGCGCGCGCTCGCACCGCTCGTCGCCGCCGTGCTGGTCGTGACGGCCGGCTTCGCGCTCGCCGGCGTGCAACTGACGATCCTGCATCTCGTCGGGATGCTGCTGATCGTCGCGGTCGGCTCGAACTACGCGCTGTTCTTCTGCAAGCGCGACGACGCGCAGCCCGTCACGCCCTACACGCTCGTGTCGCTGCTGATCGCGAACCTCGCGACGGTCGCCGGCTTCGGGCTGCTGGCGCTGTCGCACGTGCCGCTGCTCGAGACCTTCGGGCTCACCGTCGGCCCGGGTGCGATGCTCGCGCTCGCGTTCGCGGCAATTCTCGCGCCGCGCGCGGCCGAGGCCGCGGCCGTCAACCGTCATCGAGGAAGCCGCGCATGAACGCGCCGTCGTCCGTTCCGTCGCGACAGCCCGGCGATACGCGCCGCTGGAAGCCGACGCCGTTGATCGCGGGCACGGCCGCGCTGCATGCGGGCGCGGCCGCGGCCGTCGTCGCGCAG
>NZ_CABVPW010000089.1:0-6977 GCF_902499025.1 Burkholderia lata | reverse complement strand
CGCGCCGCGCAAGCCCGCCGCGAAGCGCGCGAAGTCGACCGGTGCGGCCGGTTCGGCCGCGGCGCGCGCGGCGGCCGCTTCGTCGCCCGAAACCCGTCCGCCGAAGCGCTCGACGTGACGCGGCGCAGGTAGCAGGTCGATCATGCGGCTCGCGCTCGTTCTGATGGGAGGCGGCGCACGTGCCGCCTATCAGGTCGGCGTGCTGAAGGCGCTGGCCGAGATCGCGCGCGAGGCCGATCCGCGGCGGCACACGCTGCCGTTCGCGGTCGTGTGCGGCTCGTCGGCCGGCGCGATCAACGCGACGTCGATCGCGAGCCACGCGGACGACTTTTCCCACGGCGTGCGGCGCCTGCTCGAATTCTGGGAGCCGTTGCGCGCCGACTACGTGTATCGCACCGACTGGCTCGGTATCGCGGCCGCCGGCGCGCGCTGGCTCGCGGCGATGACGTTCGGCTGGGCGGCCCGCCGTTCGCCGCGCGGGCTGCTCGACAACGCGCCGCTCGCGCACCTGCTGCAGCGCGAGCTGAGCTTCCACCGGATCGAGCAGATGCTCGAGGCGCGCCTGCTGCACGCGCTTGCGGTGACGGCGCTCAGCTATTCGAGCGGGCGGCACCTCACGTTCTACCAGGCGGCCGAGCCGATCCAGGCGTGGCGGCGCGCGCAGCGCACCGCGCGGCTCGTCGACCTGTCGGCGTCGCACCTGCTCGCGTCGTCGGCGATTCCGTTCGTGTTCCCGGCCGTGCCGCTCGTGCTCGACGGGCAGATCGAATACTTCGGCGACGGGTCGATCCGGCAGATCGCGCCGCTGTCGCCGGCGATCCACTTCGGCGCCGACCGGATCGTCGTGGTCGGTGCGGCCGACCCGCGGCCCGAGATTCCGGCCGCGAACGGCGCCGGGCTGGTACGCGGCTACCCGACGCTCGCGCAGATCGGCCAGCAGGTGCTAGCGAGCGTGTTCCTCGACTCGATCGGGTCGGACATCGAGCGCATCGAGCACATCAACCGGATGATCGAGCACCTGCCGCACCAGGTCGAAGTGGACAGCGGCTGGCGGCACGTCGACGTGCTCGCGATCGCACCGTCCGAGCGCATCGAGCTGATCGCCGCGAAGCACCTGAAGCAGATGCCGGCGACGATGCGCGGGCTGCTCGGCGCGATCGGCGGCAGCCAGCCGGCCGGCGCGTCGTTCGCGAGCTACCTGCTGTTCGAGGAGGCGTTCACGCGCGAACTGATCGAGCTCGGCTACCGCGACGGGCGTGCGCAGCGCGACACGCTCGCCGGCTGGATCGCGCGGGCGGACGGCGGCAGCGTGCCGGCCGCCGGCATGCCGCCGGAAGACGGCCTCGCGACCGGAAAAATACGGGTCTGATGCTTGCAAGGTAATGTAAGGTTGCGTTTTCGCGACGGTCGGCCGCGACCGATCGCCGCACCGCGATTGGCGGCGCACGACCGGGCAGGCGTCTCGGAACCGTCATGGACGCGTGATATCATGGCCGCCGCCGTATACACCATATCGAGCAGCCCGCCGATCCGGCATCCGCACGGGACCTTTCGGGGAACCCGCCTGGGGCAGGGGACGGGCGCGCCAACGAGCCGGCCAGCGCCGGCCCCCACTCAGGCAAGCGCGGCCGGTTCCGTTCGAACGGAGCGGGGCTGCGGCATGCCAACGGCGGCGACGCGGCCGCCCGGCTGCCGGACGAGGAATCACCGTCCGGCGGGCCGGTTTCCCGCGTAAAATTACAGTCTTGGCTGCAAAAAGCGCGCTCGGGCGTGCTTGCGCGGCAACAGTCACGTTTAGAGAAGTCGCATTGCGCAGAACAGGGGTGGGACCATCATGAACACGATGCTTTATCCGGAACTTTACCGATCGCTCGAAGCCGTCCGCTGGGACATGGAGAAGGACATTCCATGGGACAAGTTCGACGCTTCGCTGCTCACCGACGAGCAGGCGAAGACGATCAAGATGAACGCGATCACCGAATGGTCGGCGCTGCCCGCGACGGAAATGTTCCTGCGCGACAACCAGCACGACAGCGACTTTTCCGCGTTCATGAGCGTGTGGTTCTTTGAAGAGCAGAAGCATTCGCTCGTGCTGATGGAATACCTGCGCCGCTTCAAGCCGGAAATGGTGCCGACCGAAGAGGAGCTGCACGCGGTGCGCTTCCAGTTCGATCCGGCGCCGCCGCTCGAGACGCTGATGCTGCACTTCTGCGGCGAGATCCGCCTGAACCACTGGTACCGTTGCGCGGCCGACTGGCACACCGAGCCGGTCATCAAGCAGATCTACGAAACGATCTCGCGCGATGAAGCGCGCCACGGCGGCGCATACCTGCGCTACATGAAGAAGGCGCTGAACAATTGCGGCGACGTCGCACGTGCGGCATTCGCGAAGATCGGCGTGCTGATGGCGTCGGCGCGTCGCACCGAGAAGCCGCTGCACCCGACCAACCTGCACGTGAACCAGGCGCTGTTCCCGCGCGACACCGTGCAATCGCGCCTGCCCGATCCGGAATGGCTCGAGCGCTGGCTCGACGAGCAGATCCGTTTCGACGGCGAATGGGAAAAGAAGGTTGTCGAGCGGATCCTGCACAACCTGTCGATCCTGTTCGAGCGCACGTTCGCGACCGCGCAGGAGCTGAACCGTTACCGCAAGGAAGTCACCGGCCGCCTGCAGGCCGAAAGCGGCCCGTCGTCGGCCGCGCAGCCGGCCTGAGGCCGGTTGGCGCCGCAGCCGGCGTGAATCGCGCCGGCCGCGTTGCGCGATGTCGTACCCGTTGCATGAAGCCCGCCCGGTCAGTCCGGCGGGCTTTTTATCTGGCGCCGCCGCCGCGCGCGCCGTTGCCCATTCCGTCCGACCTCCATCATGTCCGCCATCTTCGAACGCAAGCTGATCACCCGTGATGCTCTCGTCGCCCTGCGCGCGTCGCTGCCGTCGCCCGTCGTGTTCACCAACGGCGTATTCGACATCCTGCACCGCGGCCACGTCACGTATCTCGCCGACGCGAAAGCGCTCGGCGCATGCCTGATCGTCGGCGTGAACAGCGACGCGTCGGTACGCATGCTCGGCAAGGGCGACGACCGGCCGATCAATCGGGAGGAAGACCGCGCGGCGCTGCTCGCGGCGCTGGAAAGCGTCGACTGGGTCGTGACGTTCGAGGAAAAGACGCCGGTGTCGCTGATCGAGGCGGTCCGCCCGGACATCCTCGTGAAGGGCGGCGACTACGACATGGATGCGTTGCCGGAATCGGCGCTGGTGCGCGGCTGGGGCGGTCGTGCGCTGGCGATTCCGTTCGAGCACGATCGCTCGACCACCGCGTTGCTGAAGAAGGTGCGCGCGCAGCAGTCCTGAGCGCGGCCCGGCGCCGTCAGGGCGCGGACGCCGCGAGCGGCTCGGCCGTGACGGCCGGCGGCGCGATCGGCCCGCCGATGACCGGCTGGTCGGTGGCCTGCGCGAGCGGCGTCACGCGCAGCGCATCGGGCCGTACCTGCCGCGCCAGCACGCCGGGTTCGCGCGGGCCGGCTGCCGGCAGCGGCCCGAACACGCCGCGTGCCACCACGAACGCAAGCATGTTGGCGAGAAAGAGAACAGCGATCAGCCAGCGCAGCATCGTCGACACTCCTCGTCGTCATTGACGTGGTTCACGTCATTCAATCGGGCCGGCCGCATCGCCGGCCATTCGATTCCTTCCCGTTCCTTCCGTCGACCGTGCGCGCGGGCTGCCGTCATGGCGCCGCCCGTGCTTCACCGTCATCGTGACGCGGGCCCGCATGGGCTCGCGTTGCCGTGCACCGACGCGATGCCGGCACCCTCCGTCACGCCTGCGCCGCCGTTGAGGTTGCCGATTCCGCGGCAATCAGTGCGAGCCCGGACAGGATCAGTGCATCGTGTCGCGTATGCGGGAGCGTCAGCGCGCGCGCGACATCGTCTGCCGCGCCGCCGGCCAGTACGAGCCGCACAGGCGCCTGCCACGCATCGGCGAGATCGCGCCACGCGCGTTCGATCAGCCCGGCTTGCGCGTACAGGCAGCCGGCCGACAGCGAGCGCGGCGTATCGACCTGGAACGGTTCGGCGGGCGCACCCGCGAGCAACCCGCTCGCGATGTCGGTGGTCAGCGTCGGCAGCTGTGCGGTGTGCGTGCCGAGCGCGCGCATCATCAGTGCCCAGCCGGGTGCGATCAGCCCGCCCGTGAAGCGGCCGTCCGCGCGCAGCGCCTCGAGCGTCGTCGCGGTGCCGAACGTCGCGATCAGCAGGTGCTCGCCCGGAAACGCCGCGTGCGCGCCGATCAGGCCGGCCCAGCGGTCGCTGCCGAGCTGGTCGGGCGTCGTATAGCCGTTCGTCACGCCGCATTGCGTCTGACGCGCGCGTATCGTCGTGCGCGGCAGGCCTGGCCAGTGCGCGTCGAGCAGCGCGTCGAGCCGGGCGGCCACGTCGGCGCCCGCGACGTTCGAGATCCACGCGCCGCGCGGACGTGGCAGGGTCGACCAGTCGGGATCGGCGCCGCCGTCGCGCGCATGGCCGAACGCGCCCGTCTCGACGAGCGTGCGCTGCGCATCGGCGAGCGCCCACTTGATCCGGCTGTTGCCGGCGTCGATCAGCAGATGCGGCTCGTTCATTGCGCTTCGCGCAGCGACACGTCGCCGGCCGCGATCGCCTGCATGCCGTCCGGCGTGTCGAGCAGCAGCTGGCCGGTCGCGTCGATGCCCGTCGCGATGCCGCGCGCGCGTTCGACGCCTTGTTCGAGCAGGACGACTTCGCGCCCCGCATACGCGTGCAGCGCGTGCCAGCGCGGCAGGAACGGCGCGAGCCCTTCGGCGCCGAACTGCGCGAGCGCCGGCGTGAGCGCGTTCAGCGCCGCGGCGAGCGTATCGGTGAGGTTGGCCGATGCGCACGCGATCGACAGCGCAGCGGGCGGCAACCCGCTCGCGAGCGTCGCTTCGCGCGCGCGCAGCGCGTCGACCTGCGCGGCGACGGCTTCCGCGCCGCGCACGTTGATGCCGAAGCCGATCACGACGGCGGTGGCGTCGGCGCTGGTCCACGCGGTTTCGATCAGGATCCCGGCGAGCTTGCCGACGATGCGCGGCGTGCCGTCGTCGGTGGCCGTCAGCAGCAGGTCGTTCGGCCATTTGAGCGCGACGCGCGTATGCGCGTCGAGCGGCAGCGCGGCCAGCCCTTCGGCGAGCGCCACGCCGATCGCGATGCTGAGGCCGCCGAGTGCTTCGACGGGGCGCGGCACGATGCAGCCGACCGAGCACAGCAGCGCATTGCCGGGCTGCGCGAACCACGGGCGGCCCTGCCGGCCGCGGCCGGCCGTCTGCTCGAACGCGACGCGCACGAGCGGCGCGGGCAGCGCGTTCGCGGTGCGCGGCAAAGCCTTGAGCCGGGTGGCGACGTCGGCGTTGGTCGAGCCGGTGGCGGCGACGATGTCGAGCGGCCACGCACGCGGCGCGGCGTCCAGGTGCGCCTCGAGCCGGTTGCGCGCGATGTGCGCGTCGCCGGAATCGGGCGTGTCGGAGGAGGTGGGGGCGTTCATGGCGCCTATTGTAGCGACAGGGGGCGATGGCGCGCGTCGGGCGACGCGCGCGGCTTGCCGGGCGGCGCGCGGCCGCCCGGATGCGAACGGCGCCGCGGCGCCGCTTGGCTCAATGCTTTTCCATCCGCTCCAGCGCCTTGATGTCCTCTTCGGACGTCATTTCGCAGGCCAGCAGCGTCTTGCCCTTCAGCGCCGGGCCCTGGCGGGCCGACACGAGGATCAGCGCACCGCCCGGGCCACGGACCGTCAGCCGGCGCGAATAGCCGATGGACGACGCGCCCAGCAGATGGCCCTTCTCGAGGGTGAGCTGGTAGCGTTTCGCGAGCTGGTCGGCGACCTCGCCGTCCACGAGCACGCCGATCCCGGTACTGACGAACACGACCTGCTGCGTCGTGAAGCCGTCGCGGTGGATCGGCGCCGGCAGACGATAGACCGCGGCACCCAGCATCGACTCGTCCGGTTTCGGATCGGCCGCCTTGGCGGTGTTGTAGATCGAGTCCATCAGGTCCGACGTGAACGGCGGCTTGCAAAGCGCTGCGTTGAAGATGTCGGGCTGGGCAGGCGGCGCGGCAAGTGCTGCGAGCGGCGTGCCGGCAATGGCAAGGGCGACGGCGCCGACGGCAGCGGCACCAAGCCTGGAAAGGCGATGGGACATGGATGCAGTTCTCTCAGGTTTTATTGTGAGGCTGCATGGTAATGCATTGCCGCGAGCCGAACGATCGGCGTGGAGCGGCCGGATGGCGGCAAGGCATCCGGCGCGCACGCCCGCGCCCCGCGATCGATTCCGTTGCCGGGTGATCGATGCGCGGGGCGTCGGGGCATGCGCGTCATGCAGCCGGAGCGATGCCGGTTCGTGCGCGTGCGTGCTGAAGAGCCGTTACGGCGCGACGACCGGGTGCTTCAGCGCGTGCGCGGTCTCGATCCACTGCGCGTGGAATTCGTCCGCGTCGGGCTTGAGCCCGAGCTCGCCGTTGCGATAGGCCATCGCGAGCGTCTGCACGGCTTCCGGCAGCTCGTGCTCGGCGGCGCGGCGATACAGCGCCAGCGCGCGTGCTTCGTCGCGCGGCACGCCGCTGCCGTCCCGGTATGCGTTCGCGAGCATGAAGTCCGCGGCCGGGATGTCCGCGCGCGACGCGACGTCGAACCAGTGCGCGGCCTGCACGGGATCGGCGGCGATGCCGTAACCGCTGCGATAGATCAGCCCGAGGTAATACGCGGCGGCCGGGTCGCCCTGCGCGGCTGCTTCGCCGAGCAGCGTGCGGGCGCGTGCGTAGTCCTTCGGCATGTCGCTGCTGCCGAGCAGCAGCGCCTTGCCGAGCGCGAGCTGCGCACGCCGGGCGGCCGGCGCGTCGGCCTTGCTGTCTGCCGCCGCGGCCGTTTCCAGCCAGCCGCGCCCCTCGTCGCGCAGCCCCGGTTCGCGCGCGTCGACGAGCGCGATGCCGAGCG
>NZ_CABVPW010000088.1:0-7855 GCF_902499025.1 Burkholderia lata | reverse complement strand
CTGAGGCAAACTACTACAGGCAACTCAGAAATAGCGCTGACGTGCCTGCATTAACTTAAACCAATCAGCCTCCACGATTCCCGGCGCGGTTCAGTAAAAAAGTGGATTTAAGGTTGCGGAACGAATGAGTAACTTGTCAAACTGTTTTTTGGGGTTACAATTTCCGGATGCTAGAGCACACAAAGACCCAGAAGACCCCTCTGTTCGTAGGGGACAACCTTGCGCTCGACTTCATCAACACTCAATTCGGTGTGGGCCCGGCACGCCAGGAGTGCTTCGCCGATAACGATGCCGTGCTGGCATGGTTGAAGCTGGCCGGAGTGCTTCCTGACGACATCGATGTGGCCCCCGAGGGCCTACTGAGGCTAGCCCTTCAATTGCGCGAGAACGCAAGATGCTTGTTGAGTGCAGCAAAACATGGGGTCCCCGCAGAAGCCTCTGCTGTCAATCAAGTGCTCCGGACCGGTCGTGCATTAAAAGAGTTGGAGTGGGACAGCGGGAGCGGGTCTTTCAAGGTGGTGAGGCGGCGCCCCCTGGAGAACGCAGCCAGCTTTCTCGAGCCCGTTGCTCAAGCCATCACCGATCTGTTGACCCACACGCCGCTGGATCTTGTCCGGCAATGTGAAGCGCATGAATGCACACTTATATTTCACGACACGACGAAGTCGCATCGGCGCCGCTGGTGCAGCATGGCTCTCTGCGGCAATCGAATGAAAGTCGCGGCGTTCCGGTCGCGTAAGAAGGGGGAATAAGCGACTTGATTCAAAGACGAGTGTTTATTGAGTTCGCCCTGAACAAAACGTAAGTCCTTGATGTACCTTGCGCTCTTCCGCTGTAGGTACAGCGAAATTTGCAGGCTATGGTGCAGATGAGATTCGTTTCCTTGCAAATTGCCTCAATGATTGCAATGCGCCCAAGCCTTCCCAACCCCAGAGCGCCGAGTTGTTCCGCCCGCACCTGGACGAGCAACTGAACATGTGCCACCCGCTGATTCGGTTCGCTGGTCTGATGGACTGAGAGCAGATCGAGCAGCACTTCGCCTCTCACTTCACCTCGGGGCGCGGGCGACCGGCGCTGTCGCCTCGCTTGGTGGTCGGTCTGCTGTACCTGCAGCACGCCCACGACGCTTCCGATGAGGCCGTGGTCAACACCTGGCTGGAGAGCCCACACTTGCAGTTCTTCACGGGCGAAATCTATCTGCAGAACGAACTGCCCATCGACCCGAGCAGCTTGACGCGCTGGCGCCAGCGTATCGGCGAGGAAGGGGTGTGGAGTTGACCCTGTAATACCGGACACAGCGTCACACTAAGGTTGCTGAATCCATCGAGCGCCGGAACTCGCGAGGCGAGTGGTATTTCAGCGCGCTGTGGGGATGCTTCTCGTAGTAATGCTCGAACGCGATGGCCAAGTTGCGTGCAGCAGTCGCTGCGTCCGGCGTCGGCATGAAGGCGACGTAGTCGCGTTTCATCGTCTTCACGAAGCTCTCGGCCATCCCGTTACTTTGCGGGCTGCACACCGGCGTGGTCAATGGCTTCAGGCCGATGGCCACTGCGAACCGGCACGTGGAGGGTTGGCCGGGATTCGCAAAAAATCCGCCACATCTCGACCTAAGCGGCTGATTTAAAGGCAAAATCGATGGTCGGGTCGAGCGGAAGGATGGGGCGTCGCAGGTCCAGCAGATAATCGCCAAGCCGGTTGATGTGTTCGCGCCGATAGGGCGACAGGCTTTTGAGCACCTCGGCGTCGATCGGATGCCTTTTCTCCTGCAGTTCTTTCAGCTTGCGCGACATCCACTGCACGTTGTACAGGATCACCATGTTCGCCACGAGGTGGTTGTACTTGATGATCTTGCGCTGCTCGTGCCGGACGTTTTCCGCGATCACACCTTCGCCGCCGAACATCAGCCACTTCGCGAAATCGTTGAACTGCTCGCTCTTGTTGGTCTGCGCGTGGATCGTGCGGCGCAGTTCCGGATCGTTCAGGTACTTGAGCAGGAACAGCGTCCGGATCACGCGCCCCAGCTCGCGAAACGCAAAGTACAGCTTGTTCTTCGTGCTCTCCGAGCCGAGGCGGCGCAGGATCGTCGATGGCGTCATCCTGCCCGCCTTGATCGACACGGCCACGCGCATCATGTCACCGTAGTGCCGCTCGATCAGGTTCCAGTCAATCGCCTGGCGACACAGGCTGTCGATGTGCTCGTATTTGCGACGCTTATCGGCCTTGTAGAGCACGAGGTCCTTGATGTTGCGCATGCGCGGCATCAAGCCGATGCCCATCACGTACGACAGCCCGAATACGGGCCCGCTTTGAGCCTGCGTATCGCCGTGGATGGTATCGGGCCTGATGTCGGCGCCGTTCTCGATCAGTCCGTCGAGAATGTAGACGGCTTCATGAACGCCGCAAGGAATGAAGTGGCTGAACAGTGCGATGTACATGTCCGACACGTGATAGTAGCCGATCCCGCCATAGCCACCATACCGGAAGTGATACTCCGACAGCAGATTCTGCTCGTACAGGCTCCACTTCGTGCCGTCGGCCGAAGCATGCTTGCCGCTGCCCCAGTATTTCGGCAACGCGAACTGGTTGAACGCGTTGACGACCTTCACGATCGCCCTGTCGAGGCGTTCCTCGGTCACGTGTTTCAGGTTCAGCCACGCGACCTGCTTGCGGCTGAGGCCTTTCACCGACCGCGCGGTCTGGCTCGGTCCGAGATTGCAACCGTAGCAGAACAGCGTGCTGATAAAGCGCTTGCGCGGGTCATCGATCTTCGCATCGAAGCCGGACAGCGGTCCGAACAGTTTATGGAGGTCGAGCCACTGCTCGGTCTCGGTGAGCAGATCCAGGATACTGATTTCGTGCATCGATGCCTTGATGGCCTGGTCGATCAGCGTGAGAGTCGGTAGTTCGGGTTCCTTGCCCGGTTTATGAATGATCAGCCCGTCGTCACCGATCGCGATGCTGTCGTTCTCGGGGAAGCCGGCATCGGTCTCGTCCAGCGCTGTGCCCAGTTGCTCACGCAGCTGTTTGACGAAAGTCTTCGCGTCCGCGGGCAGGCCAACCGTCTCGCAGTAGCGGGGCAACTCCCGCCGGTATTCCTCATCCGAAACCTGGTGGATCCGGTGGTCGTCGTACTGATCACTGCCCTCGACATAGAGATCACCCGAATTTAGCTCGCGCATGATCTGGTGGAGCACGCACAGCTCGAAGAAGCGCCGATGCAGCATGTGACTGTCTCGTCCGTGCGGGAACACGGCACGTTCCCACTTTTCGGGCATCCAGTCGAGCGGCAGATTCGCGAGATCATTGTCCGTGAGCAACAGATATTCGCGATGCGCGGCGCGGAACCCCTGCAGCCATGCGAGCGCGATCAGCACGGATCGATCCTGCGAGCTTGAGCGCAACGGCAACGCGTCGAGGCACTGGAACAACAGAGAGCGTTGTGTCCTGTACGGCCCGAGCATGAATGGCAGATCGAAATTGCCGGCATAGGCAATATGATCGTTGCACTGTGCGAGCGTGGCGGCCGGGTCGCCGAGCGCTGCACGTATTCTCGGCAATCGCTGACGCTCGGATACTTCATCATCCTGAAGAATCTGCAGCACATCGCGGAACTGTCCCACGAGGCCGTCGACGGCCTGCGCGTGATCGAGCCGGTACTTCTGCATCTTCGTCTTCGCATGGACTTCGTACTTGCGCATGATCTTGATGAAGATTTCTGCGACGTCGTCGAGCGCCTTCTGAAGCTGTGCCTGGATAAACAGGACGGCGAGCGCGTAACGCTTGTTGACTTTAAGCGACCGAAGTTCCGCAACGTCGAGCGCACGTGCCTCGGTGACGAGCTGCTCCCGTTTGCTTACCGACAGTCTCTCGGGCAGTCCCGGTAGTCCGTCGACGAGCGCCCGGATGCCATCAATGTGTTTCAGGAAGCTGGCGACCGCACGCGTGGTCGGCTTCTTTGGCTCACGCTTCAGGTCCCCCCACCCTGATTTGCCACCCGTGAGGACCAGCAGCGCGTCAAGGCGGACTCTCAGCGCGTCGTCGAGCCCGCCAGTGATGTCCCGGTAGATCGCCTCGTTGACGGCACTGCGCCCTTGCGCGGCGATCCGCTGCAGCATCGCGAGCGGTGGCAACTCGTAGCGACGCCGAACCAGCTCCTCGAGCAGGACATTAACGATGTCGGGCAGTTCGGCCTTTGTCTGCGCCTCTTCGCGGGCAAGTTCGGCGAGCCACGCCGCGTCATCGCTATTGAACGGGTGGATACCAAGGTACGCGTGAAGCAGCTTCTGGTGCCGGATCCGTGTGCCCGATTTATCGTAGCGCGACACGGCCGCCCGCGGCAGCGGTCGTGCCCGCAGGGCTGTGCGAATGTGGTCGAGAATGACGGGCGGCACATCCGCCAGCATCGGAAAGTACCCCAACCGCTGCAGCAGCTTCATCTGCGCCATGAACAGGACGGCAGTCGATTCCTGACGAACCTGCCGGCGCACGTAGCGGATCTCGGCGGGTGTCGGCGTGAATGCGGCCAGTTCGGCCTCCCTCGGTGCGGCGGGCAGGACCGGATAGACCGGATCATGAGCGATCGTCACGGTGACGCCCGCCGCGCGAAGATCCCCTCGATCTGCCGCATGCGCTGAACTTCGTCGTCGTCCAGGTAGACCGAGGTCGTCGAAATCGACGCGTGACGCAGGTTGTCTCTCACGCTCGTCAGCGTGGCGCCGCCAGCGAGGGCATGTGTCGCGTGCGTATGGCGCAGCCAGTGCGGCGTCGCGCGCCGCAGCTTGCTCGCGAGCGTCAGGTGATCGGCCTCGATGCTGTCGGCGGCAGCATGGAAGAAGCGGCGCAGGATTTCCCTTAGCCGCGGCGTGGTGATACCGCCGGGCACATCGAGATGACCGAGCAGCAGCGTATCCGGCGACCATTGCGTCGGGCTCACGGGCAGGCCACGCTGCACCAGATACTGGTTCAGCGCGAAACGTGCGAGTGGCGGCAGCACGACCTTGCCGGCCTTCGCGCCCTTGCCGGTCAGATGCAGCCACCGTTCGCCGCGTGCACCGGTTTCGATGCCACCGAGCGTGACGCCGACCAGCTCGGCGGCCCGCAGGCCGGTTGCGTAACCGAAGTCGAGCACAAAACGCAGGCGCTGAGCCGCGGGTGCCGCCCAGCCTTGTGACCATTCAAGGCCGTCGGCGAGGGTTCGTATCAGCTCCCACTCTCCGGCAGAAAAAGCACGCGAGGCGTCCAGTTCCCCGTTGCGCTGCGCGCCACGTACCTTGAGGCCCGCGAAGGGATTCGCCAGCACGTATCGTTATTCGATCAGCCACCGGAACATCGCGCCGAGCACCGACAGTGCATAGGCGATGGAGTCCGGCGACAGCGCGCCCGTAAACGGTCGCCATTCGGGCGACGACCGTGGGCGTGCTGGCGCGACCCAGCGGGTGCGCGGCGCCGGATGACGCAAAAAAGCGCGATAGCCTGTCGCATCCTCGCTCGTCAACGACGACAGCGCCTTGCCCCGTTCGAGGATCGCCCAAAGCAGCAGGCGCTCGGCTTCCCGGCGGTAGGCGCGCTGCGTCTCGATGGCCTCGTGCCGTTCGAGCCAGGCGCCGATTGCCTGATAGTCGTTACTGGCCTCAAGCGCGCACATCGGCTTCGGCGCGCGGAAAGCGCCGCGTGAGCCGTCGACCTCATGAGGCACACGGATGTTTTCCCATGGCACCACGGGTTCAGGCATCTCCGTCACGACCAGTGCGCGAGCCCGTTCGGTCAGTTGCGGGTGGGCGGCAAAGAAGGTTTCAATATGACGCGCGCTGCGCATGCCGAGTCCGGAGATCGCGAGCCACCAGCGATGACGACGGGGAATCCGCACAGTCAGGTCGGCCAGCGTCAGGATGCCGTACGCGCGCAATGCGACGACCGCCCGGGCCGGTAGCCACGCACCGATCGCGTCGCTGATCTGGGGATGCGGTACAAGTATCGAAGGCAGGATGTCCACGGCGTGCGCCGCGGCCTTGCGATAACGGGTCCGTTCGCTTGCCGGGCACTGAAATAGTTTCGCCAGATCGCCGCGGTGACGGTTGATGGCGAAATCGACGAGCTGACGCCGGATGCGCCCGATCACGCCGCGTGCCGACTGGCCATCTCCAATGGCCTGAGGGCAATAGCGTTCGACCGCCTCGCGCGGACCAACGCCTGCGTACCACGCGCGTAGCGCAGACAGGGATGTGGTGTCGGGAAAGGGTTGCGGGTGTGAGCGGCCAGACATCCAGAGATTATAGGTACTGGAATGACAGCGGCGTGACGGCCGCGAGTGACGCGTTTCGAAAATCAGCAGTTTGATCAGGAAATGCATCCGTATCGATAACAAGGGTTAGCGATAGGGATGCTTCTCTACACGTTGTTGCCTGAACACTCTCGAAGATGTACGCCATCGCCCGTTGCAGCATCAGCACATTTTGAGAACAGACTTGGTGGCCCATTTTGCTGAAGTATTCAGCGACGGTTTGGCGAAGTTGTGAGGTGCTCTTGAACAAAATCCATTCATTGCCCCCCGGCTCCAGTGCAGAAATGGGTGCCTTCCTTATGCCCCATTGCAGTCCTTCGCTCCCTCGCCGAGTTGACGGTACCATTCGGATACTCTGTATAAATCGGAACCGATCCATCGGCGCGGCCCGTGGCGCAGCCAGCAAGCCGTCGAGCTGGCCACGCTCGACTGGTTCAACAATAGACGGGTGTTCGGCCCGATTGGCGACATCCCGCCGGCGCAAGCCGAGCAAGCTTGATGATGCCGCCAAGGCTTGACTCAAACAAAGCGGTCTCCCGTAAATCCGGGGCGATTCACTTCGCAGCAAACGCCCCTTCAGTTAGCCCGGAACGAAGGCAACACTGCGATGTGACTCCTGCCGTGCTGTTCGAGGAGACGCTGCACATCCAACACAGCAAATGGCGGAACAACAACGGCGCCAATCTTGGATAGGTCTACCTTTCCTTCAACGGCGATTTCGCCTGGAATGGCCATTGCCCATCCTGAGCGGAGCGCTACGGCGTCCGCCTTGTCCTTGGTTACAATAAAAGCCATCGGGTAAGACAGGTCCATGAACGGTCCCATCGTGCCCAACGCGGTCTTTGGGAGACCTCGTTCTTCTTCATAGGTGAAGCCGCAGAACGAAACCCGGTTAGGCGTAGCCCCCGAATCCCCTTTGCCGTCCTCGCCAGACACCTTGTTCAAGCCTTGCGATCTGATTTCGTTGCCAGACAGCAAGGCATCGGCATTCAAGATTCCATCGAACGCCGTGCTCCACGTGTAATGGACCGCATGTGCGTTGGACAGGTCAGGAAGATCGCCTGTCGGCTGAAAGACCCGAAGGCTGTGGCTTCCATATTTTCCAGGGGCATCATAAACGTCACGGCCGTCTCGTACCTGACATTTCAATTCTGTTGTGCTCTGGCGAAGCCACTTGTTGACGCCCGTTTGTTCGATTTCGGAAAACAGAGCCGTGACTTGGGCGTTGGCCAGCCTGGTCTTGATCAGTCCGGGCTGAGACTCGCTCCCATAGAACGCTGCATTGAACCAGCGGGAGAAATCGCCACTTGTCAGCAAACCATCGGATACCTCCTTCAATCGGTCATCGATCTCGGACCGTAACTGCGCGACGGAAGCCCCGGCTCGATTGCTGTCTGGAACCATGTCATAAATCTTACCGGCTTTGGGCCCCTTGTTCCAGGTCAGTACTGTCTGTTGATTGACTCGCCAAGCCTGCAGGGTTAGGCCATGTGGTTCCTGTGACCCTGAACCAGAATTAGTCCCGGTCGGAAGTGGAGATTTCCGGCTTGGTTGAGTCGTCAGGCGGGGCGGATT
>NZ_CABVPW010000087.1:0-8688 GCF_902499025.1 Burkholderia lata | reverse complement strand
CGCCGGCCTGGTCGCCGAGCACGAGCGTGACGCCCGACAGGTCGGCGCCGGCCGCATCGGCGGGCAGGGCGATGCCGCCGGCAAGCGGCGCGGCGGCGAGGGCGGCAAGACGCTGCAGCACGCGACGGCGCGCCAGGGCGGAGGAGGGGTTCATCGGCGGGGTGTCCTCGGTGATCCGCGCGCGGGCGGCGCGGCTGCCGGGCAGGTTACGGAATCGGTTTCCGGCCGACAAACATCGAATCGTGCAATGCATATTCGCGCGGCGGCGGCCATCGCCGCACGCGGGCGTTTTATGTGGCGTCAGAAGCGGCGTCTTGCGCGGACGACGGAACCGTCCGCAGGAACGCGCGTACCGCCGGCGCCTTTTCGAAACGCCGGTGCGCGAGCGCCAGTTCCGACGTGATCGGCTTGCCGGCGATCGGCCGGTACACGACGCCCGGCAGCGACACGCAGCCGGCGAGCGCATCGGGAATCACCGCGACCCAGCCGTTCACGGACACGCACGCGAGCACCGCGAGCAAGCCGCCGGGGCGTGCGGCGATCAGCGGGGCGAAGCGGCCGCGGCGCGCGACTTCGAGCGTGCCGCGCTCCTGTTCGGGTACCGCGAAGTGGGCGTCGGCGAGGTCGGCCGCGCGAAGGGTTGGCATCGACGCGTAGCGCGACCCGGCCGGCACGGCCGCGACGAACACGTCGCGCTGCAGCGTGACGATCCGCAGGCCGCCGGGCAGCGGCAGCGGCGGGCGCACGTATGCGAGGTCGAGCCGGCCCGTGTCGAGCTGGGTCGCGACGTCGTCCATCGGCACTTCGCGCAGGTTCAGCTCGATGCGCGGGTGTGCGTCGCGAAACGCGCCGACCGTGCGCTGCAGCGTGCCGGAATAGACGGCCGACGACACGTAGCCGAGCTCGATCCGGCCGAGTTCGCCGCGCTCGGCCAAGGCCGCGAGTTCGCGGCCGCGCTGCAGGTGTTCGACCGCGGCGCTCGCCTCGGCGAGATAGGCCTCGCCGGCCGCGCTCAGCGTGACCGCGCGGCGCGACCGGTGAAAGAGGCGCACGCCGAGCACGCGTTCGGCCTCCTGGATCTGCCGCGTGAGCGCGGGCGGCGCCATGTCGAGCGCTTCGGCCGCGCGGGCGAAATGCAGGTGCTGCGCGACGCTCAGGAACGCGCGCACGTGGCGGAATTCGAGCCGATCCATGATTGCAATTTTCGTCAATAAAACAGCGTCGGAGTATCAATGACAGGCAATACGGGCCAAGCCTAGCATACGGCTCGTCCTTCCTGTTCCGGAGTAGCCGATGTCCCAGTCTTCACCCGCGTCGCGCGCGGGCACCGATGCCGCCCCGCGCACGGGCGCCCGCCTGCCCGCCGCCGCGACGCTCGCCGTCGCGTCCGCGACCTGCTCGCTGATCGTGCTCGACACGAACGTCGTCGCCGTATCGCTGCCGAGCATCGCGCGCAGCTTCCACGCGAGCTTCGCCGATATCGAATGGGTCGTGAGCGCGTACATGACCGCGTTCGCCGCCTGCCTGCTGCCGGCCGGCGGGCTCGCCGACCGGTTCGGACGCAAGCGGATGCTCTTCACGGGGCTCGCGCTGTTCTTTCTCGCGTCGCTCGGCTGCGGCGTCGCGCCGTCGGCCGGCTGGCTGATCGCCGCGCGGGCGGTGAAGGGCGGCGGCGCCGCGCTGCTGCTGACGGCCGCGCTCGCAGTGATCGCGAACCGTTTTCCGGAAGGGCGCGAACGGGCGCGCGCGTGGGCGATCTGGGGCATGTGCATGGGGATCGCGACGGCCATCGCGCCGCTCGTCGGCGGCGCGATCACGCAATGGATCGGCTGGCGCTGGGTGTTCCTGCTGAACCTGCCTGTCTGCCTGCTGCTCGCGGCCGGTGCGCGCGTCGCGATCGACGAGTCGCGCGATCCGCACGCGAAACGCGTGGACGCGGCCGGCAGCCTGCTGTTCGGCGCGGCGCTCGCGTGCGCGATCGCGGCGCTGATCGGCGCACCGTCGCACGGCTGGCTGTCGGCCGCGACGCTCGGCAGGCTGGCGCTTGCCGTCGCGCTGTTCGCGGCGTTCATCGGCGCGGAGCGCTGGCAAGCGCGGCCGATGATCGATCTCGCGCTGTTCCGCCAGCCGCGCTTCGTCGGCGCCGTGCTCGCGATGTTCGGCTATGCGGCGTGCGCGCAGGTGATGATGACGTTCCTGCCGCTGTATCTGCAGAACGCGTTCGGGATGTCGGCGATCGACGCGGGGCTCGGGATGCTGCCGTTCGCGTTCGCGATGATCGCCGGGCCCTCGCTCGGCGCGGCGCTGGCCGCGCGCGTGTCGTCCGGCGGCGTGCTGGCGGGCGGGCTCGCGCTGATCGGAGCGGGCAATCTCGCGACCGCGGCGCTGACGGCCAGCGGCGACTACCGGCTCGTCGCGCTCGGCATGTTCGTGACGGGCTGCGGCGCGGGCATCATGAACGGCGACACGCAGAAGGCGATCATGGCGTGCGTGCCAGCGAACCGCACCGGCATGGCGTCGGGCATCAGCACGACGACGCGCTTCTCGGCGATCGTGACGGCCGTCGGCGTGCTCGGCGCGGTGCTGGCGGCGAGCACGCAGGCGCGGCTCGACCGGCTGCTGTCCGCCGCGCCCGGCCTGCGCGCGTTCGCCGATGCACCGTTCATGTCGAGCCTGCTGGCCGGCGACCTGGCGCGGGCGCTCGAGCGCGTGCCGCCGTCGGCCGCCGGTGCGCTCGCGCACGCGGCACCCGTCGCGTTCGCGAGCGGGTTCGCCGATGCGCTGACGGTGAGCGGCGTGCTCGCGCTGGTTGCGGCCGTCGTTGCCTACAAGTTGCTGGCGCAACCAATGCGCGTCGTGTAGCGCGGCGTCCTGGTGTGTGGCCGTGCATCGACGCATGGCTGCGATCGGGTCGGCGTGGACGCGATGGTGCGCGTTGCGCCTTGCGGCTCGATTTTGCATAGGTTCCTCATTGCGGAACTAAAATTCCTTTAATCTTGTAAATTCTCCGATTGATATTCAATAAAATTCCAAAATACGGGATTTAAGGGAAATTCCCAAGGGCGTGAGGCCGCGTCGGCAACCTAGAATTTGCCGCAGGGTCGAGCGAGATGGC
Organism: Burkholderia lata; assembly: GCF_902499025.1. Taxonomy (GTDB): domain Bacteria; phylum Pseudomonadota; class Gammaproteobacteria; order Burkholderiales; family Burkholderiaceae; genus Burkholderia; species Burkholderia lata_C. Next base: position 5,573 of record NZ_CABVPW010000087.1, on the reverse strand, counting down.
GGCACACCGCAAGGGCTTGCATGTCTCGGTCCAATGGCCCATTGCCGTCGTGCCGGAGCGCTGTCGGCGCGGTTGCCGGTATCGACGGATGGTGCCCCCGGATTCGGTCACTGCGCGCCTGTCGCGTACGCGACAAGGATCGAGTCGTTATCCAGCCCTGACGTAGAGGAATGCCAATGTCCCTGTTTCGGTCCTCACGGCTCTATCAAAAGATCGCGCTCCGGATCTTGCCGTTCCTGTTTCTGTGTTACGTCCTGAACTTCGTCGACCGGGTCAACATCAGCTTCGCAAAGCTGCAGTTCCTGGCGGATCTCGGGTTGAGCGAAACGGTCTTTGGTGTCGCAACGGGCGTGTTCTACGTGAGCTATGCCGCGTTCGAGTTGCCCAGCAATCTGCTGCTTGCGCGCATTGGCGCGAAGCGGACGCTGCTGAGGATCATGGTGCTCTGGGGCGTGTGTACGGTCGCGCAGATGTTCGTCAGCGGTGCCGCGTCGCTTTACTTCGTGCGCTTCCTGTTGGGGGCGGCGGAGGCCGGATTCTTTCCGGGCTTGATGCTGTATCTCTCGTACTGGTTTCCCGACCACGTGCGTGCGCGCGTCAACAGCCTCCTTCTGCTCGCCGTGCCGATCGCCGGTATCACGGGCGGCCCGCTATCTGGCTGGATCATGAACCAGATGCAAGGCAGCTGGGGCCTGCGCGGATGGCAGTGGCTGTTCCTGCTCGAAGGTCTGCCCGCGATTGCACTGGGGATACTCGCGCCGTTCCTGTTGAGCGATCGTCCCGACAGCGTGACCTGGCTGTCCAATGCCGAACGGGACATGCTTGCGCGCGATCTCCAGGCCACGCAAGACAAGGCGATGGTGTCGGCAGGCCGGGCATCGCTGCTTTCGATTCTTCTCGACCGGCGCGTGATCGGATTGACGGTCGTCTACTTCAGCGTCCATCTGGGCCTGAGCACCGTCACGTTCTGGACGCCCACCATCCTGAAGGCTGCCGGCGTCTCCGGTATTGCAACCATCGGCAAGCTGTCCGGCCTGATTTCCGCATTCACCATGGTCGGCAACGTGCTGATTGCGTACAGCTCGGATCGCTACCTGGAGCGACGCTGGCATCTGGCCGGCTGCTTCCTTGCCACTGCGCTATGCCTTGTGTTGCTGCAGTTCGCGGTGGGCGACATTCGTGCCACGGTTGTACTGGTCTGCGTGGCGCAGCTCTCCATGTTCACGGTGCCCATCCTGTTCTGGACGATTCCGACCGCGCAGCTCGACAAGCGCAGTGCGCCGGCCGGCATCGCCATGATCAGCGCATTGGGATCGCTCGGCGGCGCGTTCGGCTCGGGGCTGATGGGCATGCTCACCAGCCGCTATGGCACGCCATATGTCGCCCTCACGGTGGTGGCGAGCCTGCTGTTGGCAGGGATGCTTCTCCTGGTTCGCCTGGTGCCCGCGCGAGTTGCCGGGGTAACGGCCAGTCATGTGACCTAGCGAAAGGCGCTGGCCGAGTGATACGGGCGTGCAGCACAGGTGACGTCGCGCACGCGCCGGTCAATGCGACTTCGTCGCGAGGCGGTGAATGCGTGCCGCATGGGCGACACGCCGCGGATGCGACGCATGGCAATGCGTCGCCTGCCTGCGGCGCGTGCGTCGTGTGGATTCGGGCGTATCGGCTTCGGCCGGCGTGCCGTTTCGCGCGTCCGCGTTCGAGGCTGCATCGGCGGCCACCGCCGCAACAGCCGGCAGCATCGCCTCGGCATCGAGCCACGCACGCGTCGCTTCCGCGATCAGCCCGCGCAGCCAGCGCACGCCTTCGGTACACGCGCCCGATTCGTTCCAGGTCATCCGGTACACGATGTCCGGCGGTTCCGCCGGCAGCGCGAGCGCGGCGAGCGGCAGCAGCTTCGCATAGTGCCGCGCGAGCCGGTACGTGGTGGTCAGCAGCATGTCGGTGCGCACGAGCGCATGCGCGGCGAGTTCGAAGTGCGGCAGCGTGACGACGATCCGCCGCTGCAGGCCCACGCGTTCGAGCTGCCTGTCGATCGCGCCGGACGCCTCGAGCCATGACGGCGTCGGACACAACTGCGGCGCTTCGGCAAAATCGGCCGCCGTCATCGTGCCGCGCCGCGCGAGCGGGTGCGTTGCACGCATCAGGCACACGACGCGATCGTCGAACAGGTCGTCCTGCCGGAACCGCGACGAGCGCGCCGGGCGATTGTCGATCACGACGTCGAGCTCGCCGTCGGCCAGCGCGCGCTCGTCGTCGAAGCCGTCGCCGAGCGGATGGAACACGAGCTGCGCGTCCGGCGCGCGTTCGCGGAACAGCGCGACGAGCTTCGGCACGAACAGCACGTTCAGGTAGTCGGGGCAGCCGATCCGGTAGGTGCGTACCGACGTGCGCGCGTCGAACGTCGGCTGCTGGATGCGGATGAAGTCGATCACGCGCAGCGCGTTGCGCAGCGGTTCGATCAGCCGCGCGCCGAATTCGGTCGGCACCATCCCGTAGCGGCTGCGCACCAGCAACGGATCGCCGAGCAGCGTGCGCAGGCGCTTGAGCGCGGCGCTGGTGGCCGGCTGCGACATGTTCAGGCGCACGGCCGCACGCGACACGGTGCGCTCGGTCAGCAGCACGAGCAGGATGCGCATCAGCCGCGCATCCAGCCCGTCGAGCGCGCCCGCGGCGTCGGACGCGTCGCGGGGCAGCGCGTTCGGGTCTAGCGTGTCCCGCATGCCGAACCACCTCCCGGCGACCGGGCGCCCGAGCGCGACGCAGCAGCGGGCCGGCCGCGCGTCATTTTGCGAAGGTGCCCGGCCAGCCGACGATCCGCTTCGGGCGCGGCGGCGCGTACGTGCGGACCTTCGATGTCTTCAGCTTCAGGCGCACCAGCGACTCGGCGAGCGCGACCGCGGCCGATACGCCGTCGACGACCGGCACGCCCGTGCATTCCTCGATCTGCCGGTCGAGGCCGGCCATCCCGCCGCAGCCGAGGCAGATCACTTCCGCGTGATCGTCCTTCACCGCGCGCTGCGCCTGGCCGACGATCGATTCGATCGCGCGGGCCGGGTTCTCTTCGAGTTCGAGTACCGCGAGGCCGCTTGCGCGTACCGACGCGCAGCGCGCATCGAGCCCGGCGAGCTTCAGGCGATCCTCGATCAGCGGCACCGTGCGGTCGAGCGTCGTGACGACCGAGTAGCGATGGCCGAGCAGCATCGCGATGCTCGCGGCCGCTTCGGTGATGTCGACGACGGGCACCGTCAGCAGTTCCTGCAGGCCTTCGCGGCCATGTTCGCCGTAGCCGGCCTGGATCACCGCGTCGTACGGCTCGTCGTAGCTCAGCACGCGATCCATCACGGCGATCGCCGCGAGGTAGCTCTCGAAGTTGCCTTCGATCGACTCCGCGCCGAAGCGCGGCGTCAGCCCGACGATCTCCGTGCCTGGCGACGCGGCGGCCTGCGCTTGCGCGGCGATCGCGTCGGTGATCGACTCGGTCGTGTTGACGTTGACTACCAGGATCCTCATTGCGACTCCGTATGCAGGTGTTTCAGTGTTGGGCGCAGGCGACCGCGATGGGTTCGCCCGAGCGCTCCTCGTAGTGCCGGTTGCGATCGGCCAGCAGCCAGTACACGCTGCCCGCGATGGCCGCGCCGAGCAGCCACGAGAACGGCGTCATCGCGCTGAAGGCCGGCACGACGGCGAGCGTGATCGAGATCAGCGCGGACGGCACGAGCGCCGCGAGCGCCTTGCGGTTCACGCCGCGCGTGTAGAAATAGGCGCCGGTCGGCGCTTCGGTATAGAGATCGGGCACGTTCACGCGCTGCTTGCGCACGAGCCAGTAGTCGACCGTGATGATCCCGTACAGCGGGCCGAGCAGTGCGCCGAGGCCGGACAGGAAGTAGACGATCACGATCGGGCTGTTGTACAGGTTCCACGGCAGGATCAGCACGGCGACCGTCGCGCTGATCAGGCCCGCGCGGCGGAACGACAGGCGGTGCGGCGCGAGGCTCGTCAGCACGAAGGCCGGCGCGACGAAGTTCGCCATGATGTTGACGGCGACCGTCACGATCAGGAACGCGAGGCAGCCGAGCACGAGGAACAGCTTGTTCGGCACCGTCGCGATGATTTCCGTCGGGCTGTGGATGATGTGGCCGTTCAGCTTGAACTGCGCACCGGCGAGCACGAAGCTGATCGTCGCGAACACGAGGATGTTGACCGGCAGGCCCCAGAAGTTGCCGACGCGCACCGTCTTCGGGCTCGGCGACGAGCGCGCGAAATCGCAGAAGTTGAGTACCAGCGTGCCGTAGATCGCGAGCCACAGCGAGCCGCCCGCGAAGATCTCCGTCCACATCCTGAAGCCGGTCATCGGCTTGCCGATCGACATCGCGAGATGGCCGCCCGTGCGGCTGACCATCCACGCGGCGAGCGACAGCGTCGTGACGAGGATCACCGGGCCGGCCAGCCCCTCGTACTTGCGGACCATTTCCATCCCGTACGTGAGGATGCCGATCTGCACGAGCCAGATCGCGACGAACGTGACCCAGCCGAGCGTCGACAGCCCGAAGATCGCGTTCTGGTCGAATGCGGCGAGGCCCGGCCAGATCGCGGTGAGCAGCACGCGCAGCACGACCGATGCGAGATAGGTCTGGATACCGAACCAGGCGATCGCGATCACCGCGCGAATCATCGCGGGCAGCAGCGCGCCGTAGATGCCGAAGCTCATCCGGCTGATCACCGGGAACGGCACGCCGGTCTTCTGGCCCATGTAGCCGGTGAGGTTCATGAAGCAGTACACGAGCACCGCACCGATCGCGAGCGACGCGAGCATCTGCCAGCCCGACAGCCCGAGCGCGAACAGCCCGATCGCGAACGAGTAGTTCGCGATGTTGTGCACGTCGTTGGTCCATAGCGCGAAGATGCTGTAGCGGCCCCATGTCCGGCCCTCGGCCTTGGTGGGCGCGAGGTCGGGGTTGTGCAGCCGCGGGCTCAGCGCAGGGTCGCGCGTGGCCGAATCGGTTCGATACGATGCGTCGTCCGCGCCGAGCACGAGGCCCGGGCGGTGGGTGGCTTCCAGTTGCACGCCGTTGTCTCCTTCCATGTGCGGGGCGCGAAACCGGCGGCGTGGGAACGCTGCGCCGGCCCGGCCGCCGTGGACGTTATGTCTCGGATTTGTTCGCGAGTATGGAAGGCCGGCACGGTGATGGGAAATTAAATATTCGGTTAGCCGTCATTTGAAAAATGAATGGAAGCGGGTGGCTTCGGCGGCCGGGCGCGGCACGCGAATTGCTCGCGCGGGCTCCATTCACATCGACATCAGCGGAGTTGTCATGCAGCGATATTCACTTCGTCATGTATCGCGAGCCGTCTTCGCCGGCATCCTGATTGCGGGCCTGGCGGCAGGCGAGGGCTGCCAGAAGAAGAGCGACAGCAGCGGCGCGAGCTCGGACACGAGCGCCACGGGCGGCATGTCGGCCGTGCCGTCGGGCACGCCGAGCAGTGGCGCGGCCGGCAGCGGCAGCAGCGGCGACAGCGGCGACAGCGGCGACAGCGGCGACAGCGGCGCGAGCATGCCGGGCGCGGTCTCC
>NZ_CABVPW010000086.1:0-8784 GCF_902499025.1 Burkholderia lata | reverse complement strand
CGCTCGAACGATCTGCTGTCGACGATCCGCGATTCGCACACGGGCCTGCAGACGCAACTGGCTGCACGCGATGAAGAACGCCTGTCGGCATGGAACGATTCGCTGGCCGCGATGGCCACGAAGCTCGGCGACGAATGGCAGCGCGCAGGCGTGCATAGCGCGGGCCGTCAGCAGGAAATCTGCGACGCACTGGCGCAAACGACGCGCGATCTCACCACGCAGGCATCGACGTTCGAACAACGCTCGAACGATCTGCTGTCGACGATCCGCGATTCGCACACGGGCCTGCAGACGCAACTGGCTGCACGCGATGAAGAGCGCCTGTCGGCATGGAACGATTCGCTGGCCGCGATGGCCACGAAGCTCGGCGACGAATGGCAGCGTGCAGGCGTGCACAGCGCGGGCCGTCAGCAGGAAATCTGCGATGCACTCGCGCAAACGACGCGCGACCTGACCACGCAGGCATCGACGTTCGAACAACGCTCGAGCGATCTGCTGTTGACGATCCGCGATTCGCACACGGGCCTGCAGACGCAACTGGCTGCACGTGACGAAGAACGCCTGTCGGCATGGAACGATTCGCTGGCCGCGATGGCCACGAAGCTCGGCGACGAATGGCAACGCGCAGGCGTGCACAGCGCAGGCCGTCAGCAGGAAATCTGCGACGCACTGGCACAAACGACGCGCGACCTGACCACGCAGGCATCGACGTTCGAACAACGCTCGAACGACCTGCTGTCGACGATCCGCGATTCGCATGCCGGCCTGCAGACGCAACTCGCCGCGCGCGACGAACAGCGCCTGTCCGCCTGGAACGATTCGCTCGCCGCGATGGCCGCCGCGCTGCGCGACGAATGGGCGCAGACGAGTGCGCAGGCCGCGACGCGCCAGCAGGACATCTGCGACACGCTGGCGCGCACCGCGAACGACATCACCGCGCAGGCGCAGGTGCATGCGAGCGACACGATCAACGAGATCGCGCGTCTCGTGCAGGCTGCATCGGAGGCGCCGAAGGCCGCGGCCGACGTCGTCGCCGAGCTGCGCCAGCGCCTGTCCGACAGCCTGGTGCACGACACCGCGATGCTCGAGGAACGCAGCCGCCTGCTTGCGACGCTCGAAACGCTGCTCGGCGCGGTCAACCACGCGTCGACCGAACAGCGCACCGCGATCGACGCGCTCGTCAGCACGTCGGCCGACCTGCTCGACCGTGTCGGCGCGCGCTTCAACGACACCGTCGATGCCGAAACGCGCAAGCTCGACTCGGTGGCCGCACAGGTCACGGCGGGCGCTGTCGAAGTCGCCAGCCTCGGCGATGCGTTCGGGATGGCCGTACAGGTATTCGGCGAGTCGAACGACAAGCTGCTGACCCATCTGCAACGCATCGAGGCCGCGCTCGAGAAGTCGCTCGCGCGCAGCGACGAGCAGCTCGAGTACTACGTCGCACAGGCGCGCGAGGTGATCGACCTGAGCATGATGTCGCAGAAGCAGATCGTCGAAGACCTGCAGCAGCTCGCCGGCCGGCGGGCGAGCGTCGGAGCGTAACGCATGCACGACGAAATCGACGGCGGCGGGTCCTCCGCGCCGGTGTGGCCCGCGTTCGCCGACCTGATGTCGGTGCTGCTCGGCGCGTTCGTGCTGATCCTCGTCGGCGTGATCGGCATGCAGCTGCAGCTTACGTCGAAGCTCGAGGAGGCCGTGCGCGCGCGCCAGCAGGAAGCGCAGCAGCGCAAGTCGCTCGAGCAGGCGCTTGCCGGGCCGCTCGCGGCCGGCCGCGTGACGCTCGTGAACGGGCGCATCGGCATCAGCGGCAACGTGCTGTTCGCATTGAACTCCGACCAGTTGCAGCCCGCGGGCCGCGATCTGCTGAAGACGCTGGCCGTGCCGCTGGGCGCCTACCTGAAGACGCGCGACGAGATCCTGATGATCAGCGGCTTCGCCGACGACCAGCAGGTGCATGCGGGCAACCGCCAGTTCACGGACAACTGGGAGCTGTCGGCCAAGCGTGCGTTGACCGTCACGCGTGCGCTGATCGACGCTGGCGTGCCGGCGTCGTCGGTGTTCGCGGCCGCGTTCGGCTCGGAACAGCCGGTCAGCTCGAATGCGGACGATGAAGGCCGCGCGAAGAACCGTCGCGTGGAGATTGCGCCGGTGCCGCGCAAGTCGGCCTCGAACGGAGGGAAGGCGCAGTGACCAGCGACGCGACGCACGTTCGCGCGACGCTCGACGCATGGCGCGAGCAGGGCGCCGACCGGCTCGATCCGGTGCACTTTCACCGGATCGACGCGCTCGAACGGCGCGCGGCCGCGCTCGACGGCGATGCGCGCGCATTGCTCGACGCGCGGCTGGCGACGTTGCTCGAAGGCTTCGCGGAGGTGGTGGCACGCGCCGGTGAAACGGCAACCGCGAGCGGCGCGGCAGGTGCGCCCGTTCGCGGCGCGCTGGCGGAACTCGTCGAGCGGCTCGCGCGCGATGCGCAGGCCGACCGGCGCGGGCTCGATCCCGAGCTGGTCGACTACTTCCGCACGATGTGGTCGAAAGTCCGCACGGAGCAGCAGTATCGCCAGTCGCTCGACCAGGTGCCGCGCAACGCGGGACCGCTCAATTCGAACAGTCTCGTGCATCGATCGCTCGCGACGATGCGCGAATTGTCGCCGGCTTATCTGCAGCAGTTCCTGTCGTATGTCGACGCGCTCGCGTGGCTCGAGGATCTCGCCGGCGGTGGCGCGCAGCCCGAGAAGGAAGCGCCGCGCGCGAAGGCGGTGAAGAAGGGCACGCGCAGCAAGAGCCGCTAGCGTGCGACCGCATGCGGCGGCGATCGGCGCCCGTTACATCGACACCAGGCCCGACGTCGTCGCGTTCCGATACCGGGCCGCGCTGATGAATTTCGAAAAGCGCTCGCACCAGATCACGACCGACGTGTACTGCGCCGGGTTCACGTCGGCGGGAAGCGGCACGACGAAATTGCCGAATGTCTTCAGGTCGGCCACGCGCGCGGCACGCGCCTTGATCGCGAGGAACGACGCTCGGGTATCGACGAATTCCGGCACGAGATAGATCTTGTAATCGGGCCCCGGCGCGATGTCGCCTTCGAAGGCGATCGACGAATCGGTGATGGTCAGCTTGCCGTCGGCCCAGTGCAACGGATCGCTGCCCGGCAGGTCGCGTGCGAAACGGCCGGTATGACGTGCGTTTTCGGCGGCCACCTGCAGTTCGACGGCGCTTGCGCCTTCCGATGCCGTCAGGATCGGAAGGACGTAGATGCCCGCGGCGAATGCAACGAGCCCCGTCGCGACATGCGACGCGATCAGTATCCAGATTCTGGTTTTCATATCGGACCCCATGAGCGAGAACGGAGGGTGGCGCAAGGCCACAACCCTGTAGTCGCACGGGCCGGCAAAATCTGACACCCGGTCGGCATTCGTTTGCGTACGCCGTCTACATTGGGCAGGACGCCCGGCAGCCGCACGGCGACACGATGTCGAAAATTTTCCGCAGGCGCGTGTCATCTTTGCGCCCGCAGGTCGACTCACTCTCCGTCGACAACGTCGTCGACGCTCAGGAGAGATCAGATGAACAAGCTTGCCCTGTATGTTCTCGCGACAGTTGCCGCGACCGCTTCCGTTTCCGTTTCCGCATGGGCCGCGCCGGAGTCCACCGTGACGCGCGCGGAGGTCACGGCCGAACTGGCCGCCGTGCGCGCGGCCGGCTACCGTCAGACCGGCGAAGACCCGTACTATCCGGCGCGCCTCTCGGAAGCGCTGATGAAGATCGGTTCGACCGGGCCGTCGACGGCCGATACGAGTGGATACGGGGCGATGTCGCCGACCGCGAGCGAATCGGGCTCGATTGCCCGCGAACTGCCGATCTACCGTGGACGATGAGCCGGGCCGGACATGATGTCTTGCGACGGGCATCATGTCCTATTATTCCGGACTACGATATGTTTTTTGAATGTGCAGCGTCAGGGTGACGGCTCGCCTTCCGCAATTGCCGCGTGCAATGCATGCAACGCATCGATCAGCGCCGACGCGAACGGCGGATACGCGGCGATCCCGGCCGCGTCGAGTTCACTGCCGAGGATCGGCAGCGTGATCGACGCGGGTTCGACGATGCGCGCCGACATCACCGACAGCGTTTCCCGCAGCGCCGCGTCCGCATGCGTCGCACGCGGCGACGCATTCAGCACCGCGACCGGCTTGTACACGACGGCCTCGCATCCCACGATCCAGTCCAGCGCATTCTTCATCACGCCCGTTACGCCGTGCGCGTATTCCGGGCTCGCGATCAGCAGGCCGTCCGCGGCATTCACGCGGTCGATCAGGTCGCGCACCGCAGCGGGCGATGGAAATTCGACATCGGGATTGAACAGCGGGAATTCGTCGAGACGGTCGAAGCGCACGATGCGCATGCCGCGCGGCGCGACGAGCGCGGCTGCATCGAGCAGCGCGGCGTTGTACGACTGCGCGCGGAGGCTGCCGCACAGCGCGACGATGTCGAGGTGGCGGTCGGAGTCGGTTTGGGGTTCGTTAGCCATCGATGTGCGTGTCGGTTGGCGCGTGGCACAGCAGTGAGCGTCGCGCGGATCGCACGGATTATCGCACCGGCGTCCGGACGGCGCCGGCCATCCCCGCCACACGCGCGAATTCCCCGATTTCCCATCCATGACCAAGCATCAGCCGCCGCGTATGCAGCGCGCCGTGCACGTCGTCGGCGACGGTTTCGCCGAGATAGCGCAGCGCACGCCCGTCGATATCGACGAAGCCGTGCCGGTAATCCTGCGCGAGCGCGGTCCACAACTGCGCGGCGCCGACCGACTGGCGCGCGCCGCTGATCAGGCACAGGCCCGCGTCGAGCCCCCAGCGATACAGCGTCGTCGCCAGCCCCTTGCGTTGCGCGGACCCGCGCAGCCGCGTATGCGGCGCGCGCAGGTAGCGGTCGGCGCGGCGCGGGATTTCGGGCAGGCGGTTGAACACCGTATAGCCGGCGAGATGGCGCGCGGCCGGATCTTCGACATACAGGAAGTATTCGCCGTCCGCCTCGCGGTGGCGGACGATCAGACCGGAGCGGCCGAGCGCGACCGCCGGCAGGCCGTGCAGGCGATGGCCCGGCTGGTGCAGACGCGCGTAGAGCGTGTCGAGTTCATCGTCGATGTCGTGCTGGGAATGCTGTACGTCGATACGCATGGCAAAGGTCGCCCGTCCCGGGCGGCTCGAGAAAGTGGTTCATCGCAAAGGGGAAAGGAATGGCTGCGGCCCCCGGGCTCGGCGAAGCGAGCCGGGGCCGCGAATCAGCTGGGGATGTGCTGGAAACCGGCGGCGATCGCAGCGAGGCCCGCGATGCAGAGTGCGAACAGGATCAGGACTTTGTGGATCACGTCTCTCTCCTCAAGAATGCGCGGCGCCGACGGGCGGCATCGCGGAGACGGTGAGCGGCGGGCACGGCCCGCGCGGCCGTCGTGCGGGACGACGGTCGAAGGTCCGGGCGGCAAGCGCGCAGGTCGGGCGCCGTATCGCACGCGGACGGCCAGCACCATACGCGACGCGATCGGGGTGGGCAATCGGACTGGGGGAGAAAAGCGACGAAAGGGGCGGATTCGCGTCGTTTCGCGACAATTGGCCGCATGAGCGCGTGCCGCCGCCTGAGCGGAAGACGACGCGGGCCGGCCTGACAGCCGCCGCCCGGCCTTGCCCACGCGGCTGGTGCCGCCCGGTCGAACCGACTACACTGCGCAGTCAACGCACACCGCAAGGATTCCTCCATGGGAGCCGGCCCGTCCACGGATCGCTAAGCCGCAACGACCTTCGTCAACCGGTCGTTGCGGCGATCTCCCGTTGTCCCTCGCTGACCAGGCAGATCGCCGCCAGATTCCCTTTTCTGAGCGGATGCCTTGTCATGCCTGAACAATCCACGCCCGTCTGGGCTTATTCGTTGCCGTCGGCGCTCTTGCTGATGGCGCCTTTCGATCTCCTCGCGTCGCTGGCGATGGACGTGTACCTGCCGGTGATCCCGGAGATGCCGTCCGCGCTCGGCACGTCACCGGCCATCGTCCAGTTGACGCTGAGCGTCTACATGGTCGTCCTCGGCCTGGGCCAGATGCTCTTCGGCCCGTTGTCGGACCGCGTCGGCAGACGGCCGGTGGTGCTGGGCGGCGCGCTGTGTTTTGCAGCGGCTTCGCTGGCGCTTGCGGTCGCCGGCGGCGGCAGCCTGTTCGTCGCACTGCGCGTGTTGCAGGCGCTCGGCGCGTCGGCCGCGCTCGTCGCCACGTTCGCGACCGTTCGCGATGTCTATGCCGATCGCCCCGAAGGCCGCATGATCTACAGCCAGTTCGGCGCGATGCTGGCGTTCGTGCCCGCGCTGGGCCCGCTGCTCGGCGCGGCCATCGCGGCGGCCTGCGGATGGCGCGCGATCTTCGCGACGCTCGGCCTGCTCGGGCTGCTCGCGTGCGGCCGTGCGTGGCCACGCTGGCACGAAACGCGGCCGCGGACGGCGAACCGGCAGGGGCCGTCCGTCGCCTCGATTCTCGGCAGCCGGCCCTTTCAGGTTCACACGCTCGCGTTTGCCGCCGCGATGGGCGCGTTCTTCGTGTTCTTCTCCACCGCGCCGCGCGTGCTGGTCGGCGGGGCGGGCTATTCCCGCGTGGCGTTCAGCGTGGCCTTTGCGACCGTCGCGATCGTGATGGTCGTCGCGTCGCGCTTCGCGGGGACGTTCGTGTCGAGATGGGGCGAGGCCGGCTGCGTTGCGCGAGGGGCGCTCACGATGATGGCGGGCGCGATCGTGCTGGCCGTCTGCACGGTCCTGACGAAGCCGTCGTTCGCGACGTTCGTGATGCCGATGTGGCTGGTTGCGGTCGGCATCGTGCTGATGTCGTCGGTGTCTGCGAACGGGGCGCTGCGCGATTTCGGCGATGCCGCCGGCAAGGCGGTTGCGCTCTACTACGCGGTGCAGGGCGTGATCGTCACCGGCGTGGGCACGCTCGCCACGCTGGTCTTCGACGGCGCTACCGCGTGGCCGCTGGCGGCCTGCTGTTTCGGCATGGGCCTCGCGAGCTTCGTCGCGATCAACGGGCTGGCGCGTGCGACCCGCGGTGAGCGTGACGGAAGCGCTCGCGGCGTCTCGTTCGACTGAGCACGCGCGGCGGTTTCGGGTGGCGCGGCGCCCCGGTGAAGTCACGGGGGCGGCCGGCCCCGCCTTGCGCCGCCGCGTCAGGCCGGCGCGCGCTGCCCGAATGCCTGCCTGATCCGCGCGAATAGCCCGTGTTGCGCGATCCATTCGGCATACGCGCGATAGTCGGGGTCGCGCATCAGGTGGCGCTCTTCCGTCTTCGCCCGCGTGTAGTAGATCAGGTTGACCGCGACGAGCCCCGCGCAGTGCATGAGCCCGACCTGCCAGCCGAGCGGCTCGACGAACGGCACCGACACCATCCAGTACGACAGGTTCTTCGTGATGTACGCCGGATGCTTCGTGAAGCGGTACGGGCCCGACGTGATGATCCCGCGGTTGGTGAGGTTCGAGAATCGCAGCCCGAACGAGATCGTGCACAGCGCGTAGGTCAGCAGCAGCAGGATGATCACCGTGCCCCAGATCACGCGCAGCGTCGGGGCCGACATCAGCCAGTTGTCCCAGAACATCGAGCCTTCGTAGCGGATGTAGTTGTTCGAGAACAGCGACCAGAACGGCTGGTAGCACATCAGCGCGGCCACCCAGCCGAGCGTCGTCGGCTCGACGGTGCGCACGTGGCTGTCGAGGATGCGGAACGTGCACAGGTAGCCGACGGTGCCGAACATCAGGTCCATCGTGAACGACAGGTCGTACATGAACACGAAGGCCGCGAGCGTCATCGGCGCGTGCACCGCGTTCGCGAGCGACGCGGTCAGGTGATCGGCGTCCTTCGACAGGTAGACGGTCATCAGCGGCAGGAAGAACGCCTTCACGCCCCAGCCGGCCAGCATTTCGCGCACCGGCTTCCAACTCGCGGGCTGCTCGCGGCGGAACAGGAAGCGGCCCCACAGCAGGTACGCGTCGTCGGTCTCGCGCTGGTGGCGGTCCATCCACGCGAAGTAGAACGGCGCGGCGACGATCACGTACGGCGCGAGCGAGCGCAGCAGCGACCAGAACGGCACGTAGAACACGCCGTGGTATTCGGGCAGCAGCCAGTAGATCACGCCGATGCCTGCATAGATCGACGTCAGCGCGCCGAGCCGCGTCGCGACGCGTGCGATGCCGAGCGGCCGGACGGCCTGCCGCGACAGGCCCGCGCTCGGGCGCAGGTAGACGCGCGAGATGAAGATTTCGTGCAGCGCGATGGTGCCGATGATCGCGAGGCTGGCGATGACCGCGCGCGTCGCCGCGTCGAGCGTCGGATGGTCGCGCGTGATCCACAGCGCGAAGAGTCCGGCCGCGATGCCGAGCAGGCCGGCGCGCAGCGGGGTGGCGGAACGGGGCGGGCGGTCCTGGACCGCGGCGATGCCGTCGAGCGTGGAATTCATGATCGGATCCTCGTACGGATGAGGGCCGGCGCCCCCGCTTGACGGGTGACGCCGGCCGTCGGCCGGGCTTTGTATGGATGCGCGCCCGGCCATTGGCCTGTGGTTCTGATAGGTAAAGCGTTACTTCTTGGTGCCGCCGCCCAGCAGACCGCCCAGGAGGTTCGTCACCGGCGACAGCAGGTTGCCCGCGCCGCCCGCGGCACCGCCGTTCGAGCTGCCGGTCAGGCCACCCAGCACGGAGCCGCCACCGGCCGGCGTCGTGGCCGAGCCGGCCGCACCGCCGGGGCTGGCCGTGCCG
>NZ_CABVPW010000085.1:0-8833 GCF_902499025.1 Burkholderia lata | reverse complement strand
AGCCGTGCTGCGCGGCATCCGGGTCGGCCGGCGCGAGCGCGGCCGCGAGGCGCGCCTGCGGCTCGCGCATCAGCGCCGCGAGCGGACGCTGGCCGGCCAGCCACTGCGCGAGATGGGATTCGTAGAAAAGGCCGCTTTCGCTCACGGCCTGCGCGAGCGCTGCACGCAGCACCGCGACCGGCAGGGCCGCAGCCGCTTCACGTGCCGCCGCAGCGGACGATGCAGCAGCGGAAGCCGGCGTGGAAGACGCAGCCGGATCGGCGGCGGCCGGCGCGGCAGCCGGCGCGGCCGTATCGGTCAGCAGCACGGTGGGATCGGCCAGCAGCGGCGCGCGCCCGGCAATGGCCGGCGTCGAGTCGCCGCCCGCGCGCGAGATCGCGTCGAGCACACGCCCGACATCGGACAGTGCGGTCTGGGTGGAGGCTGGCGGTGCGGCGGGCGGGCTGCCGGCCGACGGCGTGGACGACGCGCCGGTGCCCGGCGTGCCGACCTGCGAGGCTGCGCCGCCGCCGGCGGGCGCCGACACGGTGCCGGTCAGCAGGCTGTCGAGGCGGCTCGCCAGCAGTGCGGCCGCAACGGAGTCGATACCGGTCATGATCGGAGCCTGCTCACCCTAGGGTCTGTTTACATATGGAACGCGCATGCGTTGCCACGAGAACGGCCGCTCGCGAGGCGCGCGACGCCGCGAATACTGACGTATTCGCAAGGAGCGCAACGCGGCGAGCGGCCGTTCTCATGGCAACCCCAAATTAAGAAATTCATGTCACGGGAATGCTCGAAATCGCCCGCATGGCGGCGTCGTTCGTCGCTTGTTTGGCTCGGCCAAACGGCGCTCCTCACTCCTTGCCCTGCGAGCGATTTCGGGCATTCGCATGCGCGTTCCATATGTAAACAGACCCTGCACCTCGTTGCGAATCCGGACGCGGCACATCGGTGCCGCCCGCGGGAACTGCGCGCCTGCCACAGCGGACTCGTGCGCCCCCGCGCCCGTTTCCCCGGAAACGGGCCCTACCCGCGCGCGCGGTAGAGATCGGTCAATACCTTGGTCGAGCGCCGCGCCTCGAACAGCGCGGACAGCCGCGCAACGTCCGGGCTCGCGAGATCGCGGATCGCGGCGTCGTCGGCCAGGATGCGGCGGATCAGGTCGAGCTTGCGGCCGAGATCCGATTCGTCGAGCACGACGCCCGGATCGGCCTCCTTCAACCCGTCGACAAGCAACATGAATTCGGCCTGCAACCCCGGCAACGCGCTCCAGTCGGCGCTGCGGGCAGCGCCCAGCATCCGGCCCGACACGGCGGCGAGCGCCTCGTAACGTTCGAAGTATTCGGCCTTGCGATTCATCGTGATGCTTCCACTGCCTGTTGCGCGGCCATCCGCGCGACTTCCGGGGCAATCCCCGTCCATGCTTCCTCGAGCGTCGCGAGCAGCCCGTCGACTTCGACCAGCATCGCGTCGCTCGCCTGCGCATTCGCTTCGAGCAGACGCCGGCTGATATACGCATACAGCGCGTCCAGCCGCTCGGCGATCTCGCCACCGGCGTCGCGGTTCAGCGACGCCTTCAACCCGCTGTCGACGATCCGGATCGCCTTGCCGATCGCATCGCCGCGCGCAGACACATTGCCTTGCTGCAAATGCAGGCGCGCCAGCGCAACCGCCTGCCGCGCGCCCTGGTACAGCATCGCGATCAACCGGTGCGGGGAGGCGCCCATCACCCCCGTCTCGACGCCGACACGCGCGTATGCACTGGCTCCAGCGTGTCCTGGGGAAAACATGCGCTTCTCCTTGTTATGCCTTGGCTATACGGGAACCGCGGCCGTGCATTGCACGACGCGGCCTTCACCGGAGTTATCGGAAGGGATTTGGAAAGCTTTAGGCAAGCGGAGCATGCCGCCTGGCGCAAAAGAGCCGGCCCGCCGGCCCGCCCGGCGGCCTTCCCCGGTCACCTTCCCCGGATAGCCGTCCCCGGGTAGCCGTCCTGCTACACCGACATCTGCATGATGTCGTTGTAAGCGCTCACTAGCTTGTTGCGGACCTGGAGCCCGAACTGGAAGCCGATGTTGGCTTTCTGCATGTCGACCATCACGTCGTTCAGCGACACGTTCGGCGCACCGACCTCGAACGCCTTCGCCTCGCCGAGCGCGTGCTGCTGGTCGCCGCTGATCTTGTCGAGCGACGCCTTCATCGCGCTGGCGAACGTGCCGGCCGTCGCCGCGCCCGAGCCGGCCAGTGCCGCCGCCGGGCTCGCGACGCCGCCGGACGCCTGCGCGGCCATCGACTGCATCTGTTGCAACACCGAACCGATTCCGCTGACGTTCGCCGTCATGCTGTCCCCAAAACTGAGAGAAGAGACCCGGTCGCACCGGGAGATCCGCCGGCGCCGCACCACGCGCACCATGCCGGATTCCGAAAAAGGATAGCAGCGTGACGCGCGTCAAAGCCGAGAAAGTACGGGGGAAACCCCGCTCTTTTCGGTCGATCGGAGTACGGCCCGGGTCACGATAATCGCATCGTGTCATTGTCCGCCCGCTCGTCCGAGCGAGCTCAGTCGTCCCGCTCCGGAGAAACTCGACGCATGGATTCGCAGGCCAACTCGCTGATCAACCCAGACGCCCGCGCGGGCCTCGCCAGCCCGGCGCCCGGCGCCGCCGCGGCCGCCGCGTTGCCGGGCGCGGGTGGCGCAGGTGCGGACTTCGGGCTTGGCGGCTTCGCGGAACGCATTCCCGGCATCTCGCGGATGAAGGGCAACCCGAAGCTGCCGTTCCTGATCGCCGTCGCGTTCGCGGTCGCCGTCATCACCGCGCTCGTGCTGTGGAGCCGCGCGCCCGACTACCGCGTGCTGTACAGCAACCTGTCGGATCGCGACGGCGGTGCAATCATTGCCGCGCTCCAGCAGGCAAACGTTCCCTACAAGTTCGCCGATGCCGGCGGCGCGATCCTCGTGCCGTCGAACCAGGTGCATGAAACGCGCCTGAAGCTCGCCGCGATGGGGCTGCCGAAGGGCGGCTCGGTCGGCTTCGAGCTGATGGACAACCAGAAATTCGGCATCAGCCAGTTCGCCGAACAGATCAATTACCAGCGCGCGCTCGAAGGCGAGCTGCAGCGCACCATCGAATCGATCAACGCCGTGCGCGGCGCGCGCGTGCATCTCGCGATCCCGAAGCCGTCGGTGTTCGTGCGCGACAAGGAAGCACCGAGCGCGTCGGTGTTCGTCGACCTCTACCCGGGCCGCGTGCTCGACGAGGGCCAGGTCCAGGCGATCACGCGGATGGTGTCGTCCGGCGTGCCCGACATGCCCGCGAAGAACGTGACGATCGTCGACCAGGACGGCAACCTGCTGACCCAGACCGCGTCGGCATCCGGCCTCGACGCGAGCCAGCTCAAGTACGTACAGCAGGTCGAGCACAACACGCAGAAGCGCATCGACGCGATCCTCGCGCCGATCTTCGGTGCCGGCAACGCACGCTCGCAGGTCAGCGCGGACCTCGATTTCTCGAAGGTCGAGCAGACGTCGGAAAGCTACGGCCCGAACGGCAATCCGCAACAATCCGCGATCCGCAGCCAGCAGACCAGCAGCGCGACCGAGCTCGCGCAGGGTGGCGCGTCGGGCGTGCCGGGCGCGCTGTCGAACACGCCGCCGCAGCCGGCTTCCGCGCCGATCGTCGCCGGCAACGGCCCGAACGCGCCGCAGACGACGCCGGTGAGCGACCGCAAGGACCAGACGACCAACTACGAAGTCGACAAGACGATCCGCCATCTCGAGCAGCCGATGGGCAGCGTGAAGCGGCTGTCGGTCGCGGTCGTCGTCAACTATCAGCCGATCGCCGACGCGAAGGGCCACGTGACGATGCAGCCGCTGCCGCCCGCGAAGCTCGCGCAGGTCGAACAGCTCGTGAAGGATGCGATGGGCTACGACGAGAAGCGCGGCGACTCGGTGAACGTCGTGAACAGCGCGTTCTCGACCGCGAGCGACCCGTACGCCGACCTGCCGTGGTGGCGCCAGCCCGACATGATCGAGATGGCGAAGGAAGCCGCGAAGTGGCTCGGCATCGCGGCGGCCGCGGCGGCGCTCTACTTCATGTTCGTGCGCCCGGCGATGCGCCGCGCGTTCCCGCCGCCCGAGCCGGTCGCGCCTGCGCTCGCCGCGCCGGAGGATCCGGTCGTGCTCGACGGCCTGCCGGCACCGGAGAAGGCCGAGGAATCCGACTCGCTGCTGCTCGGGTTCGAGAGCGAAAAGAACCGTTACGAACGCAACCTCGACTACGCGCGCACGATCGCCCGCCAGGATCCGAAGATCGTCGCCACCGTCGTGAAGAACTGGGTGTCCGATGAACGCTGAAGGCTTGACCAAGAGCGCGCTCCTGCTGATGTCGATCGGCGAGGAAGAGGCCGCGCAGGTATTCAAGTTCCTCGCGCCGCGCGAGGTCCAGAAGATCGGCGCCGCGATGGCCGCGCTGAAGAACGTCACGCGCGAGCAGGTCGAGGACGTGCTGCACGAATTCGCGAAGGAAGCGGAGCAGCACACCGCGCTGTCGCTCGATTCGAGCGAGTACATCCGCTCGGTGCTGACCAAGGCGCTCGGCGAGGACAAGGCCGGCGTGCTGATCGACCGGATCCTGCAGGGCAGCGACACGAGCGGCATCGAGGGCCTGAAGTGGATGGACTCGGGCGCGGTGGCCGAACTGATCAAGAACGAGCATCCGCAGATCATCGCGACGATCCTCGTGCACCTCGACCGCGACCAGGCGTCCGAGATCGCGTCGTGCTTCACCGAGCGGCTGCGTAACGACGTGATCCTGCGGATCGCGACGCTCGACGGCATCCAGCCGGCCGCGCTGCGCGAACTCGACGACGTGCTGACGGGCCTGCTGTCCGGCAGCGACAACCTGAAGCGCAGCCCGATGGGCGGCATCCGCACCGCGGCCGAAATCCTGAACTTCATGACGAGCGTGCATGAGGAAGGCGTGCTCGAAAGCGTGCGCCAGTACGACGCCGAACTCGCGCAGAAGATCATCGACCAGATGTTCGTGTTCGAGAACCTGCTCGACCTCGAGGATCGCGCGATCCAGATGGTGCTCAAGGAAGTCGAGTCGGAAACGCTGATCATCGCGCTGAAGGGCGCGCCGCCGGCACTGCGCCAGAAGTTCCTCGCGAACATGTCGCAGCGCGCGGCCGAACTGCTCGCCGAGGATCTCGACGCGCGCGGCCCGGTACGCGTGTCCGACGTCGAGACACAGCAGCGCCGCATCCTGCAGATCGTGCGCAACCTGGCCGAGAGCGGCGCGATCGCGATCGGCGGCAAGGCGGAAGACGCGTATGTCTGATTCGGCGAGCGATCGCGTGGGCACCCTCACCGCCTACCAGCGGTGGGAGATGGCGTCGTTCGACCCGCCGCCGCCCCCGCCGCCGCCCGACGACGCGGCAGCGGCTGCCGCCGCGCTCGCCGAGGAACTGCAGCGCGTGCGCGACGCCGCACACGCCGAAGGCCATGCGGCCGGCCACGTCGAAGGCCAGGCGCTCGGCTACCAGGCCGGTTTCGAGCAGGGCCGCGAACAGGGGTTCGAGGTCGGCCAGGCCGACGCGCGTGAACAGGCCGCACAGCTCGCGGCACTCGCCGCGTCGTTCCGCGAGGCCGTGTCGACGGTCGAGCACGATCTCGCCGCCGACATCGCGCAGCTCGCGCTCGACATCGCGCAGCAGGTCGTGCGCCAGCACGTGAAGCACGACCCGGCCGCGCTGGTTGCGGCCGTGCGCGACGTGCTCGCGGCCGAACCCGCGCTGTCCGGCGCGCCGCATCTCGCGGTGAATCCGGCCGACCTGCCCGTCGTCGAAGCCTATCTGCAGGACGATCTCGATACGCTTGGCTGGAACGTGCACACCGACGCGTCGATCGAGCGCGGCGGCTGCCGCGCGCACGCCGCGACCGGCGAGGTCGACGCGACGCTGCCCACGCGCTGGCAGCGCGTCGCGGCCGCGATCGGCAAGGTAAGCACGTGGTGACGCGGCCGCCCGAGGCGCTCGTGCACGACGGCATGACGCCGCTCGAGCGCGAACTCGCGCTCGCGTCGTTCGGCCCGGACGCCGCGCACGAAGCCGAAGCCGCACAAGACACCACCCCGCACCGCGCCGCTGCGGCGGCCGACGTGTCCGGCGCCGCACC
Organism: Burkholderia lata; assembly: GCF_902499025.1. Taxonomy (GTDB): domain Bacteria; phylum Pseudomonadota; class Gammaproteobacteria; order Burkholderiales; family Burkholderiaceae; genus Burkholderia; species Burkholderia lata_C. Next base: position 2,676 of record NZ_CABVPW010000085.1, on the reverse strand, counting down.
GCGCGCACCGCACAACCCGCATCTCGCGCACTGGCGCACCCACCTGAACGGGCTCGCCGCGCGCAGCCACCGCGCGCTGCCGCTGCGGCCGTGCGGGCGCCTGACACGCGCGGCCGGCCTCGTGCTCGAGGCGATCGGGTTGCGCCTGTCGGTCGGCGCCGAATGCACGATCGAACTGCCGCCCGGCAGCACGCTGCCGCACGCGGAAGCCGAAGTCGTCGGCTTCGCCGGCGATCGCCTGTTCCTGATGCCGACCACCGACGTCGCCGGCGTCCTGCCCGGCGCACGCGTGTGGCCGCGCGAAAGCGCGCCCGTCGCCGATCCGCTCGCGGGCGCGAAGCGGCTGCCGGTCGGCTGGGAGATGCTCGGGCGCGTCGTCGACGCGTCGGGCCGCCCGCTCGACGGCCTCGGGCCGCTTGCGTCGAAGGTCGACGCGCCGCTGTCGGCGCCTTCGATCAACCCGCTCGAACGTGAGCCGATCCACCACGTGCTCGACGTCGGCGTGCGCGCGATCAACGCGCTGCTCACCGTCGGCCGCGGGCAGCGGATGGGCCTGTTCGCAGGCTCCGGCGTCGGCAAGTCGGTGCTGCTCGGCACGATGGCGCGCTACACGAGCGCGGAAGTGATCGTGATCGGGCTGATCGGTGAACGTGGCCGCGAAGTGAAGGAATTCATCGAACAGATTCTTGGCGAGGACGGGCTCGCGCGCTCGGTCGTCGTCGCCGCGCCGGCCGACGTGTCGCCGCTGCTGCGGATGCAGGGCGCGGCCTACGCGACGTCGCTCGCCGAGTATTTCCGCGACCAGGGCAAGCACGTGCTGCTGCTGATGGATTCGCTGACCCGCTACGCGATGGCGCAGCGCGAGATCGCGCTGGCGATCGGCGAGCCGCCCGCGACGAAGGGCTATCCGCCGTCGGTGTTCGCGAAGCTGCCCGCGCTCGTCGAGCGCACCGGCAACGGGCCGGAAGGCGGCGGCTCGATCACCGCGTTCTACACGGTGCTGACCGAAGGCGACGACCAGCAGGACCCGATCGCCGATTCGGCGCGCGCGATCCTCGACGGCCATATCGTGCTGTCGCGTACGCTCGCCGAGGCCGGCCACTATCCGGCGATCGACATCGAGGCGTCGATCAGCCGCGCGATGACCGCGCTGATCGACGAAACGCATCTCGACCACGTCCGGCAGTTCAAGCAGATGCTGTCGCGCTACCAGCGCAATCGCGACCTGATCGCGGTCGGCGCGTACGCGCCCGGCCGCGACGCGCAGCTCGACCGCGCGATCGCGCTCTATCCGCGCATCGAGGCATTCCTGCAGCAGGGCTTTCGCGAATGCGCGCCGTTCGCGTCGAGCCTCGCCGGGCTCGATGCACTGTTCGACGCTTACGGAGGCTGATCCAGATGGCACACGGCTTTCCCCTTCAGTTGCTGCTCGACCGCGCGCAGGACGATCTCGACTCCGCCGCGAAGCAGCTCGGCACCGCGCAGCGCGACCGCACCGCGGCCGCCGAGCAGCTCGACGCGCTGCTGCGCTACCGCGACGAATACCATGCGCGCTTCTCGCAATCGGCGCAGCACGGGATGCCGGCCGGCAACTGGCGCAATTTCCAGGCGTTCATCGACACGCTCGACGCCGCGATCGCGCAGCAGCGCAGCGTGCTGGCCGCGGCCGAAGTCCGCATCGACGAAGCACGCCCGAACTGGCAAAACAAGAAACGCACCGTCGGCTCGTTTGAAATCCTGCAGGCGCGCGGCGTCGCGCAGGAAGCGAAGCGCGAGGCCCGGCGCGAACAGCGCGACGCCGACGAACACGCCGCGAAAATCCTGCGCATGCGGGCCGACGCGGCCCGTTCGTCGTAACACCACCGCATTCGAACGAGAGAACCGACATGCCTCCCCTGCCCCTGCTCGGCGCGCTGCTCGACACCGCCGGCGCCGCACTCAAGGCCGCCCGCGGCTCGGGTTCGTCCAGCGCCGCCGGCAACGATGCCGCGAGCGCCTCGACCGCCGTGCCGTTCGCGCAGACGCTGAAGCAAAGCGTCGCCACCCGTCGCGATGCGTCGAATTTCGGCGTGCCGGATACGTCGACGAAACAGGTTGCGTCGAAACCGGCCGCCGGCACGAAGCCGTCCGCCAACGATGACGACGACGCGACCGACGATACGACCACGAACGCCGCGACCAACCCGGATGCTGCCGCACTCGCGGCCGCCGCCGCGGTGCAGGCGCAACTGCAGGCGCGCACGGACAACGCGACGCCAGCCGATGCGGCAGCCGCCGCGGCCGCTGCACAAAAGACGGCCGTGTCCGGCCAGCCCGATGCCACGGCCACGCTGGCGGATCACGCGGCAAAGGACGCGGCCGCCACCCCGGCGTCGAGCCGCGATGCGCTGCAGGAAGCGCTCGCCAAGCTGACGGGCGGCTCGGGCGCGATCGCGATGCCCGCGACCGGTACGGCGGCGTCGACACCCGCCGCGACCGCCGCTACCGCAGCGACCGGTACTGCCGCGCCGCTGACACCGAAGGTGCCGACCTTCGACCGCACGCTCGCCGACGCGAAGGGCGCGCTCGCCACCCAGCAGGCGCCGGCGCAAGCCACCGCGCAGGCGCTGCAGGCCAACGCGAACGCGCAGTCGGGCGAGCAGCACGCGCTCGCGGCAGCCGGCGACGCGACGGACC
>NZ_CABVPW010000084.1:0-9506 GCF_902499025.1 Burkholderia lata | reverse complement strand
AGGAGAGAAGGAGAGAAGGAGAGAAGGAGAGAAGGAGAGAAGGAGAGAAGGAGAGAAGGAGAGAAGGAGAGAAGGAGGGCGCTTCCTGACCTGGACGAGCGCCGGCAACGGGTCTGACAATTGTCTTCCAGGTCGGCTAGCTGTGAAGCGTCAAGAGGTTGTTTCTCGACGCGGGAAGTCTGGCCATCGGCGCAACACCGCCGATGGCGCTGTGGGCACGGTGCCAGTTGTAGTGATGCTGCCAACTCGCTAAGGCTTCCATGCGATGGGCTGAGCTCTGGTACGTCCATGCGTAGGCCCATTCACGTAACGCCGACTGGATGAAGCGTTCGCCTTGCCGTTGGTCTGCGGACGATAGGCTCGCGTAAATTTGTGCCGGATACCCAACTCCTGACAGGCCCGAGCGAACTCGTGTGAACGGAACGCCGATCCGTTGTCGGTCAGCAATCGGCGCACACGCACGCCGAGTCCGGCGTACCACGCCACGGCATCGCGCAGGAATTGCACGGCACTGCCCTTCGTCTCGTCCGGATGCATCGCCGTGTAGGCAATCCGCGCATGATCGTCCACCGCGACGAATAGATACTCCCAGCCAACGCCGTCCACTGTATCGCGCCGATTGCCGGTGACGCGATGGCCAGGGCGTGCAATACGGCCGAGCTTCTTGATGTCGATGTGCAGCAAGTCGCCCGGCGCCTCGTGTTCGTAGCGCTGAACCAGTTCACGCGGCTGCAGGTCACTCAAGCGCGACAGTCCGGCACGCGCCAGCACGCGGCTGACGGTCGAAGCCGACACGCCTACCTGTCGGGAGATCTGACGTTGCAGCAAGCGCTGCTGGCGCAATTCCACGATCAACAAAGCAGTCGCCGGAGCGATGGAGCGTGGGGAGCGAGCAGGTCTCGACGAGGCGTCAGCCAGCGCTGGTGCACCACCGGCCAGATAGCGCCCAAGCCATTTGCGTACGGTCGGTGCTGTCACGCCGTGATCGGCCGCCGCTTGCGGCACGCTCGAACCGGATTCGGTGATCTCCTGAACCATCTCAAGTCGACGGGCGAAAGTGAGTCGGGCATTCTTATGGGTGTTCATCCGGCTGGATTCCTGGAAGGTTGGGTGTTTGGCGACTTCCAGTCTCCCAGACTCAGTCCGGATGAACCATCGATAAACCTATTGAAGCTTCACAGCTAGCGGGCGCCCAGCGGGCATTTCGACGTGACAGGATTGTCGATCGAAACGGCCAGGGCGGGTGGCCAGGCATGCCGGGATTTGGCCTTCGCGACGTACCATCAGGCGCATCAGCGATGCGGTCGCCATTCTTGGCAGTCGGCGCGAGTTATGTTATAAGTGTGCGATCTTAGGCCTTATGAAAATATCATGAATGGTTGGACGCTCGCCAAAAGTAACTGCCCCAGCCTGGCTTGAGACAGCGCGGCGCGCCCTTGTCGAAGAAGGACCAGCTGGAGTCAAAATTGATCGTCTCGCGCGGCGCCTCGGCGTAACGCGAGGGGGGTTCTATCACAACTTCCGTGATCGCGAAGATCTCCTCGATCAGCTCCTCGAGCTTTGGGAAGCCACCTGCAAATTCCTTCCGCCTCAGCCGCCCGGCAATACGTTTGCCGAGGCCGGCGAGTGGATAGAATATATGGTCGACCGCCTGATTGAAGAAGATGGCTACGACCATCATTTCGATATGGCCGTGCGTGAATGGGCTCGCTCGGACCGGCGGGCCTCATGGGCTGTCGAACGGGCCGACCGTCAACGAATCTCCACGCTGGAAGCCGCCTTCAAACTGCTGGGTTACAGCAATGAAGAGGCGCCGATACGCGCGCAGGTTTTCTATTTCCATCAGATCGGCTATTACGCCATCGGCGTACGCCAGACCATCGCCGAGCGTCGCCGCAATGCACCACTGTATGCCGACATCATCTCCGGTGCTGAGGTGATGAAGCGGGTCCGCGCCGGTCGCGTCCCCGCCAAAGGCAGCAAACAGAAGGGCAAAGTCTAGCTGCGGCGCTTATTCGGCTTTGCCTGTATCAATTGGTTGCGCCGAGCTTTTCCTGTCAATGCCTCTGCCAGGCACGGCACTAATGCCTGTGATGGCAGGCGAACCCACTCCCCCGCCCCTCCCGATTGAAAGCGTGCGGTGCCATAGCGGGCGGCGGCGCAATCGGCGGGTCTTCCGGACGCCCGGCGGTCTCGAACTGTCAGGTTCTTTTAGCTTGCGCCACAAGATGAGCACCGCTGCAGCTTGGGCCGTCCGTGCCGGTCGTGCAACGCATCCAGTTCATGATTTCCTGCTTTCGCGATTGTCTTCGCAGGTCGCTATTGTGTAGTTATGCAAATTAAATGTTGCATCGACATTGACACGAATGGCTTGTCGGAAACCTCAATTCGCGAGGTCGGACTTGCGGAGCACAGACCGCATCGGCCGGTGCGGAGACTTCATCGCGCTGTTCAGAATCCCGTCACATCAACCCACCGTCCAAGCTCGCGACGCTTTGCTGCTTTTTTGCGCCTGAACCCGCGCATCGCGCGAGGCATACCGCGTCTCCTGACGCAATGAACGCTGTCTATCACGCTTGCAGAACGACCTGAGCAACGGTGCTCATTGTTGCTGGGCCGCGATGGGCCGGTCGCAAAGGGTAAACAAGTATTTTTTTTTATTTGTCCCGGCGAGGCGCATTCCCTATTATATACATAACTGTACATTTAACTGACCACTTGGAGGCCGTAACGGGCGTCGTGATGAAAAAGAGAAAATTCAGTCTCAGGTCGGGTTGTACTGTTTTCAGGCGTACCGTGGTGGCAGTGTCGATCATGGAGTTGTTCGTCGGGGCGGCTCACGTCCAGGCGCAAACCGCCGCGCCCGCAAGCGGTGTCGAAGCGCAATCGGTTACGCCCGCAGCGACTTCGACAACCCAAACGCGGGCTTCCGCGGCAAGCCCCAGAAATCAGGCGCCTCCAGTCGACAAGAGCAATGGCGCCAATACTGTCACGCTGAATTCAGTCGAAGTAACAGCCAATCGGCGTCGCGAACCCGCTCGCGAGGTCCCGATGAAGGTCGACACGGTATCGAGCGAGCATCTTCAAAAGGCCGGTGCGACGCAGTTGAGCGACTACATCACGTCAGAACCCGGCGTGAGCTTTTCGAGCGGCGGTGCGCCTGGCCAGGGAACGATCTCCATCCGCGGTATTACGGCGGGACAGGACATTGGACCGACTGTCGGTGTCTATGTCGACGATGCTTCGTTTGGATCGAGCACCGTATACGGTTCCGGGGCACAGTTGGCACTGAATATGGGTTTGCTTGATCTTAACCACATTGAAATTCTCTTTGGCCCGCAGGGGACGCTCTACGGGGCGGGCGCGATGGGGGGGGTGTTGAAGTACGTCACCAACCAGCCTGACACGGAAAATTTTTCAGGGCAGGTTGGCACGGGTTTCTCGTCGACTTGGCACGGTGGGCTCAACAACACGACCACAGCAGTACTGAATATCCCGTTGAAGTCGGACGTTGCTGCGGTCCGGTTGTCCGCTTTCAACGACCACGAAGGCGGGTATGTAGACGCGGTAGGTAGTAGTTCCGGTACGCACATCAACCAAGGTGATACGACGGGCTTTCGGGCATCGGCGCTTGTGACGCCGACCAATAAACTGACGTTCCGCTTCACGGCTGACATTCAGGATGTCAACAGCTCAGGTTTGAATTTCGTCGACTACGGCACGAATGGCAGGCCTGTTTACGGTGATCTGAAACGTTACCTGGGTTCAGCTGAGCCGTACCATCAAAGCATCCAGTTCTACACCGCTGACGTCGAATACGACTTTGGCTGGGCTCGCTTCAATTCGATTTCCTCCTACCAGTCGATCCATACCGGAAGTGCGTCGGATCTTACGGCAGCGTACGCGCCAATCTTTGATGCTGCGGGTTTAAATCTCAGTGCCGTGTCGTACTCAAACCAAATATTTACCGACAAGGTGACCCAGGAGTTTCGATTGACGTCGCCGGGCAACCAGCGCCTAGAATGGGTTGCGGGCCTTTATTACACCCACGAGCGCAGTGACCCTACCGACATAATTTTTGCGTCGCCCGTCGGAAGTAAGGCTTTCAGTGCGCTCGAAACTTACAAATACGGATCGACGTACGAGGAAGCAGCGGCTTATGGCGATCTCACGTATAACTTGACGCCGCGGCTTGCACTGACCGCCGGTATTCGGATTGCGCGTAACCAACAGGCGTTCGATCAGACGACATCGGGCCCGATCGTCGCGTCTCCCGGAACCGTATCGGGTACGTCTTCCGACACCACAAAGACCTACATGTTTACGGCCGCCTACAAACTGACGCCGACAAGCAACGTATATGCCCGGATTGCGAGCGGCTATCGTCCAGGAGGTCCGAATCTGTTGATCACCAACCCGGCCACCGGACTGCTGATTCCCGGAAGTTCGACCTTCCAGCCTGACACGTTATGGAACTATGAGGTGGGATACAAGGCCGATCTGCTCGACAAGAAACTGTCGCTCGCCGTTTCGGCATATGACATCGAATGGCATAACCTACAGGCATACGGCGATGTTGACGGGTTCAGCCAATACATTAACGCGGGTAACGCGCGCGTGAAAGGTCTTCAATTGTCCGGGGCGTTTCGCCCGACCTCAGCCTGGACCTTCGCTGCTTCGATTTCTGCGACTGACGCATACTTGACCACAGGTAATACGGGGGCGGGGTCACAGGCTGGCGACTCACTTCCAAATACCCCAAGGTTTTCAGCCACAGCGTCTGTGAATTACCAGTTCCAGATAGCATCTCATCGCGCTTACGTGGGGGTAGACGAACAGTACGTAGGTATGCGCCATTCGAGCTTCGCGCACGACACGCAATTGCCCGACTTCAAACTGCCCGCATATGCGACCACGAACCTGCAGGCCGGAATTGATTTTAGCCACTTCACCGTGTCGTTTTTCATCAGGAATCTCTTTAATCGCGAGGGGATTTTGTCGGCAAGTACGTCCCAAGTTCCATTAGGTGGAGACGTGCTGGCAACAGTGATTCAACCACGGACCATTGGCGTGCAACTTACGGCACCGTTCTAGAAATGACCATGTCAGCGACGTACTATGTTAGGGAAGCATCGTATCTTTTCGGGAGATCATTATGCCAGGTCTAGCAACGGAGCCCGGAAGAGCACGAGCCCGGCGCGAATTTGGGCGGAAACAGCAGAATCCCGTACGTCGCTTTGGCGGCATTGCAGCAGTCCTTCTCCTGCACGTGGTGCTGATTTACGCGTTGGTTAATGGGCTTGCTACCAAAGTGGTACAGGTGATTCAGCATCCCATCGAAACGAAAATCATTGAGCAGGTGAAACCACCGCCGCCGCCGCCGTTGCCGACCGTGCAGTTACCGCCGCCAAAGTTCGCGCCGCCACCACCACCGTTTGTGCCGCCGCCGGAGGTCAATGTACCGACCCCACCGCAACCGAGCATTACGCACCAGGCGGCACCGGTCGTAGCTCAGCCTGCGCCGCCGCCTGCCCCGGTCGCCCCGGCTCCTGCCAAGGCGGCGAGCACCGAAGTTGGCGTGGTTTGCCCGAACTCCGATCAGGTGCGCAGATCAATACGCTATCCGCGGGAAGCTCAGCAGAACAACATCACGGGCAACGTCTTGATCGAATTTGTCGTTGATCCACAGGGGCGCGTTGCGGACGTGCGTGTGGCCCAATCTGCTGATCCGTTGCTGGATCGTGCGGCATTGAATGCGGTCAAGCAATTTAGTTGCGTTTCACAGGGAGAAGCTGTTCGTGTTCAAGTTCCGTTTGCCTTTAACTTGAATTGACCGGACAGGTTATGGGTTCTCGTGGCGGTTTTTGATCAGGTTGTAAACGTTCAACGGATGGACTGGAGTAGACATGAAGACGTATTCTCTCGCCGCGCTGTCGGCAAGCATGGTGTTCGCCGTAACCACGGCAACGACCTTTATCGCACCGCAAATTGCCTACGCGCAAGCTAGCGGCACAACCGTAACTGTATCGGCCGCTACCGCAACGACGGCTGCACCCGCAGCAGCACAGCTGGATCAAGCGATGCCGCCGCCGGCACCCGCAACATCGGAAACCGTCAGCAATCCATACGGTCTCGGTGCCCTCTGGAAAAATGGTGACATCGTTGCCCGCTTCGTGCTGATCCTACTGGTCATCATGTCGATGGGCAGCTGGTACATCACGATCACGAAGTTCTTCGAGCAGTATCGTGCCAACCGTCGTGCCAAGCGTGCCGACGAACAGCTGTGGACCGCGCCGTCGCTCGCCGAAGGTGCCAGGCTGCTCGACGAATCGTCGCCGTTCCGCTTCATCGCCGAGACCGCAATCGAAGCTGGCGAACACCACGACGAAGCGCTACTCGAAGCCGTGGACCGCAACACGTGGATCGACGTGTCGATCGAGCGTGCCATCACTAACGTGTCAAATCGTCTGCAGGATGGGCTCGCCTTCCTCGGTACGGTCGGCTCCACGGCTCCGTTCGTTGGTCTGTTCGGTACGGTCTGGGGTATTTACCACGCGTTGACGGCCATCGGTATCGCCGGCCAGGCATCGATCGACAAGGTTGCAGGTCCGGTCGGTGAAGCACTGATCATGACGGCAATCGGCTTGGCCGTGGCGGTTCCGGCGGTGCTCGGCTACAACTTCCTGGTTCGCCGCAACAAATCGGTGATGGAACGTGTGCGCGCCTTCGGTGCACAACTGCACACGGTCCTGCTCGCCGGCAGCCGTCACTCGAAGCGCGGCATGGCAGGTCAGAAGGCGACGCTGGTCGAACGGGCGGGGTAAGTCATGGCCATGAGCGTTGGGCAGGATGGGAACGACGACGAGGTTATCTCCAACATCAACACCACGCCGCTAGTCGATGTGATGCTGGTGTTGCTGATCATCTTCCTGATCACGATTCCGGTTGTTACGCACACGGTGCCGGTGAAGTTGCCGAATGAGACGATCCAGCCGCTACAGACTACGCCCAAAAGCATCGTGATCGCGGTTAACCTCGATGGTGATTTCTTCTGGAACGAGAAGCATGTGGATGCAGCGACACTGTTGGCTGAACTCAAGGCCGTGTCGGTCATGACGCCGCAACCTGAAGTCGACGTGCGCGGCGACCAGAACGCGCGTTATGAGTTTATCGGACGGGTGATTACTGCGTGCGAGCGTGCAGGTATCGCCAAGGTCTCATTTATCACTGAGCCGCCGCCGCGCGGCGGCTAAGGAGCCGGCTATGGGGATGAACGTATCGTCGGGCGGTAGCAGCGAACCGGACGTGATGGTAGATATCAACACCACGCCACTCATCGACGTGATGCTGGTGTTGCTGATCATGCTGATCATCACGATTCCGATCCAGACGCACGCCATCAAGATGAACCTGCCGGTCGGCACCCCGCCTCCGCAGGCGGTGCAGCCGGAAGTGGTGCAGATCGATATCGACTTCGACGGCACGATGATGTGGAACGGTCAGGTGCTGCCCGATCGCGCCGCGCTCGAATCGCATCTTCGACAGGTGGCTGCCGAGCCGGTGCAGGCGGAAATTCACCTTCTGCCGAACAAGCTGGTGCCGTACAGGGATGTCGCCGCCGTGTTGGCTTCGGCGCAACGCATCGGCGCCACGAAGGTTGGACTGATCGGAAACGAGCAGTACATGCAATAACGAAGTGGGAGTGCTAATGATCCATCAACGATTAAAGCGTGTCGCGCTGGCGACCACTTTCGGGGGCCTGTCCGTCCTCGTCGTGCTGCCGGGCGCGTCACATGCTGTCGACACGCTGCGCCCGGAAATCGCCAAACCGCTGAACGCTGCGCAGGATCTTTATCGCGCACACAAGTACAAGGATGCGTTGACGAAGATCGATCAGGCGGCTGCGGTGCCGAACAGGACGCCATATGAGAACTATGTGGTGGAACAGATGCGCGGTGCTGCCGCCATCGCAGCAGGGGACAATACTGTCGCCGCTCAGGCGTACGAAACCCTGCTGGCTTCCGGCAAGCTGACGGGCGCGGACGAGCAACGCACCGCCGCTGCTCTCGCGGGAATCTACTTCCAGGGGAAAAATTACCCGCTGGCAATCAGGACGGCACAGCGGTACATCAAGGCCGGTGGCACTGATCCCGACATGCGGACCTTGTTGATCCAGTCCTATTACCTGTCGAATGACTGCGCCAGCGTGGTGAGCCTGCTCAAGCCCACCGTGGATGCACAGGCGCGTGCGGGCCGTGCGCCGGATGAATCCCAGTTGCAGTTGCTGGGTACCTGTGCGCAGCGCTCCAACGACTCGGCCACCTATCGCAGCGCGCTCGAGAAGCTGGTCGCGTTCCACCCGAAGCAGTTGTACTGGGATGATCTGTTCGCAGCCATCCGCAACGAGCCGGGTTACTCGTCGGCTCTGGATATCGACACCTATCGCCTGCGCCGTGCTACCGGTGCGTTGGTGACGGCCGACGACTATATGCAGATGACGCAGCTGGCGATCGTTGCGGGGACCCCGGTTGAAGGCAAGCAGGTAATCGATCAGGGTTTCTCGTCCGGCGTGCTCGGGCACGGAGTTGGTGCGGATCGCGAGAAGCGCCTGCAGGCGCTGGCTGCGAAGCGTGCGCAGAGCACGATCGACAGTAACGGCGTGCCGATTCCGCCGTTCGACGCCGCTTTCAATCAGGTGTTCGCGGGGCAGGCGCAGCAGGGTCTGGCAACGATGGAAGCGCTGATTGCCAGAGGCGGCATGACCCACCCGGATCAGGCGCAACTGCGTCTTGGTGAGGCGTATTTCATCGCCGGACAGCAAGCCAGGGCGACTCAGGCGTTTCGAGCCGTTCGCGGCGACGACGGGTCCACTGAGCTTGCGCGTTTGTGGTTGCTGATTGCCGCTCATTAAGCCCGGCTTCCATTGACCCTGAACCAGAATTAGTCCCGGTCGGAAGTGGAGATTTCCGGCTTGGTTGAGTCGTCAGGCGGGGCGGATTCCCTTGCCTGACGGGCGAATTCGGCAGGCGTCATCCACTGCAATGCGGAGTGGGGACGAACCTCGTTATAGTACGTGCGCCAGTCGTCGATTTTGCTCTGCGCGTCGGTCAATGACAAGAACCAATGCGCGTTCAGACATTCCTGCCGGAAGCGCCCGTTGAAGCTTTCGACCTTGGCGTTGTCAGTGGGCGTGCCCGGTCGGCTGAAATCCAGTTCAACGCCATGTTCATATGCCCAGCGATCCATTGCCTTCGAGATGAACTCGCTGCCATTGTCGACCTTGATCGTGGCCGGGTGTCCGCGCATGGCGCTGATACGCGTCAACGCTTTGACCACGTGTTCACCCTTCAGACTTTGGCCGACCTCGATGGCCAAGCATTCCCGTGTGTAGTTGTCGACGACGGTCAGTGTCCGAAGACGTCTGCCATCGAACAGTGCATCGGCAACGAAATCCATACTCCAGATTTCGTTGATCGTAGTCACGATATGCTTGGGCTGCCGTAGAC
>NZ_CABVPW010000083.1:0-10428 GCF_902499025.1 Burkholderia lata | reverse complement strand
AGCTCGTCAACAACTTTTTTCACTACATCGTTGCGACTGCGGGGCTCAACTTCCAGGCCAGCTGCGCGCTCCAGACTTCAGCACACCACCAGCCCTGCTTCCCTCTTCCGCACCGCGTTTCCGTTAGCGCGAAAGAGGCGTGATTGTAGGCAGCCTCTTCGATCTGCGCAAGGGGTTTCTCAAAAAAATATAAGGCTCCGCACGCTGCCGCGTGCGGAGCCTTATATAGAAGCAGCCGAACCGTCAGGCCGCGCGTACCTGGCGCGCGACGATCTCCATATAGTGATCGAGATCCGGCGTCACCTTGCCCTCTTCCTTCGCCGTATCGTCCCAGCGGCGCAGACGCAGCGCGTCCTCCGCGAACGGACGCTGCAGGAACGCCGCCGTCTCCTCTTCGCTGAAGATGCCGCCCTGCAGCCCGAGGCTGCGCACCGAGTCCGGCGACAGGCTCTCGAAGTAGCCGGCGTCCGTGCGGCACAGGCAGCGCTTCGCGTCGACGTGCAGCCGGATCGGCTCCAGCACCGCGTCGGAAAACAGCGGCCGCAGGAACGGCAGCACGTAATACTGATGCAGATCGTCGATCCCGCGCGCGCTCGGCGTCTCGCCCTGGCGATTCAGCAGATGCCCGAGGTCATGCAGGAACGCGGCCGCGACCAGCGCTTCGTCAGCCTCGGCCTCTTCCGCCAGCAATCCGCTCTGCAACGCATGCTCGAGCTGCGTGACCGGCTCGCCGCTATAGGCCACATGGCCATGCTCGCGATACAGCCCGTGGATCTCTTCCACCGTCAATGCCATTCATTCACTCCCAAGGCAGCGAAAACGTCTTCAGGTTCGTGAAGCTCTTCATCGCCTCCTGAACGCCTTCCTTGTAACCGAGCCCCGAATCCTTGATCCCGCCGAACGGCGACAGCTCGATCCGGTAGCCGGGCACTTCCCATACATTCACCGTGCCGACGTTCAGCTCGTTCACGAACCGCACGACCGCCGCCGTGCTGTCCGTACAGACACCCGACGACAGCCCGAACGCCGTCCCGTTGCTGATCCGGATCGCGTCGTCGATCGTGTCGAACGTGATCACCGGCGATACCGGGCCGAAGGTCTCCTCGCGCACGATCGTCATCGACGGATCGACGTTGTCGAGCACGGTCGGCGCGTACAGCGCGCCGCGCCGCACGTTGCCGGTCAGCAGGCGCGCGCCCTGCGCGACCGCCTCTTCCACTCGCGCCTCGAACAGCCGCGCCGCTTCCTCGTCGATCACCGTGCCCATTTCGTTCGCGGGATCGAACGGATCGCCGTACTTCCATGCGCGCGTCTTCTCGACGAGCAACTCGGTGAATGCGGGCGCGATCGAGCGTTGCACCAGCATCCGCTTGACGGCCGTGCAGCGCTGGCCCGAATTCCGGTACGAGCCGAGCACGGCCAGCGACGTCGCGCGTTCGAGATCGGCATCGTCGAGGACGATCAGCGGATCGTTGCCGCCCAGTTCCAGCACGATGCGGCGGTAGCCGGCCCGCGCGGCAATCGCCTTGCCGATCGCCACGCCGCCCGTAAAGGTAATCAGCGACGCATGCGGATGTGTGACGAGCTCGTCCGCGATCTCGCGCGGATCGCCGGTCAGTACCTGCAGCATCGGCTCCGGCAGCCCGGCTTCATACAATAGGTCGGCCAGGTAGAACGCCGACAGCGGCACCTTTTCCGACGGCTTCACGATCACGCGGTTGTTGGTCGCGATCGCCGGCGCGATCTTGTGCGCCACCTGGTTCATCGGATGATTGAACGGCGTGATCGCGACGATCACACCATCGAGCGGCTGCCGCTGCGAGAACACGCGGCGCGCCTTGCCGTGGGGCGTCAGGTCGCACGAGAAACTCTGCGCGTCGTCGCGCAGCGCCTCGATCGCTGCGAACTTCAGCACATCGGCAACGCGGCCGATCTCGTAGCGGGAGTCCTGTTTCGACAGGCCCGATTCGAGCGTGATCAGGTCGGACGCTTCCTCGGTACGCTCGCGCAACAGCGCGGCCGCGCGTTCGAGGATCTGCGAGCGCTCGTAACGCGTGAGCTGCGGCCGATACGCCATCGCGTAGTCGAATGCCGCACGCACATCGTCGACGCTCGCCAGCGGCACCGTGCCGACGCGCGTGCCCGTATAAGGGTCCATCACGTCGAGCGTGCGTTCGCGCGTCGCGCGCGTGCCGCACCAGCGCAGCGCCTCCGCGCGAAACGCCGGGTGATCGTGTCGGGGATGAGCCATCATGTCGCGACCCGGTTCAGCACGAAATCGAACACGTCGAAGTTGCGCGGGCGACGCGCGGGATCGACCGGCTCGATACGGCGATTGAACAGCAGCGGTACTTCCTGCTCCGATACGCCGCCATGCGAACGCAGCGGCACCGTGAGGCCCGACAGATCGTGTTCGCGCTCGCGCGTGCCGAGCGTCATGTCGCGGCGGCCGATCACGACGAGATCGCCGATCCGGTCGGCCGGCAGTTCGAAACGTGCAGCCGCTTCCGCGTTGTCGAGCACGAGCTCGACACCGTCGAGACCGCCGACACGCCACATCGCCTCGGCCCGGTCGACGCCCGGCGCCAGATAGATGGTTGCGAACGAGCCGAGCGCACCGTGATGCACGACGTACGGATCCGTGATCGGCAAAATCACGCGCGCAGCCTGCACGCCGTACCAGCCGTCGAATGCGTCCTGCAGATAGATGACGTTCGGCCGGCCCGTCGCCGGATCGTGCTTCGCGTTCATCCCGTGATCGGCCGTCAGCCCGATCGCCCAGCCGAGTGCGTCGAGCTGCGCGAGGTAGCCGTCCATCATCGCGTAGAACGCGTTCGCGCCGGCACTGCCCGGCTCGCACTTGTGCTGCACGTAATCGGTGGTCGACAGGTACATCAGGTCAACCTGGCGCGTCTGCGCAAGTCGCACGCCGGCCGCGAACACGAATTCGGACAACGCCGCGCTATAAACGTCCGGCGACGGCAGGCCGACCCAGTCGAGCACGTCGACGATCCCGTTTTCCGCGAGATTCGCCTGCGCGGCCTTCTCGGCCGAAAAGCAGATGCCGTTCAGTTGCCAGCCGAGCAGCCGGCGCAGCTTGTCCTTCGCCGTCACGACGGCCACCCGCGCACCGGCGTCGGACGCCGCCGCGAGCAGCGTGCCGGCCCGCAGATAGGCCGGGTCGTTCATCATCACTTCGGCACCGCGCCCGCCGTCGGCGGCCGGATCCCAGAAGTAGTTGCCGCAGATCCCGTGGACCGACGGCGGCACGCCGCAGACGATCGACAGGTTGTTCGGGTTGGTGAAGGTCGGCACGACGCAATCGGCGCGCCAGGCCGTGCCTTCCGCGATCATCCGGCCGATGAACGGCGCGACGCCCGCTTCCACAGCCCGTTCGAGATAGTCGTACTCGCAGCCGTCGACGCAGACGACGACGGTCGGTTCGACCGGCAGCCGGTAGTGCCGGCCGTTGACGTCGACGGAGCGTCCCGCGAGCCCCGTGGATGTGCCGGACGCCGACGCGTCACCGGGATGGCGCAATGCGAACGCGGCGTTCATGATGCCACCCGCTTGCCGCGCGGCACGCGCGCAGCGATCAGCAGCAGCGCCGCGAGCGACGCGCCGAGCATCAGCAGCGACAGCGCCGATGCCGGCAGGTAATACCCGCGCTCCACCTGGCCGATCACGACGATCGGCACCGTTGCGAAGCCGGGCGGATAAACCGTCAGCGTCGCACCGAGCTCGCCGAGCGACAGCGCGAAGCCGAGTGCGAGGCTTGCGCGCAGCGCCGGCACGAGCTGCGGCAGCAGCACGCGACGCAGCACCATCGCGGGCGGCGCACCGAGGCTCGCCGCCGCTTCGCGCAGCACGGTCAGCTCCGGACGCAGCGCGGCGGCCGCGCAGCGATAGCAGAACGGCAAGATCAGCGCGAGCTGCACGAGCACGACGATCGCCGCCGAACTCGACAGGTCGACCGGCTTCTGGTGATACGCGATCAGCACCGCGAGCCCGAGCACGACGCTCGGCACACCGTTCGGCACCATCACGAGCGCGTCGACCACCGCGCCGAGGCCTCGCCGGTCGCGCCCTTCGAGCGCCAGCGCAAGCCACAGCCCGAGGATCGTGCCGACCGCCGACACGCCGAAGCCGATTTCCAGGCTCGTCAGCAGCGCGTCGTACTCCGGCGACCCGAGCCGCTCGAACCAGCGCAGGCTGTAGCCAGCCGGCAGAATCGTGCCCGACCACTGCGTCGACACGCTCGACAGCGCGACGACGACAACAGGCAACACGAACAACCAGAAGCACGCGAACGCGGCCAGCGCGAGCGCCGCGCGCGACGCATGCTTGAGCACCGTGTCGCCCCAGCCGATCTGGTGGCGCGGCACGGCTTGCCCGATACGGTATTCAGCGGACATCGTTCCCTCCCGTCGCACGCCGGTTCACCCGGCGATAAACCGCATACAGCGCCAGCGACAGCGCGAGCATCATGACCGCACCGGCCGACGCGGTCGGCAGGTCGAGGTCGACGGTCGCGCTGCTGTAGATCGCGACCGGCAGCGTCACGAGACGCGCGCTGCCGAGCACGAGCAGAATCCCGAATTCGTTCAACGTCAGCAGGAAGCACAGCACGGTGCCGGCGGCGATGCCCGGCCACGCGATCGGCAGCACGACGCGACGTGCCAGCATCCAGCCGGACGCGCCGAGACTGCGCGCGGCTTCGATCAGCCGCAGGTCGAGCGTCGCGAACGACGCGAGCGTCGGCCGCACGACGAACGGCGTATAGAACACGGTCTGCGCGAGGATCACGCCGCCGATGCCGAACAGGAAATCGAGCGGCGGATTCTCGAGATGGAACAGGTGCTGGAGCGCGATGCTGATCGAGCCTTGCGAGCCGTACAGGAAGATCAGCGTGAACGCGACGAGGAACGACGGGAACGCGACGTACAGCTCCAGGAAGCGCGTGACGAGCGATGCGCCCGGAAACGGCTTGAAGAACAGCAGCGCGGCCAGCAGCACACCGAGCACCGACGCGGTGCCGGCGCTCGCGAACAGCACGCCGAGCGTCGTCAGCAGCACGCTGCGCGTATCCGGGTTGCCGAAGAACGTGCGGTACGCGGCGAAACTCAGCCCGTGGTCGCCCGACACGCTCAGCAGCACGAGCCGCACCAGCGGATAGACGACGAGCGGGCCCAGCAGGATGACCGCGAGCGCGGCCAGGTGCAGGTCGCCCATGCGCTTGCGGCGCCGCGCGGCGGCGGCGTGCGCGGCGGCCGACGCGAGCACGTGCGGCGGCAGGCCGGCTTCAGGGCTCGATAAGGACGACATCGTCTGCCTCGCAATGCAGGGAAACGCGCGCACCGCGCTCGGGAGCCGCACCGCGGCCGCGTTGCATCGTGACGCGCACGGGCTCGTCGGGCGCCGCATCGATCGTGACCGCGATCGACAGGTCCGCGCCCTGCCATTCGACGGACGACACCGTGCCGTGCAACCCGCCCGCGGCCGGCGGCATCAGGGTCAGGCGCTCGGGGCGCACGCAGGCCACCTTGCCGCGCACTTCGTGGCGCGGATCGCCGAGCGGGAAGATCACGTGCGGCGGCAGCAGGTTCGCCGGGCCGAGATAGCGTGCGACGTAGCCGTCCTGCGGCGCGTCGTACAGCTGCTGCGGCGTGCCGAGCTGCGCGATGTGGCCGTCGCGCATCAGCAGCGCGCGATCGGACAGCACCAGCGCGTCGTCGCGGTCGTGCGTCACGCAGACGACGGTCAGGTTCGGCAAGCGCTCGTGCAGCGCTTTCAGTTCGCTGCGCACCGATGCACGCAGGTTGGCGTCGAGCGCCGACAGCGGCTCGTCGAGGAGCAGCACGTCCGGCTCGATCACGAGCGCGCGCGCCAGCGCGACGCGCTGCTGCATCCCGCCCGACAGTTGCGCGGGCAGGTGATGGCCCGCATCGCCGAGCTGCACGAGCTTCAGCGCGTCGGCGACACGGCGCGTCACTTCCGACGACGCCATGCCGCGTGCGCGCAGCCCGAATGCAACGTTCTCGAACACCGTCAGGTGCGGGAACAGCGCGTAATTCTGGAACAGCAGACCGAGATTGCGCTTGTGCGGCGGCGCATAGGTCAGGTCGCGTCCGGCAACGGTCAGCGTGCCGGTCAGGCCGTCGGCCTTCACGAACCCGGCGATGAAGCGCAGCAGCGTGGTCTTGCCGCAGCCGCTCTTGCCGAGCACGGTCAGAAATTCACCGGCACCGATCGACAGCGACAGATCTTCCAGCACCGTGCGTGCGCCGTAGCGCACGCTCAGGTGTTCGATCTGCACGCCGCCCGGCGCGCCGGACCGCAGCGTTGCCTGCGGTTCGGCGGCGCCGAATGCGCCGGGATGGGTCAGGGTGGTTTCCACCGGGTTCATCCTCTTGCTCACAAATACAGGCGGCGTGCGCCGATCACTTCGGCTTGACGACGTCGAGCTGCTTGCCCGAGCTGCCGATCACGTCCTTCTTCCAGCGCTCGATCCACACCGGCTTCTTCGCCATCACCTGGGTCCAGTCGACCGGAATCAGCTTCACGCCCGCGATCGCCTTCTTGACCGCTTCGCCGTTCTTGCCGGCCAGCGGCACGTCCGTGCGGCCCGGGATGCCGTACATGTCCGGCACCTTCGACTGCACTTCCGTCGACATCAGGTAGTCGATCAGCTTCTTGCCGACTTCCTGGTTCGGGCCGCTCTTGATCAGGCCGATGCCGTACGGGAGCTGGAACGTGGTCGGCTGGTCGCCTTCCTTGGCGGCCAGGAAGATCGGCTTGACGGACAGCGCGCCGTGTTCGGCATCGTCGAGGTCCATCTGCAGGTCGCCGTTCGCGACGCTGATTTCGTTACGCGACAGCAGCACGTTCAGGTAGCCCGTGCCCTTCGTGTGGAACTTCACGCTCTGCGACAGCTTCGCGAGGTAGTCGAACGCCTTGTCCTCGCCCATCAGCGACGTCGTCAGGATCAGCACGGCCATCCCGTCGCCGGCCGTGGCCGGGTTCGAGTACGCAACCTTGCCCGCGTAGGCCGGCGACAGCAGGTCACCGAACGTCTTCGGCTGGTTCTTCACGACGTCCGGGTTGATCGCGAACGAGAAGTAGTTGTTCACGAACGTTGCCCACGTGCCGTCTTCAGCCTTCGCGATGGCCGGCACGTTCTTGTAGTTCACGCTCTGGTACGGCTGCAGCAGACCCATCTGGCCAGCTTGCTGAATGAACGGCGGCAGCGTGACGATCACGTCGGCCTTCGGGGAATTCTTCTCGATGTTCGCGCGGTTGACGACTTCACCGCTGCCCGCCGTCACGATGTTGACCTTGACGCCTTCCTTCTTCTCGAAGGCCGGCAGCACATCGCGATAGAGGTTCTCGAGACCGTCTGCCGTATACAGCACGACCGCGCTCGCCGCATGTGCGGGCAGCGCGGCGCCCATCAGACCGGCGACGCTGGCGGCCAGCGCAAGCTTGCGGAACGCGCCGGCAGCGGCGCGCGAGGGTTTCTGCAGTGTCATCTGACTTCTCCGTAGGCGGAACACCAAATGGCCGGGGCACGATCCGGCTCTCCTGTTATCTCCGGGCAGGGCCGATCGACGGCCCGCCTCGCTACCGCGCTGAGGTTAGGTTTCGCGCGGCAAGCGAAGGATCACAGCGTTCGATGACAAACCCGTGACGAATGCGGCAATTTCCAAAAAATGACACATTTTGCCAATATCATGCAAGTCATTCAGAAATGCCGCCCGGTGTTTCTTCCGACCTTTGCAAGGGAAAACCATGTCCGACCCGATTCTTCTTACGCCCGGCCCGCTCACCACGTCCGCCACAACACGCCACGCAATGCAACATGACTGGGGCTCATGGGACGCCGCTTTCAATCAACTGACGGCCAGCGTCTGCGCGGATCTCGTCGCGATCGCGCACGGCGGTGATGAATACGTCTGCGTGCCGATGCAGGGCAGCGGCACGTTCTCGGTCGAAGCGGCGCTCGGCACGCTGGTGCCGCGCAACGGCGTCGTGCTGGTGC
Organism: Burkholderia lata; assembly: GCF_902499025.1. Lineage (GTDB taxonomy): Bacteria > Pseudomonadota > Gammaproteobacteria > Burkholderiales > Burkholderiaceae > Burkholderia > Burkholderia lata_C. The sequence goes on along the minus strand of NZ_CABVPW010000083.1, from coordinate 2,390 downwards.
CCGACAACGGCGCGTACTGCGCGCGCATCCTGAAGATCCTTGGCCGGCTCGGTATCGAAGCGATCGCGCTGCCGTTCGGCGAGGACGCGGCCGTCGATCCGGCCGCGATCGAAGCCGCGTTCGCGCGCGAGCCGCGCATCACGCACGTCGCGCAGGTGCATCTGGAGACGAGCGCCGGCATCCTGAACCCGCTCGACGACATCGCCGCCGTGTGCCGGCGCCACGGCAAGCGGCTGATCGTCGACGCGATGAGCTCGTTCGGCGCGCTGCCGATCACGCTGGCCGGCAGCGGCATCGATGCGCTGATCTCGGCGAGCGGCAAATGCCTCGAAGGTGTACCGGGGATGGGGTTCGCGATCGTGCGGCGCGAAGCGCTCGACGCGAGCGAGGGCAACTCGCCGTCGCTCGCGCTCGATCTCCACGATCAGTATGCGTACTTGCTCAAGACGGGCCAGTGGCGCTTCACGCCGCCGACGCACGTGATCGCCGCGCTGCGCGCCGCGCTCGACCAATATCTCGCCGAAGGCGGCCAGCCGGCGCGCGGCGCGCGCTATGCGGACAACTGCCGGACGCTGGTCGAATCGATGCACGCGCTCGGCTTCACGCCGTTCCTCGACGCGAGCGTGCAGGCGCCGGTAATCGTCACGTTCCACGCGCCCGACCACCCGGCCTACGATTTCCGCCGCTTCTACGACGCGGTGCGCGACGCGGGTTTCATCCTGTATCCGGGCAAGCTCACGCAGCTCGAGACGTTCCGCGTCGGCTGCATCGGCGCGATCGACTCGAACGATATCCGCCGCGCGGTCGCGGCGATCGCGCAGGCGGTCGAATCGCTCGGCATCGCGGTGCAGCGCGCATAAGCGCGGCACGATGCCAGCCGGCTCCCCCGCCGGCACGCGCAAAGAAAAAAGCCCGGCGGCCTTGCGGCTGCCGGGCTAACGCACAGGATCTGCGTGGAACCGGTGCTTACAGCTCGATCCGCTTGATGTCGCCGACGACGAAGATGTACGACGCCGCGCCGACGAGCGCGATCACGCCGATGAACACGAGCGCACCGACGAACGACCCGGTCGACGCGACGATGAAACCGACCACGAGCGGCGTGACGATGCCGGCGAGGTTCGCAGCGAAGTTGAAGATGCCGCCCGTGACGCCGAGCAGGCCGTCCGGCGCGATGTCCGACACGAGCGTCCAGCCGAGTGCGGCCATCCCCTGCGCGAAGAACGCGACCGACATGATTGCGATCACGGCCTCGTTGCTCTGCACGTAGTTCGCGAGAATGATCGTCGACGCGAGCAGCAGGCCCGCGATGATCGGCAGCTTGCGCGCGAGGTTCGCGGACTTGCCGCGACGCAGCAGCCAGTCGGAGAAGATCCCGCCGAACATCACGCCGACCGATGCGGCGATGAACGGCATCACCGCGAAGAAGCCGATCTTCAGCCAGCCCATGTGGCGCTCGGTGGCGAGGTAGGTCGGGAACCAGGTCAGGAAGAACACGAGCGTCGAGTTGCCGGCGAACTGACCGAGGCAGATACCCGCGAGCTGGCGCTTCTTCAGCAGCTTGCCGGCCATCGCCCAGCTGAACGACTTCTGCTCGCCCTTGCCGCCTTTGTCACCGTCCTTGCGCACGCCGTGCACCAGGCCGCCGCCCGCCTCGATATAGGCCAGTTCCTCCGAATTCGCGCCCGGATGATTGCGCGGCTCGTAATAGAACTTCCACCAGACCAGGCCGAACACGATACCGACCGCCCCGACGACCCAGAACAGCGAGCGCCAGCCGAACGCGCCCATCAGCGCGAACAGCACCGGGCTGAAGAACGCAAGGCCGATGTACTCGCCGACGGTGTAGGTACCCGTCGCCATCGCGCGCTCGTTCTGCGGGAACCACGTCGCGACGACGCGGCTGTTGGTCGGGAAGCACGGCGCCTCCGCGACACCCAGGCCGAGACGACAGGCGAGCAGCGTCGCGACGCCGGGCACGAAGCCCTGCAGGAACGTGCACAGCGACCACAGCGTCATCGACCAGTAATAGGTGACCTTGCTGCCGAAACGGTCGAGAAAGAGGCCGCCCGGCACCTGTGCCGCCACGTACGTCCACGAAAACGCGGAAAACATGATGCCCATCACGGCCGCGTTGATGCCGAGCTCCTTGGTGAGCTGCGGCGCAGCCACCCCCAGCACGGTGCGGTCGAGATAGTTGATCATCGTGCCGATCGCGAGCAGCGCGAGAATCTTGTAGCGCGCCGAGGTGCGCCGGACGGTGCCGGACGCCTGCGCCGGCGCGGCGCTCGTGTGGGTGGTGTGCTGCATGGTCGTCTCCTTATATCTTCAATTTGCTTCAAACTTCAGTTGTGGCCCGCCGTCAGGCGGGCTGCTTTACCGGTTGGCGG
>NZ_CABVPW010000082.1:0-11396 GCF_902499025.1 Burkholderia lata | reverse complement strand
CACCGCCACTCGCGCCGTGTTTCTGCGCGACACCGGCGCAGGATATGGCCCCGGCGACCGTCCCGCATGCATTGACCCCGTACGCATCACGTGGCTGCGTGAAGGGGGTTGACCATGGGTGAACTGCCCCAGTGGCAGGCGCGCCCTTCCTGCCTCACCCGAACCCCGCCCCAGATCCGGCCGGGGCGGCAGCAGTTCGGCGAGTCCCCATGTTCCCTGAACGCGAGCCCCGGCAGCGTGGGGAAGAGGGGTCTGGCCGGGAGGGGCGGCGTCAGACGCGTCGCAACTGGAGGTGAAAGGGGTATTCCCCGTATTGCTGGCAGGCTGGATAGGCATGTCGAACCACGGTTGAGCGTATTGCCGCATTGGACACGTCCGATGGGCATGCTGCGCGACCGGACGCGAAGCGGACGCCTCAAAATCCGAAGCTGTTGAGGTTCGTTAATTGTGCTATTAGGTTCACTAATTTCGCCAATATAGCCCACGCGAGCGCATTTCAAGTTGCCATCGATATTTGCTGACCAGCACGAGTAGCCTGTCCATGTTACGCGCGCGCCGTACAATTGTCGTCGGAAGTCGCTCGAGTGTTGTCCCGAGCGCTTCGCATAAGTCGATGTCCGGCGTGAACCAGACCCGTTACCAGCGCGGTGCTGTTCACAAGTGCTGGCCGAGCCACGTTGGTGGCAGACCATGCAGGCTGCCGACTTCCGGGCGCTGTCGCCGCTGATCTACGCGCACATCAATCCGTACGGTCGCTTCGATATGGATATGGACAAGCGCTTGCCGGTTGAGGCATTGGCGGCCTGACGTGCACCCAGAGCCTATCAATAGGGCTTGCCCTAGCGATCGATCACGTCTACCCGGAAAACCCTCTCACTGAAGCCGCTTTCAGATTATGATCGACTCTCCATCGCAACCTGTCAGAAGCGTGTGATCGGAAATGATCGTCGGCTACGCGCGCACCTCAACCGTCGACCCCGGGTTCGACGCCCAGTTCAGGGAGCTGCGCGCAGGCGGATGCGAGAAGCTGTTTCAGGAACAGGTGTCGTCGGTCGGCGAGCGCATCCAGCTCGCCGCCGCCCTTGTTGAATACGTGCGCGAAGGCGACGTGCTGGTGGTGACGAAACTGGACCGGCTGGCGCGCTCGGTCGCGGACCTGATGGTGACGGTGCAGACCCTCGATCGCAAGAACGTCGCTTTCCGCGTGCTGCATCTGGGCATGGACACCCACACGGCGACCGGCAAGCTGATGCCGACAGTCCTTGGAGGTGTCTCGCAGTTCGAGCGCGAAATGATGCTTGAGCGTCAGCGCGAAGGCGTTGCGAAAGCCAAGGCGGCGGGGCGGTACAAGGGGCGCAAACTGGTTTCGCCCGAGCGCCGGGACGCCGTACTACAGTTGGCGGCGCTCGGCACGACGAAAACCAGCATCGCCCGTCAGCTCGAACTGGGCGAGGCGACGGTCTATCGCATCCTCGCTGCTGCAAAGGTGACGGACGCGAGCTGAGCGAAGAGCTGACGGCGCTCGCGCACGTAGATGACACTATTGGCAGCTATGTGGTCACTCCCCCTAGTTGCGCCCGCTACGGCTAGCGTGTGCTGGATACTAACGATCCACCACCACTCGGCCATACACGCGTCCCACGCAGCCCAAAACACAGCCGTCCGCAATATCGCTGTCGCTCAAGGTCGCGCCGGCGGGCATCCGAACCTCACCGGCCATCTTTTTAACTTTGCAGGAGCCGCACACGCCTGAGCGGCATGCGCTATTGAGCGCAACGCCGTTCGCCTCCGCGACTTCGAGCAGCAAGGAGCCGGCGTCACACGCAATTTCAACCCCGCTTTGCTCGAAGACAATCAAAGCGGGCTGCTTTGCCGCCATCCAATCGTCGGGAGTTTCATTGACTGCGCCGGCCCATCGCGGCCCCGCTACTTCCGCGATTTGCGCGGTCGGATGCGGCGCGGCGGCGGGTATGCGTAAGGGTGCCGCCTTGCCGCGCGAATCGCTTGCCGGCGGCGCAGCGGATACTGAAGCGCCTGTATCCGCTGCGCCGAAACGCTCCGACAAAATCCGATCCGATGGCAGACCCGCACGCGTGAGGATGTCCGTCGCGCTTCGCATGTATTCGCTCGGCCCGCACATCAACACGTCGCGTTCGAGAACATCGGGTACGAGCGCTTGCAGCATTGCGTCGGAAAGGCGTCCGGATACACCGAACCATTCGGCACTGACAACTGAACTCGGTACGACGACAATCCGCGCGGCTGGCAACTGTGCCGCCAAAACACGAAACTCTGAACCGAAAATCACGTCGTTCGGCGAACGAACACTGTTGATCAGTACGACGTCACGCGCGTCTCCAACGTCGGCCATCCAACGCAACATCGATATGATCGGCGTCACGCCACTGCCCGCGGCCAGCATCAGGAGTTTTCGGTTTGTCGTTCTCTCTATGTGAAATTCACCGAACGGCCCGCTGATCGCCGCGTATACGCCGACTAACATGTTCTCGGCGAGCCAGTTCGATATCCAGCCGCGATCTAGCCGCTTGACCGTAATCGAAAACCTGCGGGGACGAGACGGAGAGGACGAGATGGTGTAGCAGCGCCGCAATAGCCTATCGCCGGCTTTCACCTCGATTGAGATGAATTGACCCGGCTTGTAGTTGAAGAGCCCGATCGTTTCGCAGCCGAATACATAAGTGTTCGTGTCCTTCGTTTCGTTGACGACCGCAACGCACCGCGCCTGTATCGCACGTCCATTCCATGGCACCAGCGCCCCGGTCGCACCGCTTTCGAGCACCTCAGCGGTTGAAGTCGACGCGAACTCGGCGTGCGCGAGTTCGCCGCGAGCCATTCCGGTCGCAGGCCCGGCCGCGCTCGGTGCGACGGTTGTGCTGGAGAACGGCGCATCCGTTCCGTTTGCACGTTTTCTTGAGAGTTCACCGCATTCCTCCTCAACTAGTGCCAACAGATGGGTGATCGTGCGTTGACGTTGTATCCTCGCATTGCTAGCCGTGGACAGGCCGAGGCGGCTGAGCGAGGTGGTACTCGCCTGCGTGAACTTGTCGACGAAAACCGATAAATCCTGCTTCAGCGCGATCGCCTCGGCGGCGGTGACGGTGGACGTGACCGCATTAATTTCGCGTGTCAACGAATCAACGTCGACGGTGATCCGACCGCTTTCGTACGCCTCCCATAGCGCCGAATATCGCTCGCGCAGCACGGCGATGCTTGCGCGCACGAATTCACTCGTGCACCAGGTGGGATCGTCCAGTAACTCATGTAACAACTCGATTTTCGCAGGTGTGACGTTCTTTCTTTCATCAGTTAGGAATACGAATGAAATAAAGAAAAGCTGCGACACCTTGCTCATGTGTACATTCATAGCTTCCTCGGTACTTTCTATTGCTTATTTTTCCAACCGCAGCGTAGTATCCGTTTAACCAACGCGTATGCTCCGATTCTCACTTCGCGGCTACCGCGTCTTGTCCCCCCCCAGCTTCCTGCCATACCACGAGGTCCGCGTAGGCGGAAACCACCAGGTAGCGCTTCATTGCATCATCGCCCATGTCTTCGAAGTCCATGCGCGCCGGTGCCGACACGATGTCTTGCGCATCGCTCGCGTCGTCGCGCATCTCTGTCGGCGCGGGTTTATTGTCGGATGCAAGCGTGCCTGCACTGTGGGACGCCTCATCGTGGGATGCTTCCTCGATAGCGGCATATTCTCGATGCGCTGCAATTTGCCGTAGGCTGCCGGTCGCCAAAATGTATGATTCGTTCGCTTGCAGGGTCTCGGGTGTGAATACGGTGTTGCGGGGATAGCGCCTCACCGTCGCACGTCGCGCAATGTCTCCCGCTGCCTCCAGCGATCTTGCGTTGCGCCGGAACTGTCCCCCGCTCGCAAATAGTGCCGACAACTTAGTCACGGTGTTTAGGTGCACTTCGGTATAGGGAAGGTCATACGCGGGTACGACGAAGATTAGCGTGCAGACAGGTGGGAGGTCGGGCGTCAACGTAATGACGTCGCCCGAGCGAATGACGGCTTCCTGTTCAATCGGCAATCCATTGAGCCAGGCAGTCTCGCCACCCAGCGGCCCTCCGACGACGCGTGCGCCCTGAATGTGGGCAAGGAAATGCTGGGGTGCGACACCTACTTCTGGTAAATACAGATCGTTATCGCGATCGGAGCCGATACGGATCGACAAACTGTCAAAGGTGTAGCAGGTATCGTGGCGCGGTTGTGGCGCGGAACCGGGCTGCGCCGCTCGCGTTATACCCGCTTGTGGCCCCTGCACAGTAATCACGATCGGCGCGCGACCGGCCACTTGCTCCGGGCCAGCCTGCATGCCTCGGGAGATCGTCTCCATGACCTCCGCCACGAGCCACTGCTGCGCAAGGTCGCTTCGCTCCGCAAGCAGCTCTTGGCGCCAGTTCAGTGCCTCGTTTCGATCGAGCTTGGCCAAGGCGAACGCGGCGATTGCGCAATGCAATGGTTCGCCGTCGTTTGCCAATGAATGCAGACACCGTACGAGTGTAGGGATGGAGGTCGCGGCGGCAGGCAACGGCTCGGCATGCGTTTCGTCATCGGAGAGCACACCGACGATGGCATTGATCAGCGATGCGTCCAGCGCATCCTTCCAGGTCAACGCAAGTTGCTCACCGGCCGGCTCCATCATCACGTCGACAAAGGTGTCGGTGAACAATCGGGCGCACGTCGAAGCTGCGCCATGCGTGATGTCCGTGGGACCTACGGCGCGCAACAACGATAACATGGCGCGCAATACTGCCACGGTGCGCGCGCTCAGAACAACGCGTAAAGCGGAAACCAGTGGGTTCGAGAGGCGCACGATTGCTTCGTTCGAAAAGACGGCCAACTTGGCGCTTGCCAGGATCATCAGCTGTTCATTCAGCGCGGTGACTCGCATCTCGAGGGCCCCGCTAGCGGCGCGCACGTGTGTTAGTGCGGCTTTGTGCTCCTCATCCTCGATTTGAAGGCTGGGGCGCAGCATTCTGATCATGTCTTGAAACTCGGCATGAGCGAATGCGGTATCGAATGTATCGCCGAGTTCAATGCGCTTGCAGATCGCACTAGCTATCAACCTAGCATAGTTGGCCACGCTTTGCGCGCGTTCGCGAGCGCTGACCACACTGGGGTCGAGCTCCATCGCGTGGTCGTGACCTAGTTCATCAATCAACCGCGCGTGCTCTTCGGTCGAAATTCCCATTTCCCCGCGTAAGTCGTGCAGCACCTGCAGCCCGGCCGCGGACGTCGTCTTTTGCTGCGAGATCATCTCGTCGAGAATCCGCTTGTACGCTATGACCTTTTGTTCGCGTGTATAGGCCGGCAGCACCTTGGACAGGACATAGACTTCGTCCGGCTGCAAATCGTCAATGGACCGACCGTCCATATAGCGCGAAACATCCACTTTCAGTTTTTTGAGTTGCCCCAGCAGACTGGCCGCCAGCGCTTCTTGTCGATACTTGAACGGCGTACGATGAATTGCGGTGAAAAACCAGAGCGAACTCAAAATGACAATTGCCACATCAATTATCCGTGCAATCGGTGCCGGCAGCATCAAGAGACTCGGGCGTCCGCCGAATAAATAAAAGGTATTGATCGACAAAAACGCCGTGAAGCTCAAGCAATGATTGACGATTTCGGCCTCGGGGATGCGCCGCATACGATGGCGGACTCCGCGATAGAGGCCCTCCAGCACGGTACCCAGAGCCAGCGACGAGGCACCGCAAGTCGCGAGTGTCAGCGGCGCTGCGATAAGCTTCGGAATTGGAATCGAGCGATGCGCAATGAAAAATCCAGAGTCTAGAAATTGGGACAGTTGATTTGTCTCATGCGTCCAGTATCCTGAAAAATAGTAATCCCAATTTCCAGCATATAAATAGTAGTATCCGTAAAAACCACATATAAGTCCGTAAAATATGTAGTAAACGTGCCGCTTGATCGGTCGTTTCACGGTATCCCAATATGAGCCTTCCAGATCGATATCACTGCATGAGGTGGTGCATCCAACGCATGCGAGCTGGTCGCCAGACGGGCTGGAAATGCGACACGCGGACTGTCCGAGCCGTGCGCCGCTAACGTGCGGTGCGCTTTCGAGTAGGCCGCGCGGCTCGGTATAAATCTTTTGTACGACATTAATCGGGCAGACATAGTGACACCACGTTCGTCCGCCCCAAAGCGCGCCGACCGTGACAGCCGCGGCGATCACCAGCAGCAGCAAGAAGGCCAGCGCATGCCTGTCTGCATTGGCGAACAAGAGTCGGGCGGTTAAGCCCAAATAGAGCAGACCCATTTGCACATATAAAGCGTTGCGATCCAACCACTTGCCGCGCCCGATGACGGCCACCGTCTTGATGACTTTTCCGGAGTGGCGCTGAACGAAGGACGCTTTTCGAACCCAGCCCAAATAGCGCGGAATCTGCGATGCGAAAGAAAGCGGACACACGCGGCGCCATGTCTCATGCCCGAACACCATGAGGAACAAGGGGATGATCGGCACGATCATTGTCCACCAGATACGGGCCCCCATGGCATAGGTGTTTTGGGCGGCTGGCGCATGGCCCTGAATGGAAGGGCCATTGCCGTGTACGTGAAATGGGCTGCCTGTTGCCGAGGGATCGGTCAGCGTTGGCGTCATCGGGTCCCAGAACAATGAGACGATCAGGACGATCCAGGCTGCGAACAGAGCGGCGCGCACGGTGACCAGAGACTTCTCAGGGGTTCTGGCAAACACGACGTCTTTCCTAGAAAGGTGTGCCCTGGCTCGGCAATTGAAGCTATGCGTGCCAGGAAATTCGCGGTTGAACCGCGGGGACTGCTCAAAGACCTTGTGGCCCCTGAACTTCAGTGAAGCGGCGCAGGCTCTGAACAATGCTCTCGACGATGGCTTCGCTGCTCGCCGATTCGTCGTCCGCGGCGAGCAGGCGCTTCTGCGCGTCGGGACCTGCGCACAAGCGATGGTGTTCACGCATCGCGGCCGAGACGGCCAAGCGAAAGACGTTCGGTTGAATTGGCTTGATCGCGACGCGATAGATTCGTGCTCGGTTGATCAAGTCAATGACCAAATCGGAGTCTGCCGCTGTCGTGAGCACGACGGCGACGATCGACGGCGCATGACGCTTGAGCGCGGCGAGCAGTTCGGCTGTACGCTGGCCGTTCACGAAGGTGTTGGCTACCACCACACCGATGTCGTGGTGCCTCATGATCTCGAGCGCTTCGTTAATGGTCGATGCGCCTAGCACATCGTAATCCTCGGTGAACATTTCCATCAGTTCATGCCGGTCACTGGCCACCCCCTCCAGTGCGAGCAGCTTCGTCGCGTTGGCCAGTGGGGTGGGGAGATCAGCCACCGCGACAGGCTTTGCGCTGGGGGCGGTAGGCACCGCTCCACGTTGCGCGCGCGCGCGGGCGCTACACTCTTGCAGGGTGCTTTCCAACTCCTCCTTTCGCCACGGCTTGTTTAGGAAGCGATACACCTCGCCGTCGTTGACGGCCCCAATGATAGAGACGAGATCGGAGTACCCGGTCAGGAGGACGCGCACGGTATAGGGCGAAATGGCGCGCACTTGCGCCAAGAGTTCGATGCCTGTGATTTCCGGCATGCGTTGGTCGGATACGACGACGTCGATCTGATGCTGCTTCACGATCTCGAGCGCTGCACGGCCATGAGTGGCGGTGAAGACTCGATAACTGCCCTGAAATATCAATTTCAGCAGCTTGACGATGCGTTCCTCGTCGTCCACGAAAAGTACTGTTGCGTCGTAGCTCATCGACTGTCCCGGCGAATCAATGATTCAACTTTGGCGATACGAACGTCGAACGCGCTTGCATCAAAGCGTTTGCGCTCGGCGCGAATGGCCACCTTCCTCACCCACTCACTGCCATTGCTGCCTATACTATTGCCGGCGTCTGAACATCTGCACGCCTACTTATCCAAAGCGCCTCATGCGGATGGGTCCGCACCGCTGCGAACGCGAACCGGAAGGAAGACCGAAAACGTTGTGCCGATGCCCGGTTTCGATTGCACTTCTATACGCCCATGGTGATTCTTGATGATCCGGTAGCAGATCGCCAAACCCACGCCAGAGCCTTGTCCCGGCGGTTTCGTGGTGAAATACAAATCGAAGATGCGTGACAGTACTTCGGGCGACATGCCCGGACCGTCGTCGGTGATCGTCACGACGATCATGTCGTTGTCGGTTTCGCGCGTGGTGATCTCGAGCCGCCCCGTCTTGTTGCGACCCTGCATCGCCTGCGCGGCATTCATGATGATGTTTAGGAACACCTGGTTGATGTGTGAAGGCGACCCCATGATGCGCGGCACATTCGCAAAAGAGGTGTGCACTTCGGCCACGTGCTTGATCGAATTGCGCGCGATGGCTAGCGCACTGCTCAGCCCATCTTCCACCGAAAACTCCGAGAGCTTGCCGTGATCGAGCCGGCTGAAGTTCTTGAGCGACATCACGAGTGTCGATATCTGCTCGATACCATGCAGCCCGTCGTCGAGCAGCATCGAAATATCGGCTACATAGGCCTCTTTGACGGCCTCTTTTTCGTCGGCGGGCGCATCGCCTCGTTCCGCGGCCAGCTCGGCCGCCGACGCCATGATTCGAGGATTGGTCAAAATCTGATCTCGCAAGAACTCGAACGTTGCCTTGATGTAGGCAAGCGGTGTGTTGATCTCATGGGCCACGCCGGCCACCATCTGGCCGATCGCCGACATTTTGGCCGCTTGTATCAGCTGTGTTTCCACTTCGGCCTTCGATGTCAAAAGGTCATCGTTCGATTTACTGACGATCCGATACCTTCTAGCGCTACCTATCGCCGCCTGCAGGAACAGGGCGATGCAGAGCAACCCGGCTATCGCTGCGCACGTCGACATCCATTGCGCGGTGCTAATACATTGCGCGCGCCGTGCTTCACATGCTCTCAGCAGTTGTTGAAGGGCGGTAGCCGTATCGATGTCGCTGAATGCGTGGGTAGATTCGCTCAAGACCTCCGTGTTGCGCAACACGACTCCGATGTGGGACGCGAATAAGCCGAGTTCGGCGGGAAGCTGCACGCTGCGAGAGATCTGCGTCAATGTTTCGATTTGAGTGCGTAATGACGTTGCAATCTCGACTCCGGGATGCGCGGCATACGCGGCCAATCCGATCGATGCGCCTTTGATGTTTTGCCGAATCCGGTCGAGCAGTGCTTCATCGATGGCATTTTTGTCCATCGCACGGTCAAGTAAGCCGCCTAGAGTGGGCAGATAGGTAACCGAACTGGAAATAATCGCGCGCGCCGATTTCATTCTTTCGGCGAGCTCGCGTTTTTCGTTTAGCTTAGAGACGAACGCGGTAAAGTCCGTGCTCGTCGATAACTGAGCAAATACCCCGGGCGCCCGTTGATGGCTCGTGCGAGAGAGTTGGTGCACCGTGTCGGCGAGTGCATCGCTTGCTCGGTTCAGCGCGTCGTAATTTCTTGCGTAGCCGAATGCGGCCAGCATGACTTGCTCGTTCCAGCGTGTTTCTTGCTGCTGGGTGCGCTGGATGATCGCGATCGCGCTATCAGCGCCATCGCGCGTGTCCGCTGCCTTCCAAAACAGCAGCGCGCATACGGTCAATAGCGCGAGACCGAGCGCAACCCGCAAGTAAAGGTCGGGGATTGAATTCCACATGAGACGGGACCGCTCTCTTACCGTGAAGGGAGTCGGAACTGCAACGGTCGCAGGCATGAACACACCACCCTATTTCAAGCAAATGTGAAGACCGCCGAGGCGGCAACCGGACGCAAGCAAAGTCATGGGGCACCGTGGGCGGCCTTTAGCGGCTTGCCTTGATAGGTTCCGGTCAATGTCCCGAGGAACTTGGCGATAAGTTCGACGTCCTGTTCGCTGAGCGTTCGGCCCAACTGATATCGCGCCATCACGCGAATGGCTTCGTTCAGGGTGGGAGCCGAGCCATCATTGAAATATGGAGGACGCAGCGCGACGTTGCGTAGGCTCGGGACCTTGAACACGAACTTGTCCGCGTCAACTTTGGTGACAAGAAAGCGGCCGTAGTCTTGCCGTGGGATCTCACCTTTGGCGCGAAAATACTCGCCGGCCGGGCCGATCACGCCAAGCGGCTGAAACATGTTGCCCCCGACGTTCATGCCCTGGTGGCACGCCGCGCAGCCGTATTGCTTGAATAGCCGATACCCGGCCAATTCCTGCGCGGTTATCGCTGTTCCGTCACCACGCAGATAGCGGTCGAAGCGAGAATCCGGCGTTGTCAATGTCCGCTCGTAAGCGACTAGGCTGTCAGTCACATTCGCCTGACTGGGCGCTGTGTGATAAGCGTTGTTGAATAAGGCGAGCAGCGCGGGATCGACGCTAAGGCGTTGCAGGACGGTGGGCCAATCCGATGCAAGGCCGTCCCTATTTTTCAACACAAAGCCGATTTGCTCTTCGAGCGTGGATGCGTGCCCATCCCAGAACTGCACGAAATTGAAGCCGACGTTAAAGATTGACGGCGTTCGCCTGGTGCCTCGCTTGCCGTTTTCACCGACGGAAATCGGTTGGCCGTCGGAGCCCCCCAACTGTGTCAGGTTGTGGCAGCTCGCGCACGATATCTGCTTTTGACCCGACAGCAGCCGACTGTTGAAAAGCGCCTCGCCTAGTGTCACCTTTGCAGCTTCGGATGCTAAAGCTGGGCGCGCAACGGGCGGAAGTGGAGTGATCGGCTCAACCGCGTCGGCGTGCGCATGAACGTGAACAAGCATCGATGCAACGCCGATGCCGATCGCTGCGACGGTTTTGCGGACAGCATAGAGTGTCCGGCTGCAGTACCTTGCTCTCAAGGTGAATCGAACACGCACCATTTTGGTTGCCCTGAGGATCCCATTCTTTGAGAAACGGGAAGGGAAAATTTCGCGCAAAACGCATACACAATATAGGCAGCCGTTTCAATTTCCGATTTTTTAATGCGAAGAGTCGCCGCGAATTGCGAAGACTTCGAATCGAGGGGCGCGACGTTGTTGCATAAATCGGGCGCGTGGGGGGCTACTGACGTTTACGCACAACAGCCGGTAGGGAAGTTCTGTTAAAAATTCGGGTTCCTGCATAGATTCTCGATTCTTGGCTTCGAGAAGATGCGCAGGGACAAGGGCAAGACGAGCGGACCGAAGGCTCGCTACCGTGTCAGGAACTGGCCGACCTACAACGCTGGCCTGATCAACCGAGGTAACGTCACGATGTGGATCGATGAAGCCGCCCTTGCGGGCATACCTGAGGCCGAGCCAACGCGCGGCCGGCCGCGTCTGTACAGAGCCGCGCTGATCTAGCAGGCTGTTGAAAAGCGCCGCGGTTTGATGGCCGGGGCACTGATTAAATGGATTTGGTATGCGATTGGCC
>NZ_CABVPW010000081.1:0-11696 GCF_902499025.1 Burkholderia lata | reverse complement strand
CGCGTGCCGCCGCGGCTGCGTCGGGTGCGGGCCACGAACCGAAGCGCGCGGCCGATGCCGGCGCGCACGCGCAGAAGGATGCACCGGCTGCCCGCGGCACGGCTGCGGGCGGCTACGGGCCGCGTCTCGCGAAAACCGCCGCACCGGCCGACAAGCCGGCCGCGAAGCCCGCGCTCCTGCGCCCGGCGCTGAACGGCGAGAAGCCGGCGGCGGCCACGGCCGGCACGTCCGACGACGACTGGGAGACCTTCTAAACCATGCCGCACGCGCGCGCGCCGTTTCGACCTGATGCACCGGATGCCTCGCCTCGCGCGGGCGAGCCGGGGCGCGACTTCGCGTTCACGGGCGCGGATTTCGCACGCATTCGCGCGCTGATCCATCAACGCGCGGGGATCTCGCTGTCCGAGCACAAGCGCGACATGGCGTACAGCCGTCTCGCGCGCCGCTTGCGGGCACGCGGTCTCGACACGTTTCGCGACTACCTCGACCAGCTCGAGCAGGAAGACGATCCGCTCGAGTGGGAAGCGTTCACCAACGCGCTGACGACGAACCTGACCGCGTTCTTCCGCGAGTCGCACCATTTCCCGATCCTGTCGGATTTCGTGAAGGGGCGGCCGGCGCCGGTATCGGTCTGGTGCTCCGCGGCGTCGACCGGCGAGGAGCCTTACTCGATCGCGATCACGTTGATCGAGGCGCTCGGCGAATCGGCCGCGCGCGGCGCGTCGATCCTCGCGACCGACCTCGACACGCAGGTGCTCGCGAAGGCGGAGGCCGGCATCTACACGTATGACCAGGTCAAGCACCTGGCGCCGGAGCGGCTGAAGCGCTTCTTCCTGAAGGGCACGGGCGCGCAGGCCGGCCGCGTGAAGGTGCGCCCCGAGCTGCGCGCGATGATCCGCTTCGAGCAGCTGAACCTGACCGATGCGGATTACGGGATCGCGAAGCCGTTCGACGCGATCTTCTGCCGCAACGTGATGATCTATTTCGACAAGCCGACGCAGGGGCAGGTGCTGTCGCGCTTCGAGCCGCTGGTGAAGCCGGGCGGGCTGCTGTTCGCCGGCCATTCGGAAAACTTCACGTATGTCACGCAGGCGTTCCGGCTGCGCGGCCAGACGGTGTATGAACTGACCCGCGACGCTGCACAGGGCGCGCGGCCGCGTGGCGCGCAGGCGCCCACGATGGCGTCGCCCGCGCGCCTGCATGCCGCGGGTGCCGCATCAGCTCTTGGAGAGCGCGGATGAGTGCCCTGCCGATCGCAACCAATCGCTACTTCGACAACCACTTCGGCCGTCCCGGCGTGAAGCTGTTGCCGAACGAGTTCTACACGACGTCCGAGGACATGGTGCTGATGACCGTGCTCGGCTCGTGCGTCGCCGCGTGCCTGCACGACCCGTACGCGGGCATCGGCGGGATGAACCACTTCATGCTGCCGGACGACGGCGCCGATCCGGGCGCGGCCGCGTCGGAATCGATGCGCTACGGCGCGTACGCGATGGAAGTGCTGATCAACGAGATGATCAAGGCCGGCGGGCGCCGCGAACGCTTCGAGGCGAAGGTGTTCGGGGGCGCTGCCGTGCTGGCCGGGATGACGACGATCAACATCGGCGACCGCAACGCGGATTTCGTGCGCCGCTACCTGGCGCTCGAACGCATCCGCATCACGGCGGAAGACCTGCAGGGCGTGCACCCGCGCAAGGTCGCGTTCATGGCGGCCACGGGGCGCGCGGCGGTGAAGAAGCTGCGGCTGCAGGTGCCGGGCGTCACCGAGCGCGAAGCCGCGCTCGCCCGCGAGGCCGATCGCGCCCGCGCGGCACGGCCGCGTCCGCACGTCGAGCTGTTCGCGGCGAAGCGTCCGGCCCCGCCGCAGCCGGCACGCCCGCGCATCGAGCTGTTCGGCGCGCGCAGCGCGGCGCCGGCCGGCGGCGAGCGGGCGGCGAACCTATCAAGAAAGCAGGAGGCATGACCGCAGTGCAGAAGATCAAAGTGTTGTGCGTCGACGATTCGGCGCTGATCCGCAGCCTGATGACCGAGATCATCAACAGCCAGCCCGACATGACGGTGTGCGCGACCGCGCCCGATCCGCTCGTCGCGCGCGAGCTCATCAAGCAGCACAACCCCGACGTGCTCACGCTCGACGTCGAAATGCCGCGCATGGACGGGCTCGACTTCCTCGAGAAGCTGATGCGCCTGCGGCCGATGCCGGTCGTGATGGTGTCGTCGCTGACCGAGCGCGGCTCGGAGATCACGCTGCGCGCGCTCGAACTCGGCGCGGTCGATTTCGTCACGAAGCCGCGCGTCGGGATTCGCGACGGGATGCTCGACTACGCGGAAAAGCTCGCCGACAAGATCCGCGCGGCGTCGCGTGCGCGCGTGCGCCAGGCGCCGCAGCCGCAGGCCGTCGCGCGCGCGGCGGACAGCCACCCGGCCGCGCCGATGATCAACAACCCGCTCGTCAGTACCGAGAAGCTGATCATCATCGGCGCATCGACGGGCGGCACCGAGGCGATCCGCGAAGTGCTGACGCCGCTGCCGCCGGATGCGCCGGCCGTGCTGATCGCGCAGCACATGCCGCCGGGCTTCACGAAATCGTTCGCTCAGCGGCTGAACGGCCTGTGCCGGATCGCGGTGAAGGAAGCCGAGCACGGCGAGCGCGTGCTGCCGGGTCACGCGTATATTGCACCGGGCCACGCGCACCTGTTGCTTGCGAGAAGCGGGGCGAACTATATTGCGCAACTGTCGGACGAACCGCCGGTCAACCGGCACCGCCCGTCGGTCGACGTGCTGTTCCGCTCGGCGGCGACGCACGCGGGCAAGAACGCGATCGGGGTGATCCTGACCGGGATGGGTCGCGACGGCGCGGCCGGCCTGCTGGAAATGAAACGCGCGGGCGCTCACACGTTCGCGCAGGATGAAGCAAGCTGCATCGTGTTCGGGATGCCGCGCGAGGCGATCGCGCTCGGCGGCGCGGACGAGATCGTGCCGCTCGGCGAGATGAGCCGCCGCGTGATGGCGCGCCTCGCGACGATGGGCGACCGCGTGCAGCGCGTTTGAATGGAATGTCACGGGGCGCGTGCCACGATACGCGTCCCGACGGAAACGAATCTGGAAAGGAACGACGATGGACAAGAGCATGAAAATCCTGGTGGTGGACGATTTCCCGACGATGCGCCGGATCGTCCGCAACCTGCTCAAGGAACTGGGCTACTCGAACGTCGACGAGGCCGAAGATGGTCTCGCCGGCCTCGCGCGCCTGCGCGGCGGCGGCTACGACTTCGTGATCTCGGACTGGAACATGCCGAACCTCGACGGCCTCGCGATGCTGAAGGAAATCCGCGCGGACGCGACGCTCACGCACCTGCCGGTGCTGATGGTCACGGCCGAGTCGAAGAAGGAGAACATCATCGCGGCGGCGCAGGCCGGCGCGAGCGGCTACGTCGTGAAACCGTTCACGGCCGCGACGCTCGACGAGAAGCTGAACAAGATCATCGACAAGATGGCGAAGGCCGGGAGCTGACGTGAACGAGCCGATCCATGCAGCGCTGACGGGCGCCGGGTTCAGCGCCGACGGCCACGCCGAAGGCGCCGATTTCGCGAGCGACCGCATTCTCGCGCGTATCGGCCATGTCACGCGCACGCTGCGCGACTCGATGCGCGAGCTCGGGCTCGACAAGCACGTCGAGCGGGCGGCGGAAGCCGTGCCCGATGCGCGCGACCGGCTGCGCTACGTCGCGACGATGACCGAGCAGGCCGCCGTGCGCGTGCTGAATGCGATCGAGGTCGCGAAGCCGATGCAGGAGCGCATCCAGAACGAGGCCGAGGCACTCGACGCGCGCTGGGCGCAGTGGTACGCGGCGCCGATCGAGCACGCGGAAGTGCGCGAGCTGATGGACGATACGCGCTCGTTCCTGCGCACGCTGCCCGAATCGACGTCGGCGACCAGTGCGCAACTGCTCGAGATCATGCTCGCACAGGATTTCCAGGACCTGACCGGGCAGGTGATCAAGAAGATCATGGACATGGTCTACCTGATCGAGCAGCAGCTCCTCACGGTGCTCGTCGAGAACATCGCGCCCGAGCGGCGCGAGCAGTTCGCGGCCACCGCGGCTGCGCTCGCGGCCGAGCAGATGAGCTCGACCGGCAGCCCCGAGTCGCTGCTGAACGGCCCGCAGATCGCGCCGGAAGGCAAATCCGACGTGGTCCAGGACCAGGGTCAGGTCGACGACCTGCTCGCCAGTCTGGGCTTCTGACCCTGTCGCATGCATCGGCGCGTCGCGAGTCGCGGCGCCGCCCGATGCACGCGTCACGCTTCCCCCGCACTGCTTTCCCACGCCGGTCTCACCCGCGAGGCCCACGGGGACCCCGCGTCAAATTGACACTTCGACACACTCAGCAGGCATACTACGCGTCAGCAGCAACGTAGCGTCATTCGTAAGATTTTGTATGTTGACAGGCGGCGCGGGCCCGATGGCCGCACCGTCGGCAACGAAGCCAGTCCCTTGGGGGGGAACGTGAAGCTGAAACGCTTGGGCTGGGCCGTCGCGCACGCGGCGGCTGCAATGGGTGTGTTGTGGAGCGTCCACGCACACGCGGAACTGGGCGGCGCGCCGATGACGCCGCCGGCGGACGATCAGGCCGCAACCGTGCGCGCGCTGCAGCGCGCGATGCGTCCCGCAGACGGCGTGCAGACGAGCACGGCCACCTATACCGTCCGCGAGATCACGCTCGGATCGGGCACCGTCATCCACGAATACACGTCGGCCGCCGGCAGCGTGTTCGGCCTCGCGTGGCAAGGGCCGACGATGCCGGATCTCGCCTCGCTGCTCGGCAGCTATTTCCCGCAGTACACCGCAGGCGTGCAGGCGGCGCACAAGGCGCGCGGCTGGCGCGCGCCCGTGTCCGTCGACACGAGCGGCCTCGTGATCCGGACAGGCGGCCACATGGGCGCCTTCTCGGGCCAGGCCTGGCTGCCGGCGGTGCTGCCTGCCGGCCTGACCGGCACCGACATCCAGTGACAGCGGGAGAGCGATCTTGAGAATTCCTCGTACATTCAAGCGCTGGCTCGGCGTGCTGGGCCTCGCGGCGGCGACGGCCGTCCTCGTGACGGCCTGCGGCGGCGGCGACGGTGGCGGCAGCAGCTCGGGCAGCAACGGCAACGGCGGCAACAACGGTAACGGCGGCTCGGACGGCAATTCCGGGAACACGGCGGTCATCACCGTCAACGCCGGTGTCGCGAACGTGATCAACATCCCGACCGTCAGCGTGAAGGTCTGCGCGCCGGGCACGTCGAACTGCCAGGTGGTCAACAACGTGCTCGTCGATACCGCGTCGTACGGGCTGCGGCTCGTCGGCAGCGCCGTGTCGGGCGTGCTCGGCAACCTCCCGCAGGTGACGAGCGGCGGCGCGCCGGTCGCCGAGTGCGGCAAGTTCGTGTCGAGCTATACGTGGGGATCGGTGCGCACGGTCGACCTGTCGATCGGCTCCGAGCAGGCGAGCTCGCTGCCCGTGCAGATCATCGGTGACCTCGGCACGACGAACGTGCCGAGCTCGTGCACGAACGGCGGGGCATCGGCCAACTCGGCGAGCGCGCTCGGCGCGAACGGGATCCTCGGCATTGGGCCGGCGCCGGTCGACTGCGGCACGACCTGCGCGACGTCGACGTCGACGAACAACAACTACTACGCGTGCCCGAACGGCGACAACGCGAGCTGCGCGGTCGCGCTCGTGCCGGTGGCGCAGCAGGTGGCCAACCCGGTGCATCGCTTCGCCGACAGCAGCGGCGTGAGCGTGACGATGCCGGCCATCTCGAACAACGGGCAGGCGAGCGCAACCGGCACGCTGACGTTCGGCCTGCCCGACCTGACCGGGAAGACCGTGATGACGTCGACCACGACGGGCGACGTCAGCGCGACGTTCCTCGGACGCAACGTGACCGCGTTCTTCGATACGGGCTCGAATGCGTACTTCTTCAACGATTCGTCGCAGACGGTCTGTTCGAGGAACGCGCAGTTCTACTGCCCGTCGGCGGCGACCACCTATTCGGCGACGCTGACCGGCCAGAACGGCGTGAGCGGCACGGTATCGATGCCCGTCACGAACGCGGATTCGCTGTTCTCGAACTCGTCGACGTTCGCGTTCAACGACATCGCGGGTCCGTTCGGCTCGTCCAGCTGGCTCGACATCGGCATGCCGCACTTCTACAACAAGACGATCTACTTCGGGATGGACAAGACCGCGAGCGGCGGCGCGGCGCCTTTCGTCGCGTTCTGACGCCCGACGGCGGTACGCAGGGAAAAGGGGGCGAGCGATCGCCCCCTTTTTTTATCCGGGCGCGGTGGGCGGCATGACGGGTCGGACCGGAGCGCCGCCGCATGCGGGCGGAGCGCCTACGATGTAATACCGGCCCCGTGCCGGCACGACATCGAGGAGACAGCGCCATGAGCCCGCGCATACAACGCATCACGCCGTTCCTGTGGTTCGACCGCGACGCCGAGGCGGCCGCCGGTTTCTACGTATCGGTGTTCGACCACGCGCGCATCGTGCACGTCGCGCGCTACGGCAAGGCCGGCGCGCACGCATCCGGCAGCGCGGAGGGCGCGGTGATGACCGTCTCGTTCGAGCTCGACGGGCAGGCGTTCGTCGCGCTGAACGGCGGCCCCGTGTTCCAGATCACGCCGGCCGTGTCGTTCGTCGTCAACTGCCGGGACCAGGACGAAATCGACCGCTACTGGGCGCGCCTGTCGGAAGGCGGCGACGAGCGCGCGCAGCAGTGCGGCTGGCTGCGCGACCGCTTCGGCGTGTCGTGGCAGGTCGTGCCGGTGCAGCTGCCGGAACTGATGACGGGCGATCCAGGGCGCGCCGAGCGCGTGATGGCGCAGGTGATGACGATGAAGAAGCTCGATCTCGGCGCGCTGCAGCGGGCGGCGGCGGGTTAGCACGTGCCTGTCGATGGCCTGAACAGGCTCCAGGGGCCGAGCAGGCCCGTCAGCGCCGGAAGCGGGCGCCAGACCGGTGGCCGGCCGCCAGCGCGCAGGCGAGCGACAGCAACGGAACGAGCCGATGACGGAGCATGGTGCGGTTCGACCGGAATCGGGAATCGGGCATCGGGCATCGGGCATCGGGAATGGCGAAGGGTAGTGCGCTTTGCACGTCTGCATAATGCCGGCCGGTTAATCGAATGCGGCACACTCGCGCCGATTATCGAATGCACCCGATTTCATTCGGATGTAATCAAATTCTGGATTATCCAGGGCTGTAGTTTCTGTCAGGTCTTCAAGATTATTAAAATGACGCGGCATGCAAGTCGCGTGGCGCGGCGTTACGCTGTTGCAACCGTTCCCATGCTGTATCGGCGCGCCGCGAGAGCGGGTAGGCGCACCGCCCGGCATGCGAAAAGAGATGGAGCCCGGCGAAATTCAAACATATAATGCCGGCGTTGTTTCCGGGGTCGTCAATATAAAACATGAGGGTAATAAAATGAATTTTTCAGAAGCTGTTCGTTCCGCACTTAATAAATACGCGACATTCGAAGGCCGCGCGCGTCGTGCCGAATACTGGTATTTCGCGCTGCTGAGCTGCATTCTGTCGCTCGGCGCGCAAGTCATCGGCGCGGCCGGCCGCAACGCGGGCCTGATCACGCTGTTGCTGCTCGGCGCGCTCCTTCTGGTTTCGCTGGCGCTGATCATTCCGAGCATCGCGGTCAGCGTGCGCCGGCTGCACGATACGGGCCGCTCGGGCTGGTTCCTGCTGCTCGCGCTGATTCCGATCGTCGGCGGCATCCTGCTGCTCGTGTGGATGTGCTCGCGCGGCACCGAAGGCCCGAACCGCTTCGGCGCGGATCCGATCGCGGCGGCCTGACCGACGCCGGCCCCGACGCGCGACGCCGTCGCGTCGGGGCCTGATTTCGCGTCGCACCCGCGGCGCCGCTTCACGGCTGCACCGTTTCCACGCTTTTTCCTCGCTTCACGTCGTCGTCGCTCCGTCCGGAGCCGACACCCCGCGATCGCACCGACCGGCACGTTTTTCCGCCGCGCCGCGCACCGTTCCGTCCCCCGTCCGGCCCCATTCACACCGGCTCGCCCGATTCCCCGAAATACCCCCCTTTCCCGGCTTTGCTCGACCGATCGGCGTTTGACGCCTCCATGAATAATCGGTGTCACTGGAAAGCGGCATTCCGCCGTACCCGACTGGAGGCCCCGTGGCAGACGAGAGCGATCTCGACAAGACCGAAGCCGCCACTCCCAGGCGCCGCGAGAAGGCGCGCGAGGAGGGGCAGGTCGCGCGTTCGCGCGAACTGGCTTCGTTCGCGCTGCTCGCGGCCGGGTTCTACGGTGCGTGGCTGCTTGCGGGCCCGTCGGGCGGGCATCTGGAGGCGATGATGCGCGGCGCGTTCACGTTCGATCGCGCGACCGCGTTCGACACGAACCGGATGCTGTCGGCGGCCGGCAGCGCGAGCCTCGAAGGCTTCGCCGCGCTGTTGCCGATCCTCGCGCTCACCGGCGTCGCCGCGCTGCTCGCGCCGATGGCGCTCGGCGGCTGGCTGATCTCGTCGAAGACGTTCGAGCTGAAGTTCGACCGCCTGAACCCGATCTCGGGCCTCGGCCGGATCTTCTCGATCCAGGGGCCGATCCAGCTCGGCATGTCGCTCGCGAAGACGCTGGTCGTCGGCGGGATCGGCGGCATCGCGATCTGGCGCAGCAAGGACGAGCTGCTCGGCCTCGCGACACAGCCGCTCGGCGTGGCGCTGCCCGATGCGCTGCATCTGGTCGCCGTGTGCTGCGGCACGACGGTCGCCGGGATGCTGGTGGTCGCCGCACTCGATGTGCCTTACCAAATCTGGCAGTACAACAAGAAGTTGCGCATGACGAAGGAAGAAGTGAAGCGCGAGCATCGCGAGAACGAAGGCGATCCGCACGTGAAGGGGCGGATCCGCCAGCAGCAGCGTGCGATCGCGCGCCGCCGGATGATGGCGGCCGTGCCGAAGGCCGACGTGGTCGTGACGAACCCGACGCACTTCGCGGTCGCGCTGCAATACACGGACGGCGAGATGCGCGCGCCGAAGGTCGTCGCGAAGGGCGTGAACCTCGTCGCCGCGCGCATCCGCGAACTCGCGGCCGAACACAACGTGCCGCTGCTCGAAGCGCCGCCGCTCGCGCGTGCGCTGTATCACAACGTCGAACTCGAACGCGAGATTCCCGGCTCGCTGTACTCGGCCGTCGCCGAAGTGCTCGCGTGGGTCTACCAGCTCAAGCGCTTCCGTTCGGAAGGCGGCGCGTTCCCGGCGATGCCGGTCGATCTGGAGGTGCCGGCCGATCTCGACAAGGGCGCGTCGGTGTCTGCCGACGATGAACGCGAGGAAGCCGAAGATACGCTCGGCAAGCAAGGAGCCTCCGCATGAGCACCCCGACCGGCCTGTTCGCGAAGCGCCCGAACATGCTCGCGGGTACCAACCTGCGCGCGCTCGCGGGCCCGATCCTCATCTGCATGATTTTGGGGATGATGATCCTGCCGCTGCCGCCGATGCTGCTGGATCTGCTGTTCACGTTCAACATCGCGCTGTCCGTGATGGTGCTGCTCGTCAGCATGTACACGATGAAGCCGCTCGACTTCGCGGCGTTCCCGAGCGTGCTGCTGTTCTCGACGCTGTTGCGCCTGTCGCTGAACGTCGCATCGACGCGCGTCGTGCTGCTCGAAGGCCACACGGGCCCGGACGCGGCCGGCCAGGTGATCGAGGCGTTCGGCCACTTCCTCGTCGGCGGCAACTTCGCGGTCGGTATCGTCGTGTTCGTGATCCTGATGATCATCAACTTCATGGTGATCACGAAGGGCGCGGGGCGGATCGCCGAAGTGTCCGCGCGCTTCACGCTCGACGCGATGCCCGGCAAGCAGATGGCGATCGACGCCGACCTGAACGCGGGCCTCATCAACGAAGAGCAGGCACGCAAGCGCCGCCTGGCCGTGTCGCAGGAAGCCGAGTTCTACGGGTCGATGGACGGCGCGTCGAAGTTCGTGCGCGGCGACGCGATCGCCGGCCTGATCATCATGGCGATCAACGTGATCGGCGGGCTGATCGTCGGGATGGTCCAGCACGACATGACGTTCGCGGCCGCCGGCACGAACTACACGCTGCTGACGATCGGCGACGGCCTCGTCGCGCAGATCCCGTCGCTCGTGATCTCGACCGCGGCCGGCGTGATCGTGTCGCGCGTCGCGACCGACGAAGATATCGGCACGCAGATCACCGGCCAGCTGTTCACGAACCCGCGCGTGCTGGCCATCACCGGCGCGATCATCGTGCTGATGGGGCTGATCCCCGGCATGCCGCACTTCGCGTTCCTCGCACTCGGCGGCGGCTCGATCTGGCTGGCACACACGCAGACCAAGCGCGCGGCGGCCCGCAAGGCGGCCGGCGACCTGACCGACATCGCACCGCCCGCCGTGCTGCCGTCGGACAGCCACGAGGCGACCTGGGACGACGTGCAGCTGATCGACCCGCTCGGCCTCGAAGTCGGCTACCGGCTGATCCCGCTCGTCGACAAGAACAGCGACGGCGAACTGCTCAAGCGCATCAAGAGCATCCGCAAGAAATTCGCGCAGGAAATCGGCTTCCTGCCGCCGGTGATCCATATCCGCGACAACCTCGAACTGCGGCCGAACGCGTACCGGATCGCGCTGAAGGGCGTCGAGATCGGCGTCGGCGAAGTGTTCCCGGGCCAGTGGCTCGCGATCAATCCCGGCCAGGTGACGGCCGCGCTGCCGGGCGCCGTCACGCAGGATCCCGCGTTCGGGCTGCCGGCCGTGTGGATCGACGTCGCGATGCGCGAGCAGGCGCAGGTGTACGGCTACACGGTGGTCGACGCGAGCACGGTCGTCGCGACCCACCTGAATCATCTGGTCGTCCAGCACGCGGCCGAGCTGCTCGGCCGCCAGGAAGTGCAGTCGCTCGTCGAGCGCACCGGCAAGGACGCGCCGTCGCTCGTCGAGGACCTCGTGCCGAAGACGATTTCGCTGACGACGCTGCAGAAGGTGCTGCAGAACCTGCTCGAGGAAGGCGTGCCGATCCGCGACATGCGCACGATTCTCGAAGCCGTGTCCGAACACGCGGGCCGCGGCGACGCGTTCGAGATCACGGCCGCGGTGCGGCTCTCGCTCGGCCGCGCGATCACGCAGCAGTGGTATCCGGGTGCGGGCGAGATGCAGGTGATGGGCCTCGACTCGAATCTCGAGCGCGTGCTGTCGCAGGCGCTCGCCACCGGCGCGAACCCGGGCCTCGAACCCGGCCTCGCGCACAACCTTCTGACCGGCACGCAACAGGCGATGCTGCGTCAACAGAATCTCGGGCTGCCGCCCGTGCTGCTCGTGCAGCACGCGCTGCGCGCGATGCTCGCGCGTTTCCTGCGCCGCAGCCTGCCGCAATTGAAAGTGCTGTCGTATGCCGAAGTGCCGGACACACGCACGATCAAAGTCGTTAACGTCATCGGGGGTTCCGCTTGAACATTCGCAAATTCACCGGCGCTACGAGCCGCGACGCACTTCGTCTGGTGCGCGAGGCGCTCGGCGCCGACGCGGTCGTGCTGTCGAACCGCACGCTCGATGACGGTAGCGTGGAAATCGTTGCACTCGCCGATTCGGACCTGGCCGCCGTGACGCCGCCGGCCGCGGCGCGCCCGCGCATCGCCGCGCCGCGCGTGCCGGAATCC
>NZ_CABVPW010000080.1:0-12301 GCF_902499025.1 Burkholderia lata | reverse complement strand
AGGCTGGTATCGAGCCGTCGGTTGGCAGCCGGGGCGACAGCTACGACAATGCGCTGGCTGAAACAATCAACGGCCTGCACAAGACGGAACTGATTCATCGGCGCGCCCCTTGGAAAACGAGGGAATCCGTCGAACTGGCAACGCTGGAATGGGTGGCTTGGTACAACCATCATCGGCTGATGGAATCGCTCGGCTATATCCTGCCTGCTGAGGCTGAGTCAAACTACTACAGGCAATTCTGAAATGCTACTGAAGTGCCTGCATTAACCCTCCACGATTCCTGGCGCGGTTCAGTCAACTGTAACATTCACGCAGCGATACTACCTGAATCAGGTCGCCGCTTAACCCGTCGGCGTCCACGCGTTCCGACCAACCTCACCCAACGCCGCGGATAGTCACGAGTTGTTTGGTGACCTCGTCTTTGCGCTTTCACACCAACAACCTTCGCTCTACCGCGGCAATATCGCGAGCGAGTGGGTCAATACGTTACAACTGCTCGCGCAGCTTATCGACGACCATGGCGGGCTGTGACTTTCAGCGAAAATGGCAGTGTTTTTTCAGCGCGATGTTGCCCCGATGAAAGAGCGACGCCCTCTCTTCGCTTTTTGGTCGCGTAATTCGGTTCAAAAAGAGCGAAACGAGTGCCGTAATGAGACTAATAGAGATTGGCTCACATTTTCTGGACTAAGTCATGTCTACCTCCCACGACCATGGTGGTTCGTCGTTCGTCTACTCATCCGGGGACGAGAATCCTGCCGCGAATCGATCACTATCGCAACAAACCAATGTGACGATCGCCGGTGGCTCACGAGCGGATGCTGGGACCAGAGCCCGAGCATCAATTGCGGTACGTGCCGGCGCAACAGCCGAACAGGCCATTGCGGCAAACACCCTGACCCACTCGCAGGACATCGCCGAGATCCGCGCTGAAGCGGCTTGGGTAGCCGCGAGCGGTGGCCCACGAGCAGATACGAGGACCAGGGCCCGAGCGTCAAATGCGGTACGTGCCGGCGCAACAGCCGAACAGTCGATTGCAGCAAACATCCTGACCCACCCGCAGGACATCGCCGAGATCTACACTCAAGCGGCGCAGGTCGCTGCGAGCGGTGGCCCACGAGCTGATGGGGAGATCTGGGCTCGGGCGTCAAATGCGGTACGTGCCGGTGCAACAGCCGAACAGGCGATTGCGGCAAACATACTGACCCATCCGCAGGACATCGCCGAGATCCGCGCTCAAGCTGCACAGGTCGCTGCGAGCGGTGGCCAGCGAGCGGATGGTGTGGCCTGGGCCCGGGCGTCAAATGCAGTACGTGCCGGTGCAACAGCCGAACAGGCGATTGCAGCAAACACTCTAACCCACCCGCAAGACATCGCCGAGATCCGCGCGCAAGCGGCGCAAGTCGCTGCGAGCAGTGGCCCACGAGCGGATGGGGTAACCTGGGTCCGGGCGTCAAATGCGGTACGTGCCGGCGCAACAGCCGAACAGGCGATTGCAGCAAACACCCTGACCCACCCGCAGGACATCGCCGAGATCCGTGCTCAAGCGGCGCAGGTCGCTGCGAGCGGTGGCCCACGAGCGGATGGGGTGACCTGGGCCCGGGCGTCAAATGCGGTACGTGCCGGTGCAACAGCCGAACAGGCGATTGCGGCAAACACTCTGACCCACCCGCAGGATATCGCCGAGATCCGCGCTCAAGCTGCGTGGGTGCGCAGGCAATACGATTAAATTGTGTCATTTCAGGAAAGCGTCCGATATACGGTCGGACGCGACACCGAGATCAACTCAGCCTGATCGAATGATTACCGCTAGTTTCTGTCGCGATAGGAATGGCAGGGAGGACGCGATTCCAAATTATCAGGATGGCTTAATTTATATGCGAATAGAACAACCGATGTTGTCGCCTTTCGTCTGACCCTCTTGATGCTCGATAGGATGATGCGTGCGTACCGGAAATTCTTGAATCGACCGAATGATGCGTTTGATGGCGCGATGGTCCTGCTGGACGAGGTTGTTCAGGTATTTGTTCTGCCGGACCTTGATCGGGGTCTCCCGCTCGGCGTTGAGCGCTTCGAGCGCGGCCAGATTGGCACCGCTGACCCGTCCTGAAATAGGTTGACACTTTTTCGCGGAAACGAAGAGGTGCCAAGTGGAGCAAGGGATCAAGTGGACGCAGCGGGACTACAGCCTGGCTTTTAAGCTGTCGGTGGTTGACCAAGTTGAAAAAGGCGATCTGGCTTACAAAGAGGCGCAGCGACGCTACGGCATTCGGGGCCGCTCGACGGTGCTGGTATGGTTACGTAAGCAAGGCTTTCAGGATTGGGCCGATCCATCCGGTCGTGCGCGATCAGGTTCCACCATGCCGAAGCAAGATTCGAAGCCGCTCACACCGGAGCAGCGCCTCAAGGAGTTGGAGACGCAGTTGCGAGAAGCGCAGGAGAAATCCGCGCTGTTCGAGGCGTAGTCAACCCGTGGCGTGCTGCCGGTGATTCAACCACCGGCCAATGCGTTCGTTCACAATCAACCGGCGACGCGCTGGCACAACCATCTCGTTCGGTGCATCAAGGACAAGGGCATCCATGCGTTCCGCAACAAATACGGGCATGGCCAGCGCGCGCTGGTCGAGTCGCAGATCTCGCGAATCAAGCGATGCATTGACGCGCAACATCGAATCGCAGCAGCGCGAGGGCGTACTCGCTGAACCGGTGGAATTCGTTCAGCAGGCCTGTTTGCGTCAAATATATATAGTTGTGTACGCAATAGACTGCGTGTCTACCCTGCTGAAAAAAGTCCGTGCCGCGCAGTCCGTGGGGAAAGGGGACGCATTGCACACCGCTCCGCCTCCATGCAACAACGCCACGCCGCTTCGCTTTCCAAAACATTTAATCGCCATTGCCAAATTAAAACCATAACAACCATCCATTATTGATATGGATTGCAGTTATTTAAATTTAATTAAATAAAATTCAATAAATAAACATCCTATTTATAGCATCTTCGAATCTACATATTCCACCTCCATTCTGTAATGGAAGCATTCATGAAGCGCCCTAAGAGCATGCTGGCTGCCAACATCGCCTGGGCCCGCGAAACGCGCGAATACACGCCCGGCTTCTTCGACGCGCTCGCGCGCGGCCAGAATCCGCGCGTGCTGTGGATCGGCTGCGCCGACAGCCGCGTGCCGGCCGAAACCATCACGCACTGCGCGCCCGGCGAGCTGTTCGTCCATCGCAACATCGCAAACCTGTTCCATCCCGACGACGACAATTCCGCCAGCGTGCTCGAGTACGCGGTGCGCGTGCTGCAGGTCGACCACGTGATCGTGTGCGGGCACTACGGGTGCGGCGGCGTACGTGCATCGCTGCTGCCGCCGCCGTCCGACCTGCCGCACGTCGCGCGCCGCATCGCGCCGCTCTGCGCGCTCGCGCGGCGCCATCGCGACGCGCTGGACGGGCTCGACGACACGGCCGCCGCCGACCGCCTCGCCGAACTCAACGTGCTCGAACAGGTGCGGCTGCTACGCGCGTCCCCGATCGTGCAGGGCCGCGAACGGCCACCGCTCGTGCACGGCTGGATCTTTTCGCTCGCCGACGGACGCCTGCAGGAACTCGATTCCGGCTACACCACGCCGACCGTCGACGTCGAACCCGTGCAGGCCGCGACGGCCGGCGCGCTCGGCTGACCTACCCCGCCCCCAAGCCAATGAAATCGCCCCAACCATGAAACTGAACGAGCGCCTGTCCACCCTGCCGCGCGACATCGTCGCCGGCATCGTCGTTTTCCTCGTCGCGCTGCCGCTGTGTCTCGGCATCGCCAATGCATCCGGCGTCGAACCGTTCGCCGGGCTCGTGTCCGGGATCGTCGGCGGCATCGTCGTCGCGCTGCTGAGCGGCTCGTCGCTGTCCGTCAGCGGGCCGGCCGCCGGCCTCGTCGTGATCGTCGTCGAAGGGATCGCACAACTCGGCAGCTTTTCCGCGTTCCTGCTCGCGGTACTGCTGTCCGGCGTACTGCAGTTCGGGTTCGGCATGCTGCGCGCCGGCCGCTTCGCCGCCTACGTACCGTCGCCCGTCATCAAGGGCATGCTCGCTGCGATCGGCCTGCTGCTGATCGTGAAGCAGATTCCGTTCGCGTTCGGTATCGGCGGCTCGGCCGCGCAATCGTTTGCTAACTGGCCGGGCCTGCCGGTCGCGTGGGCCGCGACGGCCATCGCGCTCGCCTCGCTCGCGCTGCTGGTCGCGTGGGATACGCCCGCACTGCGCCGCTTCGCGCTGGTGCGCTCGGTGCCGGCCCCGCTCGCGGTGGTCGTACTGGGTATCGGCGCCACGCTCGTGCTGAGCGTCGTCGCACCGTCGGTCGCGCCGGGGGCCGCCCATCGCGTGACGCTCCCCGAACTCGGATCGTTCGCGGCCTTCGCGGCATCGCTCAAGCATGCGGAGCTCGGCCCGAACTTCGCGCAGCTCGTCAAGCCGGACGTGTGGCGTGTCGCGATCACGCTCGCGGTCGTCGCGAGCCTCGAGACGCTGCTGAGCCTCGAAGCGGTCGAGCAGATCGACCCGAAGCGCCGGCCGACCCAGCCCGACCGCGAACTCAAGGCCCAGGGTGTCGGCAATCTCGTCGCGGGCGCGGTCGGCGGGTTGCCGATCACGTCGGTGATCGTGCGCAGCTCGGTGAACGTCAATGCGGGCGCGCAAAGCCGGATGTCGGCGATCGTGCACGGGATGCTGCTGCTCGCGAGCGTGTTCGCGCTCACCGGCCTGATCAACCTGATCCCGCTCGCGAGCCTGGCCGCGATCCTGATCCATACCGGCTTCAAGCTCGCGAAACCGGCGCTGTTCCGCTCGGTGATGAAACAGGGGCCGGCCGCGTTCGTGCCGTTCGCCGCGACGATTGCCGGCGTGCTCGCGGTCGACCTGCTGTTCGGCATCGCGCTCGGCCTTGCCTGCAGCGTGCTGGCGGTCGCCGTCGCGAACCTGAAGAGCCCCGTCACGCTCGCACAGCACGATGACCACTTCCTGCTGTCGTTCCGCAAGGACGTGTCGTTTCTCGGCAAGGTCCAGGTCAAGCATCACCTGCGGCACATTCCCGACCGGGCCGCGGTGATCATCGATGCAACGCGCGCCGACTACATCGATCACGACGTGCTCGAACTGCTCGATGCGTTCGTCGCCGAGGCGCCGCGACGCGGGATCGCAGTCGAGTTCCGGCGACGCAGCCCGGCCGCCCGCCGCTGGCAGTTTCGCGGCACTCCCGCGGAATAAATTCAAAACCAAAGAGCGGCTCGACGTGAACTGACCCACTCGAGTATTATCAATTTGTTCGGTCGTCGGGCGATCGAGCGTGATTGGAGTGTGTAATCGATCGGGTTACGCCGCCATGGGCTTTGTTCATCAGGGGCCTTGCGCAGCGACCGTGGGTCCGGTGCCCAGTGATCTAACCGACAGGCGAGCTTTAATGCCTTACAAGGCAAGACTGAAAACGGGTGAGCCGCGCAAGCGCACCGAAGCCGAACTACGTGGGCTTTGTTCAGCAGGGTAGACCCCCCGTTTGGTGCGTACGCAACTATACATTTTTGACGCAAACAGGCCTGCTGAACGAATTCCACCGGTTCAGCAGGTTCGCAATGATCGCGCCCTCGAGCTGCTGCGATTCGATGTTGCGCGTCAGCAGTCGCGCGCCAATGGCTCAACGCATTCGTCGATCGATCATACAGCACCAAATTGTCTTGCTTGCAAAATGCAGCGTCAGCGAATGGATGGAGTGGGCTGAACAAGCCCGCGCGCGACTATGCTGTCGGCTTGATCCACGCAGTCGTAAAGCCAAACTCCCTCAACATTGTGAAGGTGTTGCAGACAGAAACACCATTGTCGCGGCACACGTCCGGCACCCGGCGATTTGCCCGCTTTTTGGCTGGCGCCGACACCTCGATCGACACGACGACGCGGTGACCAGGGTCGGTTACCGTGTACGCGATCAGGAATGAATCCCTCCCGACTTCTTCAAGCTCCGTTACGTCGAAATCAGGAGCGTAGCCCTTCGCTATGACAGAATTCACGATTTCCGGGTCTGCCTCTTCTTGCAAAACAAGCGTCTCGTACACGTCTGCGCGATTGAGCCATGTAACCACGGCGTCTTTTTTGCCTTGCCACCACCATCGCGCACTTCCTCTAACGTCTCAATCGGCATCAGAGGTGGCCGCGCAAAATCGGACAGTGGGATCAGTGGAACGGTCGGGGCCTGAGCCGGCGATAATGCCGGCAAAGGAACCCCGAAGATGACGAAGAGAACCCGACGGACGCACTTAGCGGCGTTCAAAGCAAAAGTGGCGCTGGCAGCGGTCAAAGGCGAGCGGACGCTGGCTGAGCTGGCACAACAGTTCGATGTGCACCCGAACCAGATTACGGAATGGAAGCGGCAGTTGCAGGAACGCGCGGCGGACGTGTTCGGCACTGCTGGCACGTCATCAAGCCAGCCGCCGGTAGATCTGAAGGCGCTGCATGCCAAGATCGGCCAGTTGACCCTGGAGAATGATTTTTTGTCCGGAGCGCTCGGCAAGGCAGGCCTGCTGAGCACAAAACGATGATCGACCGTACGCACGCGTTCAAGGGCGTTGCTTGTGGGCCATGGATGGCACCACGCTACGCACGCCGGACAGTGCCGCGAATCGGGAACATTTCGGGGCCCAAAGCTACGCGCTACACGAGCGGCAAGGTGGCCAGCTGCCTGCAGGTGCGGGCCGTCACGCTGACCTCGATCCCGCGCATCTAGTACCGATGATCGCGTCTGTGCGGCTTGACGCCCGGCGCGCATGCGAAATCATGTGCAATGGCGCGATGAATTCGCGAAGCGTGCCGTGAATTCGCATGTACCCCCCCTCACCCGGTCGTATCGTACGAGCATGATGGACGTCTCACACTCCCGACGATCGAACCCATGGTCATCCGAGCGATCGCGCTTCTGGCGCTGCTGCCGTATCTGACGCCTGTCGCCCATGCCGAATGCTTTGCCGAAGCTGCCGCCTATCAGCACGTCAACGAAACGATTCTGCGCGCGCTCGCGTGGCAGGAATCGCACGACAACGTCAATGCGATGCGCGTCAACACCAACGGGTCGATCGACTACGGCCTGATGCAGATCAACTCGATCCACTTGCCGGCGCTGTCGACATACGGCATCACGTCGCACACGTTGATGGATCCTTGCGCGAGCATCTATATCGCCGCATGGCACCTGCGCAAGATGATGCTCAAGTACGGAAATACGTGGAAGGCGGTCGGCGCATACCATTCGCAAACTCCTGCGGAACGTGACCGCTACGCGGCCCAGGTCCGGATTATCGTGCAGCGGATGCGGTCGAACTGACGCAGGGGCAGGCGCCGCGGAACCGCCTATGGCCCCACGTGACTGGCGATCTATTCGATAGTCGCCGCGATCCAGCGCTCGAGCAGCGATGCGGGCTTCCTGCGTTGCTTAGTCGAGCAACGTCCCCCCGTCGCCTGCGGGCACGCCGGGATGTGGCGCGTCCGTGTGTGCGCGCAACGCTTCCGGTAGCAGCCATCGGCGTCCGCGGTCCGGCGGATTCGTGGTCATCTATTCAAACAGGCAGTTCAATGCCGGGCCGCCGACCAGATGCAGTTCCGAGCCGGCAAATCGGTCCATCATCACAAGATCGATGATACTCACGCGGCTGCGCGCGAGATTGCGAAGCGCAAGCCCGGATATGTTTCCCGGCCTCGCCGTGCGTTTCATCTGTCGCCTGGAGCCAAAGCAGAATGCTGCGTCCGATATTGCGCCGTCCGGGCAGTCTGTTGCGTTGCGCGACCTCGACGAGCAACCCCGCCTGTTGCGCGACACGCGGCGTATTGGCTTCGAGCAGGAACAGCAAGCAGGCCATCGTCGCGCCAGCGCAATGAGATAGCAGATCGGACTGTTGCCGTGGCGCCCCGCAATGCCTTAAGCAACGCCGGATGGGATATCGCTTGCGCGTCGGTGAGCCCAGCGCCCGCAACGCGGTGGGCGCCAACGATGCCTTCGGGTTGCTTGCCAGATCGCCCCAGTGGTCCGGATTCATCGCGTCGCCGGGAGCTCTGCTGAAACCCGGCTGGATGCTCGCAAGCTTGCCGATTGCCCGCAGATATGCGATGCGCGTGCCTGCCTTACCGACAATGCCGTCGCCTTCATGACGCAGGCCATGCAGCGCGTCGAGCGCCAGGGGCTGGATTGTCGGCCGTTCCCACGAGTTGTTGTGCGGCTTGCCATCGGCCGAGTTTGTTCGCGTCGAGCACGTCCGAGCCTTCGATCAAATGCTTGCGCACGCACTTGAACGCGGCGGCCCGCGCCCGCGCCTGCGGTGCGCGTTCGGCGCCCGCCAGCGCGTCGCGGAACCCAACGAGCGTGGGACGCACACGTGCCTCGCGCAGCGCCGATCGACCGGCAACGGACAATGCACGTTCGCCCGGCTTTCGCACGGCACGCCGTGCGAGCCGGTCGATCGTCGCGTCATCGAGCGTGTGCACGACGCGTTCGGCGATGAGGCCGACCGTCGTTTCGTCGAGCTTCATTCCGTATTCGACCGGCTTCCGGGCCGCGTTCAGTCTCGCGTTCACCACGACGGCGCTCGACGAGAAGAAGCAGTGGAATCACCTCGCCGGCCCTCGGCTTCAGCGCGCTTGGGGCGATCGTTCCGGTGGCGGTCGAGGTCGGTGCGCCTGTAAGGCGCTAGGCCGATTGCGCGGCGACCTTGTCGCTCTTCTCCGCGAGCAGCGGCGCGAGGACTTCCCGGTCGCGAACCAAGAGGCCGCTAGCCATTTCCGACACACAGCCATCCACTTCGCCGATGTCCGCCTTCGCGCACAAGTACATGGCTACCTTCGCATGCTCCTGCTTCCCCGACAGGACCTCGATACCTGACATCCATTTTGCGATCTTGTTGACTAGTGTCGTGAGTTATAAATTCGTTTCATTATTTGTTTTGTTGCCAGCGGCGACAAAATGCTGCTTGAAGAGGCGTTGGGATTCTCGCAACCCATTTTCAGTAAAGATCACGGATTTCGCTTTGTTGACGGGGTCGCCGATGAGGCCGCGCTCATAAAGGCGGTTAAGCGCGTCCCGATCGAAGCTCTTCCAGGCACGGTTGTGGTCATGCAGGGTCAAGTAGAGGAGCGCGAGGACGGCGTCGTCGATAGCAGCGGTGTCGATGTTCATGGCGGTTATTCCGAGACTCTTAGGCTCCGCGAGCAAAACCGTTCGAGGCTGGCGAGAATTTCATCGGCCGATTTGCTCCAGGCGAACGGCCGAGGATCCGCGTTTAGACATCGAGGTAATGCCGGATCGCCTCTTCAAGTTGCCGTGTCGAGCGATGCGTGCCACGTCGAATGTACTTCTCGGTGAGCGTAGCGAACCAGCGTTCGACCTGATCGAGCCACGACGCGGAAGTCGGAGTGAAGTGAACATGGAAGCGCCAATGACGAGCGAACCAGTTTTTGATCGAAGGCGTCTTGTGCGTACCGTATTTTTCCATCACCAGATGCACGTCCATTTCGGCCGGCACGCTGGCGTTGATCATGCGCAGGAACTGCAGGAATTCGCTGCTGCGATGGCGCCGATGCAATTCACCGATGACTTCGCCGGTGGCAATGTCCAGTGCAGCGAACAGCGTGGTGGTGCCGTGGCGCATATAGTCATGAGGCGGCGCTCAGGAATGCCGGGTGCCAACGGCAGTATGGGCTGAATGCGGTCCCCAACGCCTGGATCTGGCTCTTCTCATCCACGCCAACACCATTGCCTTCAGGGGTGGCAAGGTACAGGCCGACGATTTCGCGAACCTTGTCAACGAACAGCGGATCGCTCTAGAGTTTGAAGGTCTCCTGCCGATGCGGCTGCAGACCAAAGGCTCGCCAGATTCGCGACACGGCCGTCTGCGAGAGTTCCATCTCCCAAGCCATCGTGCGCGTACTCCAGTGCGTTGCGCCCGTAGGTACCGATTCGAGCGTCTTTGCAATAACGGCGTCGACACGCGTATCGTCAATCGTTCTGGGCGCACCGGGACGCGGCGCATCGAGCAAACCATCGAGCCGATGCGCCACGTAGCACGCACGCCACTTCGATACCATTTTCTGGGTGACCCGCAGTTTCGCCGCGACCGTCTTGTTGTCGATGCCATCGGCGCAGGCCAGCACGACCCGCGCTCGCAATGCCGCCGCCTGCGCTGTCTTGCGGCGCATCGTCAGCGCTGTGAGTTGCTCGCGCTCCGATTCGCTCAACACGAGTTCCGCCTTGGGTCTTCCGCTCATCGCCTTCTCTTCGTGTTCATGGCATTCACTACACGGTACTACAGGCAGCACATTATTCAATGAATTTCTAACTCACAACACTAGCACGCCCTTGAAGAACGGCGACATGGCGTTCTTCTCGATCGCGTCGAACCGGGCGATCAGGTCGGATGCCGCCTTCGGCGACGCCCCCGAGCCCGGTCCGGCCCTGGACATCGCCGACTTCGTCTCGTTGTAATAGTTGAGCAGCGGATAGAACTACGCATTTCGGACGAGAGAACGGCCCAATGGTCGCCACTCGTGAGATGGCGCTCATGACTCGCGTCTGCCTGGCAAGCCCCGTCCGAACCAATGCCCGCACGAACAAACACACCGAACAGTTCGCCTATCACGTCGCCATTTCGTGTCGCAAACGTTGCCATGAAATCAACCTATTGCAATATCGGACCCGAATGCAGTGGCAATGCCCTTACATCCAACACGGCATTGAATGCCATACCTCGAAATGAGGCAGCGCGCTATCAATGTCCGCCAGTCCAGAGCGTGTATCTTGCAAACAGCATCTATGAGTGTGAAAAGCCCGTCCGACGCAAAAGCTGCCGAGCTCGAAGCCCAAGCGGATCACCACTTCGCTAGTCGAAACTATCACGACGCTTTGGCTTGCCAACTGCAGGCGATTGACATTAGAAAAGGCGATGAGAACTGGAGCGGTGCGGGAAATGGCGCGCAGAATGCGGGCCTCCTTTGCTTTCTCATGGCGGATCACGCGGGTGCCATCCAGTGGTACAAAGAGGCTCTGGAATTGCGCAGGCGCACTAACGACCTTCGAGGTCAAGCCGTGACGCTAGGCCGGATGGGCGAAGTGTTTCAGCAAATCGGTCAACACGCAAAAGCCGTGGAACTATTGGAATGTTCCGTGCGGTTGTTCGCGCGGGTCAACGCGACAAGGGACATCGGCACCGCGCTGAATAATATGGCTGTGTCCTACCGAGAAATGGGCGGAATCGACAAGGCGATGCAATGCCATGAGCGCTCGCGGGAGATTCGTCGGCAGGTCGGTGATCTTGAAGGACTCGCCGCAACGCTTCACAACCTGAGCGTCCTGTACTCCGATCAATCACACGACGATAAGGCGAGACTGCTCCTTGTGGAAGCTCGGGATCTTCGCGAAGCGATGGGTGACATCCGGGGGATGGGCCAAACCATTCTTCGTCTGGGGACGTTGCACGAAAAGCGTGGGGATAACCTGTCCGCCATCGAATGCTACGAGCATGCTCTATCGTTAGCGCGTCAAGAGGGTGTTCAAAGCAAGGATGACGAAGCCGCCGCGCTTCTCAACCTGGCAGATGCCCTGTCGAACGAGGGTGCAGTCGAACGTTCTCTCGCGATGCTGGACGACGCTGAAAGGCTTTTTGTCGAAACAGGAATGAACGCCGGAGTCGCAATGACCCACTATGGCCGCGGACGCACGCTGGCGGCAGCAGGTCGGGGATCTGAAGCACTTGCCTGCTTTGAAGAAGCGAAGTCGCATTTCACGATGTTGAATGATGAGCCGCGCCTCATCTCTGCGTTCGTCGCAATCGGAACCATCCTGTCCGGAAGGCGGCTGCCTCAGGAGGCGCGTGATGCATTTTCTTCAGCGCTTGAACTACAGACACGATTGTCGCTGTACCGTGACGCGGTCGCAACACTTCAGCTAATTGCCAGGGAGTGCGAAGCCTTGGGCGATGCGACTGGCGCTCTAAACGCGGCTCAAGCGGCAGCCGTCATGTTTTCGAAAACGGTTGGCAATCCAGATCTCAGTGACCTTGCAGACGGCCAGACTCCGGATGCCCGAATGGGACATGACGTCAGTTGGGACGTGGACCCAGTACGATCCTCATGGCCGTGCTCTTTGCATTGAACTGTTGACCCTGAACCAGAATTAGTCCCGGTCGGAAGTGGAGATTTCCGGCTTGTGACCCTGAACCAGAATTAGTCCCGGTCGGAAGTGGAGATTTCCGGCTTGGTTGAGTCGTCAGGCGGGGCGGATTCC
>NZ_CABVPW010000079.1:0-12661 GCF_902499025.1 Burkholderia lata | reverse complement strand
ACAACCTGTCGCTCGACTACCGCGCGCCGCTCACGGCGCCGGCCGCCGCTGCCGCCAGCGCCGCGCCCGCGGCCGGCCCCGTCACCATCAACATCGCGCCGCCGCCCGGCGCCGATGCGGCCGAGATCGCGCGCATGGTGCGTGCCGAGCTCGAACGCACCGAACGCGCGAAGGCGTCGCGCGCCGGCTCGCGCCTGTCCGATTGATCGTTCGTTGAAGGAAACCCGCCCATGATGATGTCGCTCGACCAGTTCGTTTTCAGCCTGGCGACCACGCCCTACCAGGAGCTCCAGCGCCAGCGCAACTGGAAGCACCGCACCAGTTCGCGCATCGGCGTGCGCGATGCGAGCCAGTTCACCGGCGCCGGCGACGACACGATCACCCTGTCCGGCATCGTCGCCCCCGACAACGGCATCGGCGAGATCGCGTCGATCGAGGCGCTCGCCCGGATGGGCGACGCCGGCGACGCGTACGTGCTCGTCGACGGGAACGGCAACGTGTACGGCGCGTACGTCATCGACAGCCTCAACGAGACGGCCACGTATCACACGAAGGAAGGCATCGCGCGCAAGATCGCGTTCACGCTGACGCTCAAGCGCGTCGACGACGGCGTGCTGTCCGAACCGCAGCAGGACGACGAAAGCGGAGCGGACGAGCAATGAGCACGCTGGAACGCAAGCCGGGCGACGCGCAGGCCCGCGCGGGGCGCGTGCAGCCACAGGCCGACTATCGGATCACGCTCGACGGCCGCGACCTGTCGCGCCTGATCGCGCCCAACCTCATCAGCCTGTCGCTGTCGGAATCGCGCGCGGACGAGGCCGACATGCTCGACCTGGTGCTCGACGACGCGCGCGGCGCGTTCGCGATTCCGAAACGCGGCGCGAACATCAAGCTGTCGATCGGCTGGGTCGGCGAGCCGCTCGTCGACAAGGGCGCGTTCACGGTCGACGAAGTCGAGCACAGCGGCGCACCGGACATCATCACGATCCGCGCACGCTCGGCATCGATGACGAACGGGATGCACGAGCGCCGCGAGAAAAGCTGGCACCGGCAGACGATCGGCGCGATCGTGCGCACCATCGCGACGCGCTACGGACTCACGGCCGCCGTCGACGCCACGCTCGCCGCGACGCGGATCGACCACGTCGACCAGACGCAGGAATCCGACATGTCGTTCCTGACGCGCCTCGCCAAGCGCTACGATGCGGTGATGACCGTGAAGGACAAGCGCCTGCTGTTCACGCCGATCGGCAGCGGCAAGACCGTCAGCGGCAAGCCGCTCGACGTGCTGGCCATCACGCGCGCGAGCGGCGACCAGCATCGCTACCACATCGCGCAGCGCGACGATTACACGTCGGTGCGCGCGCACTATCACTCGAACGGCAGTGCGCGGCGGCTGTCGGTGGTCGTCGGCGACGCGAAAGGCAAGAACGTCAAGGTGCTGCCCGAGGATTACGCAACGGAAGCCGAGGCCCGGGCGGCCGCGCAAGCCGACCATGCGCGCACGCAGCGCGGCCAGTCGACGCTGAGCTACACGCTCGCCCTGGGCCGGCCCGAACTGTTTCCCGAGATGCCCGTCACCGTGACGGGGTTCAAGCCGGAAATCGACGACACGCCGTGGCTCGTGAAGAAGGCGACGCATACGATCGGCGACGGCGGGTTCACGACCGCGCTCGAGCTCGAGGTACGCGACGCGCCAAAGAAGTCGAGTCGAACCGGCAAGCGCTGACCGGAGAAGTCGCACGTGGCGGCCGGTGCCGCGATGCCCGGCACGCGATCGCACTGCGGCGATCACGGTGGCGAATTCAGGATCTCGGGGGTGGGGGCGAGGCAATGCGCGGGATGCGCGGCTCGGGTTCGATGCAGCGGCCGGAGCGAATGCCGGCCGGCGGGGGAGCGCAGTGGGTCAGCTCGACTGCTGACGCCCGCCGAGCGTCATGCGCGTGTCCCGTACGTCGCCGCATTGCTGCAACGTGGCACGCGCATCGCGCAAATTGGCCATCGCCTGCAGCGCTGCCTCGAGCACTTGCCCGACCGACAGCATCGCGCTGTCGATCTTTGCGTGCGCGTCGGCCCGCTCGTCGTCGGTCAGGTCCGGACGATATCGCGGCGGGCCCATCGTCGATCCACGCGTGTCCGCGCGATGGTCGGCGTGCGCCGACACGCCGATCGTCCCGATGTCGTGCTTCCTGTTGGTGTCCATTTTCCGGTCTCCGCAAACTCAGTCATCCACCGGGGGCCGCCTGACATGACGGGTCGCCTCGGAACGCCCCGCCGCCAGCTCGCCGGCTTTCAGAATGCTAAACCAATACTGTATGGATATACAGTGATTCGTCCGATTTTATCCGATGACCTTGCGCGGCGCGCTCGACGCACCACGGTGGAACCGGGAAAACGGAAAGGGGACGGGCCGCCCGCGCCGCCGCCGGATCGGGCTGCGTGCGACCGCGTGTAGCGCGCTGCCGGCATGCACAGCAGCGCGGTGCGTCGGGCCGCGCGGCCGCTTATTTCTTCGGTTGCTTCGCCGCGCGCTCCGACTTCAGCCGCTCCGACTTCAGCCGCTCGACCTCGGCCATCGCGCGGTCGACGTTTTCCGCCGTGCGCTGATCGAGTGCCGCGCGGCGATTCTCCGGCAGGCGCTTCGCGCGCCGCGGCGCCACCGCCTGCACCATCGCGCCCGTGCTGATGCAGCTGGCGAGAAACGCGTGCAGCGATGCCTTGCCGGCGTCGTTGAGCTGCCGGTACATCGCCAGCACGTCGGCTTCGTCCGCGTCGCGGCCGCCGCCCTCCGACGCCGGTTCGCCTGCCGCGAACCGTTCGCCGGTCAGCACGTAGCCGATATCGACACCGATCTCGCGAACGGCCAGCAGATAGGACGCGTCGGGAGAGCGCTCATCCGACTCGTACGCCGACTGCGAGCGCCTCGCGACACCGCCCACGGTCGCAAACTCGTCCTGGCTGAGCCCGATCCGCAAGCGCTCGTCCCGCAAGCGACTCCCGATTTGTGTCATAAATTACCCATTAACAATTGACGCGCTGTTTTTTGCTCATTACACTGGCCTTACCGTAACGCAAGACTATCTCGACAAAGTATACCGACCATGACCACTCCCAAAGGCCCGCGCCGTTCGCCGCGCGGCACGATGTCGGACAAGCCCGTCTACGTAGGGCTGACGCCGCTCGAGCGCGGCGAGCTCGAGCAGCTCGCCGCGCAGCGCAACCGCTCGATCTCCAGCATGGCGCGCGAACTGATCCGCATCGGCGCGAGCCACCTGCGCGCGATCGCGACGCCGCGCTCGCGCACCGCCGGCCGTTGAACCGGGTCCCCTCATGTTCCATGCCTTCGAACGCGCCCGACCGTCCGTGCCCGCAGCGTCGATTGTGAGCCACGCGCATGCCTGCACCAATCCGCCGATCGGCCAGCGATGCGGCCGGATCGCCCGCGCAGCCCACTGTCCACCCGGTCATGCGCAGACTCTCGCCCGGAGCACGCCCCCATGCGAATCCTGAACCGTTGCCCGCACTGCCGCACCCGCGCCACCGCGCGCAGCAGCCGCGAAATGTCGCTGACGTTCCGCGAAATCACCTTCCAGTGCGCGAATCCGGAGTGCGGCCACACGTACGTCGTCAACATGGAATTCGCCCGCACGCTGTCGCCGTCCGCCGTCCCGAACCTCGCGTTGCAGTTGCCGCTCTCGCCGCACGTCCGCGAACGCCTGGCCGCGCAACTCGAGCTGCCGGTCTGACGCCCTAACCCCTCGTTCCCGCGTTTCCCTCGCATCGTGCCCCGGTGGCGCGAGGGATCGCCTTTTTCATTGAAAAGGACACCTCATGATCCCGATCCACGCGGGCCGCACCGTCCGATGCCCCGCCAGCGCGGCGATTGCCCGCCACCCTGCGCACTGCGTACGGGTCGATTGCCCGGAGGCGCGCACATGAACCGCTACGCCACCGAACCCGCGCCGCACGACGCCGCGCTGCGCGCCGCGATCGCGGCGGCCGCCGACACGCTGAACTTCGACGCCCCGCCGGACAGCCCCGAGCGGCAACGCACGCTCGGCCGCTTCGTGTCGGCGCTCGCCGATCGCCTCGCGCTCGGTTTCCCGCAATCCGCCGCCGCGCTGCGCGCGCTCGCCGGTTCGCCGGCGACGACGGGCCATCCCGCGCCGCCCGCACCACCGCAACCCGAACGGCAGCAATGACCCCGATATGGCCTCGATCGACGAACTGAAACGACACATCGACCTGCATGACCTCGCCGGCCGTCTCGGCCTGAAACGCGGCCGCGGCGGCGACCGCGCGCTCTATCACTCGCCGCAGCACGCGGACCGGAGCCCGTCGCTGTCGATCTATGCGAATCATCCGAAGTACGGCACCGGCTGGCGCGATCACAGCGCCGACGCCGGCGGCTCGTGCATCGACCTCGTGATCCACGCGCGCGGCGGCACGGTGGCCGACGCCGTCCGCTATCTCCACGACGCGTACGGCCTCCCGTCCGAGCGCCCGGCGCCGGCCGAGCGCCGCGAGAAATCCACCGTCGAATACATCGCCGACCGCTGCACGGCCGAGCGCGAGCGCGTGCGCGACTACCTCGGCGGCCGCGGCATCTCCGCCGCGGCGCTCGACACGGCGTTCGCGGCGCGCACGCTCGGCTTCAACACGTGGACGAGCCCGAAGATCGCCGCCGGCGATGTCGGCCACGGCGGCCCCGCCGCCGCGTTCGTGGTGCGCGCGCCGGGCGATGCGCGCGTCGTCGCGGTCGACATGCGCTACGTCGACCCCGCGCTCAACGGCGGCGTCAAGACCCAGACCCAGGGCGACAAGGCCGGCTACGGCTGGACCGCCGACGCGCGCCGGCTCGACCGCGCCAGACGCGTGGTCATCGTCGAAAGCGCGATCAACGCGCTGTCGATCGACACCTGCGCGCTGCCCGGGACGGCCGCGCTTGCGCTGCGCGGCCTCGCGAACGTCGAGCGCATCGACTTCGCGTTCCTGCGCGGCAAGCAGGTCACGATCTGCCTGGACAACGACGAGCCGTTCGCGGAAGGCCACCCGCGCGCCGGGCAGCGCCCCGGCCCCGAGGCCGCGTGGGCACTCCACGAACGGCTG
The DNA here is from genome assembly GCF_902499025.1 of Burkholderia lata. Lineage (GTDB taxonomy): Bacteria > Pseudomonadota > Gammaproteobacteria > Burkholderiales > Burkholderiaceae > Burkholderia > Burkholderia lata_C. Next base: position 7,552 of record NZ_CABVPW010000079.1, on the reverse strand, counting down.
ACCGCGCTCGACATCAGCGCCGTGCTGGTCGACCAGTCGGGCTGGCTGGCAGATCTGGCGGACGGCGACGCCGCGCGCGCGCCGATCAACGACGTGAACGACTACCTGCAGCTGCGCGGCGCGGCCGACCTGGCGCGCGCGCTCGACCAGCTCGAGCCGTGGCTCGTCGCCGGCCTGCCCGGCGACGCATCGCGCCGCGGCCGGCCGCGCATCTTCCTGCCGGCGCACGATTTCGCGCAGTACTGGCGGTTTCGCGTCCGGCCCGACTTCACGAACTACATCGCCAAGATGGATCGCAACGAGGAATCCGGCGTCGACACGCCCGTGATGACCGACCTGTGCGGCTTCCGCATCGCCGGCATCAGCCGCGTGGCCGTCGCGAGCGCGACGTCGACGATGACGGGTGACGCCGACCAGGCGCCCACCGTCTACTTCGCCGTGTCGGTGCAGGCGCCGCGGCACGGTGCGCAGCTGATCCGCCGCGTGATGCTCGACGACCAGCTGCACAACGTCGACCAGTGGAGCAAGTTCGGCCCGATCTGGGCGCCGGCGCCGTTCAAGCGGATGGTGAACATCCTCGAGCGCGGCGCCGACCTCGGCGCGCGCCGCGCCGCGAACTTCGTCGGGCTCGCGTGGCGCGACGGGCGGCTGATCGTCAACGAAGGCCCCGACTGCTACTTCACCGAAGCGGACAAGCAGTGCCCGTATCACAACCTGACGTTCCCGGGCGGCCCGGTGAGCGACGCGCGCCGCGTGATCGCCGCCTACCAGACGACGTTCCGGCAGAACGCCGCGACGATCCCGCTCGTGTGGGCACTCGGCGGCCACCTGAAGGCGCTGCTCGGCTTCTGGCCGCACCTGACGATCCAGGCGAACAAGGGCGCGGGCAAGTCGACGCTCATCAAGCGGCTCGAACGCTCGCTCGCGTTCACGATGTTCTCGGGGCAGTCGCTGCAGACCGAATTCCGCTTGCTGACCAGCATCAGTCACACGAGCCACCCGGTCGGCTGGGAAGAACTGTCGGCACGGCGGCAGGACGTGATCGACAAGGCGGTCGGGCTGCTGCAGGAGAACTACCAGTACACGGTGACGCGGCGCGGCACCGACATGACCGAATACCTGCTGTGCGCGCCGGTGATGCTCGCCGGCGAGGACGTGCCGGTGCGCAGCTTGCTCGGCAAGCTCGTGCGCACGACGCTGACCGGCAAGCGCGGGCCGCTGCTGCCCGACGACCTGCCGCGCTTCCCGGTCCGGCAATGGCTCGAATTCCTGACCGGGCTCGACCGGCGCACCGCGCTCGACCAGTACGCGACGCTGCGCGACAAGGCGCTCGCCGGCTGCCGCGCGAGCGGCGAGGACGACGGCGCGCGGCGCATGGCCGGCAACTACGCGGCCATCGGGCTCGCGTGGCGCTACCTGTGCGAATTCGCCGGCATGGATCCGAGCGAAGGCGATTTCCCGCGCGACCTGATCGCCGAGATGAACGGCCACGTCGCCGAAACGAGCGCCGACCGCGAGCCGTGGGTCTGGATCATGGAAACGGTGCTGTCGGAAATCGACGGCGGCAACTACAAGCATCCGTACACGTTCGACACCGTCGACGGCGAATTCTGCCTGCTGCTGCGCACCGGGCACGTGATGGATCACCTCGCGCACACGAGCGCGCTGCGCGACAAGTGGAACGGCCTGCCCGTGAAGTCCGATCGCGTGTTCAAGGCGCAGCTCAAGCACGCCGGCGTCGTGGTCGGCGAGAAGGAGGTCGAGCGCCGCATCTACATGCGCCGCGTGCCGTACCTGACGCCCGTGTCGCTCGAGCGCCTGGCCGCATTCGGCCTGCACGTGTCGGTGCGCGAGGATCTGGCGACCGACGCGCTGCACGGAGGTCGCGCATGAGCCACGCCCTGTACGACGCGTCACCGCGCGGCGGCGCCCGCCGGGAGCCGGCAGGCAGCGCACGCGAGTCGTGGTTATCGCGGGTGCCGGCTCGCAAGTCCTTGATTCCTGAGGGAACTGCCGCCTTGCGTCGCGCCGGGTTCGCCACGTGTCACGCCGCTTTTGCCACGAGTCCGGTTCGCGCGCCGGCTGCCGTCCCTTCTTCTTTCTCTCTCTTCAACTCATTGAAGAAAAAGAAGAAAGAGAACCGGGAAGCCAGCGCGGCCCGCCGCCATCGCGCACCACGAGTTGGAGCCGCGCTGCCATCGGTCGCCGGCGACGCAGCGGTTTCGCGCCATGAGTTCCGCGCGGCCGCCACGCCTGAGTGATGGCAACCGATGGCCAATAAAACGCTTGAACATCAACGTGTTATGCACCCTTCACACGCGATCCATCACTCCACGAGTTGCGCTGCGTGCCCGCCCGGCGCGCGGCCTGCCGACGGCGCGCATCCGGCCACCGTCGACCTGGCCGGCGCCGCGGCCCTGCTCGGCGCCCATCCCGAAACGGTGCGCCTGAAGGCCCGGGCCGGCGCGCTGCCCGGCCGCAAGGTCGGCAAGCGCTGGATCTTTTCCGTCGCCGCCCTGCAGCGCTACCTCGCCGGCGAATGGCTGCCGCCAGTCGCCCGGAACGATCAGCACGATCAGCAACAGGAAACCCGCCCATGTCGCTCTACAAACGCAAAACCAGCCCGAACTGGCAATACAAGCTGTACCCCCCTGGCGGCGGAACGCCAGTACAGGGAAGCACTGGCACCCGCGACAAAGCGCAGGCCCAGGAATTCCACGACCGGCTGAAGGTCGACCTGTGGAACCAGGCGCGGCTCGGCACGAAGCCGCGCCATTCGTGGAACGACGCGGTCGTGCGCTATGTCGGCGAACGCGCGGGGCTCGCCAGCCTGGAAACGTCGAAGATTCACCTGCGCTGGCTCGACCGGCACTTGTCCGGCGTCGCGCTCGTCGAGATCGACCGGAATCGCGTCGACGCGATCGCGCTCGCCAAGCGCCGGGAGCCGCGCACGGTGCGCACCCGGCACGGCATCGTCGAGACCGACCGGGCCGTCAGCGACGGCACCGTGCGTCGCGTGATCGGCGTGCTGAAATCGGTGTTGAATGCGGCGGTCGAATGGGAATGGCTGGAGCGCGCGCCGGTCACGAAGCGCGCGAAGATCGTCTCGAAGCGCATCCGCTGGCTGACCCCGGCCGAAGCGGAGCGGCTGCTCGCCGAATTGCCCGCGCATCTCGCCGACATGGCGCGCTTCAGTCTCGAGACCGGCCTGCGCCGCTCCAACGTGACGGGGCTGCGGTGGTCGCAAGTCGACCTGGCGCGGCGCGTCGCGTGGATCCACCCTGACCAGGCGAAGGCGCGCAAGGCCATCACGGTGCCGCTTTCGGATACCGCGATCGCGGTGCTGCGCCGCCAGCGCGCGAACCCGCGGGCGCCGGAGTGCGCGGACAGCGTGTTCACCTATCGCGGCAGGCCCGTCTACCAGACGGCAACGGCTGCGTGGGCCAACGCGCTGCAGCGTGCCGGCCTGAGCGATTTCCGCTGGCACGACCTGCGTCACACGTGGGCGAGCTGGCACGTGCAGCGCGGCACGCCGCTGCAGGTGCTCAAGGAACTGGGCGGATGGGAGACGATGGAAATGGTGCAGCGGTACGCGCACCTGTCGGCCGACCACCTCGCGCAGTGGGTCGCGCCGCTGACGGCCGAGCCCGTGCCGGTGCCAGCTGCAATTCAGCTGCAACGAGACAGTGCGACGAAAGGAGAAAACCGCTGAGAGCCTGACTAGGCTTGGCGCGCCCGGCTGGGATCGAACCAGCAACCCCTGCCTTCGGAGGGCAGTACTCTATCCATTGAGCTACGGGCGCCTGTGACAGTGAAGCGACCCCAATATACAGGCCGCCCACGATGGGCAAGACGGCAAGGATACCCGGTTTCCCATGACGCGTCCACCTTGCCCGACGAATCCCCGCCGGGCCCCGCTGCGTGCGGGTAAACACGCGCCATCGCACCGCTCGCCGTGATGTAAACGTTCCGTCTATAATCGACCGGGCTTCATTGGACTGCCATTTGCCGTTGCACCGCGCTCACAATTCCTAATCACGGAGACGAGGCAAGCATGAGCGAAGCACCCCACGAATCTCCCGTCAAAACTCCCGGGCAGCTGATTGCCGTCATCATCGCGTCGTTCGCGATTCCGATCATCCTGATCGTCCTGTTCGCCAACTATGCGAACCATGCGTTCCGTTACGGCGCCGGCACGGACGCGCTATCCGACGAACAGGTTGCCGCGCGTATCGCCCCGCTCGCGCAGGTCGACGTGAAGGACGCCAACGCGCCCCGCACGTACAAGACCGGCGAGGAAGTCTACAAGGCCGTCTGCGTGACCTGCCACGGCACGGGCGCCGCCGGCGCGCCGAAGTTCGGCAACAAGGACGACTGGGCGCCGCGCATCTCGCAAGGCTTCGACACGCTGCTGAAGACGGCGCTGGCCGGCAAGGGCGCGATGCCGCCGCGCGGCGGCACGAGCCCCGACGACGTCAGCGACTATGAAATCGCCCGTGCGATCGTCTACATGGCGAACAACGACGGCGCGAACTTCCCCGAACCGGCCGCACCGGCCGCCAACGCGGCGCAACCCGCCAGCGGCGCCGCGGGCGCGTCAGGCCCGGCGGACGCCGCGAGCGCGCAAATCGCCGCGGCCCAGGCTGCGCTCGCCGCGATCCCGAAGGCCGGTGAAGCACCGGCGGCCGCGGCCGCCCCGGCCGGCGCCGACGCCGGCAAGGCGCTGTACACGTCGACCTGCCAGGCCTGCCACGCGGCGGGCGTGCTCGGCGCGCCGAAGTTCGGCAGCAAGGAAGACTGGGCGCCGCGCCTGAAGGACTCGATGGATACGGTCTACAACTACGCGCTGCACGGCAAGGGCGCGATGCCGCCGAAGGGCGGGTCGAACGCGTCGGACGCCGACGTGAAGGCCGCCGTCGACTACATGGTCAACGCGTCGAAGTAAGCCCACCCGGCCGTCAGTAAAAAACCCCCGCGACGCATACGCATCGCGGGGGTTTTGTTTTGTCGGCGTCACTGGATCGCCGGAACGCCGTGCGCCCGGCGGCGGCGCCTCATCACTTCTGCAGCAACGCCTTCAGGCTCGCGAGCCGGTCCTTCGGCGACATCGGCGCCTCTTCCGGCGTCGGCGGCGGCGCGTCGTCGAGCCCCATCTCCGGGATGAAGCGCGACGGTTCGCACACGACCGTCTCGCGCGCCCGCTTGCGCTTCTTGCACCAGTTCAGGTGCAGGCTGCGCTGCGCACGCGTGATCGCGACGTACATCAGCCGGCGCTCCTCCTCGATCCGCTCGTTGTCGATCGGGCCGTCGTCCTCGCTGCCACCGCGGTGCGGCATGATGCCCTCCTCGACGCCGACCAGGAACACATGCGGATACTCGAGCCCCTTCGACGCATGGACGGTCGACAGCCGCACGGCGTCCGGGTCTTCATCCTTGCCCTCGAGCATCGACATCAGCGCGACGGTCTGGATCAGGCCGAGCAGGTTCTTGCCCGTATCGGCGAGCCCGTCCGCGTTGTGGAAGCCTTCCGCTTCGCCGTCGACGGCCTCCGACTCGGGCTTGGTGCCCTTGCGCTTCAGCCATTCGAGGAATTCGAGCACGTTCTGCCACTTCGACTGCGCCTGCCGTTCGTCGAACGCGTCGTACAGGTACGCCTCGTAGTGGATCGCCTCCATCATGTCGTCGAGCACGACCGTTGCAGGTTCCTTGTCCGCGCGGTCGGTCAGGCGCTGGATGAAGTCGCAGAACATCCGCAGCGGCTCGACCTGCCGCGCGGACAGCCGCGCCTCGATCCCGCCCATGTACACGGCCTCGAACAGCGACACCTTCGCCTGGCCCGCGAACGAGCCGAGCGCTTCGAGCGTCGTGTTGCCGATCCCGCGGCGCGGCGTCGTGACCGCGCGGATGAATGCGGGATCGTCGTCGGCGTTCGCGATCAGCCGCAGGTACGCGCACAGATCCTTGATCTCGGCCTTGTCGAAGAACGACTGCCCGCCCGACAGCACGTACGGGATCCGCTCGCGGCGCAGCACCTGCTCGAAGATCCGCGCCTGGAAGTTGCCGCGGTACAGGATCGCGTAGTCGCGGAACTGCGCGCGCCGCTCGAACTTGTGCGCGGACAGCCGGAACACGACCGATTCGGCTTCATGCTCCTCGTCGTTGCACGGCGTGACGGTGATCGAATCGCCCATCCCGTGCTCGGACCACAGCTTCTTCTCGAACAGTTTCGGGTTGTTCGCGATCACGTTGTTCGCGGCGGTGAGGATGCGCACCGTCGACCGGTAGTTCTGCTCGAGCTTGACCAGATGCAGCTTCGGGAAATCCTTGCCGAGCTGCGCGAGGTTCTCGAGCGTCGCTCCGCGCCAGCCGTAGATCGCCTGGTCGTCGTCGCCCACCGCGGTGAACGCCGCGCGCGGGCCGGCGAGCAGCTTCAGCAGCTCGTACTGGCACGCGTTGGTGTCCTGGTACTCGTCGATCAGCAGGTAGCGCAGCTTGTTCTGCCAGCGGTCGCGCACGGGCTCGTTCTTCGCGAACAGCTCGGCGGGCAGGCGGATCAGGTCGTCGAAGTCGACCGCCTGGTACGCATGCAGCGTCGCGACGTAGTTGCGGTAGACCAGAGCGGCCTGGTGCTCGTCCTCGTTGGCCGCGATCGTCATCGCTTCCTCGGGCATGATCAGGCCGTTCTTCCACAGCGAGATGGTGCTCTGGATCTTGCGGATCAGGCCCTTGTCGGTCGTGCCGATCTGCTCCTGGATCATCCCGAAGCAGTCGTCCGAATCCATGATCGAGAACTGCGGCTTCAGGCCGACGTGCTCGGCCTCCTGGCGCAGGATCTGCACGCCCAGCGAGTGGAACGTACAGACGGTGAGCTGGTTGACGGGCACCTTGCGGCCTTCCTTGCCCGGCGTGGTGAGCGTCTTGCCCTCGAGCAGCTTCGACACGCGCTCGCGCATTTCGGCGGCCGCCTTGTTCGTGAACGTGACGGCCGCGATGTGGCGCGGCTCGAAGCCTTTCGCTTCGATCAGGTGCGCGATCTTCTGCGTGATCACGCGGGTCTTGCCGCTGCCCGCGCCGGCGAGCACGAGACAGGGGCCGTCGAGGTAGCGCACCGCTTCGTTCTGGGCGGAATTGAGGCCTGCGGACATGATGACGGATGGTGTTGCGGTTGACGGCGGAACGCCTGGAGGATGCCGTGCGCGGCGGGCTGGCGAAGCAAGCGGACACGCGGGCAGGACGCGCATGTTAACACGTCGGCGGCGCGCTTTTCGGGAGCGCCGCCGGGCGGGGCTGCGCGGGCCGACGGGCCGGCCGCCCCCTGTCCGTCCGGCCAATCCGGCCCCGTTCACGCACCGATCGGCCACAATAGGCGCACGCCGGCGCCACCCCGCGCCGGCCCGCCTGAATCACCTGAACCGCCACCGGATCGACATCATGGGATACCCGTTCGCCACCGCCGCCCTCGGCCCGCTGCTGTTCGCGCAGGGGCGCTACGTGCGCCGCGTCACGCCGCGGCTGCCCGAGGCGGGCGGCGCGCGCGACGGCGTGGCGGGCG
>NZ_CABVPW010000078.1:0-14199 GCF_902499025.1 Burkholderia lata | reverse complement strand
CGACCATGCGGGGCGGCCGTGGCGCGAGCGCTTTACGGGCGGCGGCGTGGCGGCGGTCACGGCCGCCGCTGCCGCGGGGCTCGCCGTCTGCCCGCTGGCACGGCGTGTCGCACCGCGCACGCTGGTCGACGTCGGCGCGAAATTCGGGCTGCCGCCGCTGCCGCTGTCGCAGGTCGTGCTGTATTCGCGCGTACGCGACGCACGCGCCGCCGCCGCATTGCGAAGGTTTGCCGACAGCCTTGCAATCTCGGCGTAAACTGGCGGATTACGCCGCCCGCAATCTTCAGAAGAATTCCAATGAAGCCCGAAGCCCGCAAGCACCTCCGTGCCAACCTGCTGATGCTCGCCGCCGCCGCCATCTGGGGTTCGGCTTTCGTCGCCCAACGCCTGAGTCTCGACGTGATCGGGCCGTTCCTGTTCACGGGGCTCCGCTTCCTGCTCGGCGCACTGGTGCTGGTGCCGCTGCTGATGCTGAACACGGCGTCGCGCGCGCAGTTCGCGGCAATCCGCCGCGAGCCGGCGCTGCTGCTGCCGGGCCTCGCGCTCGGCGGGCTGCTGGCGGTATCGATTTCGCTGCAGCAGATCGGCCTGCAGTACACGCGCATCGCCAACGCGGGCTTCATCAGCTCGCTGTACGTCGTGATCGTGCCGCTGATGGGCGTGTTCGCGCGGCACCGGATCGGCCCGGGCACGTGGTTCGGCGCGTTGCTCGCGGCGATCGGCCTGTATTTCCTCAGCATCAACGAGCACTTCTCGGTGCTGTACGGCGACTGGTTCCAGCTCGCCGGCGCCGTGATCATCGCCGCGCACGTGATGGCCGTCGGCCATTTCGCGAAGCGCCACAATCCGCTCGTGCTCGCCTTCATGCAGTTCGTCGTGTGCGGCGTGGCGTGCCTCGCGGTCGGCCTCGTCATCGAGCCGGTCAGCGGCACGATGCTGCGCAACGCGTTGCCGACGCTGCTGTACGGCGGCCTGCTGTCGGTCGGCGTCGGCTATACACTGCAGGTCGTCGCGCAACGCGACGCGGCGCCGGCGCACGCGGCCGTGATCTTCAGCATGGAAGGCGTATTCGCGGCGATCGCCGGCTGGGCTGCGCTCGGCGAAACGCTGACGCTGCGCGCGCTCGTCGGCTGCGCGCTGATGCTGGCCGGCCTGCTCGCGTGCCAGCTGCTGCCGAACGGCGACGCCCGGAAAAAGGACGAGGACGCGCTGCCGGCGTGACACGCACCGTCCCTATAATGGCGGTTCGCGTGACTTCCACGCCAACCGCTTCCGACAGGCCAGCTCCGTGACGTCCACTTCCGTCGATCCCGCCGCCGACCTGCTGCGCGAACGCGCAGCGCATTACACCACCCAGGCGGCGCTGTTCCTGCGCGACCAGGCGCTCTCCACCGCGTCGCACGACCTGCGCAGCCCGCTGAACGCGATGCATAGCTGGGCCTACGTGCTCGAGCGCCAGCTCGCCAACGCCGACCCGAACCTGCAGCGCGCACTCGCGGGCATCCGCACCGGGATCGACCAGCAGGTCGCGCTGATCGACGACGTGCTCGACGCGCCGCGCGCGGAAACCCGCACGCTCGCACTCCAGCCGCAGCCGTTCGCCCTGCGCGCGCTGCTCGACGGCACGATCGCGCTCGGTCGTTTCGCGCTCGCCGACGCACGGCAGGTCACGCTCGACGCGACGCTGCCGGACGGCGAACCGTCGCTGACCGCCGACCGCGAACGCATCGCGCAGGCGCTCTGGACGATGCTGACGGCAGCCGTCGAAGCCAGCGCCGCCGGCAGCCGCGTGACGTTCGCGTGCGCACGCGACGGCGTGCAGTTCGCCGCGCGCGCCACCTGCACCGTCAACGCCGGCGCGCTCGCCGATCCCGCGCAGCCGCACGCGTTCGAACCGTTCGCACGGCGCGAGATGCTGCGCGAGCGCGATGCCAAGCGGATCGCCTGGACGCTCGCGCTCTGCCAGCGCGTCGCGCTCGCACACGGCGGCACGTTCTCGCACGACGCGTTCGCCGATGGCGCCACGGCCACCATCACGTTCTCCGTCCCCTGCGAGGCGCCGGTGTAAGCATTCGGCTGCCCGATACATTACAAATTCCTTTCTGGCTCTATACTGATGGGCCTGTCATAACCGGAGTGTTTCTTTGTTACAGATCTTCGCGCTCATCGGCGCGTTGTTCCTGGTGGCCCTGAACGGGTTCTTCGTCGCGGCCGAATTCGGCCTCGTCAAACTGCGCGCCACGCGCGTCAAGACACTGGCCCGCAAGCACGGCCTGCGCGGCCGCATCCTCGGCATCGTGCACGGCCGGCTCGACGCGTATCTTTCCGCGTGCCAGCTCGGTATCACGCTCGCGTCGCTCGGCCTCGGCTGGGTCGGCGAACCGGCCTTCGCGCAACTGCTCGGCCCGCTGCTCGACCTGATCGGCGTGCAGTCCGAACGCGTCGTGCACCTGATCTCGCTCGTGTTCGCGTTCTCGCTGATCTCGTTCCTGCACATCGTCGTCGGCGAGCTGGCACCGAAATCGATGGCGATCCGCCAGTCGGAGAAGGTCGGCCTGTGGGTCGCGCTGCCGCTCTATGCGTTCTACTGGGCGATGTATCCGGCGATCTGGGTGCTCAACAACAGCGCCAACGCGGTGCTGCGGCTCGCGGGGCTGTCCGCCGACCACGGCGGCGACGCCCACTACTCGACCGACGAGCTGAAGCTGATCCTGCGCAGCCGCCGCAGCACGGCCGGCAATCCGGCCCAGCCGGCGCGCGGCACGTACAGCAACGACGAGTGGAACACGCTCGCGCATTCGCTCGATTTTTCGTCGATGACGGTATCGGACCTGATGCGGCCGGCCCATGAAATGATCGGCCTGCGCCGCGACCTGCCGCTGCCCGACAACATGGAAATCGTCGCGCGCCACCGCTTCAGCCGCTATCCGCTGTTCGAGGATGCGTCGCGCGAACAGGTAAGCGGGCTGATTCACCTGAAGGACCTGCTGCTCGCGCGTCACGCCGGCGCGGCGCTCGAGGATCTGTCCGACTATGTGCGCCCCGTGCAGTACGTGAGGCCCGACACGCCGGCGCTCGACCTGTTCCGCCGCTTCCGCAAGGGCGCACCGCACTTCGCGCTGGTCGGCAACAAGGGGGAGAAACCAATCGGCTTCCTGACGCTCGACAACCTGCTCGGCGCGCTGGTCGGCCAGATCCACGACGAGTTCCGCCAGGGCGACGCCGACTGGAGCCGCCTCGACGACGGCACGCTGATGGGCAAGGGCAGCCTGCCCGTCGTGTCGCTCGAACAGGCGCTCGGCATCGACATCGACGAAGGCCGAGCGGAATCGGTCGGCGGCCTCGTGATCCAGGCGCTCAGCGACCTGCCGACCGAAGGGCAGCGCGTGTCGTTCGACCGCTTCGACGTCGTCGTGAAGAAGATGAACGGGCCGCGCATCGTGCTCGTGCGCGTCTATCCGAAGATCGCGAAAGAGGCCGACGAATGACGGCCGCGCTTCGCCGCACGTGACGAACGCCACGCTGCCGCGCTGCTGCGTGATCACGCCGGAGCCGGCGTCCGCGTCGGCGGCCGATTGCGCGGTGTTCCTCGATCGGCTGTCGGCCGTGCTCGCGCGCGGCGAGACGCTCGTGCAACTGCGCGTGAAATCGCTCGATGCAGCCGCGTTCGTTGCACTCGCCACCGAAGCGCTCGCGCGTTGCGATGCGGCCGGCGCGCACCTGATGCTGAACGGCCCGATCGATGCGGCCGGCGTGATGCGGCTCGACGGCGCCGGCTGGCATCTCGACGGCACCGCGTTGCGCGCCGCCACGCAGCGGCCGTTGCCGGCCGGACGCCGGGTATCCGCCGCCTGTCACACGCGCGACGACCTGCTGCTGGCCGCGCGCGCCGGCGCGGATTTCGTCACGCTGTCGCCCGTGTTGCCGACACTCAGCCACCCCGGTGCACCGACGCTCGGCTGGGCGCAGTTCGATGCGCTGGCCGCCGCGGCCGCGATGCCCGTTTTCGCACTCGGCGGCATGACGCGTACCCACCTCGACGATGCACGCCGCCACGGCGCCTACGGCATCGCGGGCATTCGCGGATTCTGGTAGCTCGGGATTTCCTGCGGTGCAGCCGGGCGCAGATGCGCCCGGCCGTTCGGTCTCTTACCCGTTCACATCGTCATGCGTTCAGGTTCGGACGCATGCCGCGCCACGCACCGTCATCGATGCGACGCGCATCGTGTGTGAGCGCATACCGGTTGACGTCACCCGTCAGCCACGCGACGAGCGCATACGGCGGCAATACCCCTTCATCGACCCGGTCGCGCGCACGCGCCGGCGTCTCGAACACGACCCGCCCTTTCGGTGCGTCGAACGGCAGTGCCTCGGGCGACAGGTTCAACGCAATCGTCAGCGTCTCGTCGTCGGCGAGCCGCCATGCTGCGAGCAGCGCGTCGGCATCGCCGTCGCCGTCCGACTTCAGCGCACGCGCATCCTGCGGCCGGCAATCGGACAGCCGCGGCGCGATCAGCTTCGCGCGCACCGCGAGCGCCGACTGCACGAAATGCGCGCGATCGACGTCGCGCGCGGTTTCGTCGAAGATCAACGGAATCTGCGGCGTGAGCAGCGACAGCGCAAGTGCGGCCAGACCGGCCTCCTGCCCGTGGTCGCCCTGCCCGCTGTCGCGCCACGCGCCATCGGAGAGCACCAGCGACGTCAACGACAGCCCGCTGTCGCCTGTCATGCCTTCTCCCGACCCGGCCGGCTGGAATGCCGCCCCGGCCGCGGTCAGCGCACGGGCGAGCGTATGGATCGACTGGTGCGTGGAAATGCCTTCGTGGGCCGACGCGTCACGCCCCGTCAGCCGGTGTAGCGCGCGTTCGCCGCACCCGTTCCACTGCGCATCGAAATGGGTATCGGCAAGATGCGCCGGATGCCGCTCGCTGCCGAGTACGAGATGGATGAGACGGTCGGCCGGCACGGCCGCCCGCACGCGGTCCGCGATCTCGCGCAGCCACGACACGCCGATGCGGTCGGCTTCGCGCAGGCGCAGCCCGTCGCAACGGTACTCGTCGATCCAGTACAGCGCGTTGTCGCAAAAGAAATCGCAGACTTCCGGATGATCCAGCGCGAGCGGCGGCGCCTGCAGCGGATCGTCGCGCGTATGGAAGAACGGTGCCGCGTAGTGCCGCAGCGCATCCGTGCCGCTGCCGAAGCGCGCATAGTCGAGCTCCAGCAGCACCGCGAGACCGTAGCCATGCGCGTCGTCGATCAGTGCCTTCAGCGCGTCGGGGCCGCCTTCGGCCGCGAGCGGCGCGAACGGCAGGCTGTCGTGCGGCGAAGCCAGCAACTCCAGCGCAGTTACGCCGAGTCGCGCGAGTTGCGGCAAACGCCGGCGCACGCCATCGAAGCCGCCCACCGCGTGCGGGCGAATCGCATAGAGCGCGATGTCTTCCCATGCACGTCCGTGCCAGAACGTCTGGCGCCACGTGAACGCGCGCGGATCGACGACCGCGCTCGGGCCATTGAGCCCTTCGGGTTGGGAGCGCGACGCGGGATCGGGAATCGATACCGTATCGTCGAGGCGATAGCGGTAAAGCGCCCCCGCACCGCAATCGGCAAAGACTTCGAACCAGTTCGTGCCGGCGGCCGCCATCGGCACGAGCAGCGGGCCGAAGCCGGTATCGAGTTCGAGCTGGACCTGCGTGCTGCCCGGCGCCCACACGCGAAAATGCGTGCGTGGCGATGTGCCAAGCGCGCCACAGGGCTGTGCACCGAACGGCAAGCAGTGAATATGGTGCTGCGCATACGGATCGTGCGGACAATCGGACATCATGCGCTCCTCGTGCGTACCGAGCGGCATGGCCGCGTCATCGGCGCGGCACATCGGGGCCCGGCATGCGACGGCCAGGCGGGGGGAGAGAAACGAGTATGCGCCGGATTCGCCACCGCGATGCATCGTTCCCGGACATTTTTAAATACGAATCGACCCCTGGAAAACCCGCATTCCGGCAGATGCCGGCGAGTCAGGTAGCCGGCATACCGGAATGACTGCTCGCCTTGTTGCACCGGCCGCGCACGCTTACGCTCTGCGCCATGCTCGCGGACACGTCGTCCGCCCCCCACCCGAGGAACCCGCCATGTCGCTTCCCGCCAGCGCCGCCAAATTCGATCCGGCACGCGCCCACGAATACGCCGAGCAATCCCGCATCGCACTCGCCGGCTACGATGCGTGCCACGAACTCACCGCGTGCATGCTCGCGTCGGCGATCGATGTACCCGATGCGCAGATTCTCGTCGCGGGCGCGGGCGGCACGGGGCAGGAAATCTGCGTGACGGCCGCGCTCGAGCCGGGCTGGCGGTTCACGGCCGTCGACCCGTCCGTGCCGATGCTCGCGCTCGCGCGCTCGAACGTCGAGGCCGCGGGCTTCGGCGCGCGCACGGCATTCGTCGAGGACGGTGTCGATGCGTTGCCCGATGCGCCCGCGTTCGACGGCGCGACACTGATCGGCGTGCTGCATCATGTCCCGGGCGACGAAGCGAAGGCGGCGCTGCTGCATGCGATCGCGCGGCGCCTGAAGCCCGGCGCGCCGCTCGTGCTCGCCGGCAACCATCGCCGCTACGCGGACCACCCTCGCCTGCTCGACGCATGGCAGCAACGCTGGCGCATGAAAGGCGCAACGCCCGACGCGGTGCGCGCGCAACTCGCGAAGATCCTGCAGGGCGCCGATCCGCCCGCGTCCGAGGACGCCGTGTTCGGCCTGCTGCGCGATGCGGGCTTCGATGCGCCGCTGCGCTTTTTCGCGAGCCTGTTCTGGGGCGCGTGGATCGCAGTGCGGCGCGCATGATGGATCGGGGCGGTCGGTTAGACGCGGTCGCGCCAGACACGGTTGGCTAGACACGGCTCGTCACGGCGCGCGATACGTTTCGCGTACGCGCCGCACGTGCTGGGTATGATGTCGTTCCCGCCCCCACTTCCGGCGTCGACATGCTCACCGTCCATCACCTGAACAACTCGCGCTCGCAGCGCGTGCTCTGGCTGCTCGAAGAACTGGATGTGCCGTACGAGATCGTGCGCTACGCGCGCGATCCGAAGACGATGCTCGCGCCACCCGAGTTGCGTGCGATCCATCCGCTCGGCAAGTCGCCCGTTGTCACCGACGACGGCCGCACGTACGCCGAATCGGGCGCGATCATCGAGTACCTGGTCGAACGCTACGGCAACGGGCGCCTCGCGCCGCAGCCCGGCACGCCCGAGCGGCACGACTACACGTACTGGCTGCACTACGCGGAAGGGTCGGCGATGCCGCCGCTGCTGCTCAAGCTCGTCGCGCTGCGGATCGCGCATGCGCCGATGCCGTTCTTCGCACGGCCGATCGCGCGCAAGATCGCCGACACGCTGCAATCGAGCTTCGTCGATCCGCAGATCGCGCTGCATCTCGGCTATATCGACGCCACGCTGAGCCGCACCGGCTGGTTCGTCGGCGACGCTTTCAGCGCAGCCGACATCCAGATGAGCTTTCCGCTCGAAGCCGCGACCGCGCGCGGGGGCGACAGCCGGCATCCGGCGATCGCGCGCTTTCTCGACGCGATCCACGCGAGGCCGGCATACCAGCGGGCACTGGAGCGCGGCGGCCCGTACGAACTGCTCAAGTAGCCTTGGCCTGCGTCAGCTCAGCAGGCCCGCCGCGACGTTGATCGACAGCCCGAGCACGGCCATGTTGAAGTAGAACGACAGGATCGACTGCGCGAGCACCGAGCGCCGCGCGGAGCGGTTCGTCGTCGACACGTCGGCCGTCTGCGACGCGACCGCGATCGTGAACGCGAAATACAGGAAATCCCAGTAGTCGGGTTCGGGGTTCTTGTCCGGGAAGCGCAGTGCGCGATCGCCGCTCGGCGAACCGTAATAGAGCCGCGCGTAGTGCAGCGTGAAGATCGTCGGGATCAGGAACCACGCGCCGAACAGCGTCGCGCCCGTGATCGCGTAGTGGCTGAGCCCCGCGCTGAAGCCGACGCTCTTGGCCGTGGCGAGCTCGATCGCGATCGCGGCGACGCTCGCGACGGTCGCGATGCACACGACGGTCAGCACGGTCGTCGCGTTTTCATCTTCGCGGATCGCGACTTCGCGCACCTTGTGATGGTGCGCAGTGACCATGCGCACCCACATCAGTACGAGATACAGCCAGATCGCGCAATCCCAGCCGATCAGCGCACGCACGGTCGGACGCAGCGGAAACGGCAGCAGCAGCGCGCACAGCACGCCGGCGACGAACGCCGCGACCATGCGCGGCCGGTTGCGTAATACCTGCGGATAAAGCGTCATCGTGTGATTTCGAAAGCGGATGGAAAGGTTTCGGCCGGCGTGCAGGACAGCCCGCTGCGCCGCACCGGCGGGTACTGCCCCGATTATCGTCATTCCATCGTGACGTGGCGATGGGCGCGAGCGCCTAAGATATTGGGATGACTGCCACCGCCCCCCTCTGCCACCATCCGGCGAACACGGCCGGCCGCGACTTCGTCGTCGGCGACCTGCACGGCTGCGTGGATGTGCTGCGCGCACTGCTGCACGACACCCGCTTCGATCCGGCTCGCGACCGCCTGTTCTCGGTCGGCGACCTCGTCGACCGCGGCCCTGCCTCCGAAACCACGCTCGACCTGCTCGACCGCCCGTGGTGCCACGTCGTGCGCGGCAATCACGAGGAAGTGATGAGTCTCGTGGCGCGCGGCAAGCTGTCGCCCGACGCGTGGCGCGGGATCGGCGGCGACTGGGGCGCCGACCTGCCGCCGGAACGGCTGCGCGCGCATGCGGCGCGCGTCGACGCGCTGCCGCTGGTGCGCGTGATCGGCGACGGCCCCGGGCGCTTCAACGTGCTGCATGCGGAATTCTTCGGCTCGGACGCCGATCTCGACACGGGCAGCTATTCGCACGACGTGCGCGAGCGGCTGATCTGGGGCCGCGATCTCGTCCAGGGGCTCGCCGATCCGGTGCGGCAGGCCGGGCTGTCGCTGACCTGTACCGGGCACACGCCGGTGCGTGCGCCGCAGCGGATCGGCGCGCAGTGGTTCATCGACACGGGCGCGTTCGCACCGGCCGGGCGGCTCACGCTCGCCGAGCCGCGCACCGGCCGCACCTGGTCGATGACGCAGGCCGAAGCGCGCGAACGCCACGCGGGCGACTGGCCGCTGCCATGACACCCGCGCGCGGGCCCTAGCCGACCTGGTTCAGTTCGAACACCGCATCGACGGCCGAGCCGTTCCAGTTGTATTCGAGGTAGGCCGCGTGATGGCAATCGCGCAGCAGCGCGGTGCGAAACGCCGCCAGGCACTCGCCGCGCGGGTCGCGCACCGACGGATAGACGATCCCCGCGCCGCCCGCATGGCGCACCGCGCGACCGAGCGCCTGCCCGGCGCTGTAGTCGAGCGGGTGCAGCAACGCCGGATCGCGTTGCGGCCACGTGCGTATGTCGGCCACATCGCCTTGCGCGATCACCGTGTAGAGCCGCATCTGCTGGCGCATCGGCGGCTCCTTCGTCGCTTCCAGGAACAGCGCGCTGTGATAACGCGTTTCGGCGATCGCCGTATCGCGCGAACGCCCGCAGTAGAACACGCCATAGCTGCCGTCGGAAAAGCGGCTGCCCTGCGGATTCAGGTGCGTGAACGCGGCCATGATCGGCCCCCAGCCCTGCCCGTAGCGGCGCTCGGCGGGCGGCACGAGGTCGAGCGTGCCGACTTCGTTGCGGATGCGGTCGTTGGTCAGCGATTCGAGTGCGTAAAGCGCGTCGAAATCGTCCGCCGAGGCCACGCGGTCGAACAGGTTGATCGCCGGAAAACGGGTGGGAATCACGCGATAGGCAGGTGCCCAGTCGACCGCGGTCGTGGGCCATTGTTGTGCTTGGATCGGCATTGTCACGCCCAGCCACCTCGCATCGCGTCGAGATATTGCCGGATGGCGACCAGATCGCCGACGTTGCCGGCGAGCATCCGGTCGAGTGCGCGCTTGCCGCCGAACGGCGCCGCGTCGTTGGGCCGCTTGACCCACGCATCGGCCGCGGCCGGCTGCGGCAGCAGGATCTGCAGCGCCTTGTAGATGCCGAGCAACAGCGATAGCCGCTCGAGCGTATCGCGCGGCAGCCGCGCCGATTCCGGCGTGGACTTCCACTTGAAGAACGTCGAACGGCCGGGCGACCCGAGCAGCACGATCTGCTCGTCGATCGTCAGCTCCCAGTCGCGCGCGATGTTGAAAAACGCACGCAGGCCGGCCGCCGACATCTGCGCGACCGAGGCCTGCGGCGGGGCGGAGTGCGATTCATAGGCGGGCTGTGACATGATCGTTAGTCTCGAAACGAATTTACTAACAAGATTAGTCCATTTTCGTATTTTTGCAAGGGTCAAGACCCGCCGATCGGCCTGCATATCCGACAAAACGATATTTTTTGTCCATTCTGGACTCTTATTTTATTTTCTGCGTTAATGGCCGTGCGGACACCGTGCGCAGATGCGGTTCGGGTCCGTGAAACCGTGTCGCACAGAAACCGGAAGCACCCCGCCAAGGAACGCACCATGAAGAGACTGATTGCCGCTGTTTCGATCGCCCTGCTCGCGGTATCCGCAGGCCCCGCCGTCGCGAAGGACTGGACCACGATCCGCTTCGGCACCGATGCCAGCTACGCGCCGTTCGAGTCGAAGGCACCCGACGGCAAGCTCGTCGGCTTCGACATCGACCTCGGCAACGAGATCTGCGCACGCCTGAAGGCGAAGTGCGTGTGGCTCGAGAATGATTTCGACGGGATGATTCCGGCGCTGAAGGCGAAGAAGTTCGACGCGGTGCTGTCGTCGATGTCGATCACGCCGCAGCGTGCGCAGCAGATCGGCTTCACGACGAAAATCTACAACCAGCCGACGCGGCTCGTCGTGAAGAAGGGCTCGCCGCTGCTGCCGACGGCCGAATCGCTGAAGGGCAAATCGATCGGCGTCGAGCAGGGCACGACGCAGGAAACGTATGCGAAGGCGTACTGGGGCAAGCAAGGCGCGAACGTCGTGTCGTACCAGAACCAGGACGGCGTGTACGCGGACCTGACCTCGGGCCGCCTCGACGCGGCGCTGCAGGACGAAGTGCAGGCGGCCATCGGGTTCCTGAAATCGTCGCGCGGCGCGAACTACACGTTCGTCGGCCCCGAGCTCGTCGACGACAAGGTGCTCGGCATCGGCGCGGGCATCGGGCTGCGCAAGGAGGACACCGACCTGAAGGCAAAGATCGATGGCGCCATCCTCGACATGGTCAAGGACGGTACCTACAAGCGGCTCGCGTCGAAGTACTTCGACTTCGACATCTACGGCGGCTGAAACGGCGTCGCGCGCGTACGGGCGCCACTCCCGTCGCGCGCGTCCGACCGCCCCTCCCCTCACAACCGGACGGCAACGGCTCGATGCCGTTTGCCGTCACTTCGAATGCATCATCCGTCGCACGTGCGGCACGACGCTGCGCATTTCATTCGGATTCCAGATTGATCGTTCGCGACGACGATGCCCGGCACGAACGGATATCGTGCGGCTTCAGTCAGTAGGCGAAGACCGGGCGTCGAGGTACCGGCGCCCGTGCGCACATGCCCTTGCGTATCGGGTTCGCGTGCAGGAAAGTGCCGACCCGGCGCGGATGACCGGCAATCAGCCGGATCCGCCTCGCACCGGGCGCGGAGAGATGGCCTGTCGATGCATGCCGGCCGGCTGCGAGTGCGACGTTCGACCGGCGATGCTCCGAATCACTGCGATCGCGGCCTGCCGGCCGCGGCGTGTGGCGATCGATCATTTTTCTTCCCCGTATCAGTCTGATGGTTGTTCCAGCAACCGGACGAGGCCGGTGCTCCGACGATCAGGCGACGACGCTCCGTGCTCGCCGGAACGC
Source organism: Burkholderia lata (assembly GCF_902499025.1). Taxonomy (GTDB): domain Bacteria; phylum Pseudomonadota; class Gammaproteobacteria; order Burkholderiales; family Burkholderiaceae; genus Burkholderia; species Burkholderia lata_C. The sequence continues at coordinate 2,312 of NZ_CABVPW010000078.1, read as the reverse complement.
GGCTGTTGTGCCGCGCTCCGCCGCCGCATCCCCGCGGACTGTGTCCTGGCCGGTACTGACAGGGTTCGCTGCCGAACCGGGCGGACCGTGCATCGTCGACTTTCGCACGCACACTTCCGCAAGGAGCGGGCCAGCTTCGCGCAAGCCCGTCCGGACAAGGGTTTGACCGGGCAGCGTGGCAACCGGAACGGGGGCGGAAAGCGGGAAGTTACGAAACTGAAACACGCGGCGCGCGGCACGCATCGGGTGCGTCGCGGCCCGGCCTTGCCGGATAAGGCTGAACAATGCAGCGCGGCATTTTTACCGATGGGCAACCGGCCGTTCACCCGGATTTGCCGCGCAAATTTGCGTGGCGGCCGAAGCGAAATGTTTCATGCGCTTTACATGCCGTCGGCGATACGGGAGCCGTGAGATGACCCGCCTCGCCCGCGCGCGGCGCATCGTCGCGGTCGTGCCGTGCGCGCTGCCCGTCACATTCGCGCCGCACCGGCTCAGGACCTGTCGCTGAACCGGTTCACGCGTCACGCGCACGCCGCTCAGCCGACCCGCTGATGCCCCGCGTCGCCGGGCGTCGTGCCGTCGTGATCGCCGTTCCCGCCGTTGTTGTCGTGATCGTTCAGCCCGTGCTCGATCATCATCCGGTAGAGCGTCACACGCGAAATGCCGAGCTCGGCGGCAGCCTTGTTGATGCGGTGATCGTTGCGCAGCAGCGCATTCTCGATCGCGGTGCGTTCGGCAAGCGCACGCGCCTGTTCGAGCGTCACGGGTTCGGTTTCGCCCGGCGTGTCGAGCCCGAGATCGTGCGGCGTCAGCAGCCGGCTCTCTGCCATCACGATCGCGCGCCGCACGCGGTTGATCAGCTCGCGCACATTGCCGGGCCACTCGTAGCGCCGCATCGCGTCGAGCGCGGCCGACGTGAATCCGCTGATCTTGCGGCCGCTGTCGGCCTTGTACTTCTGCAGCACGTAGTGCGCGAGGATGTCGATGTCCTTGCCGCGCGCGCGCAGCGGCGGCTCGTGGATACGAAGCACGCACAGACGGTGATACAGGTCCGCACGGAAGCGCCCGGCTTCGACCGCGCCGTCGAGATCCACGTGGGTGGCCGAGATGATCCGCACGTCGACCGGAATCGATTCCTGCCCGCCGAGCCGCTCGATCTTCCCTTCCTGCAGGAAGCGCAGCAGGCTCGCCTGGCTTTCGACCGGCATGTCGCCGATTTCGTCGAGAAACAGCGTGCCGCCGTTCGCCGATTCGATCCGGCCCGCACGCCGCTGGTTCGCGCCGGTGAACGCGCCGCGCTCGTAGCCGAACAGTTCCGACTGCAGCAGGTGATGCGGAATCGCGCCGCAATTGATCGCGACGAACGGCCCCTTGCCGCGGCCGGAACGCTCGTGAATCGCGAGCGCCGTCAACTCCTTGCCGGTGCCCGACTCGCCCGAGATGAACACGCTCGCGTCGGTCTTCGCGACCTTGCGGATCGTGCTGAACAGCTGCTGCATCGCCTCGCAGTTGCCGATCATCCCGTGTTCGCCGATCGACGCCGCATAGGCCGCGCCATCGACGCGATCGAGCGCGGCCATCCCGCGCGCATGACCGAGCACGTGCGAAATCCATTCGTAGGGCAACGGAAGGGTCACGTAATCGAAGCAATAGCTGCGGATCAGTTCGCGCACCGCGGGGCTGATCGTGATGCCGGCCTGCGCGATGGAAATCCAGCCGATCGACGGCTGGCTCAGGCACGCTTTAAGCGCCGGATAGTCGCGCGACGTGAACCCGGTGAAATCGACCAGCCCGGCGGCGACGGTCACGCCGGACGTCATGTTCTGCGCGGCGCCGGCCGTCTTCGCGACGGAAATTTCCCAGCCGAGCCCGCGCAGTTGCGCAAGCAACGGCTCGTCGGGCGAACGCATGATCACGAACAGCTTGCGTCCGTCTTCGGGCGCGGTGACGGACACATGCGTCATCTCGGGCACCGCGTGCCCGTTTGCGTCAGGTGACCTAGCAACCATCGTTGTTCCCCGCTTGGCGTTGGTATCGCGCGCCGGCTCGCCGTCGCGTGCGACGGACCTCGATCGAACCGACATATTGGCCGCATTTCCGTCCGAATAAAATCCCCCCGCGCATGAATCGCACGTGAGGTGGACAGTGTCATGAACGGTATATCGATGCGGCCGGCGCGCGGCTAGATGGGTGTTATCCCGGTGGCGTGCGCGGCGCGCGCCCGGAACAAACGGCTGCGCGGCCCGCAAAGCCGCGCCGGTGCTGGCGCGCGGCGTTCGCGGGCGATGCGGCGCAGGCGGGATCGGCTCGCC
>NZ_CABVPW010000077.1:0-14374 GCF_902499025.1 Burkholderia lata | reverse complement strand
AGGGCATTCAATCACGTGGGTCAAAATTCGATGAAAATTTTCAGCTCTAGTGGGTCAGTTCTGTGCGGACATCAACATGCGAATCCACCCCGCTATGCCGCCCTCCCTGCTGCCTCGACGCCGACGACCGCACCGACGCTCCCACTCCCACCGCACGACGGCTGGTGTCTCGTCAACACTAGGACGCGACACTTCGATCGACACGCCTCGCATGCGAAGTCTGCTTGACGTCGTCGACGAACTGCTGCCGCGCGGCATGCGTCCGGATGACCCTAGCCCACAAAACCATCCCATTTGGAGGTGGAAAATTCTGGCATGACGTTGTCATCGAGACCAGGAGGTCACGCCGTGAAGAAGAGCAAGTTCACCGAAGAGCAGATCGCATACTCGTCCGATTGCAGCAATTGGCCGCTTCGGTCGGACATTGATCGGAACTGCGCGAACTACCGCTTTTGGCCGGCGAGCGCCCGGCGACCAGCTCACCGAATTCGCGCCGATTATGCGGACCAATATAGGTAGCCGAGTATCCGGCACGACTAGCAAAAACCCCAATGTATTTTGTTGGGAAAGCTCTACAAATTATTAGTAAATAATCCTATTTCCTCGGATCTTCGTCCGAGCTATCTTGCTGACTCAAAAAACAGCAATGCCAGCGGCTACAGCCTCGGGGGGCGGTGCGATGGAAAAACTGCTTTTGTTGAGCGGCGCCTCGGGCGCCGGGAAATCGGCTATCGCCAAAGAATTGGAAGACAGCTTTCAATTTCGCCGCGTTAGCAGCAGCGGCTACCTCCGGTCTTACGGGCAATCGCTCTCAGCCGACGGAGAAAAACATCAGCTGCAGGAGTTAGGCGACCGGCTGGACGACGAAACCGACTTCACCTGGATCGTCGACGAAGTCGCCGCTCCAACGGTCGATCGTGCTCCCGAACACTCGAACTGGCTTCTCGACGCTGTTCGAAAACCTCGACAGGTGCTGCATTTCCGGCACCGCTTCGGCCCACATATCCGACATATCCACCTCACCGCGCCCGAAGCAGTGCTTGAGCAGCGCTACAACGAACGCGCCAAGCCGGGAGACACACCGTACGCAGAGGTGATCGCTCACTCAAACGAGATCACTGCGAGATCCCTCGGCAGCGTTGCCGACCACACCTTTGATACTTCTGCACTATCACCAGCAGACATCGCCCAGCGCATTATGAAAGCCTGGAGAGTCGAAGCATGAGTGACCGCCAGATCGTCATTATCAGTGGCAAAACCTGCAGCGGCAAAACTGGTCTCGCGACCTTGCTGGAGAAGGAGTTCGGTTTCTTTGTGGTTCGCACCCGGGACCTCTTAGCGGCCCAGCTAGAACTCGCCCCCTCGTCCGCCGACCGACAGCACCTCATTGAGCAAGGTTTGAAGCAAAATGTCGACACCCACTCCCGGTGGGTCGTCTTGGGCGTCCTTGCTGGCCTTAAGGGGATTCCCTCCGAGCAGCCAGTCGTCGTCGACCATGTCACCGATCCGAACCAGGTTGCGGAGTTTCGCAAGCACTTCGGGCCAAGTCTCGTTCATGTGCACCTATATGCGAGCCAGGAGACGCTGCTCTCCCGCTACGCATCGACCGACGGACAACAGTTAGGCGCGCCTCCCTATGAGGCAATTGACCATCTCAAAGAGCAATCGGACATCCTTGCGCTGAGGGATGACGCGGACGTGCGAATCTCAACGACCCGCACCGACGCTCAAGATACGCTGGTGCGCGTTGCGGCCCGTCTACACCTTTACACCCCGCCCGACGTGCGCTGTGTCGACGTCATCGTGGGTGGTCAATATGGCAGCGAAGGCAAAGGCAACGTCGTTTCCTATCTGGCTCGTGAGTACGATGTCATGGTGCGGGTCGGTGGCCCCAATGCTGGCCATACCGTCGCCAGTGCTGATGGCGCCTATACCTACCACCACATCCCGTCCGGCGCCCGTGACGTCAAAGCGAAGCTCCTACTCGGACCGGGGATGACTATCTGGCTGCCTGGATTGCTCAAGGAGATCGCCGATTGTGGGCTCACGGCAGATCGTTTATTTATCGACCCTCGCGCCACCATCATCGAACCGGCCGACCGAGAAGCTGAAGGCAAACATCTGGTAGGTACAATCGCTTCGACGGGTAGCGGCAGCGGAGCGGCAACCGCGAGGCGGATTCTGGAGCGCGGCAAACCCAGCGTTCGTCTGGCGCGCGACATCCCTGAGCTTCGACCCTATGTGGGAACAGAGGGTCATTACCATGGCTGCACAGCCGATCGCCTCGAAGATGCCTACCGCAACGGACAATCTATCTTGCTTGAGGGAACACAAGGCAGCGGCCTCAGTTTGTTCCACGGCACCTACCCGTTCGTAACCTCGCGCGACACCAATGTAGCGGGCTGCTTGGCCGAGGCAGGCATCTCACCGAGTCGGGTGCGGAAGATCCTGGTGGTCATTCGCCCCATGCCTATCCGCGTGGGTGATCCCGATGGGGACCAGGGGCACACATCGGGGCCGCTCAAGCACGGCACAACCTTTGATGCTATTGCTGAAAAAGCAGGCTTGGACCGTGAAGCTCTGAATAAGGCGGAGAAGACCTCCACCACCAAACGCAAACGGCGTGTGGGCTGGTTCGAATGGGATCAGTTCCGCAAGGCTTGTGCACTCAATGCGCCCACCGACATCGTCCTCACTTTCGCAGACTATATCGACGCGCGTAACAGCAAGGCCCGCCGCTTCGAGCAGCTCACTGAAGACACCATCAAGTTCGTCGAAGAACTGGAGCGCGTCGCACAAGCACCGGTTTCACTCATCAACACCCGGTTCCCGCGAGAGCCTGACGGAACGAACGATCTTCGCTCCGTCATCGACCGTCGGAATTGGACCGCCCGCTCAACACGTCGGATACCTCGTGGAAATCGAAAAACTGATTGACGCTTATCCAAGAATCTTTCATATGGCCGAAGCCGATACGTGGCCCAGTATCCGAGACCGCGGCCTGATGTCGGCCTCAGCTGTACTGGACCACTTCGGCGTCACCGGCCAGGCTCGCGGCCAATATGAGACCGTTCAACGGACCAGCAAGATGGCTGTGCTTCCTCAAGCGCCAGGCGAAATTGTGCTGCGGGATCAAAAGCCGATGCCTCCCGAACGCTTGGCACGGGCCCTGATAGACGGAACCACGCCGGAAGCCTGGTACAGGCTCATCAATGGCAAGGTCTTCTTCTGGGCGGAAGAACACCGCTTGCATGGCCTGCTCGGGGCGCGGGATTACCGACATCTCGAACATGATGTGTTGACCATTAACAGCGGCCCATTCATCCGTGCGTACGCTCCAAGCCTCTGGTTGTGCCACATGAATTCGGGGAACACCTTTCCGATGCCTCATGCGAGGGGGATCGATGTGTTCAAGCGAATCCAGGATTATCCGGTCAATGCCCGCGGAGGTCCCGCCAAGCCAGTGGTCGAGATCGTGGTGGATGGTCAAATACCGGACATCGCACGCTATGTCATCGAGGTGCGGCGCATGAAGGGCGACCAAACGCTCCAACAACTGGCCTGAACGCGCGCGCCCTCGGGTAATAAGGCACCACTGGCGCACGACGGTCCATCAACTCACCAAAGGAGTATGGTACTGGACAAGTCCACGCGTAGTAGTCGCCGATGCAGTTAACGCAGATGCGATTCGTCGGCATCGCAGAGAGAAGTGTTGGTCATTGTATTCTCTTCTCGCTAGCGTTCAGTTACCCTACCTCGACTCGCCGATTGTCAGCCGCCGCGGGGCATAGACAAACAGCCCTTCGCTGCACCTTCATCAGTGTCCGTCGGCGCAAGGTATAGTGTTTTCGCATAGCTTGATTGCCAGTGCCAGCAACATCAAAATTTACCGGACGCCCGCTTCATCGTATTCGCCCATCCGCGCGTATTTAAGCACCTCGGAACCTCGGACGGGAAGTCACGCCTTGCGGCCCCGGCGCTCCAGTTCGACCCTGGTACGTTCCAATTCTCGCGCGAACGTGGCCTCATCCGGGAGGACCGTCTGATACTCCGCTGCGAGTATCTTGTTCGGTAAGTTGTCGAGTGCATAATGCGCCTCGGCCGCGCCTTTTTCAGCACACAGAATCAAGCCAACCGGGGGGTTTTCGCCGGGCTTCATCCAATGTTCACGCGCGTAGTTGAGGTAGAGATGCATCTGCCCCGCGTCCGCATAGCTGAAGCGCCCAACCTTCAAATCGATAATGAGCAGGCATCGCAAGCGCCGGTGAAAAAACACGAGATCGACTCGAAACCAGGTGTCATCGATCCGTAGACGCCGTTGCCGACCTATGAACGCAAAGTCATCGCCGAGCTCGAGGAGGAAATCCGCCAAGTGCTGGATCAAGGCCGCTTCGAGATCCGACTCCGAATATTCGTCCTTCATGTCAAGAAATTCGAGGACGAACGGATCGCGGATCGCTTCCTCAGGCGATAGAAGATCGCCGGGTTGCGCTACAGCCACCTTTCCGAGCAAGGACGCCTTGTTGCGTGACAGCACCAGCCGCTCATAGAGCTGACTGCCGATCTGACGGTCAAGCTGTCGCACAGACCAGCCCTCACGCAACGCTTCAGCCTCGTAAAAGTCGCGAGCAGCCTGCGCTTTCACCGCGAGGAGGCGAACGTAGGCGGACCAGGGCAACGGAAAAGCCTGAGCGATAGCATTCAGCTCAAACGCCACGCCCGTCGACGCCTTCACAGCTGCCTTGGTTGATTTTGCAGACGCTGTCGGGACAATCCGAGCAGGCGTGGATTGTGCAGACAGTGTCTGCACAATCCGATCCGCAGGCCACGTCAAGTAAAAGGCGCGCATCTGTGCGAGATTGCGCCATCCGAAGCCGCGACCGAATCGCTCTGACAGATCGGCGCCCAAACGGCGAATCACCGCCTCGCCATAAGCGGCCCGTTCCTCCCCGCCCTGCTCGAACTCAACGATTCGTCGCCCGATCTCCCAATATGTCGCCGTCATTAGGGCGTTCACCGTGCGAGCCGTCGCCTCGCGCGCCGACGCGACTACATCGGCAATTTCACGGTGCAGTCCCGCATAAGCGGCCTGCCCGACATCACGCTGCGTCACAGTGCGTTCACCACGTCCTTGAACGCCTTGCCGGCGGTGAACTTCACAGTATTCGCGGCCGGGATGGCAATCTCCGCGCCCGTCGTCGGATTACGTCCCGTGCGGGCAGCGCGCTGCCCCTGCGAAAACGCGCCGAAACCGATCAGCTGTACCGATTCGCCGCGACTCACCGCGTCCGTGATCGCGTCCAGGACCGCCTGGACGGTTTTGCTCGCGTCGGTTTTGCTGACGCCCGCGCCCGCTGCGACCGCGTCAATGAGTTCCTGCTTGTTCATGAACAGCCTCGGCAACAAAGTCAAAGCTGCACCCTACCTCATCCCGCTGCACACACGCAAATCGCTGGCCTCCGCCCCACCACTGCCTGCGGCGGGCAGCCCACCAATGAACTCCGGCTTACACCTGTCGCAGCCACGCTCGCCAAGAGCAATCGCGAACGTTTTCCGCCCGGCCAGCGCTCACACAACCAGCGGGCCGGTGCGGGTGTCATCACTCGCGCTGACTACGTGGTCCGGCTTCCGGTGTCACACAACCTGACTGTTGCTCCAGCCGAATCTGCCCGGCCGACCTGCGCGGACTACGGCATCGGTTCGTGCCGCGTCTCCTTCCTCCCCTCTGCCCGCCACCGGCAGCCGGGCCTAGACTCAACTTTAGTCGTGTGAGCCCCACGAGCCTCGGGCGTTCGCCCGATGTCCCGAAATGAAGGGTAACATAGTCCTTACTATGTTACCCTTCAGTTTATTGGCTAAAATGCCCCGTTTCTTAGCGTCGCTGCGCCGCCCCCTTGCCTGGCAAGGCCCGGCGGCCGGTTAGCGTTGATCAGCGCAGCGCCGTCACGCCACCCTCGCTGTGCGCGCGCCGCGTCGATGCATCCGGCCGGCGCGCGGCACTGTATCGAACAACACGGTTTCCGTAGCCCCTGACCACGCCCATGCCGAACGACGAACCTGACGTGCTCGATGTCGAGTTTCGCGAGCTGCCGGCGGCACCTCGCCGCGCGCCCACGCCGGCCGCCCGCCGCAAATCGCGCTCGCGTCAGGCCCGCCGCGACGCGGCCGCCGCCCGCCGGATCGGCCTGCAGCACCTCGCCTTCTTCCGCGGCTATCTGGAAGGACTGGAGCTCGCCGAGCTGGCCGACCAGTATCTCGATTTCGGCCGCGACGCCCGCAAGGCGGCCGCCACGCGAACCTGGCTCGTGACGTCGTTCGTCGCCGCGGCCAGGAAGCGCCAGGACTTCGCGACAGCCCGTCTACTCGCGATCCGTCCGGCCGCGCTCGCCGCGACGCTGGCGGCCGACGCTCAGGCGCACGCCGCGCCGTCGCTGGAAGACTTCGCGGCCGAACACGATCCCGACGGCTTCTATACCGAAAAGGAGCTGCTCGACCTGTTCGCGGCCCGGCACGCGGGGGCCAGCGCCGATGCCGGCGCGACCCTGCGCCGCCAGCAGCGCAATGCCCGGCTGCGCGCCCGGCAGATGGTGGCGCTCGACGCGCTGGCGCGCCTGGTGGTCGAGGACCCGAGCCCCGAACACCACGTGCTCGGCTGGTTCGATACCGCCGTCGCGCTGCGCCTGGCCGACGTCGGCCTCACCACGATCGGCAAGCTGGTTGAGACGATCAACGCGGTCGGCTACCGCTGGTATCGGCGTGTGCCGCGTCTGGGCGAGATCGGCGCCCGGCGCATCACCGCGTGGCTCGCCCACTACGGGGACGTCGCGGGCCTGCAGCTGGCCGCCGGCGCGCAAACCCACCCGTCCGAGCGCACGCTGCCGGGGCCGCCGCTCGCCGCAGCCGGCCCGGTCACCGCGATCGTGCCGCTCGAGCGCTTCTTGCTGCCGCCCGAGCTGGACGGCTCGCACGGCGCGCACCGCAATCTGGTCAAGAACAACAGCCGCGCGAACAACGACCGTGAGGCGATCGACTTCTGGCTCGCCGACTACGAGAACCCGCACACGCGCCAGCGCTACCGCACCGAAGCCGAACGGCTGCTGCTGTGGGCGATCTTCGTGAAGCGCATGGCGCTGTCGAGCCTCGACACCGACGATGCGCGCGACTACATCAACGGCTTCCTGATCGATCCGCAGCCGGCCAACCAATGGGTCATGACAGGCACGGCGCATCGCAGCGATCTGGGGTGGCGGCCGTTCCGCGGGCCGCTATCGGTCAAGAGCCGGCAGGACGCGCTGTCCGCGCTGAAGAAGTTCTTCGGTGAGCTGGTCGACGCGCAGTATCTGGATCACAACGCGTTCGCGAAGATCCGCGTGTTCACCGGCGCCACGCACGATGCCGCCGGCAACGAACGGCGCCTGGCGGCGAAGTCGCGGCTGCAGATCGAGCACGGCTTGACCTCCGATGCCTGGCGTTTCGCGATGCGCGTGCTCGACGCGATGCCGGACACGGCGGCCGCGACCCGTACGCGCTTTGTGCTGGGCTTTGCGTACAGCACCGGCCTGCGCCGCGCCGAGTTGTGTGGTGCCTTCACGGACGACGTGCAGGAGCGTTACGCGGGCCCGGAGTTGGGGACCATCCGACTGCTGCGCGTGGTCGGAAAGCGCGCAAAGGAGCGCTTCGTGCCGCTGGTGCCGGCGGTGCTGGAACTGATGGGCGATTATCTGGAGTCGCGCGGCCTGCCGCGCGATCCCCTCGCCTGCCCGGCCGCGACCCCGCTGATCCCGGCGCTGCTGTCGAACGTCGAAATCGGCGAGATCCAACGCGCGGCGATGGTGAGCAGAATCGATCCGGCGCCCGAGCTCGCGGCGCGCGCGCGGCAAACCGGGCCGATCCATCCGGTCATGCTCTACAAGGCGATCAAGCAGTTTTTCGCGGCAGCGACCGCTACGGCGCTGCGCGAGGATTCGCCGCACGCACGGGCCTTCAGCTCAGCCAGCCCGCACTGGCTGCGGCACACCTTCGCCTCACACGCGATCGCTGGTGGCATGACCCTAGAAAGCGCGCGAACTTTCCTCGGTCATGATTCCCTCGACACGACATCGGTGTATGCAACGGCAGAGTTGAGCAGGCAGTATCGCGAAGCCGAGTCCTTTCTCGAGCAAACCCTGCAGACTGGCAAGTCACCTAAGTGAACGCCGTCGCCAAACGCCTTCGTGGCCGCGAGCAACATCGGTACTCCGGACTTCGCTCGCCAGGAACAAAAATGCTCGCTGCCTGCCTTGCCCTATTTCGGCCTGCTCTCCCCGCACTGCGGCCTCGGGCGCCAGGTCAGCATCTCCTAGATTTGGTCCGACTTTGGCGATTTGAAGCCACTAAGTGCTGGATTATCTGGGACTTCCCCCTTCCGTTGATAGCCAAACTCCGAGATTTACTAGGAGTTTAAACATATAGACTCGCGACACTGTCAGACGCTCTACCGAAAATCAGTATATAAGGCGTACGCACTTGAGCGACGCCGCGCATTCTCGACGTTGCTCCGATCGAGAAATCTTCATTTCCACATAACCGCCCCCCTTATGGCTGTACGGTAGTCCGTCGGTACAAGATCGTTGATACGTATCAACGCACGGTCCGCAACGACCCAGCTCGATTTCGCTCACTCTGTTGTCCCAATTCGAACGCGCGACTTCTATCCGACGTCTGAATATGGGTTGATACGTATCAACGACGTCAGCCTCCCATATGCCTTCGATTTCTAATGTCAACGTGGAGTCTCGCGTGACATGAGGTGTTGATACGTATCAACACCCCAAGATCACATAGGCGCCCTTCGATCCAGCAGTGTCAGCATCTCTTCATTAACCATCCGATCCCTGACGAGCGCGTTGATACGTATCAACACGCTCGTCGCCCCATGTCGCGTCTCTGCGCCATCAAGACAAGCGATGCCATTGCGTCTTGAGGAGCGAAGTTGATCCTCGCCTTTGAACTGGCGTATCGCTTGTTGATACGCATCAACGCCGAACGAATTTTCGTGCAACGCAAATTGCAATCCCCGGGACCGCCACGTTGATACGTATCAACAGATCGACCAGTCCCAGCACGCGTTGTCACTTCATTCCAATCTGAGAGTTCAGCTATTGCTTTCGTGGAAGAACGTGGCCCGTTGATACGTATCAACGTCAATCGTCGATTTGCAATGCCCCGACCGTCATTCTCGGGTCACTCTGTTGATACGTATCAACAGAGTGACCGCTCGCAGCGGCCATTGTCATTGCGCATCGAGCGAAGCATTCGGTCGTTGCATGCGCTGTACGTGTGGCCCGTTGATACGTATCAACGGGCCCGCCACTCAGAGCTCGGCTCCAGAATCCGTCCAGTAGGTGCTGTCGTTGCACTCTTGCCGACAACTCGCCATCTGCATTGGGCTTCCTGGGTGGCACGTTGATACGCATCAACTCAGGATTCATGTCGGAGCAGGGTACAAGCCCACACCAAGCATCTTGGTGACGTAAATTATCGACGTCATACAACAAATCACTTGAATTTTTTTAATTTCAAATTATGATTGGGTGAATTCTTGAGGACCCGATCAATGACTGCAAAAATCTTCGCGATAGCGAACCAGAAGGGTGGTGTTGGAAAGTCCACGATCAGTGTCAATGTGGCGAGCGACCTCGCCGAACGAGGATTCCGCGTCCTTGGGATCGATGCGGACCCCCAGAACACTCTATTGCAATGGAGTGCTGCTGCAGGTGAGGGTGAAGAAGGGCTTCCGTTCCCCGTCGCAAACCTCGCCGCATCTGGGAAAATGATTCATCGCGAGGTAAAAAAATATATCAACGATTACGATTTCATCGTAATCGATTGCCCGCCATCTGTTGAAGATCCACGACCTGCCGTGGTCCTTATGATCGCGGACCTAGTCGTGATGCCGACGTCTTCATCCCCGACTGATTTCTGGTCCAGCCGCGGCTTCATTCAGTTGATCGAGCAAGCCCGTGCAACGAACGATGAGCTGAAGGCCGTCTGGTTGCTCAATAAAGCAAAGCCGAAGCGCCTGCTGACGAAAGCGCTAGGGAAGGCAATTGCAGACACGGGGATCCCCGTACTAAAAACTAGCCTCAGTGATCGGGAATCCTTCAAGCAAGCAGCTGCGTACGGAGTAGCGGTATCGGCCCTCTCTGACAAGGGTGCACGCGCTGCTCGCGACGAGATCAAAGCGATCACCGATGAGATTCTCGAGATCCTGGACATCGAGCAAGTTAAGGAGGGAGCAGTATGAAGGGGCGACGCAGTCTTGATGCCGGCTTTACAGTCGCAGTGCCAACGAAGCACACCGCAATCGATCGATTTGCCGCCGTCGATGCGATCGTAGGGGATAGCCAGAAGCAACCGCCTCACCCCGAACTTCGAGTTGTTCCGCCAACCACCACCGATGTCGATGGCATCGCGGGTTCTGTTGCGTATCGCGAATGGTGCGTAGCGAACAACTATACGCCCGGAACGCCGATCGATCTGCCCTTGGCGTCGGTAAGGGCAAGCCCCTTCAATCCACGTCACTTCTATCGAGCGCAATCGATCACAACACTTGCCCTGAACCTATCAACGCAAGGGCAACAGCAGCCGGTGCACGTAACCCCAGACTATGTGAAGGGTGAGGGATTCTTCATCGTCGACGGCGGTCGACGGACCAGGGCACTTCGTGAATCGAAAGAGAGCAACGTAAAGGCCATCGTAGTCGACGTACCACAAGGCATCGAGAGCTACAAGCTCGGCTATGACCTCAACACGCAGCACGAAACCCAAACGGTTTTCGACGATGCTGTTGTTTGGAAGCGAATGCTGAGCGAAGGTCATTTCGCGAGCCAGGCCGCTCTCAGCGAGCAGCTTGGCGTCGACAAGTCGACGGTAACTGCGACGCTTTCGGTTGCAGAGCTCCCCGATGCAATGATTGAGGACATGCTCGAACACCCGAAGACGTTCGGCATGAATATGGCTTACGCGATCGTTAAGTACCACCGTGCGACTGGTGAGAAGGAGACGAGCCAGTTGATCCGGAAGATCGTCGATGAGGGACTCAGCGTTCGCAAAGTAAACGATCTGGTCAAACGCGCGACAGACGCAAAGTCAGCGAACACGTCCAATCGCCAGCGATACTCCGAACGCGTAGACATCAACATGCACGGCAACGTAAAGGTCGGTGACCTTCGGCTGTATGGTGACGACAAGCTTCGTCTGGAACTCCAGGGATTGCCGCGTGATGTCCGTGACCGCATCCAACGGAATATCGTTGCGCTACTCGCTGAAGAAATGAAGGATTCCGATTCTCTAGATCTCGGAAACCAAAAAGACTGACGGTACAGGGCAGGGGGTTCAATGAGCTTATCCTGCCCATCTATCGCATTCTGCAGCCTGCGCCTGCGACTCACGGATGCAGGTTGGCGTGATCCCACACGAACGACGGCCTCGCAAAGGCCTCTAGAGTCGACTACGCGACTTCAGCGACCTCGTCCAGATCCAACCGACTCTGAGGGTTCTGAACGAACTTGAAGTCCAATGAGTTCACGGCGCGCCCAAGCTTCACTGGAGTCCATGCAATAACCAGGTCCGCCTTGGCGTTCAGTTCGTTCACCGCGGTTTCAATCACGCGTCGCTTGATATCTGCGAAGCGATACGTTTCGGGGATTTCGAGAACAGTTCGGAAGTCCGCCAACGTGATGAGCAACCGTCCACGATCCCGTTCTCGCATTAAGAGTTCAAGCAAGCGCCACGAGTACAGCGACTGGAGGCCGCGAGCAAACTCAAGCTGGTAGGAAACGAACCGGCGTTGAAGGAGAAAGATGTGCGGAGTCAGGTCCGGCGAGAACGACACCTCGGCCCACCCTTCACGCTCGTGATATACGGCCTTCCACACCCAGTTCAAGACGACCTTTTTTGGACCGTCCATGTAAGTCAGTTGTCGCTTTTGAAGACTCGCGCAACCTTCTTTCAGCCCTTCGTACGCCGCAGTCGCTTGCTTCTCGCCCGACCTCGGGGCAAGCGCCGCGAGCGCGGCAAATTCATCGGCTCGAACTCGAACACTGACATACCCGCTTCCTTTGCCATGCAGGTATGGCGATTTCTTGCTATCGATGCATCGAAGCGCGGCCATCATCACGCGCTTCTCGTTGAGAGTTAGCCCCTGTTGCGCATTGACAAGTGCACGGCTCATAGCGACAGTGCCCTTAACGCGGCCGTCCCCGTCCAACGGCGGTTCGTCCGATGGTTCGATCTGAAAAGATTCGATCTCAACGATCTCAACCTGTGCCGGTTCGGGCAGGTGCTTAGCCTTTTTGCTCACAAAGGTGACCTTAAGGAAGGGGTGTCACAATTATAAGGTGACATCAGAGTGGTGCAAGTCACCGTTGTGGATAACGGTCGAAAAATGTCACGTCTGGCCCGCATTTTGTCCACTTGGGGTCGGATTGCGTCACCCTCAGACCGGTTTACGTCACAGTTCTTTCACTGTGATGGCCGGCAAACGCTTATCCAGCTTGCCTTTCCGGCTGGCGGCACAGCGTTTACAAAAGGGTTTACAAACGGTTCTATAAACTGTCTTACAAAAGACCGTCCTAGAAAAGTTGCTCCGAAACAACAAAAAGCCGCGGTACGCCTCACCTAGCTACCAAAAGACACCCCTAAAGGTGACTTTTTCCGACCTCAAAGCCTGAAACCGGTCGCTGTTCACATGTGCAATCCTGGAAAACGGAGGAAGCCAAGCGAAAAGGTGACGCTTTCCGACCTGAATGCTTGAAAGGGACTAAGTACTCACTCACGTCTCAGATCCTAGTCTCTTTGGCGCGCAGCCTATGCCTAATACAGGTCGGAATATGTCACCTTTCAAGACAGACAAGGGTATGGAGGAACACGCGGCGGTTAGCAGAAATGGCGCCGCTTAAGGTACGGGTCGGAAAATGTCATCGATCGGCCCAACTTTTGGGTCGGAATCCGTCACCTTTTGCCATGGGTCTCCGTCGGTGAGTGCGGGGCCGCTTTTCGGAACATCCACGTCATGGGTCGGAAAAGGTCACTTTTGGGTGAACTGCTCCGGGTCGGAATCCGTCACTGTTGAAGAGGTTGTCCAGGTCGGATTAGGTCACCGTTCAGGCCTCGCACAGTGGGTCGGAAAATGTCACCGTCACGAGTTCAATCGGCCCGGGTCATTCATTGGGTCGGAAAATGTCATCGATCGGCTCGCGCGGGGAGGTCGGAAAATGTCACATTCCGAAGCAAGCAAGCAAGCCGAAGGACGTGAAGCGGCCTCGTTCCCCATGAGTACAGGTCGGAAAATGTCACCGACGGCGCATTACGGTCCTGGGTCGGATTCTGTCATCTTGGGACTCTCTGCTTCAGTCCATGCGATGTGACGTAATACCAGCAGCTCACCGTTGCGGATCGATCAAACTCGGAAGAAGGGCATTCACCATTTTTTCGAGGATCGAGAGGTGCGGCACGACTCGTTGGATGTCCGGTGAATCGATTCGAAGATGCCGACCGTTTGCTCCCAATGACAGCCTGAGCTTTAGGGGGCTTTCAACACGTACATCTCCGGTGCACAGGATCGATTTCGCAATTGCTGGCGTGGTTCCATCCGGTACTGTCATCGCGCGGCGAATGATTACATCGCTGCCGACTTCACGGACCAATAAGGTCATCGTCTCGGCTACACGAAATGAAATCCGACTTACTCCGCCGAGAACGTCAATTACCTCTTGGGGGAGGTTGGCTGCTCGAATCGATCGAGTAACGATCGAGGCCGAGACGTTAAGGTCAGCGGCAAGTTGTGCCTGGCTCGGCCACCAACCGCGATCAAGTTGCTCGCGGTAAAACCTCCCGAGCACTATCGGCGGAGAGTCGGATCGGCGCAAATTCGCGTGGTGCGCGATAGCCGTCGCGCGATCGCAGTGCGTATGAGTCGGCTCAACAATTGGACTGTTGCGGGAATCGAACTGAATCATTGATATCTACGCCTGCGAGGCCTCACTGTTGCAATTTCTGAATAATGCCACTTAACCGGTTGTGGGGGCGAGCAGGCAGACCGTGCTGACTGAGTCGACGTAAGAGTCTGTTTCTTCGACGAAATTTGAACCCTCGCCAAGTTCGTCCGGCTAGCTTGAAGTGTTCAATGCGTGCAACGAACTGAGCCCGATTTTATCCTCGCAAGAGAAAGATCAACCTTAGAAAGCTCACGATTTTCATAGGGCTTTTTGCCGTACCCCGCTCAACCGGTTGAGCGCAACGGCACCGATGATCGGCGTCTCCTTATATCTTCAATTTGCTTCAAACTTCAGTTGTGGCCCGCCGTCAGGCGGGCTGCTTTACCGGTTGGCGG
>NZ_CABVPW010000076.1:0-16706 GCF_902499025.1 Burkholderia lata | reverse complement strand
GGTCGCGGCGCTCGTGCGCGGCCACGCGCCGCACGCGGACGACATCGCGGCCGCCGCCTGCTATCTCGCGAGCGCGCCCGGCGTCACCGGCGCGACGCTGACCGTCGACGGCGGCGAGCACCTCGTGCCGCCCGCCGCCGGCCCGAATGAATGAACTGCGCGGAAACGCGCGGCCTGACTGCCGCCGCCCGCGCCGCTTTGCGTGTGCGCACGCCAATTTGACTGGGACGACCATGTTTTCCGCTCTCCTGCACCCCCGCCTCGCGGACTGCCGCAGGCTCTACCTGCGCGACTACGAAGTGCACATCAACATCGGTGCCTTCGAACACGAGAAGCGCGGCGAGCAGCGCGTCGTCATCAATGTCGACCTGTTCGTGCCGCTCGCACTGTCCACCCCCGTCGACGACCGGCTGCATGAAATCGTCGACTACGATCTGATGAAGCAGAGCGTCACGCAATGCCTGGCGCGTGGCCACATCCACCTGCAGGAAACGCTGTGCGACGCGATCGCCGCGCGCCTGCTGGCGCACGATGCCGTGCGCGCGGTACGCGTCTGTACCGAGAAACCGGACGCTTATCCGGACTGCGACGCCGTCGGCGTCGAAGTCTTTCGCATCAAGGACGAGGAGCGCGCATGAACGCCCCCCACATGAATGACACGGCGGCCGATGCCGCCACCCTCGACGCGACCGCCGCCCCGGCCGGCCGCCCGGTGCTGACGCGCCGCGAACAGAAGGATGCGTACGAGAACAACAAGCTGTTCAAGCGGATCGTGCGCCAGGTCGGCCAGGCGATCGGCGACTTCAACATGATCGAGCAAGGCGACAAGGTGATGGTGTGCCTGTCGGGCGGCAAGGACAGCTATGCGATGCTCGATGTGCTGCTGCGCCTGCGCGAGCGCGCGCCGATCGACTTCGACATCGTCGCGGTGAACCTCGACCAGAAGCAGCCGGGCTTTCCCGAGCACGTGCTGCCGGAATACCTGAAGCAGGTCGGCGTGCCGTTCCACATCGAGAACCAGGACACCTACAGCATCGTCAAGCGGCTCGTGCCCGAGGGCAAGACGACCTGCTCGCTGTGCTCGCGGCTGCGCCGCGGGATCCTGTACCGCGTGGCCGGCGAGCTCGGCGCGACCAAGATCGCGCTCGGCCACCACCGCGACGACATCGTGCAGACGCTGCTGCTCAACATGTTCTACGGCGGCAAGCTGAAGGGGATGCCGCCGAAGCTGCAGTCGGACGACGGCAAGAACATCGTGATCCGCCCGCTCGCGTACGTGAAGGAAACCGATCTCGAGAAATACGCGGAACTGCGCGAATTCCCGATCATCCCGTGCAACCTGTGCGGCAGCCAGCCGAACCTGAAGCGCGCGGAAATGAAGGCGCTGATCCGCGACTGGGACAAGCGCTTCCCGGGCCGCGTCGAAAACATGTTCAACGCACTCGCGAAGGTCGTGCCGTCGCACCTGATGGACACGACGCTGTACCCGTTCCAGTCGCTGCGTGCGACCGGCGTTGCCGATCCGCAAGGCGACATCGCGTTCGACGAGGAACCGTGCGCGTCGGGCGACGACACCGCGGCGCCGGCTGGCGCCAAACCGATCTCGATCGTCCAGTTCGACGACCTGTAAGCAGGGCCTGAACACCCGCCGGAACGGGGCCGCAAGGCCGCTTTCCGGCGCTGTCGCCCCGCCGCGACAGGCCCGGAACGGCGGGGGCTGCATGCTAAAATGGACGGCTTCGAACTCCTCTGACAAGCTGGCGCCATGAATATCGTGATTTTGGCGGCAGGCACCGGCAAGCGCATGCGTTCCGCGCTGCCGAAAGTGCTTCACCCCCTGGCCGGCAGGCCGCTCCTCTCCCACGTCATCGACACCGCCCGCACGCTGCAGCCGTCCCGGCTCGTCGTCGTTGTCGGTCATGGCGCCGAGCAGGTCCAGGCCGCCGTCGCCGCCCCCGACGTCCAGTTCGCGGTGCAGGCCGAGCAGCTCGGCACCGGCCACGCGGTGCGCCAGGCGCTGCCGCTCCTCGATCCCGCGCAACCGACGCTCGTGCTGTACGGCGACGTGCCGCTCACGCGTGCATCGACTTTGCAGCGCCTCGTCGATGCCGCGCGCGAAGGCCGCTACGGGATTCTGACCGTCACGCTCGACGATCCGACCGGTTACGGCCGCATCGTGCGCGACGCGTCCGGCTTCGTCACGCGCATCGTCGAGCAGAAGGACGCGTCGCCCGAGCAGCTGAAGATCGCCGAGATCAACACCGGCATCATCATCACGCCCACGGCCCAGCTGTCGATGTGGCTCGGCGCGCTGAAGAACGAGAACGCGCAGGGCGAGTACTACCTGACCGACGTCGTCGAACTCGCGATCGAGGCCGGTTTCGAGGTCGTCACCGCGCAGCCCGACGAGGAATGGGAAACGCTCGGCGTGAACAGCAAGGCGCAGCTCGCCGAGCTCGAGCGCATCCACCAGCGCAATATCGCCGAAGCCCTGCTCGTCGACGGCGTCACGCTCGCCGATCCGGCGCGCATCGACGTGCGCGGCACGCTGCGCTGCGGCCGCGACGTGTCGATCGACGTGAACTGCGTGTTCGAAGGCAACGTGACGCTCGCCGACAACGTGACGATCGGCGCGAACTGCGTGATCCGCAATGCGTCGGTCGGCGAAGGCACGCGCATCGACGCGTTCACGCACATCGACGGCGCCGAGCTCGGCGCGCACACCGTGATCGGCCCGTACGCGCGGCTGCGCCCCGGCGCGCAGCTCGCGGACGAAGCGCACGTCGGCAACTTCGTCGAGGTGAAGAACGCGGTGATCGGCCACGGCTCGAAGGCGAACCACCTCACGTACATCGGCGACGCCGACATCGGCGCGCGCGTGAACATCGGCGCGGGCACGATCACCTGCAACTACGACGGCGCGAACAAGTTCCGCACCGTGATCGAGGACGACGTGTTCGTCGGCTCCGACACGCAGCTCGTCGCGCCCGTGCGCGTCGGCCGCGGCGTGACGATCGCCGCCGGCACGACGATCTGGAAGGACGTGGCCGACGGCCTGCTCGCGTTGAACGAGAAGACCCAGACCGCGAAGAGCGGCTACGTCCGCCCGGTCAAGAAGAAAACTTAACATCACGCGGGTGCCGCACGGCGCCCGCTTCCCTATAGAAGGTAGATTTCATGTGCGGCATTGTCGGCGCAGTTGCGCAGCGTAATATCGTTCCGGTGCTGATCGAAGGTTTGCGGCGCCTCGAATACCGTGGCTACGACTCGTGCGGCGTCGCCGTGCTCGAGCCGGACGCACCGAAGCGCGCGCGCAGCGTCGCACGCGTCGCCGATCTCGACACGCAGGTGCGCGAGTCGCACCTCGAAGGCACGACGGGCGTCGCGCACACGCGCTGGGCCACGCACGGTGCACCGGTCACGCACAATGCGCACCCGATCTTCTCGTCGGACGCGCTCGCGCTCGTCCACAACGGCATCATCGAAAACTTCGAATCGCTGCGCGAAGCGCTGCGCGCGAATGGCTACGTATTCGTGTCGCAGACCGACACCGAAGTGATCGCGCACCTCGTGCACAGCCTGTATCGCGGCAACCTGTTCGACGCGGTGCGCGAAGCAGTGGGCCAGCTGCACGGCGCGTATGCGATCGCCGTGATCCACAAGGATCAGCCGCACACCGTCGTCGGTGCGCGCCAGGGTTCGCCGCTCGTGGTTGGCCACGGTGACGGCGAGAACTTCCTCGCGTCCGATGCGCTCGCGCTCGCGGGCAGCACCGACCGCTTCACGTTCCTCGAGGAAGGCGACGTGTGCGAGCTGTCGCTCGACGGCGTGAAGATCGTCGACCGCAACGGCGCGCTCGCGCAGCGCGAGATCCGCGTGGTCAGCGCGTACGGCGGCGCGGTCGAACTCGGGCCGTATCGCCACTTCATGCAGAAGGAAATCTTCGAGCAGCCGCGCGCGATCAGCGACACCGTGCCGCAGACGGACGCGTTCGACGCGACGCTGTTCGGCGACGCCGCGCCCGCCGCGTTCGCGGAAATCGACAGCCTGCTGATCCTCGCGTGCGGGACGAGCTACTACTCGGGCCTCACCGCGAAATACTGGCTCGAATCGATCGCGAAAATCCCGACGCAGGTCGAAATCGCGAGCGAATACCGCTACCGCGAATCGGTGCCGAACCCGCGCCAGCTCGTCCTCGTGATCTCGCAGTCGGGTGAGACCGCCGATACGCTCGCGGCACTCAAGCATGCGCAATCGCTCGGTCACACGCACACGCTGGCCGTCTGCAACGTCGCGACGAGCGCGATGGTGCGCCTCACCGAAATGCAGTTCCTGACGCACGCGGGCACCGAGATCGGCGTTGCGTCGACGAAGGCGTTCACGACCCAGCTCGTCGCGCTGTTCGTGCTGGCCGCGACGCTCGGCAAGCTGCGCGGGCACGTCGACGCCGCGCAGGAAGCTGAATTCCTGAAGCAGTTGCGCCACCTGCCGGCCGCGCTGAACAGCGTGCTCGTGCTCGAGCCGCAGATCATCGCGTGGTCGGAGGAATTCGCGCGCAAGGAAAATGCGCTGTTCCTCGGCCGCGGGCTGCACTACCCGATCGCGCTCGAAGGCGCGCTGAAGCTGAAGGAAATTTCGTACATCCACGCCGAGGCCTATCCGGCCGGCGAACTGAAGCACGGGCCGCTCGCGCTCGTCACGGAAGCGATGCCGGTCGTCACGGTCGCGCCGAACGACACGCTGCTCGAGAAGCTGAAGTCGAACATGCAGGAAGTGCGGGCGCGCGGCGGCGAGCTGTACGTGTTCGCCGATGCCGACACGCAGATCGTCAACGACGACGGCCTGCACGTGATCCGGATGCCGGAGCACTACGGGCAACTGTCGCCGATCCTGCACGTCGTGCCGCTGCAGCTGCTCGCGTATCACACCGCGTGCGCACGCGGCACCGACGTCGACAAGCCGCGGAACCTCGCGAAGTCGGTGACGGTGGAGTAAAACCGGTTGCCCGGATGGCCTCCGCCGGGCCGTCTCGGGCGCGTACCGGCGTGAAGCAGGCCATTCGGCCAGGTCGAAATAGGTACCACTTAGTGGTATATAATCCTGTGCTAACTCGACCTGCCCGACATGCCTGCTTCCGTACGACGCGTCTTCAAGACGAAGTGGTTTCACAAGGCAGCCAGAAAATCAGGCATCGCCGACGCCGAACTCTGCCGTGCTGCGCAGGAACTGGCGCGAGGCCAGGGCATCGAGCTCGGCGGCAATGTCTGGAAAAAGCGCCTGGACGGCAATCGGCAGCGCGGCATCGTGCTGAGCAAGGTCGGGCGGGCATGGGTGTTCGTGTTCCTGTTCGCGAAACGCGACCGGGACGACATCGATGAACGCGAACTGCGGGCCTTCAGAAAGCTCGCCGCGGATATCGGGCGCCGCAGCGACACCGACATCGCGACGCTGATCGCACTGAAAGAGCTTGTGGAGATTTGCAATGGCTAAGAGTCGATTCAAGAGCGATGCGACGGAGGCGATCCACAGCGCCGCGTCGGGCCTCTATCGAGCCAAGCTGATCGACAAGAAGACGATGCGCGAATACGACGATCTCTGCATCGACGCCGCGCCGCAGTTCGACCCCGAGGCAATCGCCCGCATCCGCAAATCCGTCAACGTCAGCCAGAGCGTGTTCGCGCTCTACCTGAACACGACGGCGTCGACGATCCGCCAATGGGAACAGGGCGACAAGCGGCCGAGCGGCATCGCGGCCCGGATGCTCCAGATCGTCGAGAAACACGGGCTCGAGGTGTTCTCCTGAGCCGCGGCCCCGAATGCGCATGCACGGCCGGCCGAACGCGGGTCGCAAGGAATATGACGGAGAGACAATGGCAAGATTGATTGGATGCGGATTGCTGGCGCTGACGTTCGCGTCGACGGGCTGGGCCGCCGAGCATTACGTCGAGGTCTGGAACCCGCCCGAGGCGCGGCAGCCGGCAGCCCGTACGCCGGATGCCCGTATGCCGGAAGCCCGCACGCCGGCCGCGCACACCGGCGCCGACGCGCGCGCCGGCAAGGGCGCGGAGAAGCACGCGAATGCAACACCGAAAGCTGCGGTGAAGCCGCACAAGCGGCGCGTCGCGCAGGCCGTGAAAGCCGGTCCGCATCGTCCGCCTGCCGCCGCGGCAGAGACGCCGGCCGCGCCGCGCCCCGTCGCGCAGCCCGCACCGGGCCGCCTGACGGTGATGCAGCCGGCTGCGCCCGATGCGCAGCACGCGCTAAACTTCTCCAACATCCCGCGTCAATACACGCCGGACGGCAACGTGCTGCAGGTCGGCACGCACGGCCGCTCCGCGGAGGTGACTCGATAATGGAAGCGCAAACCTACCACGGCTACCAGATCTGGGGCCACGCGATCCTGCAGCAGGACGAGATCCTGCAGCCCGAACGTTTCGCGGCGAGCGGCACGATCACGCAGAACAACAAGCTGGTCGAGGCATCCGGCGTACTCGGCGTGTTCGACACCGAAGATGACGCGCGCGATGCGGGGCTCGAGTGGGCCCGCGCCTGGATCGACAGCCACCGCTGACCGGGCACGACGTGCGCAACCGGCATGCGGTCCTCAAGGATGCGCACGGGCCGGCCGCGAACCGCACATGAAAAAGGGGCGTCATCGACGCCCCTTTTTTTCATTCATACCCGGTCAACTCAGGCCGCGGGCCGCGGCGGCCGCACCGTCGCCTGCGGCCGGCCGACGAGCCGTGCCAGCCCGACGATCGCGGCCAGCGTCGCGAGATACGCGACGATCTGGATGCCCGCCGGGCGCGCGGTATAGCCGACCAGCGTATGCAGCGCCTTGCCGACGATGCTCGAATCCTTGAGCAGCCACGACGTATCCCAGATCACATCGCCCCACGACGGCACGAGGCCCGCCGAGAGCAGGAAGCCGACGCACTGGCTTGCCATCCCCGCCGCGAGCAGCACGATCAGCCAGTTGGTGACGGAGAACAGGCGCTTCAGCGGAATCTGCAGCAGGCCCGCATACATCCCGTAGCCGAGCCCGGCGCCGCCCAGCACGCCGAGCAGCCCGCCGACGATCATCTGCGGCGTCTGCCCCGGATCCCCCGCCGCAATACCGTACAGGAACAGCACGGCCTCGGAGCCTTCGCGCAGCACCGCGACGCCGACCACGATCGCCAGCCCCGTCAGCGGCTTGCTGCCGGCCGCGACGGCACGCCCGACCTCGGTCATCTGCATCGCCATCTCGCGACCGTGCCGGCTCATCCAGATGCTGTGCCACGCGAGCATCAGCGTCGCGACGAACATCACGCCCGCGTTGAAGACCTCCTGCCCCATGCCGGACGCCCACTGCGAAATCACGTCGGCAAACGCGGCGATCAGGCCGGCGCCGATCACGCCGCCCACCAGCCCGCCGCCGACCCACCAGCCGCGACGCGGCACGCCCTTCGTGGCGGCCATCACGATCGACACCACCAGCGCGGCCTCGAGCACTTCACGAAAAACGATCAGGGCAGTAGACAACATGGCGATATGGGCTTACTTGACGGTCAGATGCGTCTTCGACTGCGCTTCGTGATACTCGTCGTGGAATTCGTACGTGCCGGCCTTCAGCGGCCCGACCAGGATCTCCACCGACTTGCCCGCGGGCACGACCTTCTCCGCCTTGAAGTCGTCGCTCTCGAATTCGGCGGGCGTCGCGTCGAGATTCTTCACGACGAACTTCACCTTCTTGCCGGCCGGGATCGTCACGCCGTCCGGCGAAAACTTGTGATCCTTCAGGGTCAGGTTGACGACATCGTCGGCCGCGAATGCGGACGTTGACGATGCGCCCAGCAGCGCCAGCGCGAAGCCGAAAGCAAAACGGTTCATGTGGGTAACGAAATGAAATATCGAAGGGAGCTGATACTAAGATCGATTCGCATTTTCACCTCGCGTACCCTTACTGGCGGCATGGTGATCATGCTTCATGGATCGCGGTCGCGCGTGGCCCGGCAAGGCATCCGCCCCGCTTCGCCCGGAACGTCCCGCCGTCAATCGGGACAAGTTCCGAATGACGTCACGGGCCCGATCGCGATTGATCAGACATCATCTTTACAACATGCTGTCGCCATGTCGAGGCCGCGACACCGATTTTCGGCGACTCGCGTACGCTTGACCTTCCCACCGTGGCAAGCTTCATGCTGTCGATGCTTGTCAATCGTCAACTCAGGAGAACACGATGGAATTCGAAGTCCAGGACATGACCTGCGGCGGCTGTGCCAACGCCATCACGCGCGCGGTGACGGCCGCCGATCCCGCCGCGAAGCTCGACATCGACGTCGCGGCGAAGATCGTCAGGGTCGAATCGGCGCAAGGCGCGGAGCGCGTGCAGTCGATCATCGAAGCCGCCGGCTTCCACCCCGCGCTGCGCGCCGCATAACGCGCGCACACGGCGAACCGCGGGCACCCGGCCGTAAGGCGGGTTGCCCGCGCCCGGCCTCGCGTCAGCGCAGCCGGATCAGCGTCGACTTCAGCTCGGTGTACTTCTCCAGCGCGTGCAGCGACTTGTCGCGGCCGTTGCCGGACTGCTTGTAGCCGCCGAACGGGAAGTTCATGTCGCCACCCTCGTCGTAGCAGTTCACCCAGACGGTGCCCGCACGCAGCCGGCGCGACACGTCGTGCGCGGTCGTCAGGTTCGACGTCCACACGGCCGCGGCCAGCCCGTATTCGGTGTCGTTCGCGATCCGCACGGCCTCGTCGACGTCGTCGAACACGATCACCGACAGCACGGGCCCGAAGATTTCCTCGCGCGCGATCTTCGCATCCGGCTTCACCTCGAACACCGTCGGCTCCACGTAGAAGCCGCCCGTTTCCTCCTTCACGCGCGCACCGCCGGTGACGAGCTTGCCTTCGCTGCGCCCGGCCTCGATATAGCCGAGCACGCGCTCGAGCTGGATGCCGTCGACGATCGCGCCCATCGACACCGCCGGATCGAGCGGATTGCCGGGCACGTACGCGCGCGCGGCCGCGACGAGTTTCTCGATGAACGCATCCTTGATGTCGCGATGCACGAGCAGCCGGGAACCCGCCGTGCACATCTCGCCCATGTTGTAGAAGATCGCGCCGGCAGCGGCCTGCGCCGCGCGGTCGAGATCGGGGCAATCGGGCAGCACGATGTTCGGAGACTTGCCGCCGAGCTCGAGCCACGCACGCTTCAGGTTCGACTGCGCGGCGTACTGCATGATCAGCTTGCCGACCGCCGTCGAGCCCGTAAACGCGATGCAATCGACGTCGCGATGCAGCGCGAGCAGCTTGCCGGGCTCGCCCGCGCCCGGCACGACGTTGAACACGCCGGCCGGAATGCCGGCCTCGTACGCGAGCTGCGCGACACGGATCGCGGTCAGCGGCGATTTCTCCGACGGCTTCAGCACCACGCTGTTGCCGGCCGCGAGCGCGGGGCCGAATTTCCACGCGGCCATCAGGATCGGGAAGTTCCACGGCACGACGGCGGCCACCACGCCGACCGGCTCGCGCGTGACGAGGCCGACGAGATGATGATCGGCCGGCGCGACCTCGCCGCCCACCTTGTCGATCGCTTCCGCGAACCATTCGACGCAATACGCGGCGCCCGGCACGTCGACCGTCGTCGTGTCGCCGATCGGCTTGCCGGCGTCGAGCGTCTCGAGCAGCGACAGCTCGTCGAGGTGCTCGCGCATCAGCGCGGCCCAGCGCAGCAGCACGGCCTTGCGCGCACGCGGGTTCAGCCCGGCCCATACGCCCGCGTCGAATGCGCGGCGCGCGGCCGCAACGGCCGCGTTCACGTCGGCTTCGCCGCAATCGGCGACCTTCGCGAGCACGCGGCCGTCGATCGGGCTCACGCAGTCGAACGTCTTGCCGCCGTGCGCGTCGCGCGACGCGCCGTCGATGAATGCGCGCCCTTCGATCTCGAGCGACGCCGCCTTGTCCTGCCAGTCAGCCAAAGTCAACTTGTTCATCAGGATGCCTCAGTTTTTTGGCATTCGCGATGCGGCACGCCGCTGCGCGTGACGCGCAGCCGGCCGGCAGCGAATGCAGTGACGCGCGGTGGAAAGGTCAGAAGGTCGCCGGCGAATTGGCCGAGACGACCTCGCAGATCAGGTCCGCGCTGGGATTGCGAAAACGGTGCGGCAAACGGCTTTCGAAGTAGTAGCCGTCTCCGGGGTCGAGCAGCCACGTCGCGCCGTCGACGGTCAGCTCGAGCCGGCCCGACACGACCACCCCGCCCTCGTGCCCCGCGTGCACGAGCATCTCGGGCCCCGTATCGGCCTGCGGCTGGTAGACCTCGCGCAGGATGCACATGTTGCGGTCCTTCATGCTCGCGCCGACGAGATGAAACGCGAGCGTGTCGTTGCCGAGGTTCGGCATCTCGTCACGACGCGACACGACCGTACGCGATTCGACGAGCTCAAACGTGAAGAACTCCGCGAGACTCATCGGGATGCATTCGAGCAGCTTCTTCAGCGAGCCGACCGACGGGCTCACGCGGCCCTGCTCGATCAGCGAGATCGTGCCGTTGGTCACGCCGGCCCGCTTCGCGAGTTCGCGCTGCGACAGACCATGCTTGTTGCGCACGAAACGCAGGCGCTCGGCGACTTCGGTGGACATCGATTCGGTTTCGGACACGATAAGTGCGATGACAAAGTGAAACGACGCGGTGGACAGCCGTTGAATATTCTAATCACTTTATGCCGCACATCAGCGGGGAAAACCCTGAAAGGCGTTCGAAATAATGAACACCCTGTCGATTATTCCCTTTGCGAATCTTTTGTTCGCACTGCTCGGGAAAGCCCTGATGCAGCACCGTTAAAAAACATTTGACGCCGTTTTTGGCTCGTATATGCTGGCTCTCAGGTTAGCGTCATCAAGCTTTCATGGGCAGCAAAAAACGTTATTGCAACGCAAAAATTGATGCCCATCAATGTAAATAACGCGTAACCGGCACCTTGATTATTTTAAACGCCCAGCGCGCCGAAACGGTCAGGTGTTCAATACTTTCAACAACCCAGTCGAGTGTAATCGTGAGAGTCCGTGGCCCTCTGGTGAGGTGGGATCGAGGCGATGTGCGAAGTTTGCGCAGCGCGGCGCCCGCTTCCGACGACGGCAGTTGCGGCTGGCATAGTCCTCGCCTGCTTCACCTGTCGATCTACACCATCCTGTCCCGTCGTTCCGTTCGGCGTCACAACGCCGTTTCTGCACGCGCATTCGTCGCCGTCGATACCGACGAAGTGGCGTCGCTGCTGCCGTAGCGCCTCTCCTTTCTTTACGTCGTTCGTTTCGTCTGCTGATTCGCCAACCGCATCGTCCGTGCGGTGACGGAACGCGTTCGCGCATTCGTTGCCGCGTCGCGTATCGCAATGAAACGAACGACGGCCTGATCGTCGCGCGCAGCGCGGATCGCCACGTCATCCCGTTGCGCCCATTCACCAGCGGCCTTGCGTCTTGCGCAAGGCTGCGGGGCTGTTGCACGCCGGCGTTTCGCCACATCCGGCAAGTCAGACGCAACAACCCTCCGGATAACTGATTGACGTCATGGATAGAAGGAAACCCCTCGTCGGCATCACCGCCGACCACACGCAAATCGGCGCGCACGCGTCGCATACGGTCGGCGACAAATACGTCGCCGCGATCGTCGACGGCGCGCAGGCGTTCGCGATGGTGCTGCCCGCGCTCGGCGAGCGCCAGTCGGTCGACGACGTACTCGACACGGTCGACGGCCTGCTGTTTACCGGCAGCTACTCGAACGTCGAGCCGCATCGGTACGGCGGCGAACCGAGCGCACCCGGCACGAAGCACGATCCGGCCCGCGACGCGACCACGCTGCCGCTGCTGCGCGCGGCGATCGCCGCGGGCGTGCCCGTGCTGGCCGTCTGCCGCGGCTTCCAGGAGCTGAACGTCGTCTGCGGCGGCACGTTGCACCAGCGCGTGCATGAAGTGCCGGGCCTCGCCGATCACCGCGAGGACGACCATGCGCCGATGGACACGCAATACGGCCCCGCGCACGTCGTGCGCCTGACGCCCGGCGGCAAGCTGCACGCGCTCGCCGGCGGCCGCGACGAAGTGCACGTGAACTCGCTGCACAAACAGGGCATCGCGCAGCTCGGCGCCGGCCTCGCCGTCGAGGCCGTCGCGCCGGACGGGCTGATCGAAGCCGTGAGCGTCGTCGATGCACCGGCTTTCGCACTCGCCGTGCAATGGCATCCGGAATGGCGGCATGCACAGGACCCGCTGTCGAGCGCGATCTTCCGCGCCTTCGGCGATGCCTGCCGCGCCCGCCGTGCTGCCCGCACGCGCGCCATGGCCGCCGCCGCGCTCGCCTGAGCGCGCCGACCAAACCAACGAGAACAGACATGCAAGACATCGAAGATTTTCTGAAGCAGCACCGGATCACTGAAGTCGAAGCGATCATCCCCGACATGGCCGGCATCGCGCGCGGCAAGATCACGCCGCGCAACAAGTTCACGTCCGGCGAATCGATGCGGCTGCCGCAGGCCGTGATGGTGCAGACCGTCACCGGCGAATATCCGGAAGACGGCTCGCTGACCGGCGTGACCGACCCGGACATGGTGTGCGTGCCCGACGCGTCGACGATCCGCCTGATCCCGTGGGCCATCGATCCGACCGCGCAGGTGATCCACGACTGCGTGCACTTCGACGGCTCGCCGGTCGAGATCTCGCCGCGCTACGTGCTGCGCCGCGTGCTCGACCTGTACAAGGCGAAGGGCTGGAAGCCCGTCGTCGCGCCGGAGCTCGAGTTCTACCTGGTCGACATGAACAAGGACCCCGACCTGCCGCTGCGCCCGCCGGTCGGCCGCACGGGCCGCCCCGAAACGGGCCGCCAGTCGTATTCGATCGAGGCCGTCAACGAGTTCGACCCGCTGTTCGAGGACATCTACGAGTACTGCGAAGCGCAGAACCTCGACATCGACACGCTGATCCACGAAGTCGGCGCCGCGCAGATGGAGATCAACTTCATGCACGGCGACGCGCTGTCGCTGGCCGACCAGGTGTTCCTGTTCAAGCGCACGGTGCGCGAGGCCGCGCTGCGTCACAACATGTACGCGACGTTCATGGCCAAGCCGATGGAAGACGAACCGGGTTCGGCGATGCACGTGCACCAGAGCATCGTCGACGAGGAAACCGGCGAGAACCTGTTCACGTCGAAGGAAACCGGCGGCGCGACGTCGATGTTCTACAACTACCTCGCAGGGCTGCAGAAGTACACGCCGGCACTGATGCCGATCTTCGCGCCGTACATCAACTCGTACCGCCGCCTGTCGCGCTTCATGGCCGCGCCGATCAACGTGCAGTGGGGCTACGACAACCGCACGGTCGGCTTCCGCATCCCGCACTCGAGCCCGTCGGCACGCCGTATCGAGAACCGTATTCCGGGCGTCGACTGCAACCCGTACCTCGCGCTCGCCGCGACGCTCGCGGCCGGCTATCTCGGCATGACGCAGCGCCTGGAGCCGACCGAGCCGCTCGTCAGCGACGGCTACGACCTGCCGTACCAGCTGCCGCGCAACCTCGAGGAAGGGCTGACGCTGATGGCCGCCTGCGAGCCGCTCGGCGAGATCCTCGGCCACAAGTTCCTGAAGGCGTATTTCGCGCTGAAGGAAACCGAATACGAAGCGTTCTTCCGCGTGATCAGCTCGTGGGAACGCCGCCATCTGCTGCTGCACGTCTGAGCGTGCACACGACCGAATACGGAATCACGGAGGAAACATGACTTACCGCAACGAATCTGCCTGGATCCAGCCGGCCGCGCCGAGCGCCACGGCCGCCGCACCGCGCGCGACGCAGGCGCGCACGACCGCCGAATATCGCGCGCTCGACGCCGCGCACCACATTCACCCGTTCTCGGACATGGGCGCGCTGAACCGCGCGGGCAGCCGCGTGATCGTGAAGGCCGACGGCGTCTACCTGTGGGACTCGGACGGCAACAAGGTGATCGACGGGATGGCCGGCCTCTGGTGCGTGAACGTCGGCTACGGCCGCAAGGAACTCGCCGACGCCGCATATCGCCAGATCCAGGAACTGCCGTTCTACAACACGTTCTTCAAGACCACGCACCCGCCGGTGATCGAGCTTTCCGCGATGCTCGCGGAAGTCACGCCGAAGGGCTTCAACCACTTCTTCTATTGCAACAGCGGCTCGGAAGGCAACGACACAGTGCTGCGCCTCGTGCACCAGTACTGGCGCGTGCAGGGCCAGCCGCAGAAGAAATACGTGATCTCGCGCAAGAACGGCTATCACGGCTCGACGATCGCCGGCGGCACGCTCGGCGGGATGGGCTACATGCACGAGCAGATGCCGTCGAAGGTCGAGAACATCGTGCATATCGACCAGCCGTATTTCTTCGGTGAAGCGGCCGCCGGCGAAACGCCGGAAGCATTCGGCCTGGCCCGTGCGCAGCAGCTCGAAGCGAAGATCCTCGAACTCGGCGCGGAGAACGTGGCGGCGTTCATCGGCGAGCCGTTCCAGGGCGCGGGCGGCGTGATCTTCCCGCCGTCGACGTACTGGCCGGAAATCCAGCGCATCTGCCGCAAGTACGACATCCTGCTGGTGGCCGACGAAGTGATCGGCGGCTTCGGCCGCACCGGCGAATGGTTCGCGCACCAGCACTTCGGTTTCGAGCCCGATCTCATCACGATGGCGAAGGGCCTCACGTCGGGCTATGTGCCGATGGGTGCCGTCGGCATTCACGAGCGTGTGGCGCGGCCGATCATCGACAACGGCGAATTCAACCACGGCCTCACGTACTCGGGCCACCCGGTCGCGGCGGCCGTCGCGGTCGCGAACCTGAAGCTGCTGCGCGACGAAGGGATCGTCGAGCGCGTGAAGAACGACACGGGCCCGTACTTCCAGGCGCTGATGCGCGAAACCTTCGCACGTCACCCGATCGTCGGCGAAGTGCACGGCCACGGCCTCGTCGCGAGCCTGCAGCTCGCCGAATCGCCGGCCGAACGCCGCCGCTTCGCGAACGGCGGCGACGTCGGCACGATCTGCCGCGACTTCTGCTTCAACGGGAACCTGATCATGCGTGCGACCGGCGACCGGATGCTGCTGTCGCCGCCGCTCGTGATCTCGCGTCCGGAAATCGATGAACTCGTATCGAAGGCGAAAAAAGCAGTCGATGCAACCGCCCAGCAACTGGGTATTTCGTAACGGTTTTGCCTACAGGCGTGCGGCGGGCGCCGCACGCCGCCATAACCAGGGGAATTCCACCATGCGTGCCTGCTTTCTTCGCCAAGCCTGTTCTGTTGCCGCCCTTGCCGCCGCGGCCGCGTTCACGTCGGTCGCCAGCCCGACGGCACACGCGGCCGACGAGCTGAATGTCTACAACTGGTCCGACTACATCGCACCCGACACGATCCCGAACTTCCAGAAGCAGACGGGTATCCACGTCAAGTACGACAACTACGACAGCGACGACACGCTTCAGGCGAAGCTGCTGGCCGGCAGTTCGGGCTACGACATCGTCGTGCCGACGTCGAACTACATGGCCAAGCAGATCCAGGCCGGCGTGTACCAGAAGCTCGACAAGTCGAAGCTGCCGAACCTCGCGAACCTCGACCCGCTGCTGATGAAGATGATCTCGGATGCCGATCCGGGCAACCAGTACGGCGTGCCCTGGGCCTACGGCACGGACGGCATCGGCTACAACGCGCAGGCAGTGAAGAAGGCACTCGGCGACAAGGCGCCGGTCGACAGCTGGGCACTGGTGTTCGACCCGGCCAACATGGAAAAGCTGAAGGGCTGCGGCGTGTCGTTCCTCGACCAGGCCGTCGACGTGTTCGCCGCCACGCTGCAATACATGGGCAAGAACCCGAACAGCACCACCCCCGGCGATTACCAGGCTGCCTTCGAAGTCCTGAAGAAAGTCCGCCCGTACATCACCCAGTTCAACTCGTCCGGCTACATCAACGACCTCGCGAACAACGACGTGTGCGTCGCGCTCGGCTGGTCGGGCGACGTCGGCATCGCGCACCGCCGCTCGTCGGAAGCGAAGCGTTCGTATGACATCAAGTTCTCGAACCCGAAGGAAGGCGGCCTGCTGTGGTTCGACGTGATGGTGATCCCGAAGGATGCGCCGCACCCCGAGGCCGCGCTGAAGTGGATCAACTACGTGTCCGATCCGAAGGTCAACGCGGCGATCACCAACACGGTGTTCTACCCGACCGCGAACAAGGCCGCGCACCAGTTCGTCACGCCGGCCGTCGCGCAGGATCCGACCGTCTATCCGCCTGAAGACGTGCTGAAGAAGATGGTGCTGATGAAGCCTATGCCGGCCGACATCCTGCGCCTCGAGAACCGTCTGTGGGCCCAACTGAAGACCGGCCACTGATCGCCCTGCATTCCGGCGGCGCAGGCATCGCTTCACGCCTGCCCGCCTGAGATCCGCGGACTTCCGTCCGCCCGCGCGCGCCGCGCGCACTGTTCCATCCGGCACGAGCCGTCGTCCGTGAGTCGCGTTTTGCGCCTCGCGCGGGGACGCTCACGCCTGTAATCCGTGAAGAACGAATGGTGAATCCCATGCAATCGATACCCTCTTCCGCTGCTGCACGACAGACCCAACCGGCCCCCGCGGCCCGTACGCAAAACGACGCATTCGTGCGCATCGAAAACGTCGTGAAGAAATTCGGCGACAGCACGGCCGTCGACAACGTGAACCTGACGATCGCGAA
>NZ_CABVPW010000075.1:0-18138 GCF_902499025.1 Burkholderia lata | reverse complement strand
AAGAAGGTCTGCGCTTCGCAATCCGCGAAGGCGGCCGTACGGTCGGCGCCGGCGTCGTCGCCAAGATCATCGAGTAAGCCAGTTATTCGTTGATCGACAGTTTTGGGGCTGGCAACAGCCAGCCCCAGTATGGTTTAGGGGTATAGCTCAACTGGCAGAGCGTCGGTCTCCAAAACCGAAGGTTGGGGGTTCGATTCCCTCTGCCCCTGCCAAAAAATAGCCACGTGTCCTACGTGGCATTTGTTTTAAGGTGTTATGGCGAATCCATCCGTCGAAACTGTAAATACCTCCGGCGATAAGCTGATGCTGGCCCTGGGCGTATTGCTGGTCTTGGCCGGATTCGTGGGCTTCTTCTGGCTGGCCAATCAGCAGTGGTATGTCCGCGGTGCCGCGTTGGCGGTAGGTATCATCGCCGGCGTGGCCGTCGGGCTGATGTCCGCACCTGGCAAGAGTCTCATCGCCTTTGCCAAGGATTCGTACAAGGAAGTCCGGAAGGTCGTTTGGCCCACCCGCAAGGAAGCAACGCAAACCACACTCGTCGTGTTCGGTTTCGTGCTCGTGATGGCGATTTTCCTCTGGTTGAGTGACAAATCGATCGAATGGGTGATTTTCTCGGCGATTCTGGGTTGGAAATGATATGAGCGATACTCCGGCATCCCCGAGCGGAAAGCGTTGGTGCGTCGTGCACGCCTACTCCGGTATGGAGAAGAGCGTGCAACGCGCGCTTCAAGAGCGCATCGAACGTGCTGGCATGCAGGACAAATTCGGTCAGATCCTGGTTCCGACCGAAGAAGTGGTCGAAGTCAAAGGCGGCCACAAGGCTGTGACCGAGCGTCGTTTCTTCCCTGGCTACGTGCTGGTGGAAATGGAAATGACGGACGAAACGTGGCACCTCGTGAAGAATACCGCGAAGGTCACCGGTTTCGTTGGCGGTGCGCGTAACCGCCCGACCCCGATTTCCCCGAAGGAAGTCGAGAAGATCATGTCGCAGATGCAGGAAGGCGTCGAAAAGCCGCGCCCGAAGACCCTGTTCGAAGTCGGCGAGATGGTGCGCGTCAAGGAAGGCCCGTTCACGGACTTCAATGGCACCGTCGAAGAAGTCAACTACGAAAAATCGCGCGTGCGTGTGTCGGTCACCATCTTTGGCCGATCCACTCCGGTCGAACTCGAGTTCGGCCAGGTCGAAAAAGTTTGATCCCGATTCGGTGGGCAGCCTCGGCTGCCCACCTTCGCGCTTACGGCCCGCGTCATGGCCGTTGAGGAGCGTCAGTAGCCAGCGGCGAAAGCGCGTTACTACTCACCGAACGCCTCCCCTGGCGTTCCAATGAGGTTCACAAATGGCAAAGAAGATTATCGGCTTTATCAAGCTGCAGATCCCTGCAGGTAAAGCCAACCCGTCGCCGCCGGTCGGTCCGGCACTGGGCCAGCGCGGCCTGAACATCATGGAGTTCTGCAAGGCGTTCAACGCGCAGACTCAAGGCATGGAGCCGGGTCTGCCGGTGCCGGTGGTCATCACGGCATTCGCTGACAAGAGCTTCACGTTCGTGATGAAGACGCCGCCGGCGACCGTCCTGATCAAGAAGGCGGCGAAGGTGGACAAGGGCTCGAGCAAGCCGCACACCGACAAGGTCGGTTCGATCACGCGCGCTCAAGCCGAAGAAATCGCGAAGACCAAGATGCCGGACCTTACGGCAGCTGATCTGGACGCAGCCGTTCGCACCATCGCTGGTAGCGCACGCTCGATGGGCATCACTGTGGAGGGCGTGTAAATGGCTAAGATCTCCAAGCGCCGTCAGGCATTTGCCGCCAAGGTTGATCGTCAGAAGCTGTACGCGATCGAAGACGCACTGAGCCTCGTGAAGGAATGCGCGAGCGCGAAGTTCGACGAGTCGATCGACGTCGCAGTCCAGCTCGGCATCGATGCAAAGAAGTCGGACCAGGTCGTTCGTGGTTCGGTCGTCCTGCCGGCAGGTACGGGCAAGTCGGTTCGCGTTGCTGTGTTCGCGCAAGGCGAGAAGGCTGAGCAAGCTCGTGCAGCAGGCGCGGAAATCGTCGGTATGGAAGACCTGGCAGAGCAGATCAAGGCTGGCCAGATGGATTTCGACATCGTGATCGCTTCGCCGGACACGATGCGTATCGTCGGTACGCTCGGCCAGATCCTCGGCCCGCGCGGCCTGATGCCGAACCCGAAGGTCGGTACGGTCACGCCGGACGTCGCAACCGCCGTCAAGAACGCGAAGGCTGGTCAGGTGCAATTCCGTGTCGACAAGGCCGGTATCATCCACGCGACCATCGGCCGTGCATCGTTCGAGCCGACCGCACTGCGTTCGAACCTGTCGGCGCTGATCGAAGCGCTGCAAAAGGCAAAGCCGGCAACGAGCAAGGGCATCTACCTGCGCAAGATCGCACTGTCGAGCACGATGGGCGTCGGCGTGCGTGTTGACCAGGCTACGCTGGCAGCGCAGTAAGCAAGTATTCGGGCCGCTTCGTTCGCGAAGCGGCCTACATGGGCTTTGGGCGGTTGTTCGTGCGGTAGGGCGGGCAACCGGTTATCAAAGACCGTTGGTGGGGCGCAGCAGTCAGGTGATCCCTTAATTCAAGCCAACGCAGATGGCGAACCCGAAAAAGTTTTGCAGTGGTGAAGCCGCAGGCCGTGAAGCGATTCCCGGCGTGAGGTGGAAATACTCCTAACGAGGTCGGACGCCGTTGTTGAACGAGGTACGTGAGGTTTCGTGCCGAACGTATCGTTTCTGGAGGCTAACCGTGCCGCTTAATAGAGAAGACAAGCAAGCCGTCGTCGCTGAGGTTTCCGCGCAAGTCGCGAAGGCCCAGACCGTTGTGCTGGCTGAGTATCGTGGAATTGCGGTTGGCGATCTGACCAAGCTGCGCGCGCAAGCGCGTGAGCAAAAGGTTTACCTGCGCGTGTTGAAGAACACGCTGGCGCGTCGCGCTGTTGAAGGTACGCCGTTTGCTCCGCTGGCAGAGCAGATGACTGGCCCGTTGATCTACGGCATCTCGGAAGATGCAATTGCTGCTGCTAAGGTCGTCAACGACTTCAGCAAGAGCAATGACAAGTTGGTCATCAAGGCTGGTTCGTTCGATGGCAAGGTGATGGACAAGGCTGGCGTGCAAGCGCTGGCAAGCATCCCGAGCCGCGAAGAACTGCTCTCGAAGCTGCTGTTCGTTATGCAATCGCCTGTTTCGAGCTTCGCGCGCGCTCTGGCCGCGCTGGCCGAGAAGAAGCAAGCGGAAGCTGCGTAATCGAACGTGCATCAGCGTCATTGATCGCTGGCTGTATCCGAATTCAATTTAGGAGTATTTCAAATGGCAATCGCAAAAGAAGACATCCTGGCAGCAGTCGAAGGGATGACCGTTCTGGAACTGAACGAACTGGTCAAGGCGTTCGAAGAGAAGTTTGGCGTGTCGGCAGCTGCAGTGGCAGTCGCTGGCCCGGCAGGCGGCGGCGCTGCTGCTGCTGCTGAAGAGCAGACCGAATTCACGGTCATGCTGCTCGAAGCAGGCGGCAACAAGGTTGCAGTCATCAAGGCAGTTCGCGAACTGACGGGCCTGGGCCTGAAGGAAGCGAAGGACCTGGTTGACGGCGCACCGAAGCCCGTCAAGGAAGCAGTGCCGAAGGCTGCTGCTGACGAAGCCAAGAAGAAGCTGGAAGACGCAGGCGCGAAGGCCGAAATCAAGTAAGTTTCGGCTCGCTGCGCGAAGGCTGGCGGTATTTTCACCGCCGGCCTTTTTGTGCTTTGTGGGGACGTTATTCTGGCACTCATTCGGGAGCCCGAATAATCGGCCCCAGAAGCCAAAGAAAACCGCCTGATCGTTGTCATTGGTCACGAATGGCGGTTCTCTTTGTCTTCTGAAGCGACTGCAGAAGGCAAGTTTGGTCGGGTAGCGGGCAACACAGGCATCCGCTGCCGTCAGCCAGCGGTTGGTAGCGGCCAACCACCAAGCTTCTCGGCTCGTTCAAGCCGTCGAACGGCCATCGGGTCTCAGTCGGTGAACACTCGGGTTTGAAACGTCAAGGTATTCCGCCTCGATAGCACCCGCCGTGATTCGGAGATCGTATGCAATATTCCTTCACCGAGAAGAAGCGCATTCGCAAGAGTTTCGCGAAGCGCCCCATCGTTCACCAAGTTCCTTTCTTGCTGGCTACCCAGCTTGAATCATTCAGCACGTTTCTGCAAGCCGATGTGCCGGCCGCGCAACGCAAGCCTGAAGGTTTGCAGGCCGCGTTCACATCGGTATTTCCCATTGTTTCGCACAACGGTTTCGCGCGCCTCGAGTTCGTGAGCTATGCGTTGTCCGCGCCGGCATTCAACATCAAGGAATGCCAGCAGCGTGGCCTGACGTACTGCTCCGCGCTGCGCGCGAAGGTCCGCCTTGTCATCCTCGACAAGGAATCGCCGAACAAGCCGGTCGTCAAGGAAGTGAAAGAGCAGGAAGTGTACATGGGCGAAATGCCGCTCATGACGCCGACGGGCTCGTTCGTCATCAACGGCACCGAGCGTGTCATCGTCTCGCAGCTGCACCGTTCGCCGGGCGTGTTCTTCGAACACGACAAGGGCAAGACGCACAGCTCGGGCAAGCTGCTGTTCTCGGCACGGATCATTCCGTACCGCGGCTCGTGGCTCGACTTCGAATTCGATCCGAAGGACATCCTGTACTTCCGCGTCGACCGTCGCCGCAAGATGCCGGTCACGATCCTGCTGAAGGCCATCGGCCTCACGCCGGAACAGATCCTCGCGAACTTCTTCGTGTTCGACAACTTCACGCTGATGGACGAAGGCGCACAACTCGAGTTCGTGCCCGAGCGCCTGCGTGGTGAAGTCGCGCGTTTCGACATCACGGATCGTGATGGCAAGGTCATCGTCCAGAAGGACAAGCGGATCAACGCGAAGCACATTCGCGACCTCGAAGCCGCCAAGACCAAGTTCATCTCGGTGCCGGAAGACTATCTGCTCGGCCGCGTGCTGGCGAAGAACGTCGTCGATGGCGATACCGGCGAAGTGATCGCGAGCGCGAACGACGAAGTCACGGAAAGCGTGCTCGAGAAGCTGCGCGAAGCGGGCATCAAGGATATCCAGACGCTCTACACGAACGACCTGGACCAGGGCCCGTACATTTCGTCGACGCTGCGTGTCGACGAAACGACCGACAGGACGGCTGCGCGCATCGCGATCTACCGCATGATGCGTCCGGGCGAGCCGCCGACCGAAGAAGCGGTCGAGGCACTGTTCAATCGTCTGTTCTACAGCGAAGAAGCGTACGACCTGTCGAAGGTCGGCCGTATGAAGTTCAACCGCCGCGTCAGCCGTGACGAGATCACCGGCCCGATGACGCTGCAGGACGACGACATCCTCGCGACGATCAAGATCCTCGTCGAGCTGCGCAACGGCAAGGGCGAAGTGGACGACATCGACCACCTCGGCAACCGTCGCGTGCGTTGCGTCGGCGAACTGGCGGAAAACCAGTTCCGCGCAGGTCTCGTGCGTGTCGAGCGCGCGGTCAAGGAACGCCTCGGCCAGGCCGAAAGCGAAAACCTGATGCCGCACGACCTGATCAACTCGAAGCCGATTTCGTCGGCGATCCGCGAGTTCTTCGGTTCGTCGCAGCTGTCGCAGTTCATGGACCAGACCAACCCGCTGTCGGAAATCACGCACAAGCGCCGTGTTTCCGCATTGGGCCCGGGCGGTCTGACGCGTGAACGCGCAGGCTTTGAAGTTCGCGACGTGCACCCGACCCACTATGGCCGCGTGTGCCCGATCGAAACGCCGGAAGGTCCGAACATCGGTCTGATCAACTCGCTCGCACTGTATGCGCACCTGAACGAGTACGGCTTCCTCGAGACGCCGTACCGCAAGGTCGTGGACAGCAAGGTGACCGACCAGATCGACTACCTGTCGGCGATCGAAGAAGGCCGCTACATGATCGCGCAGGCGAACGCCGCGATCGACGAAAACGGCCAGCTGATCGACGAACTCGTGTCGTCGCGTGAAGCCGGCGAAACGATGATGGTCACGCCGGACCGCATCCAGTACATGGACGTTGCGCCGTCGCAGATCGTGTCGGTTGCAGCTTCGCTGATTCCGTTCCTTGAACACGATGACGCGAACCGTGCACTGATGGGTTCGAACATGCAGCGTCAGGCCGTGCCGTGTCTGCGTCCGGAAAAGCCGGTCGTCGGTACGGGCATCGAGCGCACCTGCGCGGTCGACTCGGGTACGACGGTTCAGGCGTTCCGCGGCGGCGTCGTCGACTATGTCGACGCAGGCCGTATCGTGATTCGCGTGAACGACGACGAAGCGGTCGCAGGTGAAGTCGGTGTCGACATCTACAACCTGATCAAGTACACGCGTTCGAACCAGAACACGAACATCAACCAGCGTCCGATCGTGAAGATGGGCGACAAGGTCTCGCGCGGCGACGTGCTGGCCGACGGCGCCTCGACGGACCTGGGCGAGCTCGCGCTCGGCCAGAACATGCTGATCGCGTTCATGCCGTGGAACGGCTACAACTTCGAAGACTCGATCCTGATCTCGGAGAAGGTCGTTGCGGACGATCGCTACACGTCGATCCACATCGAAGAGCTGAATGTCGTTGCACGTGACACGAAGCTCGGGCCGGAAGAAATCACGCGCGACATCTCGAACCTGGCTGAAGTCCAGCTCGGCCGTCTCGACGAATCGGGCATCGTGTACATCGGTGCGGAAGTCGAAGCAGGCGACGTGATGGTCGGCAAGGTCACGCCGAAGGGCGAGACCCAGCTGACGCCGGAAGAGAAGCTGCTGCGCGCGATCTTCGGCGAGAAGGCTTCGGACGTGAAGGACACGTCGCTGCGCGTGCCGTCGGGCATGAGCGGCACCGTGATCGACGTCCAGGTGTTCACGCGTGAAGGCATCCAGCGCGACAAGCGTGCGCAACAGATCATCGACGACGAACTGAAGCGTTACCGTCTCGACCTGAACGACCAGCTGCGCATCGTGGAAGGCGACGCGTTCCAGCGTCTCGCACGCATGCTCGTGGGCAAGGTCGCGAACGGCGGTCCGAAGAAGCTCGCGAAGGGCACGAAGATCGACCAGGCTTACCTGGAAGACCTCGACCACTACCACTGGTTCGACATCCGCCTCGCGGACGACGAAGCAGCGGCGCAGCTCGAAGCGATCAAGAACTCGATCGAAGAAAAGCGCCACCAGTTCGACCTCGCGTTCGAAGAGAAGCGCAAGAAGCTCACGCAAGGCGACGAACTGCCGCCGGGCGTGCTGAAGATGGTCAAGGTGTACCTCGCGGTCAAGCGTCGCCTGCAGCCTGGCGACAAGATGGCAGGCCGTCACGGTAACAAGGGTGTCGTGTCGAAGATCGTCCCGATCGAAGACATGCCGTACATGGCCGATGGCCGTCCGGCAGACGTCGTGCTGAACCCGCTGGGCGTGCCGTCGCGGATGAACGTGGGTCAGGTTCTGGAAGTGCACCTCGGCTGGGCCGCGAAGGGCCTCGGCTGGCGTATCGGCGAAATGCTGCAGCGTCAGACGAAGATCGAGGAACTGCGCGTGTTCCTGACGAAGATCTACAACGACTCGGGCCGCCAGGAAGATCTGGAAAGCTTCACCGACGACGAGATCCTCGAACTCGCGAAGAACCTGCGCGAAGGCGTGCCGTTTGCAACGCCGGTGTTCGACGGTGCGACCGAGGAAGAAATGGGCAAGATGCTCGACCTCGCGTTCCCGGACGACATCGCGGAACAGCTCGGCATGAACCCGTCGAAGAACCAGGTCCGTCTGTACGACGGCCGCACGGGTGAAATGTTCGAACGTCGCGTGACGCTTGGCTACATGCACTACCTGAAGCTGCACCACTTGGTCGACGACAAGATGCACGCGCGTTCGACCGGCCCGTACTCGCTCGTCACGCAGCAGCCGCTGGGTGGTAAGGCGCAGTTCGGTGGCCAGCGTTTCGGTGAAATGGAAGTGTGGGCACTCGAAGCGTACGGCGCGTCCTACGTGCTGCAGGAAATGCTGACGGTGAAGTCGGACGACGTGAACGGCCGTACCAAGGTTTATGAAAACCTGGTCAAGGGCGATCACGTGATCGATGCAGGCATGCCGGAATCCTTCAACGTGCTCGTGAAGGAAATCCGCTCGCTCGGTATCGATATCGATCTCGACCGCAATTAATCGGACTACGGAGAGAAAGCAATGAAAGCTCTGCTCGATCTATTCAAGCAAGTCCAACAGGAAGAAGTTTTCGACGCGATCAAGATCGGTCTGGCCTCGCCGGACAAGATCCGTTCGTGGTCGTTCGGCGAAGTGAAGAAGCCGGAGACCATCAACTACCGTACGTTCAAGCCGGAACGCGATGGTCTCTTCTGCGCGAAGATCTTCGGGCCGATCAAGGACTACGAGTGCCTGTGCGGCAAGTACAAGCGTCTGAAGCACCGCGGCGTGATCTGCGAGAAGTGCGGCGTCGAAGTGACGCTGGCGAAGGTGCGTCGCGAACGGATGGGCCACATCGAACTGGCCTCGCCGGTCGCGCACATCTGGTTCCTGAAGTCGCTGCCGTCGCGTCTGGGCATGGTGCTCGACATGACGCTGCGCGACATCGAACGCGTGCTGTACTTCGAAGCCTATGTGGTGATCGAACCGGGCATGACGCCGCTGAAGGCGCGGCAGATCATGACCGAAGAGGATTACTACAACAAGGTCGAGGAATACGGCGACGAATTCCGTGCCGAAATGGGCGCGGAAGGCGTGCGTGAACTGCTGCGTGCGATCAACATCGACGAGCAGGTCGAGACGCTGCGCACCGAGCTGAAGAACACCGGCTCGGAAGCGAAGATCAAGAAGTACGCGAAGCGCCTGAAGGTCCTCGAGGCATTCCAGCGCTCGGGCATCAAGCCCGAGTGGATGATCCTCGAAGTGCTGCCGGTGCTGCCGCCGGAACTGCGTCCGCTCGTGCCGCTGGACGGCGGCCGTTTCGCGACGTCGGACCTGAACGACCTGTATCGCCGCGTGATCAACCGTAACAACCGGTTGAAGCGTCTGCTCGAGCTGAAGGCGCCTGAAATCATCGTCCGCAACGAAAAGCGGATGCTGCAGGAAGCCGTCGACTCGCTGCTCGACAACGGTCGTCGCGGCAAGGCGATGACGGGCGCGAACAAGCGTCCGCTGAAGTCGCTCGCCGACATGATCAAGGGCAAGGGCGGCCGTTTCCGTCAGAACCTGCTGGGCAAGCGCGTCGACTACTCGGGCCGTTCGGTCATCGTGGTCGGTCCGACGCTGAAGCTGCACCAGTGCGGTCTGCCGAAGCTGATGGCGCTCGAGCTGTTCAAGCCGTTCATCTTCAACAAGCTGGAAGTGATGGGCGTCGCGACGACCATCAAGGCTGCGAAGAAGGAAGTCGAGAACCAGACGCCGGTGGTGTGGGACATCCTCGAAGAGGTGATCCGCGAGCACCCGGTGATGCTGAACCGTGCGCCGACGCTGCACCGTCTCGGTATCCAGGCGTTCGAGCCGGTGCTGATCGAAGGTAAGGCAATTCAGCTGCACCCGCTCGTCTGCGCGGCGTTCAACGCCGACTTCGACGGTGACCAGATGGCCGTTCACGTGCCGCTGTCGCTCGAAGCGCAGATGGAAGCGCGTACGCTGATGCTGGCGTCGAACAACGTGCTGTTCCCGGCCAACGGCGATCCGTCGATCGTGCCGTCGCAGGATATCGTGCTGGGTCTGTACTACGCGACCCGCGAAGCGGTCAACGGCAAGGGCGAAGGCCTGTCGTTCACGGGCGTGTCGGAAGCAATCCGCGCGTACGAGAACAAGGAAGTCGAGCTCGCATCGCGCGTCAACGTGCGGATCACCGAAATGGTCCGCAACGAAGACACGTCGGAAGGCGCGCCGGAATTCGTGCCGAAGATCTCGCTGTACGCGACGACCGTCGGCCGCGCGATCCTGTCGGAGATCCTGCCGCACGGCCTGCCGTTCTCGGTGCTGAACAAGCCGCTGAAGAAGAAGGAAATCTCGCGCCTGATCAACACGGCGTTCCGCAAGTGCGGCCTGCGCGCGACGGTGGTGTTTGCCGATCAGCTGATGCAGTCGGGTTTCCGTCTCGCGACGCGTGCCGGTATTTCGATCTGCGTGGACGACATGCTCGTGCCGCCGCAGAAGGAAACGATCGTCGGCGACGCCGCGAAGAAGGTGAAGGAGTACGACCGTCAGTACATGTCGGGTCTCGTCACCGCGCAGGAACGCTACAACAACGTGGTCGACATCTGGTCGGCAACGTCGGAAGCGGTCGGCAAGGCGATGATGGAGCAGCTGTCGACGGAGCCGGTGACGGACCGCGACGGCAACGAGACGCGCCAGGAGTCGTTCAACTCGATCTACATGATGGCCGACTCGGGCGCCCGGGGTTCGGCGGTTCAGATTCGTCAGCTGGCCGGTATGCGTGGCCTGATGGCGAAGCCGGACGGCTCGATTATCGAGACGCCGATTACCGCGAACTTCCGCGAAGGTCTGAAC
The DNA here is from genome assembly GCF_902499025.1 of Burkholderia lata. Lineage (GTDB taxonomy): Bacteria > Pseudomonadota > Gammaproteobacteria > Burkholderiales > Burkholderiaceae > Burkholderia > Burkholderia lata_C. The sequence goes on along the minus strand of NZ_CABVPW010000075.1, from coordinate 7,615 downwards.
GTGTTGCAGTACTTCATCTCGACCCACGGTGCACGTAAGGGTCTGGCTGATACGGCACTGAAGACCGCGAACTCGGGTTACCTGACGCGTCGTCTGGTCGACGTCACGCAGGATCTGGTCGTGGTGGAAGACGATTGCGGCACGTCGAACGGCGTGGCGATGAAGGCACTCGTCGAAGGCGGTGAAGTCGTCGAAGCGCTGCGCGACCGTATCCTCGGCCGCGTTGCGGTTGCGGATGTCGTGAACCCGGAAACGCAGGAAACGGTGTACGAATCGGGCACGCTGCTCGACGAAACGGCGGTCGAGGAAATCGAACGCCTGGGCATCGACGAAGTGCGCGTGCGCACGCCGCTGACCTGCGAAACGCGTTACGGCCTGTGCGCGGCCTGCTACGGCCGTGACCTCGGCCGCGGCTCGCTCGTGAACGTCGGCGAAGCGGTTGGCGTGATCGCTGCACAGTCGATCGGTGAACCGGGCACGCAGCTGACGATGCGTACGTTCCACATCGGTGGTGCGGCATCGCGTGCGGCAGTGGCTTCGTCGGTCGAAGCGAAGAGCAACGGTATCGTCCGCTTCACGGCGACGATGCGCTACGTCACGAACGCGAAGGGCGAGCAGATCGTCATTTCCCGTTCGGGCGAAGCGATGATCACCGACGATTTCGGTCGCGAGCGCGAGCGTCACAAAGTGCCGTACGGCGCGACGCTGCTGCAGCTCGACGGCGTGACGATCAAGGCAGGCACGCAGCTCGCCACGTGGGATCCGCTGACGCGTCCGATCATCACCGAGTACGGTGGTACGGTGAAGTTCGAGAACGTCGAGGAAGGCGTGACCGTCGCGAAGCAGATCGACGACGTGACCGGCCTGTCGACGCTGGTCGTGATCGACGTGAAGCGCCGTGGTTCGCAGGCTTCGAAGAGCGTGCGTCCGCAGGTCAAGCTGCTCGACGCGAACGGCGACGAAGTGAAGATTCCGGGCACGGAGCACGCAGTGCAGATCGGCTTCCAGGTCGGCGCACTGATCACCGTGAAGGATGGCCAGCAGGTGCAGGTCGGTGAAGTGCTCGCACGTATCCCGACGGAAGCGCAGAAGACGCGTGACATTACCGGCGGTCTGCCGCGGGTGGCGGAACTGTTCGAAGCGCGTTCGCCGAAGGATGCCGGCATTCTCGCGGAAGTCACCGGTACGACGTCGTTCGGTAAGGACACGAAGGGCAAGCAGCGTCTCGTCATCACGGATCTCGAGGGCAACCAGCACGAGTTCCTGATCGCGAAGGAAAAGCAGGTTCTGGTTCACGATGCTCAGGTCGTCAACAAGGGCGAAATGATCGTGGACGGTCCGGCCGATCCGCACGACATCCTGCGTCTGCAGGGTATCGAGGCGCTGTCGCGCTACATCGTCGACGAAGTGCAGGACGTGTATCGTCTGCAGGGCGTGAAGATCAACGACAAGCACATCGAGGTGATCGTTCGCCAGATGCTGCGTCGTGTGCAGATCACCGACAACGGTGATACGCGCTTCATCCCGGGCGAACAGGTCGAACGTTCCGACATGCTGGACGAGAACGATCGCATGATCGCCGAGGACAAGCGTCCGGCTTCGTACGACAACGTGCTGCTCGGTATCACGAAGGCATCGCTGTCGACCGACTCGTTCATCTCCGCGGCATCGTTCCAGGAAACGACCCGCGTGCTGACCGAAGCGGCGATCATGGGCAAGCGCGACGATCTGCGTGGCCTGAAGGAAAACGTGATCGTCGGCCGTCTGATTCCGGCCGGTACGGGTCTCGCGTTCCACAAGGCACGCAAGGCGAAGGAATCGTCGGATCGCGAGCGTTTCGACCAGATCGCAGCGGAAGAATCGTTCGACTTCGGCACGCCGAGCGCGCCGGCAGAAGAGCCGCAGCAACACCCGGCAGCCGAGTAAGTGCGGGCGGCGCGAGCCGCCTTGCCTTACCTTGCTGTCACCGAAACCGCCCGGTTCCGCCGGGCGGTTTTTTTTCATCTGTCGTTCACGTGCATGACGGGCCTGCCGTGCAGCCGCCGCAGGCCCGTCATGTGCGCGAACGAATCCTGGCCGATCGGCCAAAACCGCACGATTCGCCACGCGTCGAGCGAGCGCGTTGTTAAAATTGCGGTCATCGTTTAGCCGTCCCAGTCCTCATTCATGTCCCGCGCCCTCGAAATCCTCGACGAAGTATTTGGTTATCCCGCATTTCGCGGCCAGCAGGGCGAGATCGTCGAACACGTCGCCGGCGGCGGCGATTGCCTCGTGCTGATGCCGACCGGCGGCGGCAAGTCGCTGTGCTACCAGATCCCGGCGCTGCTGCGCCGCGAGGCCGGGCAGGGCGCCGGCATCGTCGTGTCGCCGTTGATCGCGCTGATGCAGGACCAGGTCGCCGCACTGAGCGAAGTGGGCGTGCGCGCGGCGTACCTGAATTCGACGCTGTCGGGCGCCGAGGCTGCGGCGACCGAGCGTGCGCTGCGCGAAGGCGAAATCGACCTGCTGTACGTCGCGCCGGAACGGCTGATGACGGGGCGCTTCCTCGACCTGCTCGAGCGCGCGAAGATCGGCCTGTTCGCGATCGACGAAGCGCACTGCGTGTCGCAATGGGGGCACGATTTCCGTCCGGAATACATCCAGCTGTCGGTGCTGCATGAACGGTTCCCGTCGGTGCCGCGCGTCGCGCTGACTGCCACGGCCGATGCGATCACACGCGACGAGATCATCCACCGTCTCGCGCTCGACGACGCGCGCGTGTTCGTGTCGAGCTTCGATCGCCCGAACATCCGCTACCGGATCGTCGAAAAGGACAACGCGCGTTCGCAGCTGCTCGATTTCATCCGCGCCGAACATACGAATGCCGACGGTACGACGGATGCGGGCGTCGTCTATTGCCTGTCGCGCCGCAAGGTCGAGGAAACGGCCGAATGGCTGAAGGCGCAGGGCGTGCGTGCGCTGCCGTATCACGCGGGGATGGAGTTCGAGGTGCGGCAGAAGCACCAGGAAATGTTCCAGCGAGAGGAAGGCATCGTGATGTGCGCGACGATCGCGTTCGGCATGGGCATCGACAAGCCGGACGTGCGCTTCGTCGCGCACCTGGATCTGCCGAAGAGCGTCGAAGGTTACTACCAGGAAACGGGCCGCGCCGGCCGTGACGGGATGCCCGCGAATGCGTGGATGGCGTACGGTCTCGGCGACGTCGTCCAGCAGCGCAAGATGATCGACGAGTCCGATGCGGACGACGCGCACAAGCGCGTGCAGACGTCGAAGCTCGACGCGCTGCTCGGTCTGTGCGAGACGATCTCGTGCCGCCGCGTGCGGCTGCTGAACTACTTCGGCGAGGAGAGCAAGCCGTGCGGCAACTGCGACACGTGCCTCGAGCCGCCCGATTCGTGGGACGCCACGCGTGAGGCGCAGATGGCGCTGTCCTGCGTGTTCCGCGCGCAGCGCGCGAGCGGCTTCAATTTCGGCTCGAGTCACCTGATCGAGATCCTGCGCGGCGGGCGCACCGAGAAGGTGTTGCAGCGTGGCCACGATCAGCTCACGACGTTCGGGATCGGCGCGTCGCTGTCGGAGCCCGAGTGGCGCGCGATTTTCCGGCAGCTCGTCGCGTACGGCTACCTGGCCGTCGATCATGGCGGCTTCGGTGCGCTCGTGCTGACCGAGGCCGCGAAGCCCGTGCTGAAGAACGAGGAGAAGGTCACGCTGCGTCGCTACGTGAAGCCGCAGCGCACGCGGCAGTCGTCGAGCCGCAGCGGTACGCGCGTCGATCCGACGGCCGGCATGGGCACGCGTGAGCGCGCGCGGTGGGATGCACTGCGCGCATGGCGTGCGGAAACGGCGAAGACGGACGGCGTGCCGGCCTATGTGATCTTCCACGACGCGACGCTCGCCGAGATCGCACGCAACGCGCCGGAGTCGATCGACGACCTGCGCCATATCCCCGGCATGGGCGTGCGCAAGCTGGAGCGCTTCGGCGACGAGATCATCGACGTCGTCGAGTCGGCCTGACACAGGCGTTCCGACCCTTCCGGTAAACCACACGTCCGGCCGGCGAATCACGCAAGCCGTTGACTTAGTTGGTATTTCCGGAATATGATGCTGGGTTCCGGTATTCGGTGGGTCGAGTTGCGTTCGAAAGTTCGCCCCGTTTCGCCGGTTCGGAAGTCAACTGTGCGCCGATTCTCGCTTTGCCCGAAATCGATGCGCAGATTTTGTTCAATTTCAGGAATAAACAATGCCAACCATCAACCAACTGGTTCGCAAAGGCCGTCAGTCGGAAACGACGAAGAGCAAGAGCCCGGCCCTGCAGGACTGCCCCCAGCGTCGCGGCGTGTGCACCCGTGTGTACACGACGACGCCGAAGAAGCCGAACTCGGCACTCCGTAAGGTCGCCAAGGTTCGTCTGACGAACGGCTTCGAAGTGATTTCGTACATCGGCGGTGAAGGCCACAACCTGCAGGAACACTCGGTTGTGCTGATCCGCGGCGGCCGTGTGAAGGACTTGCCGGGTGTGCGTTACCACATGGTTCGCGGCTCGCTGGATACCCAGGGCGTCAAGGACCGTAAGCAAGCGCGCTCGAAGTACGGCGCGAAGCGTGCAAAGGCTGCCAAGTAAGCAGTTTTTGATCAGGGATCGCCGCAGGGCGGTCAAGGCGGGAGTGCCGGATTGCCGGTGCTGTCGAGTAAGTGGTCACCCGGCCAAGCTGGTTAGTCGTGAAGATGTGATCGGGTTTGTTGGTGGCCGCGGAGCTGGAACCAGCTCCAACTGAACAAGTAAAGGAAGAATCATGCCGCGTCGTCGCGAAGTCCCCAAGCGGGAAGTGTTGCCGGATCCGAAGTTCGGTAACGTTGATGTAGCCAAGTTCATGAACATGCTGATGCTGTCCGGCAAGAAGTCGGTCGCAGAGCGCATCGTTTATGGCGCATTCGAACAAATCCAGACCAAGGGTGGCAAGGACCCGCTGGAAGTGTTCACGGTTGCGCTCAACAACGTCAAGCCGGTGGTCGAAGTGAAGAGCCGTCGCGTTGGTGGTGCCAACTATCAAGTTCCGGTCGAAGTGCGCCCGTCGCGTCGTATGGCATTGGCGATGCGCTGGCTGCGTGAGGCTGCGAAGAAGCGTAGCGAGAAGTCGATGGCCCTGCGCCTGGCAGGTGAACTCTCCGAAGCGGCCGAAGGCCGTGGCGGCGCGATGAAGAAGCGCGACGAAGTTCACCGCATGGCAGAAGCCAACCGCGCGTTCTCGCATTTCCGTTTCTAAGCGCCTGGCTGGGCTTTTAGCGGAAATAAATTCCGGGCGGGTGCGCTTTTCAGGCGCCTCGCCCGTTTGTGTTGAAGCATGATGCAGCTGGGCTGCATCGTGTCATCCCAGTAGAGGATCAAAGTGGCTCGCAAGACTCCTATCGAGCGCTACCGCAATATCGGTATTAGCGCTCACATCGACGCCGGCAAAACGACGACGACCGAGCGCATTCTGTTTTACACCGGTGTGAACCACAAGATCGGTGAAGTCCACGACGGCGCAGCCACGATGGACTGGATGGAGCAGGAGCAGGAGCGTGGCATCACGATCACGTCCGCTGCTACCACCGCCTTCTGGAAGGGCATGGGCGGCAACTATCCGGAACACCGCATCAACATCATCGACACCCCGGGCCACGTCGACTTCACGATTGAAGTCGAGCGCTCGATGCGCGTGCTCGACGGCGCATGCATGGTGTACTGCGCAGTGGGCGGCGTGCAGCCGCAGTCGGAAACGGTGTGGCGCCAGGCTAACAAGTACAAGGTGCCGCGTCTCGCGTTCGTCAACAAGATGGACCGTACCGGCGCGAACTTCTTCAAGGTCTACGACCAGCTCCGTCTGCGCCTGAAGGCGAACCCGGTTCCGGTCGTGGTGCCGATCGGCGCGGAAGAAGGCTTCAAGGGTGTCGTCGACCTGATCAAGATGAAGGCGATCATTTGGGACGAGGCATCGCAAGGTACCAAGTTCGACTACGTGGACATCCCGGCTGAACTCGTCGACACGTGCAATGAATGGCGCGAAAAGATGGTCGAAGCGGCTGCCGAGTCGAACGAAGACCTGATGAACAAGTACCTCGAAGCGGGCGAGCTGTCCGAAGCCGAGATCGTGAAGGGTCTGCGTGACCGTACGATCGCGTGCGAAATCCAGCCGATGCTGTGCGGTACCGCGTTCAAGAACAAGGGCGTGCAGCGTATGCTCGACGCCGTGATCGATTTCCTGCCGTCGCCGGTCGACATCCCGCCGGTTACGGGTGAACTCGAAAATGGCGAGAAGACGGAACGCCGTGCGTCCGACGACGAGAAGTTCTCGGCACTCGCGTTCAAGATCATGACCGACCCGTTCGTCGGCCAGCTGATCTTCTTCCGCGTCTACTCGGGCGTCGTCAATTCGGGCGACACGCTGCTCAATGCGACCAAAGACAAGAAAGAGCGTCTCGGCCGTATTCTGCAGATGCACGCGAACCAGCGCGAAGAAATCAAGGAAGTTCGCGCAGGCGACATCGCTGCTGCGGTCGGCCTGAAGGAAGCGACCACGGGCGACACGCTGTGCGATCCGGCACATCCGATCGTGCTCGAACGCATGATTTTCCCGGAGCCGGTGATTTCGCAGGCCGTCGAGCCGAAGACGAAGGCTGACCAGGAAAAGATGGGCCTGGCGCTCAACCGTCTCGCTCAGGAAGATCCGTCGTTCCGCGTGCAGACCGACGAAGAATCGGGTCAAACCATCATTTCGGGCATGGGCGAGCTCCACCTCGAAATTCTGGTCGACCGGATGAAGCGCGAATTCGGCGTGGAAGCGACCGTCGGCAAGCCGCAGGTGGCATACCGCGAAACCATTCGCAAGTCGGCCGCGGACGTCGAAGGCAAGTTCGTCAAGCAGTCGGGTGGTCGTGGTCAGTACGGCCATGCGGTCATTACGCTCGAGCGCAGCGAACTGGGCAAGGGCTACGAGTTCGTCGACGCGATCAAGGGCGGCGTGATTCCGCGTGAATACATCCCGTCGGTTGACAAGGGTATCCAGGAAACGCTGAAGAGCGGCGTGCTGGCTGGCTTCCCGGTTGTCGACGTGAAGGTCACGCTGACGTTCGGTTCGTACCACGACGTCGACTCGAACGAAAATGCGTTCCGCATGGCCGGTTCGATGGCGTTCAAGGAAGCGATGCGTCGTGCGGATCCTGTTCTGCTCGAGCCGATGATGGCCGTGGAAGTGGAAACGCCGGAAGACTTCATGGGTAACGTGATGGGCGACCTGTCGGGTCGTCGCGGCATTATCCAGGGCATGGACGACATGGTGGGCGGCGGCAAGATCGTGCGCGCCGAAGTGCCGCTGTCGGAAATGTTCGGCTACTCGACGTCGCTGCGTTCGCTGACGCAGGGTCGCGCAACGTACACGATGGAATTCAAGCACTACGCTGAAGCTCCGAAGAACGTTGCAGAAGCGATCATCAGCGCGAAGACGAAGTAATTCGTTATCACAATCGATTATTTTTGAAAGAAGAGAATCATGGCAAAAGGTAAATTCGAGCGGACCAAGCCGCACGTGAACGTTGGTACGATTGGTCACGTTGACCACGGCAAGACGACGCTGAC
>NZ_CABVPW010000074.1:0-18527 GCF_902499025.1 Burkholderia lata | reverse complement strand
CAGGGCACGGCCGCACGGCGGTTCGCGCCGTCCACGCAGGCTGCCGGCGGTGCGCCGGTGCCGGGCGGCCAGCCGCCGGGCGCCGCGCCGGCGATCCAGCCGCAGTTCCAGTTCCATCGTCCGCCGCAGCCGAACGCGTCGAACGAGGCGTCGCCGCCGGTCGGCCCGCAAGGCTCGGATACGCTGCAGAACCAGCCGCTCACCGTGCCGGCGCAGTAAGTCCGCGTGCGGAAACAGGGCGGCATGCGCCGCCCGCCTTTAGACCTGTCGTGTAGAAAGCCATGAAGATTGCGATTGCCGGCGCATCGGGCCGTATGGGCCGGATGCTGATCGAAGCCGTTCTCAACGATTCCGACGCGCAGCTCGTCGGCGCGCTCGACCGCGCCGATTCGCCGTTCCTCGGCCAGGACGCCGGCGCGTTCCTCGGCAAGGAAACCGGGGTCAAGCTGACCGCCGATCTCGATGCCGTGTTCGCGCAGGCCGACACCCTGATCGATTTCACGCGTCCGGAAGGCACGATGGCCCATATCGAGGCCGCACTGCGCCACGACGTGAAGCTCGTGATCGGCACGACCGGCTTCACCGCCGAGCAGAAGGCCGAGCTGCAGGCCGCGGCGGGCAAGATCGGCATCGTGTTCGCGGCGAACATGAGCGTCGGCGTGAACGTCACGCTGAAGCTGCTCGAATTCGCGGCGAAGCATTTCTCGCACGGCTACGACATCGAGATCATCGAGGCGCACCACCGCCACAAGGTCGACGCGCCGTCGGGCACCGCGCTGATGATGGGCGAAGCCGTCGCCGGCGCGCTCGGGCGCTCGCTCGACGATTGCGCGGTGTATGGCCGGCACGGCGTGACGGGTGAACGCGACCCGTCGTCGATCGGTTTTGCCGCGGTGCGCGGCGGCGACATCGTCGGCGATCACACCGTGCTGTTCGCCGGGATCGGCGAGCGCATCGAGATCACGCACAAGTCGTCGAGCCGCGTGTCGTATGCGCAGGGCGCGCTGCGCGCGGTCCGCTTCCTGTCGGCGCGCGGCGCCGGCCTGTTCGACATGCAGGACGTGCTCGGCCTGCGCTGACACCACGGGGAAACTCCGATGGCGATACCCACCGGCGTTGTCCACTACCTCGAAAGTGGCGATGCGATCACGCACGCCGTCGCCTATGTGCTGCTGGCGATGTCCGTCGCCAGCTGGTGCTTCCTCCTCATGAAGGCCTGGCTCCTGGTCCGCGCGAAGCGGCAGGGGCCGCGTGCGCTCGCCGCGTTCTGGCGCGCGCCGTCGCTCGACGCGGGCATTGCCGCGCTCGCCGGCGCCGATCGCGAGCGCGTGTTCGTGCCGCTCGCCGAAGCCGCGCGCGATGCGGCCGACGACCACGACCCGGCAGCCCTGGCCGCGCGTGTCGAGCGTAGCGAACGCGTGCTGCGCGCGTTGCGGCACGCGATGCTGCGCTCGCAGCGGCGTCTCGAATTCGGCCAGGTGCTGCTCGCGTCGATCGGCAGCACCGCGCCGTTCGTCGGGCTGCTCGGCACCGTGTGGGGCATCTACCACGCGCTCGGCAGCATCGCCGCGAGCGGGCAGGCGCAGATCGAGAATGTCGCGGGGCCGGTTGGCGAGGCGCTGATCATGACCGCGTTCGGGCTCGTCGTCGCGATTCCCGCGGTGCTGGCCTACAACATCCTCGGGCGGCTCGTGCGGCAGCTCGCCGAGGAACTCGACGGCTTCGCGCGCGACCTGCACGTGTTCGTGTGCGCGCAGGAAGCCTGACGCGCTCATTCCGGAGGAGCGACCATGGCATTCGGCGGACTCGAGCACCACAAGACGTCCGCGCCGATGGCGGAGATCAACATGACCCCGCTGATCGACGTGATGCTGGTGCTGCTCGTCATCTTCATCATCACCGCGCCGTTGATGACGCACGCGATCCGGCTCGACCTGCCGAAGGTCGCGGCCAGCGTCGCGCGCGACACGCCGCAATCCGTCACGTTGTCGATCGATGACGCGGGCAAGCTGTACTGGGACGACGCGCCCGTGGCGCTCGACACGCTGCCCGCGCGCTTCCGCGCCGCCGCCGCGGGCGGCGCGCCGCCCGAGTTGCGGCTGCGCGCGTCGCGCGCGACCCGCTACGACGTGATCGCGCAGGTGATGGGCGCCGCGCAGGCCGCCGGCCTCACGCGGATCGGTTTCGTGACCGACGTGCCGCCGCAGGCGGGCGGCTCCGCGGCGGCGCCTGCCGTGCCGGCCAAGCGCTGAGCGGAAGCGGATCCGGCGGGCCCCGCCCTGCCGCGGGATCGGGCCGCACGCCGCAAGACCGGTCGAATGGGCCGGCGCGGGCGGTATAATCAACGTTTTTCCCGGTTGGCAGGCTTCTTTCAGGTAACCCGGAATTTTCCAGGCTACCCGGGCATGCTGCGGGTTACCCGGAAAATGCCCGGAAACCGTGAACGGGTCCGGCAACAGCGAACCTGCAGGTCCGCCGGGCAAGCACGATTTTCGATCCACTCCTGCGCGCGCGCCGTCGCGCCGCTTAAAGCCTAGTCCGAACCACACCATGCACGAGAGATACGTACCCGCCGACGTCGAAGCCGCCGCCCAGGGCGACTGGCGCGCAGCCGATGCCTACAAGACGAAGGAAGATTCGCAGAAGCCGAAGTTCTACTGCGTGTCGATGCTGCCGTACCCGTCCGGCAAGCTGCACATGGGTCACGTGCGTAACTACACGATCAACGACGTGATGTACCGCTATCTGCGGATGAACGGCTACAACACGTTGATGCCGATGGGCTGGGACGCGTTCGGGATGCCGGCCGAGAATGCCGCGATGGCGAATGGCGTGCCGCCCGCGAAGTGGACCTACGACAACATCGACTACATGAAGCGCCAGATGCAGTCGATGGGCCTCGCGATCGACTGGTCGCGCGAAATCGCGACGTGCAAGCCCGATTACTACAAGTGGAACCAGTGGCTGTTCCTGAAGATGCTCGAGAAGGGCATCGCGTACAAGAAGACGGGCACCGTGAACTGGGACCCGGTCGACCAGACCGTGCTCGCGAACGAGCAGGTGATCGACGGCCGCGGCTGGCGCTCGGGCGCGCTCGTCGAGAAGCGCGAGATCCCGATGTACTACCTGCGCATCACGCAGTACGCGGATGAGCTGCTGAACGACCTCGACGGCCTCGGCTGGCCCGAGCGCGTGAAGATCATGCAGCAGAACTGGATCGGCAAGAGCTTCGGCGTGAACTTCGGCTTCCCGTACGAACTCGACGGCGAGAAGAAGCTGCTGCGCGTGTTCACGACGCGTGCCGACACGATCATGGGCGTCACGTTCTGCGCGATCGCGGCCGAGCATCCGCTTGCCACGCGCCTCGCGCAGGACAAGCCCGAGCTGCTCACGTTCATCGACGAATGCAAGCGCGGCGGTGTCGCCGAGGCCGATGTTGCGACGATGGAGAAGAAGGGCGTCGCGACGGGCTTCTCGGTCGCGCACCCGCTGACCGGCGAGCCGGTCGAGGTGTGGATCGGCAACTACGTGCTGATGAGCTATGGCGAAGGCGCGGTGATGGGCGTGCCGGGCCACGACGAGCGCGATTTCGCGTTCGCGAAGAAGTACGACCTGCCGATCAAGCAGGTGATCTCGGCCGAAGGCCAGCAGTACTCGCTCGATGCATGGCAGGAGTGGTACGGCGACAAGGAAACCGCGGTCTGCGTGAACAGCGGCAAGTACGACGGCCTGCACTACGCGGAAGCCGTCGACGCGGTCGCGGCCGACCTGAACGCCGGCGGCTTCGGCGACAAGCAGGTCACGTGGCGCCTGCGCGACTGGGGCGTGTCGCGCCAGCGCTACTGGGGCACGCCGATCCCGATCATCCACTGCCCGTCGTGCGGCGACGTGCCGGTGCCCGAGCAGGATTTGCCTGTCGTGCTGCCGGAAGACCTCGTGCCGGACGGCTCGGGCAACCCGCTTGCGAAGTCGGAAGCGTTCCTGAACTGCGCGTGCCCGAAGTGCGGCGCGGCCGCGAAGCGCGAAACCGACACGATGGACACCTTCGTCGATTCGTCGTGGTACTTCTCGCGCTACACGGCGCCGGATGCCGAGACGATGGTCGACGCGCGCACCGACTACTGGATGCCGATGGATCAGTACATCGGCGGCATCGAGCACGCGATCCTGCACCTGCTGTATTCGCGCTTCTGGACCAAGGTGATGCGCGATCTCGGCCTGGTGAAGTTCGGCGAGCCGGCGAAGAACCTGCTCACGCAGGGCATGGTGCTGAACGAGACGTTCTACCGTGAAGACGCTTCCGGCAAGAAGACCTGGTACAACCCGCTCGACGTGACCGTCACGCACGACGACAAGGGCCGCCCGGTCGGCGCGACGCTGAACACGGACGGCCAGCCGGTCGTGCTCGGCGGCATCGAGAAGATGTCGAAGTCGAAGAACAACGGCGTCGATCCGCAGCTGCTGATCGACCAGTACGGCGCCGATACCGCGCGCCTGTTCACGATGTTCGCCGCGCCGCCCGAGCAGCAGCTCGAGTGGTCGGGCGCGGGCGTCGAAGGCGCGAGCCGCTTCCTGCGCCGCGTGTGGAGCTTCGGCGCGACGAACCGCGAGGCGCTCGCCGCGCGCGCGGGCTTCGATGCGGCCGCGCTCGGCGAAGCCGACAAGGCGCTGCGCCGCGAGATCTACAGCGTGCTGAAGCAGGCCGATTTCGACTACCAGCGCCTGCAGTACAACACGGTCGTGTCGGCTGCGATGAAGATGCTGAACGCGATCGACGGTGCGAAGGGCGCGACGCCCGGCGTGCTGCGTGAAACGTACGGCGTGCTGCTGCGCGTGCTGTACCCGGTCGTGCCGCACGTCACGTTCGAGCTGTGGAAGGTGCTTGGCTATGCGGACGAATTCGGCCCGCTGCTCGACGCGCCGTGGCCGAAGGTCGACGAAGCCGCGCTCGAGCAGGCCGAGATCGAACTCGTGCTGCAGGTGAACGGCAAGGTGCGCGGCGCGCTGAAGGTGGCGAAGGACGCGAGCCGCGAGGCGATCGAAGCCGCGGCGGTGGCCGACGACGCGTTCGCGAAGTTCAGCGACGGCAAGCCGGCGAAGAAGATCGTCGTCGTGCCGGGCCGCCTCGTGAACATCGTCGTCTGACGGCCGCCGGCCGTCTGACGTACCCAGAAGGAGCGAAGGTGATCCGCAGATCGTTTTTGATGCTTGCTGTCGGCAGCGCGGTTGCGCTGTCGGCATGCGGCTTCCAGTTGCGCGGCCAGCAGGACTACGCGTTCAAGCACCTGCTGGTGGCCGGTGCGCCGGCGCCCGTCGAGGCGCGTCTCGTGCGCCTCGTCGAGGCCGGCAGCGATACGAAGATCGTCAAGTCGGCGGACGACGCCGACGCCGTGCTGACCATGTGGGAAGCGCGTGGCCAGAACACGCTGACGCTCAACAAGTACGGCTCGGCGCAGGAGTATGCGCTCTTCTATACGCTGCGCTACCAACTGACGAGCAAGGACGGCACCGTACTGATTCCGCCGAGCGTGATCGCGCTGAACCGCGCGATGACGTACAGCGACCAGTACACGAACGCGAAGGCGCAGGAAGCCGAGCTCCTGTACGGCGACATGCAGAACGATGCGGTCGATCAGCTGATGCGGCGTCTCGCGATCGTCCACTCGCTGACGCCGGCGCCGGAAGACGTGGTGCCGGGCGTTGCACCGCGCGCGCCGCTGCCGCCGCCGCCGCTCTGATCGACGGCGCACGTATCGATGCAACTGCGACTTGATGCGCTGGAGCCGCACCTCGCGAAGGGGTTGGCCGGGCTCTATACCGTCTACGGCGACGAGCCGCTGCTCGCGCAGGAAGCGTGCGACCGCATTCGTGCGGCCGCACGCGCGGCCGGCTTCACCGAGCGTTCGGTGCATACGGTCGAGCGCGGCTTCGACTGGAGCGTGCTGCTCGGCGCGACCCAGGCGATGTCGCTGTTCGGCGAGCGCCAGCTGATCGAGCTGCGCATTCCGTCGGGCAAGCCCGGCAAGGAAGGCGCCGATGCGCTGAAGACGCTCGCGGCCACGCCGAACCCCGACGCGCTGATGCTCGTCACGTTGCCGCGCCTCGACGCGGCCACGCAGAAATCCGCGTGGTTTACCGCGCTGCAGAACGGCGGCGTCGCGCTGAAGATCGATCCGGTCGACCGCGCGCAGCTGCCGAACTGGATCGGCCAGCGTCTTTCCATGCAGGGCCAGCGTGCCGCGCCGGGCGAGGACGGGCGGCGCGCGCTGCAGTTCATCGCCGAGCGAGTCGAAGGCAACCTGCTCGCCGCGCACCAGGAAATCCAGAAGCTCGGGCTGCTGTATCCGCAGGGTGCGCTGTCGTTCGAGCAGGTGCACGACGCGGTGCTGAACGTCGCGCGTTACGACGTCTTCAAGCTGAACGAAGCCATGCTCGCCGGCGACGCCGCGCGGCTCGCGCGGATGATCGACGGTCTGAAGGGCGAGGGCGAGGCGATCGTGCTCGTGATGTGGGCCGTCGTCGAGGAGTTGCGCACGCTGCTGCGGATCAAGCGCGGCACGACGGCCGGCAAGCCGCTCGCGACGCTGCTGCGCGAGAACCGCGTGTGGGGGCCGCGCGAGCGGCTGATCGGCCCCGCGCTGAACCGCGTGTCGGAAGCCGCGCTCGAGAAGGCGCTCGCGTTCGCCGCGAAGCTCGACCGGCAGGTCAAGGGGCTCACGGCCGTCGTGCCGGGCCGCCGCACGCAGGACGAACCGCCGCCCGATCCGTGGGATGGGCTGTTCCAGCTCGCGATGACGGTGGCCGGTGCCCGCGGCGAGCGACCGCCGAGCACGGAGCGCGTGCGACGCTAAGTCCCGTTCGGGCCTTCAGCGCGCGCTGCGCAACCCGCTTACAATGTTTCGATAGCTGGCGCGGCCCTCCGGCCGCCGCTGCTCACGCTTCCCCACGAATTCATGCCGCCCGGTGCGGCGCGCTTCTCGAGTCACACGATGGATATCGATCAGTACATGACCGACCTGGGCCGCCGCGCCCGGCACGCTTCCCGCGCAATGGCGCGGGCCAGCACGGCCGCGAAGAACGCGGCGCTCGACGCGGTGGCGCGCGCGATCGAACGCGACGCGCAGGCGCTGAAGGATGCGAATGCGCGCGATGTCGCCCGTGCCCGTGAAAAGGGGCTGGATGCGGCATTCGTCGATCGACTGACGCTGTCGGACAAGGCGCTGAAGACGATGGTCGAAGGCCTGCGCCAGGTGGCGTCGCTGGCCGATCCGATCGGCGAGATCGGCAACCTCAAGTACCGCCCGAGCGGCATCCAGGTGGGCCAGATGCGCGTGCCGCTCGGCGTGATCGGCATCATCTACGAATCGCGCCCGAACGTGACGATCGACGCGGCTGCGCTGTGCCTGAAGTCGGGCAACGCGACGATCCTGCGCGGCGGCTCCGAGGCGCTCGAGTCGAACACGGCGCTCGCGAAGCTGATCGGCGAAGGGCTCGAGGCAGCCGGCCTGCCGCAGGATGCGGTGCAGGTCGTCGCGACGGCCGATCGCGCGGCGGTCGGCAAGCTGATCACGATGACCGAATACGTCGACGTGATCGTGCCGCGCGGCGGCAAGAGCCTGATCGAGCGCCTGATCAACGAGGCGCGCGTGCCGATGATCAAGCACCTCGACGGCATCTGCCACGTGTACGTCGACGATCGCGCCGATCTCGCCAAGGCGCTGACCGTCTGCGACAACGCGAAGACGCACCGCTACGGCACCTGCAACACGATGGAGACGCTGCTCGTTTCGAGCGGTATCGCGGCAACGCTGCTGCCGCCGCTCGGCAAGCTGTATCGCGACAAGCAGGTCGAACTGCGCGTCGATGCGGCCGCGCGCGCGGTGCTCGCCGATGCGGGCGTCGGCCCGCTCGTCGATGCCACCGAGGAAGACTGGCACACCGAATATCTCGCGCCGGTGCTCGCGATCAAGGTCGTCGACGGCCTCGACGCCGCGATCGAGCACATCAACCATTACGGCTCGCACCACACGGACGCGATCGTCACCGAGGATCACGACCGCGCGATGCGGTTCCTGCGCGAGGTCGATTCGGCGAGCGTGATGGTCAACGCGTCGACGCGTTTCGCGGACGGCTTCGAATTCGGCCTCGGCGCGGAAATCGGCATCTCGAACGATAAGCTGCACGCACGCGGCCCCGTCGGCCTGGAAGGGCTGACGTCGCTGAAGTACGTCGTGCTCGGACACGGCGAAGGCCGCCAGTAACCCGCGAGGCGCACAATCGATGGCAATGCTCTGGGTCAAGACGTTCCATATCGTTCTGATCGCCGCGTGGTTCGCGGGGCTGTTCTACCTGCCGCGCATCTACGTGAACCTGGCCATGGAAACCGATCCGGCCGCCGTGCGGCGCCTGCTGCTGATGGCACGCAAGCTGTTCCGCTTCATGACGATGATCGCGGTACCGGCGCTGGCTTGCGGGCTGTGGCTCTGGCTGTCGATCGGCATCGGGCAGGGGCAGGGCTGGATCCACGCGAAGGTGACGGTCGTGCTGCTGCTGATCGTCTATCACGCGTATTGCGGGCATCTGCTGCGGGTGTTCGAGCGCGGCGAGAACCGTCGCACCGACAAGTGGTATCGCGTGTTCAACGAGCTGCCGGTGCTCGGCATGCTCGCGGCGGTCGCGCTGGTCGTGATCAAGCCGTTCTGAGCGGCATGGCCGGCGAGGTTGCCGGCGCCGCCTGATGCGCAACGGCGCCCCGCGGGGCGCCGTTTGTCGTTTACGCGCGGTCTGCGAGGCGTGTTCTCAATCCTTCGCGCCGTCGTCGATCCGGCGGCGCGTGATCGCCTCCTTCGCGCGGCCGACCCGTTCCATCAGCGCGGGGCCGCGCGACAGCGCGACGCCGACCGCGAGGATGTCGCCGATTGCGAGATGCGACATCCGCGACGTCATTGGCGAGAACACGTCCGTTTCCTCCGCAACGTTCGACGCAAGACTCACCGTCGCGAGCTTCGCGAGCGGCGAATGGCTTTGCGTGATCGCGACGACTTTCGCGCCGCACGCGAGCGCGGAGCGCGCGGCGTCGACGATGTCGCGCGTGCGGCCGGTGTTCGAGATCGCGACGACGACGTCGTGCGGCCCGAGCAGCGCCGACGACATCGAGAACGTGTGCGGATCCGAATACGCGACGCTCGGCACGCCGAGCCGGAAGAACTTGTGCTGGATGTCCTGCGCGGCGATGCCCGAGCCGCCGGCGCCGTAGAACTCGATCCGCGACGCATTCGACAGCAGGGAGATCGCATCGGCGACGCTGCCCGCGGACAGGCTGTTGCGCACCTCGATCAGTGCGCCGATCGTGCGGTCGAACACCTTGCCGATGATGCCGGGCGCCGGTTCGTCGGGCTCGACGTCGCGATAGACCGACGACACGCCCGGCGCGACGCTCTGCGCGAGCCGGATCTTGAACTCGCGAAAGCCGCTGCAACCGAGCGCCTGGCAGAAGCGCGCGATCGTCGGCTGGCTGACGCCCGCGCGCGTCGACAGCTCGGTCATCGCGAGGTCGAGCACCTCGCGCGGCGCGGCAAGGATGTAGTCGGCGAGCTTGCGCTCGGACGGGCGCAACTCGGCGCGGATCGCTTCAATGCGGGGCAGCATGGGACGGCAGGCAGAAATCGGGTTCGGATGAGCGAGTGTATCGCAATCGAATTGTAGAAAATCTACATGAAAATGCTAGCACCACAGCGACGCTTTCGTCGAAGAGGATTAGGGTTTTCACTAGGTATCGCCTTGCTGGTAGCGGGAACAAGGGTTGCGGGGCGATGAATCCGCATTGCATGCGTGTAGTTTTTCTACTAGACTGGCTTCGTTCTGTCGACGCGTTCGACCGTCCCCACGATTCCAACCGCCGGTGTCGGCCGGCATACAGGAGCGCCCAGCATGACGTCGCTGCACCCCACTCTGGCGAAGGTCACCGAACGCGTGATCGCCCGCAGCCAATCGACCCGTTCCGCCTATCTGCAGCGCATCGACGGCGCGCAGGGCAAGTTCCCGGCACGCGGCGCGCTGTCGTGCGCGAACCTCGCGCACGGCTTCGCGGGCCTCGAGGGCAACGACAAGTTCTCGATCAAGGCGATCCGCGAGCCGAACATCGGCATCGTGTCCTCGTACAACGAGATGCTGTCCGCGCATGCGCCGTACAAGGATTTCCCCGAGATCATCAAGGCGGCCGCGCGCGAGAACGGCGGTGTCGCGCAGTTCGCGGGCGGCGTGCCGGCGATGTGCGACGGCGTCACGCAGGGTAACCCGGGGATGGAGCTGTCGCTGTTCTCGCGCGAGGCGATCGCGATGGGCACGGCGATCGCGCTCACGCACAATATGTTCGACGCGGCGCTCTGCCTCGGCATCTGCGACAAGATCGTGCCGGGCCTGCTGATCGGCGCGCTGCAGTTCGGCCACCTGCCGACGATCTTCGTGCCGGCCGGCCCGATGACGAGCGGTCTGTCGAACGACGACAAGGCGAAGATCCGCCAGCAGTTCGCGACCGGCCAGGTCGGCCGCGACGCGCTGCTCGAAGCCGAATCGGCCGCGTATCACGGCCACGGCACCTGCACGTTCTACGGCACCGCGAACAGCAACCAGATGCTGATGGAGCTGATGGGCCTGCACCTGCCGGGCTCGGCATTCGTCCACCCGCACACGCCGCTGCGCACCGCGCTGACGGCCGAGGCCGCGCGCCGCGTGCTCGACCTGACCGTCGAGCGCGGCCACTACACGCCGATCGGCCACGTGATCGACGAGAAGGCGATCGTCAACGGGATCGTCGCGCTGCTCGCGACCGGCGGCTCGACCAATCACACGCTGCACCTCGTCGCGATCGCACGCGCGGCCGGCATCCTGATCGACTGGAACGATTTCGACGAGCTGTCGGCCGTCGTGCCGCTGCTCGCGAAGATCTACCCGAACGGCAAGGCCGACGTGAATCACTTCCACGCGGCGGGCGGCGTGGCCTTTCTGGTGCGCAACCTGCTCGAAGGCGGGTTGCTGCATGAGGACGTGACGACGGTCGCCGGCCGTGGCCTGTCGCACTACACGAAGGAGCCGAAGCTGATCGACGGCAAGCTGACGTGGGTCGACGGCGCGGCCGAGAGCCACGACACGAAGGTGCTGCGCGGTATCCGCGACCCGTTCCAGCCGGACGGTGGCCTGCGCCTGATGCAGGGCCGCCTCGGCCGCGGCGTGATCAAGATTTCGGCGGTCGCGCCCGAGCACCGCAAGGTGACGGCGCCCGCGATCGTGTTCGATTCGCAGGAAGCCGTGCAGGAAGCGTTCGATCGCGACGAGCTGAAGCGCGACTTCGTCGCGGTGGTGCGCTTCCAGGGCGCGCGCGCGAACGGAATGCCCGAGCTGCACCGTTTGACGCCGCTGCTCGGCGTGCTGCAGGATCAGGGTTTTCACGTCGCGCTGGTCACCGATGGCCGCATGTCGGGTGCGTCGGGCAAGGTGCCGGCCGTGATCCACGTATCGCCGGAAGCGCTGCTGGCCGGCCCGCTCGGCAAGGTGAAGACGGGCGATACGCTCGTGATCGACGCGGAAGCCGGCGTACTCGACATCGAGGTCGACGCCGCCGAGTGGCAGGCGCGCCCGGTCGCGCAGCCGCTGCACCAGGCCGAGAACGAGGTCGGTTTCGGGCGTGAACTGTTCGGTGTGTTCCGCGCGGCCGCCGCGCCGGCCGAGCAGGGCGCATCGGTTTTCGGCACGCTGGTCGGCGAAACGGCCGCCCACGTCGCCGCATGAATTTCAAGGAGCCAAACCAATGAAGACGATTGCTGAAATCGTGAAGCTGGGCCCGGTCATCCCGGTGCTCGCATTCGACTCGGTCGAGCAGGGCGAACACGTGTCGCGCGCATTGCACGCGGGCGGCGTGAAGGTGCTCGAGATCACGCTGCGCACGCCGGCCGGCCTGGAAGCGATCCAGCGTGCGAGCCAGCTCGCGGACGACATCGTCGTCGGCGTCGGCACGATCACGAAGCCCGAGCATTGCGAGCAGGCGAAGCGCGCGGGCGCGAAGTTCGGCGTGTCGCCGGGCCTGACGAAAGAGCTGCACCTCGCGTCGCTCGACGCGGGCCTGCCGCTGCTGCCGGGCGTGATGACGCCGAGCGACATCATCCAGGCACTCGAATTCGGCTACGAGATCGTGAAGTTCTTCCCCGCGCAGCAGGCGGGCGGCGTGCCGATGCTGCAGGCGTTCCACGGCCCGTTCCCGGCGCTGAAGTTCTGCCCGACCGGCGGCATCACGGTCGACACCGCGCCGAATTTCCTGAAACTGCCGAACGTCGTGTGCGTCGGCGGTTCGTGGCTCACGCCGAAAGCCGCGCTCGCCGCGCAGGACTGGGCCGAAGTCACGCGCCTCGCGCAAGCCGCGAGCCAGCTTCCCCGTTAAGACTTGTACGAAATGACGGTTTAACCCTCGGAAATCAGGCGCTTAGTGCTTGTTTTACCGAGGGTTTTTGCTGATGGAACCGGTTCTATCCGCGGGCCGTAAAGATAAGTAAAATTCAGCGTCCTGACGGGGTGGGTACCCCCCGTGTTCCGGAGACCTGCATAGCCGGGCATACTCGCAACAACTCGCCCGGTTCGAACAATTCTAGGAGGAGTGCCACATGGGGGCTGTCCAAGGCAGCATGCTGCTCGTATTCACGCTGATCGCGATCGCCGCGCTGATCCTGATGATCGCGCGCTTCAAGATCTACCCGTTCCTGGTGCTGATCATCGTTTCGCTCGGCTTGGGCCTTGTCGTCGGCATGCCGATGGACAAGATCGTCAAGTCGTTCGAGGCGGGCACCGGCGGCACGCTCGGCCACATTGCGATCGTCGTCGGCCTCGGCACGATGCTCGGCAAGATGATGGCCGAATCGGGCGGCGCCGAACGGATCGCGACCACGCTGATCGACTGGTTCGGTGAAAAGAACATCCACTGGGCGATGATGTTCGTCGCGATCATCGTCGGCCTGCCGGTGTTCTTCGAAGTCGGCTTCGTGCTGCTGATCCCGATCGCGTTCAACGTCGCGAAGCGCACCGGCAAGTCGCTGCTCGTCGTCGGCCTGCCGATGGTGGCCGGCCTGTCCGTCGTGCACGGCCTGATCCCGCCGCACCCGGCCGCGCTGCTGGCCGTCCAGCAATACGGCGCCGATATCGGCAAGACGATCGCGCTCGGCCTGATCGTCGGCGTGCCGACCGCGATCATCGCGGGCCCGCTGTTCGCGCTGACGATCTCGAAGTTCGTGAAGTTGCCGGACAACAACCCGCTCGCCGCGCAGTTCGTCGATACGCACACGGAAGGTCGCAAGCGCGAACTGCCGAGCTTCGGCATCACGCTGTTCACGATCCTGCTGCCCGTCGTGCTGATGCTCGTCGGCAGCTGGGCCGACCTGCTGTTCACGCCGAAGTCGCTGCCGAACAACCTGCTGCGCTTCGCCGGCAACTCGGACGTCGCGCTGCTGATCGCCGTGCTCGTGAGCTTCTTCACGTTCGGCAAGCTGCAGGGTTTCAACCGCGACCAGATCCAGAAGTTCTGCAGCGAGTGCCTGGCACCGATCGCCGGCATCACGCTGATCGTCGGCGCGGGCGGCGGCTTCGGCGGTGTCCTGCGCGACAGCGGGATCTCGCAGCAGATCGTCGAGACGGCGAAGCACGCACACCTGTCGCCGCTGCTGCTCGGCTGGTTTGTCGCGGCGCTGATGCGTCTCGCGACGGGGTCGGCGACGGTCGCGATGACGACGGCCTGCGGCATCGTCGCGCCGATCGCGGCGGCGGCCGGCACGACGGTCAGCCCGGAATTGCTGGTGCTGGCCACGGGCTCGGGCTCGCTGATCTTCTCGCACGTGAACGACGGCGGCTTCTGGCTGATCAAGGAATACTTCGGGATGACGGTCGGTCAGACGTTCAAGACCTGGTCGTTGCTCGAAACCATCATCTCGGTGCTTGGTCTGAGCTTTACGCTGCTGCTGAGCATGGTTTTGTAACAAGGGGTAGTCAATGATTCTGATCGCAATGGGCGTGTCGGGCGCCGGCAAGTCGCTAATCGGCGAAATGCTGGCGGAACGCCTGTCGTGCAGCTATACCGATGGCGACGCGTTTCACAGCGCGGCGAACAAGGAAAAGATGCACCACGGCATTCCGCTGACCGACGACGACCGCTGGCCGTGGCTGCGCACGATCCGCGCGGCCATCGAGGAAAAGCAGCGGGCCGGTGAGACGGCCGTGTTCACCTGTTCGTCGCTGAAGCGGTCGTACCGCGACGTGCTGCGCGGCACCGACACCGACGTGCGGTTCGTATATCTGAAGGGTTCGTTCGAGGTGTTGCACGAGCGCCTGAAGAGCCGCACCGGCCATTTCTTCGATCCGTCGCTGCTGAAGAGCCAGCTCGACACGCTCGAGGAACCGGGCCCGGACGAAGCGATCGAGGTCAGCATCGAGCTGACGCCCGAACAGATCGTCGATCAGGTCATGCTGAAGATCGGCATCGCGCAGCAGCACTGAGCGCGGTTCGCGGCAATCGTCATGAAAAAGGCGCCCTTCGGGGCGCCTTTTTCATTGGCGGACCGCGGGACGCGAGCGGGTCAGGCCGTGTGCGCCTGCTTCGCGATGCCGTCGAGCAGCACGTCGAGCATCGTGTCGTGCACGGCCGCCGGATCGAGCTGCGCATAGAGCGGGGCGGCCGCCTTGACGAGCGGATGCGCGGCGTCGGACAGCGCTTCCATTTCCGCGAGCTCGACATTGTTCGCGGCGCGCGTGAGGCCGCCGGCTTCCGCCGCGGCCAGCCCGATCACGCTCGCATACCAGCCGACGCACACCGACGGCAGCGCCGCGCGCGGGATGCCGGCGTCGGCCAGCGCGCGATGCACGGCCTCGATGTGCGCGAGATCGGCCGGTCCGGTACTCATGTGCCGCTGCAAGAGCGCGAACGCGGCCGGGTAGCGCAGCGCGAGCGCACGGTACTGGCGCGCGAGATCGTGCAGCCGTTCGCGCCACGGCAGTGCGGCGTCGACCGGCACGAGCGAGCGCGACAGCGCGTTCGCGATCGCGCGGCTCAGGCCTTCCTTCGACTTGAAGTGGTACAGCACGCTCATCGGGTCGCAGCCGACCGACTGCGCGAGCTTGCGCACGCTGAACGCGGCTTCGCCGACGTCCTCCAGCAGCGCGAGCGCGGCCGCGACGATTGCATCCTTGTCGAGGCCGCGCGGGCCCTGGGCGGGTTTGTCTTTCATCGAGGCGGGCTGACGGGCCGGGGTGGTGCCGGCCGTAAACTTGACGGAAGCTTATTCTACACTGTAGAATTATTTCTGCGGTGTAGAAATTGGGTGTCCCGGCACCTTTCAATACGTGCTTTCGCACAGTCCGGGATCCAGGCGGCACGAGCGTGCCCGCCGTCAACACGGGCCATCGCGCCCCTTTATCTCGTTGACACCCATGTGGAACCGGCTGCCCCACCCGCGAAGCCAGAAGGCTCTTCGACAGGCGGCCCAAGACCATGCAAGTGCAATCATGACTTTCAATAATCAACCCCTGATCCAGGGCGAATCGCGTTTCGAACAAACGCAACTGAACATCGAAAAAGACAACTGGAACTGGTGCGACCCGGCCCGCTACGATGGCGAGCGCCCGGCGAACTGGTATGAAGCATCGCTGTCGCGCCACGCGAACAGCGCGCCGCTTGCGCACGACGCGGTGTGCGACGTGCTCGTGATCGGCGCGGGTCTGCTCGGCGCATCGGCGGCGCTGCATCTCGCGGAAGCGGGCGTCGACACGATCCTCGTCGACAAGCACCACGTCGGCTCGGCCGCATCGGGCCGCAACGGCGGGCAACTGACGCCCGGCCTCGCGCGCTGGGAAGCCGCCGACATGATCGACCACCTGGCGCACGACGACGCGAAGCGGCTGTGGCGCTTCGCATCGGCCGAGTCGATGGACCTGATCGATGCGATCGGCGCGCGCTACGCGCTCGAACTCGACCGCAAGCGCGGCCACATCACGGCGGCGGTTCACCCCGGCCACATGAGCGCGCTGCTCGACGGCGCGGATGCGCGTCGTTATCTCGGCGACGCGGGCGTGACGCTCGTCGGCCGCCATCAGCTGCACGACGACTACGTGCGCTCGGGGCTGTACCACGGTGCGGCGATCGACGCGATCGGCGGGCAGATCCATCCGCTCGCGCTCGTGCGCGGCCTCGTGCACGGCTTCCGGCTGAACGGCGGTGCGCTGTTCGAGGGCACCGAAGTGCTCGAGCTCGACGAGACGCCGGAGGGTGTCGTCGCGACGACGCCGGGCGGCACGATCACCGCGCGCAAGGGCGTCGTGCTCGCGCTGCACAACACGACGTTCCGGCTGCTCGACGACGGCGCGGCGACCACGGTGCCGTTCTTTACCTACGTGAGCGTGTCGGCGCCGCTCGACGTCGACGTCACGACGCTGATGCCGGCCGGCATGCCGGTGTACGACACGCAGTTCCAGATCGACTACTACCGGCCGGTGCGCGGCAACCGCCTGCTGTTCGGCGGGCAGGGCACCGGCAGCTGCTGGGCGCAGCCCGACGTGAACGCGTATCTGCTGACGCGGCTGAACACGGTGTTTCCGCAGCACGACGGCCGCTTCGCGCTCGACTATTGCTGGAGCGGCGTCAGCGATTTCACGCTGAACGGCGCGACCGACAGCCGCAAGACCGACGGCCGCGTGCCGATGTACATGGTGCAGGGCTGGAGCGGTCACGGCGTCGCGCAGACGGTGCGGATCGGCAAGGCGATCTGTGACGATTTCGTCGGACGCAACGACGATTTCTCGATGCTGACCGGCATCGACCATCGCGCGATTCCGCTCGGCCGCCAGTTGTCGCCGATCGCGATCCCGGCCGCGAAGGCCGCGATGAGCGTGATGAGCGCGCTCAACCCGGGGCGGATGATTTCGTTCTGACCGGCTGCGGCAGGCAATGAAAAAAGCCCGATGCGATTGCTCGCATCGGGCTTTTTTACGTGCGGAGGCGGCGGCGCTTACGCGATCCGCTTCGCGAGTTCGACTGCCTTGCCGATATACGACGCCGGCGTCATCGCGAGCAGGCGATCCTTCGCATCTTGCGGGATCGCGAGCGTGCCGACGAATTCCTGCAGCGCTTCGCGCGTGATGCCCTTGCCGCGCGTCAGTTCCTTCAGCTGCTCGTACGGGTTCTCGATGCCGTAGCGGCGCATCACCGTCTGCACCGGCTCGGCGAGCACTTCCCAGCAGTTGTCGAGGTCTTCGTTCAGGCGTGCCGGGTTCACTTCGAGCTTGTCGAGGCCGCGGATCAGCGAGTCGTACGCGAGCAACGAGTAGCCGAGCGCGACGCCCATGTTGCGCAGCACCGTCGAGTCGGTCAGGTCGCGCTGCCAGCGCGACACCGGCAGCTTGTCGGCGAGGTGGCGCAGCGTCGCGTTCGCGAGGCCGAGGTTGCCTTCCGAGTTCTCGAAGTCGATCGGGTTGACCTTGTGCGGCATCGTCGACGAGCCGATTTCACCGGCCTTCGTCTTCTGCTTGAAGTAGCCGACCGAGATATAGCCCCACACGTCGCGGTCGAGGTCGAGCAGGATCGTGTTCGCGCGCGCCACGGCGTCGAACAGCTCGGCCATGTAGTCGTGCGGCTCGATCTGGATCGTGTACGGGTTGAACGTGAGCTTCAGGCGGTTCTCGATCACGTCGCGCGAGAACGCTTCCCAGTCGAATTCCGGATACGCCGACAGATGCGCGTTGAAGTTGCCGACCGCGCCGTTCATCTTGCCGAGGATCTCGACCTTCTCGATGCGCGTGATCGCACGGGCGAGGCGGGCCGCGACGTTCGCGAGTTCCTTGCCGAGCGTCGTCGGGCTGGCCGGCTGGCCGTGCGTGCGCGACAGCATCGGCTGCTCGGCGTGCGCGTGCGCGAGTGCGACGAGGCGCTGGTAGACCGTGCGCAGCGCCGGCAGGATCACGTGTTCGCGCGCGCCGGCGAGCATCATCCCGTGCGACGTGTTGTTGATGTCTTCCGACGTGCACGCGAAGTGGATGAATTCGCTGGCCTTTTCGAGTTCTTCCTGGCCCTTCACCGATTCCTTCAGCCAGTATTCGACGGCCTTCACGTCGTGGTTCGTCACGCGCTCGATGTCCTTGATGCGGGCGGCGTCGTGCGCGGTGAAGCGCTCGGCGAGCTGCAGCAGGAACTGTTCGGACGCATCGGAGAAGCGCGGGACTTCCGCGAAGCCGGCGCGCGACAGCGCGATCAACCAGTGCACCTCGACGGTGACGCGGTGGCGCATGAAGGCGGCTTCGGAGAGCCAGTCGCGCAGCGCTTCGGTCTTGCTGGCGTAGCGGCCATCGATGGGCGAGAGCGCGGTGAGGGCGAAAAGCGTATCGGGACGAGTGTCGGACATGATCGGGCGGGCCTTGGGGCCGGGTCGAGCGAGGGGAAGGAGAATCCGGCATTTTACCATCGGCGCGGGACGATCCCTGTCGCGCGCGGCCGGCGGGGCGCC
>NZ_CABVPW010000073.1:0-19059 GCF_902499025.1 Burkholderia lata | reverse complement strand
GGCCTTGCCGGCCGCCGCGCCGATCCTCGCGTCGGTCAGCAACCCGGTACCGGGCGGCTCGCCGCTCGCAGGGCCGGGCGGCGCAGGCACCGGCGTGCCGGGTCTCGCGCTCCCGCAAGGGAAGGTGCCCGGTGCGAACCTCGCGCCGTCCGCGCCGACGCACGTGCTGTCGCTCGGCAACCGCGCCCCCGCGCTCGCGCCGCATGCGGCCGCACAGAACGGGCTGGCCGACAATGTCGTGTCGATCGCGCCGGCGCTCGAACCGCGCGTCGGCGGCGCGGCGCTCGGTGTGCCGCAAGTGAATGCGCCGGCACCGGACGGCGCGGCGAAGGCATCGCCGTACTACTTCACCGATGGTTCGCTGCAGGGCTGGCAGGCAACGCCGCAGGACATCGTCGTGCCGTCGAACGGCCTCGCATCGCCGGAAGCGTTCGGGCTGCCGGGCGACGATGCGCTGCGCGATCTGCTCGCCGTGCAGCGCGACGTGCCGGTGTCGCGTGCGTCGGGCGCCGATGTGCCGCGTTACTTCATCGACGATGCGCACGCAGCCGAGCCGCAAGGCCAGTTGTATCGCGGCGCGCACCCGCCGTTCGACGTGAACGCGATCCGCCGCGATTTCCCGATCCTGCAGGAGCGCGTGAACGGCAAGCAGCTCGTGTGGTTCGACAACGCGGCGACGACCCACAAGCCGCAGGCCGTGATCGATCGGCTCGCGTACTTCTATGCGCACGAGAACTCGAACATCCACCGCGCCGCGCATGCATTGGCCGGCCGTGCGACGGACGCGTACGAGCATGCTCGGGAGACGGTGCAGCGCTTCATCGGCGCATCGTCGCCCGACGAGATCGTGTTCGTGCGCGGCACGACCGAGGCGATCAACCTGATCGCGAAGACGTGGGGTGTGCAGAACGTCGGCGAGGGCGACGAGATCATCGTGTCGCATCTCGAGCATCACGCGAACATCGTGCCGTGGCAGCAGCTTGCCGCACTCAAGGGTGCGAAGCTGCGCGTGATTCCGGTCGACGATTCGGGTCAGGTGCTGCTCGACGAATACCGGAAGCTGCTCAACGACCGCACGAAGATCGTGTCCGTCACGCAGGTGTCGAACGCGCTCGGCACGGTCGTGCCGGTGAAGGAGATCGTCGAGCTCGCGCATCGTGCGGGCGCGAAGGCGCTCGTCGACGGCGCGCAGTCGATCTCGCACCTGCGCGTGGACGTGCAGGCGCTCGATGCGGATTTCTTCGTGTTCTCGGGGCACAAGATCTACGGGCCGACCGGGATCGGCGTCGTGTACGGCAAGCGCGCGATCCTCGACGACATGCCGCCGTGGCAGGGCGGCGGCAACATGATCGCGGACGTGACGTTCGAGCGCACGGTGTTCCAGCCGCCGCCGAACCGGTTCGAGGCCGGCACCGGCAACATCGCGGATGCGGTGGGGCTGGGCGCTGCGCTCGACTACGTGAACCGGGTCGGCATCGAGAACATCGCGCGCTACGAGCACGACCTGCTCGCGTATGCGACGAGCGTGCTCGCGCCGGTGCCGGGCGTGCGGCTCGTCGGCACCGCGCGCGACAAGGCGAGCGTGCTGTCGTTCGTGCTGAAGGGCTATGAGACCGAGGAAGTCGGGCAGGCGCTGAACGAAGAGGGCATCGCGGTGCGCTCGGGGCATCACTGCGCGCAGCCGATCCTGCGGCGTTTCGGGCTCGAGGCAACGGTGCGGCCGTCGCTCGCGTTCTACAACACCTGCGACGAAGTCGATGCGCTGGTGAGCGTCGTGCGGCGTCTCGCGACGCGGCGTTGATGTCATCCGCTTGCGGCGGCCCGCGTGGGTCGCCGCAAGCGTCTTGTCGCTACAGAAGTCAGAACCGCACGACCTGCTTCTGCTCGACGCTGAAGCCGTCACGCAGCACGCTGGCCGAATCCGCGAAGTAGCGGCGGGTTTCCGACAGCAGGTCGGTGTTGCCGCGGCGGCAGAACACGACCCCCGATCCTTCTTCCGTCAGCAGTTCGTCGATCAGCGATTCGGGTTGCCCGATATCGGCGAGATGGACGTTCTGCACGCCGTGCGCGAGCGCATCGAGCGCGTCCCGCACGCAGGGCGCCGCCGTGGCGGCCGGGTGCTCGGCAAGCCATTGCTCGAGTTCCGTGATGCCGTACAGCCCGGCGAGCTCGCCGAGTTCGCGCAGCAGCGCGCTTTCGACCATCATCACCAGCGTGACGGCGCCCGTGCGCTGCGCGAAGAGGCTGCCGAGCCGCTCCGCGCGCAGCAGGCGATCGTGGCCGGCGGCGTCCGGGGCGACCGGCATCACGACGGGCACCAGCCCGTTCTCGAGAAACGCGTTCAGCGCGGTGCCGTCGAATCGTGCGACCGCGCTCGTGTCGGTGCGGTCGGAATCCGCGCGCGCCACCAGCAGGCCGCCGTCGTGACCGTCGATACCGATCGCCTTGGCGCCGTGACTGCCGATCAGGCGCACCAGTTCATGATTGACGCCCGCCATCGCCGCGTGAACGGCATGGATCGATTGCGTACCGGCCGCGGCCGGCACACCCTGGACGACGATCGGACGAACGCCGGTGAGAGCGAGCAGCGCGACATCCTGCGCGAACGCCTGACGAGCGCGCGCATCGCTTGCGGCGCCGCCATCGACGATGACGACGGTCTGCCCGTGCAGGGCCTGCATGAACGGCAGCGAGCGCGCCAGGCCGGCTACGCGCCGCGACGTCAGAGTGGGACTTTCAGGGTCTGGGAACATGGGAATCCGAATGGATGAAGGGAGTGCCTGTTGCCGCACGGCGCGGCATCAATGCGGTCGTTGCATCAGCTGGTGAATCTCGTCGGGCGTCAGCGCGTCGCGCGATGCCTGCCGGAACTGGCGTTCGCTGAAACACCGCGCCGCGTCGGCGAGCAGTTCGAGGTGCGCGCGGTTGTCTTCCTGCGGCAGGACCAGCACGATGAATTCGCGCACGGGCTTGCGGTCCGGTGCGTTGAAGGCGAACGGATACTGCGCGCGAACGAACAACGCGATGGCCGTGCGGAGGCCCGCGACACGCGCATGCGGAATCGCGACGCCCTGGCCGAGGCCGGTCGAGCCGAGTTGCTCGCGCTTCGTCAGTTCGGTCCTGATCCGCTCCGCGGACACACCGCTGCTGCGCTCGATATATCGAGCGACGAGGTCGAACAACTGGATCGCGCTTTCGACGGGCACGTCGAGCAGGATGTTGTCCGGCGGGCAGGCGTCGGCCAGCCGGGTCGCGAACGGCGCACCGCCGCGTCGGTAGGGAAGGTCGGGTTGGCCGCCGGCGGCGGCCTGCTGCGTTTGCATGCGGATCTCTCCGTGTCGGGATGACAGGGAAATCCTAGACAAAACCGCGTAAAGACGGTGTCAGATACGCGGGGGCCCGGTATTAAAATTGTGTATCGATTGCCGATGGAACCGGGCCCGACACTTGCGGCTTCAGGTACCCGACAGCACGAACGGCAGCGTCGTCAGCAGGAAGACCGAAATGCCGACGACCGGCGCGCCGAACGCGATCGCCGCGAACGCCACCGCGGCGCTGGTCAGCACGAGCGTTCTCGACACCCGTCGGTGCCGGTCGTGTGCAGCCGCCCTGTCATCGCGGATGGCATCGGTCCGCGCACCGATCACGTGTTTCCAGAACGTCAGGCCAAGCATGATTGCTCCTGTATGAAAGTTGACCGGGACCGGGCGCGCGAGGCGCCCGCCAAGCGGGTCAGCAGCGCTCGAGCTTGAGCACGCGCGAGATCTGCCCGGACGTGAAGCTGCTGTTGCGCAAGTAAGGCGCGCAGTCGAGCGGTGCGGTGAGCGATTCGCTGACGACGTACTGGCCGACGAAGCGGTACGCGTCGGTTGCCATGCGGATGAACACCGGAATCGCATCGCGTTGCGCGGCGAGCGTCCTGCCGGCCGCCCGCGCGGACGCGCTGCCGTCGCAGAGGATCACGTCGGGCGCGTGCGGGTTGAGGTCCGTGCGCAGGCAGGCGGCCACGACCTTGCCGTTCTTCGTCGGCAGGAACGCCTGTTTGCTGCCGCCGCATGCGGTGTGGATGAATTCGCGGGTGTACTGCTTGTCGATCTCGAACATGACCGGGCTCCGGTAGCGGAAACTTCCGTGGGTTAAATCAGGTATGCAAAGTAATGAGGCTGGATCGACGTGCGGGATACGGGCATGCCAATCGATCGTTGCCGCGGCGGCGGATCGATGGCGCGTCGTGATACGGGAATGTCCGCGCGGACACGCTTGCCCGCGCGATGCGCGATCAGCGCATCGACGTCGTGTTCAAGCGTGCACGGGAAGGACTACGGCGCGCACCGTCCGCCTGCTGGCAGGACGGTGGCTCGGGAACAGAGAGACGCAGGCGTCCTGCCTGTCAGGCAGAAAAGCAACTCGGAGGGCGAGGACTTCGGATGCGCATGGGCGTACTCGGTGATGGATGGATTGCGAACACATTCTAGTGAACGTATGCGCGGGCGCAAGTAAAAAGGTCGTAAAGCTTGCGGAGCCCGCGCGGGATCGCGTTGTGTACTACGTGCATTGCCAGAGATGTGCGCTGGTGCGGCACGGCGCGCACCAGAACGTGTAGTTCGCGCCGCCGCTGCCCCACAGCCATTCGCCGCCGTCTGTTTGCGGAAGGTCGGAATCGAGCTGCATGACGAACGACATCTTGCGGCCGCAATCCGGACAGTCGGGATACCACGCGGACTGTACCCACGACGGCGCGCCGCCGACGCGGCTCAGGTTCTGCCGGCTGTTCGACAGGCCCCATTCCTGCCGCGTCCAGCGCGCGGGTGCGGCGAAGAGTGCAACGTCGGCCTCCACGAACGGGGTCGCCGTATATTCCGGCTGGATCGCGGTGCCGCGTTGCTGAGACGGGTGCGCACAGGCGTTGCCGGCGTCGTCGTGGCGGTGGAATATCGGGCCGTTGCTCTCCCAGCCGACACACGACAGGCAGGTGTCGAACGACACGGGCGTTGCGCTGTCGATGCCCGCTTCAGCGGGTTGCGGCAGTGTCAGCAACCGATGCAGCGGCGCGTGACACAGGCCGCATCGATGCGACGATACGCCGCCAAAGCGCGCGTCCAGTCGATGCGAATCGCCGGCGCGCCAGGTTGCATGCTGCGCGAGAACCCCGCGTTGCCATTTCGGCTGGGCGCGGAGTATCGGTGCGCCCAGCGTCGGCCCGAAGTCGATATGCAGCGGTGTTTCGCCGTGCAATGCGCGCAATGTGTCGTGTTCCTGAGCGTAGCCGGCGGACATGAGCCAGTTGGCGCGCGTCCCGGGATCGTCCGGAAACAACCACGCTGCCGCGTCGCGAACGGCTGCAGGCTGTCGCGAATGGAGCAGCGCGACGGCACGTGCATGCGCTGCCTTGCTGCCGGAAGGGACGTCGGCAAGCCGGTCGCGCCATCGTTCGACCGTCGCCGGATCGAGCATCCGCCACACGTTGTCCTCGAGGTACGCGCGCGGCGACTGCTTCGTGGTGGAAACGTCGAGGAGCATGTCCCAGTGACCGGAAAACATCTGCGGCGTCTGCGTTGCCACGCTCGACAACACGCTCGCAAGCCGTTCGTTCCATGCGCCGTTGCGGATGTCCTGCCACGCTTCGGTGGCGACCTTCACGAAAGCGGTGTCGTCCATCAGATCGAGCGCGGCGTCGAGGAACGTCGCGTGCGGCAACACGCGATCGAACGATGCGATCACGAGGTCGGCGAGTGCCGCCGGGTCGTCGTGCCGTAGCGCCAGCATCTGCGACATCGGATCGTTGCCGGTCCAGCCGAGGCGTTCGTAGTCGTCGAGAATGGTTTGTATGGTCGGCATGGTGGGGCGTGGTGGAGGTTCGAAGTGTGTGCGCCCGCGCGAGCGGAAACGCAGCCGGTCAGCGTCCCGCGAGCATCCGCCCGCCGACACCCATCAGCAGCAGGCCGGCCGTCGTATCGAGCACGGCCTTGCGTCGAACCAGCAGCGCGCGCACCGACGCGTGCGACACGAGCAGCGCCATCGTGCAATACCACGCGGCCGAGATCGCCACCGACAGCGCGACGACCGCGAGATCGAGCCAGGCCGGCGCATGGGCCGGCACCATCAGCGCGAAGATGCTTCCGTAGAACGCGACCGATTTCGGATTCGTCATGCTGACGACATAGCCCTTCCTCGCGGCGTGCCAGTCGGACGCGGCGGCCGGCGCGGCAACGGGCAACGGTTTGCGCGCGGTCACGATCATTTTCAGGCCGAGCCAGATCAGGTACGCGGCGCCGGCCAGCCGCAGTGCCGTGTGTACCCATGCGACATGCGTGACGAGCAGGCTGAGCCCGGCGATCGCGATCGCCGCCCAGGTGCCGGACGCGGCGGCCAGGCCGAGGCCGGTCATCACGCCGGCGCGACGCGACGCGACCGCGGTCGACGTGACGATCACGAAGTTCGGGCCGGGGCTGGCGACGCTCAGTAACAGGACGCCGGCAAGCGGCAGCAAGGTGGTGACGGTGGTCGACATGGCGTGGAGGGCGGTGTGTCGGGGCGGGCTTTCATCTTACCCGAGCGCGCTGGCGGGCCGGCACGTCGCTCTGTTTCGCCGATCCAATGCAAAAACGCGTGACGACTTTCGTCGCCACGCGTTGCATCACTGCGTCTTGCTGCGCGGATGCCGGCGAACCAGCACACGCGCCGCACCGTCAGAAATCGAACCCCGGCCCGCCCGCGCCCGGGCCGCCAGGAGCCGCCGCCGGCGCCGCGTCCTTCGGTGCTTCGAACACGGTCGCATCGGTCGTCAGCAACAGCCCCGCAACCGACGCCGCGTTCTGCAGTGCCGTGCGCGTGACCTTGGTCGGATCGAGCACGCCGGATTCGACGAGGTCGCCGTATTCGCCGGTCTGCGCGTTGTACCCGAAGTTGCCCGAGCCTTCGGCCACCTTCGCGACGACGACGCTCGCTTCCTCGCCCGCGTTCGTGACGATCTGGCGCAGCGGTTCCTCGAGTGCACGCAGCACGATCTTGATGCCCGCGTTCTGGTCGGCGTTTACGCCCTGCAACTCGCGGATCGCCTGCCGCACGCGGATCAGCGCGACGCCGCCGCCCGGCACGATGCCTTCCTCGACGGCCGCGCGCGTCGCGTGCAGCGCGTCGTCGACGCGGTCCTTCTTTTCCTTCACTTCGATCTCGGTCGCACCGCCGACCTTGATCACCGCGACACCGCCCGCGAGCTTCGCGACGCGTTCCTGCAGCTTTTCACGGTCATAGTCGGACGTGGCTTCCTCGATCTGCACGCGGATCTGCTTCACGCGCGCTTCGATGTTCTTCGCATCGCCCGCGCCGTCGATCACGGTCGTGTTTTCCTTGCCGACCTCGATGCGCTTCGCCTGGCCGAGTTCGGCGAGCGTCGCTTTCTCGAGCGTCAGGCCCGTTTCCTCGGCGATCACCTGCCCGCCGGTGAGGATCGCGATGTCCTCGAGCAGCGCCTTGCGGCGGTCGCCGAAGCCCGGCGCCTTCACGGCCACCGTCTTCAGGATCCCGCGGATGTTGTTCACGACGAGCGTCGCGAGCGCTTCGCCTTCGACATCTTCCGCGATGATCAGCAGCGGCCGGCCTGACTTCGCCACCTGTTCGAGCACCGGCAGCAGGTCGCGGATGTTCGAGATCTTCTTGTCGTGCAGCAGGATGTACGGGCTTTCGATCTCGGCGATCTGCTTGTCGGGGTTGTTGATGAAGTACGGCGACAGGTAGCCGCGATCGAACTGCAGCCCCTCGACGACATCGAGTTCATCCGCGAGCGATTTGCCGTCCTCGACGGTGATCACGCCTTCCTTGCCGACGCGGTCGATCGCTTCCGCGATGCGCTGGCCGATCGATTCCTCGCCGTTCGCGGAGATCGTCGCGACCTGCGCGATTTCCTTGCTCGTGGTGGTCGGCCGGCTGATCTTCTTCAGCTCGTCGACGGCCGCCGCGACGGCCTTGTCGATGCCGCGCTTCAGGTCGAGCGGATTGAGCCCGGCCGCGACGTATTTCTGGCCTTCACGAACGATCGCCTGCGCGAGCACGGTGGCCGTCGTGGTGCCGTCGCCGGCCGCATCGCTGGTGCGCGACGCGACTTCCTTCACGAGCTGCGCGCCGATGTTCTGCAGCTTGTCCGCGAGTTCGATTTCCTTCGCGACCGACACACCGTCCTTCGTGACGACGGGGGCGCCGAAGCTGCGTTCGAGCACGACGTTGCGGCCCTTCGGCCCGAGCGTGACCTTCACCGCGTTCGCGAGAATGTTCACGCCTTCCGTCAGCTTGGCCCGTGCGACGTCGCTGAAAATGATTTCCTTCGCTGCCATGATTGCGCTCCGTTATTGATTGACGACCGCGACGATGTCTTCCTCGCGCAGCACGAGAAACTCGTTGCCGTCCACCTTGACGGCCTGGCCCGCGTACTTGCCGAACAGCACGCGCTCGCCGACCTGCAGGTCGGGCACGATGCGCTGGCCGTCCGCATCCTTGCGGCCGGGGCCGACGGCGATCACTTCACCCTGGTCGGGCTTTTCCGCGGCGCTGTCGGGGATCACGATGCCCGACGCGGTGGTGGTTTCCTGGTCGAGTCGCTTCACGATCACGCGGTCGTGCAAGGGGCGTAGGCTCATTGGTTCGTCCTGTGCTGATTTGTTCTGTCGGGATGGGCTGGCACTCTTTTGCAGAGCGTGCTGACGAGTATAAAAATGCGCGGCGGCGCGATCCAATAACGGATTCGGAAATGCATTCGCGCCGTCGTGCAAAGCGTGTGGCGCCGGCTATTGCGACTCGGCCTGCTGCGCGGCCGGCGTGCAGATCGGGTGGATCGTCTCGCCGGCGAGCACGCGCTTCACGAACGGAATCGAATCGGCGAGCGACGCGTTTACGGTGCCGTTATGCTCACGGCCCGCATACAGGTGCGCCTCGACGGTCGTGCCCGCCGCGCATGCGTCCTTCGCGAGCGCGAGTTCGAGCGGCGCGAGCCCGTCGTCCGCGCCCGCGCCGATGAAAACGGGCGTGGCGATCTTCAGCGTCGGGTATTTTAGGTACTCATCCCACCATGCCTTCAGCCGCGCATCGCCGCCGGGCTTCACGGTGTTCGCGTGCGTAAGGTGCGCGAGTGCCGCGTCGTCCTCGAGCGACGCGAGGCAACTGATGCGCGCCTGTTCGAGGATCGGCAACGCCTGCTCGGTCAGCACCTCGTCCGCGCGCAGCGACGGGTCGATCTGCTGCGCGGAGAGCACCGAATAGAACTGGTACGCGAGCGTCGGATCGACGCGCTCGGGGGCGCGCCGGTACGCGCTGTCGAACTTCGGCAGCGACGCGAGCGTGGCGGGCGATGCGTTGTAGATCGTCCCGGTGGCAACGGTCGCGCGGATCGCGAGTTCGGGCGCATAGACGGGCGCGTAGCCGGCCGCCGCGAACACGGCCGAGCCGCCTTGCGACTGGCCGACGAGCACGACTTCGTTCGCCAGGCCCGGTACGCCGCCAAGCACCGCGCGCACGCTGTCCAGCAGCGTGTAGCTGTTCGAGCGGTTGTTGAGCTGCGGATTCGGGCCGGGCGTGCCGAGCCCCTGATAGTCGGTCGCGACGACCGCGAATCCTTGTTGAAGCCATGCGTTCAGGTAGCGCACGTCGCGATACGAGCGGCCGAACCAGGACGGCGCGCAGATGTCGGCCATCCCGAACGTGCCGTGCGCCCACGCGACGATCGGCCAGCCGCCGGCCGGCGGCGTGCCGCGCGGCACGAACAGCGCACCCGACACGGCGATCGGCGTGCGGCCGCCGACACCGTCGGTCGATGCATAGAGGATGCGCAGCTGGCGGCCGGCGCTCGCGAGCCCGAGCGTCGCCGGAAGCGGCTCGGTGCGCAGCAGCGCGCCGGGCGTCGCCGGAATGTCGCGGTCCCACGTGTAGAACGCGGACACGCGGCCGTCGCCCTGCAGCGGGTCGGGCGCAGGAACGTGGCCGGGTGAAGCCGCGTGCGAGAGGAGAGACGCCATGGCGAGTGCCGAAGCCAGCAGCGTGCGCGCGGTGTAGCCGCGCAGGGGGAGAAGCGTCATGGTCGGATGGGTGTCGGTGAAGTCGGATCGGACGCGCCGGACAGCGCGCGGCGCGGGCCGACCATGACGCAAGTTTCGAACCAGCGCGCGCGTTGCCGAGGCAGCGCACGGCGCGACGGGTCATCGCGTTGCGCGTCGGGCCGTCCGCGCAAGCACCGGCTGCGTGTCGCGCAGCAATCCGGGCCGGCGGGCTGTTGCTCCCGCAACAGAGGCATACGCGTGAATCGCACGGCGCGCATCGTGCAAGCCGCACGCGCACCGTGGCGCGGGCCTTCGACGCTTGCATGCCCGGCTGGCACGATTGCTGCTGATCCAGTGGCCGTGCTTTGCAGCGTTACGGCGTTGCGATGCGAGCCGAACCATCCACCCGATCAAGGAAACCGTCCTCATGTCCGTCACCTCAACCATCGACAGCGGCGAGCTCGTGGCATTCGTCGAGCGTGCCACGCGAGAATTCACGCAGGCCGCGCGCGTGCTGAAGGACACGCGCACGCTGTCCGCGACCAACACGTTCCAGGCGTTCCAGCGCGTGCCGGGCACGGAACTCATCGTCGCGTTGTCGGCGCCGAGCCCGTGGGCCGCGTCGCAGGAGATCCAGCCCGTCGTCGTGACGTTCGACGGCGACGTGCTGCACGGCGACGCGCGCGCAGGCGGCAACGGGCCGCGCTATGCGGACGTGTTCCGTGAAGCGCCGGAAGTCGGCGTCGTGATCCATGTGCATGGCCCGTACCTCGGCGCCTGGGCGAGCGCGCATCGTCCGCTGCCGATCCGCTATGCGCCGGCCGCGCGCTACACACGTGCCCGCGAGATTCCGGTGTATGTCGATCGTCGTCCCGGCGAGCCGCGCTTCATCGTCGATACGATCCGCCGCGATCCCGAGGTACCGGCGATCATCGA
Source organism: Burkholderia lata (assembly GCF_902499025.1). Taxonomy (GTDB): domain Bacteria; phylum Pseudomonadota; class Gammaproteobacteria; order Burkholderiales; family Burkholderiaceae; genus Burkholderia; species Burkholderia lata_C. The sequence goes on along the minus strand of NZ_CABVPW010000073.1, from coordinate 8,098 downwards.
GGCGAACGGCGGCGCGACGTTCTGGGGAAAATCGATCCTCGATGTATCGAAGTACATCCTGATCCTCGAGGAAGCCGCGTATTTCCAGGCGCTCGCGGAACCGCTCGGCGGCTCGCTCGAATTCGGCCCGGGCGCGCTCGAGCAGCAATGGAAGATGACCGGCCTCGCGTGACGCCGCGCGGCGGCCGGCGCAATCCGGCCGCCGTCATACCGATAGCTCGATGAATTGGTTCGTGGCCGGCGCGCGCCTTGCTATCGTCGAACCTTCCCCGTTCAACACGCCGGTCTTGCCATGGCCATCTTCAGCTTGCCGGACCCGACTTCGCATGCGATCACGATTCGTGCGAAGGCGCTGACGTTCGACGATCCCAAATCGCGGGTGCTGCTCGAGCGCATCCAGCTCGTCGCGCCAAGCGACGCGACCGTGCTCGTCACCGGCGAGAGCGGCACCGGCAAGGAGCTGATCGCGCGCCTCGTGCATTCGCTGAGCGAGCGCCACGACGGCCCGTTCGTCGCGGTCAACTGCGGCGCATTCTCCGAGACGCTGATCGAAAGCGAGCTGTTCGGCCACGAACGCGGCGCGTTTACCGGCGCGATCAACAGCCAGCCCGGCTGGTTCGAATCCGCGAACCGCGGCACGCTGTTTCTCGACGAGGTGGGCGACCTGCCGCTGTCCGCGCAGGTGAAGCTGCTGCGCGTGTTGCAGGAGCGCGAAGTGACGCCGGTCGGCTCGCGCAAGACCGTGAAGATCGACGTGCGGCTCGTCGCGGCAACCAACGTGAATCTCGAAGCCGCGGTGCGCGCAGGCAATTTCCGCGAGGATCTTTACTACCGGCTCAACGTCGTGAAGCTGAGCCTGCTGCCGCTGCGCGAGCGTCCAGGCGACATCGCGCCGCTGATCGAGCACTTCATCGACACCTATGCGAAGCGGCTGCGCGTGGCCGCGCCGACGCTGACGGACGCCGCGCGCGCCCGACTGCATGCGCACGCATGGCCCGGCAATATCCGCGAACTCGAGAACGTGATCCACCATGCGGTGCTGATCTGTGCGGGCGGCGCGATCGATGTGAGCGACCTGCAGTTTTCCGCGCTGTCGCTTGCGCCCGATGCCGGCGACCCGCGCACCACGGCGGCGGCACCGCCGCGCCGTGCGCGCGACGTGGCGGAGGCTACCGATGCGCTGCGCCACGCGGTGATCGAGCTGCTGGATCTCGGCACGCCGGCGCTGTGGCAGCACATCGAGGACACCGTGTACCGCAGCGTGTTCGACTACAGCGACCACAACCAGCTGCGCATGTCGCGCCTGCTCGACCAGTCGCGCAACATCGTGCGCGCGCGGCTCGCGCAGCTTGGCATCCTGAAGCCGCGCGATGCGGGCGACGCCGACGCGCGGCTGCGCCGTCAGGCGTGATCGCGCCAGCGCAGCGCGCGCTGCGCGATTCGCTCGCATAGCGCACTCATGCCGACGGCGAGTGCCGTCACGCCCAGCACGCAGACCAGCAACACGTCGGCGCGTGCGCCCGCCTGCGCGTTCTGCATCAGGCTGCCGACCCCCGCGCCCGCATTGAACAGCAGCTCGCTGCTGGTCGCGGTGATCCACGCGAACGGCACGGCCTGCAACACGCCCGCGAACAGGTCGGGCAGTGCGCCCGGGATCAGCACGTCGCGCCACAGGCCGATGCGCGTCAGGCGATACGACTGCGCGAGTTCGACGTAGCGCGGATCGACGCGGCGCAGCCCGTCGAAGCTGGCGGTGGTCATCGGGTAGAACGCGGCGAGCGCGATGATGAAGACCTTCGCGAATTCGCCGGTGCCGGCCCACAAGCTCAGCAGCGGAATCAGTCCGAGCAGCGGCACGTAGCGCAGTGCCTGGAACGCCGGCTCGCCGAGCTTGCGCGCCAGCGTCGAGCGTGCCATCGCCGCGCCGAACACGAGCCCGAATACGACGCCCGCAGCCAGGCCGAGCGTCGTGCGCCGCAGGCTTGCGCCGAGATCCGTCGCGAGTTCGCCGCTGTGTGCGAGTTCGACGAGCGCGGCGCCGACCTGCTGCAACGGCACGAACGCGTATTGATGGGCCGCATCGCCGGACGACGCGTATTGCCACGCGGCGACCAGCAGGGCCGGCACGACGAGGCCGCGCGCACGACGGCGCAGCGCGGCGATCGAGAAGGGGGGCTTGGCGAGGGTCATTCAGAAACCTGTCCGTTCAGCGCGCGGGCGTCTGCCAGCGCAATGCGTAGCGTTGCACGAGTGCGATCGACCGGTCGATCGCGAAGCCGATCAGCCCGATCGCTGCGACGTCGATGAGCACGACGTCGAGCCGCAGCATCTGCCGCGCCAGTTCCATCATCTGGCCGATCCCGCTGTCGGCGCCGAGCAGCTCGACCGCGACGAGCGCGAGCCATGCGCGCGCGAGTGCGATCCGCACGCCGGTCAGCAGTGGCGGCAACGCGGCCGGCAACAGCACGTCGCGCAGCAGCGCAAAGCGGCCGAGCCCGTAGTGCCGCGCCATCTCGACGAGATCGCGCGGCGCGTCGTGCACGCCCGTGTATGCGGCCAGCGCGACCGGAAAGAACACGGCCTTGCCGACGACGACGAGCTTCAGCGGCTCGTCGACGCCGATCAGCAGGATCAGCAGCGGAATCAGCGTCAGCGTCGGCACCTGCCGCAGCAGGTCGAACGTCGGCCGCAGGTAGTCGGCGAACAGCCGGCTGCGCGCGAGCAGGATGCCGAACGCGGCACCGCCGGTCGCGCCGATCGCGAAGCCGAGCGCGAGGCGATGCAGCGTGATCAGCAGGTTGTCGCACAGTTCGCCCGAGTCGAGCAGCGTACGCAGCGTTGCCGCGAGCCGCTCGGGCGGCACGACGAGCTGCGGCGGGAACCAGCGCTGCGCGCTCGCGAGCCACCACAGCGCGACGAACGCGACGGGCGTGGCCCACCACAGCGCGAGTCCGCCGAGCCGTGCAATGCCGGGCAGACGGAGCGCGCGTGTGCCGTTCGACGCGAGGGCATGCATCGGCATCAGCGGCTCGCGACGCGCGCCGCGTCGGCACGCCAGTAGCCGTCGAGCCCGAGCTGCTTGAGCGCGGTCGACACAAACGTCGGCGCCAGCAGCGCATTCACGTCGACCGGCGTGGACGTCAGGCCGGCCTGGCGGCTGTACGCGATGACGTCGCGGTAGTGGCCGGTCAGCGCGGGCGTGAAGAGCGGCGTCCATTGCTCCTTCCACGGTGTCGCCTCATCCGCGTATTCGCGACGCACGACGCTTTCCGGCTGGCCGGACGCGCTGAGGATCTTCACGTACGCGTCGCGGTTCTGCGGCTGCGAGATCCAGTGCGCGGCACGCACGTAGGCCGTCGCGACGAGCTGCGTGACGTCGGGGTAGCGCCGCACGAAATCGTCGGACGCCCACAGTTCCGCGCGCATCTTCCAGTCGTCGGGCGCGGTCTTGGTCGACCAGATGATCTTGCCGACGTTCTTGTCGACGAGCGAATACGCGTCGGACAGCGTGAAGAAGCCGTCGACGCGGCCCGCCGCGACGGCTGCCGCACCGGCTTGCGGGTCGAGGTTGTAGATCCTGAAGTCGGACAGCTTCAGCCCGTTCTCGGCGAGCAGCTTGCTGAACGTGACTTCCCACGGCCGGCCGCGATTGAGCGCGATGCGCTTGCCTTTCAGATCGACGATCGACTTCGCGGCCGAGCCGGCCGGCACGACGAGATACGTGTTGCTGCCGACACCGCCCGGCACGATCAGGCGTGTATGGGTGCCCGACGCGTTGACGACGACCGACGGCAGGTCGCCGTAGCCCGCGAAATCGATGCTGCCGTTCGTGAATGCCTCGTTCACGAGCGTACCGACCGCAGCGGTCGACACCGGCACCCATTGCAGTTTCACGTGCCGTGCGGCGAGTGCTTTCTCGAGCGACTTGTCGGCGTCGATCAGCGCGGAGGCGCCCGCGTATTGCGTCTTGCCGCCGCTCGAATAGGCGACGACGGCGATTCGCACCACCTTGGGCGCGTCGTCCGCATGCGCGGCCGGAGCGGCGAGCGATGCCGCGGCGAACGGCAGCGCGGCGAACAGCGCGCGCAGCGGGCGGCGCAGCGAGGCGAGGGAGAGCGTGTGTTTCATGATGGTCCGGAACGGTGGGCGGAAAAGTGGCTCACGCGCGCTTTTGCAGCGACGGCCGCAGCACGTCGGCGAGCGGGCGCGGGTCGATCCAGTCGGCGACGTCGAAATCGGCTTCGAGAAAACCCTGGTCGTGCAGGAACGTCTTGAAGTCGTCGAGCGCGGCGACCGATTCGTCGTCGAGGTTGACGCCGAGATGCCGGTGCAGCTGGTTGCCGTACGCGGCACGGACCCAGTCGATCGACGACGCGGTTTCGCCGGCCACGTAGTGGGCGGTTTCGTCGGGATGCGTGCCGGCCCAGTCGCCGGCGGCGACCACGAGCTTCAGGAAGCCGGCGACGATGTCCGGATGATTCGCGAGCACGTCGGCATTGACGGTCAGCGGGCGCGGCGTGCCGTTGTTGTTGCGGATCGAGCGCTCCGGATGAAAGCCTATGTCGATCACGACGTGCGCGCCGATCAGCTGCGCGATCTCGAGGCCGGTCGAGCCCTTCACGTAGATCGCGTCGACCTCGCCGCGCAGCAGCGCGCCGGCTTCGGCCGCGTACAGCGCGCGGCTCGAAAAGCCGTGCGGCGACGCGAACAGGTCCGCCGCGCGCGCCGGTCCGACGGCCTGCAGCGTGCGAGCGCGCACGTCGACGCGTTCGACGTCGCGCGTGGTCAGCCCGTCGAGGCTCAGCGCGTTGCTGAAGCCGCGCAGCGCCGATGCGCGAAAGATGTCGATGCGGTCGTCGGGGCGGCTCGGGATCGCGATGCGGCGCCCGCGCAATGCCTTTACGGAACGGATGCCCGACTCGGGCCGCGCGAGGATCAACTGCGATTCGTCGACCCACGACAGCCCGATCACGCGCGTGTTCGCGCCGTTCGAGCGCGCCCACATCGCGGGGATGCTGCCGCCCTGGCGAAACGACTGCGCGAGCGTGTGGTCGCTGATCGACGACACGTCGTGCCGCGTGGCGCCACGCGGCGAGCGGATCGCGACACCGTCGGCCGACGTCTCGCCGTTGAGCCAGCCGAGATGCACGGCGATGCCGAGCGGAGTCGGCACGGGCGATCGGGCGTACCAGAACGTCTGCTGCTTGTCCGATGACGAATCGGGCCTGTCTGTCATGGGTGAGATTCCCTCTCTGCTTGAGCATGGTTGAAGCCCGGTCGCGCACGGTGTCGGTGTCGCACGCGCGGGCCGGTCAACGTTGCAAGTTCCGGGCCAGTGAGCGGAAACGGCGCGGCCGCACGCGGCGCGGGCGTCGCGCGGGAAGTTCGATGCTCGCGTCGGATCGTGGCCTGTTGCGCCAGCAACAGTCGCGTCGGCCGCTGTTGCGCGCGCAGCAGCGGTGGGGGCGATGCAGCAGTGCGATTTGGGCGTGTTTCGCCGTAGCCGGCAACAACTGGTGCGCGCTGCACGATTCCCGCTGATGCCCGACCGACAAGGCGTCGTGCGCCTTCATCGACGGGCCGGCACGCGCCGTGTCGAGCGCGTTGGCACACCGCGTGCTTTACAGCGCAGCACACGCGCGGCACGCCGATGCCGCACGCAATCCGAATGGCCCGACCAGGAGAACTCCGATGGCTGTTGAATTTCTGTGGCGCCTGCCGATGCACGGCGACGGCCGGCGCGCACACGACCTGCATACGCGCGGCGAATGGAACCGCCAGCGCGCATCGCGCGTCGCGCCGAAAGTCGACGACGACGATTTCGGCTACATCGACTATCTGTCGCAGGTCGCGCGCGCGGCCGATATCGCCGGCTTTCATGGCGCATTGATTCCGATCTTCCGCTTCACCGAGGAGCCATGGGTCGTGGCGGCCGCGCTGGCACGCGAGACGCGCCGGCTGCGGCTCCTGATCGCGCTGCAGCCGCATTTCGTGCATCCGGTCTATGCGGCGCAGATGGCCGCGAGCCTGCAGCGGATCAGCCGCGGGCGCGTCGAGTGGAACGTCGTCACGGGCGGTGGCGGCCCCGACCAGCGCGCGTACGGCGACTTCATCGATCACGACAGCCGCTATGCGCGCACCGACGAATTCCTCGATGTCGTGAAGGGCGTCGCGGCGGGCGACCCGTTCACGTTCGACGGCCGCTTCTACCGCGTCGAAGCCGGTGGCTTGCTGCCGCCGCTGAGCGGCCAGAAGCCGCCGCGCATCTACCTTGCCGGCGCGAGCGACGCGGCGCTCGCGGTCGCTGCGAAGCACGGCGACGTGCACCTGAGCTGGGGCGAGCCGCTCGCGAAACAGAAGGAGGTGATCGACGCGGCACGCCGCGCGCTCGACCGCCAGAACGCCGAGCGCGACCTGCGCTTCGGCATGCGCATCGACATCCTGGCGCGCGAAACCGAGGAGCAGGCGTGGGCCGAGTTGCGGCAGATGTTCGCGACGGTGGGCGACGCGACGCGCAACGGCTTCGGCGGGCGTGGCGAGTCGTCGGAATCGGTCGGCGCGAAACGCCAGTTCGCGCTGCATCAGGGCAACACGCAGCACTTCGACGACCTGATCGTCGGCCCGAACCTGTGGGCCGGGATGTCGCAGATCCGCGGCGGCCCCGGTTGCGTGATCGTCGGCAGCCACGAGCAGGTGGCCGAGCGGCTCGCGGAATACGTCGACATCGGCGTCTCGACGTTCATTCTCGCGAGCAACCCGCATCTCGAGGAGGCGTACCGCGTGGGCGAGGAAGTGCTGCCGCTCGTCGACGGTGCGCTGAACGCGCGCGGCACGCAGGCGGCGCTGCGCGTGGCCGGCGCATGAGCGCAACGGCATTCCCGCGCCATCCAACGACATCGACAAGGACATTCACCATGACGACACTCGCTGCGCAGGCCACGGCTTGCGACGCACTCTGGTACACGCGCTGCCCGGTGCCGACCGCGCTCGGCATTGCCGTGCATCGCGGCTGGTTCGACGAGGAGTTCGGGCCGGACGGCATCACGCTGAATTCGCTGCAGGAGACGGCCGACGCCGGCAAGCGTGAATCGCATTTCGATCACAGCCTGCCGCACTCGTTCCGGCAGGGCGGCAACATTCCTGCGCTATGGGCGCGGGCACGCGGCGCGGACACGCGCGTGATCGGCCTGTCGTGGACCAACGAATTCCAGGCGATCGTCACGCTGCCCGATCGCGGCATCCGCTCGGTGCGCGATCTGCGCGGCCGGCGGCTCGGGTTGCCGCGCCATCCGATCAGCATCGATTTCTGGCGGGCGGCCGCGCTGAAGGGCTTCCTGAGTGCGCTCGAACTGGAAGGGCTCGGGCATGGCGACGCCGAATGGGTCGACCTGCCCGACGAACGCGAACGCCGCACCGGGCCCGCTTCGTTCACGCGTGGCCCGCACGAGTACGGGATCGAGATCGCGGCACTCGTGCGCGGCGAGGTCGACGCGGTGTTCGTGAAAGGTGTCGAAGGGCTCGAAACCGTGCACCTGATCGACGCGCAGGTCGTCATCGATCTCGGCGCGCACCCCGATCCGCTCGTGCGGATCGGCAACGGCACGCCGCGCACGCTGACCGTCGACCGCGCACTGATCGACGCGCGCCCCGATCTCGTGAGCCGCTTCCTGTCGGTGGTGGTGGGGGCGGGCGACTGGGCCGCGCGCCATCCGGCGGAGACGGTCGCCTATATCGGCCGCGAGACGCGCGCGTCCGACGAGTGGGTGCGCTATGCGTACGGCGCGGACGTGCACCGGCATCTGGAGACGGGGCTCGCGCAGACGTCGATCGACGGGCTGGTCGCGTTCAAGGACTTCCTCGTCGAGTGGGGTTTTCTCGAACAGGATTTCGATGCGCGCGCCTGGATCGACCCGGCACCGTTCACGCGCATCGACCGGCAACGCCATGCGTGGGTCGCGTAGCGCGCCGCGGCGCGTCATTGCAAGGAGTGGAGCATGACAGGTCTGACGATCGATTACGGCGTGCCGCCGGCGCGCCGGCATGCGGCGCGCGCTGCGCCGCGTGCGGGTGCGAGCGGCGCGGCGGGCAGGGCGGTGGC
>NZ_CABVPW010000072.1:0-20442 GCF_902499025.1 Burkholderia lata | reverse complement strand
TGGCAGCATGACTGCCTCGGACGTTCCACTTAAAAATCTCAGAATACTGTCCGAACGAGCGAGGCCACCTCTCTCAGGAGTTGCGGGTCGATGCCCATTCCTTTTTTTTACCAGTTCGTTCGCCTTTTTGAGGATGTCGCGCTCGATCTCCAGCTTCCGTATGTCGCGCCGAAGCGATTCGACCTGCTGCTCCAGCTCCGAACGATCATGGTCCGGTGCTGGCTTCTTCTGGCGTTTCATGGATGCTGGAACCTCCCGACCGAGTAGCTGGCTCTTCCAGTTGTATAGCATCGGCCTGCTCACGCCCGCTTTCTGGGCAACCACGCGTGCGCTTTCCTCTCTGGTGCACAGCTCGATGACGGCCGACTGCCTGGCCTCCCGCGATCTCGGAACGCTGCCAGTCGCTCTGCCGACAATACGCTTTTCGAACTGGGGCACAGTTCTTCGATCCAGGCTGCAAGCGCCCCGCGACTCGGGTAGCCCAAAGCCCTCAAGGTCGCGGCAATACATCGGTCGTGGCTCAGGTAGTGGTCAACGGCAGCCTGCTTCTGTTCGGCCGAATACTTCGGCCTGGACCGAACATAGCCGCTTCGTAAATCATGACACTGTTCGTACTCACGATGCCAGGCTATCAGGGAATTCTTCGTCGGGTAACCCAGCTGCCTGATGGTCGCCTTGATACGCTTTCCCAACTTCAGATAGAGCTGAACCGCGCGAATGCGGTCCTCGTATGAGTACATGGACTACCTCCTGGTAGTCCAACATTTTGTCCGCACCCTCCAGACGGAACAAGGCAGCTGCCCAGCGGTATTTCGAAAAATCGATCCAGCAAAACGGCGTGCCCGAGGCGGTGACGATCGACAAAAGCGGAGCCAATCTGGCCGCACTGCACGCGGTCAGCGCCAAGCGCGACACACCCATTAAGGTCCGTCAGGTCAAGTATCTGAACAACGTGGTTGAGAAGGACCATCGGGCCATCAAGCGCATCATCCGACCGATGCTCGGCCTCAAGGACTTCCGCTGCGCGCGTGTCATTCTCAGTGGCATCAAGATCATGCATATGATCGCCAAAGGACAGATGATACACACTGGCAAAATCAAGCCATCTGCGGCCTGCCAGTTTTACTCGTTGCTGATGTAAGCTATCCTCATCATATCGCCTTTGTACGACTCAACCGTCTTACCGCGACAGAACCGTCGGCTCTCAATTCGTTCAACCCGACACCTTAACCGATTGGCCCCCGCGCTATTTGCACCGGAGCCCTCGCCGGACGCATGCCACGAGTCAGTGCGCGTTCGGCTGCGGCTATCGTGTTGTCGAGCAGCATCGTCACGGTCATCGGGCCGACGCCGCCGGGCACCGGCGTGATGCGCGATGCTTTGGCAGAGACGCCATCGAAGTCTACATCGCCCGTAATGCGGCCGTCGGGAAGCCGATTGATGCCGACGTCGATGACGACGGCGCCCGTCTTCACCATCTGCGGGATGATGAGGTTGGACACGCCAGCCGCCACCACCAAGATGTCGGCGAGGAGGGTGAACTGGGCGAGGTCGCGGGTCCTGGCATGGCAGACCGCCACGGTCGCTCTACGCGCCATCAGCATCAGCGCCATCGGCTTGCCGACGATGTTGCTGGCGCCGACGACCACGACGTTCTGCCCTTCGATCGGCACATCCTCGCTGTCGAGCAGTTTCACCACGCCATAGGGTGTGCAAGGCGAAAAAATGGTATTGCCGGTCACCAGGCCGCCGACGTTGTAGAGGTGAAAGCCGTCAACGTCCTTGTCGACCGAGATGGCCTCCAGCACCCGGTCAAGTGCGATGTGCGCGGGTAACGGCAACTGCACGAGAATGCCGTCGATATCGCTGTCGGCATTGAGCCGGGCGATCGTGTCCAGCAGTTCGGCATTGCTCACGCTCGACGGAAAGCGCAGCGACACCGAATGGATACCGACCGTCTCGCAGGCGCGGATTTTATTGCGGACGTAGACGGCGGAGGCGGGGTCGCTGCCGACCAGGATGACCGCAAGGCCGGGCGGCGTGCCGCGCTGTCCGGCGATTGCCTGTGCACGTTCCAGCAGGCCTGCGCGCAGCCCTTCGGCGAGGCGCCGTCCGTCGATGATCTTGGCCATGCAAAAAACCTCTCATAGGGATAGACCGAAGGCGGTGAATTGATCGCCGCTCAGGGGGCGATGAAGAACGCGTGGTGCAACGCGTCGCCCTGCGTGTCGCCGACGTCCTCTCAATAAAATTCAGTATTGTATTATATGAATTGACGAGTCGCCTTGCTTTCATGGGCACCGGAAAGCGAGTGCACGCCAGGTTTGCCCGCTGCAAAACCGCCAATTTCGCCGGCAACGGTTTCCGTGACTCATGACGTTACGGCAGGGTGTGACGAGTCACGAGCGCTCAGCGTAGTGCGCGGCGACCTTCGCGCACCGCTTTTCTGGTCTTGCGCCGATCCTGCATGAAGCAGGTCATGCAGCCGCCAGCAGGTGGCAGGCACCGGGGCAATGGACGCTGTCGGCTCCCAGCGGGCAGCGCTCAAAACCCCATTGTGGAATAAAAAACAGTCATGTATTATTTAAAATGTCACCACTGGCAGCCGCCGACGGCAAAGGCGAAACCGCTTTGCCGTCGGGAGATTCGGAAGGGCATGACCTGTCAGTACCCATTGAGCAATTCAACAGGGAATCGGAGGCAGGGTGGGAAAGGAACAAGGCATCACGGGCTACCCAAGCCTGGCGCGCGCTCGGTTCGCGCAGATCGTGGTCGCGGCGATTGGGCTCTTCGCCGCGGTCGACATCACGGTCGTCGGTCTCCTGATCGAGCCGATGAAACACGAGCTAGGCCTCACCGACGTGCAGGTGGGCCTGGTCCATACGACCTCCTTCTTCGCCGCCTATGGCTTGTTCGCCATCCCGATGGGCATGCTCGCGGACCGGTGCCGGCGGGTCCGGCTGATGCTGGTGGCCATGGTGCTCTGGTGTGCCGGTCTCATGCTCGTGGGTCTGTCCCACGACCGGTGGCTGTTGGCCGCCGCCAAGGCGGTGATGGGGCTCGCGCTCGCGCTGACCTATCCGGCGGCCATGTCGCTGATGGCCGACAATTTTGCGCCGGACCGGCGCGCCTTCGCCAGCGCGACCTTCGGCGTCGGCCAGGATCTCGGCGGCGGCGCCGGCCTGCTGGTCGGCGGCATCGGCTATTCGGCGCTGGTGGGCATGGTGGCGCTCAATCCGCATGCGCTCGGCGGAATCAGTCCGTGGCGCGCGGTGTCGCTGATCTTCGCGGCCTTCGGTCTGCTGCTGATCCCCGCGATTCTGGCGCTGCGCGAACCCGCCCGCATGGAGATGCGCTCGACCGGCAGCAGCGGGTCGTTTCGCGCGCTGTGGAATTACCGTCGCTTCCTGATCCCCCTGTTCGTCGGGATGATGGCGCTGGGCGGGCTGGTCAGCGGCCTGAGAACCTGGTGTGCGCCCGCGCTGATGCGGCTTTATGAATTGCAGCCGGGCGATTTCGCGTCGTGGTTGAGCGCAGTCATGCTGATCAGCGGACTCGCTGGGCATCTGCTCAGCAGCCGGCTGGTCAACATGGCCCGGGGCCGCGGTGGCGATCAGACGGCCATGCTGCTCGCCGCGATCGCCGCGGTCCTGTGCATTCCCGGCAGCTTTCTGGCAACGACGTCCGACACATGGGGCTTTGCCGCGCTGATGAGCCTCTTCATGGTCGCCAGCGGGGTCGCGGTCTCCATCCCGGTCATCGTCATAAACTTTCGCATCCCTAACGAACTGCGCGGCCTGTGCATGGGACTGTACGTCGTGCTCATCTCGCTGTCCGGCATGATCGGTGCGCCGCTCATTGGTTACGCGAACCAGCGCCTGGGCGGCGACGCGACGCTAGGCGAGGCGATGGCGCTGGTCGGCGGCCCCTTTGCGCTGCTCGCCGCCCTGAGCTTCTGGGTCGCGACCTGGAGCTGGGCTGCCGCGCCGCCGATCGCTCATGACGCCCAGAACGAAATGCCCGCTCCTTGATCCATGAGCCGCGACCTTTACCGGCTGTTCTGCCACCCCAAAAAACAGATCGAGACACGACTATGAGCCCATCTCACGAACGCCTGATCACCCTCCGCGCGGAGCTTGCGCGGCTCGGCCTGGACGGCTTCATTCTCGCCACCGGCGACGAGCACATCACGGAATTCCCAGCCCCTTATTCGGAGCGCCTTGCGTGGTTGACCGGCTTCGCCGGATCGACCGCCAGCATCGCCGTGCTCGCCGACAAGGCGGCGATCTTCGTCGACTATCGCTATACCGAATCGGTCCGCACCCAGGTGGACGGCGCCGACTGGTCGTATGAAGATGTGCTCCGCACCGGCGCTGGCGCGTGGCTCGCCGAGCATGCTGCGGGGGCGCGGATCGGCTACGATCCCAAGCTCTATACCCGGGGAGCACTGGGCGCGATCGAGCAGAAGCTGGCCGGGCGCGCCGAGTTGGTGCCGCTGCCGAGCAACCCGATCGATCGGCTCTGGATCGATCAACCGGCCCGGCCGGACAGCCAGGCGTTCGTGCAGACGATCGGCATGGCGGGCAAGAGTTCGGCCGACAAGCGCCGCGACGTGGTGCAATGGCTGACCTCGATTGGCGCCGACGCCTGTGTGATCGTCGCGCTCGACTCGATCGCCTGGCTGTTCAACATCCGCGCGAGCGATGTCGACGTCGTGCCGCTCTGCTATAGCTTCGCGATCTGTCATCGCGACGGTAGCGCCGATCTGTTCGTCGACCCGCACAAGATCGACGAATCCGTGCGCCAGCATCTGGGCGAAAGCGTGCGCCTGTTGCCCTACGACCGCTTCTACGAAACTCTCGAAACCTTGCCGGGCAAGGTCGTATCGCTCGATCCCAACCTGACGCCGGTCGCGATCTACGCGGGGCTCGAAAAAGGCGGCGCCACGCTGCGCGCCGATCGCGACCCGACCGTGTTGCCCAAAGCGATCAAGAATCCCGTCGAGATCGAGGGCATGAAAGCGGCGCATATCCGCGACGGCGCAGCACTGACCCGCTTCCTCCACTGGTTTTCGATCGAAGCGCCCAAGGGCCAGCTCACCGAGCTGTCGGCAGCGGCCCGGCTCAATCAGTTCCGCCGCGAAACCGAGCGCTTCCACAGCCTGTCGTTCGAACCGATCTCGTGCGTCGACGGCAACGCGTCGATGCCGCACTACCGGGCCACGCCGGAGAGCGACGCGCCGATCGGACCCAACAGCATTTACCTGGTCGATTCAGGCGGCCAGTATCCCGACGGCACCACGGACGTAGCCCGTACGGTCGCCGTGGGCGAGACGAGTGCCGAGTTCAAGGACCGGTTCACCCGTGTTCTCAAGGGCTATATCGCGTTGCAGACCACGACCTTCCCGCTCGGCACGCTCGGCAGCCGGCTCGACGCGATCGCGCGGGCGCCGCTCTGGGTCGGTGGTTTCGAGTGCGCTCACGGCATCGGCCATGGCGTCGGCCATTTCCTCAACGTCCACGAGGGGCCTGGCTATTTCCTGGCATACGCGCGGCCGGACGAGGCGCCGATCGAGGCGGGCATGATCCTTTCCAACGAGCCCGGTTACTACAGAGCGGGGATCTACGGCATTCGCACCGAAAACCTGATGGTCACAGTCGAGCGGCCCATTGCGGGGGGCGACCGGACGATGCTCGGCTTCGAGGCGATCACCATGGCGCCGATCGCTCGCAACCTGATCGAGGTGACGATGCTGACCGATGCGGAGGTCGACTGGCTGGATAGCTATCATGGCCGTGTTCGGGATCTGCTCAGCCCACTGCTGACGCCCGACGAACGCAGCTGGCTCGAACGGCAAACCGCGCCGATCCGCGCAGGTGAATTTTCCGGAACCACTACGCTGGCGTCCACCGTGCAATGAGCCCTTTGCCCGGCGTGCGTGTCGAACGCAGAAGAACGCGTCGCGCACGGTGCCCAGGCGTGGCAGTACGAGCATCGGGAGAGCCGGTCGCCAGCCTTGCGCGACCGGGCCCCCTCACTACTTTTCGAGGATGAAGAGCCATGACGATTGACCATCACGCCTACCTTCGTAACCCCGGCCCCAAGGACCCGGCGACAGGGTTGAAGGCAGCGGTCACGACCGATAACGCCATCGTGACCGAGACGATGATCAACGTACTCAAGGCTGGCGGCAATGCCGCCGACGCCGGGATCGCGGGGGCGATGGTTCAGGCGGCCGTCGAGCCGTTCATGACCAACCACGCGGGACTCGTCACCTTTCTCTACTACGAAGCGAAGACGGGCAAGCTTCACCAGCTCGACAGTCTCGGCGCGCACCCGTCGGGGCTCGCGCCGTTCCGTCCGGTTCCCGCCGGCAACGGTCCTTACGCTTTTGTGCCGCCGTCCGCGATCATTCCCGGCTTCATGCCGGGGCTCAAAGCCATTCACGAGCGGTTCGGATCCCGGCCCTGGACTGACCTGTGCCAGGATGCCATTACCTGGGCCGAACAGGGCCATGCGATTTCGTCGTTCGAGCATGGCGTGAACATCTGGGGTGAGAAGTTCATTACCTATTTCCCCGAAGGGCGCGAGTTCTATCAGCCGAATGGCCGCTTTACCAACGTCGGCGAAGTCTTCGTGCCCAAGGGGCTCGCGCAAACCCTGCGCGGTGTTGCTGCCGACCCGGACTATATGATCACCGGTCCGTGGGCCGAGGCCTTCGTCAGGAAGGGCAACGAGCTGGGCTGGAAGATCACGCCCGAGCATATGACCGAGACCGCGCCGCGCTGGGTCGAGCCGATCCGCTTCCGCTATAACGAGTTTGAGATCGTCATGCTCGGACCGCCCCAGGCGCAGGGTTTCTTCACAGGCGTCGCACTCGGCGTGCTCAAGCATCTCGGCATCCGGAATACGGAGCCGGGCTCCGCGGAGCACTGGTGGGCGATGGGGCATGCGCTGCGGCAAGGTCAGCGGCATTGGGAATATGCTCAGGATGACCAGGTTTATGACGTGCCGCGCGAAGCCGTGCTCGACGACGACTATCACGCTCACCTCGCGAAGCTCATTCGGGGATCGCGGCCGAGGGTCGACCTGTCGGAACATATCCGGCTCGCGGGCGACGGCGATGGGACCAGTGCCTATGCCGGTTTCCTCGGCTTGGCGGCCAAGCCGAAGCTGATGAGTCAGGACCAGAAGCAACCCAGCGGCTCCTGCGAAATCGCGGTGGTCGACGCCGAGGGCAATTGGGTTCAGATGATGAACACGCTGCAGGGCTCGGGCATTCCGGGCCAGGTTGTCGGCGGCGTACCGATGATCGGCAGTCACGCGACCTTCGGTCATTTGCAGAGCCAGATGGACGCGACCCTCGTCAAGGGCGCGAAGTCGCGTTGCATTATCGGCAATACGCTGGTGCTGAAGGACGGCAAACCCGTGTTCTCCGCCGGTTCGCCAGGCAACATCTTCTGCACCTTGCCGCAGGTGCTCTCCTATTTTATCGACTTCAAGCTCGATCCCCAGGCGGCGGTGGAAGCGCCTCGCATGCTACCGATGAGCGAGGGCCGCGGCGTCGTGATCGAAGACCGTCTGCGCGAGGGCGTGGTGGAAGATCTCCATAAGCTCGGCGTGCGGGTCGGCGTAGTGTCCGGCTATGACTATCACATGGGCAGCTATTCCGTGATTGCGCGCGACGAAGCAACCGGTACGCTGACCGCGATCGCCGATCCTCGACGCTGTGCGGTCGCAGACGGCCTGAAGGACTGAGCGCCATGACGAACCCGAAACACGCGAGCGCCACGCTTGCGCCGTCCGCATGGCCGCAAGCCGATCAGGATCACTGGTGGGCGATCCAGCAATCCGCACTGCCTGGCAATCCGCCGGCGCGAGGCGATCAGGGCGCTGTCGCCACCGCACTCCACGCGCTCGCCACGCGAGTGGGACTCGAAGCACTGCGGCAGGGCGGCTCCGCGGTCGATGCCGCGCTGGCCACGGCGCTGACCCAGATCGTTCTGGGCGGCGGCGCGGTGATCAGCTTTTTCGGCATCCTGAATCTGATGCATCACGACGCGGCAAGCGGCGAGACGACCTCGCTCAACGCCAGCTGGAACACGGTCCTCGGCGAAGACGACCCGATGTCGATTCCGGGCGCCCTCAACGCCGCGGGCGATGGCCTTGCCAACATGCAGGGAACGGGCGAACCATCCGGCCGCACGGCGTTGGTAGGCGGCTTCATGCGCGGCCTGGAAGAAGCGCATCGCCGCTACGGAAAATTGCCCTTCGCGCGGCTGTTCGAGGCGGCGATCGAACTGGCGGAAGAGGGCTTTCCGGTGTCGCCCAGCCTCGCGCGGTATATCGCCATGCGCCAGCACGATCTCGCGCGGCTACCCGAGACCCGGGCAATATTCTATAAACCGGACGGCTCGACTTACGTCGAGGGCGACCTGTTCCGGCAGCCGGCGCTCGCCGAAACGCTGCGGCGGATCGCGGCCGAGGGCGCCGACTACATGTACACCGGTGCCTGGGCTGCCCGCTGTATCGCCGCGATTCAGGCGGATGGCGGCAAGATGACGGGGGAGGATCTGGCCCGCTATCGACCGGTCTGGTCGTCGCCGGTGACGCTGCAGCGCGGCGACCGCACGCTTGCGCTGCTCGGCGAGCCTAGCGACGGCTCGGTCAATCTGGTGGAGGCGCTCAATCTGGCGACCGCTGCCGGCTTGACGCAGCGGCCGCACTGGAGCCGTTCGGGCGACAGCCTGGTGAGGATCGCAAAATGTTGCGCGGCGATGGGATTGTTCTACAACAAGCGTCTCGAGCAGCAACAGGCCGAGTGTCCCGGTGGCGATGCGAGCCGGGCGGCCCGCCTCGACCCGACGCATGCCGACAGGCTCTGGGCGCGTCTCGAGAACGAAGCGCCGATCACCTTCCTGCCGAGGAGCGTCCATTCCGACGACGTGGTCGCGATCGATGCCGACGGCAACATGGTCGCGCTCTGCCATTCGATCAACTGCCTCACGTGGGGGCGCACGGCGATCGTGGTCGACGGCGTGTCGGTTGGCGATCCTGCCTCCTACATGCAGCCGATCGTCGCGGCCACACCGCGTGGCGCGCAACTGGCCAATCCGATCGAACTGGGCTTGATCCTGAAGAATGGCCAGCCGGAAATCGCCTGGTCGTCGATGGGCGTGGGTCTTCACTATCAGACGACCATGTCGCTGCTCAACGTCATCGATCACGGCATGACGATCGAGCAGGCCGCCGACGCGCCCCGGTTGCTGTTGCCGATCGCACCCGACGGCGATGCCAGGAAGCTGACCCTGCGCGTCATCGAGGGTGAGTTTCCGGATGCGGTGCTCGACGAAACCGGCCTGGACGTGAAGCGCCTGGCGCCCGCCGATACGCGTTTCGCGCAAGGCCTTTGGGTGGCGATCCAGCGTGACACGGAGAGCGGCGCACTGACGGCAATCTCGCCCAGCTATACCAACGGACAGGCAGCGGCTTTCTGAACCTGTCGTATCGTGCACATGGGGTGAAGGACGAGCCTGCCACATCACGGTGGAGGGCGACGGTAGTTCAGTCGCATCGACGTTTCCCTCGCCTGCCCCCCTCGTCCTTACCCCTTACCTTCGAGGAATTGAGATCATGAACCAGCACGTATCCGCCGATTGGGTCCCCGCGCGCGACGCGACGCCGTGGATCGAAACTTTCATCGTCGAACCGCCGGGACTCGGTGTCGCGTTGCGGGTCTCGATTGCGCGGCCCGTCAAGCCGATGATCAGCCAGCAGCCCGACGGTCTGAACGCCGTCCTTTATGTGACCGATGCCGATTATCTGTTCGGCACGGTCGTCGACGCTGCGCGCGTGGGCAGCTTTGGCGGCGACCTTGCGCCCGCCGTCATTGTCGGCATCGGCTACGCGGAGGAAACCGGTGACCTCCGGTTCGTCTCGCAGCGGCGGTTTCTGGACTTCTATCGCGGGCCGCGGCGCAGCTTCGACGCGGGCGCGTACGGTAGCTTCGAATTCGGCGGCGCCGACGCTTTCCTCGCGGCGTTGCGGGACTGCGTCATGGCGAAAGTCGAGCAGCATGTTCCCGATATCGATCCGGCACGCCGCGTTCTTCTCGGTACCTCGGCTGGCGGGCACTTCGCCGCTTATGTGCTGGCGCAGGATCCAGGATTGTTTCAGGGCTATGCGTTGATGAGCCCCATGCTCATCGATCCGCAATCACCGGTAGACGGCGCATTGGTGCGCTTACCGGGGGACGGCGCGATGGTCCACCTGATCGAAGATCTGCCCGACGGCGCGATCCCGTCCGGTCTGCGCGTGTTTCTGTCCGCCGGAGAGCGTGAAGAAGATCCGGCGACCATGTTCGCTGACTTCTCTATCATCAGTAATGCCCTTCGAATGCGAACGGCGCTCGCCCGACATGGCGTCAGGACCGAGTTCGTGCAGTTTGCCGGTGAGACGCACGGATCGGTGACCGGTGCCGCGATCAGCCGTGCATTGCGGTTCCTCGTGCCACCGGTTAATGCCAAGCCGGACTGGCAGGCGGCACTCGCCGCTACGGACGACGCGGCAAGCCAATGAGAGAGTGAGGATTGCCTGGCCTGGCCGGCATCTGGCCGCGTCAGGCGATCCCGGCGCGCGACGTCATGCCTTTTACCGTCGCGCACAACAGAAAGGGTGTCGAGGAAAAGATGACGCAGAAGGACATTCGTGGCGCTGACGCAGCACGTCAGGTGGACGCATTCTATCGGGCGCTGTTCCGCCCTGGAGAGGGCCATCTCTGGTCCGCTGCAGACCTTGACCCGGCAGCGGACGGCCGGCGTGTCCACTTCACGGGACAATGTTTCGACGGCACGCTCGAGGCGGGTCCGCGAAGCGCGATCTATCGGCTCGATCTGGCCGCGTGCAGCGTGCAGCAGATCGCCAGCGGCCGCCTGTTTCGCCACGCCCCGGACGGCCGCGCCGCCTACGTTGAAAGCAGTGAGAGCGGGGAACGGCTGGTCGTCGAGACGGCGAGTGGCGATCCGCTCGCTACGATGGCGATCAATGCGAGGATCGAAGCGCTGGCCTGGTCGCCGGGCAGCGGCGACCTGCTGGTGCTGGCCGCGGACCCAGGCGCGGACATCTCGGGCGTTGAAGGCGGCTTCGCCTTGTGCAGCGGGCAACCCGCCGCGAGCTGGCTGCCCGAGGTCACGTCGACCGCTGCACAGGATATCTGGCGGAGGCTTTACCGCTGGTCGGACGGCGACGCAGCGCTGATCCCCATCACGCATCCTCCAGTGAATATCTGGGAAGCGGCATGGCTGGGCGACGACGCGATCGCCGTGGTCGCGAGCGATCATCACAGTGAAGGAAGCTGGTACGAGGCGAGCCTGCGGGTCCTCGACGCAACGACCGGGGCGGAACGCTCGCGCCATGAGCCGACCGATCAGGTCGCCGTGCCGGCAGGCACACCGTGCGGCAAGCGTTGGGCCGCGATAGAAGCCCTCTGCAGTGACCGTGGTCTGGTGTGCGGCACGGTGGTGCTGGGTGAAGAGGGCGCGCAGCGGCCACTCGATCTCGGTGGTGTCGAGGCGACCGACATCCGCTGGCGCGATGCGGATCAGCTGCTCTTTGCGGGCTTGCGTGGTGCGCAGACGGTCGTCGGGGAGATCGATGTCGTCAGCGGTCGACGTCACGAACTTTGGGCTTCGGATGCGCTGACGATCGGCGGCTGGTATCCCAAGGCGGTTCCCATCGGCACGACGTCGGCACTCGCCGTGATCGAGGGCTATGCCCGTTCGCCGGCGATCGCGCGCTTATCGGGTGGCAGCGCCCAGATCCTCGCGGATTTTGCGCCGGTGCCTGCGCCGGCGATTCCGGGCACCCTACGCCATCTCCGCTGGCACGGTCGCGATGGACTGGAGATCGACGGCTGGCTCGTCTTACCGGACGGCGACTGCAAGGGTCTGCCGCTGTTCGTCGACATACACGGGGGCCCCATCTCGGCGCACCGTAACCGCTACGCGGCGGCCCTGCGCGCAGGACCGGTGCTGGTGGCGAGGGGCTACGCGCTGCTGCTGCCGAATCCGCGGGGGTCGGGTGGACGCGGTCAGGACTTCGCCCGGATGGTGAAGGACGACATGGGCGGCGAGGACATGTACGACTATCTCGCCGGCATCGATCTGCTGGTGGCGCAAGGACTTGTCGATCCGGCGCGCGTGGCCGTGTCGGGTACGAGCTACGGTGGCTTCATGAGCGCGCGGCTGGTGACACAGACCCGCCGTTTCGCCGCAGCGGTGCCGATCTCGCCGGTCGCCAACTGGTACAGCCAGCATTTCGCCTCCCAGATTCCCTGGTTTGACGAAGCATTTCTGGACGGATCGCCGCACCGGCCGGGCGGCCAGTATTTCGATCGGAGCCCGGTATTTTGGGCCACCGGTTCGACCACGCCGACGCTGGTCCTTGCCGGCGGCCGCGATAAGAACACGCCGACGAGCCAGGCGATCGAACTCTACGGCGCGCTGGCGGAAGCCGGCGTCGACGCGGCGCTCGCTGTCTATCCGGAAGACGGCCACAGTCTGCGTGGCTATCCTGCGTATCTCGATAGTGCCGCGCGCATCGTCGATTGGCTCGAGCGGCATATCGCGACACCGCGCCCGTCGCGCATTCAGCCTCCACACGGATCGGAGTGTGAGCTTGCGCATCGCGATCCGGGAGTTTGAGGCCAGTGTGAAGCGAGCCCAAAGCCGATCAGGCGGCGGGTTCGGGCAACGGGACGCGCCTCGGTTCCCCTGATGCGGAGACGCCCTGCACGCTGATTCACACTAGCGTGTCAGGGCGTCATCGCTGGGTCAGATCAAGTCCTGCCGATCCCGCCAATGCCAGTGACAAAAATCAGGCGGACGCCGCCGGTTCCGTCACGGTCCTGCACCAGCCGAACGGATCGGCAGCGCGCCCTTGCTGGATGTCGAGCAGGCGGCGACGAAGCTGATCGGTCACCGGTCCGGCCAACCCGTCGTCAATGCGGAACGACCCGATGTTAAAGCGGATCTCACCGACACTGACCACGGTCGCAGCGGTACCGCAGACGAATACCTCGCGCAGTTTTCCACTGATCGCGTCCGCCCGCCAGTCCTCGAAACTGTAGCGTGCCTCGTTGACCCGCAGGCCGTCCGCGCGCGCCAGATCGATGAGGGACGCACGCGTAATACCCGGCAGAATAGTGCCCAGCGGCGGCGTCCTGATCTCGCCGTCGTCCATGACGAAGAAGATGTTCATGCCGCCGAGCTCTTCGATCCACCGGTGCTCGGCCGCATCGAGAAACACCACCTGATCGCAATCGTGAGCGAGCGCTTCTTTCTGTGCGATCAGGCCGCCTGCGTAATTACCGCCGCACTTGGCCGCGCCGGTGCCGCCAGACGCTGCCCGGCTGTACTGATCGGATACCCACACCGCGAGCGGCCTGGCGCCGCCTTTGAAATAAGGGCCCACCGGTGAAGCGATCACGCAAAAAATATAATGCGATGCCGGTTTTACGCCTAAAAATACGTCGTTCGCAAACATGAACGGACGGATATACAGGCTGCCGTCTCCTTCGGGCATCCATGCTTCGTCGGCTTTAATGAGCTGCTCGATGGCTTCGACAAAGATCGATTCCGGTAATTCGGGCATCGCCATCCGTCTCGCCGAGGCGTTGAAACGCCGCGCGTTTTCTTCGGGCCGGAAGAGCACGATCGTTTTGTCCTCGCGCTTGTAGGCTTTTACGCCTTCGAATATTTCCTGCGCGTAGTGCAGCACCGCGCTGGCCGGATCGATGGAGAACGGCTCACGCAGACGAATGCGGGCATCGTGCCAACCGCTCCCTTCGCTCCAGTTCATGGTCGCCATATGATCGGAAAAAAGCTTGCCGAAACCGGGCTCTGCCAGAAGCCGGGTGCGCTCCTGCGCGGAGCGTGCCGGCGTGCCCGGGACCCGGATGAATGTGTCTGACGTCGTCATAGCTGTCTCTTTCGTCTGAATGGTGGTGGTTGCGCGCCGGCGGCCGTCGTTCCGCCTCGTGAGCGAAACGGCCCTTTCGTTCAGAGCACGACCGTCTTGTTGCCGTTCTGGAAGATGCGATGTTCGGCATGCCAGCGAACCGCGCGACTGAGTACCGAGGCCTCGATTTCGCAGCCGCCGGCGACCATCTCCTCGGCGGTGACCGAATGGCTGACGCGCCGCACGTCCTGCTCGATGATCGGCCCTTCGTCCAGTTCGGCAGTCACGAAATGGGCGGTCGCGCCGATGATCTTGACGCCACGGGTGTGCGCCTGGTGATACGGCCTGGCGCCCTTGAAGCTGGGCAGGAAGCTGTGATGGATGTTGATGCAGCGTCCTTCGAGTTGTTTGGAAAACGCGTCCGACAGAATCTGCATGTAGCGGGCCAGCACGGTCAGCTCGGCACCGCTCTCTTCGATCAGCGCCAGAAAGCGGGCCTCCTGCGCCGGCTTGCCGGCGTCGACCGGAAGATGGTGATAGGGCAGGCCGTGCCACTCCACGATCTTGCGCATCGTGTCGTGATTGGAGACGACGCCGACGATCTCGATCGGCAACTGGCCGATCTCCTGTTTGTGGATCAGATCGATCAGGCAGTGACCGAATCGGGAAACGGCGATCAGCACACGCTGCTTGTGGGCAAGATCCTTGAGTTCCCAGTCGAACGTGAAGCGGTCCGCGACCGGCGCGATGTGCGCGGCGAGGCTTTTCATCCCGATCGGGCTGGTCAGCTCCATGCGGCAGAAGAAGTGGCCGGTGTCGGGGTCGCCATAGACTTCGGCGGCGCGGATATCGCAGCCATGCGCTGCCACCAGCGGCGCTACTGCGGCCATGATTCCCGGTCGATCGGGCGAGCGGAAGCGCAGGACAAAATTGCTGTGCACGGGAAAACTCCTGATGTGGAAACGAAACTAGGTACGAGCGAACAGCCGGCCGGCGTAGGCGGCCATCGTCTGGTCGACGATGATGCGGAAGCGGGGGACGTCGTGCGCATCGGCAAGCCGGGCGATGAACATGCCGGCGTCGCCCAGCAGCGAGCGTGCCACCGCGTCCACGGGAAACACCTCGGTCCAGAGATCGAGCGGGCAGTGAGCGGCGAGCGCCAGTCGGGAATTCGCACCCTCCACCAGAAAGGCGGCGCGGGCGTGGCTCACGTCGATGGCCAGCAGATCGTCGGCGCCCAACCCGCAGAGCCGTGCGACCGATGCGGCGACCGCGGCCTCCGATCCGGTGAGCAGCCATTCGCCGGGCGCCAGCCAGGCGAAGCTCAGCTCTCCGTCGCTGGTTTGTGTGCCGGTTTGCGTGCCGGCGCGGGGTGCGTCGCTACCGATCACCGCACGAAAGCGCGCCTCCGGCTCAGCGCCGAAGACGTGCAGCTTCGCGATGCCCAGGCCGTGTTCCAGCCGGCAGGAAAACCCTGCGCGGACAACGTCGGCCATCGCGGCAGGCGCGGTGCGGCGCAGCATGATTGCGGGATCGGGCTCAGCCATGAATGCGCACTCCTGATGGATCGAAGAATTGAGGATCGGCGATGCGGGCGGGCCGCCATGTATCGAGGTCCCAGATGCGTACTGTCTCGCCCATGCGGGCGCGTCCGCGTTGCACCAGTGCCATCGCTATCGGCCGTTGCAAGGTCGGCGACTGGGCACTCGAGGTGACCCAGCCTTGTGTGCCGCGTGCCTCGGTCGCATCGGCCGGCAGCACATGCGCACCGACCTGCAGCGGACCGCCGCCGTCCGCTACTTCGAGACCGACGAGTTGCCGGCGTTCTTCGCGGAGCGCATGGGCCCGCATGGTCGAACGGCGGCCGACGAAATCGTCCTTCTTCTTCGCGATGATGGCGGCGAAGCCGAGATCCTGCGGGTAGGTTTCACCGTCGCTATCGGATCCGATGTGCAGGAAACCCTTCTCCATCCGCATCACCATCAGCGCCTCGACGCCGAAGGCGGTAATGCGATGAGGGCGCCCGGCAAGCATCGCAGCGTCCCACAGCGAGGCGCCGTAGCCCCACGGCACCGCGATCTCGTAGGAAAGCTCGCCGGTGAAGCTGACGCGCTGCACGCGCGCGGCGACGCCGGCCACGGTGCCGGCGCGATAGTGCATGTGCGGGAAAGCGTCGGGCGACAGATCGATGTCGGTGCCCAGCGCGGCAAGCACGTCGCGCGCATGCGGTCCGGCGAGGTTCATCACCGCCCAGCCGGTCGTGACGTTTTCGACCAGCACACGCAGGTGCGGCCATTCGCACTGCAGCCACTCCTGAAACGTCTCGGTGATGGCGGCCGCATGGCCGCTGGTGGTGCCGACCAGGAAATGGTCCTCGCCGATGCGGGCGAACACGCCATCGTCGTAGACAATCCCGTGCTCGCTGAGCATCAGGCCGTAGCGGCATCGCCCGACCTTGAGCGTGCGGACACTGTTCACATACATGCGCTGCAGAAATTCGGCGGCGTCAGGGCCTTTGACTTCGATCTTGCCGAGCGTCGAGGCGTCGAACAGACCCACGGAGTCGCGCACTGCTGTCACTTCGCGGGCGATCGACTGCGCCTCGCTCTCGCCGCCGAGCGGGAGGAACGCCGCTCGCCGCCAAGCGCCGTAGTTCTCCATCTTCGCGCCTAGCGCGAGCTGCGCGGCGTGCGCGGGAGTGTGCGCGAGCGGCGACAGATCCTCACCCACGGCGCGGCCGGCGAAAGCGCCGATCGTCACCGGATCGAAGGGTGGCCGGAATTTCGTCGTGCTAATCGCCTGCGGTGGCATCTTGAGCAGGTCGGACATGACGTGAATGCCCGCGACGTTCGAGGTCTTGCCCTGATCGGACGCCATGCCGAGCGTGGTGTAGCGCTTGAGATGCTCGACCGAGCGGAAATTTTCCCGCGCGGCGAGCTGGACGTCGGCGACGGTCACGTCGTTCTGAAAGTCTAGCCAGGCCGTTTGCGCGTGGGTGTCGCCATCGGCGAAACGGCGCGTCGGGCCGACCGCCTCCGTGGGCGCGGTCGCGACCGTCTCGCCGCGAACGGTCGCGCGGGTGTTGGCGAGTACGGTGGCGAGGTCGAAGAGGCCAGCCGCCGCGCCGACGCTGATCGCCTCCTGCGCGGCATGGTTGGGCAGGAACGCCTGCAGCCGTGCGTCGTAAGCGAGCGAGCCGCCCGACTGCGAATGGAGATGCACGGCCGGGTTCCAGCCATCGGACGTCAGGATCGTGTCGCAGGCCAGTTGCTGGCGGCCGCCGCCGTTCAGCGCTGCGACCTCGAGTCCGCGCACCGCCTTGCGGCCTTTCGCGGCCACTGGCACCGCGCTGTGGAGGATCGCGATGCCACGGCGGCGCGCTTCGCTGGCACTCGCACCTGGCTCGGACCGGGAGTCGACGATGGCGGCGATCTCGCAGCCCGCATCGTGGAGGGCCAGCGCAGCGGTGTAGGCGCTGCCATTGTTGGTGCACAGCACGAGACGGCGGCCGGCAAGCACACCATAGCGTGCGGCATAAGTCTGCGCGGCCGAGGCGAGCATCACGCCGGGCAAATCGTTGCCCGAGAACGGGATTGGCCGCTCGAACGCGCCGGTGGCCAGAATCACCTTCCTGCAGCGGACTTTCCACAGCCGCTGGCGCGGACCGGACCGCTGCATCGGCGGCA
Organism: Burkholderia lata; assembly: GCF_902499025.1. Lineage (GTDB taxonomy): Bacteria > Pseudomonadota > Gammaproteobacteria > Burkholderiales > Burkholderiaceae > Burkholderia > Burkholderia lata_C. The sequence continues at coordinate 2,800 of NZ_CABVPW010000072.1, read as the reverse complement.
GATGGTCGTTGATCCGCTCGCACAGCGCGACAAGCCCATGATCGTAGAAGCCGAATGCCATGGTTCGGTTGAGCAGTTGCAGATTCGGCGCGGCGCGCAGGCGCGCGAGCGCCGCGTCGCGCCAGGCGAGCGGTGGCAGACCCTCGACAGGCTCCACGCAGGACAGCAGCCCGCCGCCGAATTCGAAATCGGCCTCGACCAGCATGACGCGTTGGTTGCCCGGAAGCGCAGCCGCCGCTTCCGCGGCGGCGAGCCCCGCAGCGCCGGAACCGATCACGAGCGTGTCGACGTGGGCGAAGCGGTGTTCATAGCGATCGGGATCGGGTTCGGCCGGTGCGACGCCGAGGCCTGCCGCCTTGCGAATGGTCGGCTCGAACAGCCCCCAGTTCGGCCAGAAGAAGGTCTTGTAGTAGAAGGCGGCCGGAATGAAGCGCTTGAACAGCGAGTTGATCGCCAGCAAATCGAACTCGGCGCTCGGCCGGGCATTGATCGGCGCGGCCGACAGGCCCTCGTACAGTTCGAGCTGGGTCGCCTTGACATTCGGAACGGTGGTGGCGCCCTGTTCGAGCTGGACGATGCCGTTGGGCTCCTCGAGGCCCGCTGCGATCAGGCCGCGCGGTCGATGGTACTTGAAGCTCCGGCCGATGATCGAGACGCCGTTGGCGAGCAGCGCCGACGCGAGCGTGTCGCCCGCGTAGCCCTGGTAGGATCGCCCCGCCCAGCGGAAGGAGATCGGCTTGCTCCGGTCGAGCGTCACGCCGGGTGTGTTGCGCCAGCCGCTCATGCCAGGACTCCTTCGGGCAGCGTCTGGCCCATCGGATAGACCGCGGCGATGCGGTGCGTGACGGTGTCGCGTGCGAGATTGAACCAGCGACCGCAGCCGGCGGAATGGAGCCAACGCTCGCGATGCTCGCCTTTAGGATTCGCCCGGTAGAAGAGATAGTCTGCCCAGGCCTCGTCGCTGACCGCGTCGTGTGGGCCGGGCCGGGTAATGTGCCCTTCGCCGCCGCAGCGGAATTCGATTTCAGCGCGCGGGCCGCAATAGGGGCAAGTGATGAGAAGCATGCGTGAATCTCCTTAATGCGCGATGCCCGAGGCGCTAGCCTCGTCGATGAGCGCGCCGCTCTCGAAGCGCTCGAGCCCGAAGGCAGCTGAGAGCGGGTGCGACGTGCCCGTCGCCATGATGTGGGCCAGACACCAGCCGCCCGCCGGGATCGCCTTGAAGCCGCCGGTGCCCCAGCCGCAATTGACGTAGAAGCCGCCCAGATCGGTGCCGCCGATGATCGGGGTCGAGTCGTGGACCACGTCGACGATGCCCGCCCATTGACGCAGGAAACGCATCCGCGAGAAGGCCGGGAACATCTCGACCACGCCGGCCGCGGCGCGCTCCATCCAGGACAGGTTGCCGCGCTGCGCATAGGAGAGGTAAAGATCGAGGCCGGCGCCGATCACGAGCTCGCCCTTGTCGGACTGGCTGAGGTAGGTCCCGGTTGCGGGCGACAGCACGACCGTGTCGAGGCACGGTTTTACGGGCTCCGATACGAACGCCTGCAGGGCATAGGAGCTGATTGGCAAACGCACGCCCGCTTTGGCGGCGACGACGGTCGAGTGGCCGGCGACCGCCATCCCGACCGTCTCGCTGCGGATCGTGCCGCGGCTGGTCTCGACCCCGCGCACGTGACCGTCCTCGATCAGGAACCCTTGTACGTCGCAGTTCTGGATGATGTCGACGCCCAATGCCGAGGCGGCCCGCGCGTAGCCCCAGGCCACCGCATCGTGACGCGCCGAGCCGCCGCGTGGCTGATTCAGTCCGCCGAGGATCGGGAAGCGCGGCGAATCGCTGAGCCCGGGAATGTGTCTGCGCACCCCCGCGCCGTCGACCAGTTCTGCGTCGACGCCGTTGAGGCGCATCGAGTTGGCCGAGCGGCGCAGCATCTCCATGCCGTGGCGGTCATGGCCCAGAATCCACATGCCGCGCTGCGAGAACATGATGTTGTAGTTGAGCTCACGCGACAGATTTTCGTAGAGCTTCAGCGCGAATTCGAAGAAGTTCGCCGTCTCCGGATAGAAATAGTTGGACCGGATGATGGTGGTGTTGCGACCCGTGTTGCCGCCGCCGATCCAGCCGCGTTCGAGCAGCGCGACATGGGTGATGCCGTGGTTCTTTGCCAGGTAGTAAGCGGTGGCCAGACCATGTCCGCCTCCGCCAATGACGATGGCGTCATAGCGCCGCTTGGGGGTGGCGTCCCGCCAGGCGGCTTTCCAGCCCCGCTGGCCGTTCAGGCCCTCGCGGATTAGGGAGAGGGCGGAATATCGTTCGGTCAATTTCAGGTCGCTCCTTTTTATACATATCCGTATTTATACACGACTGTATTAATATTTCAATAAGAATTGACCTGCCCTTGGAGCGGGCGTGTTGCCGGTCGAGTGGTGGCGTGGAGGTCGGAGTCTGCTCGACGAGGCGACGGCGACTTGCGTCGTTATCGTGGATGAGCGGGCGGTTGGGATCGATGCGGAACGACCGGTGAGGCTGATGAATGGGAGGGTCGTTTGAGCTTGCCCCCGAAAAACGGATCCCTTGCTGAGCAGGTATCGGGTAGGATTTCTAACTTAATGGCAAGCGTCTCGTCGCTTCATCAGGATGAAATCGGGAAGGTGGGAAGGTGGGAAGGTGGGAAGGTGGGAAGGTGGGAAGGTGGGAAGGAGAGAAGGTGGGAAGGAGAGAAGGAGAGAAGGAGAGAAGGAGAGAAGGAGAGAAGGAGAGAAGGAGAGAAGGAGAGAAGGAGAGAAGGAGAGAAGG
>NZ_CABVPW010000071.1:0-20586 GCF_902499025.1 Burkholderia lata | reverse complement strand
TGCCGATGACCGGGCGCTGCTCGACGCCTACCGTCAGGCGTCCGGGACGAACGAGCGCACGGCGCAAATCCATGCTGGCCAGCTGGCCCATCTGGCCAGCTGGCTGCGGGCGACGCCTGACGCCCAGGGGCGGGCCCGCCCTACCCTGAGCGAGCTGAAGGACGAACTGGTGGCCTCCGGCGCTCGCGCCCTCGACAACCCCCATGTGCACGCGTTCCGGAATTCACAGGCCGGCACGCCCTCGGCGCGCCGCGATATCGGCGCCGCACTGGACGCGCTGGTCCGCGGAAACACGGCGCAAAGGCACCGGCCTTCACGCGGCTTCGGATTTTGAGGCGTCCGCTTCGCGTCCGGTCGCGCAGCATGCCCATCGGACATGTCCAATGCGGTAATACGCTCAACCGTGGTTCGACATGCCTATCCAGCCTGCCAGCAATACGGGGAATCCCCCTTTCACCTCCAGTTGCGACGCGTCTGACGCCGCCCCTCCCGGCCAGACTGGTCAATGCAGGTAGCCGACGAGAATGCCGGCGCCGGCACCCGCCTGCAAGCCAACGGTCGTGCCGCCCATGAGTAGAATCGCTGGCGCATGCGCAATGGCGATCTCGGCCAGCCAGGCTATCGCAGGATTCGACAACCCCAGGGCCAGCTGCGTGGAATTGATCCCGAGGATCATCGCCGATCCCGCCTTAGAGACGGTTTCATAAAGACTGCTCGACGCGCCGAAGGGTATTCCAGCAGATCAGGCAGCAACCGAGTTTGAGGAACGCGCCGTGAATGTCCGCACGTCGCTCGAAACGAATACGGAGGCGACGGAAGTGATGCAGCCAAGCATGCGTGCGTTCAACGACCCAGCGATATTTGCCAAGGCCACTGCCATGTTCGGTACGGCGCCTGGCGATCACCGGTTCAATACCGCGATTGCGCAACGCTCGTCGATGTCGCTCGGAGTCGTATCCTCGATCGGCGTAGACCACACGCGGTCTGTGCAGCGGGTGGCCTCGCAGTCCGCGAATCGGCGGAATCGCGTCAATCAGCGGCAGCAATTGCGTGACATCGTTGACGTTCGCGCCGGTCAGGATCGCGGCAAGCGGCGTGCCGTTGGCGTCGGTGACGATGTGGTGCTTGGAACCGGGTCGCGCGCGATCGGTTGGGTTTGGCCCAGTTTTTGGCCCGCCCCAACGGCGCGAATCGATGACGAATCGACAGCGGCTCGCGAGAAGTCGATCTGGTCTGCTGCTCGCAGCTTCGCGAGCAGCAGCTCGTGCAAGCGATCCCACACGCCGGCCTCCTGCCAGTCGCGTAGTCGTCGCCAACATGTCACGCCCGAGCCGCACCCCATCTCGGCAGGCAGGTCGCGCCAGCGAAGCCCAGTCTTGAGAACGAACAAGATACCGGTCAGCGCGGCGCGATTCGAAACAGGCAGGCGGCCCGGGTTCTTCTCGCGCCGCGGCTTGGATGGTGGCAGTGACGGTTCGATCAGTGCCCACAACTCGTCGTCGATGATCGGCTTGCCCATCTCCTCGATCTCGGTTGTTCCGATGCCTGAGGTTAACAGCTCGCCGCGAAAGTTAACAGTCCCCACAGGCCCTTTTTGAAACCGTCTCTTAGGGAATAAAAGTTCGCCGTTCGGGGCTCTACTTTGCTTTAGCGCCTTCTCAGAGATTAAGCTAAGCGAAGAATGTTGCTTTTCGAACGAAAATAAAGATTCCATATGAAATCGAGCGCAGATCAACAGTCGTGGTGCTTTGGACATTCGTCGCCTCCACCGATATTCGAAACTGATCGCTTCCTTGTCGTAGCGTTAACGGGCGTCTACGCGTGGAACCTGTTGGCTGTGCTTCTTCAGGATGAGGCCTTGGCTTCACGGGTTGACTGGATGAAAGACAAGTCCAGGGACGGTGCATTGCAAGAGGCGTTCTGCATCGAGCTGCAGCGCAATGCGGGTCAAGCCAGGGTGTGGAGCATTGTCGATCGAGCAAGACGCATGCAAGTTGGGGCCGTTATAGTGAGACATTCCATCGAGGGACTCGATGTTGATGTGCTGGTTGCATCACCGTTTTGGGACCAGGGTGTTTCCGACGAAGCTGTTGCTCCGGTCATGGAATGGCTGGAAAGGACTAATCTCACGCTGCAATTTGTTGTCAAGTTGAACCACACCCTACCCTGATGTCGGGAAACCCATTGTACGCATTGAATGTATAAAGGAATGCTTTACATTCACTGGCGAGGACTCCCCCATGGCAGACCTGATGTTGTCCGTGATGGTGGCATTCGCGGAGATCGAGCGTGAACCGCACCGGGAATCGTGGAGGCTGGTTGGTTTAAGTTAATGCAGGCACGTCAGCGGCATTTCTGAGTTGCCTGTAGTAGTTTGCCTCAGCCTCAGCGGGCGGGATATAGCCGAGCGGTTCCATCAGCCGATGATGGTTGTACCAGGCCACCCATTCCAGGGGCGCCGGGTCGACGGATTCCATCGCTTTCCAAGGGGTGCGCCGATGAATCAGTTCCGTCTTGTACAGGCCGTTGATCGTTTCAGCCAGCGCATTGTCGTAGCTGTCGCCCCGGCTGCCAACCGATGGCTCGATGCCTGCCTCAGCCAGCCGTTCGCTGTAGCGAATGCTGACGTATTGGATCCTCTGTCGGAGTGATGAATCAAGGTTCCGTCCTCGCCCGGTTGGCGGGCGTACTGCGCCTGTTCAAGTGCATCCAGAACAAAGTCCGTGGTCATCGACGAGCTGATGCGCCAACCGACAATACGGCGGGCGAACACGTCGATCACAAATGCCACGTACAGCCAGCCTTGCCAAGTCGAGCCATACGTAAAATCCGACACCCAGAGCTGATTCGGTCGATCGGCCTTGAACTGCCGGTTCACTCGGTCCAGCGGGCGCGGCGCGATCACATCGGGAATCGTTGTGCGAACTCGCTTACCGCGAACTGCGCCACGCAAACCCTGCAGCTTCATCAACCGACCGACCGTGCAGCGTGCCACTGCAATGCCTTCTCGGTTCATCTGCTTCCAGACCTTCCGCACGCCATAGACCTGCATGTTGACTTGCCAGACACGCGTGATCTCCGGTTGCAAAAGCTCATCGCGTTTCGCGCGAACACAGCGTTTGGACGGATCGCGAAGTTGTGCCGCATGGCGTCGGTAGCCCGACAGGGCAATCCGCAAGACCTTGCAGATCGGCTCGACCCCGAAGGTGTCGCGATGCTGATCAATGAAGGCCTTCAGGACTTGAAACGGCGGTCGAGTTCCGCCTGGGCGAAAAACGCGCTCGCAAGCTTGATAATCTCGTTGGTCCGGCGCAGTTCTTTGACCTCGCGCTCCAGGGCCTTGATGCGTTCACGCTCGGCCGTGCTCACACCATCGCGCTCCCCGCGCTCGACCTCGTCGCGTTTGACCCAACCCAGCAGCGTTTGCGGCGTGCAGCCGATCATCGGTGCAATCGATTCGACTGCCACCCACATCGACGGGTGTTCGCTACGCTGCTCGCGCACCAGGCGCACTGCGCGCGCTCGGACTTCCGGGGAAAACTTGTTTGGCTTCTTGTTCATGGCTCCATTCTCTCAAGAGTTGGAGCCTCCACAAAACCCGGTGCGGTTCAGAACCTTAGTCTTGCATATCAGAGTGGGCACCACGAGACGCGCATGCTTCAATTGCTTGTCCTCACTCGATTGCCTGCCAAAGCGGCGGGTGCGCTTTGCTGCAAGTCGGTTTGTTTCATACCCGCAATTGACGTAGCGTTGCCGGCAACATGCCGGCAATGTGCTAATACCTACTGCACGATATGGAGAATCTAGATGTCAGGAAATCGTATCAATCTTTCCACCTTAGCTTCGCACGTTCCATCAGAATCTGCGGCAGGAGTTTCTTCAGGACCATCTGGCGAAGGATCGAGTGCAGCCCGCGGACAACATCTGCCGCCCTCGGTTCCGAGCCCCTTAAGCCGCCTGCCGCGCCGACAGGCCAGCAAAGTGCAAGACGAGGAAGAAGAATCGCTTGATCGTCGCGCCGCAAAAAAACCACGGGCGTCATCATTTACCGATGATGTCGACATGCCGGATGTCGGCTTATCCAATACGCAACCGGCGAGCAACGACATTAGCCTTCGCACGGAGATGGGCTTGGCTTTTCATCATGTAACCCCTATGAGAACGGTGGTCAGCGATCTCCATACGGGCGAATTATTGATGGAGATGCACGGTTCGCAAATACCGGTGGCTAAGGTCAATCACGGTTTCCCGATAAAGGATTCGCAAAAACCTTACGCGGTTCATTCAGACTATGTTTCGCCTGCGGATCCGTTTCGGTGTCACCCAAATGTTAAGGTTGGGAATATCGAATTACCGCCTGAAACAAAATCGATCATGCAGCACTATTTTCCTGTCGAAGCCGCCAAGCCCGACTACTTTGCTAAGCGTGAAAATGAAATCAAGGCGGAATACGAGGCGCCGTTGCACAATAAAAAACCACCTTCTGCTTTGCAATGGCGGCCCAAGCGATTGACCCCAAAAGAGTGTTACAGCAAGGAGCAAGCACAAGCACTTGCAAAAACTTTCGGCGTGGTGGCCATCGATTACGACAACCAGAATTTCGGCGGGATGGGGCCGCCATTCGCTGGGGCGGAGCTCAAGACCGCAGCCCAGCGCAGGCAGTACATCGCACAAACCAGCAAAGCGGCTTTCGACGACTTCTCAATGCGGGCTGGCGATCCGAGGAACCACCGGGAGCTGGTTCGCTTTGCTCCATACGGCGGCGGCAACCTGGCGCAATTCATGAATGGTAAAGCCTCACCGGAGGAGCAAGCGCATTTCATCGCTGTCGACGTCATTGTCAATACCACTAATAAGTATGGCGAACCGCGCCGCGTGGTGGCTCCACATTTATTTCAAATCGCACTAGTACCAAAAGGCATGCAAGCGATATTGGATTACGGGGACGGTGGTTATTTCTATGGTGGAAAACGACCCGGAATGTCGTTGCAGAACCCGTCCGAGATTCAGCAGGAAATCAAAACCGAACCAGTGGACGATGAAATGAATATCGACGCACCAGGGCTGGACGCGATCACACCCTCGACCACTGCCTCCAGCGCGAAGCGGCCCGCTCCAAGCAATAACCCACGAGAACCAAAACGGCACCAATCCTCACTCTCTTTTGGCGCAAGCGGCCGCGCTGCTTCGATGATGAATCCGCCGCGTCAGTCGCCTAGGCGGTCCCTCCGTAGTGCGTTGGAGCCCGATGCGAGTCCATTTATCCACTCGGAAAGTAGCGCAACGGCCAGCCGCTTGCAAGCACTGACCATTGACCAGCCTGAAGACGACGACTCGTCGTCGCTGTCGAGCGTCCCAGCCACCGACGTGGAGGACTACGATTTCGAGAATTTGGAGGAGGAAGAATCTGCCACCGTCAAAGGAAAACGGGTAAGTAGTCCGTCGGACATTGACAAAAAAAGCGATGACTTGATCATTTCGAAATTTCCACCCGGTATATGGGAGAAGGCGCAGGTACTGGCGAAGCAATCCACGTTACCGACTGGCGTAACATTCCAAGAGGCAACCGACAAAAAACCCAAGCCAGTCTATCAAGCACATTTGAGTAGAAAGCGCGTCGGATATTTCTCCGTTGTACAAGGCCGCGACAACTCAAAATCTAGAGCCATGGCTATCGCAACTCGGTTGGCCGCTGAAGCGTTAGAAGGTGGCGGGCAAAGAAAAGACACGGACGTCATTGCCAAATTCCCACCGAATATCTGGGAACAGGCTCAATTAAAAGCCCTAGAGCGTGGCTTGCCAACTGGCGTAAGATTTACGAGCAATAGATATCTCGCCGGCATGAGGATGGATGGGAAGGAAAAAACCCTCGGCAGTTTTTCGGTACTACCGGGCCGTGACAATGCCACCGCCAAAGCGCTAGCCATCGCAACTATTATGATGGCGAAGTCGGAAAATAATCTGGAAAAAAAAGATCAATCCATTATCGAGAAATTTCCGGGCGGCGTGTGGGAAGCCGCTCAACAGCGTGCCGATCAGCCAGGATTGCCCCGTGGCGTAACCCTAAGGGAAGCGTCCGCGAGAGGCCCCAGCCGTTGCTACTCGGTCCATTTCAAAAATAAATTTCATGGTTATTTTTCGGTTTTGGAAGATCGCGATGAACGCAAAGCCAAAAGCATGGCGATCGCGACGCGGATGATCTTAGAAATGGAAACTGGTGTAGGCGATGCTCAAGCCATTGCTAAATTCCCACCGGGCATGTGGGACCGGGCTAAAACACGAGCAGAGGAGCCCGGTTTGCCAAACGGCGTTAATTTCATCGAGCCCAGCGGTGGGAAGTCTCCAACCTATGTTGCGAGAATATCGCTCTCAGGGAAGAAGGTGACATTGGGTCACTTTGCCGTGATGGCGAACAGAGGCGACGCCACAGCCAGGGCCTTGGCAATCGCAACAAGATGGACTGCGGAGTTAGAAAAGGAGGAATAACCGTCTCTCGATAGATTTCCTCGGCGTCAGAATAGTTATCGTGTCGTTTGATTCTTAAAAGCTCTAACAAAATGAGTGTCGAGGGCTGTTAACCCGCTGCACGTTTTGTTAGCCTCTTCGTTGTTTCGCTGACGAGGAGGTCATGGCTAAACCGATACTCGATGACGAACTGTGGTCACTGATCCAACCGTTGCTGCCTCCACCGAAGCCACGCCGCACGCGATACCCGGGCCGCAAGCCGCTCGACGATCGCGCCGTGCTGATCGGCATCCTGTTCGTGCTGCAGTCCGGTATTCCTTGGGAAATGCTCCCACAGGAAATGGGCTGTGGCTCGGGCATGAGCTGTTGGCGCAGACTGCACGGCTGGCAACAGGCGGCCGTTTGGGACCGGCTGCACGAAGTATTGCTGGCGAAACTTCGTGCAGCCGATCGTATCGACTGGTCGCGCGTGGTCATCGATTCGTTCTCCATTCGTGCAATGGGATCAGGTCAAAAACAGGACCCAATCCCACCGATCGGGCGCGACCCGGTTCAAAGCAACATCTCATTACCGAAGCGCAGGGCATCCCGCTCGCACTGATCCTCACGGGCGCCAATCGTAACGACGTCACCCAACTGCTGCCGCTGATCGAGGCCATCCCGCCCATTCGTGGCAAGCGGGGGGTGCCCCTATGTTCTTCGTCAAGCGTTAGTCTTACGGTGTCAATAAATCGACATTGAGTGCCGAGCAAAACGGGCATCGCTGGAGCCGGCGGGCGATGTATGCAGCGATACGCCAGCGCAGCGTGGTGATGGAATCAGCAACGTGGCGCTGCGTTCGCTGGGGACCCGCGTGGCACGTAATTCGAGGGTAAGGCAAATGGGTTGCAGATCGCGGAGTTTCTTTTACTGCCGCCTTGAATGAGGCGTTGAGCAACAAGAAACCCATAGGCAGCAATACACAACGATGCATGGTGATGAAATCCACGCCAGCCACGTCCTTCGAAGTGTCCCAGGCCGAATTCCTGCTTGAGATCCTGATAGTCCCACTCGATACGCCAGCGCATTTTGGCGACATGAACCAGTCGTTCGAGCGTGGTGTCCAGAGGCAAAGTCGAAAGACAGTACTTGAGTGGCTGCGCATCACCTTCGGGCCATTCGATCAGCAGCCATTCCTCATCGCGCAGTGTGGAGCGCCAGTAATCGCGGTGTGAAGCGCGCACGCGCACGGCAGCAAAGCGCGAACTGAGCGCGGCGCACGTACCTTCGCGCCATATCACGTTGCGATAGCGCGAGGCATCGAGCGTCGAGGCCAGATCCTTGACTCCGATCGGCTCATGTCCCGGTGCGCGCCGTAACAAGCCGCGTGGCCGGCCCGATTTCCCCGCGGCGGGCTCGGGCGGTAGAGGCGCCGTGCCCGGCGCCCAGACGCGCGTGTTCGAGCGAATGCCCACCGCATACTGCAGCCCGAGCTCGCTGATGGCCTCCCGAAACGAGGTGTCGTCTCCATAGCCCGCATCGGTCAACACGATGCCGTCGAGCGCGCCGCTTTGCCGTGCTTCGCGCAACTGCCCGGTCGCAATCTCCGGTTTGGTTGCAAATTCGATTTCCTCGGGCACGCCAGCTTTCCGTCGTCGCACGGGATCGTCGCTCCATTCACGCGGCAGATACAGTCGATACGACACCGGTAGGCTCGCGTCTTCCGTCGCCACTGACAGGCTCACCGCAACCTGGCAGTTATCCTGCTTGCCCAGCTGGCCGCAGTATTGCCATGCCACGCCGACCGAATGCTTGCCCTTCTTGGGAAACCCCGTGTCGTCAATGATCCAGTACAACCCGCCAGCGGGGTTCATGTGCGGCAGCACCCAGCGCCGCACCTGCTCGAGCAGCGCCGTATCGGACCATTCCGACTTCGCCACGAAATGATGCAGCGACTGGTGCCGCGCGCTCACATGTTCCGGTGCCAGATGTGCCGCCAGCGGCTCGACGCTCTTGCGCTGAATTGGCAGCATCAGCCCTTGGCAATAGCCTCTCAGTCCCGACTCGCGGTCACTTTGCCCAAGCGCCTCACACAAATGTTCCAGATACGCCTCGAATGACGTCTCCCAGTCCATCATTCCTCACGCCATGAATGAAGAAGTCTCTATAGTCTTACTGTGTCGTAAACGTAGCGCCTTGCCGGCACGCCCGCAACAAGGGCACAAGTCCATGCGGGCGAGCAGGTGATAGCTCAGGCTATGACGCAGGCTTGTGATCGAGGTCGGGACATGACGCTGCGCGCGCAGGACTGCCGCGTGGGAGGTAATCCTCGGGAACGTCAGGTACTTGTGCGACGAAGTTTTTTTACCGCTGCCTGACTGTTCGGCGATGAGGCGCTCGGCCATCAGGAAGCCGTAAGCGGCGATGCTCAGGCTTGCGTGATGATGAAACCCTCGCTAGCCGCGCCCCTCGTAGTGGCCTAGTACTACAGCCGTAACTATTTTTTATTATATTATGTTAGTAGTGCGATTAAAATATGAGATATGAAATCACTCGTAAAGGAATGGGAGCATGAACTTGAGGCGTTACACGCGCGTCTGGCAAACCAGTTCAGTCGGTCCGAGTCGCGTGAGCGGTCACTGTCCTATCTGAAGGGACTGCTGGGTACGGCCGAGCGCAAAAACGGCTGGCAGCTTGCGGAATGGATCGGAGACTCGACCCCTGACGGAGTGCAGTACCTGCTCGAGCGTGCGAAGTGGGATGCGGACGCCGCGCGCATCGAGAACAGCCAGATCGGGGTGTTTCTCTGCTATGCCGGCAACGGGGGTAGCGCCTTCATTGACCGCGAGCTTTATTTGCCCCAATCCTGGATCGAGGACCCGCAACGCTGCATGTCCGCAGGCGTTCCGGATACGAGGAAGTTCGCGACCAAACCGCAGCTTGCCAGACAGATGCTTGAGCGGGCACTGGACGCAGGCGTGCCGTGCGGCTGGGTGACGGGCGACGAGGTATACGGTGGCGACCGGCATTTACGACTATGGCTGGAGTCGCGCGAACAATCCTTCGTGCTCGCCGTAGCGAAGAACGAGCCGTTGTGGTGGCAGGGGCCGACCTACGTTCGCGCAGACAAGATCGCAGCAAGCCGGCCGGCCGGCGCATGGCGACGTCTGTCGGCGGGCGCGGGGGCCAAAGGCGAGCGTTTGTACGACTGGGCGCTGACTCCGCTCTGGCGTTTGCAGATGACGGCGGAGGAACGTCGTTTCGGGCATTACCTGCTGGTACGGCGCAGCCTTGACGAGAAGCGTGAACACGCCTTCTACGTGGTGTATGCCCCACGCAGGAAGGCTACGCGACAAACGCTGGTCAACGTCGCGGGCCGCCGGTGGGAAATCGAGATTGGCTTCGAGGCGGCCAAGGGCGAATCTGGCCTGGACCAGTATGAGGTTCGCCGATGGCAGGGCTGGTATCGCCATATCACTTTCGCTCTGCTTGCCCACGCCGCACTCGCCACGCTGAGGGTCCGCGGCAAAAAAAACGCCTGATGGCGTGGTGCCGCTCAGCGTTCAGGAGATCCGCCAGTTACTGTGTCGGCTGTTATGGCGCGCGACCCACTCGATCGATTACATGGTGGAATGGTCTATCTGGCACCGGACTCATCAATGGCGGGCGCAGCAGTCCCATTACCGGAAGCGCGGGTGCTCCCCTCCATCGAATTAGTTACGGCTGTAGTATTAGAGGCCAGCTCAAAAACCCCGTGAGGGGACTGGTTACTTCCTCGGCGAGCTGTTAACCTTGGTGACCAGAACAACGGAAGCCCAAGGATTGAAGCGCCGATCATTGACGACGAGCTGTGGATACTGATCGAACCATTGCTGCCACCCGTGAAGCCTCGAGCGAAGAGCGATCCTGGTCGTCCGCGCGTGTCCGATCGTACGGCGCTCAACGGCATCCTGTTCGTGTTCAAAACGGGAATCCGCTGGAACCACTTGCCAACTCGGCTGGGCTTCGGCTCGGGCGAAACTTGCTGGCGGCGATTGAACGACTGGCAAAAGGCTGGTGTATGGGACCAACTGCACGAGCTGCTGCTCGACAAGTTGCGTGCGGCCGGCCAGATCGATCTGTCATACGCTGCGGTCGATTCGTCGTCCGTGCGAGCCGTTGGGGCGGGCGAAAAACAGGCCCGAACCCCACGGATCGTGCGCGCCCCGGTTCCAAGCACCACATCCTCGTAGACGCCAACGGCGTTCCCGTTGTCGCGATCCTGACCGGGGCGAACGCCAACGACGTCACGCAGTTGCTGCCGCTCGTTGATGCAATTCCGCCGATTCGCGGTGTCCGTGGCCGACCACTTCAGAAGCCAAGCGTCGTCTACGCCGATCGAGGCTACGATTCCACGCGCCACCGACGTGCGCTGCGTGAACGCGGCATCAGGCCCGCGATCGCGAAGCGCCGGACCGAACATGGCAGCGGGCTCGGCAAGTATCGTTGGGTAGTCGAACGTACGCACTCCTGGCTCCATAATTTCCGTCGTCTACGCACGCGCTTCGAGCGACGTGCCGACATTCATGAAGCATTCCTGAAACTCGGTTGCTCGCTCGTCTGCTGAAGCATCTTCAGGCGAGCCGAGCAAGGTTTTTGAACTGGCCTCTTAGGGACCGCGGGTATCAGAAAGAATGCGCCATTCGAAAACCACCCCAAAGTGAGGGCGAACATCGCTTCCGCAGTAAGCGCGATCCTCAAGAATCACTTCCGGCAAGTATTGTTGGCTTTCACAATCGGAAAATCAGACTTATCTTCGCTCCCCGTGCCGGCGATGCTTCGCTAATGGCGACCGTTCCGCCATGTGCCCGCACGATTTCTTTGGCGATTGTCAGACCGAGTCCGCTACCCTCTGCTTCCGAAGCTCGAAAAAACGGTTCGAACACGCGCTCGCGCAGTGTCACTGGAATGCCCGGACCTTCGTCGATGACGTTGACGTGCAGAGCACCATTTGTGCGCTTTGCCTCGACGGTTACCCGCGTGCCGTTGGGCGAATATCGGATCGCGTTGTCGATAAGATTGGACACCGCCGCAGACAATAGCGATTCGCTCCCTTTGATGACAAGCGCGTCGCCGAACGATACGGCTAGTTCAATATCTCGACGGCTCGCCACCAATGCAAGCTTCTCCACAGCGCGTGTGATCAGGTTTTCGAAGTCCACAGCTTCGCTCTCGAACGCCGCATAATCAGCCGATTCTGCTTGGGCGAGCATCAGAAGCTGGTTGATCAACGTGACCATCGCGCGGTTGCTGTGATGCATTGCCGCCAGTGTTTTCCGCACCTCTTCGAGGCTATGCTGGCGGCGCGCGTACTGAAGTTGCGATCCGAGCACCGAGAGCGGCGTACGTATCTGATGCGCGGCGTCGGCGATGAAGCGCCGCTGCGTCGAGGTCTGCCGCTCGATCACGTCAAGCGATGCGTTGAAGGCCGCGACCAGTGGCCGTAACTCTGCATGAAGATCGGAGGAGTCGATTCTGACACGGCTTTGCAAAGGGTGCACATTAAGTGAGATCGCGAGTCTATTGAGCGGCCTGAGTTCGCGTGCCAGGCCAGCGCAGATCAACACAATTGCGACGGCAATGCTGCCAAGGATGTACACGACCTGTGGCTTCCAGAGTGAGGTGATCAACGCATCTCGCGCCGTTAGGGTCCGCCCCACCGACACCAGCAGTTTGATGGTTCGGCCATCATCGTACATCGGCCGTTCGAGCGAAACAGCGCGGACCGGCAAGTCGGCCACTTTTGCGTCATACCACTGTAGCGACCCGGTCAAGCGCGTGCTCGGGAAATCCGAAGTGCCGGCGATCACCGCGCCGCCCTCAATTTCGATGCGATAGAACACCAAATCGCCCTCGGGTGTGCCGACGATCTGGATCGTGCTCGGTGAGACAGACGCGACCAGGCTATCCCCGCTCCAGCGCACATCGGCGGCCATCACGCGCGCCGCCGCCAACAACGCCGAATCTTGAAGCAGATCGGCGGTGCGCCGAGCGTTCGCGTGCATGACCCATGCGGCGATCAGACCAAACGCCGTCATAGGCACGATAAGCCAAAGCAGCAGCCGCACACGCAGGCTATGTTTGTGGCTCTTCATGTTCAAGCAGGTACCCGAGCCCGCGCAGTGTGATAATCGCGGCTGTACTCTTCTCAATCTTTTTTCTGAGCCGCGAGATATAGATTTCGATCGCATCACCGCTCGGCGGCGCATCACCGTCGTCGATGGCTTCGGCCAGCACCGTCTTCGATACCGTACGGCCCGTTTGCAGGATTAGCGCTTCGAGCACTGCATGCTCGCGTGGTGTGAGCGACAGCGCGTCATCCCCGACAAAGAACTGCAGTCGGTCCATATCGTAGAGCAATGTTCCGCAGCGGATGCGATTCGAGCGCACCGGCGCGTGGCGCCGTGCCAACGCTTTGATGCGCGCGATCAGCTCGCGATCGTCAAAGGGTTTGACAACGTAATCGTCCGCGCCGTCGCTGAGACAGATGACCTTCTCGCCGATATCGCCAGTGGCGGTCAGAACCAGCACCGGCGTGTCATTCGCGTTTTCTCGCATGCACCGCAGGATCGCCTTTCCCGATTTTCCTGGAAGATTAAGATCGAGCAGCACCACGTCGTAGCGCGTGCCAGCGAGCATCGCTTCGGCGGCCTCGCCATCGAGTACATGATCGACGATGAAGCCATCGTCAATCAGCGTCCTGGTGAGCCAGTGGGCGAGTTGACGGTTGTCTTCGATGAGAAGAATTTTCATTGCTCGGGAGCGCTTTGCCACCTGTATCCGTTGCGGGCCTCGCGCGAACGGTAGAGCACCAGTGTCGCCACCGCGCCGCATAGGGCAGCCGCGCCCATCCAGGCGCCTGGGGCGGCCTTGTCGCCGGTAAAATGGATCAACATCGTCGAGATGGCGGGTGTGAAGCCGCCCACTAGCGTGGCGAGGCTATAGGCCATCGAGAAGCCCGTAGTACGCACGTCCGCTGGCATCAACTCAGCGAGCGCGACGACCATTGCGCCGTTATAGCATGCATACAGCATAGAGAGCCACAATTGCACTAGCAGCAAGCGCTCGAACGACGGCGCGGCGACGAGCCACTGCATCGCGGGATAGGAGGTCAGCATAGTCAGAGCAGTAAATACCAACAGAATTGGCCGACGACCGACGCGGTCTGATACCGTACCGGAAATTGGCAGCCAGATCAGGTTTGACACACCCACGCACACTGTGACGATGAGCGAATCGATCGAAGACAAATGCAGCACTGCCTTGCCGAAGGTCGGCGTATAGGTGGTAATCAAATAAAACGACGCCGTGGTCATAACGACCAGCCCCATGCCCGCGACGATCAACCCAGCGTTCTGCACCATCGACATCATGGTCTCGCCCATGCGCGGATGATGCTTGCGGGAGGCGAATTCATCCGTCTCGCGCAGTGTGCGGCGAATCAGGAACAGGAACGGCACGATCAGACAGCCGATCAAAAATGGAATGCGCCAGCCCCACGCACTCACATCCGCTGGCGGAAGCGTCTGGTTGAGCAGCACGCCAAGCGACGCGGCGAAGATCACAGCAACCTGCTGGCTGCCTGATTGCCATGAGCAAAAGAAGCCTCGCTTGCCGGGCGTCGCGATTTCCGCGAGATAGACTGAGACGCTGCCCAGTTCGACCCCCGCCGAGAAGCCTTGCAACAAACGCCCGAGCAACACGACCACGGGGGCCGCGTAGCCGATCGACGCATAGCCCGGCACGAACGCTACGCACGCAGTGCCAATGGCCATCAGCGTTAATGACAGTATTAGACCCTTGCGTCGCCCATGCCGGTCGACGTACGCTCCGAGTACAAGCGCACCCACCGGACGCATGACGAAACCCGCGCCGAACACAGACAACGCGAGCAGCAGAGAAACGAATTCATTTTCCGCGGGAAAGAACGTGCGTGCGATGGCGCTCGCGTAATAGGCATAAACGGTGAAGTCGTACATCTCCAAGAAATTACCGCTGACGACGCGGAAAACCGCGCGAAACGATGATTCAGAACGACGGTGAGTTTCGGGTGTCATGGAGGTCCTCTGAAACCGGAAGGACGAGTTGCGTCACCGGCGACACGTAGTACCGCCGGATATAAAAAAGCTTCGGATAGTCTCGCCGACTAGCCGATGTCCATTACGGCCTTGCCGAACTGGCGTCGTTCCTCGAGCGCGGCATGCGCTTCCTCGACGTTGTCCAGCGTATAGCGACCGTTAATCTCGACACATAGCGCGCCTTGCTCGATGGCGGCGAATACGTCGTCGGCGCGCAGCTGGACGGTGACGGCATCGGCAAGGTGGTCGGCTAGGCGCGGACGTGTCAAGAACAACGAGCCCGCCTCACCCAGTTCGTATGGATCAAGGTCGCGTATCGGACCGGTCACCGAGCCGTAATTGACGACCAACCCGCGTACGCGTGTCGCGCGAAAGCTGTCGCGCAAGGTGGTCTTGCCGACCGCATCGAACACCACGTCGACACCCCGACCATCGGTCAGGTCGCGAATGCGATCCGCGAATGCCCCGTTCTCGTAGACCAGCACATGATCCGCGCCGCGCGTGCGCGCGATGGCCGCCTTCTCGGCCGTGCTGGTCGTCGCAAACACCTCGGCGCCGCGCCGCTTTGCCAACTGCACCAGCAATTGGCCTATGCCACCCGACGCCGCGTGCACGAGACAGGTCATGCCCGCCTGGAGTTTCGCAACGTCTTCCAGCAAATAGTGCGCCGTCGAACCCTGAAAGATCGCCGCGGCCGCGACGTCATAAGCGATGCCGTCAGATATTCGCGCAAGCCGCGCTGCCGGCACCACCGCGTAGTCGGCGTATGCACCCCACGAAATGCACCATGCGACCCGATCGCCCGTGTGGCATGACGAGACACCAGGCCCAACCTCGACGACCTCGCCCGCGCCCTCCATACCGAGCGTGCACGGAATTCGCACGGGATAGGTGCGTGAATCGCGGTACTTGCCCTGCCGAGTATGAACGTCCATAAAGTTAATGCCTGCCGTGACGACACGCACGAGCACTTCACCTGGCCCCGGTTTCGGAATATCGATCTCGACGCGGCGCAGCACTTCTGGACCGCCGTAATTGTGAATCTGGATGGCCCGCATGAGCACGTCTCCTGTATTTTGAAGATGGTTAAGCTTTGGGAACGTGACTCACGTGTTACGGCACGTCTGCGACGAAACGATCGGTCCAGGTACGTGCCAGGTCGACATGCCTTCGCGATACATCGGCATCGCCTTCTGCAAGAATCGCGAGCACGGTCGACGGTGCATCGACGGGCATTCGACCCGTCGGCGAGAAGGTCGGCTTCATGACTGCAAGCGCCTGCAGGTAGACGGACGGGTCGCCGCCTTTGAGCGACGCTGGCATCGCGGCCGCGATGTCCTGTTCATTGTGAGTCTGGATGAAACGCAAAGCGGTCAGTACTGCGCGCACGAGACGGGCCGTCTCATCAGGATGAGAATCGATCCACTCGCGGCGCATATAGATGCACGCACCCACGAATGAGCCGCCTAGCTGCGCGCGCGTGTCTGACGTGCTGCGCAGATCAAGGAGTCGCCGCGCCGCGCCGCGCACCAGGAGGCGGGTCGCGGTCGGCTCCTCCGTCATGCCTGCGTCGATGTCGCCCGAGGAGAGCGCCTGTTCGAAAGCCGTTTCGGTAGCAAGCGGCACAACGGCGTAAGCGTCAGAAGCCACGCCTGCGCGCGTTGCCAGGTACCGCGTCAGGAAGTAGGTCGATGAACCAAAGCCGGTCACGCCGAGCCTACGTCCTTTCGCGTTGGCCATCGTCTGCATGGCGCTTGTGCTGTGGGTCAGTTCGACGAGGCCTGCCGATTGCCCCAGTACGATCACAGATTGCACGTCCATGCCGCGACTCTGCAGCCCGATGGTATGGTCGTAGTAGCCGACCGCGCCCTGAATTGCGCCCGCGACGAGTTCTGTGGAGGTATCAATGCCCGCTGGTGACGAGAGCACGCGGACATCCAGCCCTTCCTTGCGGAAATAGCCAAGTTGGTCCGCGAGCATCACCGGAAGATAGATCAACTTGGCGGTGCCGCCCGTCATGAGCCGGATCGGCTGCGCGTAACTCGCCTGCGCTGCGCACAGCGCAAACATACAGACGAGCACACGGGCGAGCAACGATCTATCAGCTTCCATCGAAAATCTCCTGAACATCCGGGGAAACGCCTGCCGTGGTTGGTATCGCGATGTCAGAAAGTATAAAAAACCGTCCCCTTCTGTATGCTTTCCGCCAGCACGTTTTCTTCTAAGTAGTTTCCCGATGCAATCGTCGCAAACCCCGCTGATCGAGTTAGATCTCAGACTGCCGGGATGAATTGACGCTACGGTGTCGACTCCTGGAGGAGACAAGCAACTCTCGCTGGTTTTGCGCAGACGGCGAACCCCAACTTCGCTTGATCTTCGGGGTGGGCCGAATCGCCCCGATCGGTGCATTGGCAGGCGAATTCTGCCGGTGTCATCCACTGCAGCGCAGAGTGAGGGCGCGCCTCGTTATAGTACTCGCACCAGACCTCGATTTTGAGTCTGGCGTCCTCCAGCGACAAGAACCAATGAGCGTTGAGGCATTCCTCCCGGAAGCGTCCGTTGAAGGATTCGTTCTTCGCATTGTCGGTCGGCTTGCCAGGACGCGAGAAGTCAATCTCCACGCCATTCTCGGACGCCCATTTGTCGAGCTCGGCATTCGCGCGGTCATATGCACCCAGCCGATCCTCAATGTTGCCGGCATGCTCCAGCAAATCGCTGATGCATCGCCGCGACCAGCTAGGCAGCGAGTCCAGGTGAGCCGTGATGTCTAGCGGAAGCCTTTCCGGACCCTGCAGTAGAACACTCCGAACTGCGAGATCAGGCCGCGCAATCGATCGTAGGTCGCTGTTCTTTCCTCGACAGATCCCTGTCGCGTCCGATGCAGGCAAAGCGTGGACTGCTGATGCTCGTCTTTGAGTGGCACGAAACGCATGCTGGGTCGTGTCGCCGCCTCGCAAATGGCGGCCGCATCAGCCGCGTCGTTCTTGCCGCGCTTGCCAGACATCCGATATGGCGCGACCAGCTTTGGCGCCATCAACTTCGCTGTGTGGACGTACTCCTAGAACACGCGCGCCCAATAATGCGCTCCCGAGCACGCTTCCATGCCGATTACGCATGGCGGCAACTGGGTGATCAATGTGCTCTGGTCGCGAGATACACGTGGTTTGATAGCACCGCTTTGGCGGATTCACCCACGCCGTGGACGGCAAACACGTTCTTTGAAAGATCGATCCCGACGGTGACAATTGACCCAAATTTCCCCCTTCTGTTGGTGTTGATGAAGTTTTGATACTCCATCATGGCACTTCGATGCCGACTCGCGGCTTCCGCCGCAGCCTCGGAGCGAGGAAGTCCCTTTCATTCGGATAGGTCCAACGTACCGCATGCACTCAATGTAAGGAGTACGGCCCTGCAGGTTGCTCTGCGTCTGGCATGGAACAATCGGCCGCTTTAAAATTAGCAATATTATCTATTGCAACGCCGTCGAATCCTGGATCAGTAATGACATGCCCCAGTCGATCCACGGCAACACTCGCTGCACTCCAGCCCCCCGTCTCGTCACCGAGTGCCGCACATTCCCGCCTAATCAATTGCTGAGTGATCGCCTCGTTTTGAGGCAGCGACAACTGCTGCTGTAGCTCGAGAGCTGATACAAATTCGTCACGCGCTTCCCGATGCTGACGACAGCTAGACAAGATTTTTCCGATGGCAATACCTGTGGAGATCAATCTCGGACGATCATCAATCTTCTTAAAGTGCGACTTTGCTACTCCGAAGCAGGCAAGTGCCTCAGTCGATCGCCCCGCTGCGGCGAGCGTACGCCCTCGTCCATAGTACGTCATAGCGATTCCCTGGATCACTCCCGCTTCGAGAAAAAGCTTTGCAGCAACATCGAGATTTGCGAGAGAAGAATCGACCTTCCCTTGATTTGACAACGCGTCAGCTAGATTGAGCAACGCAATAGCCTCGTCAATCCTGCTTTGAATGCACTTTCCAGATCTGGCGAGATTCAATGCATCCTCGTAGCATTCGATCGCAGATAAAATATCCCCCTGCTCCTCGTGGAGCCTTCCCTGATGAAGGGTAATTCGACCCAACCCTTCGTTGTCACCCATTTCCCTGCGAAGATCACGTGCCTCTTCAAGAAACAAGTGAGCGCAATCATAATGTGATAGACCGATATACAATACGGCCACATTCAGCAGCGTCGTTGCAATCCCGTCAAAATCACCTACCTGCCGACGAATCTCAAGCGACCGCTCGTAGCATTGCCGCGCCTTGTCCGCGACTCCCATTTCGCGATACGAGACGGCCATATTGTTGAATATTGTGCTGATGTCTATTGGGGCATTGATACGTTCAAAATACTGCAAAGCGCTTTCCAGTAGTTCCACCGCCTTTGCATGCTCACCAATATGTTGAAATACTTCGGCCAACCGACCGCAAGTCACGCCTTGACCGCGAAGGTCGTTAGTGCGTTTGCGAAACTCCAGAGCCTCCTCGTATGATCTAATCGCTCCCGCATGATCGGCGACGACAAAACGGACATATCCCTCGCTTTGTGCACAATCGCCCGCACCGTTCCAATCCCCACTCTCTTTCCTGATGGAAATTGCTTGCTGGAGGCAAATTAAAGTGTCATGTAATTCACGCTTGATGAAATGACGTTCCGCTTTCGCCTCGAGTTCCGCAGCCTTTATATCAGCAGGTTTAAGAATTTTGTCCATTGATCATCAATAAATTGTCACCGCAATGCATTTCCCGTCAACGCAATGAGCCACAATAAAGCAGCATAATTCCATGAAAATAAATAGATCCATCCGTCGCGGCCGAAATTTCTCAATTTCCTTGCCTGCAACGACAATAGATAAACCATCCATTTTGCGAGGTGAGAATTGCTTATAAAATAGAGTCAAGCCTGTACTGCCGTAGCCTAAACCGTGACGAGAGCCCCCCAGGAGCAGCATCCTCCATTAAAAACAATTAATAAAATCCAATTTTTTATTACTTATTCCCTACGGGATTTGCTTAAATACCCGCCAGTGCGGCCGGCATGATGCCATCAGCCCACACTCAAGTGCAATCGCGCCTGCACACCAAATTCCATCAATTTCACTGCTCCATCTGCCATCCTCATCACATTAATCCATCTCCCGCCGAACCGCAACAATAAGGTGATTTATTTAAATTTTCGCGTTTAAATCTGATTCCACCAACCCTCGACATTAAATTAATTGCGGCAACTACGAATGGCGTGGCGGTCACACCCACAAGCTAACAAGTGCATCGCCAAGGTGGATTGAAGGGGCGAATAAATCATCTGTTTTCCGAAGGCGACGGTCATGTGAGGCGATTTTGTTAGAAGAGGCCAGTGAACCGCGCCGGGAGTCGTGGAGGCTGATTGGTTTAAGTTAATGCAGGCACGTCAGCGCTATTTCTGAGTTGCCTGTAGTAGTTTGCCTCAGCCTCAGCGGGCGGGATATAGCCGAGCGGCTTCATCATCCGATGATGGTTGTACCAAGCCACCCATTCCAGCGTTGCCAGTTCGACGGATTCCCTCGTTTTCCACGGGGCGCACCGATGAGTCAGTTCCGTCCTATACAGGCCGTTGATTGTTTCAGCCAGCGCATTGT
Source organism: Burkholderia lata (assembly GCF_902499025.1). GTDB lineage: Bacteria > Pseudomonadota > Gammaproteobacteria > Burkholderiales > Burkholderiaceae > Burkholderia > Burkholderia lata_C. The sequence goes on along the minus strand of NZ_CABVPW010000071.1, from coordinate 392 downwards.
CGTAGCTGTCGCCCCGGCTGCCAACCGACGGCTCGATACCAGCCTCAGCCAGCCGTTCGCTGTAGCGAATGCTGACGTATTGGGACCCTCTGTCGGAGTGGTGTCTCAAAGTCCCGTCCTCGCCCGGTTGCCTGGCGTACAGTGCCTGTTCAAGTGCATCCAGCACGAAGTCCGTGGTCATCGACGAGCTGACGCGCCAGCCAACGATACGGCGGGCAAATACGTCGATCACGAATGCCACGTACAGCCAACCTTGCCAAGTTGAGAGTGGAGTAAGAGGCCGGGCGTAGTCGAGCTATCTCCCGGCCTCTCCTCCCCGAACCGGACTTGCACCTCTCAGCGCATCCGGCTCTCCGTTCAAGCGTTGCTCATAGCAAAGGCGACATCGGCAT
>NZ_CABVPW010000070.1:0-21188 GCF_902499025.1 Burkholderia lata | reverse complement strand
CGCGGCCGCGCTGGCCGCCGCAGGCACGGCCGCGAGCGCCGGCGCAGCAGCAGCACCTGACGCCGCGGCAGCCGGCACGGCCGGCATCGGCGCGGCCGACAGCGCGGCCGTGTGAAAAGCGCCGACCATGGCGGCCGACAGGACGAACAGCGACACGGCCGGCTTCATGCGGCACCCCGTTTCGTCAGGATCATCCGGTCATCCGTCGCATCGAAATCGACGCACGCAAAGCAGCTATGCCCGTGAGTGAACATCCCCACTGCTTCCCCTCATATCTAACTGGCCTGATTCATATATCGAAACGATGCGGCGATTTCTTTAATCGCCTTTCATCGTGTTACGCGCGCCTGGCACCGGCACACGCCCATTCGTCACACTATCTCAAAAATAGGACAAAACTCACCCCGATTCGCGACGATGAAGCGAAAAAAACCTCAATCCAGTCGGAAATGCTGCGCGAGAGGCAGGAATGGTAAGAATTGCGCCGTTGTCGACCGACAGGCCGAACGGCATACTGCCGGCGCGGTACGGCTGGCCGACTGCGGTCCGTTGCAGACCGCCCCGCCGAAACGCGCTGCCGTGAGGCGGCGCGTATGCTACCGCAATCCCGCGCCGCCGGACGTGCTTTCTTTCACGGAAAACTGACTTGAATCAAATCGTCGACACTGCCACCCCGTCCCCCGACACGCTGCTGCGCATCATCGCCGCGCAGACCGAGATCGCGAAGCTCGGCCTCGACCTCGGCAGCGTGATGGCCTACGTGGCCGAGCAGGTGCCGCAGCTCACCGGCGCAAGCGCCGCCGCGGTCGAATTCGCCGAGGGCGACGACATGGTGTACCGCGCCGCGTCGGGCACGGCCGCCGGGATGCTCGGCTTGCGGCTGCGGCGCTCGGGCAGCCTGTCGGGCCTGTGCGTGCAGCAAGGCGAGTTGCTGCACTGCACCGATTCGGAAACCGACTCGCGCGTCGATCGCGACGCCTGCCGGCGGGTCGGCCTGCGCTCGATGCTCGTGATGCCGCTCACCCATGCCGACACGACGGTCGGCGTGCTGAAGGTGATGTCGCCGGAAGTCGACGGCTTCTCGCAAGCCGACGCGGGCACGCTGCGGCTGACGGCCGACCTGATCGCCGCCGCGATGTTCCATGCGGCGCGCAACGAGGCGAACGAACTGTACCTGCGCGCGACGCACGACGCGCTCACGGGCCTGCCGAACCGCGCGCTGTTCTACGACCGCCTGCGGCAGTCGATGCACACGACGCTGCGCGCGAACGGCCGGCTCGGCATCCTCAACATCGACATGGACGGGCTGAAGCCGATCAACGACGGGTTCGGCCACCGTGCGGGCGACGCGGCGCTGCGCGAGATCGCCACGCGGATGCAGGGCGCGGTGCGGCGCTCGGACACGGTCGCGCGAATCGGCGGCGACGAATTCGCGGTGATCCTGCCGAACATCGGCAACCGCGACGATGTGCATGCGCAAAGCACGCGGCTCGCGAGCCAGGTCGGCGAACCGTTCGAATTCGAGGGGCGCCCGATGCGGCTCGGCGTCAGCGTCGGGATCGCACTGCTGCCCGACGACGGCACCGACATGAACGCGCTGATCGAGCATGCTGACCAGGCGATGTATGAAGTGAAGCGGACGCGGTCGCAGCGGATAGCGCACACGTAACACGCACTCGACGAACCGGCGGGCGAAACGACAGCCCTCGACCGCCCGCGGCGAGCTTGACCGGGCGCTAGCCGATCTGCGGAACGGCGATCGCGAGCCCGACCACGAGCCACTGCACGATCGCGACGAGCACACCGGCGCGGCACAGCCCGACCGCGCCGCGCACGCGTGCGTCGAGTGCGCGTCCGGCCTTCGACGCATCGATCCAGCCGAGATCGGCGAGCGCGCGGTCGAGCGCCGCGAGCCCCTCGTCGACCGATCCCTCGCCTGCCGCCGCACGCGCGAGCGCGGCGAACAGCCGGCGGTCGATTTCGATCCGCACCGCGTACCACAGTGCCGCGATCCCCGACCCGGTGCTGACGACGGCCAGCAGCACGCGGGCGATCGTCGCCGGCGCCCAGCCCGACGCGATCCACCAGCCGGCGCCCGCCGCGGCCAGCGCGGCCGCGATCGCCCACGCGCCCGCATCGAGCGCGCCGCGCGCGGCGGCAATCCTGAATGGCGCGGACGGGTCGCGCATCACACGCCTCCCGCGCCGCGCCGGCGATCGATCCACTGCTGCAGCACGGCTACGCCGTCGTCCGACCACACCGCATGCGGTCGCACCGCGCGCACCGCGGCCAGCGCGTCGCGCGCATCGCCGAGCCCGCGCCGCGCCGCGAGCCAGGCAGCCGCGCACAGCACGCTGCGCCCGTAGCCGAGCGCACAGCAGACCAGCACGTCGCGCCCTTCCCCGTGCAGGCGCTCGAGCGCCGCGACGGCCTGCGCAAGTTGCTCGGCCGTCGGCGCGACGAGATCGAGCTGCGGCACGGTCGCATACGCGAGCGACCCATCGACCGACGTCCAGCGCGGCATCTCGGCGGTCAGGTCGACCAGCGCCGTGAAACCGTGGCGTCGCACGTCGCGCGTGGCCGGCGTGCGGCCGATCGATACGCGTTCGTCGATCCGCACCGGCGCCGGCTGCCGGAACGTCCACAGTCGCGAATTGACGAACGCGGCGGCAATCGTCGGCGCGAGCAGCCAGCGGATGACGACCGGAAAACGCCCGTGCGCGTCCTTCTGGAACGCACCGGGCGCGCCGCGCCGGTAGATCCACGCGACACAGGCGAGCGCCAGCGCGACCCACCCTGCCGCCAGCGCCCAGCCGGGCGCGCGCGGCACGCACCAGAGCGCCACGAGCGCGACCGCCGCCGCGCCAAGCGCATAGCGGCGCGCGAGCGCGCGGCCGGCCGCACCCGGCGATGCATCGGCACCCGGCAACCGGCCCGCGGCATCGCGCAGCGGAAACAGGAACAGCGCGAGACAGCCGACGGCCGCGCCGGTCGGCACGTCGATCGCGTGATGCTGATAGGTGGTCAGCACCGACACGCCGATCGCCGCGAACCACAGGTGCAGCACGACGCGCGCGAACGTGCCGCGCAGGTGCTTCGCATAGACGGCCCACAGCACGACGAGCAGCCCGATGTGCAGCGACGGCGCCTGGTTGAACGGCTTGTCGAAGCCCATCAGCAGCGTGAACAGCGCACCGGCCACGCCGCCCGCGTCGGGCCGCTCGAACCCGAAGCGCAGCGGCCACGCGATGAAGCACGCGACCGAGATCAGCTGCACGGTCAGCAGCCGCTTCACGTGATCGAGCAGGTCGGCGCGGCGTGTCCAGAAAAAGAACGACAGCGCATACAGCAGGTCGATCGACCAGTACGGCACGATCGTCCACGGCACGAACGGGATCGCGTGCTCCCAGCCGAACGCGAAGGTCGGCACCGCCGCGCGGCGCGCGGCGAGCCAGTTCGCGAAGCCGTAGGTCGAGAAGAACACGGCGCCCATCGCCGCGAGCCAGCCGACGCGCAGCGCGAACGACGCGTCGCGCGCGCCGGCGGCCGCGGCCGGCTCGGCGAGGCCGCTCGCGCCGCCGTCGAGCGCGCTCATGACGCGTCGACCCGCTGCGCGAGGCTGACCGTGAAGATGCCCATTGCGTCGATCCGCTGGTCGAGCTTGCGGAAGCCCGCGCGCGCGACGAGTTCGTCCATCTCGGCCTGCGAGCGGCGGCGCATCACCCAGGTCGCTTCGCCGCGGTGATTGTTCAGCGCACGCGCGATGAATTCGAGCTGCGGATGCCACGGCTGCCCCGTATAGACGAGATAGCCGCCCGGCGGCACGGCCTGCGCGAGCCCGCGCAGCGAGCGCTCGATCAGCGCGTTCTCGCCGAACAGCTCGTAGAGGCCCGACACGATCGCGAGCGTCGGACGCGGCTCGAGCGTCGCGAGCGACGCCTCGTCGAACGCGTCGCCGCGCTCGAAGCGCGCGATCGGCTCGAGGCCGCGCTGCGCGATCAGCACGCGCCCGGCTTCGACGTTCGGCGGGCTGTAGTCGCGCAGCGTGATGTCGTCGGGTGCCGCGCCGTCGCGCTCGGCGGCCGACGCGATCGCGTCGAGCACGTAGCGCCCGTGCCCGGCCGCGATGTCGACGATCCGCACCGGCTCGCCGTGGCCGCGCAGGCGGCCGATCGCCGCGCCGATCAGTTCCTGCAGATGCACCTTGCGCTGGCGGATGCCGACCCAGCCCGGCGAATCGAGATACGTGCGGTCGATCAGCGCGCCGACGCCGAGCCGCCCCTGCGCGCGGTTGCGGTACACGTAGTCGAGTGTCGAGCCCGAATCGAAGCCGAGCCGCAGCCCGAGCGCGATGCCGTCCGACAGCGCGCCGCCCGCCTTCAGGCCGGCCCGCGTGAGCGCCCAGTACGCCCGCGCGAACGCATTCGCGGGCGGCCGGCCGAGCGCCGCGTATTCGTCATGGAACGCGCCGCGCCGGTCGGCATCGGCAAGCGACACGCGCGGGCTCGGCGTATCGAATTCGCGCAGCACGAATGCACGCAGCGGCGCAAGCGCCTGCGCGCGGTCGCGTTCGCCAAGCGTGTCGTGATAGAAGCCCGGCAGCACGACGCGCTCCTTGCGCGCGGCGCCGAGGCGTTCGAAGAAGCGGTCCTGCGGGCCGCGATGCACGACCCAGTCGGCGCCCGAGATCAGCAGTTGCGTCGGCACGGTGATCGCGGCCGCGTCGGCGACGATCCGCTGCGCGGTGTCGTGCAGGTCGAGCAGCATGTTGACCGCGATCGGCCGCGTGATCAGCGGATCGGACGCATAGCTCGCGATCCGCTCGGGATCGTGCGTGAGGAATTTCGGCTTGACGTAGCTGTTCACGTAGAACAGCCCGCGCAGCTTGTGCATCAACCGCAGGCCCGGCCGCGCGAACGGCACGTAGAGCTTGATGTGGAACGCCGGCGATGCGACGACGAGCGCACGGATCGGCGGCGCATAATCGTGCGCCCAGGTGGCCGCGAGCACCGCGCCGACGCTCTGGCCGACCACGGCCATGTCCTCGATCGCGATGCCGTGCGTGTCGCGGATATGTTCGACGAAGGTCTGCAGGTCGCGCACCGACGCGGCCGCGCTCGGGCTGTAGCCGCGCGCGCCGGGCGAGCGGCCGTGGCCGCGCGCATCCCACGCGAAAAACGCGAAATCGGGCAGGTCGAGCTCGTCGACGAGGTGCGCGACGCGCGCCGAGTGTTCGTGGCCGCGATGCAGCAATACGATTGCGCCGCGGCAGCGTGAGCCCGTCGCGGGCCAGTGACGATAGAACAGCGTTTCGCCGTCGTGCGTGATGAAGTCGGCCTCGCGGGCCATGCGTGCGCTCATGCGATCTCTCTCGTTTCGTTATTCGAATTTTGGTGCGCCGCCCTCCGGCGCCCGGTACTGCAACTGCCCTGACGCCCTTCTCAACCGCCCTTTTCCGCGATGCCGGCCTGCACGCGCCGCACCACGGTCACGATCGACAGCACGATCAGCAGCCGCCACAGCCATGCTGCGACGCCGCCGACCGGAAACCCGAGCCCGATCCACAGCGCGAACGCGCCGAGGGCGAGCGCGCGGTCGCTCTTGCCGAACGGGCCGTCGTAGCGGCGGCTCACGCCGACCAGCGGACCGATCAGCCCCGCGCATTCGACGATCACCGCCGTCAGCGCGAACAGCCAGACGTCTGCCGGAGCGAACGCGGGAATCGCGAGAAACGGCAACACCAGCGCGATATCGGACACGACGTCGCCGAGTTCGTTCAGGTATGCGCCGAGCGTGCTCTTCTGGTTGTGCTCGCGCGCGAGCATCCCGTCGATCGCGTTGAGCGCCATCCGCGCGAACAGCCACAGCGGGATCAGCAGGAACAGCGCGCGGGCAAACACGCCGAGGCCGGCGAGCGCGCCGACGACGATCGAGCCGCCGGCCGCGAACAGCGTGACCTGGTTGGCCGTGACGCCGCGCTCCGCGAGCGCGTTCGCGAACGGGCGCAGATAGTTCTGGAATTTGGGTTTGAGTGCGTAGAGGCTCATCGTTTTATTTGCGCGGCACAGTCGGATACGTTTCCCGCCGCCATGCCCCGGGCGGCGAAACGGCCTTGGACGGCCTTCCATGGACGGCCCTAATCGTCGCCGAGCGGCCCCGATGCGTCAAGCATGCGCCCGGCCCGCACGCGTGGCGCCAATCTGGCATTTTTGACGGAAACTCGCGATAATCCGCTGGCCCGATCGCAGCGAGATCCATTCGAACTGCAAACGGGCACTCGTGCAACAGCCGATTATCACGCCGCCGACCGGCGCATTCGCCGCGATGCAACAGCGTGTGGCGGCGAATCGTCCGATTATCGCGGACCTGCGACAGGCAGCCACGAATTTGAAAAAATTTAAACAAGGGCCGTCCGGCGCGCATCCTGCCGCGCCGGCATTCCGGGGCCCCACCCGCCGCACATCCGCCGCGGGTCATGCAGGCAGGCAGGAGGCGCAGCGCCGATGAACATCCTCAACGTCTGGCAGCGCGATTTCCTGCTGTCCATCGTGCGGCTCGTCGCCGGCGCGTATCCGGTCTGGCATCAGGCGCCGCCGTCCCCGACGCAGAAGATCTACTTCTCGAACCATACGAGCCATATCGACACGCTCGCGATCCTCGCCGCGCTGCCGCGCAACGTGCGCGCGGTCGTGCGGCCGGTCGCCGCGCGCGACTACTGGGACAGCAGCGACATGAAGCGCCACATCGCGCAGAAGCTGCTGAACGTCGTGCTGATCGATCGCCACCGCGAATCCGGCGGCGATCCGCTCGACCCGGTGCGCGACGCGCTCAAGCAGGGTCACTCGATCATCATCTTCCCGGAAGGCACGCGCGGCGCCGAGATCCTGCCGCAGCCGTTCAAGAGCGGGCTGTTCCACCTCGCGACCGAGTTTCCGGACGTCGCGCTCGCGCCCGTCTATCTCGAGAACCTGCAGCGGATCATGCCGAAGGGCGCGATCTGGCCGGTGCCGCTGATCTGCAAGGTGCACTTCGGCGCGAACGATGCGCTCGGCGCGCAGGAAGACAAGCCGACGTTCCTCGCCCGCATGCGCGACGCGGTCGTCGCGCTTGCGCCGCCGCAGCGGCCGGCCGGCTGAACGCGGCGCCCTCTTTTCCCTTTTCCGGATATCAATAATGCGAACCATCTTCTGGGAACTGGTCGCGGGCGTCACGGGCGTGCTCGTCGTCGCGACCGTGATCGGCGCGATCCTTGGCGCACGCAGCGGCGGCACGAGCGCGACCATCGTCAACCTGAACCAGCGCATCCGCGCGTGGTGGGCGATGATCGCGATCATGGCCATCGCGATCGGCCTCGGCAACAACATCACGTATCTGGTGTTCGCGGTGCTGTCCTACCTGACGCTGCGCGAATTCATCACGCTCACACCCACCACGCCGAGCGACCATACGACGCTGTTCATCGCATTCTTCGTCGCGATCCCCGTGCAATACCTGCTGCTCGGGATCAACTGGTACGGGATGTATTCGATCTTCGTGCCCGTGCACCTGTTCTTCGCGATGTCGCTCGTGTCGGCGCTCACGCAGGACACGCGCGAATTCCTGAGCCGCAACGCGAAGATCAACTGGGCGCTGATGGTGTGCGTGTACGGGCTGAGCCATGCGCCGGCCGTGCTGATCCTCGACATTCCGCACTACGCGGGGCAGAACGCGCTGCTGCTGTTCTTCTTCCTGTTCGTCGTGCAGATCAGCGACGTACTGCAGTACGTGGTCGGCAAGCTGTTCGGGAAGCGCAAGATCGCGCCGCAGTTGTCGCCGTCGAAGACGATCGAAGGTTTCATCGGCGGCGGTTTGCTGGCCACGCTGTGCGGTGCGTCGCTGTGTCGCGTGACGCCGTTCAGCTTCGGGTCGGCGTTCGGCATCTCGCTCGCGATCGTGATCGCGGGCTTCGTCGGCGGCCTCGTGCTGTCGGCCGTCAAGCGCTCGCTCGGCACCAAGGACTGGGGCTCGATGATCGCGGGCCACGGCGGGATGCTCGATCGCGTCGACTCGATCTGCTTCGCCGCGCCGGTGTTCTTCCACCTCGTGCGGTATCTGTACGTGTGATGCGCGGGCGGCGCCATGCCGCCCGTTCCTGCGCACGAAGGATCAATACCCTTCGCGCAATGCCTTCGGCACGACGTAGCGGCCACGCGCCGCGTCGAACTTCACCGTATAGCGCGCGTGGATGTCCTTGTCGCCGCGCGTACCCGTTTCCGTGACCGTCAGCGGATAGACGTCGCCGGTGCCGGTCGTGTCGGGCACGATCGTGAACGTGCGGCTCTCGCAATGCGATTTCGCGTTCCCGCAATCGAGCGCGCCCGTGTTGTCGAGCGCTTCGTTGATGCGTGGCGCAGCCTCGACGATCGCATGGCCGACCGGCAGCCAGATCGACCGCATCGCCATCGTGTAGCCCTGCAGCGTGACGCCGTCGCCGATCGTGAAGCCGAACAGGTGCGGGCCGTACCGCTCGATGCGCACGGTGCCCGGTTCGCCTCGCTTGCCGGACGCGATCTCCGTCTTCTTCACCACCGGTTCGAGCGTCTTGCCGTCCGCCGCTGGCTTCAACACGTACAGGTCGATGGTGCCCGTCGTGCCTTCCGAATCCATTCCCGGCATCCCGTTCTGCACCGCCGCCTCGGTCTCGCCGCACATCGCGAGCAGCGTGCGCGGGCCATCCGCGGTCGCGACGCGCAGCGAACCGCATGGCGCGTAAATGAAATCGTCGCCTGCCGCCTGCCAGCCCTTGCGGTCCGCGCGCCACTTGCCGTAAGTGTCCTGGATGAAGGTCTTCAACAGACGGTCGGGCTGGGCCGGCTCGGCCGCATGGACGGGCGACAACGCGGAAAGTGCGGTGAGCACCGCGAGTGCGCCAAGCGCGGCAAGCGAAGCCGCCGGCGGTTTCGGACGTGTGTTCCGGTGCGGGACAGTCATGACGTGGTTCGTTCCGGTCGAAAAGATGCGGGGCGGCGGGTGGCGGGCACACACGATCAGGGTTGCCGTGGCGCGATGCCGGTGCCGTCCGGCTTCAGCCGCGCGGTTGGCACCCACCCTTCGGCGCTGCCGCGCGTGCGCGGATTCAGGTAGACGACCGACGTGAAACGGCCATAGTCGGTGCGCGCGTCGACGTGATCGTGCTCGACGACGAACAGCCCGTCGATCCGGCATGCGACGTCCGGCGCGGAATAGAACGCGAGGCGCCCCTTGCCGGTGACGACACGCCCGGTGTCGCTGCCCATCACGTAATCGCCCTGCGCCTGCGCGCGGCGGTTCAGCGCATCGCAATCGACGGCGTTGCGCACGGGCGCGGCCGGTGCGGCCGGCGCAGCACACGTCGACACGAAACGCGACAGCGCGCGCCGGTCGAGATTCAGCACGTCCGACCGGTCGGGATCGCGGGTGACGTCGAGCGCGCGCATCGACTGCGTATCGAGTGTTACCCAGCCGATCGTCGCGTCGCGATTCGGCGTGCCCGGTCGATCCGGCATCGTGAACAGCCTGATGCGGTAGACGTCGCCGTCACGCTCGTCCACGTCGGCATGGATGTCGCGCCGGTTCATCGCGGTCTGCCGCAGTGCCGGCACGATCAACCGCGTCAGTTGATCGTTGCACGACGCCCGAGGCGCGGCGGCGGCCGTCTGCACGGCCATCGCGCCCAGGCACGCCAGCGCGACACGCACGGCGGCAGCCCCGAACCGGCGGCGGCATACGGCCTCGCCATTCGCGCCGGCCGGCGTTACGATCTCGTTCTTCACCCAGGCTCCGTTCGATGCGCGCGGGAATCTGCCCGCGAGCCCGTAGCGTACACGCACGGCGCGGCACCGCAAGCGCGCATCGCACCTGCCCGACAGGGACTACGCATGAACCTCACGTTGCAGGACGTCGCATGGCACCGGTCGGTCGGACGGCTCATCGAGTCGCTCGACCAGCCGGGCTTCTGGCTGGCACTGATCCGGCTGATCGAGGAATACGTCACGGTCGACAGCTGGGTCGCACTGACGTTCGGCGACGGCCGCCCGCAGGTATTCGCCGAATGCCCGTACGAAGGCGGCGGCCCCGACCCGCTGTTCCGCGACTACGTGCAGGGCCTGTACCAGCTCGACCCGTTCTACATCGCGAACCGCGACGCGCCGAAGAGCGGCCTGTTCCGGCTGTCCGACGTCGCGCCGGAGTGCTTCCGCGATACCGAGTACTACACGCTCTATTTCACGCACAACGTCGTCGAGGACGAGGTGCAGTTCAACGTCGTGCTCGACGACGCGCGCACGCTGTGCCTGTCGCTCGGCAGCAAACGGCGCTTCAGCCCCGAGCAGGTGGCGCTGCTCGACCTGATCCGGCCGTGGGTGGTCGGGCTGATGCGGCAGCGGCTCGCATTCGAGCCGGCATCCGCGGACCATGCGCCGCCGCGCCGGCCCGGCGCACACGACGGCTTCGAGCACGCGATGGCGCGGCTCGGCACGCCGCTCACCGCGCGCGAACTCGACGTGATCCGGCTGATCCTGAGCGGCCGCTCGAACAAGGAAGTCGCGAACAAGCTGGCGATTTCCGCCGAAACGGTCAAGGTGCACCGCCGCAACATCTACGGGAAGCTCGCGATCAACTCGCAATCGGAACTGTTCTCGCTGTTCCTGAACGCGCAGACCGGCACCTGACACGCACCGCGGGTCACGCGTGCCGACGCGCGCCGCCACCGGCGGCGTCACAGATCAATACCCCCGAAGGGTTAACGCGCCGGCGGGATGGGAAATCCGCCGCTTCGGCGCATACTGGGGCCTCCTTACCCACCCTTCCGGCGCCACCGGCGACGGGCCTCCTGCTACCGACATCGCCATGAAACTGAAGCTCGATATCGTCCAGCTCGCCGGTCGCGACGGCGACACGCACTACAACCTGCAGCGCACGCTCGAAGCGATCGCAACCTGCGCACCGGGCACCGACATCGTGATGTTTCCGGAAGCGCAGCTCACCGGCTTCCTCGATCCGTCGAATCTGGCCGAATGCGCCGAGCCGCTCGACGGCCCGAGCGTCGGCGCGGTCATCGCGGCCGCACGTGCACGCGAGGTGGCGGTCGTGGTCGGGCTGATCGAGAACGACGGCGGCCGCTTCTACAACACCACCGTGTTCGTCACGCCGGACGGCATCGCGCTGCGCTATCGCAAGACGCATCTGTGGGTCAGCGAGCACGGCGTCGTGCTGCCCGGCGACCGTTACGCGACGATCGAATGGCACGGCGTGCGGATCGGCCTGCTGATCTGCTACGACAACGAATTCCCCGAAACCGGCCGCGCGCTTGCCGCACTCGGTGCCGAGCTGATCCTCATCACCGACGGCAACATGGAGCCGTACCGCCCCGTCCACCGCACGTCGGCCACGGCTCGGGCGATGGAGAACCAGGTGTTCGCGGTGGTCGCCAACCGCGTCGGCGGCAGCACGCACGACGTCGTGTTCGCGGGCGGCAGCCTCGCGGCCGATCCGTTCGGCAACCTGATCTTCGAGGCCGGCAATACCGAATCGCGTCACGCGGTCGAACTCGATTTCGACCAGCTCGCCGCGTCGCGCGCGGTCTACGACTATCGCCGGGATCAGCGCCTGCACATCGCCGGCGAACGCATCGAGCACGCCAACGGCCTGCGCGAACTGCTGATTCCGTAAGCGCCGGCTCGCCTCCGGCGGCGCCATCCATCACGCCGGGTCGGGCACCTCGATCGCCAGCAGCGCCGAACTGACCGACTTGCCGTGCGCGTCGAGCGCAAGCGAGCGCGTGACGCCGCCGCCGAGCGCATCGCGCAGCACGAAGTTGAATGCGCCGAGCGCCGGCAGTTCGTAACGTACGACGTCGCCGCGCACGATCCCCGCGAGCCACGCCTTCACGGCGTCGGCATCCAGATGCGTGCGCAGGTGATCGTAATGACGCGGATCGCGGCAGATCACCGATACGTTCAGCGTATTGCCCTTGTCGCCGGTGCGCGCATGCGCCAGTTCACGCAGTTGCATCATGCCTCCACGAATGAAAACGACGGCGTCACGGCCGCACGCGGCAGCAGCACCGACTGCACCGCGATCACCTCGCGTGTCGACTTGAACGCGCCGCCGCCACCGGCCGGCCCGTTCGTATAGAGCGTCTCGACTTCGTTGCCGATGCGCGCCGCTTCGGCGGCGCTCGCCGCACGGCCGGCCACCCGCACACGCACCTCGGCCGGCTCGCCGCGCACGGCCGGCGTCGCGTCGCCGTACAGCGCATCGACACCGATCAGGTCGAAGCGCAACTCGGTCGCGGCAACGCCGGTCAGCGCCAGCCGCTCGCGGACGATCTCGAGCGCGAGACGCGCACGTTCGAGCGCACCCGGGCCGCCGTACGAGATCTGGCCTTCGCCGATCCAGCCGTCGACGTAAGCCACCGACACCTTCAGCGTGTCGGGCCGCGCGGTGCCGCGTCCGCCCGACACGCGCACGCGGTCTGCGGCCTCCTCGGCCACGGCAACGCGCGTGAAATCCGCAACGACATCGGGCTGCAGATACCTCGCCGGATCGTGAATCTCGTAGAGCAACTGTTCCTTGCAGGTCGCCGCGCTCACGCGGCCCCCGGCATGCGGCACCTTCGTGATCACGACCGAGCCGTCGGCCCCGACTTCGCCGATCGGAAACCCGAGCCGCGCGAGGTTCGGCACGTCCTTGTAGCCGGGATCGGCGAAATAGCCGCCCGTCACCTGCCCCGCGCATTCGAGCAGGTGGCCGACGACCGTCGCCGCCCCAAGCCTGTCCCAGTCGTCCATCCGCCAGCCGAACGCGTGGATCAGCGGCGCGGCGAACAGCGACGGATCGGCAACGCGCCCGGTCAGCACGACATCGGCGCCGGCCGCGAGCGCGTCGACGATCGGCGCGGCGCCGAGGTACGCGTTCGCGGACACGATGCGGTCGCGATACGCGGCGACGTCGTCGCCCGATTCCTCGAAGCGGAACGCGCCGCGCAGCACCACGTCGAGCACGTCGTCGCCTTCGACCGCCGCGACCTTCAGCTGCGCGAAGCCGAGCGATTGCGCGATCTGCGCGGTGCGCCGTGCGGCCGCACGCGGATTCGCCGCGCCCATGTTCGACACGATGCGCACGCCCTTCGGTGCCGCGACCGGCAGCACCGCGTGCATCCGCGCAGCGAGCAGCGGGTCGTAGCCGAGTGCCGGGTCCTGGCGCCGCGCCTGCTGTGCGATCGCGATCGTGCGCTCGGCCAGGCATTCGAAGACGAGATAGTCGAGCTGCCCGTGTTCGGCCAGCTCGACCGCGGGCTCGATCCGGTCGCCCGAGTAGCCGGCGCCCGCGCCGATGCGCATGCGCCGTTCAGGTTGCTTTGCTGTCATGTCCGTACCGTCGTCCGGCGGATGTCACCGCCGGGAAAGATCAAAAGATGCCCAGCACGACGCACGCGATCGTCATCACGATCGAGGCGCCGAACAGCAGCGGGAACGTGAATTTCTGGTGCTCGGCCAGCTCGATGCCGCACAGGCCGACGACGAGGAACGTCGCGGGCGTCAGCGGGCTGACCGGAAACCCGGTCGTCATCTGGCCGAGCAGCGCGGCCTGCCCGACCTGCACGGCCGGCACGCCGAGCTGGCCGGCCACCTCCGCGATCACGGGCAGCACGCCGAAGTAGAACGAATCGGGATCGAACAGCATGCTGAGCGGCATCGACGCAAAGCCGAGCACCACCGGGATGTGGCCGGCCATCGACGGCGGCACGAAGCCGACCGCCGCCTGCGCCATCGCCTTCAGCATTCCGCTGCCCTGCATGATCCCCGTGAACACGCCGGCCGCGAGCAGGATGCCGGCCATCATCAGCGCCGCGCGTGCGTGCGCATCGATGCGCTTTCTCTGCATGTCGACGTCCGGGTAGTTCACCATCAGCGCGATGCACAGCCCGACCATGAACATGATCGCGGGCGGGATCTTCTCGCCCATCACGACCATCGTGCCGAGCACGACGAGCGTCAGCGCCAGGTTGAACCAGAACAGGTGCGGCCGGCGCAGCGCCTGCTCGTCGGGCGTCAGCTCGCGCTTCGGCAGCGGAATCGACGCATCGTCGCGCGACAGGCCGAGCCGCTTCTCCTCGCGCCGCCCGAGCCAGTACGCGACGCCGAACACGAACACGAGCCCGATCGCCTGCACCGGGATCAGCGGATTGAACAGCGCCGACACCGGCAGGTGCAGCGACGCCGACGCGCGGATCATCGGCCCCGTCCACGGCAGGAAGTTGATGCCCGCGGCCATCGACACCGCGGCGGCCAGTACGCGCCGGTCCATCTTCAGCCGGTCGTACAGCGGCAGCACGGCCGGAATCGTCACGAGAAAGCAGACGGCGCCCGAGCCGTCGAGGTGGATCAGCAGCGCGAGCAGCGTCGTGCCCATCACGATGCGCGTCGGCCGCGTGCCGACCGCGCGCAGGATGCGGTCGATGATCGGGTCGAGCGTGCCGGCGTCGGTGATCGTCCCGAAATAGAGGATCGCGAACACGAACATCCCGACGACGGGTGCGAGCCCCTTCAGCCCGTCGATGACGAACTTGCTGGTGTGCAGCCCGAAGCCGCCGATCAGCGACGCGGCGATCGGCACGATGATCAGCGCGACGAGCGGCGACATCCGCTTCGACAAAATTGCGGCCAGCAGCACGACGATCGTGCCAAGCCCGAGTAACGGCAGCATCCGTGTCTCCTACCTTGTCTTTTATTGGAGACGAGCGTAAGGTCGGCGCAGCGATAGCACAATTGAAATGATTTGATCGCAGCAATCACGAACCGTTATGGATCTGAATCTTCGCGACATTCGCGCGTTCGTCACCGTCGCGCAGGCCGGCAACTTCACGCGCGCGGCCGCGCGCCTGCACCTGTCGCAGCCGGCGTTGACCGTGCAGATCCGCCGGCTCGAGGAAATCGTCGGTGCGCGCCTCTTTGACCGCAACAGCCGCAGCGTCGCGCTCACGCAGACCGGGCGCGAGCTGCTGCCGCTGCTGCAGCGCTCGCTCGACGACATGGAGCGCGTGCTGCGCGATGCGCGCGCGCTCGGCGAAGGGACGAGCGGCACGGTGCGGCTCGCGTGCCTGCCGACCTTTGCATCCAGCCTGCTGCCCGAGCTGATCCAGTCGTTCCGGCGCGACGTGCCGCGCGCGGGCTTCGAGATCCGCGACGGCGTCGCGAGCCTCGTCACCGCACTGGTGCGCAACGAGGAGGCCGATCTCGGATTGACCGGCGGCGACACGTTCGATGCGTCGCTGGAGGTGCTGTATGCGGGCGCCGACCGGCTCGTCGCCGTGTGCCCGAAGGATCATCCGCTCGCGCGCAAGCGCCGCGTGAGCACCGCCGACGTCGCCGCCGTGCCGCTCGTGCTCACCGCACAGGGCACGAGCGTGCGCAGCGTCGTCGATGCCGCGCTGGACGCGGCCGGCTGCACGCCCGACATCGCGTGCGAACCGACCTACATGATGACGGCCGTCGCGATGGTGCGCGGCGGGCTCGGCGTGACGATCCTGCCGGCGACTGCACGCGAGGTGCGCGCCGAGCCCGAGCTGGTCGCGAAGCCGATCGACGACCCCGCGTTCGTGCGGCCGATCGCGCTCGTCACGAAGCGCGGCCGCACGCTGCCGCGCGTCGCGCAGGCGTTCGCCGAAACCATGCTGGCTGAATTGAAAAAGCGCGCGTGAACCGCGCGCCCGGATCGGCGGAACCGGGCGCCCGCCCGATGCTTACTTCGCGTCCGGATCGACGTGCAGCGATTCGCCGATCGCATAGAAATTGCCGCCCGCGATGTAGTGCAGGCTGCGCAGTGCCGGATCGGCCGATTCGAAATACCAGTGGCCGTCGCGGAACACGCGCGTATCGGACCACGCCGCGACCACCTCGCCGATGAACAGGTCGTAGGTCTGCTGGTTGTGCGGCTCCGGAATCAGCTTGCACGCGAGCCAGCCCGAGCAGCCGGCGACGAACGGCAGGTCGTGGCCTTCGACGTCGAACAGCGTGACGCCCGCTTCGCGCAGCTTGTCGGGCCGCTCCGCGAGACTGTGGCTGCCGACCGCATGCGTGAGCCGGATTTGCGCGGCCGTCGGCACCTGGATCACGAACGTGCCGCTGCGCTCGACGAGCTCACGCGTCTTCGCGGTCTTGTCGAGCACGACCGTCAGCTTCGGCGGCAGGAAGTCCAGCGCGCACGCCCATGCGGCGGCCATCACGTTGTCGACGCCGCCGTGGCGGGCCGATACCAGCACGGTCGGGCCGTGGTTGAGGAGACGGTAGGCTTTCTTCAGCTCCACCGGAGCGATGTGACTGTCCATACGGGTTCCTTGGAGAACGGCACGCACGAACGGATGCCGTGCGGCGCGGCGCCGGCCGGTGCGCATCCGCGCTGCCAGGCCGGAGGCCGCATTCTCGCACCCAATTTCAATCGGCGCTGACCGCGCCGCCGGCTACTTCGCGAACAACTGGCCGATGTCGCGGAACGCCTTGAATTCGAGCGCGTTGCCGCACGGGTCGAACAGGAACATCGTCGCCTGTTCGCCGACCTGCCCCTGGAACCGCACATACGGCTCGATCGCGAAGGTCACGCCGAACGACTTCAGCCGCTCGGCCAGCGCTTCCCAGCTCGGCCAGTCGAGCACGATCCCGAAATGCGGCACCGGCACGTCGTGACCGTCCACCGCGTTCGTATGCGCGCCTTCCTGCGACGCGGTCTTCGGATGCGCGTGGATCACGAGCTGGTGCCCGTAGAAGTCGAAGTCGACCCACTGCGCACTCGAGCGCCCCTCTGCCAGCCCGAACACACGGCCGTAGAAATCGCGCGCGGCCGGAAGATCGTAGACCGGGATCGCCAGGTGAAACGGGGAAAGACTCATGGTTGCCTCATGATGAAACGCTCGCGTGGCGCGAGGACGGCACCATGGTAGTCAAGGCCAAGCAGAAATTAAATCAATATATAGTTGCATCATTCACAAACGGAATTGATGAATGATCCGCGAACTGAAAACCCTCGTCGCCGTCGCCCGGGAAGGCACGTTCGCCGCGGCCGGCAACCGTATCGGGCTCACGCAGGCCGCCGTGAGCGCGCAGATGCAGCGCCTCGAAGCCGAGCTCGGCTTCGCGCTGTTCGACCGGCAAGGCCGGTCGGCGCGGCTCAACGAGATGGGTCATCACGTGCTCGACCAGGCGCAGGCGCTGATCGGCCTGTACGACAACCTGAGCTCGACGGCGCCCGGTTCGCCGGCCACCGTGCGCGTGACGATCGGCGCGATCGCGTCGGTGCAGAGCGCGCTGCTGCCGGCCGCGCTCGCCGATTTCCATCGCCGGCATCCCGCGTGCCGGACACGCGTGATCCCGGGGCTGTCGATCGAACTGGTCAACCGGGTCGATGCGGGCGAAATCGACATGGCCGCGATCATCCGGCCGCCGTTTTCGCTGCAGAGCGACCTGCACTGGACGACGCTCGTGCAGGAACCGTTCCGGCTGATCGTGCCGCGCCGCGTGAAAGGCAAGGACTGGGCCGACCTGCTCGCGAGCGAGCCGTTCGTGCGCTACGACCGCGCGTCGTTCGGCGGCCGTCAGGTCGATCGCTTTCTGCGCAAGATGCACATCGCGGTGCGCGACACGTGTGAGCTTGACGAGCTCGACGCGATCGTCAAGCTCGTCGAGAACGGCGTCGGTGTCGCGATCGTCCCGCAGACCGCCGTGTATCGCCGCTGGCCGGTCGGCGTACGCGCGCTCGACCTCGGGCATCACACGTTCCACCGCGACATCGGGCTCGTGCATCGCGCGCGGCGGACGATGTCGGAGCCGGCGCAGATGCTCGCGCAACTGATCGAAGCGGCGGCACTGCAGCCGGCCTAGCGCCGATATCGCCAATCAGCGCCGCCCGGCCGCCCAGTCGACGGCCGCGTCGAACAGCGCGACACCGGCCGGTGACAGGTTCACGAACGTGTCGTTGTCGAGGAAGAACATCACGCGGCGCGCGGGCGCAAGCGCTTCGTAGTCCATCGTCGCACCCTTCTCGTACGCGAAGATCGCCGCCTTGTCGGGTTGACCGTACACGGTCGCGATCGTGATCGCGCCAAGCCCCGGCTTGCCCCAGCTCATCGGCGCCTGCTTGCCGTACACGTTCGCCGCGCCGGCCGGCAGCCCGGCCGAAATCGGGTGCGGCGCATTGACGAGCCACAGGTAGCGCTCCTTGCCCGTTTCGCCAAAGTCGACGTCGTGACGCTTGCCCGTCATCGCGAGATCGTCGAGCAGGTCGTTTTCCCAGGTCACGAGCGGCTTGTCGAGCGTGCGCCAGCCGGGCCGCACGTTCTTCGACGACACCGTCGACGAAATCACGACCAGGTCGGCGTCGCGCGCCGCATCGGGCGTCGACGACTCGTCGATCAGGCGCACCGCATAACCGCGTTCGCCGAGATGCTGGCCGATGCGTTCGTCGACCTTCAAGTTCGGCCCGCGCAGCTGCACGAGCATCGCGACGCGCGTGACGGCCTGCGGCGCATCGATTGCCAACGCCGGGGTGGCCACACCCGCGCCGAGGCCAATGCCCGCGCCGATCGCGAGCACCGAGCCCGCGATCGCGCGCAATGCGCGACGCCGCGCGCCGGCGGCAACGGCGCGCACGGCGCCGGTCTTCATGTTCCGGTTCATCTGGAGCTTCTCCGAAGCCGCGCGCCGCCGTAACGGCCGCGCGGCGATTGCGTGGTCAGAACTGCAGCGTGGTGAGCAGCGACACCTGTCGCGCATCGCCGATCGCGACGAAGTAACGGTTCGCGCTCGACGGGTAGTAAGTGCGATTGAAGAGGTTCTTCACGTTGAGCTGGAACGACAGCTTCTGCTTGCCGATCCGCGTGTCGTACGTGGCGAACGCATCGGCGAGCACGTACGACGGCAGCGTGAAGCTGTTCGCCGAATCGCCGGGCCGCGCGCCGACGTAGCGCATGTCCGCGCCGATGCGCAGGTCGTCGCCGCCGACCACCGTGCCGAAGTCGTAGACGGCCGCGAGCGACGCGGTGTGGCGCGCGACGTTCCACAGCTGGTTGCCGGCGTACAGCGGATCCTCGGTGGTCTTCGCGTCGATATACGCATAGCTCGCGATCACGTTCACGCGTTCGCCGATCTTGCCCGACACGTCGAGCTCGATGCCGCGCGAGCGCGCCTTGCCCGACGTGCGCCAGTCGGTCAGCTTGGTCGCGTCGTTGTACTGCGACACGAGCACGTTCTTCTTGTCGATATTGAAGAACGCGAGCGTGCCCGTCATCCCGCCCGGCAGGTCGAGCTTGCCGCCCACTTCCCATGCGGTCGCCTCCTCGGGCGGCGTCGCGCCGTCGATGATGTAACCCGTCATCGGCGCGATCGACGACGACGGCTTCAGCGACTGCGAATAGCTGCCGTACAGCGAGAACGTGTCGGTCCACTTGTAGACGATGCCCGCGCGCGGCAG
Source organism: Burkholderia lata (assembly GCF_902499025.1). Taxonomy (GTDB): domain Bacteria; phylum Pseudomonadota; class Gammaproteobacteria; order Burkholderiales; family Burkholderiaceae; genus Burkholderia; species Burkholderia lata_C. Next base: position 1,706 of record NZ_CABVPW010000070.1, on the reverse strand, counting down.
CCACTTCGAGCCGCTGAGATCGGTGTTCGCCTTGAACGGCCGGCCGCGCCCGGCGACCTGGTTGTACGTGATGTAGCGCAGCCCGCCCGACACGATCCACTTGTCGGTCAGGTGGATCGTGTCCTGGACGAACGCCGACGCATCGTGCAGCGTGTCGGTCTGGTCGCTGTCGCTCGCGGACACCGTGCTCGACGGCGGCAACAGCCCGTAGACGGGATTGAGATAGCTGAACGGCGTCTTCACGGCCTGGCGCAGCATGTCCTTGCGGTAGATGCGGCGGTATTCGGTGTCGAAGCCGACCTGCACGTCGTGCTGCATTCCGCCCAGCATCAGCTTGCCGTTCACGTAGCCGATCCCATAGCTGTCGGTGCTGAGCGAGCCGTGCGTCGCGTCGTTGCTGCGCGTCATCGTGCCCTTCACCGGATCGACGCCCGTCGTGCGCAACTGGTTCGCGTCGTAGGTCTCGCGGTTGTAGCTGTAGCCGAAATGCGCACTCCAGTCCGCGTTGAACTGGTGATCGACGCTCAGCTGCGCGAGATGCGATTCGCCGTCCATGTTGTTGAACGGCTCGTCGATGCGCCGCCGCGCGGGAATGTCGAGCGGCGCGTTGGTGTGCGGGTCGAGCGCCGTGCCGCGATCGAACGGCGAATGGAATTTCCGGTACTGGTAGGACACCGCGACCTGCGTATCGCGGCCATACCACGCGAGCGACGGCGCGACGAAGGTCTGCCGGTATTCGCCGAAGTTGCGCCAGTACTGCTCGTTCGACTGGTCGACGATCAGCCGGTACGCGAGCCGCGAATCGCCGACCGGCCCGGTCGAATCGAAGGTCGCGCTGCCGCCGTTCTTGCCGTGCCCGAACGTCGACGCGCCGAGCGAGATCGCGTTGTAGCGCTTGAGCTGCGGCTGCTTGGTGACGACGTTGACCACGCCGCCCGGGTCCATCAACCCGTACAGCAGCGACGTCGGCCCCTTCAGCACCTCGACGCTGTCGACCGCCGCGTTGAACGCGCGCCCCTGCACGAGCGGCATTCCGTTCTGCATGATCGAGCCGTCGCGATTGCCGCCGAAGCCGCGCTTCATGATCGTGTCCTGCGTGCCCGCGAGCGTGTTGCCCTGCGTGATGCCGCTGACGTTGCCGAGCGCGTCGTCCAGGTTGCGCGGGCGCTGGTCGCGCAGCACCTGCGCGGGCACGATGTTGACGGCCTGCGCGGTATCGAGCAGCGGGATGTCGGAACGCAGCACGCCCGCCTCCTTCGGCGCGCGATAGCTTTCGGCGCGCAGCGCGCTGGTGCGCACGTTGATCGCGGGCAACTCGGCGCCCGCGACCACGCCGGCCGCCACGGGCCGCGCAACCGAACCGTCCGCGCGATTCAGCGTGTAACCGCCGCCCGATTGGCGCAACGCGACGAGCCCCGTGCCCGCCAGCAAGCGGTCGAGCGCACCGTCCACATCGAAGCGGCCTTGCACGCCGCCGCTCGTCAGGCCGGCCGTCAGCTCGGCCGGAAACGCGAGCAGGATGCCCGCGTCGCGGCCGAACCGGTTCAGCGCCGCTTCGAGCGGCCCTGCCGGGACGTCGAACGCACGACGCGCCGCGCGCTGTGCGGCCGGCGCCGCTTCGGTGTCGGTGTCGGCCAGCGCGGGCAGCGGCAGTAGCGCCGACACCAGGACGGCGCCGGCCAGGCAGCGCGCGAGGCGCCCCGGCG
>NZ_CABVPW010000069.1:0-23426 GCF_902499025.1 Burkholderia lata | reverse complement strand
CATCGGCCGCTCGGGCGGCGCCGGGCGCGCCAGCAGGTCGCGCGCGGCGAGCCGCAGGTTGCCGACGACCGCATCGCCCGACGGCGTCCACGCGGCGACGCCCGGATCGTCGACGAGCTGCACGAGCGTCGCGCCGGGCGGCACGTGCGGGCCGAAGCCCTCGATGTGATAGGTGAACGCGGGCGCACCGAACGCGAACACGAGGTCGTGCCCGTCGAGCCGCGCGACGATCTTCTCGCGGATCGCGGGCAGGAAGCCGGCAAACAGCGGATGATCCTCGGGGAAACTGCAGCGCCCCGACATCGGCGCGACGTACACGCGCGCACGGTGCCGCTCGGCGAGGCGCACGACTTCATCCCACGCACCAGCGCGATCGACGGCCGCACCGACCACGAACGCGGGGCGCCGCGCGGCATCGAGCGTGTCGCCGAGCCGTGCAAGCGCGTCCGGGTCGGGCCGCACGACGCTGCTGACGTCGCGGCGCGGTAGCAGCTCGGCCGGCTGGTCCCAGTCGTCGACCGGGATCGACACGAACACCGGGCCGCGCGGCTCCTGCATCGCGATGCGGTACGCACGTGCGATCGCGGCCGGCACATCCTGCGCACGCGCGGGCTCGATGCTCCATTTCACGTATGGCTTCGGCAGCTCGGCGGCCTGCGTCGCGCCGAGGAACGGATCGAACGGCAGGATCGCGCGCGCCTGCTGGCCCGCGGTGACGATCAGCGGCGTGCGGTTCTTGAAGGCGGTGAAGAGATTGCCCATCGCGTTGCCGACGCCCGCCGCCGAATGCAGGTTGACGACCGCCGCATTGCCGGTGGCCTGCGCATGGCCGTCGGCCATCCCGACCACGACGGCCTCGTGCAAGCCGAGCACGTAGCGGAAATCGTCCGGGAAGTCGCGGAACATCGGCAGCTCGGTCGAGCCGGGATTGCCGAACACGCGGTCGATGCCGAACTGGCGAAGCAGGTCGATCACCGCATCGCGAACGGTGATCGATGCGGCGGAAGGGGGCGGATGGCCGGGCATGCTCGGGTGTCTCCTCGATGGCTTGGCGGTTTCCACAGTATCGAAGCGCAAGCCATTCTCGGATACTGTATTTTTTGCAATAAGCCATACCATTCCGACATGACTTTCGATCTCCGACAATTGCGCGCCTTCACGACGATCGTCGCGTGCGGCAGCCTCGGCCGCGCGGCCGACGCGCTGCACGTGACGCAGCCGGCGCTGAGCCGGATCCTGAAGCGGCTCGAGGAGCAGGTCGGCGCGCCCTTGTTCGAGCGCCATTCGAAGGGCGTGCAGCTCACCGCGTTCGGCGAGGCGCTGCTGCCGCACGCGACGCTGCTGCAGCACGAGGCCGAGCATGCGCGCGAGGAGCTCGACGCGATGCGCGGGTTCGCGAAGGGCACGATCAAGGTCGGCACGGTGGGCAGCATCGCGAGCCTCGTGCTGCCGGTGGCGGTCGGCCGCGTGCTCGACCGCTGGCCGAACCTGCGCGTCGAGATCATCGAAGGCGTGTGGGACCGGCTCGCGGAAGGGCTGAACAAGCACGAGATCGATCTCGCGCTGTCCGCGCACGGGCCCGACACCGACGAGATCGTCGCGATTCCCGAGTGCCGCTGGGAAGATCGCAGCCATATCGTTGCGGCGCCGCACCATCCGCTGCGCGCGCTCGGTCGCGCGCCGACGCTTGCGGACACGCTGCACGCGCGCTGGGCGATTCCGCCGCGCGGCACCGCACCGTTCGACCACATGCGCGCGACCTTCGACGCACACGGGCTCGCACTGCCCGACATCGCGGTCGAGACGCGCTCGGTCACGACGCTGAAAAGCCTCGTCGCGCATGCCGGCTTCCTGAGCTGGATGGCCGAGCCGATGTACGGTGCCGAGCAGCGCGCCGGCACGATCGACACGCTGCCCGTGCGCGAGGTCGTCGCGGTGCGCACGCTCACCGCGTTCCGGCGCCGCCACGGCATCCTGCCCGGGCCGGCCGGCAAGCTGCTCGAGGAACTCGTCCCGTTGACGCGCGAAGGCCGCTGACGACGCTTTCCGCAGCGGCCGCCCGTTCGCGCCCGCCCCGCCCTGCCCATGGGCCGCCGCCGCAGCGCACCATCGAAATGCAGCTTCCCCGCCTTGACTTTCGCTCGCCCGAATACGATCATTCGCTCACACAAAGAGCAAATGATCGTATTCGACAGGACCGTCTGGCACGAACAGGAGACACCGGATGAGCGCATCGCCCTCCGCCCGCACGCCCGTGCTGCTGCACATCGGCGCGGGCTCGTTTCACCGCGCGCACCAGGCGTGGTATCTGCATCGCGTGAACGCGGCCGTCCCGGCCGACGAGCGCTGGTCGCTGACCGTCGGCAACATCCGCGACGACATGCGCGCGACGATGGACGCGCTCGCCGCGCAGCACGGCGCCTACACGCTCGAAACCGTCACGCCGCAAGGCGAGCGCGCGTACGAGACGATCCGTGCGATCACGCGCGTGCTGCCGTGGTCGATTGACCTCGCCGCGCTGATCGACGCCGGCGCCGACCCGGCCTGCCGGATCGTGTCGTTCACCGTCACCGAAGGCGGCTACTACCTCGACGAACACAACCGGCTCGACATCGCGAACGCCGATCTCGCGGCCGACCTGCAGGGCGCGCGCACGACGCTGTATGGTGCGCTCGCCGCACTGCTCGCCGAACGCGTGAAGCGCGGCGCGGGCCCGCTCACGCTGCAGAGCTGCGACAACCTGCGCAACAACGGTGCGCGTTTTCGCGCGGGGATGCGCGAATTCCTCGAGCGGCACGGCCAGGCCGACCTGCTTGCATGGTTCGACGCGAACGTCGCCACGCCGAGCGCGATGGTCGACCGCATCACGCCGCGCCCGACCGCCGACGTGCGCGAGCGCGTGCTGGCCGCCACCGGCATCGACGACGCATGCCCGGTGATGGGCGAATCGTTCATCCAGTGGGTGATCGAGGACCGCTTCGCGGCCGGCCGGCCGAAGTGGGAACTGGCCGGCGCCGAACTCGTCGACGACGTGCACCCGTACGAGGAAGCGAAGATCCGCATCCTCAACGCGACGCACAGCTGCATCGCGTGGGCCGGCACGCTCGCGGGCCACACCTATATCCACGAAGGCACGCACGACGCGGCGATCCGCCGTTTCGCGCACGACTACGTGACGCAGGACGTGATCCCCTGCCTCACGCCGAGCCCGCTCGATCTCGCGCGCTACCGCGACGTCGTGCTCGAACGCTTCGGCAACCCGTACGTGCTCGACACGAACCAGCGCGTCGCGGCCGACGGCTTCTCGAAGATCCCCGGCTTCATCGCGCCGACGCTCGTCGAATCGTTCGCACGCGGCGCGGCGCCGGTCGCCACCGCCGTGCTGCCCGCGCTGTTCCTGCGCTTTCTCGAACGCTGGGCGCGCGGCGCGCTGCCGTACGCGTACCAGGATGGCGTAATGGACGAAAGCGCTGCACGGGCAATCGTCGGCTCCGACGACCCGGTCGTCGCGCTGTGCGCCAACCGGCAGCTGTGGGGCTCGCTCGCCGGCAACGCGGCGCTGTTCGAGGCCATGCGCGGCGGACTCTGGCGTGTCGACACATGGCTCGCGGCACGCTGACGCGCATCCGGGCGAACCTGCCTTGGCACGGGCGCGGCCGCACGGCTAAAGTAGCGACTCCCCACTGACGGAACGGATCGCTCATGTATCTCGGCATCGACCTCGGCACCTCGGAAGTGAAGGTGCTGCTGCTCGCCCCGGACGGCACGGTCGTCGGCACCGCCGGCTCGCCGTTCACCGTGTCGCGGCCGCATCCGCGCTGGGCCGAACAGCATCCGGACGACTGGTGGCAAGGCACGCTCGCCGCGCTCGCGGCGCTGCGCGAACGGCACCGCGAAGCATTCGCGGCCGTGCGCGGCATCGGCCTGTCGGGGCAGATGCACGGCGCCGTGCTGCTCGGCCGCGACGACCGCGTGCTGCGCCCCGCGATCCTGTGGAACGACATGCGCAGCGCCGACGAATGCGCGCTGCTCACCGAACGCGCGCCCGATCTCCACGCACTGGCCGGCAATCTCGCGATGCCGGGCTTCACCGCGCCGAAACTGCTGTGGGTCGCGAAGCACGAACCCGACGTGTTCGCGGCGACCGCCTGCGTGCTGATGCCGAAGGACTACCTGCGGTTCCGGCTGACCGGCGCGAAGGTGTCCGACCCGTCCGACGCGGCCGGCACGCTGTGGCTCGACGTCGCGCGCCGCGACTGGTCCGACGCGCTGCTCGCCGCGTGCGGGATGACACGTGACCAGATGCCCCGCATCGTCGAAGGCAACGCGCCGTCCGGCACGCTGCGCGCGGACATCGCGCGCGAACTCGGGCTGTCGGAGGCCGTCGTGGTGGCGGGCGGCGGCGGCGACAACGCGACGAGCGCGCTCGGCATCGGTGCGATCCACGCGGGCGACGGCTTCGTGTCGCTCGGCACGTCGGGCGTGCTGAGCGTGGTCGGCGATCGCTTCATGCCGAATCCCGCATCGGCCGTGCATGCGTTCTGCCATGCGATTCCCGATCGCTGGCAATTGATGAGCGTCGTGCTGTCGGCTGCGAGCTGCCTGCGCTGGGTCTGCAAGCTGACCGGCACCGACGAGCCCGCGCTGCTCGCCGAAGTCGAGGCACTCGACGCCAACTCACTCACGACGGCTCCGCTGTTCCTGCCCTACCTGTCCGGCGAGCGCACCCCGCACAACGACCCGTACGCGCAGGGCGTGTTCTTCGGGATGACGCATGCGACCGAACGCGCGCACCTCGGTTACGCGGTACTCGAAGGCGTGACGCTCGGCCTCGCCGACGGTCTCGACGCGCTGCATGCGGCCGGCGTCGAAACCGACCAGTTGTCGCTGATCGGCGGCGGCGCGCGCAGCGCGTTCTGGGCGCAACTGATCGCCGACGCGCTGAACGTGCGCACGCGCCAGCACGGCGGCGGCGAAACGGGTGCGGCGCTCGGCGCGGCACGGCTCGGCTGGCTGGCCGTCGGCGGCGATCCGCATGCGGTGCTGGCCAAGCCGCCGGTACGCGCCGAATACACGCCGGATGCGGCGCGCCATGCGCTGCTGCGCGAACGTCTCGATGCGTTCCGCGCGCTGTACCGTCACGTGCAGCCGCTGTACGAGCCGTCGCGCGCACGGCTCGCGTAAGCGCCGCTCGTCACGCGTGGCGGCCATCGGCCGCGTGCGCGACATGCGGTACAGTGGATGCCGTCATGCGGCCCGCCCAGATCCAAACCGAATCGCTATCGTGTCCAAGTCCTCAGAAAAACTCGATCTCGCCACGCGTGCCGCGTGGCTCTACTACGTCGCGGGCGACACGCAGAACGAAATCGCGGAAAAGCTGCAGGTGTCGCGCCCGGTCGCGCAGCGCCTCGTCGCGTTCGCGGTCGAGAAGAACCTGATCCGCGTGCGTGTCGACCACCAGCTCGCCGACTGTCTCGATCTCGGCGCGCAGCTGTCGAAGCGCTACGGCCTCGCGATGTGCGAAGTCGTACCCGTCGACGCCGATGCACCCGACGCGATCGACCGCAAGCTCGCGGTCGCCGGCGCGCAGGTGATGGAGCGCTACCTGAACGAAACCCGGCCGATGGTGATCGCGGTCAGCAGCGGCCGGACGCTGAAGGCCGCGGTCGCGCAGATCGCGCAAATCGACCGCCCGCAGCACCGGCTCGTGTCGATGGTCGGCGCAATCGCGGCCGACGGTTCGTCGAACCGCTACGACGTCGCGCAGTACATCTCCGAAAAAACCGGCAGCAAGCACTTCCTGCTGCCCGCGCCGCTGTTCGCCGACAGCGACGCCGAGCGCGCGCAATGGTGCAATCACCGGCTGTACCGGATCGTCGAGGCGCTGTCGGGCAAGGCCGATGTCGCGTTCGTCGGGATCGGCAACATCGGCCCGCACTGCCCGCTCTACGAAGACGGCTTCATCACCGAACAGGAGCGCGACGAGATGACCGCGCTCGGCGCGGTGGCCGAACTGCTCGGCGTGCCGATCGACGCCCAGGGCACGCAGATCGCCGTGTCGACGAGCGCGCGCGTGACGAGCGTCGCGCTCGCCACGCCGCCGAAGCGCCCGACGATCGCATTTGCCGGCGGCCCGAAGAAACGCGACGCGGTGATCGCCGCATTGCGCGGCGGCTGGCTGTCGGGGCTCGTCACCGACGAAACCTGCGCGCGCGCCGCGCTCGACGCGAAGGCGGCCTGACGCCGAAGCCGCGCACCGCGCGCGGCGCTCGAACGCTCAAGCCGCGTGCGGCGCCGGAAACGCATGCCGGCGCGCACGCCACGCGCAGACCCACGCGGCCGCCAGCAGCGCGACGAGCACCCACGGGATCGCGCCGGCCCCCGTTGCGCCGAGCAGCATCCCGCCCGCGATGCCGCCGCCAGCAATGGCGAGATTCCACACCGTCACGAGCATCGACTGCGCGACATCGGCCGCCTCCCCCGCCGCATTCGCGGCGGCCGTCTGGAACAGCGTCGGCGCGCCGCCGAACGCGAGCCCCCACAGCGCGACGCCCGCATAGACGATCGCCATTCCGGAACCGGCGCCGAGCATCGCCGCCGCGATCGCGAACAGCGCGATGCTGGCGAGCGTCAGGCGTCGCTGCGCGGCGCCGATCCAGGCGCCCGTCAGCGCGATGCCGACCAGCGACGCGACGCCGAACACGAGCAGTACCGCATCGACCTGCGCGCCCATCCGCATGCCCGCGAGAAACGGCGCGACGTACGTGTACAGCATGTTGTGCGCAAGCACGTACGCGAACATCACGGTCAGCACCGGCCGCACGCCGGGCAGCGTCATCACGCCGAGCACCGGCTCGCGCGCACCGGCCTGCTGGCCCGGATAGTCGGGCACGCGCCAGCGGATCCAGCCGATCAGCGCGAGCGCCGCGAGCGTGATGCCCGCAAACGCGACGCGCCATCCGAACGCCGCGCCCAGCGCGGTGCCGGCTGGAATGCCGATCGACATCGCAACCGGCGCACCGAGCATCGCGACCGCGATCGCGCGGCCGCGCAGCGACGCATCGACCATCCGGCTCGCGTAGCCGGCCAGCAACGCCCACAGCAGCCCGGCCGCCATCCCCGCGACGAAACGCGCGGCAAGCGTGAGCGCGTAGTACGGCGACACGGCCGTCAGCGCGTTCGACACGACGAAGCCGGCCAGCGCCGCGAGCAGCAGGCTGCGCCGGCGCATCGCGCGCGTCGCGGCGACGAGCGGAATCGCCGCGACGATCGAGCCGAGCGCATACACGGTCACGAGCTGGCCGATCAGCGCCTCGGTTACACGCAGGTCGGCGCTCATCAGCGGCAGCAGGCCGGCCGGCAGCGCTTCGGTGAGGATCGTGATGAAGCCGGCCGTCGCGAGCGCCAGCAGGTTCGCGACCGGCAGGCGTTCCGCCGCCTGCACCGGCTGGCCGGCAACCCGGCCGTCCATCGACGGGCAGTCGCTCATGACGCGCTCCCGGCATCGACGCGACGGGCGGTGACAGGCAGGAATGACATGGCGTGACCTCGATCAGTGAAGGAACGCCCATCGTAGGGAGCCGGCGCAAGAAGAAAAACCGGGGTAGAGTTCCGGACAATCCGGACGCCAGCGTCCGCAATCGGAAACTCGCATGGAAAATCTCGGCGGCTTTGTCGTGTTCGTCCAGGTCGCGGAAACGCGCAGTTTCGTCGCGGCCGGGCGCGCGCTCGGGCTGTCGGCGTCGGCGATCGGCAAGCGCATCGCGCGGCTCGAAGCACGCTTGAACGTGCGGCTCTTTCACCGCAGCACGCGCAGCATCACGCTGACCGCCGAAGGCACGCGCTTTCTCGAACGATGCCGGCGGGTGCTCGCCGAACTCGACGCGGCCGAGCAGGAACTGACGCACAGCGCCGAAGCGCCGCGCGGGCGCTTGCGCGTGAGCCTGCCGACGATCGGCACGCTGCTGCTGCCGGTGCTCGCCGATTTCATGGCCGCGTATCCGGAGATCGAGCTCGACATCGATTTCAGCGACCGGCTCGTCGACGTCGTCGACGAAGGCTTCGACGCGGTGCTGCGCACCGGCCAGCCGTCGGATTCGCGGCTGTCGTCGCGGCTGCTGGGCCACTTCCGCCAGCACCTCGTCGCGTCGCCCGACTATCTCGACCGGCACGGCGCGCCGCGCACGCCGGCCGATCTCGCGCAGCACCGCTGCCTGCACTACCGTTTCCCGACCAGCGGCAAGCTCGAAACCTGGCCGCTGCGCGTGCCGCGCGCGGGCATGCCGCCCGAGGTGCCGGTCGCGATGGTCAGCAACAGCGCGGAAGCGCGCCTATGCTTCGCGCTGCGCGGGCTCGGCATCGCGTGCCTGCCGATCTTCTTCGTGCGCGACGCACTCGCAGACGGCACGCTGCGCGCGGTACTCGACGAACACGTCGCGAGCTGCACGCCGATCTACGTGCTGTGGCCGTCGGGCCGCCACCCGACGCCGAAGCTGCGCGCGTTCGTCGATTACATGGCCGCGCACCTGCCGCTGTAAGCGCGGCCGGCCGTCATGCGGCCTTCGCGTGCATGCTCAGGCGGCGGAACGCCTGCCCGTGCTCGTCGAACAGGTGGCAGTGCTCGGCTTCCGCGTGCACGTGCAGCGCCTCGCCGGTGCGGTACGTGTCGAGCGGCGGAATCCGTGCGATCAGCCCGTCTGGCGCGACGGCCGACTCCGCATACAGGTACGCGGCATCGCCGAGCGACTCGACGGCCATCGTCTTCGCAGCGACGCCAGTGGCCGCGGCTTCGACTTTCAGGTGCTCGGGCCGCACGCCGACCGTCACCGCCGCACCGCGCTGCAAGCCCGCTGCTTCGACCGCGACACGCTGCGTCTCGCCACTGTCGAACCGCACGAGCACGCCGCCCGCATCGACCGATTCGACGGTGCCCTTCAGGAAGTTCATCTTCGGCGAGCCGATGAAGCCCGCGACGAACTGGTTCGCCGGCGCGTGGTACAGCTCGTTCGGCGTACCGACCTGCTGTACCGCGCCGCCCGACAGCACGACGATCTTGTCGGCGAGCGTCATCGCCTCGACCTGGTCGTGCGTCACGTAGATCATCGTCGTCTTCAGCTCGTCGTGCAGCCGCGCGAACTCCAGCCGCATCTTCACGCGCAGCGCCGCATCGAGGTTCGACAGCGGCTCGTCGAACAGGAATACCTTCGGCTTGCGCGTGATCGCGCGGCCGATCGCGACGCGCTGCCGCTGGCCGCCCGACAGCTGCTTCGGCTTGCGGTCGAGCAGGTGGTCGATGTGCAGGATCTTCGCGGCCTGCTTCACGGCCTGGTCGATCTCCAGCTTCTTCGCGCCCGCGAGCTTCAGACCGAACGCCATGTTGTCGTACAGCGTCATGTGCGGGTACAGCGCATACGACTGGAACACCATCGCGATGCCGCGCTTCGCGCTCGGCACGTCGTTGACCTTCGCGCCGTCGATCAGCAGGTCGCCGCTCGAAATATCCTCGAGGCCCGCGATCATCCTCATCAGCGTGGATTTGCCGCAGCCGCTCGGGCCGACGAACACGACGAATTCGCCGTCGGCGATGTCGAGGTTCACGTTGCGCAGCACTTCGGTGTCGTCGTAGCGCTTCGCGATGTTGCGCAGGAGCACGCTTGCCATGATCTGTCTCCGTTCGTTCGTGATGCGCCGCGTCGAACGCGGCGCGCAATCGTTCGTGGTTGCTAGCTCGGCAGCACCGCGCCGGTCGCCTGCCAGCGCGCGACGTAGCCGGGCAGCTCGTGCATGTCGTCGAATACGTGACGCGCGCCGATCCCGCGCAGCGCGTCGATCTGCGCGGCCGACGCATGCCCGCCGCCGACAAAGCCGAGCACGGTCATGCCGGCCGCGGCGGCCGCGGTGATGCCGGTCGCGCTGTCCTCCACCACGAGGCACTGCGCCGGCGCGACGCCGAGCGTGCGCGCCGCCGCGAGATACACGTCGGGCGCCGGCTTCGGCCGCGCGACGGCGTCCGCGCAGAACAGCCGGTCGCCGAAGAAGCGCGCGAGACCCGTCCGGGTCAGTGCCGCCTCGACGTACGCGCGGTAGCTGTTGCTCGCACAGGCCGTCGTCAGTCGAATCGCGGCCAGCGCCGCATCGATGCCGTCGACCATCGGCGCATTGACGGCCGCCGCCTCGACCGCGGCGCGGATTTCGACGACGTCGTCGTTCGACAGCGTGCGGCCCAGCGCGTCGCCCGCGCCGGCCAGCACGCGCTCGATGCGCAGCCCGAGCAGCGGCATCACGGCCGGCCGCGCATCCACACCCGGCCAGCGGGCATCGAGTTCGCGCACGAGCACGTCGGCCGCCACCGCCTCGCTGTCGATCAACACGCCGTCGCAATCGCAGATCAATACGTTCATCGCGGTCATTTGACGGCTCCGAACGTGAGCCCGCGCACGAGCTGCTTCTGCGACAGCCAGCCGACGATCAGGATCGGCGCGACCGCGAGCAGCGACGCGGCAGACAGCTTCGCCCAGAACAGCCCCTCGGGGCTCGAGTACGACGCGATGAACACGGTCAGCGGCGCCGCGTTCGAGCTCGACAGGTTGATGCTCCAGAACGCCTCGTTCCACGACAGGATCACGAGCAGCAGCGCGGTGGATGCAAGCCCCGGCAGCGCCATCGGCATCAGCAGGTAGACGATCTCCTGCCACGTCGACGCACCGTCGATGCGCCCGGCTTCGAGGATGTCCTTCGGGATCTCGTTGAAGTACGTGAAGGTCATCCACACCGCGATCGGCAGGTTGATCAGCGTGTAGACGATCACGAGGCCCGACACGGTATCGAGCAGCCCCGCGTTCTTCCACAACAGGTAGATCGGCACGAGCACGCCGACCGACGGCATCATCTTGGTCGACAGCATCCACAGCAGCACCTTCTGCGTGCGGTGGTTCGGGAAGAACGCCATCGCGTACGCGGCCGGCACCGCGAACAGCAGCGAGATCACCGTGACGCCCGCCGAGATCAACACCGAATTCCATGCGAACGCGAAGTAGTTGCTGCGCGCGAACACCTCGCGGAAGCTGTCGAGCGTCGGGATGAAGAACAGCGTCGACGCATACGCCTGCTGCTCGGTCTTGAACGCGGTGATCGCCATCCAGAAGATCGGGAAGAACAGCAACAGCGCGATCAGCCACGCGAGCGTGCCGGGCAGCGCGCGCCTCACGAGGTCGAACACGGCCGGCACGCGCCGGCCTTCGAAGGTCAGGTCGCTCATTTCTCGTACTCTCCCTTCAGGTTGCGCGCGAGCATCCGCACGAGGAAGAACGACACGACGTTCGCGACCACCACGGCGATGATGCCGCCGGCGGACGCGAGGCCGACGTCGAACTGCTGCAGGCCGAGCGCGTAGATCAGGTACGACAGGTTGGTCGTCGCGTCGCCGGGGCCGCCGCCGGTCGTCGTGTAGATTTCCGCGAAGATCGACAGCAGGAAGATCGTCTCCATCATCACGACCACCGCGATCGCGCGCTTCAGGTGCGGCAGCGTGATGTAGAAGAACATCGCGATCGGGCCCGCGCCGTCGATGCGCGCGGCTTCCTTCTGCTCCTGGTCGAGCGACTGGATCGCGGTGAACAGGATCAGGAACGCGAACGGCAGCCACTGCCACGCGACGATGATGATCACCGCGGTGAGCGGGTAATCGGCGAACCAGTCGATCGGCGTCATCCCGAGCGCGCGCATCGCGTTCGCGACGAGCCCGTACACTGGGTGCAGGATCATGTTCTTCCAGATCAGCGCGGACACCGTCGGCATCACGAAGAACGGCGCGATCGCGAGCAGGCGTGCCACGCCCTGCCCGTAGAACTTGCGGTCGAACAGCACGGACATCAGCACGCCGCCGACCACGGTGATCGCGAGCACTGCGCCGATCAGCACGAGCGTGTGCCAGATCGCCGGCAGGAACGACGGATCGGTCGCGAGGAAGCGGTAGTTGTCGAGCCCCGCGAAGCCCTTCACGTCCGGGTTCAGCAGGTTGTAGCGCGAAAACGAATACCAGATCGTCATCGCGAGCGGAATCGACATCCACAGCAGCAGCACCGCGACGGACGGCGAGACGAGCCAGCTCGCACCGCCGCGCGCGCGGCGCGGCGCGCCGGGCGGCGACGACGCGTCGCCGACCGACGGCGCGTGAGCGTGGCTCAGGGGAAGACGCAGGTGACGCATGATCGGAGTCCCTCCGGTTGATGCGCGGGCGCGAAGGCCTGCCCGCCTGTCAGCTTCGACGACGCGCACCGTGCGCCATCGCGCACGGTGCGGGCCGCGTTACTTCTTGTAGCCGGCCTGCCGGACCGCGCGGTCGGCAGCCGCCTGCCCGGCGGCAAGCGCCTGGTCGACCGTCATCTGGCCGGCCACCGCACCGGCGATCGACTGGCCGACCACCGTGCCGAACGACTGGAATTCAGGAATCCCGACGTACTGCACGCCCGTGTACGGCACCTTCTTCAACGACGGATCGTTCGGGTCGGCGGTCTCGATCGCCTTCAGCACGAAGTCCGAGAACGGCGCGGCGGCCTTGTACTCGGGGCGCTGATAGGTCGACGTGCGCGTGCCCGGCGGCACCGACGCCCAGCCCTCGTCCTTGCCGACCATCTCGATGTACTGCTTCGACGTCGCCCACGCGATGAACTTGCGCGCGGCGTCCTGCTGCTTCGACGTCTTCGGCACGGCCAGCGCCCATGCCCACAGCCAGTGCGAGCCCTTCGGCGTGGCGGCGACCGGCGCGGCCGCGAAGCCGATCCTGTCGGCCACCTGCGACTGCTGTTTGTTATAGAGCATGCCGGCCGCGACCGTCGCATCGATCCACATCGCGCACTTGCCCGATGCGGTCAGGGTCAGGTTCTCGTTGAAGCCGTTCGAGCTCGCTCCCGGCGGGCCGTCTTTCTTCAGCAGGTTCACGTAGAACGTGATCGCCTTCTTCCATTCCGGCGACGTGAGCTGCGCGTTCCAGTTCTCGTCGAACCAGCGCCCGCCGAACGTGTTCACGACCGTCGACACATACGCCATGTTCTCGCCCCAGCCGGCCTTGCCGCGCAGGCAGATCCCGTAGGTGCCCTTCGCCTTGTCGGTGAGCTTGTCCGCGAATTCGGCGATCTGGTCGTAGGTCGGCTGGTCGGGCATCTTCAGCCCTTTCGCCGCGAACAGGTCCTTGCGGTAGAACGTCATCGAGCTCTCGACGTAGAACGGCAGCGCGTACAGCTGGCCGTTGTACGACAGGCTGTCGCGCGCGGTCTTCACGATGTCGTTCAGGTCGTAGTCGGCGGGCAGGCCCGTCATCGGCGCGAGCCAGCCGCGCTTGCCCCATTGCGGCGTCTCGTAGGTGCCGATCGCCATCACGTCGAACTGGCCGCTGCCGGTCGTGATGTCGGTCGTCGCGCGCTGGCGCAGCACGTTCTCCTCGAGGATCACCCAGTTCAGCTGGATGCCCGGGTTCGCCTTCTCGAAGGCCGGCGACAGCTTCTTCAGCTCGATCATGTCGGGATTGTTCAGCGTCGCGATCGTCAGCGTGCCGGCGGACGCGGCGCACGCCGCCGTCGCGAGCGCGGCTCCGGCGAAGCCGCGTGCGGCGGCGTCGAGCATCTTTCGTTGCATGGCATGTCTCCTGTGTTTGTTCGAAGTGTCGTCGGTACTGCGATTGCTTCGCGGCCCGTCATGCCGGCCGCTGCATTCCGCACGCGCGCGCATAGTGCGCGATCACGTCGCGTATCCGGTGGCGCACCCATGCGCGCGGCTCTTTCGCAAGGCCGCCCGCGCGGCATGCCGCGTACACGTCCGGCAACCACTGCGCGACGAGCGTTTCCGGTACCGGCTGCCGCGCGAGGTTGTCGAACAGTTGCTCGACCGCGGCCGCGACGGCCGGCTGCAGCCAGTAGTAGCGGATCCGGTCGCTGTAGCTGAACTGGCGCGCGAGCCGCTGCTCGGTTTCGTCGCCGCGGTAGTACGGTGCCCAGTGCTCGGGCCGCGCGCGCATCGCGGCGTCGACCACGTCGCGCAACCGCGAGCGCTGCGCGACGTCATCGATCAGCGCGTCCTCGATGAAGGTCAGGGCGAACAGCGCTTCGCGCAACGCGAACGTCAGCGCGGGGCCGACCTTCAGCACCGCGAAGTGGTCGCGTACGAGCGCGGCGAGCGCGCCCTCGGTCTGGTAGTCGGTCGAATGCGCTTCGAACACGAGGCCCGGTGTCTGCAGGATACTCGCGCCGAGCGACGCCGCTTTCGCGCTGTCGTAATCGAGCACGTGGCGATCGTCGAAGTCGACACCCGGCTGCGCGACGATCGCGACGACGCGCGTCCACGCATCGTCGAGCCCGGCAGCCGCGAACGCATGGCGATGCGCATCGAGCGTCGCCGCGATGCTGTCGCTGCGCGTGACCGCGATCTGCGCGATCGCTGCGGTGTCGCCGCTGCCGCTGACTTCGCCGCCAGGCGTCGGCACCTCGGTGCCGATCACGTAGACGGGCGCGATGCCGGCACGTGCTGCCGCGTCTTCCGCCGCGCGGCACAGCTCGGCTGCGCGCGCGGCGATCGTGCGATCGTCGAGCCGCACCGGATCGTCCGCGCAGGCCATGCTCGCATCGAGGTGGATCTTTTCGAAGCCGGCTTCGACGTACGCGGCGACCATCGCCCCCGCCTCGCGCATCGCATCTGCCGCGCGGCGGTGCCGCCACGGGTTCGGCCCGAGATGGTCGCCGCCGAGCACGAGCGCCGACGGCGGCAGCCCGCAACGCTGCGCGATCGCGTCGACGTCGCGCCGGAAATCGGCGGGCGTCATGCCCGTGTAGCCGCCGAGATGGTTCACCTGGTTGCAGGTCGCCTCGATCAACAGCGGCGAACCGTCCGCGCGCGCCGCTTCGCACGCGGCCTCCAGCACCAGCCGGTGCGCGCTGCAGATCGAATAGATGCCGCGCTGCGCATCCGCGCGGTTCGCGTCGAAGATCATCCGCAGCACGGCGTCCGCGTGCGCGGCGCGCGATCGTTCGGCGAAGGTCGTCAGGCCGGACATGCGATACCTCGTTCGGTCAGGAAACGGTCGATTTCGGCCGCGCTGCTGTTACCTTCCATCGGGCCGCGCCGCGTGACCGCGATCGCCCCGGCCGCGTTCGCGCGGCGCAGTGCGGCCTCGATCGGCACGCCCGCGACGAGGCTCGCGACCAGCGTGCCGCCGAAGCAGTCGCCGGCGCCGGTCGGATCGACTTCGTCGACCGGATACGCCGGCGCTTCCGCACGGTTCGCGCGATCGAACGCGACGCTGCCTTGCGCACCGCGTTTCAGCACGACACGCTCGAGCAACGGATGCGTTGCAAGCAGGCCCGCGATTGCGCGCTCGGCCGGCTGCGGCCCGCAGAAGAACGGCAGGTCGGCTTCGCTCGGCAGGAACAGGTGGCACGCGGCGAGCATCGCGTCGAGCGCCGCCCGCATCGGGCGAAAGCTCAGCATTTCGGGCCGCACGTTCGGATCGAACGACACCTTCGCGCCGGCGCGCGCGGCCTCGATCACGCCGCGCTGCACCGCCGCGATCGCCGATTCGCTCGTCAGCGACGAGCCCATCACGTGGAAATAACGGCAGCCGTCGAACATCGCGGTATCGACGTCGGACGCATCGACGCACGCGGCCGCACTGGTGGCCAGCGTGAACACGAAGCTGCGCGAACCGTCTTCGCGGTATGCGACGAACGCGGTGCCGGTCGGGCGCGCAACGCGACGGATGCGCGCGACGTCGACACCATCGCGTTCGAGCCGCGCGACGATCGCATCGCCGAATGCATCGCGGCCGACGCAGCCCGCATACGCGACGCGTGCACCGAGCCGGGCGGCCTGGTCGGCGAAGATCGCCGGCGCGCCGCTCGGGAACGGCCCCTCGAACAGGCCCGGCGTATCGAAACCCTGGCCGCGCTCGGCGGCGACGAATTCGGCGAGCAATTCGCCGGCAACGACGATCTCGGCCATCAGGCGTGCCCTCCTCGTTCGACGGCGGCCGCGACGTGCGGCGAGGCCGCTGCGTCTCGGGCCGGCCGGCAGGTGGCGCGTGCGAGCGGCGCCATGTCAGCTCATCCAGTTGCCGCCGTCGACGTTCAACGTCTGGGCAGTCACGTAGTCGGCGTCGGACGACGCGAGGAACAGCGCGGCGCCGGTCAGGTCGCCCGGCACGCCCATGCGGCCGAGCGGCACGGCTTCGCCGACGAGCCGCTTCTTCTCGCCGAGCGGCCGGTTCTCGTAGCGCGCGAACAGCGCATCGACCTGCTCCCACATCGGCGTGTCGACGACACCCGGCGCGATGCCGTTCACGTTGATCCGGTGCGGCGCGAGCGCGAGCGCGGCCGACTGTGTGTAGCTGATCACCGCGGCCTTGGTCGCGCAGTAGTGCGAAACGAGTGCCTCGCCACGACGCCCGGCCTGCGACGACATGTTGACGATCTTGCCGCCGCGCCCCTGCTCGACCATCCGTTGCGCGACAGCCTGCATCAGGAAGAACAGCCCCTTCACGTTGACAGAGAACAGCCGGTCGAACACGTCCCACGATTCATCGAGGATCGGGCGCATGTCGAACAGCGCCGCGTTGTTGAACAGGATGTCGACGCCGCCGAAGCGCTCGACGGTCGTGGTGACGATCCGCTCGATGTCGTCGCGGCGCGTGACGTCCGCGGTCACGGCCACCGCGCGGCCGGGGTTCGCCTCGATGAGCCGCGCGAGCGAGCCGCCTGCCGGCTTCAGGTCGACGAGCACGCAGCGTGCGCCCTCGTCCAGATAGCGTTGCGCGACCGCCTCGCCGATGCCGCTTGCGGCGCCCGTCAGGATCGCGACCTTGTCTTCCAGTCTCACTGGCTGTCTCCGGTTCGTTCTGCTTTACGACGGCTGCGAGGTGAGCGAACGCTCGCCAACCGATCAATTGCTCTGTTAGTGATCGAATGATCGGATACGCGATTCGTGCTGTCAAGGCGACGTGACGGCTTTCTATGACGCGCTGCGGCACAACGGCGCAGCGTGACGACCCGCCGCGCACGCCCGGCAAGGCGCAGCGCGCACGGTGCGGCGCGGTCGGATCGGCGATGAAGGGGACGGAGCGAGGACGGAAAGGGGATTTCGCGCTGCACGGCGCGGCGATACGTTATATCATCGCCGTACTTTGTTTCATCGCCCTGCTTCACGCCATGGCTACCTCATCGTCCATTGACGCCCGGCTGTCCCGGGCCGACGCATTCGCCGCCGAGCACGGGCTCGCGTGGACGCCGCTGCGCCGTCAGGTCTACGAGCGCGTGCTGGCCGCGCAGCGCCCGATCGGCGCGTACGACCTGCTCGCCGAACTCGAGCCGCAGCGCGGCCGCGTGCCGCCCACGACCGTCTACCGCGCGCTGGATTTCCTCGTCGAGCACGGCTTCATCCACCGGATCGAATCGAAGAACGCGTTCTTCGCGTGCTGCGAGATCGGCGTGCCGCACGAAGGCCAGTTCCTGATCTGCGATTCGTGCGGCGACACCGTCGAGATTCCCGGCGGCGACCTCGCGAAGCAATTGTCCGCGAGCGAGCCCGCGCACGGTTTCGAAGTCCACCACCAGGTCGTCGAGCTGAGCGGCCTGTGCGGGCACTGCAAGCACAAGCCCGTGCAACGCTGACGCGTATCGCGCGGCGCACGCGCCGCCCCTTCCAACGAGGAGTTCCATGTCCATTGCCCTGAAGCGCGCGCCGCGGCGTGCCCTGTCGCCTGTCCGCTGGCTCGCCGCTGCCGTTGCCGCCCTGTCGCTCGCGGCGCCCGCGCTCGCGCAGGCCGCGACCGTCAACGTCGTGGCCGCCGAGAATTTCTACGGCGATGTCGCGTCGCAGATCGGCGGCAGCCATGTCGCGGTGACGAGCATCCTCAGCAATCCGGACCAGGATCCGCACCTGTTCGAAGCGAGCCCGAAAACGGCCCGCGCGCTCCAGCACGCGCAGGTCGTGATCTACAACGGCGCCAACTACGATCCGTGGATGAGCAAGCTGCTCGGCGCGTCGAAGCAGGCGAAGCGCGCGACGATCGTCGTCGCCGATCTCGTCGGCAAGAAAGCCGGCGACAACCCGCACCTGTGGTACGACCCGGCGACGATGCCGGCCGCCGCGCGCGCGATCGCGACCGAACTCGGCCGAGCCGACCCGGCGAACAAGGCCGAATACGACGCGAACCTGCAGAAGTTCATCGCAACGCTTAAGCCCGTCGACGACAAGGTCGCCGCGCTGCGCACGCAGTACAAGGGCCTGCCGGTCACGGCTACCGAGCCCGTGTTCGGCTACATGTCCGACGCGATCGGCCTCGACATGCGCAACCAGCGCTTCCAGCTCGCGACGATGAACGACACCGAAGCCAGCGCACAGGACGTCGCTGCATTCGAGAACGACCTGCGCAAGAAGCAGGTCCGCGTGCTGATCTACAACAGCCAGGCTGAAGAACCGATGACCAAGCGCATGCTGAAGATCGCGCGCGACGGCGGCGTGCCGACCGTCAGCGTCACCGAGACGCAGCCGGCCGGCAAGACCTTCCAGCAATGGATGGCCGGCCAGCTCGACGCGCTGTCGGCCGCGCTGGCAGCCGGCAAGAAATAAACCACCGTAACGACATGACCGCCACTCCTCACGCACTCGCCGTCGATCGCGTCACGCTCGAACTGGGCGGACGCACGATCCTGCGCGACGTCAGCTTCTCGATCGAACCCGGCGAATTCGTCGGCGTGCTCGGGCCGAACGGCGCGGGCAAGACGACGCTGATGCGCGCAGTGCTCGGCCTCGTGCCCGTGTCGGCCGGCACGCTGTCCGTCGGCGGCGTGCCGGTCGTGCGCGGCAATCCGTCGATCGGCTACATGCCGCAGATCAGGAGCGGCCTCGCGAACCGCCGGATGCGCGGCTACGACTTCGTCGCGATGGCCGCCGACGGCCACCGCTGGGGGCTGCCGCACACGAACGCGACGACGCGCCGCGACGTCGACCGCGTGCTCGATCTCGTCGGCGGCCCGACGCTCGCGCGCCGGCCGCTGTCGGAACTGTCCGGCGGCGAGCGGCAGCGCCTGCTGCTCGCGCAGTGCCTGCTCGGCAGCCCGAAGCTGCTGCTGCTCGACGAGCCGCTGATCAGCCTCGACCCGAACCACCAGCGCGGCGTCGTCGAGCTCGTGCGCAACGTGCAGCGCGAGCTCGGCATCACCGTGCTGTTCTCCGCGCACGAACTGAATCCGCTGCTGAACGCACTCGACCGCGTGCTGTATCTCGGCAACGGCGTCGCGGCGCTCGGCACCGTCGACGAGGTGATCACGAAGCCCGTCCTGTCACGGCTCTACGGTTCGCCGATCGACGTGATGCGCGTGAACGGCAAGATCTTCGTGATGTCGGGCGACGTCGAGATCGAGAAGCACGATCACGAACACGAGGACGACGACGGCCACTCGCACGGCGGTGGCGGCGGCCACGGCCATCACCACCACGGACACGCTCATCCCGGGCATTCGCACGATGTTTGAATACGACTTCATGATCAACGCCTTCGCGGCGTCGGGGATCGTCGCGGTGCTCGCAGGCATCGTCGGCTATTTCCTGGTGCTGCGCGGGCAGACCTTCGCCGGCCACGCACTGTCGCACGTCGGCTTCACCGGCGCGACGGGCGCGGTGCTGCTCGGCATCTCGCCGATCTGGGGGATGGTCGGCTTCACGCTCGCGGCCGGGATCGGGATGGGCGCGCTCGGCGAGAAGCTCGCGGGCCGCGACGTCGCGATCGGCGTGATCCTGTCCGGTGCGCTCGGCTTCGGCCTGCTGTTCCTGCATTTCTATACGTCGTTCGCGACGCAGGTCACCGCGCTGCTGTTCGGCAACGTGCTCGCGGTGAGCCACGACACGCTCGCGGTGCTCGCCGGCATCGGCGCGGTCAGCCTGCTCGCGCTCGCGCTGATCGCACGGCCGCTGCTGTTCGCGTCGCTGCAGCCCGAACTCGCCGAAGCCAAGGGCGTGTCGCTGCGCACGGTGTCGATGCTGTTCCTCGCGGTGTGCGCGCTCGCGGTGGCCGCGGCGACGCAGATCGTCGGCGTGCTGCTGGTGTTCACGCTGCTGGTCGGGCCGGCTGCCGCCGCGCAGAACGTGACGACGCGGCTGTCGACCGGCGTGCTGCTCGCCGCGCTGTTCGCGCTGTTCGAAGCGTGGCTCGGCATCGTGCTCGCGTATCACACCGACTGGCCGACGAGCTTCTGGATCACCGCGCTGTCGGCACTCGTGTACGGCGCAAGCCTGTTGCGGCGCGACTGAGCGCCGCTTGTCGGAAATAAAAACGCCGGCGTGCCCGAGGGCAGCGCCGGCGTTTTTTTCATGTGCCCGCGATCGTGCGGCGCGCAGTGTTCCGCCGTGTGCGTTAGCTGCTTCCCTTCCCGCTCAGCGTGCGAGCACGCGCGCATGATGCGCGATGTGATCGGCGATGAACGTCGAGATGAAGTAGTACCCGTGGTCGTAGCCTTCATGACGACGCAGCGTCAGCGGCTGGCCGGCCTTCTCGCACGCGGCTTCGAACACGTCGGGGTTCAGCTGGTTCGCGAGGAACTGATCGGCGAGGCCCTGATCGACGAGGATGCCGTCCGCGAACTTCGGCGCATCGGCGCGCGCGACGAGTTCGCTCGCGTCGTGTGCCTTCCACGCTTCGCGATCGGCGCCCAGATAACCCGAGAACGCCTTCTCGCCCCACGGGCAGCGCGTCGGCGCGGCGATCGGCGCGAACGCCGACACCGACCGGTACAGGCCCGGATGGCGCAGCGCGAGCGTCAGCGCGCCGTGCCCGCCCATCGAGTGGCCGAAGATCCCGAGCCGCGCACCGTCGATCGGCAGTTCGGCCGCCACGAGCTCGCGCAACTCGCCCGTCACGTACGACTCCATCCGGTAATGCGCGGACCACGGCGCTTCGGTCGCATCGACGTAGAAGCCCGCGCCGACGCCGAAGTCCCATGCATCGGTCTCGCCCGGCACGCCCGCGCCGCGCGGGCTCGTATCGGGCATCACGAGCGCGATGCCGTGCTGCGCCGCGTATTGCTGCGCGCCGGCCTTGATCGCGAACGTCTCGTCGGTGCACGTGAGCCCCGCGAGATAGAACAGCGCCGGCACGCGGCCATGCGCGGCCTGCGGCGGCAGGTACACCGAGAACTTCATCGGCAGGCCGATGGCCGCCGATTCGTGACGGTAGAAACGCTGCTCGCCGCCGTGGCACGCATGCGAGGAAACGAGTTCGAGCATCGCGGTGCGCTCCCGGTCAGTACAGCACGACCGAGCGGATCGACTCGCCGGCCTTCATCAGGTCGAAGCCTTCGTTGATCCGCTCGAGCGGCAGCGTGTGCGTGATCAGGTCGTCGATGTTGATCTTGCCTTCCATGTACCAGTCGACGATCTTCGGCACGTCGGTGCGGCCGCGCGCGCCGCCGAACGCCGAACCCTTCCACTCGCGGCCCGTCACCAGTTGGAACGGACGCGTGCTGATTTCCTCGCCGGCTGCCGCCACGCCGATGATGAACGACTGGCCCCAGCCCTTGTGCGTGCACTCGAGCGCCTGGCGCATCAGCTTCACGTTGCCCACGCACTCGAACGAGTAATCCGCGCCGCCGTCGGTCAGCTGCACGATGTGGTCGACCACGTTCTCGACTTCGTTCGGGTTGATGAAGTGCGTCATCCCGAACTTCTTCGCGAGCTCGACGCGCTTCGGGTTGATGTCGACGCCGATGATCTTGTCCGCGCCGACCATCTTCGCGCCCTGGATCACGTTCAGGCCGATGCCGCCGAGGCCGAACACGACGACGTTCGCGCCGGCCTCGACCTTCGCCGAGTACACGACAGCGCCGACGCCCGTCGTCACGCCGCAACCGATGTAGCAGATCTTGTCGAACGGCGCGTCCTCGCGCACCTTCGCGACCGCGATCTCCGGCACGACGATGTAGTTCGAGAACGTCGACGTGCCCATGTAGTGGAACAGCGGCTTGCCGTCGAGCGAGAAGCGCGACGTCGCGTCCGGCATCAGGCCCTTGCCCTGCGTCGCGCGGATCTTCTGGCACAGGTTGGTCTTGCGCGACAGGCAGAACTTGCACTCGCGGCATTCGGGCGTGTAGAGCGGAATCACGTGGTCGCCCTTGCGCAGGGTGCCGACGCCGGGGCCGACGTCCACCACGACGCCCGCGCCTTCATGGCCGAGGATCGCCGGGAAGATCCCTTCCGGATCGGCGCCCGACAGTGTGTAGTAGTCGGTGTGACAGATGCCCGTCGCCTTCACCTCGATCAGCACTTCGCCGGCGCGCGGCCCTTCCAGATCGACTTCCTCGATCGTCAGCGGCGCGCCCGCCTTCCATGCAATCGCTGCTTTCGTCTTCATCGTGTGACTCCTGTCTGTGTGTGAGGTCGGCCCGGGTCGGCGCGTCAGCGCTCATGTCGCCCGGCGTGGGTGCGCGAACGCTGACGCCGGTCCCATGCTTCGCACCGGGTTCCATGCAAAGCTGTCGAAGCCGTGCCGCGCGGCATCGCGCACGGCACGGCGAAAGAATCTCGTGCTCGCCATGATGGCCGGTCCGGCTGCGCATCGCGTGCGGGAAACGGTCGCCGGCTTGCCACGATGCGTCATCGCTGGCGCAAAACAACAAGTGTTCGAGTTTAAACGCCCGTCGTGAACCATGCATCCGTTCGCGCATACAGATCGATGAAGCGCGCGTGGCGCGCGGCCAGCAGTCGATCGTCGCGCGGCGCGGCAACCGGCGACGCGGCCGGCGCCAGCGCGTGCAGCGCGTCTTCCCGCCAGTGCCCGACCGCGACGCCCGCGAGCAGCGCGGCGCCGCGTGTCGCGGCGTTCGGGCAGTCGATCGCGTGGAGCGACGCGCCCAGCGCATCGGCCAGCAACTGGCGCCAGCGCGGATCGACCGAGCCGCCGCCCGCGAGACGCAGCATCGCGACCGGGTCGGCGCGATCGGCGTCGCGGATCGCATCGAGCCCGGCGCGCAACGCGAACGCGACGCCTTCGAAGGCGGCGCGCATCATTGCGCCGCGCGTGTCGCCGAGCCCGAGGCCGAGCCAGCCGCCGCGCGCATCGGGGTTCATCCACGGCGAACGCTCGCCCGTCAGGTACGGCAGGAAGCACAGGCGTTCCGACGCAGCGTGGGCGAACGCATCGTCATACGCATCGGTCCACGTCGCGTAGCCGAGCCAGCCGCGCACGGCTTCGAGCGCGAGGCCGACGTTCTGCATCGCGGCCATCGTGTAATACCCGCCGCCGGCCGCCGCGCGATAGCGATGCAGCCCGCGTCGCGCGGGCGGCAGCGCATCCGCGAGCACGACGATCTGGCCGCCGCTGCCCGTCGTCAGCAGCGCGTCGCCGGCGGTGGCGAGCCCGCTGCCGAGCGCCGCGCATGCGGTGTCGGCCG
>NZ_CABVPW010000068.1:0-23833 GCF_902499025.1 Burkholderia lata | reverse complement strand
CACGCCGCCGGCCGCCCCGGTTGCCGCCGGCGCGGGCGTCGATCCCGCACCCGCGTTCCATGGCGCGACGGCCGCACCCGCGGCCCCGCCCGCCGGCTACAACATCCTGTTCATCCTGACCGACCAGGAACGCCACTTCGACCGCTGGCCGTTCCCGGTGCCTGGCCGCGAAGCGCTGCGCCGCGACGGCATCACGTTCATGCATCACCAGATCGCCGCGTGCGTGTGCTCGCCGTCGCGCTCGACGGTCTACACGGGGCAGCACATCCAGCACACCGGAGTGCTCGACAACGCGGGCGTGCCCTGGCAGAAGGACATGTCGCCGGACGTGCGCACCGTCGGCCACATGCTGCGCGACGCCGGCTACTACGCCGCGTATCTCGGCAAGTGGCACCTGAGCGCGTCGATGCACGAAACCGCGAGCCCGTACACGGCCCCGGTGGCCGACTACAACCGCACGATCCGGTCGTACGGTTTCGACGACTATTTCGGCGTGGGCGACCTGATCGGGTCGGTGCGCGGCGGCTACCAGTACGACGGGATCACGGCCGAAGCCGCCGTGAGCTGGATGCGCAACCACGCGCCGCGTCTCGCGAAGGAAGGCAAGCCGTGGTTCCTCGCGGTGAACCTGGTGAACCCGCACGACGCGATGTTCGTGAACACCGACACGAACGGCTCGACGGTGCAGGACGCGAACCACCCGATGCTCGGCAACGCGCCGCCGCCGAACGACGTGCTGTATCGCACGTCGTGGCACGACGTGCCGCTCGCGGCGTCGCGACGGCAGCCGTACGACGAACCGGGACGGCCGCCGGCGCACGGGATGTTCAACGCCGCGCATGCGAACCTCGTCGGGCACTACCCGTTCACCGACGAACGCCTGCGCATCTATCAGGACAACTACTTCAACTGCGTGCGCGACTGCGACACGCACGTCGTGCGCCTGCTTCAGTCGCTGCAGTCGCTCGGCCTCGACGAACGCACGATCGTCGTGATGACGGCCGACCACGGCGACCACGTCGGCGCGCACCAGCTCGTCGGCAAGGGCGCGACCGCGTACCAGCCGCAGAACCACGTACCGCTCGTGATCCGCCATCCCGCGTATCCGGGCGGCATGCAGTGCGATGCGCTGACGTCGCACATCGACATCGCACCGACGCTGCTCGGGCTCACCGGTCTCGACGATACGCGCCTCGCATCGATCCGCGGCAGCGCGCTGAAGGGGCACGATCTCACGCGCTGGCTCGCGAAGCCGGCCGATGCAAAGCGGCACGCGGCGCGCGATGCGACGCTGTTCAACTACGCGATGCTGCTCTACTACGACAGCGAATGGATGCTGAAGGAACTGGGCACGCTGCGCCAGAAAGGCGTGCCGGAGGACGAGCTGTTGCGTCGCGCGCTCGCGCAGCAGCCGGATTTCCGGTTGCGCGGCACGATCCGCAGCGTGTTCGACGGCCGCTACCGGTTCACGCGCTATTTCTCGCCGCTCGAATTCAACCGGCCGACGACGATGGAGGACCTGTTCGCGCGCAACGACGTCGAGCTGTTCGACATCGCAAGCGATCCGGGCGAGATGCGCAACCTCGCGATGGACCGGAAGCAGCACGGCGAGCTGCTGCTCGCGATGAACGGCCGCCTGAACGACCTGATCGCGAGCGAGGTCGGCGACGACAGCCCCGACGTCATGCCGATCCGCGACGGCAAGGTGCAGGTGCAGATTCGCAAGCGGCATTGAGGACCCAGCCCCCCCCCCCCCGGACGCGGCGCAAACCGGACGCCCTCGCGGCCGGCCAAACCGCCTTTCCGTATCCGTGATTCAATGACGATCAACCCGGCGTCGCGCATTCCGGCGGCACGGCGATTCGACACCTCATCGATCGACCCTCACTGGATCACCATGACGAACCCTGCCGAAATCAAGGCGCTCGTTTTCGATGTCTTCGGAACGATCGTCGACTGGAGAAACGGCGTTGCACGCGGCGCCGCCGCGTTCCTCGACCGCTACGCCCCCGCGCTCGACCCGCTCGAATTCGCCGATGCGTGGCGGGCCGAATATTCGCCGTCGATGGAAGAAATCCGCAGCGGGCGCCGCCGCTACGTGCGGCTCGACGTCCTGCACCGCGAGAACCTCGTCCGCACGCTCGACCGCTACGGGATCGTCGACGTGCCCGACGGCGACATCGACGCGCTCAACCTCGCGTGGCACAGCCTCGACCCGTGGCCCGACGCGGTCGCGGCGCTGCAACGGCTGAAGCGGCGCTTCATCATCGCGCCGCTGTCGAACGGCAACATCAGGCTGATGGTCGACGTCGCGAAACGCGCGGGGCTGCCGTGGGATGCGATTCTCGGCGCGGAGGTCGTCCGTGCGTACAAGCCGTCGCCGCAGGTGTACAGCGACACCGTCGAGATTCTCGGCGTCGAACCGGCCGAGCTGTGCCTGGTCGCCGCGCACAACGGCGATCTCGCGGCCGCGCGCCGGCAGGGGCTGTCGACCGCGTTCGTGCTGCGGCCGACCGAACACGGGCCGGGCCAGACGACCGACCTGAAAGCCGACGATGCATGGGACTTCGACGTCAAGGATCTGCACGAGCTCGCCGACCGGCTAGGTTGCCCGGGTTGATGCCGGGGTCGATGCGCGATCGCAGCGCGCGGCCGGCCGCACTGCAGGGCCGGCGGAACAGTGCGTCGGGCGCGTCGCGCATAAAGTCAGACGACTGGTAGACTCCGCCAACCCTGTCCCTTGCGGCCGCGTACCACTATGTCGTCACCCCTGCGTCTTGTCGAAGGCAAACTGACCGCATTGCGCTTTCTCGAGCGCCCCGACCAAGGCACGGCCGGCAGCCGCCAGGTGCCGCCCGTCGATCCCGAAGCCCGCAAGAAATCGCTCGGCTACTGGTTCACGCACAGCGTGGTGCCGATCATGGCAGCCCTCACCGGCAACGGGGCCGCGGCCAATGCGCTGGTGTTTCAGCAAACCGACGAAGACCTCATCCTGGCCCGGTTGAACGCCGCGGCCGACAAGATCGAGCATCCGGCGACGTGGTCCTACGCGAACCTGCGCGAGACCAAAACTTTCGTCTCGGAAAACGCGTTCGTGACCGTCGGGAAGAACGGCAAGATCCTGTTCGCGAAGCTTCCGGTGGAAATCGAAATCGGCGGCGAGTCGTACCGCGGGTTCCTCGGCGGGCAATGCTTCGACGTCGGCGACGACGTGGTTGCCGTGGTCGATCGCCGCGGCCGCCTGTTCGCGCTGTCGTCTCCCGACCGGCACCGCATGGTCATGGATCACGCGTGCAGCGACACAGGGCTGGCCGGTCTCACGCACAGCCTCTGGCTGGCGTGGAAATGGATGTTCATCGGCACGAACTGCCTGCTCATCCCGATCATGATCCTGGCGCTATGGACCAGTGACGGCGGCTTTTCCGACCGGGGTATCGATCTGGCCATGCTGCTGGGCGGGCCGCTCACGGTGGGTGTCCTGCTCGCGCTGCTCGTGGGCGTGCGGTTGTCGTGGTCCGACTGGCTGCCGGCGTGGCGCACGTCGAGCGTCCTGAAGGCGCTGGGCCGGCCGGATCTGTGCAGGTTCGATTTCTTCGATACGCGCACCGACGCCGACCGCAACGGCCAGGTGCGCGACACGGATATCGGGCAAATCTATTACGCGCCCGCGCCCCGCCAAGCCTAGCGCGCCGGCGCGACCGCCTGCCCATGCGCCGCCATCGCGAGACGCCGCCAGTTGCGGGCCGCATACCGGTGCGCCTGCTGCAATGCGAACCACAACCCGATCTGCCGGACCGGCCTGAAGAGGCCGCGGGCGCGGAACACGGTGCGCCGTTCGACGCGTGTCCTGCCGCCTTCCACGGGCGTCAGCGTGAATTCGTCCTCGAGCAGCCCGACCCAGTCGCGGCACCACACCGTCGACGCCACCATCCGGTAACGCAGCCGGCGATGCTCGTCGAGCACGAGGATCCGCTGGTCGATGGTGCCGCGATCGGTCGTGCACTGCCGCGTGTTGCCGACGGCCGGCACGCCTTCGAGCACGCGGCAACTGACCGGTTTCGGCACACCGAGACGAAACAGCAACGGCCGCGTGTCGTCCATCCGGGCATGGAGGAAATGCGGCCAGACATGCTCGGGCCGGCAATCGAACGTCCACTGCGAATGAATTTCCACGACCGTCTCCTGGCGGCTGTCGGTGCCGACATGATGGCACAACCACCCCGCCGCCTCCGCTACTTCACGACCGCGCGCCACGCGGTGCGCGCATAGATGAGCAGCAAGGGCAGCAGCCCGAGCGCGAACAGCAGGCAGAGCGCCAGCACCCACACCGGCCACGCTTCCGGATTCCCCCGCACCCAGTAGCGGTAAGGCACGCTCAGTAACCCGATTTCCATCAGCAGCGCGCCGAGCGGCACGAGCCCGTTGACCACCGCCGCCACGCCGAAGCGGGCCGCGCCGTCGAGGTTCCGGCCGGCACCGTACGCCGCGATCAGGTAGAGGAAGTACCCGATCATCGCGACCATCAGCCCGCCGCCGGCCAGCAACCCGACACTGCGCACGCTGCGTTCGTGCAGTTGATTCGCCCCCTGCGGCAACACGACATCGACGCGCTCGCCGATGACCGGCACGCTGCCCGAGCGAATGTTGCCCGGCAGCACGACCCGCCGGCCGTCCGGCATCACGGCCGCCAGGATCGACGTGTACTTGATGCACGGGTATTTGTCCGTGCGCCCGCTGCTGTCGCTGCGCTCGCAGGTGTCCCACTCGGACTGGTAGGACACGACGGTCGCCTCGTATTTCGGCGACACCGCCAGTTCGTAGAGTTCGTCGCCGATCCAGTACGCGAACGGGAAGAACAGCGACACCAGGCAAAAGCACACGAGCCACCAGAACGCGACCGCGCCGCCCGATCCGCGCTTGCCGCCGGTCTGGCGGCGCACCATGCGCGACGCGAGCCAGTACGCGGCTACGCCGAACACGGCCACACAGACCACGAACACCTTGCCCGCATGCGTCAAAGCCATCTGTTCGCCCCCCGATAACCGGCCGGCTCTCCGTCGGCCGTTTTTTCATATGGATCGATCGCATCGTCGCGGTTGCCGCCGCAACCGCCACGCTCGCGCGCTATGCCGGCTCGCCGACGAATCTCAGCTTCCCCGATTCGCCCGACAGCAGCGCGCGATTCGCGTCCGCCGCCGCCCGCAGGTAATCCCACAGCGCGGTCACGCGCCGCAGCTTGCGCAGATCCTCGCGGCACGTCAGCCAGAAGCACCGCGTGACGACCACGTCGTCCGGCAGCACGGGCACCAGCGCCGGCTGCGTGGCCGCCATGAAGCACGGCAGGATCGCGAGCCCGCCGCCCTGCAGCGCCGCGAAATACTGCGCGATCACGCTCGTCGTGCGCAGCCCGGCCGTCGCGCCCGGCACCGCGCGGTCCAGGTACAGCAGTTCGTTGCTGAACGCGAGATCGTCGACGTAACTGATGAACGCGTGCTGCGCGAGATCGTCCGTGCAGGTGATCGGATCATGGTTCGCGAGATAGTCGCGCGTCGCGTAGAGCCGCAGTTGGTAGTCGCACAGCTTGGTGACCACGTAAGGCCCGCGCTCGGGCCGCTCGAGCGTGATCGCCAGGTCCGCCTCGCGCTTCGGCAGGTTGACGAAATGCGGCACCGGCAGCAGGTCGACCGTCACGTGCGGATGCTCGGCGCGAAACTGCGCGAGCTGCGGCGCGAGGAAAAAGCAGCCGAACCCTTCCGTCGACCCGATCCGCACATGGCCCGACAGCGCCTCGCCCGTGTTCGCGACCTGGTCGCACGCGGACTGTACGGTCGTCTCCATCGCGTCCGCATACGCGACGAGCCGCTGCCCTTCCGCCGTCAGCGTGAAGCCACCGGAACGCGACTTGTCGAACAGCAGCGTGCCCATCGCGGCCTCGAGCGCGCGAATGCGCCGCGCGACGGTCGTGTAGTCGACGCCGAGCCGCTTCGCGGCGCCGCTCGCGCGCTGCGTGCGCGCAACTTCGAGGAAAAAGCGCAGGTCGTCCCAGTTCAGGTTGCCGGAAACCGGCTCGGTAGCGTGTCGCATTAGCGAGGGAAAAAGGGGCTGGAGTCTCCGGGCCGGCCGTCGATATGCATAAATGCACATCCAACCGGTTTCTTTATCGGTACATGATGAATCTGCGCATAACTATACTCGACCGTGACCTGCGGACCACGAGCCGCGGCAACCACCACGGAGACACCATGCAGACCCGATCCACCCTCGATGAGCATGCGACAGTCGCGGCGCCGGCGCCCGAGCGCACCGCGAAGCACCACCTGCTGGCCGGCTGGGCCAGCATGGCCGGCACCACGATCGAGTGGTACGACTTCTTCCTCTACGGCACGGCCGCCGCCCTCGTCTTCAACCGCATCTTCTTCCCGTCGCTGGACCCCGTCGTCGGTACGCTCGCCGCGTTCGGCACGTTCGCGGTCGGCTTCATCGGCCGGCCGATGGGCGGCATCGTGTTCGGCCACTTCGGCGACCGTATCGGCCGCAAGTCGATGCTGATGATCACGCTGCTGCTGATGGGCGTGCCGAGCATGATCATCGGGCTGATCCCGTCGTACGACAGCATCGGCTACTGGGCCGCCGCGCTGCTGATCGCGATGCGCTTCCTGCAGGGGATGGCCGTCGGCGGCGAATGGGGCGGCGCGGTGCTGATGGCCGTCGAACACGCGCCGAAGGGCCGCAAGGGGCTGTTCGGCAGCCTGCCGCAGACGGGCGTCGGGCTCGGCCTGATCCTGTCGTCGGTCGCGATGGCCGCGGTGGCCGCGCTGCCGGAAGCCGACATGCTGTCGTGGGGCTGGCGCGTGCCGTTCCTCGCGAGCATCGCGCTCGTCGGCCTCGGCTGGTTCATCCGCGCGAAGGTGCCCGAATCGCCCGACTTCGAGAAGATGCAGCGCCAGGGCAAGGCCGAGAAGTCGCCGGTGACGGCCGCGCTGCGCCGCCATCCGCGCGAGGTGCTGACGATCGTCGGCGCGCGCGCCGCCGAGAACACCTGGTTCTACATGGTCGTCACGTTCGCGCTCGCGTACGCGACGCAGCAGCTGCATCTGCCGAAGGCCGAGATGCTGCACGCGATCACGGCCGGCGCGGCGCTGTCGCTCGTCACGATGCCGCTGTGCGGCCACCTGAGCGACAAGATCGGCCAGCGCCGGATGTTCGCGATCGGCCTCGTGCTGATGTGTGCATTCGCCGCGCCGTTCTTCATGATGCTCGGCACGCAGCAGGTGTCGTACGCGTGGTGGGCGATCGTGCTCGGCCTCGGCGTCGTGTTCCCGATCCTGTATGCGCCGGAATCGCTGCTGTTCGCGCAGCAGTTCCCGGCGGAAATCCGCTACAGCGGCATCTCGCTGTCGGTACAGCTCGCCGGCGTGATCGGCGGCGGCTTCGCGCCGATGATCGCGACGTCGCTGCTCAAGACCGGCGGCGGCCAGCCGCACTACGTGATCGCGTACCTCGTCGGCTTCGGCGTCTTCGCGCTCGTGTGTACCGCGTTGATGCGCCCGGCACGCGCGTGACGCCGGCCACCATTCGATCGATTTCAGTTCGTCCTGCCGTCCGCCGTGCACGCAAGCACGGTGGAATCGGGGGCCTTTTTTGTCGCCACACCGTTTCCCGGAGAGTTCCATGAACGCCGCAGTTCCCCAGACCACCCTCGCCCTGCCCACCGCCAAGCTGCTGATCGACGGCGCGTTCGTCGAATCGCAAAGCGCCGAATGGGGCGACATCGTCAACCCCGCGACGCAGGAAGTGATCGGCCGCGTGCCGTTTGCGACGCTCGACGAGGTCGATGCCGCGATCGCGTCCGCGCAGCGCGCATTCCAGACGTGGAAGACGACGCCGATCGGCGCGCGGCTGCGCATCATGCTGAAGTTCCAGGATCTCGTGCGCCGCAATCTCGAACGGATCGCGCACACGCTGACGGCCGAGCAAGGCAAGACGCTGCCCGACGCGCAGGGCGACATCTTCCGCGGCCTCGAAGTGGTCGAGCACGCGTGCTCGATCGGCACGCTGCAGCAAGGCGAATTCGCGGAAAACGTCGCGGGCGGCGTCGATACCTACACGCTGCGCCAGCCGATCGGCGTGTGCGCGGGCATCACGCCGTTCAACTTCCCCGGCATGATCCCGCTGTGGATGTTCCCGATGGCGATCGTGTGCGGCAACACGTTCGTGCTGAAGCCGTCGGAGCAGGATCCGCTGTCGACGATGCAGCTCGTCGAACTCGCGATCGAGGCCGGCGTGCCGCAGGGCGTGCTGAACGTCGTGCACGGCGGCAAGACGGTGGTCGACCGTCTCTGCACGCATCCGGACATCAAGGCGATCTCGTTCGTCGGCTCGACGCGCGTCGGCACGCACGTGTACAACCTCGGCAGCCAGCACGGCAAGCGCGTGCAGTCGATGATGGGCGCGAAGAACCACGCGGTCGTGCTGCCCGATGCGCACCGCGAACAGTCGATCAACGCACTCGTCGGCGCGGGCTTCGGCGCGGCCGGCCAGCGCTGCATGGCGACGTCGGTCGTCGTGCTCGTGGGCAAGGCGCGCGACTGGCTGCCCGAGCTCGTCGAGAAAGCGAAGGCGCTGAAGGTCAATGCCGGCGCCGAAGCCGGCACGGACGTCGGGCCGGTCGTGTCGAAGGCGGCGAAGGAACGCATCCTGTCGCTGATCGACTCGGGCGTGAAGGAAGGCGCGACGCTGTTGCTCGACGGCCGCAACGTGAAAGTGCCCGGCTACGAGCAGGGCAACTTCGTCGGCCCGACGATCTTCTCGGGCGTGACGACCGACATGTCGATCTACACGGAAGAAATCTTCGGGCCGGTGGTGGTCGTGCTCGAAGCCGACACGCTCGACGAAGCGATCGCGCTCGTCAACCGCAACCCGATGGGCAACGGCGTAGGCCTGTTCACGCAGAGCGGCGCGGCGGCACGCAAGTTCCAGAGCGAGATCGACATCGGCCAGGTCGGCATCAACATCCCGATCCCGGTGCCGGTGCCCTACTTCAGCTTCACGGGCTCGCGCGGCTCGAAGCTCGGCGATCTCGGCCCGTACGGCAAGCAGGTCGTGCAGTTCTACACGCAGACGAAGACGGTCACCGCGCGCTGGTTCGACGACGATGCGACGGCCGGCGGCGTGAACACGACGATCGCGCTGCGCTGAATGCGGAGCATGGGACCGGACTAGGCGCTCAAGCGCCAAGTCCGGTCGACACGGAGACCTACACATGGAAATTGCATTCATCGGACTCGGCAACATGGGCGGCCCGATGGCCGCCAACCTGCTGAAAGCCGGCCACACGCTGACGGTATTCGACCTCGACGCGCATGCGGTCGACGTCGCGGTGCGAGCCGGCGCGACGGCCGCCGGCTCGCCGCGTGAAGCGGCCGCGCGCGGCGCGGTCGTGATCACGATGCTGCCGGCCGCGCAGCACGTGCGCGCGGTCTATCTCGGCGACGACGGCGTGCTGGCCGGCGCGCGCGCCGGCGCTGCGCTGATCGACTGCAGCACGATCGATCCGGGCACCGTCCGCGCGGTGGCCGACGCCGCCGCGCAGCGCGACTTCCCGCTCGCCGACGCGCCCGTGTCGGGTGGCACGGGCGGTGCGCAGGCCGGCACGCTGACCTTCATGGTCGGCGCGGACGCCGCGCTGTTCGAGCGCATCCGCCCCGTGCTGCTCGACATGGGCAAGAACGTCGTGCATTGCGGCGGCACGGGCACCGGGCAGATCGCGAAGATCTGCAACAACCTGCTGCTCGGGATCTCGATGATGGGCGTATCGGAAGCGATGGCGCTCGGCGCCGCGCTCGGGATCGATCCGGCCGTGCTGGCCGGCATCATCAATACGTCGACCGGCCGCTGCTGGAGCTCGGACACGTACAACCCGTATCCGGGCGTGAGCGACACCGCGCCGGCCGCGCGCGGCTACGCGGGCGGGTTCGCGGCGAACCTGATGCTGAAGGATCTCGGGCTCGCGACCGAAGCGGCACGCAATGCGCACCAGCCGGTGTGGATGGGCGCGCTCGCGCAGCAGCTCTATCAGTCGATGAGCCAGCAAGGGCTCGGCACGCTCGACTTCTCCGCGTGCGTGAAGCTGTACGAGGCGCAGCCGGCGTAACCGCAACAGCCACTCCCGACGACGGACGTGCGCCGACCCGCGATGTGCGTGAACAGCATCGCGGGTCGTTTTGTATCCGGGGAAAGGAAAACGCGGGTAGTGACGGCGCATCAGCGCCGCCGGTGGCTCAACCGCGAGGGTCCGACGCCGTCTCGAAGGTCGGATGGCACTCGAACGCAAGTTCGGAGCGCGCGCCGACACGGCTGCCGCTGGTCAGCGATTCCTGCTTCATGCTCGCGCGCATGCCGCGCTGCGTGCAGTAGTTGGTGGCTTCGTCGATGGCCTTCGTATGAGCGTCGGCCCACGTCGTCGACACGCCGACCGTGCGCGTCGTCACGGTAAACACGTTCGGGTTCGACGTCGCGGTCACGTCGGAAGCGGTCGAACACGCGGCGAGCAAGCATGCAGCAGCCGCGACGGTCAACCATCGCAAGGTTCGAAAGGATACTGGAGTAGACATGGGGGCAAGCGCGCGCCGTTCGACGCGCATTGAGCAACATAGCCGACAGTATGCCTGCTCGATCGCCGGAGATCATGCCCCTTTCAGTGAACACATTGTTTCGAATGGTTAAACGATGATGAAAATGGGGCAATATTTCCGGCCAGTTTCAGGGCCAGATGCCGCCAGCGGGTAGATTTGCCCGGCGGGTCCGGCGGCCGCTCGTTGGGCGGCGGCCGATCAGTGCGCCGCGTCGTACCGGATCCTTGCCGACGCTTCCTCGAGGTTCCGCCACGCCGGCTGTCCCGGCGCGTAGCGCGCGCGGATGTACGCGGCGAGCTCGGCCATCTGCCGGTCGTCGAACGCGTCGCCAAAACCCGGCATGTAGCCGAGTTCGCCGGTGGCCGGCTGGTCGATCCCGTGATGCAGCACACGCAACAGGTTGTCCGGCGCGGCCTGGCTGACGCTCGTGTTGAGCCCCATCAGCGGGCGCACACCGAAATGCCCGACGCCGCCCGATTCCGCATGACAGACCGCACACGCGGCGTCGAACGCACGGCGACCGTTCTCCAGGCCCAGCGTGGCAACGGCTTCCGCGCCGCGCGCCTGACGGGCGGCCGCGTCGGCGGCGGCCGCTGCATCGACGGGCGGCGACAGCGACGCGAGATAGTGCGCGATCGCCTGGACATCGGCCTCGGGCAGCGACGCGAGCCCCGCGACGACGGGCGCCATCGGCCCGGCCGCCACGCCATGCTGCGCGGAGAAGCCCGTGCGCAGGTAGTCGAACAGCGCGCCTTCGGTCCACGGCACCGGCGTAGCCGGCGACGCGACGAGCGGCGGCGCGACCCATCCCTCGGCTGCGCCGCCCGACAGGTATGCAAAACCGCCCTTCTCCGCGCCCAGCGCGTTGCGCGGCGTATGGCACGCGCCGCAGTGCCCGGCGCCGTCGACCAGATACTTGCCGCGATTCCACATCGCGGAGCGTGCCGGGTCCGGCGCGAACGGCCGCGTCTCGTGAAACAGCCAGTTCCAGCCGGCGACGAGGCGCCGCTGGTCGAGCGGGAACGGCAGCTTCGTCTTCGGCGGCACGTGCTTCACCGGCGGCTGCGACATCAGGTACGCATAGAGCGCAAGCAGGTCCGGCTCGCTCAGCTTCGCGAACGCCGTGTACGGAAACGCCGGGTACAGGTGCGTGCCGTCGCGCGAGATGCCTTCGCGCATCGCGCGCGCGAAGGCCGGATACGACCACGTGCCGATGCCGGTTTCCGGATCGGGCGTGAGATTGGTCGTGTAGATCGTGCCGAACGGCGTATCGAGCGCGAGCCCGCCTGCATTGGTCGCGCCGCCGGGCGCGGTGTGGCACACCGCGCAATCGCCGGCGAGGGCGACCAGCCGGCCGCGCTCGAGCGTCGCCGCGCTCCACATCGCACCGTCCGCGCTGCCGGGCGCGACGGGTGCGATCGGCGCAGGGCCCGGCAGGATCGCGCAGGCCAGGCCGATCAGCCCGCCGACCACCCCGCCCACGCCGCCGCCGGCCAGCCAGCGGCGCCAGCGCGATGCGCGACGCGGGACGTCGTGCCCCGCTTCGCCGGAATCGGCCGGCACCGGTCGCGCGAGCGCCGCGCGGATGTGCTCGGCGTCGAACGGCGGTGCGCGAAACCGCACGCCTGTCGCGTCGTACAGCGCGTTCGCGATCGCGGCCGCCGCGGGCGCCGCGGCCTGCTCGATCCGGCGCGCATCGTGCTCGGACAGGTCGCCGTGCGCGCGATGCGCGGTGGCGTCGAACGCAACGAGTTCGTGGGCGATCGCATCCGGCTGCGCACCCGCATCGGTTTCGTCGTGCGCGGGCCGGGCGGACAAGCGCGTGCCCATCACGCGCGAAATCGCCGCCTCGATCTGCCACGCCGGCAAGCCGGCCATCGACGGGTCGCCCGGTTCGCCGGCACCCTGCCCGGCCACGACGCGTCGTACCGCGACGTCGCCCGTCGCGCGATCGACATCGAGATCGACGACCCAGGCGGACCAGCGCGCGTCGCCGTCGCGTATCGCGTCGGCTACCGGCGGCGGGTTGCCGGAAGACGCTGCGGCGCCATCAAAAGCGAAGCCGCGTCCGCTCAGGCGCGCATGGGCACCCGGGTCGACCGCGGCCGGTGTGCCCCATGCCGCGCGCTCGCTGACCATCCGGATAATCTCGCGCGGCCCCGCGTCCCGCGCCGCATCGAGATGCTGCAGGCGCAACGCGACAGGGTCGCGCCGCAATGCACCCGCCAGTTCGTCGACGAAGGATTCGCGCGCGAACACGTGCGCGTGTCCGGGAATCGCGTGGCCGGCATCCGCGAGTTCGACCGACGTCTGTGCGTGCCGGTAGACGAACGGCGCGACGGGGCCGGTATCCGCGCGTTCGGTCGTCGCACCGTGCTGCGCATGAAAATCGTCCGTGACAGCGCCCATACCGGCCGCCTGCGCGCGATAGCGCCAGGTCGTCATTCGCCCGTCGGACGCGGTCCGTGTTTCGACGTCGAGCGATACCTGCGTGTCTGCATGCGCATCGCCGATCGGCCAGGTGTAGCGCGCGCGGTGCGCGCGCAAGGTATCGGTGCCGGCTTCATCGCGCGGCTCGGGTACCGTCACGCACGCCGGCTCGACGGGCAAGCCGGTGTCAGGCTTCATCGCCGCCTCGCAGATAGCGTGCCGCGCGATGCACGGCGCGGATGATCTCCAGGTGCGTGCCGCAGCGGCAAAGATTGAAGCGCAACGCATCGCGGATCGCCGCATCGTCCGGCGCGGGATCGCGGTCGAGCAGCGCCTTCGTGCTCATGATCATCCCGTTCAGGCAATAGCCGCATTGCGCGGCCTGCTCGTCGATGAACGCGCGCTGGATCGGATGCGGCGCGTCGCGCGACCCGAGCCCCTCCAGCGTCGTGACGTCGCGCCCGCTCGCGGCAGCGGCCGGCACGACGCACGAACGCGTCGCCTGCCCGTCGACCAGCACCGTGCACGCGCCGCACTGCCCGAGCCCGCAGCCGTATTTCGGGCCGTTGAGCGCGCAGTCGTTGCGCAAGACCAGCAGCAGCGGCGCGTCGGGCGCAGCCTCGACGAAGGTGTGCGGCGTGCCGTTCACGCGAAACGCCAGCGGCCGCGACGGAGAAGCGGGATGGGACATGAATGGATCCGGAATGCGGCGCGCGGGCCGAGGGCGACCGGCTGCGGGCGACCGGCTGCGGGCACTGCCGCCGGTGTGCGCCCGCCGGCGCGCGCCTGACATATAACACGCCGAAAAACACGCGTACCCGCGCAGCGGCGCTGGTGGCGCCGACGGCGAAGCGCCGGCCGGCGCGGGCACCGCGTACGCGTCAGGCCACGGCCGTGACGCTGTCGCGCGACGGCGAGACGAGCGGCACGTCGAACACGTCATAGCCGAACACCCACGACGGATCCTCGTTCGTGCGCAGCCACGTGTTGTTGTGCGATACGAGCTGCACCTTCGACGCGCGCGCCGCGCGATTCGCCTCGTACAGCGCGAACGCACCCGCGTAGTCGCCGACACCGACTTCGTCGAGGCAGCGCGCGAGCATCGCGGCATCCTCGATCGCCATCGCCGCGCCCTGCGCCATGTGCGGCTTCATCGGATGGCACGCGTCGCCGAGCAGCACGAGCCGGCCGCGGCTCCACAACGGCAGCGGATCGCGCTCGAGCAGCGGCCACTTGGTGATCGACGGCGATACGTCGATCAGGTGCTGGATGTCGTTATGGAAACCCGCGAACGCCTCGCGCATTTCGTCGCGGCTGCTGTCGACCATCGACACGCCTTCGGGCCATTCGGCCTGCGGCACGCCGGTCACGTAGTAATACTCGTCGCGCTTCTCGGTCACGTAGTAGACCATCATGTGGCGATCCTCCGACCACCACTTCACGCACATGTCGTACGGCTTGTTGCCGAGCAGCGACGCCGGGAACACCGCACGGTGCGCGACATATCCCGTGTAGCGCGGCGGCTCCGCACCGAGCAGGTGCTCGCGGATCCGCGAATTCACGCCGTCCGCGCCGATCACGATGTCGGCCGTCTCGACGCTGCCGTCGGTGAACGTCAGGCGCACCGCGTCGCCGGTGTCCTCCACCGCCGCGAGCCGCTTGCCGAAGCGGATCGTGCCGGGCGTCACCGCCTGCGTCATCAATGCATGGAAATCGCCGCGATGCACGGTCAGGTAGCTCGCGCCGTAGGCCTTGCGCGCGTAGTCGCCGAGCGGGATCTGCGCGAGCACGTCGGCCGTCTGCCA
This sequence comes from Burkholderia lata, assembly GCF_902499025.1. Lineage (GTDB taxonomy): Bacteria > Pseudomonadota > Gammaproteobacteria > Burkholderiales > Burkholderiaceae > Burkholderia > Burkholderia lata_C. The sequence continues at coordinate 8,964 of NZ_CABVPW010000068.1, read as the reverse complement.
GTCGCGGCTGTACCAGCAATCCGGATGCGAACCCATCGTCTCCAGCGCGTCCTCGCAGCCGATGCGCCGCATGATCTTCATCACGTTCGGGCCAAGGTGGATGCCCGCGCCGAGGCGCGAGAACGCCGGCGCCTGCTCGTACAGCGCGACGTCGTAGCCGCCGCGCTGAAGCAGCGCCGCGGCGGCCGTGCCGCCGAGACCGGCGCCGATGATTGCGATACGGGGTGTGCTCATGCGGATCTCCTGATCGTGGGCCCGTCGCCGAATACGGCACGAGAGCGGGCGGATTGAATGGCGTTTATATAGCGTACACACTCAATTTATTCAGGACAAGCGGATTGTCGCCCATCGCCACGACATTCGGGAAAACACCAATAATTCGTCGGATATCCGCACACACAAGCGGCCTACGCACGATCGACGTCATTTTGATCCATTGCCAATTTCAAATGTACACACTAGACTTTGCTCGACTTCAGGCGATCTCGCACCCGCGCGCCGCCCCACCCTTACCGACACGGAGCCTCCCGTCATGAGCAAGACCTACCGCATCGGCCAGATCGTGCCGAGTTCCAACACGACGATGGAAACCGAGATTCCCGCGATGCTGCGGCTGCGCGAAACGATCCGCCCCGAGCGCTTCACGTATCACTCGAGCCGGATGCGGATGAAGAAGGTCGTCAAGGAAGAACTCGCGGCGATGGATGCCGAATCCGACCGCTGCGCGGTGGAACTGAGCGATGCGCGCGTCGACGTGCTCGGCTACGCGTGCCTGGTCGCGATCATGGCGATGGGGCACGGCTACCACCGCGTGTCGCAGGCGCGCCTCACGAAGCACACCGCGGACAACGGCGCGCAGGCGCCGGTGCTGACGAGTGCGGGCGCGCTCGTCGACGCACTGAAGGTGATCGGCGCGAAGCGGATCGTCGTCGTCGCGCCGTACATGTTGCCGCTGACCGAACTCGTGGTCGACTACATCCGCAACGAAGGCTTCGACGTGCTCGCGTACCGCGCGCTGGAGATCCCCGACAACCTCGACGTCGGCCGTCACGACCCGGCGCGCCTGCCCGACATCGTGAAGACGCTGCCGTACCAGGACGCCGATGCGATCGTGCTGTCCGCGTGCGTGCAGATGCCGTCGCTGCCGGCCGTCGCGAAGGTCGAGGCGATGACGGGCAAGCCCGTGATCACGGCCGCGATCGCGACGACCTACGCGATGCTGCGCGAGCTCGACCTCGAGCCGGTCGTGCCCGGCGCGGGCGCGCTGCTGTCCGGCGCGTACTGAACGCTGCCCATTCGACGGAGTCCATTCATGCCCTCGACTTTCCTTTACGGCGCGAACATCCGCGCGAACGGCATCCGCCAGCACTACCTGCGCTACGGCGGCGCGACCGGCGCGCGCGCGTCGCGCCCGGCAATCTTGCTGATTCCCGGCATCACGAGCCCCGCGATCACGTGGGGTTTCGTCGGCGAAGTATTCGGCGCGGCGTTCGATACCTACGTGCTCGACGTGCGCGGCCGCGGGCTGTCCGACGCGTCGCCGTCACTCGACTACAGCCTCGATGCGCAGGCCGACGACATCGCGGCACTCGTCGCCGCACTCGGCCTGCCGCGCACCAGCCTCGTCGGCCATTCGATGGGCGCGCGGATCGCCGCGCGCGCCGCGCGGCGCGGCATCCGCGGGCTCGAATCGGTCGTGCTCGTCGATCCACCGGTGTCGGGCCCGAACCGCCGCGACTATCCGGGCAAGCTGCCGTGGTACATCGACTCGATGGCGCTCGCGCGCGCCGGCATCGACGCCGAAGGCATGCGCGCGTTCTGCCCGACCTGGACCGATGCCGAACTGCAGTTGCGCGCCGAATGGCTGCATACCTGCGACGAGCGCGCGGTGCGCGCGACGTACGAGGGTTTTCATACGGACGATTTCCACGCGGACGCCGCGCAGCTGGCCGTGCCGTCGCTGCTGATCACCGCCGAACGCGGCGACGTGGTGCGCGACGACGATGTCGCCGAACTGCAGCGCGCGACGCCATCGATGCGGCACGTGCGCGTGCCCGGCGCCGGTCACATGATTCCGTGGGACAACGCACCCGGCTTCTACGCGGCGTTCGGCGACTTCCTCGGCGCGCCGCTCGCGGCCTGATCGCGCGGCGCCCGCCCCTTTCCTTCACGCCTTTACCGGAGCCGACGATGCCAGTCAGCGATACCCAACTGATCGACGCGTGGAAGCAGGTCCTCACGCTGTCGCGCCTCGAACCGGGCCAGACCGTCACGATCCTGACGAGCGCGGCCACCCACCCGCAGACGCTGTCGTGCGCGCTGATCGCGACGCAATCGATGGGCGCGATCGTCAACCGGCTCGACCTGCCGCCGGTGAACGGCGACAAGGCGTTCAGCCGCGACCCGCTCGCGTATCTCGGCACGACGCCGCTGACCGGCAACAAGGCCGCGATCGCCGCGCTGCGCGAGAGCGACCTCGTGCTCGACCTGATGACGCTGCTGTTCTCACCCGAGCAGCACGAGATCCTGAAGTCCGGCACGAAGATCCTGCTCGCGGTCGAGCCGCCCGAGGTACTCGTGCGGATGGTGCCGACGCTGGTCGATCGCACGCGCGTGCTCGCCGCGGCGAAGCACCTCGCCGCCGCGCGCGAGATGCGCGTGACGTCGGCGGCCGGCACCGCGCTCGTGTGCCCGCTCGGCGAGTTCCCGCCGACGGCCGAATACGGCTTCGTCGATGCGCCGGGCCGCTGGGACCACTGGCCGAGCGGCTTCGCGCTGACCTACCCGAACGACCGCACCGCGCGCGGCACGATCGTGATCGATCGCGGCGACATCCTGCTGCCGCAGAAGCACTACGTGAGCGAGCCGATCGTACTGACCGTCGAAGGCGGTTATGCGACGCGCATCGAAGGCGGTGTCGACGCCGACCTGCTGCGCGACTACATGGAAACGTTCGCCGACCCCGAGGGCTACGCGATCTCGCATATCGGCTGGGGGCTGCAGCCGCGCGCGCGCTGGTCGACGCTCGGGCTGTACGACCGCGAAGCGACGATCGGGATGGACGCGCGCGCGTTCGAGGGCAACTTCCTGTTCTCGCTCGGCCCGAACAACGAAGGCGGCGGCGGCCGCACGACCACCTGCCACATCGACATCCCGCTGCGCCGCTGCACGGTCGAACTCGACGGCGCAACCGTCGTGCGCGACGGCCGCGTGACCGACCAACCCGCCTGACCGACGAGCCCCCGATACCATGAACGATCTCTCCCGCCACGCCGAAGCGAACGTCTATCGCCAGCAGGGTTTCGGCACGCCGCTGCCGCCGCACGGCAATATCGGCCTGCTGATCGTCGACTTCGTGGTCGGCTTCGCCGATCCCGCGACGTTCGGCGGCGGCAACATCGCGCCGGCGATCGCGCGCACGACGCATGCGCTCGCGCTGGCGCGCGAACGCGGCTGGCCGGTCGCGCACAGCCGCATCGTGTACGCGGACGACGGCAGCGACGACAACGTGTTCTCGCTGAAGGTGCCCGGCATGGCAACGCTGACCGAGCACCATCCGAACAGCGCGATCGTGCCGGAACTCACGCCCGCGCCCGGTGAGCTCGTCGTGCGCAAGACCGTGCCGTCCGCATTCTTCGGCACGCAACTCGCGCCGTGGCTCGCGCAACGCGCAGTGCAGACGCTGCTCGTCGCGGGCGCCGTGACGAGCGGCTGCGTGCGCGCGAGCGTCGTCGACGCGATGTCGCACGGGTTCCGCCCGCTCGTGCTCGCCGATTGCGTCGGCGATCGCGCGATCGCGCCGCACGACGCGAACCTGTTCGACATGCAGCAGAAATACGCGGCGGTGATGCCGCTCGACGATGCGATCGCGGCGATCGATGCGGTGCAGGCGCGCACGCGCTGAATCGGCGCGGCGGGCCGGCGGCGCCACTGGCCGGCGCCCGCCCGCGCGATTGACGCTGCGCTTTTGGCGGCCTAGATTGACGACGCACGCGCTCGCGACGGCGACCGCCGTTGCGCCCGCCGCACACCGGGAACAGGACACCCCGGCCGCCGGCCGCCTCGCCCCGCGTACGCCGCTGCCGGCCGCGCGACGCCCCTCCCTTGACAGGATCCTTCATCCGTGAACCGCTCCGAACTGCTCGCGCGCAACGGCTGCCTGACCGTGATCCGGCCGCCCGCGCCGCCCGTCAAGCCGGCGCCCGGCCAGCCGGGCAGTCTGTCGTCCTACGTGCCGGGGCTGCCGGAAGTGTTCGTCGCGATTCTCGACGACGGCCGCATCCTCGCGTTCAACGGCCACGTCGATCTCGGCACCGGCATCCGCACGTCGCTCGCGCAGATCGTCGCCGAGGAACTCGACGTGCCGGCCGCGCGCGTGACGATGGTGCTCGGCGACACGGCCGCGACACCGAACCAGGGCCCGACCATCGCGAGCGCGACGATCCAGATTTCCGCGACGCCGCTGCGCTGCGCGGCCGCGCAGGCGCGTCACGCGCTGCTGGCGCTCGCCGCCGAACGGTTCGGTGTCGACGCGGCGCAACTGCACATCGACGATGCGACGATCTCGGCAAACGGGCAAACGGCCACGTTCGCCACGCTCGTCGCCGCGCACCGGATCGCGCTGACGCTGGATCTGAACACCCGCACGAAAGATCCGGCCCAGTACCGGATCGTCGGCAGGTCGTCGCCGCGCGTCGACCTGCCCGCGAAGGCAACCGGCCAGCTCACGTTCGTGCACGACATGCGTGTGCCGGGCATGCTGCACGGCCGTGTCGTGCGGCCGCCGTATGCGGGCCACGACAGCGGCGCATTCGTCGGCACCTCGCTCGTCGACGTCGACCGCGCGTCGGTGGCCGACGTGCCGGGGCTCGTGGCCGTCGTCGCGATCGGCGATTTCGTCGGCGTGGTGGCCGAGCGCGAGGAACACGCAATCCGCGCGGCGCGCCAGCTGCGCGTGACGTGGCGGCCACTCCCGGCGCTGCCGCCGCTCGACGCGCCGGCTGCCGCGATCGCCGCCGCGCCGGCCAAGCGCCGCGTGCTGCTCGATGAAGGCGATGTCGATGCGGCGCGCGCGCAGCCCGACACGATTACGCTGTCGCGCACCTATGCGTGGCCGTTCCAGATGCACGGCTCGATCGGCCCGTCATGCGCGCTCGCCGACTACCGTGAGCCCGGCGACGGCCGAATCACCGTGTGGTCCGGCACGCAGAATCCGGTATCGCTGCGCTACGACCTCGCGACGCTCGTCGCGCGCGACGAAGCCGATTTCGACGTGGTGCGGATGGAAGCGGCCGGCTGCTACGGCCGCAACGGTGCGGACGACGTGTGCGGCGACGCGCTGCTGCTGTCGCGCGCGGTCGGCCGCCCGGTGCGCGTGCAGCTGTCGCGCGCGGACGAGCATCTGTGGGAACCGAAAGGCACGGGCCAGCTGATGCAGGTGACCGGCACCGTCACGCGTGACGGCCGCCTGCTCGGCTACGACTTCACGACGCGCTACCCGTCGAACGACGCGCCGCTGCTCGCGGCGCTGCTGACCGGCACGATCGCGCCCGAGCCGCGCGTGTTCGAGATGGGCGACCGCACGGCCGTGTCGCCATACGCGAGCCCGCATCGCCGCTTCGTCTGCGAGGATCTCGCACCGCTCGTGCGCGCGTCGTGGCTGCGCGGCGTGTCGGCACTGCCGAACTCGTTCGCGCACGATGCGTTCGTCGACGAATGCGCGGCGCTGACCGGCGTCGACCCGCTTGCGTTCCGGCTGCGCCATCTGCAGGACACGCGCGCGACCGAAATGCTGCAGGCCGTGGCCGACCGCGCGGGCTGGACGCCGCGCGTGCAGCGCACGCCGCATGAACCCGCTATGCCGAGGCTCGTGCGCGGCCGCGGGATCGCCTACGCGCGCTACGTGCACAGCCGCTTCCCCGGCTTCGGCGCGGCGTGGTCGGCATGGATCGTCGATCTGAACGTCGATCGCGTGTCGGGCGAGATCCGCATCGAACGCGTCACGGTCGGCCAGGACACGGGCACGATGATCAACCCCGATGGCGTGCGCCACCAGATCCATGGCAACGTGATCCAGGTATTGAGCCGCACGCTGAAGGAGCGCGTGCGCTTCGCCGACGGCAAGGTCGCGTCGCGCGAATGGGCGAGCTATCCGATTCTGACCTTCGCGGAAGTGCCGGACGTCGATGTCGTCCTGATGCCGAGACAAGGCGAGCCGCCGCTCGGCGCGGGAGAATCGGCGTCGGTGCCGGGCCCTGCCGCCGTCGCGAACGCGTTGTTCGATGCGACAGGCGTGCGGTTCTACGCGCCGCCGTTTACGCCGGAGACGGTCCGGGCTGCGTTGCGCGACGCAGGCCGGTTGATGACGGCCGATGCGGCTGATGCACGGATGGCAACGGGCACGGTTTAGGGGCCACCGGCTTCATCGCAGGATCCAGCCGGCCGACAGACGGATCGCCCCACCTGACATCACCGCCGCCCCGCGAGCGACGCGCATCACGCGTCGCCGTCTTCTTCCATCATCTTGCGCAGCAGGAACTGCAGCGCGACCCGCTCGCCCGGATTGAGCGCCCCATACGTGCGCTCCGTCACCTGCCGCGCGAACGGCACCGTGCGGTCGATCAGCACTTGGCCGGTCGCAGTGGCGCGCACGATCAGCTTGCGGCCGTCGTTCGGATCGGGCAGCACCTCGATCAGCGCGCGCGCCTTCAGGCGATCGACCACGCCGCGGATCGTCGCCTGGTCGATCGCGGTCGCCTTGACGATGTCGTTCAGCGAGCACCCCTGGCGCTCCTTGACCGCACACAGCGTGACGAACTGCGCGGCCGTGAGATCCGAATCGGGAATCGCTTCCTGGAAGATCGACACGTGCCGCTGATACGCGCGGCGCAGCAGGTGCCCGACCTGGTCGTGAAAGTCGTAGGAATCCTTCGAAGACGCCATGAAAGTGCAGGCCCGCGCCGCATGTAAGGGAAAGACAAGCAGTGTACACCCTCAATTCGGCACGACCGGCAGCCGGGTTGCCGCTTCATTGCGGTGCATCAGGATCCGCAGCGCCCGGCGTGCAGCGCACCTGACGATCGCCTGACCGCTACGCATCGTCCGCCGAGAATGTCGCCGAGACGGCATGTGATTCACATTCGACCCTGTTGCTGCGCATGCGCTTGCGTGCATCGGCAGACTTTCGTGCACACACTTTAGTTTTAAGCGCATACGCACGAATTTTGTGCATGACCCCACACCTCTCCACCCCCTTTCAACCCGCGCTCATTTCCATCAAAAACCTCTCCAAACACGTGGTTTTTATTACGCAAACGCTTGCCGATATGTGGCCGGAATCGTGCCTGTGCGATTCGGTATTTTCTAGTGTGTACGCTATTTAATTGCCGTGATATACAGACTCCAGTGCGCAGCGGAACGTCCGCTCGCGTCGATCGGCCACCCATTCATCCGACACATTCGAACAGGGGCAATCCCATGTCTACCGCACACCCGAGCGCCGCCGTTTCCCCCGACGACGCGCTGCACGGAAATCTCTATCGCAAGGTCACGCTACGCCTGATCACGCTCTTCTGCCTGTGCTACTTCGCGGCCTATCTCGACCGCATCAACATCGGGCTCGCGAAACTCCAGATGCTCGACGCGCTGAAGTTCAGCGATACCGTGTACGGGCTCGGCGCCGGCCTGTTCTTCGCTGGCTACATCCTGTTCGAAGTCCCAAGCAACCTGGTGCTGCAACGCGTCGGCGCAAAGCTGTGGATCGCGCGGATCATGATCACGTGGGGCCTGCTGTCGGGTGCGACGATGTTCGTGCACACGCCGACGCAGTTCTACCTCGTGCGCTTCCTGCTCGGCGCGGCCGAGGCCGGCTTCCTGCCCGGCGTGCTGCTGTACCTGACGCAGTGGTATCCCGACGCGCGCCGCGCGCGGATCGTCGCGCTGTTCATGGTCGGGCTGCCGTTGTCGAGCATGATCGGCAGCCCGATCTCCGGGTGGATCATGCGCGCGTTCGACGGCGCGCACGGGCTCGGCGGCTGGCAGTGGCTGTTCCTGCTCGAGGCGCTGCCGTCGGTGCTGCTCGGCTTCGCGGTGCTGCGCTGGCTGCCCAACAACATCGAATCCGCGCAATGGCTGAATGCCGACGAGAAGCACGCGCTGCGCGCGAACCTCGACGCCGATCCGTCCGGCAACAAGAGCCATGCGCTCGGCAAGGCGTTCTCCGATCCGAAGGTATGGGCGCTCGGCCTGATCGACCTGTGCGTGCTGCTCGGCCTCTATGCGGTGAGCTTCTGGCTGCCGACGATCCTGCGCGACACGGGCGTGAAGGATGCGTATCACATCGGCTGGCTGATGGTGATCCCGAATGCCGCGGCCGTGCTCGCCACGCTGTACTGCGGCGCAAGTTCCGACCGCGCGCGCGAACGCCGCTGGCATATCGTCGTGCCGTTCATGGTGTCGGCCGTCGCGCTGGCGATCGCGGCATCGTCATCGCACGGCACGCTCGGGACCGTGCTGCTGTTCTCGCTGATCAACGCAGGCGCGGCCGCCGCGATGCCGGTCGTCTGGGCATTGCCTTCGACGTTCCTGAAGGGTTCGGCCGCCGCAGGCGGGATCGCGTTCGCGTGCTCGATCGCCAACCTCGGCGGGTTCGGCAGCACCTATTTCATCGGCTGGCTGCGCGACACGTTCCATTCGCAAAGCGCGGGGCTGTACGGCTTTGCCGCATGCATGGTGGTCGGCTGCGCCCTCGCGCTCGCCTACCCGGCCCGGCTCGTGAACCGCTGACGCAACGCGTCGCCCGCGCGACGCGGTCGTTTTTACAACCGCGCCGGGCGCGGCCCGCGCCACACGACCTGCCCCGCCGCGCGCACGCACACCACCCGGCGCATGTGCCAGGCGCGCATGGCCCCCCTCACGCAGGCGTCGCACCCGCGCACGGCCGGTGCGACGCCCGCCACACGCGCC
>NZ_CABVPW010000067.1:0-25077 GCF_902499025.1 Burkholderia lata | reverse complement strand
CGACGGGCGGCGCCGCGTCGCGGTACGCTCGCCGTCGCGCGCGGTGCGCGCCGTGCGGGACACGGCGTCGCTCATGGTCAGAGCAGACCGGCCTGGCGCAGCAGCTTGCCGGCCTGGCTGTCGTCGCCGAGCTGTTCGAACGTCAGTGCCGGCGGGCTCAGTTCGTTGAACGGCTTCAGGATCGGATCGGGGGCGACGCCCGGGTGCAGCGGATACTCGAAGCTGATGTGGCCGCCCGCCATCAGTTTCTGCGCACGCTCGCTGACGAGATACGCGACGAACTTCTGCGCTTCCGGCTGGTGCTTCGATGCCTTCAGCACCGCGGCGCCGGACACGTTGACGGCACCGCCGACGTCACCCTTGCCGAAGTGGTAGATCGCGCTGCGGGTCGACTTGTCGCCGAGCTGGGCGTGCAGGCGATCCCAGTAGTAGTTGTTGATGATGCCGGTCAGCACGCCGCCGCGGTTGACGGCCGCCGTCACGCCTTCGTCGTCGTCGAAGATCTGCGCGTTGGCCTTCAGGCCCTTCAGCCATTGCAGCGTCGCGGCTTCGCCGTGCAGCGCGAGCACCGCGCTCACGAGCGGCAGGAAGTCCGCGTCGCTCGGCGCGACGCCGACCTTGCCCTTCCATTCCGGCTTCGCGAGATCGAGCAGCGAAGCGGGCAGCTGCTGCGGCTGGATTTTCGCGGTGTTGTAGACGAGCACGTTCTCGCGTGCGAGCACGCCGACCCAGTTGCCGTCGGCCGGGTTGAAGCGCGCGGGCACCGACTGCAGCGCGGCGCCGTCGGTCTTCGCGAGCAGGCCCTTGCGGTCGAGCAGCACGAGTTCCGGCGAGTTCTCGGTGAAGTACACGTCGGCCGGCGTGCGGTCGCCTTCCGTGACGAGCTGTGCGGCCAGTGCCGGGCCTTCGCCCGAGCGCACCTTCACGGCGATGCCGCTCTGTGCTTCGAAGTCCTTGACGAGCTGGTTGACGACCTGCTCGTGCTGCGCGTTGTACAGCGTGAGCGTCGCGGCGTGCGCGCGCGCGGCGTGCAGTGCGCCGGTCAGCATCAGCGCGGCGGCGGCCGCGGAAATCAGGTGCCGCAGCGGGCGGCTAACGGGTGAAGTATTCATGTCGTTTTCAGCAGGTTGCATCCGGCCGGGCCGGGAAGGAGTGCGTTGGCTTGCGTGGTGCGACGTCATGCCTCGAACAGCGCGGCGCCGATGTACGAACCAGGTTGCGCGCCCGGCGGGCACGCGAAGATCGCGCTGCCGACGTGCGTGGTGAACTGGTTCATGATGTCCAGCTTCGAGAGCTTCTCGTTGATCGGAATGAAGCCCTTGCGCGGGTCGCGCTGGTGCGCGACGAACATCAGCCCCGCGTCGTACTCGGTCTGCTGGCGCCACGGCGGCCAGCGCTCGATGTAGAAGTTCGTGCTGTCGTTGTACGAGTACGCGCGACGCAGGATCTGTGCGCCGTTGTTGAGCTGCGGCGACGCGAGACGCGCGTGTGCGTTGTCCGGGATCACCGGATTGCCGTCCTTGTCGGCCGCGTCGAGGTCGAGCGCCTCGAACTCGTTCTTCTGGCCGAGCGGCGCGCCGCTGTACTTGTGGCGACCCACTACCTGCTCCTGGAAGCCGAGCTCGGTGTTGTCCCAGTGTTCGAGCGTGATGCGGATCCGGCGCACGACCGTATAGGTGCCGCCGTTCATCCATGCCGGGCCTTCGCTGCCGGCCCACACGAATTCGTTCATCGCGGCAGGATCGGACATCGGCGGATTCATCGTGCCGTCCTTGAAGCCCATCAGGTTGCGCGGCGTCTCGCCGGGCTTGCCCGACGTGAAGCCGGCCTGGCCCCAGCGCATCTGCGTCGCCTTCGCGCCGAGGCGCACGAGCTGACGCACCGCGTGGAACGCGACTTGCGCGTCGTCTGCACACGCCTGGATGAACAGGTCGCCGCCGGTCTTCTCGGGCAGCAACTGGTCGCCGTTGAAACGCGGCAGGTCGACGAGCGCGGCGGGGCGCTGCTTCGCGAGGCCGTAGCGGTCCTTGCCCGCGACTGCGAACAGGCCGGGCCCGAAGCCGAACGTGACGGTCAGGCGTGCGGGGCCGAGGCCGAGCGCGTCGCCCCCGTCGGCCGGCGCGACTTCGTCGTTGCCCGTCGCGGCGAGCGGCAGTGCGGTGTCGCCGCGCGTCATTCGCGCGGCGGCGTCGGTCCAGGTCTTCAGCAGCGCGATGACATCCGCGCGCTGGGCCGTCGTCAGGTCGAGCGCGGCGAAATACGCATGGCGCTGCTGCGGGGTCGCGATGCCGCCCTGGTGCTGGCCATAGAACGGCTCGACGCCGTCATGGGCCGAAGCCGGTGCGGCGGCGGGCGCATCCGCCGCCTTCGCGGCCGGGATCGACGCCGCCGCGAGGCCGGCGGCCACCGCGGCGCCGCCCGCCTTCAGGAAGCCGCGCCGCGTGGGGCGTGGTGGCTGGTTGAGATCGTCTGCCATGGTGGTTCCGTTACTTCGCGAGCAACAGCGTGTTGACGTCGTCCGCGACGTAATAGAAGCCGTCGCCTTCGGGGGTCATTGCGATGCCGAACAGGTTGCCGTTGCCGGGGGGCGTCTGCGCCTTGTCGGTATTGATCCAGCGCGCGTAGATCTGCTTGCCGGCAACCGGGTCGATTTCGACGACCTGGCCGTTCTGCGCGTTGGTCGCGAGCAGGTGGCCGTTCGGTGCGGTCGCGAGCGCGAGCGGGCGGCGCAGGAAGCCGTCGGCGGTGATCTGGCGGCCGACGCCCGCGCTGGTGTCGCGCGTGAGCGGGTCGTCGATCTCGACGATCCGGTTGCCGATCGCGTCCGACACATACAGCTTCTTCTGGTCGCCGGACAGCGCGAGGCCGGTCGGGCCGACCAGGAACACGCCCTTGTCGGCCTGCGCGCCGAGGCCGCTCGCGACGACCGTTTCCTGCTTGATGACAGGCGGCTTGCCGGCCGGTACGTCGAGGTCGAGACGCAGCACGGTCGCCTGCTTGTAGACGGGCGGATTGCCGTCCGCGCCGCCGACGCCGAAGCCGGCCATGCTGACGAACAGCGTCGCGCTGTCGCCGCGGTCGACGACAGCCATGTTGCCCCACGGGTCGTTGATGTTCGGGGACGACCACGTCGACGCGATCTTGCCCTGCGGATCGAGCACGATCATGCAGCCGGCGCCCTTGGTGTTGGTCGTGCCGTCGTTGCTCGGCGTGCTGCCGACGATCACCCAGCCCGACTTCAGCATCGTCATCGCCGTCGACAGGCCGACGCCGCCCGGGCACGCTTTCAGGTCGCGCGGAATCGACGCGAACAGGCTCATCTGCTTCGTCGACGGGCGGTAGTTGACGATCGTGCTGCCGGTGCCTTGCAGGTTCGCCGAGTTGTTGAAGTTGTCGACGAGCACGTCGCCCGCCTGGATCGTGCCGGCCGACACCGGCGCGACCGCGATCGCGTACGGGTTCTGGTCGCCGTTGTCCGGCACGGTGTTGACGAGCGTGGTGTGGCGATGCAGCGTCTCGAGGAAACCTTGCGGCTCGGCGAGTGCGCCGGCGGCAGCCGTCAGCGCGGCGGCGGCCAGTGCGCCCGTCGCGAGGCGGCGAAGCGGGGCGGATTGGATCATGTGAGTCTCCTGGGGAGCGCGCCGTCCGGGCGGCGCGCGAAAATGGGCAGCAGGTGCGGGCAGCGTGGGCGCGTCGCTCAGAACGTGATCGTCGTCCGTGCGCCGATCACGAACGTGTTGCGCAGCGGCTGGGTCGCGTCGCTCGGGTTCTGGCCGGCGCCGGCATTGAACGTGTACTGCGCGTCGGCCTGGACGATCCACCACGGGTTGACCTGGTACTGGTAGGTCGCTTCGAGCGTCGTCTCGCGGGTGCGTACGCCGTACGGGCCGGTCGCGAACGACTGCGCGGTCTGGTCGAGGTCGGTCACGTGGTTGCCGACCTGGATGTACGTGACGCCCAGGCCGACGCTGTCGTTGTCGCGGCCTTCGAACGGCGCCTTCAGCACGATCCCCGCGTTGGCCGAGAGGCTCACCAGGTTGCGGTCGCCCGGCGCGCCCATCACGCGAGCGAACACGCCGAGGCTTCGCGGGCCGCTCGGGTCGGGGCGCCAGATCATCTGGTCGGCCACCGCGTAGAAGCTGTAGTTGCCGTGACGCTGCTGCGCGTTGCCGTTCGACGCGGGATCCGCGAGCGACAGCCCGTCGGTGCCCACGTTCTGGTCCGCGAAGCGGCCGTTGTGATACCAGACGCCGATCTTGTAGGTGCCCGGCAGCCCGTTCGAGTGGCCGGTGTCCATTTCGCCGTCGGACGGCTGGTTCAGCGCGTACTGCAGTTCGCCGATATAGAGCGCGCCGTTGTGCAGGTTGAAGTTGGTGCCGCTCAGGTTGTTCGGGTTGTTGCCGAGCGGATCGCCGTCGAACACGCCCGCGAGCGCGGTGAGCTTCGGCGTGATCTGCGCGCGCACGCGCACGCCGAGGCCCGCGAGCGGATAGGCGGGACCGCCGTTGGGCAGGTCGTACGACGGCAGCGCGGGCCAGCCGAACATCGTGTTGACGAACGTGTTCGCATACGTGCTGACCATGAATTCCTGGTCCAGGCTCTGCTGGCCGATCTTCACGTCGACGCGCTTGTCGAGGAACGACTGCTGGTACCACAGCTCCCACAGGCGCGTCGTGCCCTGCGCCTCGATGCCGCTCGCGGTGTTGAGCGTGCCGAGGTTTCGCGTACTCAGGTTGGTGCCGTGGATCTGCAGCGCGCTGACGTTGAACGTGCCGCCGGGCAGGCCGATCGCCTTCTGGGTGTCGACCGTCAAGGTGGCCGTCGTCAGCCCGTCGTAGGCGCCGCCGCGGTTCAGGCCGCCGCGCAGGTTCGCGAGGTATTCGCTGGTTTCGGTGATCTGCAGCGTCGCGCCGTACTTGCCGAGCCACGGGCGGATGCCGCCCATGTCGCCGAGCAGGTTCTGGCGCGTCCAGATGCCGGTCCACATGTTGGTCGGCTTCGCCTGGATCGCCAGGTCGGCCTCGGGGGCTTCGGGTTGCGCGTCGACGGACGTGTCGGCGAAGGCCGCGCCGCTCGCGAACGATGCGCATGCGAGGATGGCCGCGCATGCGGCGGGGCGCATCCGGGCCCGGAGGTTGTCTCCCTGGAACGACGCAAACTTCATATCAAATCCCTGGTTTTATTTAGTGTGGAGTCCTGCTTTTAAGGCGCTGTCCGCAAGGGCGGCGCCGATCGGCCAGGGCACGCAGATGACTGCAATCCGGCGCATCGTAGGAGTGTCGAATGGGAAAGTCAATGTAAACGAGAATGATTCGCATCTGAATTACTGAATGTAATCCGGGGGCTTACGGATAGGGCGCGATGCGTGTTTAGCAGAGAGGTAAACCGTAAATATCGGTGTAATGAAAATGAATGATTGGATGGGGTTCGATGGACCCGTGGGGCCGGGACTCGAGCGCATACGAACCCGGGTTCGAATGTCCAGCCCGCTACGCGTTCCGGCGACCAATCGGTAGAAATTCTCTCGGGTCGGAAACAGGACACCATCAACGGCGGATCCTGGTTTAGGATTGTCGGCTACCCGCTCTCGTTCAGCGCCACCGCTTCGATCGCAACGCTGCAACGGACGCCCGGGGTCTGTTTACATTCGATGATCTGTGCAGCATGAAGCCCCTGGATCTGACACGTTTCGATCTCAACCTTCTGGTTGTGCTGGAGGCGCTCTGGGCCGAACGGCACGTCGGCAGAGCCGCTGCAAAATTGCATTTGTCCCAGTCCGCAACCAGCCACGCTTTATCGAGGCTGCGTACTGCTTTCGACGATCAGCTTTTCATTCGCAACCCCCGCGGGATCGAGCCGACGCCGCTGGCCGTCGAATTGATGCCGCAAGTGGCGGCGGTGCTCGAGTCGGTGAGGCTTGTCGTCAGTCCGCGGGGCGCGTTCGATCCCGGTCGTTTTCAAGGGATGCTCTCGGTGGCAGCCACCGATCACGCCGTGTTGACGATCATCAGCCCTGTTCTTGCCAGGATCCAGGCGGCTGCGCCGAGCGCAGTGCTGAAGCTCAGGCCGGCCGATTCCGAATCCGCTCTGCGCATGCTGGACAGCGGCGAACTCGACATCGTGTTGGGGGCCGGCTCTTTTTTTCAGGTTCCGCAGCGCTTCGAGTGCCATATCGTCCATAAGGAGCGCTTCGTCGGCATTGCGCGCAAGGGGCACCCGGCGCTGGTCAAGCGAGGTAACAAGCTGCACATGGACCTGGACGACTTCGTTCGGTTGCCCCACATCCTGGTCTCGCCGCGCGGCGATGCGCGGGGGGCTGTCGACGATGCGCTGGAGTCTCTCGGCCGTACCCGCAAGGTGAGCGCCACGTGCCCGAGCTTTCTGGCGGTTCCGTTCATGGTTGGCGCGTCGGAATCGATTGCCGTCGTCGCCGAGCGGGTCGCACTGCGGTTGCAGGACACCGCTCAAATCAGCCTTTTCGAGCTCCCGCTGGCGTTGCCGACCTGGGAGGTGCTCGTTGTTCGAGCCCGAGGGCGCGCCAACGAACCCGTCGTCCAGTGGATTACCAGCATGATGATTGCGGGCTGAGCATCGGCAGGGGCGCGCTGTCGTTGGCGCGGCCGTGAGGCCATGAATCTCGTGCATCGACATCGTGTGCAAATGCCATTGGATCGAACGCCGCGGTCCTCCTAGAGTTGGGTCATCGTTTATTCAACCCGCCAGGAGTACCCCAGTGAAAGAGCCCACCTTGGTCATGATTCCCTGCTTTTCAGGCGCCCCGTGGCATCTTGACGAGATGACCGCCTTGCAAAACCGCGCGATGCGTACCCTTCGTTTGCCGAACGACGTGAGCGAGCTGGAAACGTTGGCCGACTTCATCACCGACCAAACGAAGGACCTCGACAGCTATGTGCTGGTTGGCGACTCATATGGCGCAGTCTGCTCGATCGCGGTTGCAACGCGTCAGCCGAAGGGTCTCAAGGGCCTCGTGCTTTCCGGTGGCTTTGCCAAGAGCCCGATCACGTCGCCCTTGCTCAAGACGCTGGCAGCGCTCGCACCGTTTTTCCCCGGGCCCTTTTACCGACAGACGACCCTTCGCGTACACGCCGCGCAGTTGGCTTCGTCGTTCGACAGGGATGGGGAGATTTCATGGTCGACCGGAAAGACCCGCGCGCTCTTCGTCAAGGAGACGCCGCACAAAGCCTACGTCAACCGCATACGGTCGATCGAAAAGACGGACTATACGGCCCAGCTTGAAAATATCGACGTCCCCACGCTCATTCTGACGCCCGCGGATGACAAGCTGATCGGCAAAGAAGCTGCGGGGATCCTCCTGGATGGCATCAGGCATGCGCAGGAAGTCGTCATGCCGCGCACGGGCCACATGTTCAGGTTTTCGCATCCTGGCGCCTACTCGCTCGAGATCAGAAAATTCCTGGAGCGGGTGTCGCTATAAGGGCCGTCGCGATGACGGCCACTTTCCGAGTGATTTAATTCGTATATCGAAATATAAGCCGCACTTTGGCGTGCTCAGTGGCGGTTCATCGTGTGGTGGTGATGGCGATGGTGATGATGCACATCAGCCGCGCTCGCTGCGCCAGCAAATGCAAAGGCGATAGCGGCAACGACGGTCATTTTCAGCAGTTTCATGGCAAAGGTCTCCGGCAGGTTGATCGATCAGACACGACGCTGTGTCTGATCGATCAACGATCCGCCGTTCGCTCTCGTTGACGCAAAATCCCCGCTTGATATTTGTTGTCAATGTACGCTCTCGCTGTTGTTCGATCGCGCGGTGACGACGAATGATCGACCCTGAAAATGATCAATATTACTAAATGTGACAATCGTTCAAATCTCGCCGTGTGCGGACGGGTACCATCGTCACTGCTCTGTTGCTGGAGCACTTCCCCTCGGATTTGACGCCAAGCTCGCGCTTGGCTTTTTTTCGGGCCAGTGAGTGATGCCATCGCAGATGCGATTGAGGTTTGTCGAAAGAACGGGTTTGTCATCACGACGCGCGAGCGTTCAACGCGCGCACGTCACGTCACGTCATGCCGACGGTAGCTTCGTCGCAATCGGCGGTACCCGGGGCGATGCACCGGTGACCAACGCGCGAGGTGTCGCTGTCAATCGGGTGATCAAATTGCCTCCCGTCTTCCCGGTGCGATTCGAGAATCAGTGAGCTGATTCGCGAGTGCGAATCGATCGAAACATTTGGTCTGACGATGCAGTGACGACGTAATGAATAAAGCGATGCTCAGCCTGTGCGGTCTGGTGATCGGTGGACTTGTCGTGACACTGGTGATCGTCCTTGAAACGGTACCGACACCGCAGGCAAAAATCATGCAGGCTGCGGCAAAACAGGTGAAGGCGAAGTGACGATGCGTGTTTTGTTGACACTGTGGGGGAGCGCAATCGCACTGGCCGTCTGCGTGGCCTGGCTTGCAGATCGCCCCAGGCACGGTGAGCCCACGCCGCTTGCGTTCCGACTGATTCAGGGCTCGACGAAGGCGATCATCAGGCCGCCGCGCGAGCAGGTCCGGTAACGGCGGCTCGTACCGTCTCCCGTGCCGGTCGCGATCGTACCGATGCCGGAAACGACGCTCTGATGTGAGGTTGAAATATGCAGCATTCCCTGTATCGAATTCTGAGCGTCACCGCGCTCGCCTGGAAATTGGCGGTACCAGCAGAGAGGGCAACGATGGTCAACGGCATGTCGATCACTGATTTCGGCTACCGGATCGTGCAACCAGCGCATGGCTAGGGCGGTGGTCAGTGTGACGCCATTGCCTGACTGCAGGCGCTCCTTGCTCACCGGGCAGCCGAATCAACCGCAGCAGCACCAGGATCGCCGCGGGTTGTCGCCGGTCCGGAGTGCCGGCAGCCGCTATTCGGAATCGTGCGCGTGATTGGAGTCGAGCAACTCCAGTCGATAGCCGTGATTGTAGACAGCGCGAAGTCGAACACCGTTTTCGGGGCCGAGACGCAGTTTCGACCGCACACGATAAATATGGGTATCGAGCGTCCGGGAAATATGGTCGCTATGGCGCCCCCATATCGACTTGATCATTGCGTCTCTGGGTATGGCGCGGCCGCAGTTCTGGAACAAGGCAACGGCGACGTTGAATTCTCGCGACGTCAGTTTGATCGGCTCATCGCTCAAGAATACGGTTTCGGTCACGAGGTCCAGGCGATAACGGCCGATGTTGATCGATGTCGGCGATGAGTTCACTGGGTAGGCCCGCCGCAGGAGTGCTCGTACTCTCGCGATCAGCTCGTGGCGACGGACGGGTTTGACCATATAGTCGTCGGCCCCAGCATCAAGCGCGACGACAAGCTGCTCCTCGCGCACTCGATTCGTCAGGAACAGAACGGGGAGATCTCTGCCCACTCGAGCCCGAATCCAGGCGAGGACTTCCAGCCCGGAGATGTCGGGCAAGTTCCAGTCGAGCACGACCAGATCGACGGTATCGGTTTCGAGGAGGCGTATGGCTTCTGCGCCCCGGGTGGCGCTTCGTACATCGAATCCTTCGGCACACAGCGTATCGCGGATAAACGCCGCCTGTGCTGGCTCGTCGTCAACGGCAAGAATCTTCATTGGCACCATTTTTATCGTGTCGCTTGAATCCGTACATACCCTCGTGCATTGGGTAGGCTTACTTGTCGGATTTAAGTGAAAGTAAATTGAAATAATCCGCCTGGGCATCGTGTGGCCGAATGGCAGGATTGATTTGCGAAATAGAGTGGCATTTCCAGGCTGTTCTTTTGTCAACTTTTTTGAACGAGCTGGATTTTGGGGCGCAATTGGTTCGTGACAAATGTTGTCAATTTTCAATCGTCGTCCATATAGCATGCGTCATATGGATTGTCGGGTCGGACGCGTTCCGGGTGTTTTGATGACTTGAATTGTTTGCGCGATGGAGCAGGAAGGAATCATTCGCTATCGCTGACATTGAAACTTGCTGCGATAGATGGCGAGGGACGGAGCGAGTGGCGAGACGTTCTCGGATTATTGACTCGGTCGATGCCTCTTTTTGTGAATGACAAGACGTAATTGTATAAATGCACAACCTAGAGTCGTATCGACGGTATTTGGAGAGTAGGGCGAAACTGGAATCTCGGATTGCTGAAGAGCGGCGGGCCGCTGCCGAGGCGATTTTGCTTGAGATTCGATATTGTGTTCGCGAGTTTGGGTTTTCTCCTGAGGACATTTTTCCGGTCGATATCCTGCGTCGTGCGACCAAACGGCGACCGCGTTATTTCGATCCTGTCAGCGGAGCGACCTGGTCCGGAGTAGGGCGTGCGCCTGATTGGATTCGCGATAAGGATCGCAAGCAGTTTGAGATATCCAGTTTTGTTCGTGACGAGTGAGGTGCTTGATCTTTGCGATGGCGCGAAGATCGGTGCTTCGTGCATCCGGGTGTTTATGGCGCTTGGAATGCTGCAGGCAGGATTCAAATATTAAATTGCCTGCCATCTCAGTCGATGCCACATCTGCCGCTGCCGCTGCAGATTTCGTCGTGAATCGAAGCGCTGGTTTCAATTCCATTGTGGCGATAAGCAGTCTTTGAGCACTCTGGGGTACATCGTACGTGGCTCGTCTGATAAGGCCAGTGGGTCATCGATATGAATGACTCAGCGCGTGTGAGTACTCAAGAATTCATGGAATCAGATGTGCGGAAGATGTGTCGTCATCATGCGCGTAGACGGATTGTTCGTAATGCTGGCGCCTGACGTCAAGCGCGATTGAAAAAAGAAGATTGCTTGCGAGTGGTTGAGGTGGCATGTCAGCAGAAATAGATTGAATTGTCATCCGGTGTTTTGTTGGGTGATGGATTTCGCACTCCGAATCAAATTAATAAATTTAGATCGGTCGTGCGATTAATGGATGTTTGGGTGAGTGATTAGACGGGGTGGGTGATGAATCAGGCATTTCGATCGATCTGGAATGAGTCCCTGGGCGTGTGGGTTGCTGTATCGGAACTTGACTCTGCCCGAGGCAAGCCGACGAAGTCCAAAGCGATTGCCACCGCGGTAGTCGCGGTAATGGCTTTAAGCGCGCAGATGGAGGATGCTCATGCTCAGTCCAATTACAGTGCTGGTTACGCCGCGGGGGCGTCTGGTACCTCCGCTTTAGCCATTGGTACCAACACTAACTACACGACCACCGCTAGCGGCGGCAACTCTATCGCCATTGGTGCGGCCACTTCGGCGACCGGGACCAATGACGTGGCCCTTGGTACTGGAGCACAAGCGTCAGGTTCAACCAACGCCACTGCTGTCGGTGACTATGCCACCGCCAGTGCGGCGTCCGCATCGGCCTTCGGAGAGGGCGCTACAGCGTCGCAGAGTAATGCGATAGCCATCGGAGCGTCGGCGGTAGCGAACGTGTCTGGCGCGGTCGCGCTGGGCACTGGAGCAACGACGACAGGTACTGCGTCTGCCAACACGGGGGGCACCGGTACGGTCGCTCCCGTGACAATCGGCAATTTTACTTATGGCTCGTTTGCTGCGACCGCATCTGGTACGGGTGTGGTGAGCGTCGGAGGGGTGGGGACTGAGCGTCGTATTCAGAACGTCGCTGCGGGCTTGATCGGTTCGGGCAGTACCGATGCCGTGAACGGTAGCCAGCTCTATTCGGTCGCTAGTGTATTGGGTTCTGGCCTTACTTCTTTGTCCACGTCGACGTCGACCGGCCTTTCGTCGGCGAACAGCTCGATCACGTCGCTGTCGACGTCGACCTCGACGGGGCTGTCGTCGGCGAATAGCTCGATTACGTCGCTGTCGACGTCGACCTCGACAGGTATCAGCTCGCTGTCGACGGGCCTGTCATCGGCCAACAGCTCGATTACGTCGCTGTCGACTTCGACGTCGACGGGTCTGTCGTCGGCGAATAGCTCGATTGCTTCACTGTCCACCTCGACCTCGACAGGTATCAGCTCGCTGTCGACGGGCCTGTCATCGGCCAACAGCTCGATTATGTCGCTGTCGACATCGACGTCGACGGGTCTGTCGTCGGCGAACAGCTCGACTACCTCGCTGTCGACGTCGACCTCCACCGGCTTGTCATCGGCCAATAGTTCGATCACGTCGCTGTCGACCTCGACGTCGACCGGCTTGTCATCGGCCAATAGCTCGATCACGTCGTTGTCCACGTCGACATCGACGGGCCTGTCGACGGCGAATAGTTCGATTACGTCGTTGTCCACGTCGACGTCGACGGGTCTGTCGTCGGCCAACAGCTCGATCACGTCGTTGTCCACGTCGACGTCGACGGGCCTGTCGTCGGCCAACAGCTCGATCACGTCGTTGTCCACGTCGACGTCGACGGGCCTGTCCTCGGCGAACAGCTCGATCACCTCGCTGTCGACATCGACGTCGACCGGCCTGTCGTCGGCGAATAGTTCGATCACGTCGTTGTCCACCTCGACGTCGACGGGCTTGTCGTCGGCGAATAGCTCGATTACCTCGCTGTCGACGTCGACCTCGACGGGCCTGTCGTCTGCGAACAGCTCGATCACTTCGCTGTCGACCTCAACCTCGACGGGTTTGTCGTCGGCGAATAGCTCGATCACTTCGTTGTCCACCTCGACGTCGACGGGTCTGTCCTCGGCTAACAGCTCGATCACCTCGCTGTCGACGTCGACCTCGACGGGTTTGTCGTCGGCGAATAGCTCGATCACGTCGTTGTCCACGTCGACATCGACCGGCCTGTCGTCGGCAAACAGCTCAATCAGTTCGCTGTCCACCGGTCTGAGCTCGACGGACAGCACGGTGTCGTCGCTGTCGACGTCGACCTCGACCGGCTTGTCGTCGGCGAACAGCTCGATCACGTCGTTGTCCACCTCGACGTCGACGGGCCTGTCGTCGGCGAACAGCTCGATCACCTCGCTGTCGACATCGACGTCGACCGGCCTGTCGTCGGCGAATAGTTCGATCACGTCGTTGTCCACGTCGACATCGACCGGCCTGTCGTCGGCAAACAGCTCAATCAGTTCGCTGTCCACCGGTCTGAGCTCGACGGACAGCACGGTGTCGTCGCTGTCGACGTCGACCTCGACCGGATTGTCGTCTGCGAACAGCTCGATCACGTCGTTGTCCACCTCGACCTCGACGGGCCTCTCGTCGGCGAACAGCTCGATCACCGCGCTGTCCACGTCGACGTCGACGGGTTTGTCGTCCGCGAATAGCTCGATCACTTCGCTGTCGACGTCGACCTCGACCGGTTTGTCGTCGGCGAATAGCTCGATCACGTCGTTGTCCACCTCGACGTCGACAGGGCTGTCGTCAGCGAATAGCTCGATTACGTCGCTGTCCACCTCAACCTCGACTGGTATCAGCTCGCTGTCGACCGGCCTGAGCTCGACGGACAGCACGGTGTCGTCGCTGTCTACGTCGACCTCGACGGGCCTGTCGACGGTGAACAGCTCGATCACGTCGTTGTCGACGTCGACCTCGACGGGTTTGTCGTCGGCGAATAGCTCGATTACCTCGCTGTCGACATCGACGTCGACAGGCCTGTCGTCGGCAAACAGCTCGATCACGTCGTTGTCCACGTCGACGTCGACGGGCCTGTCTTCGGCCAATAGCTCGATCAGCTCGCTGTCGACCTCGACGTCGACCGGCCTTTCATCGGCGAACAGCTCGATTTCGTCGTTGTCCACATCGACGTCGACGGGCCTGTCGACGGCCACCAGCTCGATCACCTCGCTGTCGACCTCGACGTCGACAGGCATCAGCTCGCTGTCGACAGGCTTGAGCTCGACGGACAGCGCGGTGTCGTCGCTGTCGACGTCGACCTCGACGGGCCTGTCGACGGCGAACAGCTCGATCACTTCGTTGTCCACGTCGACGTCCACAGGTCTGTCGTCGGCGAACAGCTCGATCACGTCGCTGTCGACGTCGACGTCGACGGGTTTGTCGTCGGCGAATAGCTCGATTACGTCGCTGTCGACCTCGACGTCGAGCGGTCTTTCGTCGGCGAACAGCTCGATTTCGTCGCTGTCCACCTCGACCTCGACTGGTATCAGCTCGCTGTCGACAGGCTTGAGCTCGACGGACAGCGCGGTGTCGTCGCTGTCGACGTCAACGTCGACCGGTCTTTCGTCGGCTAACAGCGCAATTTCGTCGTTGTCCACCTCGACGTCGACGGGCCTGTCGACGGCGAACAGCTCGATCACGTCTTTGTCCACGTCGACCTCGACGGGCCTGTCGTCGGCGAACAGCTCGATCACGTCGTTGTCCACCTCGACGTCGACGGGCCTGTCGTCGGCGAACAGCTCGATCACCTCGTTGTCGACGTCGACGTCGACGGGCTTGTCGTCGGCGAATAGCTCGATCACGTCGTTGTCCACCTCGACGTCGACAGGGCTGTCCTCGGCCAACAGCTCGATCACGTCGTTGTCCACCTCGACGTCGACGGGCTTGTCCTCGGCGAACAGCTCGATCACCTCGCTGTCGACGTCGACCTCGACGGGGCTGTCCTCGGCGAACAGTTCGATTACGTCGTTGTCCACGTCGACCTCGACGGGCCTGTCGTCGGCGAACAGCTCGATCACCTCGCTGTCGACGTCGACCTCGACGGGCTTGTCGTCGGCGAATAGCTCGATCACGTCGTTGTCCACGTCGACCTCGACGGGCTTGTCCTCGGCCACCAGCTCGATCACGTCGCTGTCCACGTCGACGTCGACGGGTCTGTCCTCGGCCACCAGTTCGATCACTTCGCTGTCCACCTCGACATCGACGAGCATCACGTCGCTGTCGACCGGCCTGAGCTCGACCAACAGCACGATCTCGTCGCTGTCCACGTCGACGTCGACCGGCATCGGCTCGCTGTCCACCGGCCTGAGCAGCACGAACAGCACGATCCTGTCGCTGTCCACGTCGACGTCGACCGGTATCGGCTCGCTGTCCACGGGCCTGAGCTCGACCAACAGCACGATCACGTCGCTGTCCACGTCGACGTCGACCGGCATCGGCTCGCTGTCCACCGGCCTGAGCAGCACGAACAGCACGATCCTGTCGCTGTCCACGTCGACCTCGACCGGTATCGGTTCGCTGTCCACGGGCCTGAGCTCGACCAACAGCACGATCACGTCGTTGTCCACATCGACTTCGACCGCAATCGAAGCCGCGAAAACGCACTACTACAGCGTCAACGATGGCGGTGCGCAAGGGGCGAACTACGCGAACAGCGCCGCGACGGGTATGTACTCGCTGGCCGCCGGCGTAGCCGCGACTGCCGCGGGCGCAAGCAGCGTCGCCGTCGGTTACGGTTCGAACGCGCAATCGGACGGAGCGGTCGCGATCGGTCAGAATGCATCGGCCACGGGCGGCAAGGCCGTGTCGATCGGCTCCGGCAACACGGCAAGCGGCGACGGCGCGGTCGCGATCGGCGATCCGAGCGTCGCGACGGGCACCGGTGCGGTCGCGATGGGGGCGGACGACACGGCGACCGGCACTGGCGCGGTTGCCCTCGGCAACGCAAGCACGGCAACCGGCAACAGCGCGCTCGCACTTGGCAATTCGAGCCAGGCCACTGCGGACAACACGATCGCACTGGGCAACCAGGCCACGGCCAGCGCCATAGGCGCACAGGCCTACGGCTCGGGCGCCACGGCCAGCGCGGCCAACGCGCTCGCGCTTGGATCGAACGCCACCGCGAACGTCGCCAACTCGATCGCGCTCGGCGCGAACTCGGTTACGGGCAACGCGGTCGGTGTGTCGAGCGTCACGGTCGGCGGCGTCACGTACTCGGTCGCCGGCGCCAATCCGGTGGGTGTACTGAGCGTCGGTTCGCCGGGTGCGGAACGCCAGATCACGAACGTCGCTGCCGGCCGAGTCTCGGCTACCAGCACGGACGCGATCAACGGCAGCCAGCTCAACGCGACAAACAGCGCGGTCAGCACGCTGTCGACGGGCCTGAATGCGACCAACAGCAACGTGACCGCGCTGGCCACATCGACCTCAACCGCGATCAGCGCGTTGTCGACGTCGACGGCGGCCAGCATCAGTGCGCTGTCCACAGGCCTGAACACGACGAACGCGAGCGTGGCATCGTTGTCGACCGGTGTGACGAACATCAACAACCAGCTGAATCAGTTGTCCACATTGATGACCAACACACCGCAAACCGGGAACGCCGCCGGCATTGCCGCCGACATGAACGGCACCGGCACCGACAAGCCGACCGTCACTGCCGGTTCGAACTCGGTGGCGATCGGTGCGAACTCGAGTGACGGCGGCCGCCAGAACGTGGTGTCCGTCGGCAGCGATACGCAGCAGCGCCAGGTCATCAACGTGGCGCCGGGTACGCAGGGCACCGATGCGGTCAACGTGAACCAGCTGAATGCGGTGCAGTCGACGCTGTCGACGGCACTGTCGGGCCAGCAGGCGCAGATCAACTCGCTGGGTTCGCAACTGCAGCAGACCGACCAGATGGCGAAGCAGGGTATCGCGGCCGTCGGCGCGATGGCGTCGATCCCGCAGCTCGATCGCGACGCCAACTTCGGGATGGGTGTGGGTACGTCGACCTTCCTCGGCCAGAAGGCGATGGCGGTCAACATGCAGGCTCGCATCACGGACAACCTGAAGGCGTCGATCAACGGCGGCTTCAGCGGCGGTCAGAAGGTGATCGGTGCCGGCATGCTGTACCAGTGGAAGTAATCGCACGTTCATGCACGGCCGACGGGAAGCCCGGAGCGGGAGCAAGGTCGTATCAGCAGGCACTGAAATCTTGAGTGCGTGCATTGGAGATCGCTGTGGATGGTACGGCCGTGCGTTGCAACACAAATGATCTTGTCGAAGACGCAGAGCGTGGATTGGTTCGGAAGGAGTTCTTCTTTGCCTATCAACCCAAGCTTCGCCTTCAGACCGGATTGCTGTCCGGATTCGAGTCTTTAATACGCTGGCATCATCCGGAACACGGTGTGTTGATGCCGGCAGCGTTCGTTGACCTTGTCGAGAATTCGCATCTGACATGCCGGTTTACTGACTATGTGATCGCGGAGTCCTCGCGTGTGCTTGCCGGGTGGGCTGAGCTCGGTTATCGCGATTTATCTCTGTCTGTAAATTTGCCCGCTCATGAAATTACGCGACCGGAGATGGCAGGAAGACTTTCGCGTGTTCTGGATTCCCATGGCGTCTGTGCCGGGAATTTTCAAATCGAACTGACGGAGTCCGTCGATCCTGGTCCGATCGACATACTTGCCGCTGCGGTGGCATCGATTCGGGATCTCGGCATGAGCGTTGCGATCGACGATTTTGGTTCAGGATGCTGGTCGCTGACCAAATTGCATTGTCTGGCAGTCGATACGCTCAAGCTGGATCGATCTTTCATGCGTGACGTTCATGAAAATGCTGAATCGAGAGCGATGGTCGAAACGCTGGTCGAGCTCGGGGGCCGCTTGAAGAAGAACGTCGTGGTGGAAGGTGTCGAAACCAGGGCGCAATTCGAGTGGCTGCAAGCATTCGCGCAGATCGATTGCCAGGGATACTACATCTCTGAACCCGTTCGAGAGGATCGGATGAATCGATTGATCGAAAGGTGGGGAATTCCGCGATGAGGGGATGCGTCGCGGTTCCGGGTGGGTAGGAATGGCGGGAAGGGGAGTAACGGATTTGGCACTCGGCGCGATGGATCGACATGAGCGGGGTGTCCATGCGATCCCATCGGAAGTGATGATGTTGCGCCGATACCGGCATGTGCGCGATCGATCTTGCGCGGCATTTGCGTGGCGCAAGTGCTTGCTCAATTCATCGACGGCGCGCGATCAGATGTGCGGCGTGGCGGGTGAAAAGACGCGGTACAACCTTCGGTCGATATCGCAAATCGAAGCCGAAAAGTAACGATCAGGCCGATGCTCGCGAGCGATGCGGCTCAAAGTCACGCGTAAAGCAGTCACGCGTAAATGCGTCGATATAGTCCATCATCATGTCGGATGAGCGCCCCGCTTCCTGTTCGTCACCGTCAGCGACTGCACGCGCGACTCTCGTGTGCTGCAGGCTTGCTGTCGGCAAATCATCCAGCTGCTTGTGATACATGAAATAGAAGCGTCGTGACAGCGCATGTAGCGGCGCAATAGCCTCGGCGGCGAAGCGATTCCGAGAAAACCGCGCGATGAGCTGATTGACGGTATAGACGCATCTCAAATAAGCGACGACGTCTCGTGATTCGCCTGCCGCGTCGAGTTTTTCGGCGATTTCGCGGACCTGCTCGCGCTCCTCGGGCAATGCCCGTCGTGCCGCGCGTTGTGCAATGAGACGTTCGAGTTCACGCCGCGTTTCGAGCACGAGCAACTGATCGTGAATGTTCGGGACGGTGATCATGATGCCGTGTCGCGGAACGATCTGAAGGAGATGCGAAGCGGCCAATCGTTGTGCGGCCTCGCGAACCGGCGTTCTCCCCGTATTCAGCTTTTCTGCGAGCGATGCCTCGGACCAGACGCTGCCGGGCGCAAGCTCGAGCGTGACGATGAGTTCTTCGAGGTTCTGGTGAGCCTGTTCGGCAAGGGTGTTACCCGTCAGTCCGTTCATGTGCGTAAGTGATCGCTGCAGGAATATCACTAACATATTAGTCCGGTCGTCCCCTGTTTTCAACTCACCGTAAAAGGGGCAAGGTCGAGGAACGGGTTTACCCCTTTTTGATCTTCGGCAAGCAATTCGATATTCTACTGATATGTCAGTAACATCTAAGTGACATGCCTGAGCGGATGTGCCGTGCCACGCCAAGGTGAACCTCCCGGCTCGTTGACTGCTATGGAGGTCGGCATCGGTGCCAGCAAATGCAGGTGCCTGGAGGCCTGGCAGTCTTTCAATGGCCTGCTTGCGACTGCCCGCCAACGTGCGCCGCGGACATCGTTCGTTGCACTCGGTGCAGAGCAGGTACTTCCAGAAAACAAGGTGGCGGTCAGGGTTGGAAGGTTGCGCGGTGATCGGGTTTTGAGGTTGGTGTTGAGGTGAGACTGGTTTCAATCGATCGGCAGCGATTAAAAACAAGACGTCAAGTTTGTACCGGTGTATGCAGGCGATCGATTTGGAGTGCGATGTAAATCATTCGGGTCGACGAAGGCTGGGGGTGTTATGAGTATCTTGTTGGTGGAAGGGGATCCGGGGCAGGCGTCAGCGTTTGAAAGGGCGCTGCGAGGGGCGAATCGGGAAATTTTCCGCGTGTGCGACAGCGCGCGAGCCGTCCAGTTTCTTAAAAGGGAGATGGTCGAACTCATCGTGCTCGATTGGCGGATTCCGGATGCCAACGGCCTGAATTTATTGCACTGGATTCGGGCTAACGTCGGAGACGAACCGGCCGTCCTGTTCCTGGCTGCGAGAACGCTTGAAGCAGATGTCGCCGCCGCGCTGGACGCAGGCGCTGACGAGTACATCGGTAAGCCGTTTCGCGAGATCGAGTTGGCCGCTCGCGTCAATGCGCTGTTGCGTCGAAAGGGCCGCAGCAAAAAACTCGATAGCAGGGTCGAGGTCGGGCCGTATGTTCTGAATCCGCTTGCACGCACAATCGCGCTGCACGGAAAAATCATTGATTTGACGGCAAAGGAGTTTGCGCTGGCAAATTTCCTGTTCAATAACATCGGGAGCGTGCTTTCCCGCGATTCGTTGTCGACGCTGGCGTGGGGACGGGCGCTGGATGGAACGTCGCGGAGTCTCGACACCCACATCTACCGGCTTCGACAAAAACTGGCGCTTCGTCCGGAAAACGGGCTTCAACTGTGTGCCGTGTATACGCATGGTTACCGGCTCGACACGGTCGACGAATGTTCGACGGTGGAGAATTTTGCGGTCCCTGGCCGGGTGTCGCAGCGTGCCATTTCCGAGAGTCCGGCGCCCGCGCTGGTGTAGAAAATTCCAGGAGATTCGTCCGTGCAACGGGGCGAGGGTGCCGCCGCGCGTCCACATCGTGAGCGTAATGGAGTGTCCGAACCCCATTTAATTTGCCTGGCCGCACCTTGATGCACGGGATTTCCCTGAGGTACCGTGGTCGCCCGGGGAAGATCCGTGACGACGGCTCGCGCAAGCGGCTCAGGGCATCTTCCCGGCTCCCGCCGGCTCTCGGGCGGAAGTCTCGCTAAGTCATTGTTTTGTATGAATATGTTGTTGGTGGCCTTGCGTCATTCAGGTCGTCTCGGGCACTGGCCCAAGTGAACGAGGCTCAAGGTTGAGCGAGCGTCGCCGGCCCGAAAAAAACCGCCACCCCCCCTTCTTGAATTTGTCAAAACCCGTCCATATAATTAGCACTCGCTGCACGAGAGTGCTAACAATTCTCTGCCGGGCGATAAGCCGGGCAGATTCCCTAAGCGTTCTTCAATCTCAGTCAAGAGAGGAGTGAATATGAACCTTCGTCCTTTGCACGATCGCGTGATCGTCAAGCGCCTGGATCAGGAAACCAAGACCGCCTCGGGCATCGTGATCCCCGACGCCGCTGCTGAAAAGCCGGATCAGGGCGAAGTCCTGGCCGTCGGCCCGGGCAAGCGCGACGACAAGGGCGCCCCGATCGCGCTCGACGTGAAGGTCGGCGATCGCGTCCTGTTCGGCAAGTACGCAGGCCAGACCGTGAAGGTCGACGGCAACGAACTGCTGGTCATGCGCGAAGAAGACATCATGGCCGTGGTCAACGCGAAGTAAGCGTCCACCGACGGTACATATTCCCAAGAATTCAAGGAGTTAGAAGATGGCAGCTAAAGACGTCGTATTCGGCGATTCCGCCCGTTCGAAGATGGTCGAAGGCGTGAACATTCTCGCCAACGCAGTCAAGGTCACGCTGGGTCCGAAGGGCCGCAACGTGGTGCTCGAGCGCAGCTTCGGCGGCCCGACGGTCACCAAGGACGGTGTGTCGGTCGCGAAGGAAATCGAGCTGAAGGACAAGCTCCAGAACATGGGCGCGCAAATGGTCAAGGAAGTCGCTTCCAAGACCAGCGACAACGCAGGCGACGGCACGACGACGGCAACCGTCCTCGCGCAATCGATCGTTCGCGAAGGCATGAAGTACGTCGCATCGGGCATGAACCCGATGGACCTGAAGCGCGGCATCGACAAGGCAGTCGCAGCGGCTGTCGAAGAGCTGAAGAAGATCAGCAAGCCGTGCACGACGAACAAGGAAATCGCACAGGTCGGCTCGATCTCGGCGAACAGCGACACGTCGATCGGCGATCGCATCGCTGAAGCGATGGACAAGGTCGGCAAGGAAGGCGTCATCACCGTCGAAGACGGCAAGTCGCTGGCTGACGAACTCGACGTCGTCGAAGGCATGCAGTTCGACCGCGGCTACCTGTCGCCGTACTTCATCAACAACCCGGAAAAGCAAGTCGCCGTCCTCGACAACCCGTTCGTGCTGCTGCACGACAAGAAGGTGTCGAACATCCGTGATCTGCTGCCGGTACTCGAGCAAGTCGCGAAGGCTGGCCGTCCGCTGCTGATCATCGCTGAAGACATCGAAGGCGAAGCGCTCGCAACGCTGGTCGTCAACAACATCCGCGGCATCCTGAAGACCGTTGCGGTCAAGGCGCCGGGCTTCGGCGATCGTCGCAAGGCGATGCTGGAAGACATCGCGATCCTGACCGGCGGCCAGGTGATCGCGGAAGAAACCGGCCTGACGCTCGAGAAGGCAACGCTGGCAGAACTGGGCCAGGCGAAGCGTATCGAAGTGGGCAAGGAAAACACGACGATCATCGACGGCGCAGGCGAAGCCGTGAACATCGAAGCACGCGTGAAGCAAGTGCGCGCGCAAATCGAAGAAGCGACGTCGGACTACGACCGTGAAAAGCTGCAAGAGCGCGTGGCCAAGCTGGCCGGCGGTGTTGCAGTGATCAAGGTCGGTGCAGCGACCGAAGTCGAAATGAAGGAAAAGAAGGCACGTGTCGAAGACGCACTGCACGCAACGCGCGCAGCTGTGGAAGAAGGCATCGTGGCAGGTGGCGGCGTTGCGCTGATCCGCGCTCGCACCGCGATCGCAGCCCTGACCGGCGCTAACGCCGATCAAAACGCCGGCATCAAGATCGTGCTGCGCGCAATGGAAGAGCCGCTGCGTCAGATCGTCACGAACGGCGGCGAAGAAGCCAGCGTCGTGGTGGCAGCAGTTGCTGCAGGTACGGGCAACTACGGCTACAACGCAGCGACGGGTGAGTACGTCGACATGGTCGAAGCCGGTGTCGTCGACCCGACCAAGGTCACGCGTACCGCACTGCAGAACGCAGCTTCGGTTGCAGGCCTGCTGCTGACGACGGACGCAGCTGTTGCTGAACTGCCGAAGGAAGACGCACCGATGCCGGGCGGCATGCCGGGCGGCATGGGCGGCATGGGCATGGACATGTAATCGACTTCGGTCGATGGTGTCCGGAGCGCGCAGCGATGCGCGTTCCAGCCAAAGGAAAAGACCCGCAGCGATGCGGGTCTTTTTTTATGTGCGCGCGGATTTCGATGCGTGCGCGGAGCGGCCGGAGATGTCGCACCCAAAGGACGTGACATGGGGGCGACGGCGGGGCATGCCGCCGCACGTGCCTCAATGCCGATGCGACGTCCTCGGCACCGGGTCGGCCTTCACGGCCGGCGGCGTGTCCGAGTCTTCGTTGCTGCGCGCCCAGAAGAACCGGTCGGGCAGGTACGCACCCATGCCGGGCCGGAACGCGTCACGCACGGCCTGATACAGGTATTCCTGCGCTTCACGAACCGCCTCGGGCGGCTCCTGGCCGTTCGCGAGCAGCGCCGCGATGGCCGCGCCGAGCGTATCGGTGATGCCCATCAGCCGGTGCGGCGAGCGATCCCACATGTCCTCGCGGAGCTGGCCTTCCTCGCCGTACAGCGTGTTGACGAGCCGGTGCGAGCCCGTCTCGGACGACAGGATGTACTCGCAGCCCTGCGACAGCAGGTGCGAGACGGCCGCGTCGAGATTCGGTGCTTCGGCGTCGCCGTCCGGCTGTGCGAGCGCGATCAGTGTCGCGTAGTCGGCGACCAGCAGCGTGGTTTGCGGCGCGAGCAGGTCGGCGATCGATTCGCGCAGGTCGTCGGCGGCGAGCACGTGCTCGTCGTCGAGCGTGAAGTCCGGCGCGAGCACGAGCGGCACGCCGTCGTAGTCCGCGACCACTTCGGCGATCGCGCTGACGACTTCCGCGCGCGTGGTTGCGCCGATCTTGAACGCGGCGACCGGCATGTCCTCGAGCAGCATGCGCGCCTGGGCGGCGACGACGTCGGGATCGAGCCCCGTCACTTCGTCGCAGGCGGCCGAGTCGCGCACGGTGTAGCCCGTCAGGACGGACACGCCGTGACAGCCCATGCTCGCCAGGGTCAACAGATCGGCTTGAATGCCTGAGCCGCCGGTGGGGTCGGACAGGCCGAAGGTGAGGACGATCGGAGGGGCGTTGCTGGACATGTAAAAATGGGGCAAGAGAAAAACGGACAAGCGACGGACATGCGGACGGCGAGGCGAGATGGGCGTTTTCGGCCCTGTGTTGCCCGGCAGGCCGCACTTTTCAGTCATTATGCGGCGGAATCCGGCCCGCACGACGGATTTTTTAGCGCAGCGCAACGTAGTCGCGTTACTCCAGCGCGATTGCTAGGCAGTCCGGCCCCGACACGGTACCATCATGGCTCCCGAATTTACCGACTTTCCCGACGCGGCTTAAGATGGAATACAAGAGCTGGATGTGCCTGATTTGTGGCTGGATTTACGACGAAGAAGCCGGGCTGCCGGAAGAGGGCATTGCCCCGGGCACGCGCTGGGAAGACGTCCCGATCAACTGGACGTGCCCTGAATGCGGCGCCCGCAAGGAAGACTTCGAGATGGTCCAGATCTGACCGGACCCTTGGCCCACGGACACACCGCTCAGGCCTCGCATCGGCCCGACGCTTGCGCGTCGAGGCTCGCGCGAGCAGCTTGACGATGACAGGCGCGCGTGTCCATGAGGCCAGAACCGGCGAACGTTCCCCACCCTGACGCACTGCCCAACCCGCGTGGCGGGGCCGTGCGCGCGGCCGACGCATGGCTTGCGGCGGCCGCCGACGCTTTCGAGCATCGCGACGACGCGGCCGCGCCGCTGTCCGCTGCGGCAGCCGTGCTGGCGGAGGCCGGCTGGCTGCCGGCCGCGCGTTTCGCGGGGCAGTTGTCGGCTGCCGTCTCGCTCATCACCGCCGAGCCGACTTCGGCCGGCTGGCGTGCCGCGCTGCGCGATTTTCGCGCGGCCGTCGCACGCCACAACCTGCGCGAGCTCGCCTGTTCGCCCGTTCTCTTCGAGCATTTCCGTGCATTGCGTGCGCAAAGCGCCGCCGACCTGCGCGCGAACGCGCCGCTCGACGCGCTCGCGCTCGTCGGCCGTGCGGTGCCGCCGGCCACGCTGCGTGTGCTGCCCGACGCGTTCGCGACCCGGATTCGTGCCCGCTACGAACAGGCGCTGCTCGGCGTGCTGCGCGCGGAACACGGCGCCCCCGACGCGGCACTCGACGAACTCGATGCGATGCTGGCCGCGCTCGCCGACGACGATCCATACGATTTCTGGCGGCTCGCGGCCGCGTGCTTGCGTGCACTGCGCGCCAGCGGCGCGCCCGAGCTGAAGCGCTTTCTCGCGCGGACGAACCTGCTGCTCGGCGAGCACGCGCAAGGCCGGCGCAGCGTGGCGCCCGAGTTCGTGCGCGAGACGGTGGCGCTGCTGTGGCGCGATTTCGCGCTGTTCGGCGCCGCAGCCGAGGATGTCGCGCTCGTCGACGTACTGCACGACTACGGGCTGACGGTCGACTGGCACGTCGCCGGCACGCCCGCGTCCGAAGCGCTGTGGGAGGCCGATGCCGCGCGGGCCGAACACGATGCGGTCGCCGCCGCGCCGACCCGCACGCTCGGCGTCGTGACGGTCAATGCGCATGCCTATGAGGATTTCCTGCAGACGGCCGATGCGTCGATGGCCGACCTCGCGGCCGATCCGGCCGCGGCCGACGCGGGTGCCGCGTGGCATGCGTCCGGTGCCGCCTACCGGGTCGGTACGGCCGCGTGCGCGCTCGGGCTTGGCCATGCGGCGCTGCTGGCCGACACGCTCGGCCTCGCGTGGCGGCGTGCGGCGCATGGCGTGCCGCTCGCCGACGGCG
>NZ_CABVPW010000066.1:0-26002 GCF_902499025.1 Burkholderia lata | reverse complement strand
GCGCGGCCATGGCCGGCTGCGGGGTCGGCCGTGCGGAATTCGATGCAGGCTCGGCCGTGCCGGCGACGACCGTCGCGATCGCGCCCGGATCGACGGCGCGCGGCGCGCCGTATCCGGCGTTGGCACGGGCGGCTGCGTAGACGGGGCGAGGCGCCGGGGCCGGTGCTGGCATAGGCGCCGGCGGCGGAACGGTCGTCACGACCATCGTGCCGGCCGGTTGCGGCGCGTAACTGTTACCGACCGCGCCGGCACCCGCACCGCTCGCCGCGCGACCCGCGTCCGGCGCCAGGCCCGAGCCCGACGCCATCGCCGCATTCCCGCCGAATTGCCCGCCGCTCGCCGCATTGGCGTGCGCGAGCGCGGTTTCGGCCGACTCGCCGCGCCCCGGAATCACGATCATCCCGTCGTCCGCGTGCGCGGCCGGGGCGGCGATCCAGAGCGCCGCGGCGAGCGCAAACGCACGCCGGACGTGCGTGAGCCGCCCGTTCCTTCCGCGAAGTGCGCTGCCAGTCATCGCCGTATCCCCAATCCGTTGCTCCGCTTCGCATTCTAGGGAGCGGGGCGGTCGCGCAAACGATGAATAGAGGGGGCCTTTGCCGCGTTATTCGCCCGATTGCCGGTTGCGTCCGACGCCTACCATCGCTGTCATGGAAAAAAGCCTCTCGGGTCGCCATCCGGCATGAGGGGCGTGCAGCGCTTCATACGGAGAGACGCACACATGCTGGACAAACTCGATGCGGAATTCGCGTTCGGCCGACAGGCGCTCGACGTGCGCGCCTACCGGCAGGAACTGCTGTCGTCGAACATCGCGAACTCCGACACGCCCGG
Organism: Burkholderia lata; assembly: GCF_902499025.1. Classification (GTDB taxonomy): domain Bacteria; phylum Pseudomonadota; class Gammaproteobacteria; order Burkholderiales; family Burkholderiaceae; genus Burkholderia; species Burkholderia lata_C. The sequence goes on along the minus strand of NZ_CABVPW010000066.1, from coordinate 25,174 downwards.
CTATCAGGCCCGCGATGTCGATTTCGCGTCGACGCTCGCGCGCTCGCTGAAGCAGGCGGGCGGCGGCCTCGCGCCAAGCAACGCCGGGCAATTGCCGATGACGCAGCCGGCCGGCGTGACGAGCGGCATGTCGATGGTGTCGACGGCGGCGGGCCACATGGCCGGCACCGCGAAGCTGATCCCGACGGGCGGCCCGTCGGACGACTACGGCCGTGCGCAATACCGGATGCCGCTGCAGCCGGCGCTCGACGGCAACACGGTCGATCTCGACGTCGAGCGCGTGCAGTTCGCGAACAACGCGCTGCACTACCAGACCGGGATGACCGTGATGACCCAGCAGATCAAGGCGATGATCGCCGCGATCACGACGAACCAGTAACGGCGCGCACCGCCTCCGAATCCGAGCAAAAGGAGCTTCCATGCCTTCGTTGATGAACATCTTCGGCGTCGCCGGCTCGGCGCTGTCCGCGCAGTCGCAGCGCCTGAACGTCACCGCGTCGAACCTCGCGAACGCCGACAGCGCGACCGGCCCCGACGGCAAGCCGTACAAGGCCAAGCAGGTCGTGTTCGCGACCGACCCGATCGGCGGCGCGCGCACCGCGTCCGGCCAGGGCGTGGGCGGCGTGCGCGTGACGAAGGTGATGGACGACCCGTCGCCGATGAAGTCGACCTACGACCCGTCGAACCCGGCCGCCGACTCGAACGGCTACGTGCAGATGCCGAACGTCGATCCGGTGCAGGAGATGGTGAACATGATCTCGGCATCGCGCTCGTACCAGGCCAACGTCGAGACGCTGAACACCGCGAAGACGCTGATGCTCAAGACGCTGACGATCGGCTCGTAAGCCGCGTCGAACGACCTTACAGACCCGACAGTTCCGACAGAAGGCCACCCAGGATGACTTCCTCCAACACGACGATCGGCAGCAACGGCACGAACGTGTCGAACCTGCCGACCGACACGATGAACACCAACAACGTGTCGTCGACCAACGGCACGTCGGCGAGCGACCTGCAGGCGACGTTCCTGAAGCTGCTCGTCACGCAACTGCAGAACCAGGATCCGACCAGCCCGGTCGACAGCTCGCAGATGACGTCGCAGCTCGCGCAGATCAACACGGTGAGCGGCATCGCGCAGCTGAACACGTCGCTCACGTCGCTGTCGACGCAGCTCACGGCCGGCCAGCAGACGCAGGCCGCGCTGCTGATCGGCACGAACGTGCTCGCGCCGGGCAATGCGGTGGCGGTGAAGAGCGGCGCGGCGTCGCCGTTCGGCGTGTCGCTGTCGAGCGCGGTGTCGAACCTGACGATCACCGTGAAGAACTCGGCGGGCACCGTGGTGAACACGATCAATGCGGGCGCGCAGTCGGCCGGCACCGTGCCGTTCAACTGGACGCCGACCGACTCGGCGGGCAACGCCCTGCCGGACGGCAAGTACACCGTCAGCGCGTCGTACACCGACAGCAACGGCACGCCGCAGCCGGCCACGACGCTCGCGGCGTCGACCGTGCAGAGCGTGATCAAGCAGGCGGACGGCACGGCGGGGCTCGTGCTGTCGAACGGCACGACGGTGGGGCTGACCCAGGTCGCGTCGATTTTCCCGAACACCACGTCGTCCGCGTCGAATTCGTCCGGCAGCGGCACCACCTCCAACTGACACTGATCGAGCAATCTCGAAACGGAGACCGAAATGGGTTATCAACAGGGTCTGAGCGGCCTCTCGGGTGCATCGAACGCGCTCGACGTGATCGGCAACAACATCGCGAACGCGAACACGGTCGGCTTCAAGTCGAGCACCGCGCAGTTCGCCGACATGTACGCGAACTCGGTCGCGACGTCGACCAACACGCAGATCGGCATCGGTACCGCGCTGAACTCGGTGGAGCAGAATTTCGGCCAGGGCACGATCAACACGACGAGCTCGTCGCTCGACGTCGCGATCAACGGCAACGGCTTCTTCCAGATGTCGAACAACGGCGTGACGACGTACTCGCGTGACGGCACGTTCCAGCGCGACAAGAACGGCTACATCGTCGATTCGCAAGGCCGCAACCTGATGGGCTACGCAGCCAACGCGGGCGGCGTGATCAACACCGCGCAGACCGTGCCGCTGCAGGCGCCGACGACCAACATCGCGCCGACCGCGACGACCAAGATCTCGGCCCAGTTCAACCTGAACTCGCAGGACACGGTGCCGACCAAGACGCCGTTCAGCGCGACCGACAACACGACCTACAACTACTCGACGTCGATCCAGGTGTACGACTCGCTCGGCGGTTCGCAGGCGGTCAACATGTACTTCGTGAAGTCGACGGCCGGCACGTGGGAAGCGTACGCGGGCGTGCAGGGCGGCGCCACGACGGATCTCGGCACGGTCAACTTCAATTCGTCGGGCACGATCCAGAGCACGACGACCGGCACGCCGCCCACGCCGACCGCGTCGGTCGGCCAGTTCCAGTTCACGGTGCCGAACACCGACGGCTCGGCGACGCCGCAGAGCCTCACGCTCGACCTGACCGGCACGACGCAGTACGGCGGCAAGGACGGCGTGAACAACCTCGCGCAGGACGGCTATGCGAGCGGCACGCTGACGACCTACACGATCGGCACCGACGGCAAGGTGACCGGCAACTACTCGAACGGCCAGACCGCGGTGCTCGGCCAGATCGCGCTCGCGAACTTCAACAACCCGAACGGGCTGGTGAACCTCGGCGGCAACCAGTATGCGGAAAGCGCCGCGTCGGGCGTGCCGCAGGTCTCGGCGCCGGGCAGCACGAACCACGGCACGCTGCAGGGCAGCGCGCTCGAAAACTCGAACGTCGACCTGACGTCGCAGCTCGTCAACCTGATCACCGCGCAGCGCAACTACCAGGCGAACGCGCAGACGATCAAGACGCAGCAGACCGTCGACCAGACGCTCATCAACCTGTAAGCGCGGATAACGGGCAGCCATGGACCGACTGATCTACACGGCGATGACGGGTGCGTCGCAGTCGCTCGACCAGCAGGCGATCGTCGCGAACAACCTCGCGAACGCGTCGACGACGGGTTTTCGCGCGCAACTCGCGACGTATCGAGCGGTGCCGATGAATTTCGGCGACGGCAGCACGATCGACCCGACGACGACGCGCACCTACGTGCTCGCGTCGACGCCGGGCGCCAATTACGCGCCGGGTCCGATCACGCGCACCGGCAACCCGCTCGACGTCGCCGTGCAGGGCGCGGGCTGGCTGGCGGTGCAGGCGGCCGACGGCAGCGAGGCGTACACGCGCGCCGGCAACCTGCACGTCGACGAGAACGGCCAGCTCGTCAACGCGAGCAACCTGCCGGTGGTCGGCAATGGCGGCCCGATCTCGGTGCCGCCGAACGCGGAAGTGACGATCGGCAAGGACGGCACGATTTCCGCGCTGATGCCGGGCGACCCGCCGACGGCGGTCGCGATCGTCGACCAGATGAAGCTCGTGAATCCCGATCCGGCCACGCTCACGCGCGGCAACGACGGGCTGTTCCGCACCGCCGACGGCAATCCGGCCGATGCCGACCCGAACGTGGTCGTCACGCCGAATTCGCTCGAAGGCAGCAACGTCAACCCGGTGACCGCGATGGTCGCGATGATCGACAACGCGCGCGCGTTCCAGCTTCAGTCGAAGCTGATCCAGACGGCCGACCAGAACGAGCAGTCGGCGAACCAGCTGCTCAATTTCAGCTGAGCGCCCGCGCCAGCTTACGCAGGAGAATCGACAAGTGAACCGTTCGCTCTACATTGCCGCCACCGGCATGAATGCGCAGCAGGCGCAGATGGACGTGATTTCGAACAACCTCGCGAACACCAGCACGAACGGCTTCAAGGCGTCGCGCGCGGTGTTCGAGGATCTGCTGTACCAGACCATCCGCCAGCCCGGCGCGAACTCGACGCAGCAGACGGAACTGCCGTCGGGCCTGCAGCTCGGCACCGGCGTGCAGCAGGTCGCGACCGAGCGCCTGTACACGCAGGGCGGCCTTACGCAGACCGGCAACTCGAAGGACGTCGCGATCAACGGCGCGGGCTTCTTCCAGGTGCTGATGCCGGACGGCACGAACGCGTACACGCGCGACGGCTCGTTCCAGACCAACGCGCAGGGCCAGCTCGTCACGTCGAGCGGCTACCAGGTCCTGCCGGCGATCACGATCCCGCAGAACGCGACGTCGCTGACGATCGGCAAGGACGGCGTCGTGACGATCACGCAGGCGGGCTCGACCAATTCGGTGCAGATCGGCTCGCTGCAGGTCGCGACCTTCATCAACCCGGCCGGCCTCGAAGCGCGCGGCGAGAACCTGTTCTCCGAGACGACGTCGTCGGGTGCGCCGAACGTGTCGCAACCGGGCCTGAACGGCGCGGGCACGCTCAGCCAGAACTACGTCGAATCGTCGAACGTGAACGTCGTGCAGGAGCTCGTGAACATGATCCAGACGCAGCGTGCCTACGAGATCAACAGCAAGGCCGTGACGACGTCCGACCAGATGCTGCAGACCGTCACGCAGATGAAGAGCTAACCGGAACACCCGTCGTCGCCATGAAGCAGGTTCGCCTCCTCCCGTCAGCCACCGTCCGCGCCGCGTGCGCGGTCGCGTTGGCGGCGCTCGCCGCCGGTTGCGCGCAGATTCCGCGCGATCCGATCATCCAGCAGCCGATGACGGCGCAGCCGCCGATGCCGATGTCGATGCAGGCGCCCGGCTCGATCTACAACCCCGGCTACGCGGGGCGGCCGCTCTTCGAGGATCAGCGGCCGCGCAACATCGGCGACATCCTGACGATCATGATCGCGGAGAACATCAACGCGACCAAGTCGTCGGGCGCGAACACGAACCGGCAGGGCAACACCGACTTCAACGTGCCGACGGCCGGCTTCCTCGGCGGGCTGTTCGCGAAGGCGAACCTGTCGGCGACGGGCAACAACAAGTTCGCGGCGACCGGCGGCGCGAGCGCGGCGAACACGTTCAACGGCACGATCACGGTGACCGTCACCGGCGTGCTGCCGAACGGCAACCTCGTGGTCAGCGGCGAGAAGCAGATGCTGATCAACCAGGGCAACGAATTCGTGCGCTTCTCGGGCGTCGTGAACCCGAACACGATCTCGGGCGCGAACTCCGTCTACTCGACGCAGGTCGCCGACGCGAAGATCGAATACTCGGCGAAGGGCTACATCAACGAAGCCGAGACGATGGGCTGGCTGCAGCGCTTCTTCCTCAACATCGCGCCGTGGTGATGACGATGCAGAAGACCCTTCTCGACCGCCTGTCGGCCCGCGTGCATGCCGCCGTGCGGCTCGCCGTCGCGTTCGTGGCCGTGGCCTGCGTATTCGGCGCGGCGCCCGCGCACGCGGAACGCCTGAAGGATCTCGCGCAGATCCAGGGCGTGCGCGACAACCCGCTGATCGGCTATGGCCTCGTCGTCGGCCTCGACGGCACGGGCGACCAGACGATGCAGACGCCGTTCACGACGCAGACGCTCGCGAACATGCTCGCGAACCTCGGCATCTCGATCAACAACGGTTCGGCCAACGGCGGCGCGTCGCAGCTGAGCAACATGCAGCTGAAGAACGTCGCGGCCGTGATGGTGACCGCCACGCTGCCGCCGTTCGCGCGGCCGGGCGAGGCGCTCGACGTCACCGTGTCGTCGCTCGGCAACGCGAAGAGCCTGCGCGGCGGCACGCTGCTGCTGACGCCGCTGAAAGGCGCGGACGGCCAGGTCTATGCGCTCGCGCAGGGCAACATGGCGGTCGGCGGCGCCGGCGCCAGCGCGAACGGCAGCCGCGTGCAGGTGAACCAGCTCGCGGCCGGCCGGATCGTCGGCGGCGCGATCGTCGAGCGCGGCGTGCCGAACGCGATCGCGCAGATGAACGGCGTGCTGCAGCTGCAGCTGAACGACATGGACTACGGCACCGCGCAGCGGATCGTGTCCGCGGTCAACTCGAGCTTCGGCCCGGGTACCGCGACGGCGCTCGATGGCCGCACGATCCAGCTCGCCGCGCCGGCCGACTCGGCGCAGCAGGTCGCGTTCATGGCGCGGCTGCAGAACCTCGACGTCAGCCCGGACAAGGCCGCCGCGAAGGTGATCCTGAACGCGCGCACCGGCTCGATCGTGATGAACCAGATGGTCACGCTGCAGAGCTGCGCGGTCGCGCACGGCAACCTGTCGGTCGTGGTCAACACGCAGCCGGTCGTGTCGCAGCCGGGGCCGTTCTCGAACGGGCAGACGGTGGTGGCGCAGCAGTCGCAGATCCAGCTGAAGCAGGACAACGGCGCGCTGAAGATGGTGACGGCCGGCGCGAATCTCGCCGACGTCGTGAAGGCGCTGAACACGCTCGGCGCGACGCCCGCGGACCTGATGTCGATCCTGCAGGCGATGAAGGCCGCCGGCGCGCTGCGCGCCGACCTGGAGATCATCTAAATGGCAGCCTCTCTCCCGAACGCGAACGACCTCACGCAGCGCTTTGCGCTCGACGTGCAGGGTTTCGACGCGCTGCGCGCGCAGGCGAAGCAGTCGCCGCAGGCCGGCGCGAAGGCGGTCGCCGGCCAGTTCGACGCGATGTTCACGCAGATGATGCTCAAGAGCATGCGCGACGCGTCGCCCGACGGCGGGCTGTTCGATTCGCATACGTCGAAGATGTACACGTCGATGCTCGACCAGCAGCTCGCGCAGCAGATGTCGACGCGCGGGATCGGCGTCGCCGACGCGCTGATGAAGCAGCTGCTGCGCAACGCGGGGCAGGGCGCGGGCAGCGACACGGCGGCTGACGTCGGCGCGGCCGGGCTGGGGGCGGACGGCTTCGGCGGGTCCGGCAGCGAAGGCGGTCTCGCCGCGATGAACGCGATGGCGAAGGCCTACGCGAACGCGTCGAACAACGGCGGCCTCGCCGGCACGCGCGGCTACTCGTCCGGCAGCGCGCTGACGCCGCCGCTGAAGGGCGCGAGCGGCGTGCAGGACGCCGACGCGTTCGTGGACCGGCTCGCGGGCCCCGCGCAGGCGGCCAGCGCGTCGACCGGCATCCCGGCGCGCTTCATCGTCGGCCAGGCCGCGCTCGAATCGGGCTGGGGCAAGCGCGAGATCCGCGCAAACGACGGCTCGACGAGCTACAACGTGTTCGGCATCAAGGCGACCAAGGGCTGGACCGGCCGCACGGTGTCGGCGCTGACCACGGAATACGTGAACGGCACGCCGCGCCGCGTGGTCGCGAAATTCCGCGCGTACGATTCGTACGAGCACGCGATGACCGATTACGCGAACCTGCTGAAGAACAACCCGCGCTACTCGGGCGTGCTGAGCGCGAGCCGCAGCGTCGAAGGGTTCGCGCACGGGATGCAGAAGGCCGGTTACGCGACCGATCCGAACTACGCGAAGAAGTTGATTTCGATCATGCAGCAGATCGGCTGACGGCCCCGTCGGCGATTGCCTGCTGCACCCTCTGGACCGCGCCCGGCAGCCCGCCGCGCGCGGTTTCAACGTTTGCGCGAAAAAAATCCCCAATTCGATCTAAACTTTCGGTCAGCACTGCCGCTAAGTGTGAGAGACCTGCGACCGGGCCCCCGTTCTGGCCCGGTTTTATTGCGCACCGGTTGCCCGGGCGCCCATGACAAGAAAGACCGGCTAGCCATGAATATCGAAACGTCGACGGACCCCAGCCTGGATGCAGGCCACTCCGGGCCCGACTATGCCCGCCGCAATCCGCTGGAAATCGGCGTGCAGCTGCGCAACCTCGTCAACCGCGGCGATTTCCTGACCGTCCAGTACCCGGGTGGCCAGCTCGTCACGCGCCTGCTCGAGGTGGATGTCGGCGCGCGGACGTTTACGTTCGACTGGGGTGCGCTGTCCGAGCAGAATGCCAGCATCCTCGGCGCGTCGCACTGCACGTTCGCGGCCGCGCCGGAGGGCGTGCGCGTCGAATTCTCCACGGGTACGCCGCGCGAGACGCGCTACGAGGGGCTGCCCGCGTTCGTCGCCGATTTCCCCGACGTGCTGATGTGCATCCAGCGCCGCGAATATTTCCGCGTCGATGCGCCGATCGTCGATCCGTTCCTGTGCCGCGGCAAGCTGCCGGACGGCGAAAGCTTCCTGTTCGAGGTGCATAACCTGTCGCTCGGCGGCGTGGGGCTGCGCACGGCCGACGAACGCGTCGAGGCGCTCGAGGTCGGCACGCTGCTGCCCGACGTCGAGCTCGAGCTGACCGGCCACGGCAAGCTGTCGCTCGACCTGCAGCTCGTGTCGCAGCGTTCGACGCAGATGCCGAACGGGTCGCGGCGTTACCAGCTCGGCTTCCGCTACATGTCGCTGCCGGGCAGCGCGGAAAACACGCTGCAGCGGCTGATCACGCAGCTCGAAATGAAGCGCCGCTCGCTCGCGCGGGCCTGACGCGCGAGCGGCGGCCGGCCCCGCCCGGGGCGGCCCGCGCAGCGTTTGCGGCACCCTCGGCCGCACGCTTTCACCGGCGACGCGCGAGTGCGCGTCGCGCGTGCATTTTTTCCTCAATTTTTCCGATCCGCGGCCGTTATACCGGGAGTCACGCAACCCGGCGGCCGCGACGCGCGGCCGGCTCATCAGGATCGCGCATGTCCAACACACTCATGAACCTCGGCGTCAGCGGCCTGAATGCCGCGCTCTGGGGCCTCACGACGACCGGCCAGAACATCAGCAACGCGGCGACGCCGGGTTATTCGGTCGAGCGCCCCGTCTATGCCGAGGCGAGCGGCCAGTACACGAGCAGCGGCTACATGCCGCAGGGCGTGAACACCGTCACCGTGCAGCGGCAGTACAGCCAGTACCTGAGCGACCAGCTGAACGGCGCGCAGACGCAGAGCGGCGCGCTGTCGACGTGGTATTCGCTCGTTACGCAGCTGAACAACTACGTCGGCAGCCCGACGTCCGGCATCTCGACCGCGATCACGAACTACTTCACCGGGATGCAGAACGTCGCGAACAGCGCGGCGGACTCGTCGGTGCGGCAGACCGCGATGAGCAATGCGCAGACGCTCGCGAACCAGATCACCGCGGCCGGCCAGCAGTACGACGCGCTGCGCCAGAGCGTGAACACGCAGCTCACGAACACCGTGACGCAGATCAACGCGTACACCGCGCAGATCGCGCAGCTGAACCAGCAGATCGCGTCCGCGAGCAGCCAGGGCCAGCCGCCGAACCAGCTGATGGACCAGCGCGACCTCGCGGTGTCGAACCTGTCGAACCTCGCCGGCGTGCAGGTCGTGCGCAACAGCGACGGCTACAGCGTGTTTCTTGCGGGCGGCACGCCGCTCGTCGTCGCGAACAAGAGCTACCAGCTCGGGACCGTCGCGTCGCCGTCCGATCCGAGCGAGCTGACCGTCGTGTCGCAGGGCATCGCCGGCGCGAACCCGCAGGGGCCGAACCAGGCGCTGTCCGACGCGTCGCTGTCGGGCGGCACGCTCGGCGGCCTGCTGTCGTTCCGCAGCCAGACGCTCGACCCGGCCGAAGCGCAGCTCGGCGCGATCGCGACCAGCTTCGCCGCGCAGGTCAACGCGCAGAACGCGCTCGGCGTCGACCTGTCGGGCAACGTCGGCGGCAACCTGTTCACGACCGGCAGCCCGATCACGTACGCGAACCAGGGCAATACCGGCAACGCGGCGCTGTCCGTGTCGTTCGCGAACGCGTCGCAGCCGACCACGAGCGACTACACGCTGTCGTACGACGGCGCCAAGTACACGCTGACCGACCGTGCGAGCGGCGCGGTGGTCGGCACGTCGACCTCGATGCCGGGGTCGATCGGCGGGCTGAACTTCTCGTTCTCGTCCGGCTCGATGAACGCCGGCGACAAGTTCACCGTGCAGCCGACGCGCGGCGCGCTGAACGGCTTCGGCCTGGCAACGTCGAACGGCTCGGCGATCGCGGCGGCGGCGCCGTTCGTGCCGTCGGCCACCACGACGAACACGGGCACCGGCACGATCGGCGGGCTGTCGGTCACGAGCGCGACGGCCGCGGCCAACCCGCACAACTACACGATCACGATGGGCGGCACGACCGCCAGCCCGACCTACACGGTCACCGACAACTCCGCCACGCCGCCGACCACGAGCACGCCGCAGGCGTACCAGTCGGGCTCGCCGATCACGCTGACGGCCGGCGTCACGGTCACGGTGTCGGGCACGCCGGCAGCGGGCGACACGTTCAAGGTCGCGCCGAACGCGGGCGGCACGAACGACGGCAGCAACGCGCTTGCGCTGGCGAAGCTCGTCAACGCGAAATCGTTCGGCAACGGCACGACCACGCTGACGGGCGCGTATGCGAACTACGTGAACGGCATCGGCAACACGACGAGCCAGCTGAAGTCGTCGAGCGCCGCGCAGACCTCGCTGATCGGCCAGATCACGGAAGCTCAGCAGTCGGTGTCGGGCGTGAACCAGAACGAGGAAGCGGCCAACCTGATGCAGTACCAGCAGCTCTACCAGGCGAACGCGAAGGTGATCCAGACCGCGTCGACCCTGTTCCAGACCGTGCTCGGCCTGTTCAACTGATTTCGGGGATCGAAGCGATGCGCATTTCCACCACCCAGTTCTACCAGATGAACGTCGCGCAGATGAACGATCAGCAGGCGCAGCTCTCGCAGCTGTACCAGCAGATCTCGAGCGGCGTGAGTCTGTCGACCCCGGCGGACAACCCGCTCGGTGCGGCGCAGGCCGTGCAGCTGTCGATGACGTCGGCGACGCTGTCGCAGTATTCGGCGAACCAGACCACCGCGCTGTCGTCGCTGCAGGCGGAAGACCAGTCGCTCTACAGCGTCAACAACCTGCTGAACAGCATTCATACGGTCGTGATCAACGCCGGCGACGGCTCGCTGTCCGACAGCGACCGCTCGGCACTGTCGACGCAGCTGCAGGGCTATCGCGACCAGCTGTTGACGCTCGCGAACGCGACGGACGGCGCGGGCAACTATCTGTACGCGGGCTTCAAGACGGCCACGGCGCCGTTCTCGAACGCACCGGGCGGCGGCGTGACCTACAGCGGCGACTCGGGTTCGCGACAGGTACAGATCGCGGACACGCGCTCGATCGCGCAGGGCGACAGCGGCGCGAGCGTGTTCCTGTCGGTGCCGATGCTCGGCAGCCTGCCGGTGCCGCTCGCCGGCGCCAGCAACACGGGCACGGGCACGATCGGCGCGGTGTCGATCACGAGCCCGTCGGCCGCGACCAACACGCACCAGTTCTCGATCGCGTTCGGCGGCACGGCCGCCGCGCCGACCTATACGGTCACCGACAATTCCGTCGCGCCGCCGACCACGACCGCCGCGCAGCCGTACTCGGCCGGCGCCGGGATCGCGCTCGGCAACGGCCTGTCGGTGCCCGTGTCGGGCAAGCCGGCGCCCGGCGATTCGTTCACGGTCACGCCGGCGCCGCAGGCCGGCACCGACGTGTTCGGGGCGCTCGATTCGATGATCGCCGCGCTGAAGGTGCCGGTCAGCAGCAACACGACCGCCGCCGCCGCGCTCCAGAACGCGATGACCACCGGCACGACGAAGCTGAACAACATGATGACGAACGTCCTCACCGTTCAGGCGTCGGTCGGCGGCCGCGAGCAGGAAATCAAGGCGATGCAGACCGTGAACCAGACCAACACGCTGCAGGTCACCAGCAACCTGGCCGACCTGACGAGCACCAACATGGTGTCGACGATCAGCCAGTTCCTGCAGATGCAGAACGCGCTGACGGGCTCGCAGAAGGCGTACGCGCAGCTGCAGAACCTGTCGCTGTTCCAGTACATCAACCCCTGATGCACGCCGCGCCGGCCGCGATGTGAGCGCACGCTTGCGTCGCAGCCGGCGTCGATCGCCGCCCGCGCATTTCCCCGCGCGGACGGGCGCTTCACCGGGCCGCGCCATCGTGCCCCGTTTCGCACACGCGGCAAGCCGCGCTTCGTGCTCGCTGGCCCCGCTCGGCGGCCCGCGTATCAGCCCGCTTGCCAGCCCCATTTCCGCTCCGTAAACTCGCGCCAGATTCCAGACCGGCGCATCCTCCGCAGCCGGCGACCGACCGACAGGAGCCCTTTTCCCCATGTCCGATTCCTACTTCCCGCGCTGGCGGGTGCAATCGACCGGCGCGGCCTCGCGCGTGGTCGGCCCCGACGAGCGCCTCGCGTGGCCGCAGATGGTCGCGATGGGCGTGCAGCACGTCGTCGCGATGTTCGGCTCGACCGTACTCGCGCCGCTGCTGATGGGCTTCGACCCGAACCTGTGCATCTTCATGTCGGGCATCGGCACGCTGCTGTTCTTCGTGCTGGTCGGCGGCCGCGTGCCGAGCTACCTCGGCTCGAGCTTCGCGTTCATCGGCCTCGTGATCGCGGTGACCGGCTACGGCGGCAGCGGCCCGAACCCGAACATCCCGGTCGCGCTCGGCGGGATCATCGCGTGTGGCGTCGTGTACGTCGCGATCGGCGCGCTGGTGCAGGCGATCGGCACGAACTGGATCGAGACGCTGATGCCGCCCGTCGTGACCGGCGCGGTGGTGGCGGTGATCGGGCTGAACCTGGCGCCGATCGCGGTCAAGGGCGTGTCGTCGTCGACCTTCGACTCGGTGATGGCGCTCGTGACGGTGCTGTGCGTCGGCGGGGTCGCGGTGTTCTCGCGCGGCATGGTGCAGCGCCTGCTGATCCTCGTCGGGCTGGTGATCGCCTACGCGATCTACGCGGTCGCGACCAACGGGATGGGGCTCGGCAAGCCGATCGATTTCTCGATCGTCGGGCATGCGGCCTGGTTCGGGGTGCCGAGCTTCCGCGCGCCGGTGTTCGATCCGCACGCGATGCTGATGCTGGCGCCGATCGCGGTGATCCTGGTCGCGGAAAACCTCGGCCACATCAAGGCCGTCAGCGCGATGACGGGCACCAGCCTCGATCGCTACGTGGGCCGCGCGTTCATCGGCGACGGGCTCGCGACGATCGTGTCGGGCAGCGTCGGCGGCACGGGCGTGACGACCTACGCGGAGAACATCGGCGTGATGGCCGTCACGCGGATCTACTCGACGCTCGTGTTCGCGGTCGCGGCGGTGATCGCGATCGTGCTCGGCTTCTCGCCGAAGTTCGGCGCGGTGATCCAGACGATTCCGGGCCCCGTGCTCGGCGGCGTGTCGATCGTCGTGTTCGGGCTGATCGCGGTGACGGGCGCGCGGATCTGGGTCGTCAACAAGGTCGACTTCTCCGACAACCGCAACCTGATCGTCGCGGCCGTCACGCTGGTGCTCGGCGCCGGCGACTTCTCGCTGAAGATCGGCGGCTTCGGGCTCGGCGGGATCGGCACCGCGACGTTCGGCGCGATCATCCTGTACGCGATCCTGCGCAAGGAAAAGGAACCGGGCCCGGTGGTCTGAACCGCCGGCGGGCAGGGGTCCTGCCGCCCGCGCCATCTCCTGCGTCGAACGTCGATGCGCTACGCGCCGACGTTCGACTGCGTCTGCAGCCATGCGCAGAACTGCGCGACGAGCGGATCGTCCGCCGGCGCGCGCGGTGCGATCCACCAGTAGCTGCGCGTCGCGATGCGCGGCCCCGCCAGCGGCATCACCAGCCGGCCGCTCGCGAGCTCGTCGTCGATCAGCGGCAACGGGCCGAGCGCGACGCCAAGGCCGTCGACGGCCGCCTGCAGCGCCAGGTAGAAGTGGTCGAACGACTGCCGCTTGCGCCCCTTCATCGCCACGCCGGCCGCCGCGAACCAGTCGCGCCAGCCTTCCGGCCGCGTATCCGAATGCAGCAGCACGTGGCGCGCGAGATCGTCCGCGCGCACGATCGGCGCGCGCTTGAGCAGCGCGGGGCTGCAGACCGGGATCACGCTTTCGTCGAGGAAGTGGCCGCTCGTGCAGTTCGGCCAGTGGCCGGGGCCGCGGCGGATCGCGACATCGAAGCCGTCGAGCGCGTCGAGCGGCGCGTTCGACGTCGACAGCTTCAGCTCGACGTTCGGTACGTCGCGCTGGAACCGCGACAGGCGCGGCAGCAGCCATTTCATCGCGAAGGTCGGCAGCGCATTGATGCGCAGCACGCGTGCCGCGCCCGTGTTGCGCAGCTGCTCGGTCGCGAGCGCGATGCTGTCGAACGCCGCGCGCACGGTGTCCAGGTAGCGGCGGCCTTCGTCGGTGAGCTTCACGCGCTTGCCGTAGCGGTGGAACACCGGCTTGCCGAGCCAGGCCTCGAACCCGGCGATCTGCCGGCTGATGGCACCGTGAGTCACATGCAGCTCGTCGCCGGCGGCGCTGAAGCTTTCATGTCGTGCCGCGGCTTCAAAGGCCCGAAGCGCGGAAAAGGGCGGGAGATCGCGTGCCATGCTTGTGATTCTAGATCACAAGGGCGCGCCGATAAAATCGTTTTGCCGGCATTCCGAACGGCGGTAACCTCGGTTCACCGTTTGATAAGGAACCCCATGCAATCCGCTTCTCCGCCGGCCGCCCCGCCGCCGGCCGCATCCCCCCGCAGCGTCGGCCTCGCCGAGCTGTTCACCGGTTTCCTGTCGCTGGGCCTCATGTCGTTCGGCGGCGCGCTGCCGTTCGCGCGGCGCACCATCGTCGAGGAGCGCAAGTGGCTCTCCGCCGACGAATTCACCGATCTGCTCGGGCTGTGCCAGTTCCTGCCGGGCGGCAACGTGATCAACCTGTCGGTGGCCGTCGGCATGCGCTTTCGCGGCGTCGCCGGCGCGTTCGCCGGCATTCTCGGGCTGATTGCGGGCCCGACGCTCGTCGTCGTCGCGCTCGGCGTGCTGTACGCGAAGACCCAGAACGATCCGCGCGTGCAGCACCTGTTCGCGGGGCTCGCGGCGGCGGCGGCCGGGCTGCTCGTCGCGATGGCCGTGAAGGTCTTGAAGCCGCTGCGGCATGCGCGCGCGGCGGCGGGCATCGCGGCGCTCGCGTTCGTCGCGATCGCGGTGCTGCGCATCCCGCTGCTGACCGCGATGCTCGTGCTGACGCCGGTCAGCATCTGGCTCGCATCGCGGCGCCGCGACGCAGGCACCCCGCAGCCGGCGCCGGCCGCGGCGCGCGACACGCAGCAAGGGGGCCGGCCATGACCGATACGCTGATCGCCATCGCGACGATCTTCAGCCAGTTGTCGCTGCTCGCGTTCGGCGGCGGCAACACGATCCTGCCCGAGATGCAGCGGCAGGTCGTCGATGTCCATCACTGGATGAGCGCGCACGAGTTCACCGCGCTGTTCGCGCTGGCCCAGGCGGCGCCCGGGCCGAACATGATGATCGTGTCGCTGGTCGGCTGGCACGTGGCCGGCTGGAGCGGGCTGCTGGTCGCGTCGCTCGCGAAGTTCGGGCCGTCGTCGATCGTCACCGTGCTCGCGCTGCATGCGTGGGAGCGCTTTCGCGACCGGCCGTGGCGCCGCTACGTGCAGCAGGGGATGATGCCCGTCACGGCCGGGCTCGTCGCGGCGAGCGCGGTGCTGATCTCCGAGGCATCGAACCGC
Organism: Burkholderia lata; assembly: GCF_902499025.1. GTDB lineage: Bacteria > Pseudomonadota > Gammaproteobacteria > Burkholderiales > Burkholderiaceae > Burkholderia > Burkholderia lata_C. Next base: position 9,732 of record NZ_CABVPW010000066.1, on the reverse strand, counting down.
ACCGCGATCCAGTGGGGCATCACGGCTGCCTGCGCGGTGCTCGCGTGGCGCACGCGCATCCATCCGCTGTGGCTCCTCGCGGGCGGCGCGCTGATCGGGCTCACGGGCATCGGGCAGTGAGCGGTCTTCCACGCAGCCGGCCGTTGCCGGCTGCGGCCACCCGCTACTGCGACGCCGGCAGGTCGCTGTTCACGATCCCGAGCAGCCGGCCGCGCTCGCTGCCGACGTCATCCGTCGTCTCCGGCCAGTCGATCACGTAACCGGCCTCGAGCGCGTCGCGCATGATCGTGCCGTAATCGGCCTTCGCGACCCTGCCGCCGCGCAACGCGTCGGCCACCTCGTGCTTCAGCTTCGGCGTGAACGACGGATAGGCCGCCACCAGCGCCGCGTACTGCCGCGCATCGATTTCGCCCGATTCGCGGTTGAACGCCCAGACCGCCACCAGCACGATCGCGGCGAACGGGATCACGGTGAAGCGCAGGAAGAACTTCGCGAGTGTCATTCGAAGGCTCGGTGAGGCGGCGTGGGGCGGCGATCGGGGGGCAACCGGGTTCAGGCCGCCCGCCAGCCTCCCGGTATACTCGGCCGGTCCCGCGGCGGCGAAACCTGCGCTGCGGCGACGTTCCTGCCGGCGGCGACGCGCGGCGGGAATCCGCCCCCCGACGGCGAGCATTATATTGGCGCGCGGCACGCGGCGATGCCCGGCCGCGCAGCGCCGGCGGCGTTCGCGCCGTCCGGCAGGACTGAATTTCGCACCGCCCGCCGCGCGCGGCCGGGCGGCGCGCACCACGGGAGGCTCGATGGATCTCGACGGCGCCAGCCGCAATCTCACTGTCGCCGCATTGCTGACGCTGTCCGGCGGCTACCTCGACGCGTACACGTATGTCGGCCACGGCCACGTGTTCGCGAACACGATGACCGGCAACGTCGCGCTGCTCGGCATCAACCTGTCGGCCGGCGAATGGGCCGCCGCGCTACATCACGTGCCGCCGCTCGTCGGCTTCACGATCGCGGTGTTCGTCGCGCACCTGCTCGGCCTCGCTGCGCAGCGCGGCTGGATGAAGCACACGGCGTTCACGAGCCTGCTCGTCGAGATCGCCTTTCTCGGCGTCGCCGCGAGCGGCCTCGTCGGCGCGTCGAGCGCCTGGCTGATTCCGGGCATTTCGTTCGTCGCGACGCTGCAGACGCTGTCGTTCACCCATCTCGAGGAACTGTCGTACACGTCGGTGATGACCACCGGCAACCTGCGGCGCGCCGCGCAGAAGCTGTTCGTCGGGCTGATCCCGCGCTACGACGCGGGCGCGCTGCACGACTCGGCGCTGCTCGCGACGATCAGCTTCTGCTTCCTGGCCGGCGCGGTGGTCGGCGGCCTCGTGACGCGGCTCGTGCCGGAGGTCGCGCTGTGGGGCGCCGTGCTGCTGCTCGTCGGCGCGTTCGCGGAGATCGTGCGGCGTGCGTGGCGCCGGCACACGGCCGACGGCGGGCCGGCGGCGGCGTGACCGCGCATCCCGCGGGCGCCCCTGCGTGTGCGCCCGTTCCGCGGCACCGGCCGCGCGATCCTTACAGGTCCGACGTTCCGTAAGCTGCGCGGGCGGCCGCGGCCGTGCGGCGCCCGATGCCCGCCGGACCTGCGTTGCGCGCCGCAACGTTGTGCGCGGGCGACAGTTCCGCCGTTACCGCGCATTTCAATTTCTTTCAGCGATCGCACTCGTCATATGATTCAGCCCACATCGCGCGCGCCAAGAACGTGAGCGATCGCCACCCGGCTGCGCACGCGGCCGGCCATGAATGGAGACACCTACAAAAAGGAAAGCTCATGAAGCAGACCACCCGACTCGCAGCCATCGCAGGGGGCGCCGCGCTCGCATTCGCCAGCCAGTACGCGGCCGCACAAAGCTCGGTCACGCTCTGGGGCGTCGCCGACGCCAGCATCCGTTACCTGACCAACGCCAACGCCAAGAACGACGGCCTGCTGTCGATGACCAACGGCGCGATCACGAACAGCCGCTTCGGCATCTACGGCACGGAAGACCTCGGCGGCGGCCTGAAGGCCGTGTTCAACCTCGAAAGCGGCGTGAACCTGCAGAACGGCGCATTCGCCGACAGCGGCCGCCTGTTCAACCGCGCAGCGTACGTCGGCCTGCAGAGCCCGTACGGCACGGTGACCCTCGGCCGCCAGAAGACGCCGCTGTTCGACCTGCTGTCGGATACCTACGATCCGCTGACGGTCGGTAACTACCTCGAAAACGCGTGGCTGCCGGTCGCACTCGGCGGCGGCCTGTATGCGGACAACCAGATCAAGTACACGGGCAAGTTCGACGGGCTGACCGCGAAGGCGATGTACTCGACCGGCACCAACTACGAATCGACCGGCGCCGGTGGCTTCTCGGGCCAGATCCCGGGTTCGCTCGGCAAGGGCAATGCGTGGGGCGTGTCGCTGTCGTACGTGATGGGCCCGCTCAGCATCGCGGCCGGCGCGCAGCAGAACAGCGACAACTCGGCGCGCAAGCAGACGATCTACCACGCGAACGTCGTGTATGCGTTCAGCAAGGCGAAGATCTACGCGGGCTACCTGCGCTCGAAGGACGACACGGGCTTCGTCGACAGCCTGCTCGCGCAGCAGTCGATTCCGGTCGCGAAGGGCACCGGCCGGATCGACGACGGTCCGTTCGCAGGCGTGAGCTGGCAGGTCAGCGCGCCGCTGACGCTGACGGGCGCGTTCTACTACGACCATATGCGTAATGCGATGACCACCAACGGCACGCTCGCGAGCGGCAACCGCTACGCGATCGTCGGCATCGCCGAGTACGCGCTCAGCAAGCGCACGGAAGTCTACGGCACCGTCGACTTCAACAAGACGAACGGCGCGGCGAACGTCGAGCTGCCGGGTCGCAGCAACCAGACCGGCATCGCGATCGGCCTGCGCAATATCTTCTGACGAACGTCGGAACGCATGTGCCGGCGGTCGTCCGGCATGCATCGAAGGGGCGCCGCTAGGCGCCTCTTTTTTTTCGTCACGCGACCTTCATACGCGCGCCCGACTATTCGGCGAATGCTTCATCACGAGACCCCCGCGCCGTAAGGGTTCCGTCGGCAATCCAGAACATACTTTTACAGTACGCGCGGAGCCTTTCCGCTACGCTGCGTGCATCGCCCGTTGCGTGCCGTCAGGCGCGCGCGTGCGTCGTTCCGGTCGCGCTCGGCGAGTGCGGCCGGCCTGGTGCGTAACTTGTGTATCCGGTGATGACAATCGCGGTCCGCCGGTTTTTTTCGTGGGACGATGCGCTCACGATTTTCTTGAAAGGGGATGACGATGGGTATCCTGAACACCGTGGGTGAAATCGCTGGCGCAGTCGCAGCTGTCGAAGGCGCGGAAAAGCTGGATCCGGATGCGGGCCTGCTGACCAAGGCGGCAGCCGCCGTCGCCGGCTTCAAGGGTGCGGAAGCGATCGAAGGCATGCTCGAGAAGAAGGAGGAGCAGCCGCAGCAGGCAGACGACACGCAGGCGACGGACGGCAGCGACACGTCGCAGGCATGAGCATGGCGGCTGGTCCGGCCGTGGGCGCGCCCTTCGCGCGCCCGGGCGGACCGGTGCCGCGCAGCCGGCAGGTCGGGCATGCGGTCGATCGGTGACGCATGGCACACCCGGCAGCTGGTTTGACCGGCGAGAGGCAATGTCTCTCGCCGTTTTTTATTGGGCGCGCGCCGGGCTGCACCGTGCGCCGCAAGAATTCCGGAATCTTGCTATCGTGCCTTCATCCGAACTGCGATGAGGGAATGCGATGGATTTCGACTACGACCTGTTCGTCATCGGTGCCGGCTCGGGCGGCGTGCGGCTCGCGCGCATGTCCGCGTCATACGGCGCGCGTGTCGGCATAGCGGAAGAAGAGCAGATCGGCGGCACCTGCGTGCTGCGCGGCTGCATCCCGAAGAAGCTGCTCGTCTACGCATCGCACTATCCGCACGAAGTCGAGGACGCGAAGGGCTTCGGCTGGACCTTCGGCGCCGGCGCGCTCGACTGGCCCGCGCTGATCGCCGCGAAGGATCGCGAGATCAACCGGCTCAGCGACATCTACATCAACCTGTTGCGGCAGTCGGGCGTCGAGATGCACGCGGGGCGCGCGACGCTCGTCGATGCGCACACGGTCGCGATCGGCGACCGCACGATCCGCGCGCGCCACATCGCGATCGCGACCGGCTCGCGTCCGTCGCACCCGGCGCGGCCCGGCATCGAGCACGCGATCACGTCGCGCGAGGCGCTGTCGCTTGCCGCGCTGCCCAAGCGCATCGCGGTGGTCGGCGGCGGCTATATCGCGGTCGAGTTCGCGGGCATCTTCAACGGCTTCGGCAGCCACGTCGACCTGTTCTATCGCGGCGAGAAGATCCTGCGCGGCTTCGACGACGACGTGCGCCAGTTCCTGACCGACGAGATGACGAAGCAGGGCGTCACGATCCATGCACGCTCGGTGGTCGAGTCGATCGAGCGCGCGGACGACGGTACGCTCGGCGTGCGCGTCGGCGATGCGCGGCACGGGTCGTACGACGCAGTGCTCTATGCGACCGGCCGCGTGCCGAACGTCGACGGGCTCGGGCTCGAGCAGGCGGGTGTGGCACTCGATGCGCGCGGGGCGATCGCCGTCGATGCGTATTCGGCGACGTCGGTGCCTTCGATCCATGCGATCGGCGACGTCACGTCGCGGCCGCAGCTCACGCCGGTGGCGACGCGCGACGGCGCGTTGCTCGCCCGCACGCTGTTCGGCGGGTCGCGCGTCGCGGCCGATCACGAATGGGTGCCGTCGGCGGTGTTCAGCCAGCCGGAGGTCGCGACGGTCGGGCTCACGGAGGCGACCGCGCGCGACCTGTACGACGGTGACGTCGACATCTACCGCACGTCGTTCAAGGCGCTGCGTCATACGCTGTCGGGCCGCGACGAGCGCACGCTGATGAAGCTCGTCGTCGCGCGCGACAGCCAGCGCGTGGTCGGCGCGCACATGGTCGGCCGCGATGCGGGCGAGATCATCCAGGGGATCGCGATCGCGATTCGCGCAGGCGCGACGAAGGCGCAGTTCGACGACACGATCGGCATTCACCCGACCGCGGCCGAGGAGTTCGTGACGATGCGGCAGAAGGTGGCCGACTAGCGGGAGCGCGTCAGCGCACGGCGACAAAGAAACGGCTGCGCTTCGGCGCGGCCGTTTTTCGTTGATGTAATCGTCGCTCAATGCACGCCGAACGCGTCGAGCAGCCGGTACCAGCTCATCGCGAGCACCAGCGCCGGCGTGCGCAATGCCTCGCCGCCCGGGAAGTCGCGATGGCGGATCTTGTCGAACAGGTCGAAGCGGCTCGCCTGCCCGTCGATCGCCTCGGCGATCAGCTTGCCCGCGAGCGCGGTCGTGTTCACGCCGTGCCCCGAGAACCCCTGCGCGAAATACATCGTCGGCGCGATGCGGCCGAAGTGCGGCGCGCGGTTCATCGTGATGTCGACGAAGCCGCCCCACGCGTAGTCGACCTTCACGTCCGCGAGCTGCGGGAACGTCTTCAGCATGTCCGCGCGCATCGCCGCCGCGAGATCGCGCGGCTCCCGCGTCGAATAGCTGACCTTGCCGCCCCACACGAGCCGCGAGTCGGGCGCCGGCCGGAAATAGTCGAGCACGAAGCGGCTGTCGCAGATCGCCGCGCGTGCGGGCATCAGCGCGGCGGCGCGTGCGTCGCCGAGCGGTTCGGTCGCGATCACGTAGGTGCCGACCGGCATGATCTTCTTCGACAGCGCGGGCGCGAGCGTGCCGACGAAGGTATTGCACGCGAGCACGACGAAGCGCGCGCGCACGTTGCCGCCGCTCGTCTCGACGACATGGCCGCCCGCGACGTCGCGCACGCGCGTCACGCAGCTGTCCTCGTGGATGCGCACGCCCGCATCGGTCGCCGCGCGGGCGAGGCCGAGCGTGTAGTTGAGCGGATGGAGGTGGCCGCTGTCCGGGTCGTACAGGCCGCCGCAATAGCGCCCGGACTGCACGTAGTCGCCGAGTTCGTCGGCTTCGACGAAGTGGAAGCGGTCGTAGCCGAAGCGCTTCGCGGCTTCGTCGCGCCAGCGTTTCAGCCCGTCGGCGTCGCGCTCGGTGTTCGCGGCGGTCAGGTAGCCGGGCACCAGCGCGCAGTCGATGTCGTGCCTGGCGATGCGCGATTTCACGAGCGACAGCGTTTCGAGCCCCATGTCCCAGATGCGCTTCACGTCGCCTTCCGGCATGAATTGCCCGAACGTGTCGATGTCGCACGCAAACCCGCCGATCAGCTGGCCGCCGTTGCGGCCGCTCGCCGCCCATCCGACCCGCGACGCTTCGAGTACGGTCACCGAATGGCCGCGCTCGGCGAGGTTGAGCGCGGCGGACAGGCCCGTGAGGCCCGCGCCGATCACGCACACGTCGGCGTCGATCGTGCCGGCGAGCGGCGCGTGGCGGGTCGTATCGTTGGCAGTCGCCGCGTAGTAGGACGCGACGTGCGGCTGGTTGGCGAATGTCTGCATGGTCAGGAGAACGGAAAAGTTTGGCTCAGAACAGCTCGCGCACGCGGTGATACAGCATCCCGAGTTCGAGCGCGGGTTGCCGCCAGGCGTCGCCACCGGGGAAGCGCCGGTGACGCATGCGCGCGAACAGGTCGAACGCGCGCGTGTCGCCCGAGATCGCGCCGGCCACCGCGCGTCCGGCGATACCGGTGAGCGCGACACCGTGGCCGCTGAAGCCCTGGACGTAGAAGAAGTTCGGATCGAGCGCACCGAAATCCGGCGCGCGGTTGCGGGTGACGTCGACGAAGCCGCCCCATGCGTGGTCGACGCGCACGTCGCCGAGCTGCGGGAACACGCCGACCATGCGCCGCCGGATCGTTTCGGCGAGCGCGGCGGGCGACGCGCCGGCCGAATTGGCACGGCCGCCGAACAGCATCCGGTGGTCGGCCGACAGCCGGAAGTAGTCGAGGAAGAAGTTGTTGTCGCACACGGCTTCGCGCTGCGCGATCAGCGCGTCGGCGCGTGCGTGGCCGAGCGGCTCGGTCGCGATGATGTACGACGCGATCGGCGCGATGCGGGCGGCTGTCGCGGCCGGCAGCACGCCGCCGGGGCCTGCGTTGCAGCACGACACGACGAAGCGGCAGCGCACGTCGCCCGATGGCGTACGCACGACGGGCCGCGCGCCGCGCACGACGTCGAGCGCGGGCGTATGCGCGTACAGCGCGACGCCCTCGCGGCGCGCGGCCTCGGCGAGGCCAAGGCAGTATTTGAGCGGATGCAGGTGGCCCGACAGCGGATCGTGCACGCCGGCCAGGTAGCGCGTCGACGCGATGCGCGTGCGGATCTCGGCGGTATCGAGCCACGCGAGCGACGGATGGCCCCAGCGTGACGTCGCGGCGTCCATCCACGCGTGCAGGTCGTCGATGCGGCGCGGCTTCGTCGCGACCGTCAGGTAGCCGCGCGTGAAGTCGCAGTCGATTCCGTAGCGCGCGATCCGCTCGGCGATCAGCGCGACGCCGTCGAGCGACAGCGACCACGCGGCGCGTGCGCCGTCGGCGCCGAGCTGCCGCTCGATTTCCTCGTCCTTCGCGAAGCCGGCGATCGCCTGGCCGCCGTTGCGGCCCGACGCGCCCCAGCCGGGCCGGTGCGCGTCGATCACCGCGACGGACAGCCCGCGTGCGCGGCAGTCGAGCGCCGTCGACAGGCCGGCGAAGCCGGCGCCGATCACGCAGACGTCGACGTCGATCGTCCCGTCGAGCGCGGGATCGTCCACGGCGGGGCGCACGGCCGTCGCTTCGTAGTACGAGTCGCGCGCGAGCGCATCGGCGCGGCGGGTGAAAGACTGCGTCATGAATCCGACTCCCTCGTTGCAGCCGGCGGCGGTGCGTCGCGCACCGTCATCCGGCCGGTAAAAACGGCGCGGGACGCCGTGCGCGCGGCACGGCGTCCCGCGCGAGCTGCGTCAGAACGAATAGATGAACTGCGTCGCGAGCAGGTCGTTGGACTTGCCGTACGACCCGTCGTTGCGCAGGAACACCTTGTTGTTCGCCCAGTCGTGCCGGTATTCGACCTTCACGGTGATCTGCTGGGTCGGATAGAACAGCAGGTCGAGCGCGACATCCTGGCGGATCGCGCCCTTGCAGTCGAAGCCGAGGCCGCCACCCGCCTTCGACGTCGCGAGGCAGTCCGCATCGATACCGAAGCCGTTGTTCGGATCCATCCCGTTGCCGTTCAGTGCGATGCCGCCGCCGCCGCCGCCGTTCTTGCTGTTCACGAGCGCATCGTAGCGCAGCGTCACGCCCATGCGGCCGACCACCGGCGCGTTGAACTTGCGGTGCGCGAGCAGCGACAGGCCGTACCACTGCGCGAGCCCGCCGTTGAACGCCGCATGCTGCTGCTGGCCGTAGTCGAGTTCCGCGTTGTACTGGACGTCGGCGAGCGTGTAGGTCGCATCGGCTTCCGCGAAGAAGAACGTGCCATAACCGCTCGGTGCGTTGGCACCGGGGCCATAGTGCACGACACCGTTCGAATCGATCGCGCTGGAGAGCGTCTGGCGCCCGATGTTGAACGACCCGCCGATGTCGAGTGCGCTCGACCACGTGTAGTCGGCCCGCGCGGTGAAGGTCGGCACCTTGTTGCTGGTGGTGATCGGATCGTTGAGCGCATTGGTGCCCTTCGTCGTGATCGACCCGTACGTGCGGTACTGCTCGTTGCCGACGAAGAACTTCCACGCCCAGTTGCCCTTCGTGTAGTTCGCCCCGGCACCCACGTAGCTGCCCGGGTCGGAGAAGTCGTACAGCAGGTTGTGCGTGAGCGTGAGCATCTGGTTCGACTGCTGCACCTCGTAGCCGCCGAAGCTCGGGATCAGGCCGGCGACGAACGTCGTTTCGGCGGTGATCGGCACGTTGACGACCGCCGTGTTCAGCAGGTTGTCGGTGATCGAGCCGCGCGAGTTCTGCAGCAGCGTGATGCCGTTGCCGCGGTTCGGCATCAGCGTGATTTCCGCCGACGGCGCCATCGGGCCGACGCCGAAGGTCTTCTTGATGTCGAGGTAGAGGTCGCCGAACGTGCTGTTGAAGTAGTTGTACGCGTTCTCGTGGTTCGCGAACAGGAATGACGACGTGCCGGCCGCGCGGTTGTACATGTAGGTCGGGTCGATGTAACCCGTCACCGACAGGCCGGCCAGCGGGCCGGTGTTGGCCGCGTCCGTCAGCGAGTCGACCTTCAGCTGCTGGTTCGCGATCTGCTGCTTCATTTCGCCGACCTCGTCGTTGGTCAGCGTGGCCTGCGCCTTGCCGTAATCCGGCGAGCTCGGATCGACGGCCACCGCGACCGGCGCGGCGCCACCCCCTGCCTTCGTGCCGGCCTGCGCGGTCGCGGTGCCGCCCTTCGCCGACAGTTGCGCCTGCATTACCTTCATCTGTTTCTGCAGCGCCGCGACCTGCGCCTGCAGCGCCTTGATCTCGGCGGATGTCGAGTCGGCCAGCGCGATGCCCGGCAACGCGCCGGCCACCAGCAGGCAGATCAGTTTCTTCTTCATTGCGGATTCTCCTTGTCTTGCGCCTGTCAAATCGGGATCGAATCGCGCGCCCCCCCTGGGGCAGCGCGTCTTGCTTGTCTGCAGTGCTTGTTATCTTCGAAGCAGGAGGCGAGGCGTCACGCCACCGCGAACGCCGCCTTCATGTCGGCGATGCGGCGTCGTTCGCGCGCGATCATCATCCGGTTCACGACGA
>NZ_CABVPW010000065.1:0-32047 GCF_902499025.1 Burkholderia lata | reverse complement strand
CGAAGCGTCGATCGTCGGCACGAAGGGCAACGAGGGCGTGCTCGCGTTGACGGAAGACCAGTTCTGACCGGTTGACGATTCGATGCAATGAAAAAGGCGCCCCTCGGGGCGCCTTTCCTTTTGACGCCGGTCGGCCCGCATGACTGCGGGCGGCTTCGACCTATGCGTATGCCGGGCGCGTCTGGCCGGCCACGTCCTTCAGGTAACGATGCACCGACAGGTCGTCGGCCTGGATCGCGGGCATCTTGCCCGAGATCAGGTCGGCGAGCAGCTGGCCCGAACCGCACGACATCGTCCAGCCGAGCGTGCCGTGGCCGGTGTTCAGGAACAGGTTCGACACCGGCGTGCGGCCGACGATCGGCGTGCCGTCCGGCGTCATCGGACGCAGGCCCGTCCAGAACGTTGCCTTCGACGTATCGCCGCCGCCCGGGAACAGGTCGTTCACGCACATTTCGAGCGTCTCGCGGCGCGCGGCGCGCAGCTTCTTGTCGAAGCCGACGATTTCCGCCATGCCGCCGACACGGATGCGCTGGTCGAAACGCGTGATCGCGATCTTGTAGGTCTCGTCGAGCACGGTCGACACGGGGGCGGCCGCTTCGTTGACGATCGGCGCGGTGATCGAATAGCCCTTCAGCGGATAGACGGGGATCTTCATCAGGTTCGAGATGAAGCTGGTCGAGTACGAGCCGAGTGCGACGACGTACGCGTCCGCGCGCACCGTCTCGCTGCCGCACTGCACGCCGGCGATCTTGCCGCCTGCGATCGCGAGCGCATCGATCGGCGTGTTGTAGCGGAACTTGACGCCGAGCGATTCGGCGAGCGCCGCGAGGCGCGTCGTGAACAGCTGGCAGTCGCCCGTTTCGTCACCCGGCAGGCGCAGGCCGCCCGTCAGTTTGTGCGAGACGGCCGCGAGCGCCGGTTCGACTTTCTTCAGGTCGGCCGGCGAAAGCAGTTCGAACGGCACGTTCGCTTCCTGAAGGACGGCGATGTCCTTTGCTGCACCGTCGAGTTGCTGCTGCGTGCGGAACAGTTGCAGCGTGCCGCCCGTGCGGCCTTCGTACTGGATGCCGGTATCGGCGCGCAGCGCCTGCAGGCAGTCGCGGCTGTATTCGGCGAGGCGGACCATGCGGCCCTTGTTGACCGCATAGCGCTCGGCCGTGCAGTTGCGCAGCATCTGGTACATCCACTGGAGCTGGAAGCGCGTGCCGTCGAGGCGGATTGCGAGCGGCGCGTGCTTTTCGAACATCCATTTGACGGCCTTCAGCGGCACGCCGGGGGCGGCCCACGGCGCGGCATAGCCGGGGGAGATCTGGCCTGCGTTCGCGAAGCTCGTCTCGAGCGCCGGGCCGGCCTCCCGGTCGATCACCGTGACTTCATGACCGGCGCGCGCGAGGTAATACGCGCTTGCCACGCCCACCACACCGCTGCCCAGAATGACGACTCGCATAGCTGCTCCAGATGGAAGGGACCAGATCGAGGCCGGGCGCACCTGCGTCTCCGTGTAACCTCTAGCTGATCTAGTTTTTTGCGCTATGGTATTGTCGAATGTGTAGGTTTTGTTATCGTATTTTTCAGGTTTTCAGCATAAACAAATGAGAACGCAACGTCAGCCAGTACGCTCGCTCGACAAGCTCGATCGACGCATTCTGAAACTGCTCCAGGACGACGGCCGGATGGCGATGAAAGACCTCGCGGAGCAGGTCGGACTGACCGTCACGCCGTGTATCGAGCGGGTGCGGCGCATGGAGCGAGATGGCGTGATCACCGGTTATCACGCGCGGGTCGACCCGCACCAGCTGGATGCCGCGCTGCTGGTGTTCGTCGAGATCACGCTCGGCCACAAGGGCGGCAACATGTTCGAGCAGTTCCGCCGGGAAGTGATGAAGATCGACGAGGTGCTCGAGTGTCATCTCGTGTCCGGCGATTTCGACTACCTGATCAAGGCGCGGATCGGCGAGATGGCCGACTACCGGAAGCTGCTCGGCGACATCCTGCTGCAGTTGCCTGGCGCCGTGCAGTCGAAGAGCTATGTCGTGATGGAAGAAATCAAGGAGACGCTGACGATCGCGGTGGGCGACTGACGCGCCTGCGGCGGGCCGTCGGGCCCCTTATCCCGCCCTTGGCATGCTGCACCCAATACTGTATAAACATACAGTATTGGGTGCAGGCGAATGGGTGGGCACATGGACGATCGATCCGACAACGAATTTCCGATAGCGCCGCCCGTGCCCCGCAAGGGGCGCGGTGCGGTCGACAACCTGCAGGGGCGGTACGAAATCGCGCAGCGCGAAGCGGTCGACGACGGCTGGACACACGAGTCGGACGATGCCGATTTCCCCGCGCCGCTGCGCACGCAGGTCTTCGAGGAGCGCGCGAAGAGCATCCTGACGCACAACCAGTCGCCCGACATTCCATTCAGCGTATCGCTCAATCCGTATCGCGGTTGCGAGCACGGGTGCATCTATTGTTTTGCGCGGCCGACGCACAGTTATCTCGGCCTGTCGCCGGGGCTCGATTTCGAAAGCCGCATCTATGCGAAGGTCAATGCGGCCGAACTGCTCGAGCGCGAGATTTCGCGCAAGCGCTACGTGCCGGAGCCGATCGCGCTCGGCGTCAACACCGACGCCTACCAGCCGGTCGAGCGCGACCTGCGCATCACGCGCAGCGTGATCCAGGTGATGCACGATCGCGGGTTGCCGTTCGCTGCGATCACGAAGTCGTCGCTGATCGAGCGCGATCTCGACCTGCTTGCGCCGATGGCCGAACGCGGGCAGGTGATGGCGGCGGTCACGATCACGACGCTCGATGCCGATCTCGCGCGCACGCTCGAGCCGCGCGCGGCAACACCGGCGCGACGGTTGCGGACGATCCGTGCGCTGAGCGAGGCGGGCGTGCCGGTCGGCGTGAGCATTGCCCCGGTGATTCCGTTCGTCACCGAGCCCGACATGGAGCGCTTGCTCGAAGCGTGCGCGGAAGCCGGCGCGACCCATGCGAGCTACATCATCCTGAGGCTGCCGTGGGAAGTCGCGCCGCTGTTCAAGAGCTGGCTTGCCGCGCATTTTCCCGATCGCGCGGAGCGCGTGATGAACCGCGTGCGCGACATGCGTGGCGGGAAAGACTACGACTCGGATTTCTCGAAACGGATGAAGGGCGAGGGGATCTGGGCCGACCTGCTGCGGCAGCGCTTCCGTCAGGCCGTCAAACGGCTCGGGCTGAACGAGCGCACGAACGGCATTCTCGATCTGTCGCAGTTTCGCGGTGCGCCGGCCGCCGCGGCGCCTGCGCCGCGCGTTGCGGTTCGATCAGCCGGAACGCGGTCGACGCAGTCGCGCGACGACATGCAATTGAACCTGTTCTGACCGGCGCGCCGGACAGGCGCGGGGTGCCGGTGCTAGGTGTTCGTCGGGCTTACTGCGAAATCTGCTTGGCCGCTTCGACCTGCGACTCGAAATACGTCTGGAACGACAGCGCGAGCGCGGTCATCAGCAGGAACGCGCCGATCAGCAGCGAGAAGATCACCACGAAGATCACGGTCCAGCCCGACTTGCTGTGCTTGCCCGTCTCCGCGTTGAATTGCGCGTCCCATTTTTCGTCGGGGCGCAGCCCGTAGACGAGCGCGGCGAGGAACGCCGCCAGCAGCGAGATCGCGCCGGGTACCGCGAGCCACCAGCCGAGGCCGGCGCTGCGCTGGGTTGCGGCGAGCAAGAGGAAGCCCGGGATGCCGACGATCGTCGCGAGCAGGTGTGCCCAGCCGAACACGTCGCGAAAGCCATACAGATAGAAGCGGTGCGCGCCGAGCGATCCGAACAGGAATGCAAGGGCGGCGGTGAGCGTCTTGGAGCGAAAGCGGCGGGACGGAGCGGTGCTGCTGGACATGGATGGCGGCGTATTGTCGTTGGCATGGGTGGCCGGCGGGCCGGCGCGGGCGCGCGGCCCGGCACGCATTCTACGATGCCCGGTCGGGCCCGGTCACCCCTGTACTGCGTCAAGGTGCCGCATAGGTCACACGGTAGATCGCACCGGCGTAGTCGTCGCTGACGAGCAGCGAACCGTCCGGTAGCGGCAACACGTCGGCCGGGCGTCCCCATACCGTGCCGTCGGGCCGCAGCCAGCCCGTGATGAACGGGGTCTGGCGTGCCTGGCTACCGTCCGCGGAGACGACGACGCGCATCACGCGGTAGCCGACCTTCGTGCTGCGGTTCCACGAGCCGTGTTCGGCGATGAACACGTTATTGCGATACGACGCCGGAAACATCGGCCCTGTATAGAAGCGCATGCCGAGTGCCGCGACATGCGCACCGAGTTTCAAGACGGGCGGCACGTAGCGGCGGCATACGTCGGCACTGCCGAATTCGGGGTCGGGCGTGTCGCCGCCATGGCAGTACGGGAAGCCGAAATCCAGGCCGGCGCGCGGCGCGCGGTTCAGCTTGTCGTCGGGCACGTCGTCGCCCATCATGTCGCGCCCGTTGTCGGTAAACCACAGCTCGCCCGAGTCGGGGTGCCACGCGAAGCCGACCGTATTGCGTACGCCGCGGGCGACAACCTCGCTCCCGCTGCCGTCCGCCTTCATGCGTGCGATGATCGCGTAGCGGCTGCGATCGGCGAGACAGACGTTGCATGGTGCGCCGGTCGGCACGTACAGCTTGCCGTCGGGGCCGAACGCGATGAATTTCCAGCCGTGATGGTGTTCGGTCGGCAGCGCGTCGGTGACGACGGCGGGTGCGGGCGGCGTGGCAAGCCGGTCGTCGATATGATCGAGACGCAGGATGCGCGATACGGCGGAGATATAGAGTGCGCCGCCACGGTAGGCGACGCCAACGGGCATGTCGAGCCCGGACGCGATCACGTAGCGGGCGCTGATCCGGCCCTCGTGCATCACGAACGCATGCACGCGGCCCTCCCGCGTGCCGACATACAGGATGCCGCGCGGCGACCACGCCATTTCACGGGCGGTCGGTACCGCGTCGGTGAGCACTTCGATGTGGAAGCCGGGCGGCACGACGAGTTCGCCCGCCGGCAACGGCGCGGCAAACGCCAGTGCGGACGCGAGGCAGGCAAGGCCGGCAAGCAGTACCGCAAAACGGTGCTGCGCGCGGCGCATCGAGGCGGCGCGAAGGGGCGGCATGACGGTGTGGAGCGTCCCGGACACGACGATTGTATGCCTGGCGAGCAGGCCGTCCGCGGATTTTTTACGCGTAAGTGTTTGTTGTACCTCTGGTTTCCGGCTATAATCGCGTGTTTCAGTAGTTTCGAACCCGGTTTTCCCGAAGGACATCATATGGTTATCATCCGTCTGGCTCGTGGCGGCTCGAAGAAGCGCCCGTTCTACAACATCGTTGCTACCGATTCGCGCAACCGTCGTGACGGCCGCTTCATCGAGCGCGTCGGCTTCTACAACCCGGTCGCTACGAAGGGCGAAGCGCTGCGTATCGCTCAGGATCGCCTGACGTACTGGCAAGGCGTTGGCGCGCAACTGTCGCCGACCGTCCAGCGTCTCGTGAAGGAAGCGCAAAAGGCGCAACCGGCTGCCTAACATGGCACGGTGTGCCGGTCGTGCCGGCTGTGAGGTGAATTAATGGCGGGTCACGATTCCGGTAATGCAAGGCGCGGGCGTGCGTCGTTTGGCGCATTCGTCCGCAAGCCGGTCGAGCGCGACGTTGTCGCGAACGCCGGTCCGGCTGCCGAGCAGGGCAGTCTCGAAGTGGCGCAAGACTGGCCCGACGATGCCGTCGAGGTCGGGGCGGTGGTCGACGCCTATGGCCTGAAGGGCTGGGTCAAGGTGGCGACGCATGCCGACGCCGGTCGCGGCGGCGACGCGCTGCTCAAGGCGCGCCGCTGGTGGCTGGAACGCGGTGCGGAGCGGCTTTCCGTCCGCATCATGCAGTCGAAGACGCACAGCGACACCGTCGTTGCGCATACCGCGGGCGTCAGCGACCGCGATGCCGCGCTGGCTATGCGCGGCTTTCGCGTGTTCGTGCGCCGGGAAGATTTCCCGGCATTGGCCGCGGACGAATTCTATTGGGTCGACCTGATCGGTCTCGACGTCGTCAACGAGCAATCGGTGGCACTCGGGAAGGTGAGCGGGATGATCGACAACGGCGTGCATTCGATCATGCGTGTCGAGTATCCGGCGACCGGCAAAGACGGTCAGCCGACCACCGACGAGCGGTTGATTCCGTTCGTCGGCGTTTACGTCAAAACGGTGGATCAGGCGGCGCGTCGCATCGTCGTCGACTGGGAAGCCGATTACTGAAATGAACCAGGTTATCGAGAGCGCGGTGCAGTTCGACGTCGTCACGCTCTTTCCCGAGATGTTCCGTGCACTGACCGACTGGGGGATCACCAGCCGGGCCGTCAAGCAAGGTCGCTTCGGGCTGCGCACCTGGAACCCGCGTGATTTCACGACGGACAACTACCGTACGGTCGACGATCGTCCGTACGGCGGCGGTCCGGGCATGGTGATGCTGGCCAGGCCGCTCGAAGCTGCGATCGATGCCGCGAAAGCGGCGCAGGCGGAACAGGGCATCGCGAGCACGCGCGTCGTGATGATGTCGCCGCAAGGTGCACCGCTCACGCACGATCGCGCGGTGCGGATGGCGCAGGAACCCGGTGTCGTCGTGCTGTGCGGCCGCTATGAAGCGATCGACCAGCGCCTGCTCGATCGTTGCGTCGACGAGGAAATCAGCCTCGGCGATTTCGTGCTGTCCGGCGGAGAATTGCCGGCGATGGCGATGATGGATGCGGTCGTGCGGTTGCTGCCCGGCGTGCTGAACGATTCACTGTCGGCCGTGCAGGACAGTTTCGCCGATGGCCTGCTCGATTGTCCGCACTACACGCGCCCCGAGGAGTACGACGGCGTGCGCGTACCGGACGTGCTGCTCGGCGGGCATCATGCCGAGATCGAGCGGTGGCGGCGCCAGGAAGCATTGAGGAATACGTTGCGGAAGCGGCCGGACCTGATCGTCCGGGCGCGCCGCGAGAAGTTGCTGAGCCGGGCCGACGAGGCGTGGCTTGCGAACCTCGCACGCGAAGCGAAGAACGCCTCCTGAGGCGGCTGCGCGAGCGGGAATTGGCGGTGCCGTGCATGCGTGCGCGGTGCCTGATGTGAATCCATCCTCTATCGGGGCCAGGCCTGGAAGCAGGCGGGTGCCAACGCCGACACGATGGCATAAGGAGTCAGTAATGAATCTGATCGCAAAACTTGAGCAGGAAGAAATCGAGCGCGCGCTCGCCGGCAAGACGATCCCCGACTTCGCCCCGGGCGATACGGTGATCGTGAACGTGAACGTGGTTGAAGGTAACCGCAAGCGCGTTCAGGCTTACGAAGGCGTCGTGATCGCGATTCGCAGCCGTGGTCTGAACTCGAACTTCATCGTCCGCAAGATCTCGTCGGGCGAAGGCGTCGAGCGTACGTTCCAGACGTACTCGCCGCTGCTGGCAAGCATCGTCGTGAAGCGCCGCGGTGATGTGCGTCGTGCGAAGCTGTACTACCTGCGCGAGCGTTCGGGCAAGTCGGCTCGTATCAAGGAAAAGCTGGTGTCGAAGGATCGCGCCGCAGCAGCTTCCCAAGAGTAAGAGCTGTAAGGAAAAAGCACCCACCCGGGTGCTTTTTTCATTCTGGCGCGAGAATATGCTCGATACGACACGAACCCGAGAGCCCCATTGAATCTCCGCCCCATCATCGATCCCGAAGTCCTGCCGGTCGAAGGCACCGGCGCCGGCCTGCCGGCCATCGATTCACGCCTGATGACGCCGTCCGGCCTGCGCGACCGTTTCGCGCGCACGCTCGAATGGAGCGTCGAGCCCGGCGAGGCGAGGCTGCAGGAGGGTGTCGATCCACGTAGCGCGGCCGTCCTCGTGCCGCTCGTCGTCCGCGAGTCCGGCCTCACCATGCTGCTGACCCAGCGCGCCGACCACCTGAACGACCACGCCGGACAGATCAGCTTCCCCGGCGGTCGTCGCGAACCGTTCGATCGCGATGCCACTGCCACCGCGTTGCGCGAGACAAAGGAAGAGATCGGGCTGGCAGGCGAGCGTGTCGAGATCCTCGGCGCGCTACCCGACTACCTGACCGGCACGGGCTTTTGCGTGACGCCGGTGGTCGGCCTCGTGCATCCGCCGTTCACCGTGCAGGCCGACACGTTCGAAGTTGCCGAGATTTTCGAGGTGCCGCTCGCGTTCCTGATGAATCCCGCGAACCATCAGGTCCGGGTGTTTCGCTGGGAAGGCGGAGAGCGTCGTTTTTTTGCGATGCCCTATCCGAACGGCGAACCCGGCGGGCATTACTTCATCTGGGGCGCAACTGCCGGCATGTTGCGCAATCTGTATCGCTTCTTGGCCGCCGGCTAGGCGCGCACGGCGGCTGGCGCGCGCGGCCGGCGGGCGGGCGACTGCACCGGCAGCCATCCGGTGCTTACGCTGTGCTATCGTTATGCAAAAAATGACATAACTCCGAAGACGGCGCCACGCATGACTTTCTTTTCGGTTCTCCTCGCTCTCATCATCGAACAGGTCCGCGCGTTGTCGCCGAACAATCCGGTGTTCGCGCTGTTCCAGTTTCATGCGGAAACCGTCGCGCATGGTCTCGACGCGGGCAAGCAGAAGCACGGCATCCTCGCATGGCTCGCGGTCGTGCTGCCGTGGGTGCTGATCGTCGCGCTAATCTATTTCCTGCTGTACAAGGTGAGCTTCGTGCTCGCATTCATCTGGAACGTCGTCGTCGTGTATTTCACGCTCGGCTTCCGCCAGTTCAGCCATTACTTCACCGACATCCACCTCGCGCTCAACAACGACGACGTGCCGCGCGCGCGCGAAATCCTGCACGAGTGGACGGGTATCGACACGGTCGACATGCCGGTCGGCGAAATCGTCCGCCATACGCTGATTCACGCCGTTGTCGCATCCCATCGCCACGTGTTCGGCGTGTTCTTCTGGTATGTGCTGCCGATCGGCCCGGCCGGTGCCGTGCTGTACCGGATTTCCGAATACCTCGCGCGCAGCTGGTCGACGCCGGGCGACGACCGCACGGCGGCCTTCTCGACGTTCGCGCAGCGCGCGTTCTTCGTGATCGACTGGATCCCCGCACGACTGACCGCGCTCGGCTTCGCGATCGTCGGCAATTTCGAGGACGCGATCTATGCGTGGCGCAATCACACGCGCCAGTGGCCCGATCCGAACGATGGCGTCCTGCTGGCAGCAGGCAGTGGTGCGCTCGGTGCCCGTCTTGCGGGGCCGCTCGCGGAACCGTCGAGCCTCGATGCGCTGGCAGTCGGTGACAGCGGTCCGTTGACGGTCGGCGACGATTGCACGCCGCGTACGCTGCAATCCGCGGTTGGCCTTGTGTGGCGCGCGGTGATCCTGTGGATGATTCTGCTCTTGATGCTGACGCTCGCCGTCTGGGTGTCGTGACGGGGCAGGGCGGTATCCGATGAAAGGCAAAAGGCCGGCTTGAGCCGGCCTTTTTGCTGTGGGTCAGTCGTCGAGCGGATCGCGCACGGCGCCGCATTGCCAGCACGCGGTGAACTGCGCTTCGAGCGCCTCGCCGCACTGCTTGCAGCGCCATGGTGCGGCACCGGCCGACGGGCCGTGCGATGCGGCATCGAGGAGCCGGCGTGCGAGCGCGTCGTCGCGTTCGTCGTCGAGCCACAGCTCCGGCGTGCACGCGTCGGCGGGCAGGCCGCCAAGCGCGCCGGTCGCGTAGCAGTTATGCAGCTCGCAACCGACGCCGGCCACCTGAAGCACGTTGGCCCAATGCTGCGCCGTCGCGAGATCGGGTGCCTTGAAACGCATTGCGGCTCCTGTCGGTGAAAGCCGGCCCGCATCGCACCGGCTGGCCGCTGCGCGCGCCGCGCGATCAGCGGACGATCTGGCTTGCCTCGTGCACGAGCTGCGCGTAGAGCGCATGCCGCGTCGGCGCGATGCGGCCGTCGGCGACGGCTTCGAGAATCGCGCAGCCGGGTTCGTGCAGATGATGACAATTATAGAAACGGCAGTCGGCGAGCAGCGGCCGGAACTCCGGAAAGGCCCGCTCGAGACGGCCTTCCGTCAGGTGGTAGAGGCCGAATTCCTGGAAGCCCGGCGAATCGATCAGCGCGCCGCCGCCCTGCAGCGGGTAGAGGCGCGTGAACGTCGTCGTGTGACGGCCGCTGTTGAGCGCGGCCGAAATCTCGCGCGTGGCGGCCTCGGCATCGGGAACGAGCAGGTTCACGAGCGTCGACTTACCCATCCCGGATTGGCCGAGCAGGATCGTCGAATGTCCGGCGAGATGCGGCATCAGCTGCGCTCGCGCGTCGTCGGGTGAACCCTTCACCGACAGCTCGAGCACATCGTAGCCGAGGGCGCGGTAGGGCGCGAGGCGCTCGCGCGCGATCGGCAGCGCGGCTTCGACGTCGATCTTGTTCAGCACGACGAGCGGCTTCAGCTCGTTCGCCTCGGCGGCGATCAACGCGCGGCCGAGCAGATCCTCGCTGAAATAGGGCTCGGTCGCGAGCACGATCAGCAATTGATCGAGGTTGGCCGCGAACAGCTTCGACTTGAACTGGTCGGAGCGGTACAGCAGGTTGCGCCGTTCGCCGATCTCGACGATGACGCCCTGGTCGGCCGACGCGAGTTCGTACGCGACACGGTCGCCGACCGCGATATCGCTCTTCTTGCCGCGCGGGAAGCACTGCAGCATCGGGCCGCCGTCGTCGGGCGCGACGATGTAGTGGCGCCCGTGCGCCGCGATCACGCGGCCTTCGGCACGTTGCGCGCCCGATGCGCGCGGGGCCGGCTTGCGGGAGGTCGGCCGGTTCATGCGTGCTGCATCAGGCGGTCGATCCGCTGCGAGGCGGGCGGATGCGAGTAGTAGAAGGCCGTGTAGACGGGGTCGGGCGTCAGCGTCGACGCGTTGTCCTCATAGAGCTTCACGAGTGCGCTGACGAGATCCTGAGCGTCGGTCTGGCTGGCCGCGAATGCGTCGGCCTCGAATTCGTGCTTGCGAGACGTGAGGCTGCCGAACGGCGTCGCGAAGAACAGGAACACGGGAATCGCGAGGAAGAACAGCACGAGCGCGGCGCCCGCGTTGCTCGTGTCGAGCGACGGCGTGACGCCGAGCCCCGTGTAGAACCACGTGCGTTGCGCAAGCCAGCCGAGCAGCGCGAGCAGCGCGAGGCTCAGCACGAACGACACGAGCATCCGCTTCATCACGTGGCGGCGCTTGAAGTGGCCGAGTTCGTGCGCGAGCACGGCCTCGATTTCCTGGCCGGACAGGCGCGCGAGCAGCGTGTCGAAGAACACGATCCGCTTCGACGCGCCGAAGCCCGTGAAGTACGCGTTGCCGTGCGCGGAGCGGCGGCTGCCGTCCATCACGAACAACCCCTTTGCCGCAAAGCCGCAGCGCTTCATCAGCGACTCGATGCGCGCGCGCAGCGCGTCGTCCTTCAGCGGCTCGAACTTGTTGAAGATCGGTGCGATGAAGGTCGGGTAGATCAGCAGCACGAGCATCTGGAACGCGACCCACACGATCCAGGTCCACAGCCACCACAGGCTGCCGGCCTGGTTCATCAGCCACAGCACGACGAACAGCAGCGGCAGGCCGAGCGCGGCGCCGAGCAGCGAGTTTTTCAGCATGTCGGTGAAGAACAGCCGCTTCGTCATCCGGTTGAAGCCGAAACGCTGTTCGATCCCGAACTGGCGGTAATACTCGAACGGGACGTCGATGACGCTCGTGATCACGAGCACCGCCGCGACGAGCGCGACCTGCTGCCCGTAGCCGCGGCCGAGCCAGCCGGTGAGCAGCGTGTCGAGTGCGCCGACGCCGCCGAGCAGCGTGAGGCCGACCAGCACGGCCGCGCTGACGACGATCTCGAGCATCGTCAGCCGGGTGCGCTCGACCGTATAGTCGGCCGCGCGCTGGTGGGCGGTCAGCGGGATGGTTGCGCTGAACTGCGCGGGGACGCCGTTGCGATGCGCGGCGACGAAGCGGATCTGCCGCGACGCGAGCCACAGCTTGGTGACGACCATCGCGAGCACGGCGAGCGCGAACAGCAGGGTGAACGAAAAGGGTGACATCGAAGGCGCCAAAGGGTTCTATGCGAGAATTATATGTTCTTGCGGACCGGCCCCGCTGATACGATGCCGGCCGCCTGGGCGGCGCCGCGCGCCGTCCGCCATTTTCCAGGATGACTCATGACCGATACCGCCGCTTCCGCCAGCCAGCCCGCGCTCGTGCGCAACGAGTTGAACCTCGTCTGGCTCGACATGGAGATGACGGGCCTCGACCCGGAGAACGACCGCATCATCGAGATCGCGGTCGTCGTGACCAATTCCACGCTCGACATCGCCGTTGAAGGCCCGGTGTTTGCGATCCACCAGAGCGACGAAACGCTCGCGAAGATGGATGACTGGAACAAGTCGACGCACGGCCGCTCGGGCCTGATCGACCGCGTGCGCGCGTCGACCGTGACCGAGGCGGAAGCCGCCGCGCAGTTGCAGGCATTCCTCGCGCAGTACGTGTCGCCCGGCAAGTCGCCGATGTGCGGCAACTCGATCTGCCAGGACCGTCGCTTCATGGCGCGCTGGATGCCCGAATTCGAGCGGTTCTTCCACTACCGCAACCTCGACGTCAGCACGCTCAAGGAGCTGTGCCGCCGCTGGCAGCCCGCGATCTACAAGGGCTTCCAGAAGCGGGCGATGCACACGGCGCTCGCGGACATCCACGAGTCGATCGACGAACTGAAGTACTACCGCGAGCATTTCCTGATTCCGGCCGCATCGGCTTCGGCTGGCGAGTCGGCGCCGGCCGCCTGAGCGGGCCGGCACGCGCTTAGCGCGGTGCGCGCTGAGCGCTTTTCGGCCGGAACGCCGCGACCACCGCGGCGTCGGTCTCGATGTACGGGCCGCCGATCAGGTCGACGCAGTAGGGCACCGCGGCGAAGATGCCGGGCACGGTCGACTTGCCGTCGGCATCGCGCAGCCCTTCGAGCGTTTCCCGGATCGACTTCGGCTGGCCGGGCAGGTTGATGATCAGCGCCGCATGGTCGGCCGTCTCGCGGATCACCGCGACCTGCCGCGACAGGATCGCGGTCGGCACGAAATTCAGGCTGATCTGCCGCATCTGTTCGCCGAATCCCGGCATTTCCTTCGTCGCCACGGCCAGCGTGGCCTCGGGCGTCACGTCGCGGCGCGCGGGGCCCGTGCCGCCCGTCGTCAGCACGAGGTCGCACCCGGCGACGTCGACGAGCTCGGCGAGCGTGGCCGAGATCGTGGGCGCATCGTCCTGGATCAGGCGCGTTTCGGCGCGCCACGGCGACGTGAGCGCGCCGGCGAGCCACTCCCGCAGCGCGGGAATGCCCTTGTCTTCGTAGACCCCCGTGCTCGCGCGGTCGCTGATCGACACGAGGCCGACGACGAGCTCGTCCGGGTGGTTACGCTTCGTCGTCGTCATGGTCGTCTCCGGCGTCGTCCGCTGCTTCGTCGTCCGCACTGGACGTGCCGCCAGCGGTCTTGATCCACTGGAACAGCTCGCGGAAATAGCGCGGCGGCTTGCCTTGCTGCGCTTCCTTGCGTGCGTTGCGGATCAGCGTGCGGCCTTCCTGGATATCGGCTTCCGGGTGCTGGCGCAGGAATTCGGTCAGTGCGTCGTCGTTCGCGAGCAACTGTTCGCGCGTGCGTTCGATCCAGTGCAGGCGGGCCGTCGCGGCCTTGTTCACGCCGCGCTGCGCGTCGAGCGCGGTGCGCAGCGCGGCTGTCTCGTCGTCGGTCAGCGAGCGCATCACGCGGCCGACGTACTGGAGCTGGCGGCGCTTGCCTTCGTGATCGGTGATCCGGCGCGCCTCGCGAACGGCGTCCGCGAGACTTTCGGGCATCGGCATGCGTTTCAGCGCGTCTTTCGGCAGGTCGACCAGTGCCTGGCCGAGCACCTGCAGCTCGTGCATTTCGCGCTTGAGTTGGGATTTGCTGGGGCGATCGTAGCCATTGTCGTCTTCTTCGACGGCATGCTCGATCGGCTGGATTCGGGTTTTGCGTGTCATGGACGGCATTGTATCGCGCCGCGGACACCCCAAGCTTGTCGGTGTCCGGCCCCGGACCTTGCTATGATCGCGGGATACGCAACATTTTGAACATGCGGGCGCCCGCCCGCCACCGGATATCAAGACGATGGCAGCCAATCTCGACGTACAAGCGCGCTATTTCCCGCACACGCAGGACCAGCTCAAAGAAATCGCCTCGGACATCCTTCGCCATGCGAAGGCGCTCGGCGCGACGGACGCCGCGACCGAAATCTCCGAGGGCGACGGCCTGTCGGTGTCGGTGCGCCGCGGCGAAGTCGAAACGATCGAGCACAACCGCGACAAGATGGTCGGCGTGACCGTGTTCATCGGCAAGAAGCGCGGCAACGCGAGCACGTCGGACTTCTCGCCGGCCGCGATCAAGGATACCGTCGCCGCCGCGTACAACATCGCACGCTTCACCGCCGAGGACGAAGCGGCCGGCCTCGCCGAGGCCGAGCTGCTCGAAACCGACCCGCGCGACCTCGACCTTTACCACCCGTGGGCGCTGACGGCCGACGAGGCCGTCGAGCTCGCCCGCCGCGCGGAAGACGCCGCATTCGCGGTCAGCCCGCAGATCCGCAACTCGGAAGGCGCGAGCGTGTCGGCGCAGCATTCGCAGTTCGTGCTCGCGACGTCGCGCGGCTTCCTGTCCGGCTACCCGTACTCGCGCCACTACATCGCCTGCGCGCCGATCGCGGGCAGCGGCCGTCACATGCAGCGCGACGACTGGTATTCGTCGAAGCGCAGCGCGATCGATCTCGCGGCGCCCGAAGCGGTGGGCCGTTACGCGGCCGAGCGTGCGCTTGCCCGGATGGGCGCGCGCCGTCTCGACACCCGCAAGGTGCCGGTGCTGTTCGAGGCGCCGCTCGCGGCCGGCCTGCTCGGCGCGTTCGTGCAGGCGGTAAGCGGCGGCGCGCTGTACCGCAAGACGTCGTTCCTCGTCGACAGCCTCGGCAAGCCGGTGTTCGCACCGCACATCCAGGTCGTCGAGGATCCGCACGTGCCGCGCGCGATGGGCAGTGCGCCGTTCGACGAGGAAGGCGTCCGCACGCGTGCGCGCAGCGTCGTCAAGGACGGCGTCGTCGAAGGCTACTTCCTGTCGACCTATTCGGCGCGCAAGCTCGGCACGCAGACCACCGGCAACGCAGGCGGCTCGCACAACCTCGCGCTGCGCAGCTCGAACACGCAGGCGGGCGACGATTTCGACGCGATGCTGAAGAAGCTTGGCACGGGCCTGTTGCTGACCGAGCTGATGGGGCAGGGCGTGAACTACGTGACGGGCGACTATTCGCGCGGCGCGGCGGGCTTCTGGGTCGAGAACGGCGTGATCCAGTATCCGGTCGAGGAAATCACCGTCGCGAGCACGTTGCAGGAAATGTTCCGGCATATCGTCGCGATCGGCGCCGATTCGATCGTGCGCGGCACGAAGGAAACGGGCTCGGTGCTGATCGAGCAGATGACGATCGCCGGGCAGTAAGCGGCGCGCGGCATCGGCCGCCATCAAACGAAAAAGCCCGACCGGCGCGAGCCGGTCGGGCTTTTTTCATGGCGCGCGACGCGTCAGCCGCGCTTGCGCTCGTAGACGACGAACGCATAGCCGAACGTATTCGGCGCGGCCGCCTGGTGCGCATCGCGCGACACTTCCTGCCAGTGCGCGGCGTCGGGCGCCGGGAACGATGCGTCACCGTCGAAGTCGGCATCGATCTCGGTGACGACCAGCTTGTCGGCGAGTGCGAGACCTTCCGTGTAGAGTTGCGCGCCACCGATCAGGAATGCCTCGGGCACGCCGTCGCGCGCAGCGAGCGCCAGCGCGTCGGCGAGCGACGTGACGGTGTCGCAGCCGTCGAAGCGTCGCGTCGCGTCGCGCGTGACGACGATATTGCGGCGGCCCGGCAGCGGCCGGCCGATCGACTCGTGGGTCTTGCGGCCCATCACGATCGGTGCGCCCATCGTCGTGCGCTTGAAGAACGCGAGATCTTCGGGAAGTTTCCAGGGCAACTGGTTGTCGCGGCCGATGATGCCGTTGCGGGCACGCGCGACGATCAGGGTCAACGTCGTCATGAAGGTCGGGGAAGAGGAAAACCGGAATGGCGCCGATTCTACCGGAACGGCGGCGCGCGCCGGTTCCGGGTGCGCGCCGCCGCCTTCGTGCACTGCGCGCCGCGACGTCTGAAGCAATGCATCGCGGCGACGGAATGAATAAAAAGAGTGCCCGCCGGGGGACGGAGCACAAAAACCGTTTCGTGTTGCAAGAGCGACGATGCCGGCATCTGATCGATGCTGTCCGGCTCGCTCAAATCAATACGTCATCCTTATCAAATGGATCGGCTCGTGCGTTACTGATGCGTACTGCCTTGCGTAGTGCCTTCCATCGCGTGCTGAACGTCGCCCGGCTGCGGTGCAGGAAGCGGCATCGGCAATTGAGGTGGCGGCGGGATCTCGTCCCACAGCGTCACGAAAGTCCTGCCGGCCGGCAGCGGTTGCGGTGACGACACGGTGACGATGCCGAACCCGTTGTCGTGCTGCATGCTCGGCGCGTTTGCCGCAAGCAGCATGGCGTGATCCTGATTCGTGCCTTCGTCTGCGCGTACGAGCGCGGGCGGGCCGGCGGCCGCGACCGCAATGGCCATCGGCACGAAAGAAAGTAAAAGATGTTTTCGCATGGTCGCTGTCTCCGACGGTTTCCATATTCAGCGAAATGCATGCCATCGCGCCGGGACCGTTGTCGAGACTGCGATTCGTGCTCAAGCGTTGAGAATTGTGTCGGAAAACGGCTGAAAATGTTTCAGGCGTGAAACGAGGGGGCTCGGGAATACTGCGGATTCAACCGATACGCTTCAAGGATGAAAATCGTCGCAAGTGTTGATGACGGAACGTATCGCTGCGCGGGTGCTATGTGCAGACGATTGACATGCATCGACCTCCTGAGCGATTCGGCCGCATCGCCCACCGCGCTGAAATCGGATTGTCGTATTCAGTGCCTATAACTAAGCTGTCTTGATCAAAATAACTGGACGCGAGATAAGCGCCATCATGCGAGGCTTTGTCGTCGCCGCGCATCGGCATGGCGAATCGAGCCACCTTTGGCTGACCCGATTCGATCCTTTTCGCACGTGACCTGGCGTGCACGGCAATCGTTAGACGGTTGATGAACGGGGTGGGCATATGGGAGCCGATCAGCGGCACGTGATCTACTATTCGCGCGAACCGAACGACGCGTTGCGCGGCCATTTCGACGAATGCGGTTGGCGCGTCGATCTCGCGGAGACCGTGCGGGACGTTCGGCGCGTCGTGCAGCATGGCGTCGCAACGGCCGGGCTGCTCGATTTTTCGCCGGGCTTCAAGCCCTCGGACCTGCGCGAACTCGAATCCTGTCTGAGCATTCAGCACATCGGCTGGATCGCGGCGACGCGCCGTGGCCAGTTGCAGGACGCCACGCTGCGTCATCTCATTCGCGACTACTGTTTCGACTACGTGACGATGCCGTACGAGACGTCGCGGATCGTCGAGACCGTCGGTCATGCGCACGGCATGGTCGCGCTGACCGAACCCGTTGCGCCGCCCGTCGGCGCCGGACGCAGCGAAGGCGAAATGGTCGGAACCTGCGATGCGATGCTCGGGCTCTTCAGGACGATACGCCGCGTCGCGGCAACCGACGCGCCGGTGTTCATCTCCGGCGAATCGGGTACGGGCAAGGAACTGACGGCGGTCGCGATTCACGAACGTTCGTCGCGCGCGCAGGCACCGTTCATCGCGATCAATTGCGGCGCGATCCCGTCGACGCTGCTGCAGGCCGAGCTGTTCGGCTATGAGCGCGGTGCGTTCACCGGCGCGAACCAGCGCAAGATCGGCCGCGTCGAGGCCGCCAACGGCGGCACGCTGTTTCTCGACGAGATCGGCGACTTGCCGCTCGAAAGCCAGGCCAGCCTGCTGCGCTTTCTGCAGGAAGGCAAGATCGAGCGGCTCGGTGCCCATGTGTCGGTGCCCGTCGACGTGCGCGTGATCTGCGCGACACACGTCGACATGGAGGCGGCGCTGCGCGAAGGGCGGTTCCGCGAGGACCTGTTCCATCGCCTGTGCGTGCTGAAGATCGAGGAGCCGCCGCTGCGCGCGCGGGGCAAGGACATCGAGGTGCTCGCGCGCCACATGCTCGAGCGTTTCAAGGGTGACGCGCATCGTCGCCTGCGCGGCTTTTCCCCTGACGCGGTCGCGTCGCTGTACGGCTATTCGTGGCCGGGCAACGTGCGTGAACTGATCAATCGCGTGCGCCGCGCGATCGTCATGTCGGAGGGCCGGATGATCACCGCGGCCGATCTCGAGCTGAACGACTTTGCGACGCTCGCGCCCGTGTCGCTGCTGGAGGCGCGTGAGGCGGCCGAACGGCAGGCGATCGAGCAGGCGCTGTTGCGCCATCGCGGCCGTTTTGCGGATGCCGCGCGCGAACTCGGCGTGTCGCGCGTCACGCTCTACCGGCTGATGTGCGCGCACGGCATGCGCGATCGCGGCGACACGCTGGCAGGGTTTTCGGCGCCGTTGCCGGAGCTTCCGCATCACGCTTGCTAAAATTGGCGGGTACGGCCGCCCTCGCGGCCGAAGGAACCCGCATGAAACAGTATCTCGATCTCGTTCGTACCATTCTCGATACCGGCACTTGGCAGGAGAACCGCACGGGGATCCGTACCATCAGCATGCCGGGTGCGATGCTGCGCTTCGACCTGCAGCAAGGCTTCCCGGCCGTGACGACCAAGAAGCTGGCATTCAAGTCCGCGATCGGCGAGCTGGTCGGCTTCCTGCGCGCGACGCGCAGCGCGGCCGATTTCCGCGCGCTCGGCTGCAAGGTGTGGGACGCGAACGCGAACGAGAACGCGCAGTGGCTCGCGAACCCGTATCGCCAGGGCGTCGACGATCTCGGCGACGTGTACGGAGTGCAGTGGCGCCAGTGGCCGGGCTACAAGGTGCTCGACGCGGGTGCCGACGCGCAGATCGCCGATGCGACGCGCCGCGGCTTCCGGATCGTCACGCGCTTCGACGAAGACGGCGCGCCGAAGGTTCTGCTGTACAAGGCGATCGACCAGCTGCGCCAGTGCCTGGACACGATCATGGAGAACCCGTCCGATCGCCGCATCCTGTTTCACGCGTGGAATCCGGCCGTGCTCGACCAGATCGCGCTGCCCGCGTGCCATCTGTTGTATCAGTTCCTGCCGAATGCGACGAAGCGCGAAATCTCGCTGTGCCTGTACATCCGCAGCAACGACGTCGGCCTCGGCACGCCGTTCAACCTGACGGAAGGGGCCGCGCTGCTGGAGCTCGTCGGTCGGCTGACGGGCTACACACCGCGCTGGTTCACGTACTTCATTGGTGACGCGCACATCTACGAGAACCAGCTCGACATGCTGCAGCGCCAGCTCACGCGCGAGCCGTACGACAGCCCGCGGCTCGAGATTGCCGGGCGTGTGCCGGAATACGCGAAGACGGGCGTGTACGCGCCCGAGTGGCTGGAGCAGATCGAGCCGTCCGATTTCTCGCTCGTCGGCTACCGTCATCATGAGCCGCTGACCGCGCCGATGGCGGTCTGATCGCGTGACCCAGGCTGCGCGGATGCATCGATCCGTGCCCCGCAGGAAAAAGGCCCGACCGGTTGATCCCGGTCGGGCCTTTTTGTTTCACGTTTGCGGCACGTGCTACTGGCGATGGCGCTCTTCGTGACCGCCTTGCGGCGGCGGGTTGCTCGGGTGCGGCGCCTCGACGTGCGGCGCCGGTTGCGGCCGCGGTTCCATGTGCGGTGCGGGCATCGACGGTCGCGGCTCCATACGCTGCGCCGGTTGCGGTCTCGGCTCCATGCGTGGTGCCTGCGGTTGCGGGCGCGGCATGTCGTGCACGGCGGGGGCCGGCGGACGGTACTCGTTCACACGCGGCGGCGCGACTTCGCGATGCGGTGCCGGTTGTGCGAATTCGGGGCGCGGTTGCGGCGCAGGTGCCGCCCGTTCCGGTTGCGATTGCCCATGCTGCGCTGGCGTCGGGAAATCGGGGCGCGGACGCGGTTGCGGAATCTGCGCGGTATTGTCGAGCCGCGGTTGCGGCAGTGCGCGCGGCGTTTCGTTCCGGCTGCCGGGCTGTGCGCCCTGCGGAGTCGGCACACCTTCCGGATGCGGCACCGCTGCGCTACGCACGGGCGGTAGCGCATTCTGTCCCGCCGCATTCAGCGCGGTGGGCGGAGCAGGGCGCTGACGTTCCATCGGTGTGTGCGGCTGCATCCACGCGGGCGACGGTGCCTCGGCTGCGTGCGCGTTGCCGATGCCTGCCGGACTGTTGTTCGCTACCGGCGGATGCGGGACGCCGTTGCCCGGCGCGAACGCCTGATGCGGCATCGGGTTGCCGGGTGCCTGCGGCATGCCGCCATTGGCGAAACGCGGTGCGTTGGGGTTTTCGCCGTTCGCCGGCCGCGCGACATTCGGCATGCCCGGCATCGGTGCGCCCGGCCGCCCGGCCTGTACGGCGGCCGGCTGGCCTTCGTGAGGCGCACGAGCCGGCTGCACGACGGGGCCGTGCGGATTCACGAGCTGCACGTTGTGCATCGCCCATGCGCCGCCGCCCGGCTTGCCCGGAACGTGGACCGGACGAGCCGTATAGTCGGCCGGCACGTTCGTCTTCACGACCGGCGCGCCGGCACCCGGCACGCGCCCGCCTTGCTGCGCGAGGTGGGCCGCGGCCTGGTCGCGATACGCGGCCGGCACGGCGGGATTGCGCGTCGCGACGTACGGGTGCTGGGCAATCGCCGCTGGCGGACGGTAGCTCGCATTGCGCAGCCCGCCGGTGAAGCTCTGGCGCACCGGCGCGATACCTGGCGTACCCGGCGTGACGTGTGCATTGCGCCATTGCTGCGGATCGACGTGCTGCGAGAAGTGCGCGACAGGCTGGCCGTGCACGAACGCGGAGGCCGGTACGGCCGTGATCGCGTGCGGCGCGCGGAAGTTCACGTACGTCTTGTTGATGTTGGTGATATTGGTGATGTTCGTCACGTTCACGGTCTTGTTCACGTTGACGTTGACGTTGTTCACCACGACGTTGCGGTTCACGCGGTCGTAGTAGTGCGGGCTCCAGCCGCCCCAGCCCGGATGCCACGGTTCGCCCGGGCCGAGCGCGAACCATGCGCAGCCGGCCGCGGCGACGCCGCCCACCGTGAGCGCGACGCTCCAGTCCGGGCCGCCACAGCCACCCACGAACGCGACGAGTGCCGGTGCATAGACCGGCGGCTGGCTGACGACCAGCGGGCCCGGTACCCAGGCCCAGCTATCGTCCACGTACGCCCAGCGACCGTAGTGATACGGTGCGAAACCCCACGGCGCGTCGTCGACCCACGTCCAGCCCCACGGGGCCTGCCAGATCCAGTGGCCGTCGTGATACGGCGCCCAGTCGGCCGGCGTGTCGTTCGGCACCCATACCTGACCGTAGTTCGGGGTTTCGCGCCACGTGCCGTTCGCGTCGAGATCCTGGTAGCCGGGAATGTCACGGGACACATAGCGGGCCGACACGGAGCGCTCCTCGGCCGCGTCGCGGCTGGCGGCCCACTGGTCGAGCGGATCGGGACCCGGGGCGGCGGATTGCTGCGCGACCTGCAGGTCGGTGCCCGAGAACACGACCTGCTGCCCGGGCGACAGCGGGTACTGGCCGTTGCTGCCGTAGACGGTCGCACTGCCGTCGCGCAGCGTGACCGTCGTGCTCGCGCCGTTCGGTGCGACGTCGACGCGATAGTCGCCGGGGCCCGTGATGCCGAGCGCGAGGTTCGGCGTGTCGATTTCGTACGATCCGCCGGCCGGCAGATCGCGCACGTGCGTCGATACGGTGCCGAGTCCGACTTTCAGCTGGGTCGTCGTGTCGTCGAGGTTCAGCACCGACAGGCTCGTCGACTCGCCGAGCCGCACCGCGGTCGAGCCGATGTGCAGTTCCGAGCGCGCACCCGCATCGTTCCAGAGTTGGTCGCCGGTCGTCAGCGGCCGGTTCACGGCGGCATACGACCACGTATCGGTGCCGGCCGGTTCGGTGGTCACGGCGCCCGACAGGTAATTGAGCCGTGCGACACGACTGGGCGGATCGCCGCCCGGTTGTCGTGCCGCGGTTGCATAGGGAGGGGCGTCGGCCGATTGCGCGAATGCTGGGGGCAGTGCCGCAAGCGCAACGAACGCGAGCAGCGTGCAGCGGGCGGTTCGCTTGAGCGTGAACAGGGTGGCCATGATGAGCGTCTTCGTCATTATCGCGGCGCGTCGATTCGTGCCGTTGAGTTCACAATATCCGCTCGGCCTGTTTCAATGCTCGGTGTTTTGTAAGTCGAATGGCACGCGATGTAACAAAACCTGTCGATCGCGCGCCGTTGTCGTGCAGTCGCAATGCAGGCGTCAAGCGGACGTAAGCCACCCGTCGAAAACCTGCTGTCCGGGCACCGTGACGCGCAGCACGCGCGGCCGTGCGGAGCGTTCGATCCAGCCGTGCGCGCAGAAGCTCTCGAGCAGTGCTGCACCGAGTGCGCCACCGAGATGCGAGCGCCGCTCGCTCCAGTCGAGGCAGCCGCACGCGAAGCGACGCCGGCGCGTGCGCTGCTGCGCGACGTCGATGCCCCATTGCGCAAGTGCCTGGGTGCCGAGCTCGGTGGTCTCGATCGCATCGCCTTCGGCGAGCAGCCAGCCGCGTGCGGTGAGCCCGTCGAAGATGCGCACCGCGAGTTCGCCGGCCATGTGGTCGTAGCAGGTGCGCGCATAGCGCAATTCGGCCGGGACCGTGCGGGACGGCGCCGGAACCGGGCGATGCGGCGCGGCTGCGCGGGCGACGTTCGCGAGCGCCTCGAGCGAGGCCGCGATGTCGGCCGATGCGATCCGGTAGTAGCGGTGCCGGCCGCGCACGTCGAGCGCGAGCAGGCCGCCTTCGGTCAAGCGCGCGAGGTGGGCGCTTGCGGCGGAGGGCGACAGTCCCGCGATCATCGTCAGTTCGCCTGCCGGTCGCGCGCTGCCGTCCATCAGCACCCACAGCATCGCGGCGCGCCCCGGGTCGGCGATCAGTGAGCCGATGCGGCTCAGGCCCGGAAAGTGGTGGTCGTCTTGATCGGTCATCGTCGTGTCTCGTCAGGCGGGATGATCTTCAGTGTAGTGGGCGCGCGCATTCGATGTTTCGCTTTTGGCTGAAATGTCGGATGCAGTGGCGCTGGCGTCGTCGGTGCGGCGAACCGGGCTGCGGCCGCTTGCGGGGCGCGCGTAGAATGGCCGAAAGCGGCGGCAGCGGGCTGCCGCATGTGACACGACGCAACGATGAAGACGATTTTCTGTTTGCTGGCGGCCGCGCTCGTTTGCGCGGCTTGTGCGCAGGGCGGAGCGGGCGCGGCCGGCGAGCGCGGCGGCAGCATCGAGATGTACGGAACGATCGATCAGGGCATCACGGTGCGCCGCTGACCGGCCCGGGCCTGGCGCAGCTCCGACAGCCGCGCCAGGCGGGGCGCCCCGCGACGCGTTGCCGCAGCGCAACGTATAATGGCCCGATTACAGCGCCCCTGCCGCCTGGAGCCAACAAGATGTCCCAATCGTCCCCCGTACCGGCCGCCCTCGACCGCACCGAAACCGTATTCCGCTTCCTCGCCGAGCCGTCGTCCGTGAACTTCGGCGGCAAGGTGCATGGCGGCGCGCTCATGAAGTGGATCGACGAGGTTGCGTATGCGTGCGCGGCCGTCTGGTCGAGCCGCTATTGCGTGACGGTCAGCGTCGGCAACATCCGTTTCCAGCGTCCGATCATGGTCGGCAATCTGGTCGAGCTGAAGGCGCGCGTCGTCGCGACGGGCCGCACCAGCATGCACATCCATGTGTCCGTGCATGCCGGCGATCCGAAGGGCGGCATGCTGCGCCAGACGACCGATTGCCTCGTCGTGTTCGTCGCGGTCGACGAGAACGGCAACCCGGTGCCGGTGCCGCCGTTCGTGCCCGAGACCGACGAGCAGAAGGTGCTCGCGAAATATGCGGCCGACGTGCGGGCCGCGCTCGACAAGATCGTCGAGATGAAACCGGAAGAAGTCGCGAAGGGCGCGGTCTGACCGCGGCGGGCGCCGCGCATCGCATCGCGCCGCGCCCGTCTTCCTGCCGTTACTGCGACCCGATCATCTGTTCGGGACGCACCCACGCATCGAATTCCGCCTCGGTCAGGTAGCCGAGCGCGAGCGCGGCTGCCTTCAGCGTCGTGCCTTCCTTGTGCGCCTTCTTCGCGATCTGCGCCGACTTGTCGTAGCCGATGTGCGGATTGAGCGCCGTCACGAGCATCAGCGATTCGTTCAGCAGCAGGTCGATCCGCGAGCGGTTCGGCTCGATGCCCACCGCGCAGTGGTCGTTGAAGCTCTGCGCGCCGTCGGCGAGCAGCCGCACCGATTGCAGCACGTTGTGCGCGATCATCGGCCGGAACACATTCAGCTCGAAATTGCCGCTCGCGCCACCGACGTTGACCGCGACGTCGTTGCCGAACACCTGGCAGCACAGCATCGTCACGGCTTCGGACTGCGTCGGGTTCACCTTGCCCGGCATGATCGAGCTGCCCGGCTCGTTTTCCGGAATCGACAGCTCGCCGAGCCCGCAGCGCGGCCCGCTCGCGAGCCAGCGGACGTCGTTCGCGATCTTCATCAGCCCGGCGGCGACCGTCTTCAGCGCGCCGTGTGCGAATACCAGCGCGTCGGCGGCCGCCATCACCTCGAACTTGCTCGGTGCCGTCACGAACGGCAGCTTCGCGAGCCGGCCGATTTCGTCGGCGACGCGCACGGCGAACTCCGGATGCGCGTTCAGCCCCGTGCCGACTGCAGTGCCGCCGAGCGCGAGTTCGTACAGGTGCGGCAACGCCGATTCGACGTGACGGATGCCCTGGTCGAGCTGCGCGACGTAGCCGGAAAACTCCTGGCCGAGCGTGAGCGGCGTCGCGTCCTGCAGGTGCGTGCGGCCGATCTTCACGATGTCGGCGAACGCCTTCGACTTCGCGTCGAGCGTCGTGCGCAACGTGCGCAGCGCCGGCAGCAGGTGGTTGACGATCGCGTACGCGGCCGCGACGTGCATGGCGGTCGGGAACACGTCGTTCGACGACTGGCCGCGGTTCACGTCGTCGTTCGGATGAACCTTGCGCGCTTCGCCGCGCTCGCCGCCCATCAGTTCGCTCGCGCGATTCGCGATCACCTCGTTGAGGTTCATGTTGGTCTGCGTGCCGGAGCCCGTCTGCCACACGGCGAGCGGGAATTCGCGCGGATGCTTGCCGGCGATGATCTCGTCGGCCGCGTCGATGATTGCGCGCGCCTTGTCGTCGGCCAGCACGCCGAGCGACTGGTTCACGGCCGCCGCGGCGCGCTTGACGATCGCGAGCGCGTGGATCAGCTCGGGCGACTGCTTCTCGGTCGAGATCCGGAAATTCTGCAGCGAGCGCTCGGTCTGCGCGCCCCAGAGCCGGTCGGCCGGCACGGCGATCTCGCCGAACGTATCGCGTTCCATCCGAACTGCTTCGTTCATGATCCACTCCTCCAGGAAAGGGGAAAGGCCGCGCGTGGCTGCGCGGCATCAGACGTAATCAGACGTATCGTGAGGCAGTCGCGCCGCTCGCGCGGCGTCTTGAGATCTTCAGCCGACTAGCATAGCGCCGGCGCGGATTTCGCGTCTTGTCGCGCTCAGTGCGGCGACGTCACGAGCGACGCGCTCTTCAGATGAAAGCGCCATGCCATCAGCACGGCCACGCTCGCGAGGCCGGCTGCGAGCCCCCACCAGAGGCCGCGGGCACCGAGGCCCACGTGGAACGCGAACCAGTAGCCGGTCGGAAAACCGATGCCCCAGTAGCCGAGGGTGGCCGCGAGCATCGGGATACGCGTGTCTTTCAGGCCGCGCAGCGCACCGGACGCGACGGTCTGTGCACCGTCGACGATCTGGAACACCGCGGCGATGCCGAGCAGCGACGCGGCGAGCGACACGGTGGCCGCGTTGGCCGGGTCGTCGAGGTTCAGGTAGAGGCCGACGATCGCATGCGGTGCGACGATCAACACGATGCCGGACAGCGTCATGAACGCGACACCGAGGCCGAGTGCGACGAAGCCTGCATGCCGCGCGGCGACGGGGGCCCCTGCGCCGACCCAGTAGCCGACCCGCACGTTGGCGGCCTGGCCGATCGCGAGCGGCACCATGAACGCCACCGACGCGACGTTCAGTGCGATCTGGTGGGCGGCCAGCGACGTCGCGCCGAGCACGCCGATGGTCAGGCCGGTCGCGAGGAACAGCGTCGACTCGACCCCGTACGTGATCGCGACGGGCCAGCCGATGCCGATCAGTTCGCCCATCATGGGCAGCTTCGGGCGAGCGGCGGTGACGAAATGACGGAAGCGTTGCCGGCCGTGCAGCAGCCAGATCAGTGCGAGCGCGGTGAGCCAGATCGTGATCGTCGTCGCGACCGCCGAACCGAGGAAGCCGAGGCGCGGCAGCCCGAACGCGCCGTGGATCAGCCCGTAGTTCAGCACGCCGTTCACGCCGACGCCGCCGATCGACACCCACAGCAGCCGCCGCGCCGCGCCGATCGCCGGCAGGAACGCGCGCATCAGCCCGACGCCGATCAGGCTGCCGAGCGCGGCGAAACGCAGGATGCCCGTGTATTCGCCGACGTGATGCGCGAGCAGCGGCGGCTCGTGGAACATCAGCAGGATCGGTTCGGACAGCGACAGCGCGATGATGGCCGGAATCGCGAGCAGCACGGACAGCGCGAAGCCGGTCCAGTAGATGTGCGGTACGCGCTCGTCGGCCTTGGCGCCGCGCGCATGCGCGACGCTGACGCTGATCGACGACAGCACGCCTTGCAGCACGGTCACGATGACGAAGAAGAAGTTCGCGCCGAGCCCGCCCGCCGCGAGCGAATCGGGGCCGAGCGAGCCGAGCAGCACCGTGTCGGTGACGCTCATCGCCATCTGCGAGAGCTGCGCGATCGCGAGCGGTGCGGCGAGGCGCGCGGTATCGGCGGCATGACTGGACAGGGACGGCGGCGCGGCGGCCGTCCGTGTAAGACCGGAATGCGACATGGAATGGGCGCTCGCGCGGGTGCGGCCCCGCGCTATATGTATTTATTTTGAGAGACGGTTAGCTTACGGCTTTATTCGAACCGTGTCGAACGCGCGCGCCGATGGCCATGTCGCAGGCAGGGGGAACCGTCGGGCCCTATGCTTCGCGCACCGCAATGCGTGTGTCGCCGAGCAGGACGACCTGGCCCGCGCGGATCTTGCAGGTCTTGCGCAGTTCGACCGCGCCGTCGACTTTCACCGCGCCGGACGCGACGATCAGCTTCGCCGTGCCGCCGCTGTCTGCGAGGCCGGTGATCTTGAGAAGGTTGTGCAGCTCGACGTATTCGCCGGTCAGCGTGAAATCCAGATTGGGCATGACGAAGAAGGTGCGCAAAGCGCGGGAGGAATCGCCCCGCATCATACGGCACCGCGGGCCGGCGCGCGAGCGCGGCCGGCTGGCGCACGCAGTTGTTAGGGAGTGTGAGCCATTCGTCAGCAAATGAAACGGTGGGTAACAGTCTGAGAGATTCGAGAACCGGCCGCGCGGGCCGCGGGTCTTCTGTCGTACCTGCTGCGTGTTGCGGCGGGGACGCGACGGACCGCATCGCTGCGGTTCGCGCTCACAACTTCCTGAGGAGAATTGCCATGTCCAAGATTCGTACGATGCTGATCGGTGCCGCGTTGACGGCGTTCGCCACTTCGGCCGCATTTGCCCAGACGGGTACGGCGGTGCAGGGGGCAGCCGGTGCCGGCGTACAGGCGCAGACGCCGGCGGCCGGTGCCGGCATGCAGGGCAGTGCGGGCGCGAATGCGTCGGGCAACGCGGTCGGCGGTGCAACCGATGCGGTCGGCGCGGCAGCCGATGGCGCGAAGGATACGGCGTCGTCGGCCGTCCACTCGGCCAAGAAGCATACGAAGCATGCTGCGAAGTCGGCCAAGAGCCATGTCGGCTCGGCCAAGGCGAAGGCCGGCGAAGCGACCGAGGGCGGCGCATCGGTCGGCGCGGAGGGCGGTGCATCGGCCCAGGGCGCCACGCAGTAAGCGGTGCCCGGCGCTGCGCGACGCTCGTCCTGGACGGTGCGTCGCGACAGCGGCTATCCGACGGCCCGGTTCGCGTTGCGCGAGCCGGGCCGTTCTCGCGTGTTGATGCGATTGTGCGTGCCGTTACGGCCGGCGTTGGCTTTGCCCTTGGCCTTGGCCCTGCGCCGGTCGCACGGCAGCCGGCGTGAATACGCTGCGCAGCCACGCGGCGAGCCGGGCGAAGACGTCGTATGGCTCCTCGACGAAGATTTCCGGCTTCAGCAGCCGCAGGTATTCCATGATCTGCTGCGCTTCCTGCTTCTGGAACGAGCCGTGCGCGAGCCCGAGCCGCAGCAGCCCGCGCAGTTCGCCGAGCTTGTCGCGCGCGGTGCTGCCGACACTCATCTCGCACGCGAGCTTGGCCTCGTAGACCCGTTGTCGCAGCGATTCCGCGAGCCGCCACGCAGGCGTCTGCATCAGTTCCTCGAGCGTCTGGATGTCTTGCGCGGCCCCCTTGATCTGCGATGCGAGCGGGTCGATCAGCGACGGGTCGCCCTGCGCTTCGGCGACGATCGCTTTCGCCCAGTCGCGGCACGCCTTCGCGAGTTCGTCGGGGGTCCATTCGGAGCGCGACGCGAAGCCGAAGCCGAATTCGCCGGCCTGTCGCATCAGGATCGCGACGACATCCGGAAATTCCTTGTCGAGCGTGCGTTTTGCCCACGCGTACTGGCCGCCCTGCAGCATCCGCTGCACCGCGTGCTCGGTCAGCGGCACCATGTTGTCGAGCAGTTTGGCGCGCAGGAAATCCTCGAACGACGGCGTCGCGAACTGCGGGTCGAGTTTCAGCGATACGCGGACGAACGCGTCGTAGTCCTTGCGCAGGGACTCGAGCGTGTCGTCCTTGAGGGAAAGGGTGATCTGGCCCATGAATCGTCTCGATGGCGGCCCGCGCAAGCCGGCGGCCGGCACGGCGCACCGGAGCGGGCGCAGCGTCGACTGACCGGTGCGCGCCGAGGCCGGTGGGGGGTCTTCATTCCCTATATCGGCGGGCCAGGCGAAAACTTGAGCGCGCGTGACCGAGCGTGTACTCAGGCGGGCAGCCAGTGGGGCAGCACGACCCCTTGCCAGAAAAAGAACACCGCGAGTCCCGCCGCGATCGTCACGAGCGGGCGACGGGTGGCTGCCGACACGAGCACGGCAGCGAGCGCGCCGACGAGCTGCGGATTGCGCCAGGTCAGCTCGGCCGTGCCGCCGTGCGGCGAGACGGTCATCGGCACGATGATCGCGGTCAGCACGGTGACGGGCACGAAGCCGAGCGCGGTCCGCACGAGCGGCGGGAAGGTCAGCCGTTCGCCGAACAGGAACAGCGTCGAGCGGATCGCGTAGGTGATGACCGCCATCCCGAGAATCAGCAGCGCGTAGCTCACGATGCGGCCTCCGTGCGCGAGCCGGCGCGCGTGCGTTCGTGCAGCAGCGTGAGCGCGACGCCGATCGCGACGCCCGCCGCAACTGCGCCGAGCAGCCCGAGCTTGTACGGCCAGCCCTGCCAGAAGTACGCCAGCGTGCCGGCCGTCACGGCGGCCGCGAAATAGCGCAGCGTGCCGAGCTGCGGGACGACGATCGCAATGAAGGTCGCCGCCATCGCGAAATCGAGGCCGAGCGACTGCAGGCCCGGGAACGCGGCACCGAAGCCGATGCCCGCGAGCGTCCAGACCTGCCAGTTCAGGTACATCGCGAGCCCCGAGCCGAAGAAGTAGTGGGGGCCGATCGCGCCGGGCGGGAAGTGCCGGTAGTGCGCATAGGCGACGGCGAACACCTCGTCGGTCATCAGTGCGCCGAGCGTCGCGCGCCAGCGCAGCGGCAGGTGCGCGACATAGGGCGCGAGCGTCGCGCTGTACAGCAGGTGACGCAGGTTCACGATCAGCGTGGTCGCGAGCACGACGACGAAGCTCGCGCTGCCCGCGATCAGGCCGAGCGCAATGAACTGCGCGGAGCCCGCGAACACGGCGAGCGACATCAGCGCGCCATGCCACGGGGCGAGCGGGCCGCCGCCAACGAGCGTGCCGAAAATCACGCCGAACGGGGCGGCGCCAATCATCATCGGGATCGTGTCGCGCGCGCCGTCGAGCCATTCGTTCAATGGGCGGCGGGCAGGCGATGCGGGTGTCGGGTTCAAAGGGTGCTCCTCCATGAGTTGGAGGATAGCGGGCACGTGATGGGCCGGCTTGTATGTTCTTGCGCTCGCGGGATCGGGTCGGTGCTTGCCGCTTGCCGGCTCCGCCGGCATCGCGGTGGCGGGCCGTGCGCCGCCGTGTGTCAGCTTGCCTGCCAGCGCCCGGGCGGCACGCCGAACATGCGTTTGAAATGTCGGGTGAAGTGGCTTTGGTCGACGAAGCCGCTGGCCGCCGCGACGTCGGCGACGGGCACGCCTGCGCGCAGCGGCGCCAGCGCGCGCTGCAAGCGCAACTGGTTGCGCCACGCATGCGGCGGCATGCCGGTCGTGCGGGTGAACAGGCGCGCCGCGTGGAACGGCGACAGGCCGGCCGCCAGCGCGACTTCGTCGAGCGTCACCGTGCACATGAGATCGGCGGCGAGCCGCTCGCGCATCGCGTCGACGCGCGGTTCGTCCGCCGCGAGCGGCGAGGGTCGCGGCAGTGCGTCGGCGTGGCGCACGATCAGTGTCGACAACGCATCGAGCATCGCCGTTTCGGCGGCGAGCGGATCGTAGATGCGCGGTGTGCCGCTCACCGGTTCGCCGGCCGATTGCCCGTGTGCCTGCGAGGGCAGTGCGCGCTCGCTGCCGGCCTCCATCATCCGGTGCGCCAGCGTGAGCCGGGCCGCAAGATCGGCGTCGCGAATCACGTCGGGCGCAAACCACGGCGCGTCCTGCGGGCGGCCGGCAACCGCACTGGTGAGTTCGCGGATGAATTCGACCGGCATGTAGCTGACGCGATAGCACCAGCCCTCGTCGGCCGCGCGCGAACCCGTGTGCACCTCGCCGGGATTGATCACCGGCACGGAGCCGGTTTCGGCGACATAGCCGTTGCCGCGATAGGTGAAGCGTTCCGCGCCTTCGAGAATTACGGGGATCGTGTACGCGTCGTGCCAGTGGGGCGCGAACGTGTGGTCGCGATAGGTGGCCGTGACGAGGTCCGCATCCGGCAGCAGCGGCGTGCGCCAGTAGCGTGCGGAGTCTGGAAGGCGGGTGGCGGACATGATCGGGCGCGGAAGCGGTCGAATCGACAGTGTATCGCTCGCGCGCCCGGCAGGCGCGGGCTTTACTTGACCGGAATCGTCGTGCCGGCCGGCATCGGGACCGCGGTGACGGCGTTCTTCGGGCTGCCGCTGACGATGCGGTCGCTGTAGGTCAGGTAGACGATCGTGTTGCGCTTGGCGTCGACCACGCGCACGACGTGCAGGGTCTTGAAGATGAACGACATGCGCTCGCTGAACACGTCGGTCTGCTGCTTGAGCGGCTCCTTGAAGCTGATCGGGCCGACCTGCCGGCATGCGATCGACGCTTCGCTCGGATCCTCGGCGACGCCGAGCGTGCCCTTGATCCCGCCGGTGCGGGCGCGCGACACGTAGCAGGTCACGCCGTTCACGACCGGGTCGTCATACGCCTCGACGACCACGCGATCGGAGCCCGTGACGCGGAAATGGGTGTTGACGCTGCCGACTTCCTCCGCGTGCGCGAGCGGTGCCGCGGCGAACGCGGAAAGCAGGAGGGCGAGAGGGGCGGAACGGAAGAGGCGGTGCTTCATCGACGGAACCGGATGCGAATGCGGGACAGAGACTCTAGCATGCGCACGACCGGGCGATGAAAGCCGCAAGGCGGGCCGGAAAAACAAAAGGCCCGTCGAATGACGGGCCTTTCGCTATTTGGCTCCCCGACCTGGGCTCGAACCAGGGACCTACGGATTAACAGTCCGGCGCTCTACCGACTGAGCTATCGGGG
>NZ_CABVPW010000064.1:0-34431 GCF_902499025.1 Burkholderia lata | reverse complement strand
CAGAGCTTTTTTGCGAGTACGTCCTGCAGCATGGCCTTGTCCAGGCTCAGGTCCGCCACGAGTCGCTTCAGCTTCGCGTTTTCCTCTTCGAGCTGGCGCAACCGGCGCAACTCGGAAGGTCCCAACCCTCCGAATTTCTTCTTCCAATTGTAGAAAGTCGCCTCGCTAATTCCGAGCTTGCGGCAGATCTCTTCGACCTTCGTACCCAGCTCGGCTTGCTTCAGTGCAAATGCGATCTGCTCTTCCGTAAACTTGCTCGTCTTCATGGCATCGCCTTCGTGTCCGCTCGGACACATCATGCCGAATTTCTCTACTTTTGAGCCGGACTATTTCTTGGGTTAGGGTCAATTGTGCGCTGGCCTATCAATCGCTCGTGAGCCAGTTCGATATGCGGGCATCGACGAGCCGCCGCGGCCATTGCTACGATAACGCCCCGATCAAATCCTTCTGGGGAACGCTGAAGAACGAACTGGTCTATGAATCACACACATCAACGCTTCGCCACGCGCGAGCAGGCACGCCTGGCGATCAGCGAATACATCGAAATCTTCTACAACCGGCAACGCACGCAGGCGCGTCTGAACTACCAATCGCCTGTCGCGTTCACGCAGCGTTACTATCTGAATCAGATCGCTGCTTAACGCGTTGGCCTCCACGAATTCCGTCTGATCTCAGTTTGCGTGCTTGCTGCGATCGTGAAGGCCGTCAATGCATTGATTGACAACGATTTTCGTAACCGAGCCACCGAAAATTGCACGAAAGGTACGATTACCCCATTACGGATGCTGAATAAAAAGCAGCAAACCACCATGTCAAGTCCCCAAGTCTGCGCAGGCGCCACCCTGCAATGTTCGTTCGGCAGCGCGTCCGGCGTGCTGAACGTGTTACCGACCAACCGCACGCTGGTCGGCGGCGTGCCGGCGGCCAACATCATGGATTCCATTCCGGTCGTCAACATAACGCCATTCGCGTTCTGCCGGAGCCTGGCCAATCCCACCGTCGCTTCCGCTACCTCCGCGGCGATGGGCGTGTTGACGTCGATGCCGTGCGTTCCGGCCCCGTCCGCCCCGTGGATTCCCGGCGGCGCACCGACGGCGCTGATCGGGGCGATTCCGGCGCTCGACGCGCAAGGCACGCTCATCTGCGCGTGGGGTGGCGTCATCAAGGTGATGCAGCCGGGCCAGTACACCACGCTCGTGCCGTAATCGCGCGGCGACGCCTCAGCTCGAATGCTCCGGCTCGCCGCGCATCCCGCGCCACCATTGCTGCCAGCACGAAATCGGCTTGCCATCGGCATCGAGCGGTCGCCCATCGCTCGCATAGCGTTCTGCCGGCCCGGCCGGCCGGCCCGTGCTGAACACCTGCCGTTCCGCGAGCCTTCCGTTAGGATGAAAGCGCTGCAATACGCCGTGGAGCTTGCCTTGCTTGTAGCTCGCCTGTTCGAGCAAGGTGCCGTTGGGCAGCCAGGTCTTGCTGTTTCCATTCAGCGCTCCATGCACGTAGTGCGCTTCGCGCTGAACGATATCGTTCGCCAGGTAGTAAATCAC
This sequence comes from Burkholderia lata, assembly GCF_902499025.1. Lineage (GTDB taxonomy): Bacteria > Pseudomonadota > Gammaproteobacteria > Burkholderiales > Burkholderiaceae > Burkholderia > Burkholderia lata_C. The sequence continues at coordinate 32,884 of NZ_CABVPW010000064.1, read as the reverse complement.
CTTGCCGTGCAGCTTGCCGTCGGCATAGTTGAGCTGTGCCGAGCGCTTGCCGTCTGGATAGAGCGTTGTCGCACGCCCATGCAGCTCGCCGCGTACGTAGCTCAGTACGGCCACCAGCACGCCGTCCACATGAATCCGCGCCGTGCCATGCAGCGCGCCGTCGAGCGTCGTGCCGTCGATGCACGAATCGCCGTTCCTGAACGAAACGTCCTGAAGCCCATCCATTGTCGCCTCAATTCATTTTGATGATGCCGCCCTTGACGGTCAGCAAGGCGCCGCCGTCCACGGTCTGTTCGGCCGAGCCCTTGTTCGAGACGCTCAGCCCTTCGTTCGATAACGCTCCATCCGACTTGTTGGTTAGTGACGCACCCGCCTTGTTGACCAGTGATAACGCCGCTTGATGCGTCATCGATCCATCGGTCTTTGCGTTCAGATCGCCGGTGCTGTGCAGCGTGAGCGTGCCCATGACTTTGATCGTGAGATTGCCGTCGACAGTCAGCGTGTAGTCGCCCGAGACCGTTTGCTCGAAGTTGCCGCCGACCTCACGCTGTTCGTTGCCACCGGCCTTCACGGTGCGCGTCCCCGCGATTTCGACGGTTTCGTTGCCGGTCTTTACGGTTGAGCTGCGATTTCCTTGCTCGACGAAGAGCATGTCGTCCCCTTGCTTCACCGTATGCGTGCGCGCATTCCCGATCGTGCTCGTCTCGTCGTGGTCAATGGTCCATGCGGCGTCGTTCAGGACATTCACCTTCAGATCTTTCTGCGCCTGCAGGAAAACCTCCTCGTTGTCTTTCCGGTCTTCGAAACGCAGCTCGTTGAAACCGGCGCCGCCTTCCGAAGTGCGGGTCTTGATTCCCGATTGAGTCTGGTTGTCGGGCAACGCATACGGCGGCAGGTTTACCCCGTTATAGACGCTGCCGGTTATGAGTGGGCGGTCCGGATCGCCATTGATGAACGTCACCACCACTTCGTCGCCGACGCGCGGCATGAACTGCGCGCCGAAACTCTTGCCGGCCCATGATTGGGCCACCCGTATCCAGCACGAACTGTTCTCGTCGAACTGTCCGTCCCTGTCCCAGTGGAATTGAACTTTGACGCGGCCGTATTTGTCGGTCCACATCGCTTCGCCGCCCTTGCCGACGACGGTCGCCGTCTGCGTGGGCATGAATTGGCGGCGCGTCTTGCGTGCACCCCGGAAGGGCGTGTCGCCGGGAATCGCGTCGAAGCGGTTCAAATACGCATCGTGTGTCGCTTCATGCGTGACATCGAGTACCACCCATTCGATATTCGCATCGTCCGACTCATGGCCGGACAGCGTGAATCGATACCCAGGCGTGAGCACACGGCAGTCGCTGTCGCCAGAGAGCCGGAACGCGTCGGCCTGAAGTTCGTCAATGCGACGCTTCGCCACCGTCGATCCCGCGGCGCTCGTTTGATAGCAGCCCGGGTATTCGTATAGTACTGGCCCGTCAGCAGAGGCTCGCGCCTGTGAAAATAGCTGCGACGCAGGGGTAAGGTACGCGAAGTCCGAGCTTGTCCAGGCAGCGGTTGTGGTTTGCCGGACAAGTTTGCAATACAGGATTCGACCTGTTTCGATCCGGCCACTCCGTCCGTGTATGTATTCGATCTGCGTGATGCCGGGTAGCGACGAGAAGCCGTCGTTGCTGTCTGCGATCGTCATCGTGTGCTTGCCATTCTCGTGACGGAAGTAATAGAACCATCCCTCCTCCTCGAACAGCCGGCAGACGAAAGCGAAGTCCGTCTCTGCGTATTGCACGCAGTATTCGCGAGGGGCGTAGTGCCCGGTCAGCGAAAATGAATAGTCCGTGGCCCCGTGCTTGTTGAAGACCGCTTCGACGATCTGCTGTGTTGTCTTGCCCTGAAAGATCCAGTTGCTCGACGCAAGCCTCAGCAGCCAAGGCCACGACCTCAGCTCCAGCTCGTAGTGACATCCTTCACCGGTCGACGGCAATTGCGCCGCACGCGTGCACACGGCATTGATCTGGCGAGGTGCATCGCCCCATGCCAGTGAAAGCGTGGCCTGCTTGCCGATCAGACTGGCAAGCGCCACCGGCACTGCGTCGCCCGTCACGTGCACGCGCAGCTCCACGCCGTCGCTGACCGCTTCACGGCCCTCCAGCGTGACGACGAGGAACGATTCGAACGGTACGCCTATGAACAGCAACCGCGAATCGGCACCGGAAAGAGGAGAGCGTGACATGGCGAGTTATCTATCGTGGAATGTACAACGGCGGTTGCGATGCCAGGGGGCAAGCGACACAACTTTGGCACGCGCACTCATTCGAGCGCCCACTGAGCAAGCGTGCCGACCAGCTCGTTCGTCAGGATACTGTCGATGTCGCGTGCCCCCGCGGACCTGCACCTTGACAGTACGGCCTGTATGATGCCGGCATCGAACGCGAACTGCTTGCCCGTCGATTCGTGGTAGCGCACCTTGAGTACTTCGAGTTTTCGTTCGATGATGGAGCGCAATACTGTGTCGTCCAGCGCCCGATAGGGCACGGCCGTCATTCGCGCGAGAAGCGCCGGCCTGAAAGCGGCCAGTAGCGCCTCGCGGAGCTTCGACGCGAACGCTTCGTTCGGTAGCGATGCCAGCGCGCCATGCATCAATTCGGCGCCGACGTTGCTGGTCGCGAGGATGGTCGTGTTGCGGAAATCGACAGTCAAGCCGGTTCCGTCCTCCATCATGCCTTTGTCGAACACGTTGTAGAAGGCTTCGATAACGTCCGCATGTGCTTTCTCGATCTCGTCCAGCAGCACGACGCTATACGGATGTCGGCGCACGGCTTCGGTCAGCGCACCGCCCACTCCATAGCCAACGTAGCCGGGCGGCGCGCCTTTGAGCTGCGAGACCGTATGGGCCTCTTGATACTCGGAGAGATTCACGACGATCAGATTGCGCTCGCCCCCGTATAACGCATCGGCGAGAGCGTACGCGGTTTCTGTTTTGCCAACCCCGGTCGGGCCGATGAGCAGGAACGCGCCGACCGGTCGCTTTGGGTCGGTCAGGCCTGCGCGGTACGCCTGGATGCGCGTTGCGATCGTTGCGAGCGCGGCGTCCTGCCCGACGATGCGCTCGGCGAGACGCGTCTGCAAGGTCCGCACGGCGTGCATTTCGTCGGCCAACATCTTACCGACGGGAATGCCGGTCCAACTGGCGACGACGGCCGCCACCGCCTTCGAGTCGACGCACACCGGCACCATGAGGTCATCGTCGCGAATTGCTTCGAGCCCGCTTTCCAGTCGTGCCAGCTCCGCGCTCAGATCCTCGAACTGCTCGGCGAAGCCAGGGTCGGAATTCGAAGCGGGTGACGATGCCATCTGCTCGTCGAGAGCCGCCAGCTTCACACGCGTGGCGAGTATTTCACTGACCGCAGCCGCCTCGTCGCGCCAGCGCGCGCTCAACGCGCGCACGAGCATTGCATTCCGACGGTGTTCGACTTCGAGCGCGGAGACGCGGACCACGTGGTTGGCTCCCATCGTCATTTCGCGCCTCAGCCGTTGCAGTTCGTCGCCCAGCGTGTGCTCGCGATGACGCGCACTCTCGAGCTGGGGCGGCGTATCGTGCTGCGCGAGCGCGACACGTGCACATGCCGTGTCTAGCACGGCTATGGCCTTGTCCGGCAGCTGGCGCCCCGAAATATAGCGATGCGACAGCTTCACCGCATCGACGATCGCGGCTTCGAGGACGGCCACGCCGTGATGCGTTTCCAGCCTCGTGGTGACGCCACGCAGCATCGCGACGGCGGTCTGTTCATCGGGCTCCTCGACCTGCACGAGCTGAAAGCGGCGCGCGAGAGCCGGATCGCGCTCGAAGTATTTCTTGTATTCGAGCCATGTGGTCGCCGCGATCGTGCGCAGCTCGCCTCTTGCCAGTGCTGGCTTCAGCAGGTTGGCGACGTCCGCGTGCCCCTCGGTACCACCGACGCCGATCATGGTATGCGCTTCGTCGATGAACAGAATGATCGGCTTTTGCGACTGCCTCACCTCGTCGATGACGGTCTTCAGCCGCTGTTCGAATTCGCCTTTCACGCCCGCACCCGCTTGCAGCAACGCGAGATCGAGCGTACGCAGGGTGACGCCCGCGAGTGGCGGCGGCACGTCGCCTGCCGCGATGCGCAGCGCGAGTCCTTCCACGATCGCTGTTTTTCCGACGCCCGGAGCGCCGACCAGAATCGGATTGTTTTGCCTGCGCCTCATCAGGATATCGACTGTCTGGCGAATTTCGGTGTTGCGGCCGATGATCGGATCGATGCGCCCGGCGCGTGCTTCGGCGGTGAGGTCGGAGGTGTACTGATCCAGCGTCGGCTGCGTGCAGACCGCGTTTGCTTGATCCGGTGTGCGGGAAACGGAAGCCGCCACGGACAGTTCGCGCGAGTCGGCGAGCCACTCGCTGATGTTCGCGCGCAGAGCGGAAGCCGATACGCGCAAGACGGTCGGCGCGCTCGCCGAGAGCTGCACGCGCAGCGCCTCATTCTCTAGCGTCGCCAGCAGCAAAGTCGAGGAGCGGACCTGCGGATGTTGCAGGACGATCGACGACAGCAGGAGCGCATCCTGCAGTAGCTGGACGAGGCTCACCGAGAACGCGGGCGTGCGCGTATTGCCGCGCCGGAACAGCTCGACCGCCCGAGTGATTTCCTTGACGAGGGCATCGCGCTCGATCGCGAAGCGGGGCAGGATGCACTCGAGGTCGCCGCCGTCGATCTCGATCAGCTCGAGCAACAGGTGTTCCACTTCCACATGGAAGTGCGTTTGCAGGAGGCACCGTTGTGCCGCCCGTTCGAGTGCAATGCGCACGGCATTGTCCAGCCTGCTGATCAGCGTTTTGGGTTCAAGGCTCATCCGCCGGCTCCGCGGCTGCGCAGCCTGACGTGCGTGATTGACGCAGAGGGGGGCTGGTGATGCCCACCGAGCCACGCAGTCCAGCCGAGCCGTTGCGGTGCGCGAGCGGACAGCAGTGCCCGGGGGCGCTCGCCGACTGCCAGCGTGAGATCGAGCCGGCAGAGCAGGTTGGCGCCGAACCAGGCCGCGGCAAGGCTGCACAGTTCCGCGTGGCGGCGTCCGCCGGGCAGGAACGCCTCATACTCGCGTAACGGAAGCGGCCCGATATCGATTCGTATGCCGCGATGTTCGTCCCAGATTCTCGTTCCCGCCAGCGCTCCGCGGCCCAACAAATTATTGCGGCCCTGCCGGGGCCCGACACGCGTTCGGCTTGCTTCCGGAAGGGTGCGCCAGCCTCCGTCGAACGGCGTCGAGGACGCCAGCGCGCCGAACTGATGTCGCACCATCACATCGAATGCGGCCAGCGAGCGGCGCTGGTTCGCAAAGAGCCCCGCGCGGCCCAGTATCGCCTGCGGCGCGAGCTCCGTGTCGGTCCCGACGGTCGGGCGCGCACCCGGCTGCAGACCGGCCAGGCCGTGCAGGACGGTTGGAATGGCTCCGCGCTCCGGCGACACGAACGGGTCCGCGATCCGATGCTTGCGGTACGCGCGGTAGAGCAGCGCCAGCAGCCTGTGCTGAAACAGGTTGAGAAACGCTACGGCGGACGTGTCCTTGAGACGGACGCGATGTTGCAGCCACTCCTGATAAGCATCCGGCAATGGCCCGTCCAGACCGCCGAGGCCGAGCAGATTGACTTCGAGTTCCGGCTGCGCCGGGGTGTCGCCATGGGTCGCGCTACCTGACTCGACCGAAAGCGAGCACAGTGCGTCGCGTCTGAGCGCCTGCAATTCCGCGGATGCGATCACCGGCGTAAACGGTGCGCACAGCAGGAGCGCCTCGCGCCGCGGGTCGAGACCGGTGCCGAGTGCTGCGGCATCCGGCCGCAACTGCTCGAGCAGGCGTACCGCCTGAACGAATTCAAACGCCTGGGGTTCCGCGAAAAGCCGCTCCGCTACAGAACGACCGGCGTTCCCTGTATCGGTCGCCATGAACGAATCTCCTTGCCGTCGAGCACCAGTGAGGTCCGGACGAAGCGGTTGACGTTCGCGTAGAGCGCGAAAAAATGCGCGAGCACGCCCGAAAACATCACCGTGCTTGCGCCGACGAAGTTAGTACGATCGAGCTCGACGGTCACCTTGAGGCCGTTGCGCCATCCCCGCCACATGTCTTCGCCGACATGTTCGACCGTGGGCTCGCTGCTCACGCGGACGATGCCGCCGATCTGTCGCGCGGCGGTCGCTTGGGTCGTGAGATTGTGCAACTGGAGCATCTCGCGCAGTGCCTGAAGCGCTTCGGGCCCATCGACCAACGATGCATGGTTGAGCACCAGTTGCGATGCGAACCGCCAGCGCGAGCTGCCGTCCAGGGCGGCCATGGCCTGCTGCGTCGGACGTCGGACAATGCGGACGCGCGCAATAGGGCTCGGCTGGTCGAACGCGAGCGCCATACCCGGTGACAGGTTCTGGGCCTTGTTGCGGTTGGTACACAGCAGTTCGGCCGTCAGCGTCCGCGCTTCCGGCAGCGCGGGATCGAAGCACGGATCGACGAAAGTCAGCATCACGTCGCTTCCCGGCCGCGACGCATGCATGGCGGATACGCGTCTGGCATGCCAATAGAGTCCTGAACCGGCTCCATGCTGTATTCCGAGGTACGGCGCGACCTCCGTGACTTCGCGTCCAAGCACCGCGCGCACCTTGAGCACCGAATAAATCTCCGTGCTGGATTCGCGATGGATGTCGGGGCTGATCCGCAATTCGTGCCGCGTCGCATCCGGGCGAAGCGGCTCGGAAGTACGTGGAAAGAGATTGATTGCCGGCGTGCAGCCAAGCAGCACATCACGGGCACTGACCGTCACCCGGCTTGCCGGCGCGGCGGAAAAACCGATCACAAGATCGAGCCGGTCGACTGCGTCCGAAGCCTGCGGAACGGGCAGATCGAAGAAGAGGAATTTTTCGGGAAACGCGAAATACTCCACTAGCAGCCGATAGGCAGGATGGACCCCGTCCTCCAGGGGCAGCAGCGCATCGTCCCAGGCGAAGCCCACCGGTTGCGGCTTGCCCGGGATTGGACGCAAGGCGGCCGCCGGCGCCTGCGCATATACGCTCGTCGTATGCGCGCAGAGCAGGTCGTAAAGCTGGGCGGCTGTTACTGACGTGCCGCCCAGGTGGATGCGCAGCGTACGAATCGGCAATGCGGCGAACGTGTGCTTGCCGGTGCACCGCAGCGAAAGGCGCAAGGCCGACTGGAGCGTGCCGTCCGACGTCAGCGCCTGCGCCTCTTCGGCGCTGAGCATCTGTGCATTGTCTACGTCCACGGGCCACAGCGTCGCATTGGCGGCCGTGCGCCATTGGATTGCGGTGCCATCGCCCGTCACGTGCTGCAACGGCGAGCCGCGGGGCACCACATAGCCGCTCGCGAGACTGCCTTGCGAAGGATCGGCTTCGGCTTGCACGATGGTCATCGATGGAATCGGTCGCGACGCGTACGGATAGAACTGTTCGAGCAACGAATCGGTGAGGTCGGAGTATTCATCGTCCAGCTTGCGATGCAAGCGCGCCGTCAGTAACGCGAAGCTTTCCAGCAGACGCTCGACATGTGGGTCCGCGCATTCGCCTGCACCGAGCGAGAGCCGCTGGGCGACCTTCGGGTAGCGTTCCGCGAAGCTCTGGCTCGCGTGTCGCAGATAAGTCAGCTCGCGCTGGTAATAGTCGAGAAGCAGGTCGTCAAGGGAAGGATTCATCGACGACTCCGATCGGCAACCCATCGGCCAGTTCGGCCGCATACACGACGGGCGAATTCGTGCCCTCTGCCCGCAGCAGTCCCGTGATGCGAACACGCAGCCGCCATGGCGTGTCTGCATCGGGTTCGACCTCGACGCGCGGCCGCACAAGACGCGGCTCGAACGCAATGATCGCCGCGGTCATGTCGCGTTCGAGCGTCACCCGATCGTCGGCGCGCGCAGCGTAGCGGACACTCCAGTCCGGCAGCCCATACTGGAGAACGTCGAGCCTGCGGCGGGCGTGCTCTGGCCGGCGTCGGGTGTTGAAGAGCCGCGTAAGCTCTGCGCGTACCGACGCGCGCAACTGCGCCAGCGTGAAGGCCGGCGGCGGCACCTCGTCGATGCTAAAGGGCGAGTCGTCTTCGAGCAACGCAAGGAGCGGCGTACGGACGGCAGGAACGGAAGCGTTCGTCATGAGGCGTAGCGGCCAGGTCAGTTCTTCACCTTGTTGGCGGTCATGTCCCAGGTGGTCGCAGCGGTGCCCTTCTTGCCGCCGTCGTCCTTCTGCGTGGTCAGTTCCCACTTGATCTTCGTGAAGTTGAGCGATAGCGTCTCCACGGGCTTGCCACCGGCGCCGCCCGACACGCTGACGTTGCTGAGCAGGACGTTGTTCAGCGTGTAGGTAATGAACGGCATGATTTTTCCGCTGCTTTCCGCGGCATTGCGGCCGACGATGATCGTGGCCGTCGGAATCGCCTTGCCGCCGCAGCAGTACTCGTTGAGCGTGGGCGTCGAGACATCCACGAATTTGGTGACCGTGAATTCGCCGACGTGCGGCTTGCCCGTCGTGCGCTCAGAGTTGCTCACGTCATTGGCGACTTGCAGGGCCACGTTATGGCTGTACGACATGAGCTCGATTTTGTCGGTGTAGCCCTCGAGCATGCATTCGCCTTTGATGTCGCTGCCAAGATCGAGAATGATCGAATCCATGGATTACGTTTCCTTGAGCACGGCGCAGCTTGCGCCGCGCCGTGTGCAAACCAATAGGGAGAGAGACGCCTTATGCCGCCGCGGGCGGAGGTAGCGAAGCGACGAGCCGGATCGACGCCGTGAGTTCCTCGAGCTGAAAGTGCGGCCGCAGGAATACCGTAGCGCGATACGCGCCGGGTTTTCCGGCCACTTCCGTCACGTCGATGCGCGCCTCGCGCAGGGGATACTGCGCCTTGATTTCCTGCGGCGCGTTGTCGTTCACGAGCACGTAGTCCGCAATCCATGCGTTGAGATAGGTCCGCACGTTCTCGCGACTCATGAACCCGCCCACCTTGTCGCGCATGATGACCTTGATGTAATGCGCAAAGCGAGAGGCCGCAAGCACATAAGGCAGCATCGCCGAGATGCGTGCGTTCGCGGTCGCTTCATCGGTGTTGTAGGCGACCGGCTTATTGGTCGTTTGTCCGCCGAAGAACACCGCGAGACCTTCGTTCTTTTTGTGGCACAACGCGATGAAACCCAGCGCGTCCAACTCCTTCTCCCGGCGGTCGGTGATGGCAATCTCGGTCGGGCATTTCATCGCCTTGTCGCCTGCCGCGGTCCGGAAAATATGGCCAGGCAGGCTCTCGACCGCGCCGCCGCCCTCCACGCCGCGAATCGCCGCGCACCAGCTGTACTTCGCAAATGCGTCGGTAATGCGCTGACCGAGCGCGTAGGCAGCATTGCCCCACAGATACTTCGAATGATCGGTGCCGTTCACATCCTCCGCGAACGAGATGCCGTCGACGGGATTGCTGTCAGGGTGATAGGGAGCGCGCATCAGGACGTGCGGCAGCACGAGCGTCACGTAGCGCGCATCCTCGCTCTTGCGGAATTCGCGCCACTTGTACATGTCGATCGATTCGAACACCTTCGACAGGTCGCGCGGCACGCCGAGCTCGGTGAAGCTGCCCATGTCGAAGAGCTGCGGGTGCGCCGCGGAGATGAACGGCGCGTGCGCCGCAGCGGCGACCTGGGCCAGTTTCTCCAGAAGGCTCAGGTCAGGCGTCTGCCGGCTGAAATAGTAGTCGCCGATCAGCACACTGAACGGATGACCGCCGAACGTCCCGTACTCCTCCTCGTAGACTTTCTTGAAAAGCGCGCTCGTATCGACGTCGATGGCCTTTTCTAGGTCGTTCTGCAGATCCTTCTTCGACGCATTGAGCAGGCGCAGTTTCAGCCGCGTACCCGTTTCCGAATGCTTCACCAGGTAGTGCAGGCCGCGCCACGACGCCTCGAGCGCCTGCATGTCGGGATGGTGCAGCACCTGGTTCAACTGAGCCGTGATCAGCTCGTCGATCTTGCTGATGTGGTCGTTGATCATTGCGGCCGTGTCTCGACCGACCACCATGTTCTTGTCGAGTACCTGCAGCGCGAATTCCGCAAGCAGCTGGCGTGCGTGCTCCTGCTGTTCCGCATCGAGCGCCATGCGGCCTTCCTGGATGATGCGATCGAGCAACGAGATCGTCTGGGCCTGCGCAGAGGCCTCAACGGTTTGGGGTTCCGACATGAGCGTCTCCGTGAAGGGGCCAGGAATCAGGTGCTGGCGGGCGGCGAATCATCGGCCGTGCCGACTTGTGGATAGGCGGATTTGATCTCGGCGAGCCGTTCCGTATTGCCCGCGACCTCCTGCAGCAGCTTGTCGAGCTCGTCGTTGCCGTCGAGCTTGGTCAGCAGGTCACGCAGGCGCAAACGTGCAGCGTAGAGTTGCTTGAGGGGGGCGATCTGATTGACGATTGCCACTGGGTCGAAATCGTCGATGTGCTTGAATCCAAGCTCGACATTGACCTTGCTGCCGTCATTGGAGAGCGTATTGTCGACCTGCAGCACGAGGCGCGGCGCAATGGATTTCATTACATCATTGAAATTGTCCCGGTCGACATCGACGAATCTGCGCTCCGCCATTTTATTTAGGGGTTTTTCCGGATTACCGGACAAATCGGCGAGTACGCCGACTACCAGTGGAAGTTCGCGCTTTTCGATTGCGTTACCGATTTCGACGTCGTAGGTAATCTGAACCCGCGGCGGGCGATTCCTTTCGAACCAATGCTGCGTGCTGTCGGCCATGGCCACCTCTTCAGGTGCGAATGTGACGCGTTGAATGTGCGGTGCTGGCACCGGACTCTTTCCTTTTCGCGCGACGGTCCGGCTCCCGCACAGTGTTGCCTGGCCGTGACTCGAGCGGTCATGCTCCACGCGGGAAAAAAGCGGAAATCTCCAATCGCGCAGTACTGAAAGCTACAAATTATCCAAGCTCTGATGTTTGCAGCATGGATACGCAGAGCTGTACCTGCCTTGGACTTTCTTTTAATGCAAGCGGCTCCATTTCTTAATGAAAGCGGCTCCGTTTCAATTTGCGCTTGTCTAACGAGCCGACTCTACGATATTCTGAGATGGATTTCAAAGATATTTTTCATTGTGTAGACGATGTAAATACAAATTGAATTTGCATCCAATATTGAAACAAAGGGCGCGGGTAGAAGGTCCAGTCCGGGACGGATACGGAAGAAACACGATAATAGGGAAAACGGGCGTGATCAGTGCGCTGCGAGAAGGGCCAACTTGGGGTCGTCTGGCGTTCGTGTTGTGTGGAGGATTGTCGATTGCGCTTGGTGTCACGGCATGCTCGGCGACGCTGCCTCGCGTCAGGATCGACACGCTCACGATGAATGTCGCCGTCGAGGCAAACCTCGATGCGCCGATCGCGGTCGACGTGGTGCTTGTGCGGACGCCGCAACTGCTCGATGCGCTGCTCGGCTTACCTGCCGCGAAATGGTTTGCCCAGCGCGATCAGATGCAGCGTGACTATCCGAAAGAACTGGCCATCCACACCTATGAGCTCGTTCCTGGGCAGCGCATGGCGGATCAGCCGTTCCCGTTCGGGGGGCAGCGCGCTGCCGGCGTGCTGGTGTTCGCGAATTACCAGACGCCGGGTGCGCATCGCACCAGGCTGGACGGCAGCCCGCGAAAGCTGTCGCTAGAACTGGGCGATCAAGATCTGCGGCTGTCGCCGCGCTAGAACCGGGGGCAACGTGCGCAATCAGTTTCCCGATCCGATCTGCTGGTTCGAAGGTATGCCGCTGTTGCCCCAGCATTTCCAGATGCAGTCGTTACACGCGAGCGGCCACGCAGCGCTGCTGGCCGGAGCGGCCCGTCAACATTTCTGGGGCGTGCTGGACCTTGCGTACGAAGTCGCGGGCCTGTCGGACGGGCGGGTTCGGATAACGAAGCTCGATGCGATATTGCCGGATGGGCTGGTGATCAGGCACGCACACGACGACCCTGTGCTCGAGATAGACGTCAAGCAGGCGCTCGGTTCGCCGGACCAGATACTGACCGTGCATCTGGCCGTGCCGCCGCTCTATCGCGGCGGCCGGATCGATCCGCGTGCCACGCGCTATCGCCAGCATCAGAGCGAGGATGTCGTGGATCTCTCGACTGGCGAGGATCCCATGGCCATCACGATCTGGCGTCCCCGCCTGCACCTGCTGGTCGATCTCGGCGACCATGAGTACGAACGCCTGCCTCTCATGCGGTTGAGGCAGCAAGGCGGGGGAGTAGGGCTCGCGCCGTACGTTCCGCCATGCCCGTTCGTCACGCCGGCCGACATGCTTGGCAAGCGTGTCGCGCGCGTACTGACGCGGATTCGCGAGAAGTGCGTGCTCCTGTCGGGCCGCCTCGACGCTGCGCGATGGGCGGACGAGCGTGAGGACGTCGATCTGATCGCTCGTCAATTGAGTGTGCTGTGGATACGCCTGCCCGAGATCGAGGCCGCATTGAACGCGACGGCAGTTCACCCGCTGGACCTGTATTGCGCACTGGCCGGCATGGCAGGCGCGCTCGCCGGCCTGCAGCCTGGCGCGGGCGTGCCTGCTTTCGCGCCGTTCGACTACATGGAGTTGCTGGCGTCGTACAAGCCGCTGCTCGAATTCATCGACAGCATGCTGGACATGATCCGGCAGAACTACCGCGTGCATCAATTCATGAAATGTGAGAGCGGCTTCTGGATCGAGCTGCCGCCCGCGCCGGGGAATGCATCGCACACGGAACTCGTGATCGGGTTGCGCATGCCTGGCGGGGCAAGCGAGGGTGACGCCGCCACATGGCTCGCCGGGGCCGTGATCGCTTCCCGATCCCACCTGCCCACCCTCGCGCGTCAGCGCATGGGCGGTCTCGCGCGCCGGCCGCTTTCGCGCGTAGAACGGGCGTCCTACAGCGTGAGCGACGATACGGTCATGTTCGCATTATCGGTGACGCTAGCGTGGTTCGATCCCTCGCAGCCCTTGCATATCGACGTGCGAAACACCGGGCGCGCCGTGCTGCCGTGGGCCATTCAGTTGTTCACGCCGGACGCCGATACCACCGGCGGCGACGGCGATGCGCGCGAGAACGAACATGGCTGAGCGCATCTCCCGTGCCTACGACGAACGCACGCCGTTGCTGCGGGCGTTCGTCGACGCGTTTAGACGTGCCACCGAAGCGCGCGCCGCACTCGATCAGCCCGTCACGGATGAGAGCGCCCCGTACGACCACGCTGATGGGCCAGCCATCAGCCCGCCCGAGAAGCTTGCCGCTCAGCTCACGACCATCACGCGACGCTTCGCACGTGACGCGATGGCATGGACGGGCGCCGCAGGCGAATCGGATATCGCCGATGCGCAGTACGCGTTCGTTGCGTTGCTTGACGAGCAACTGGTGTTTTCAGACTGGGCCGGCAGGGCGGATTGGGAAGCCGTACCGCTGGAGATGCGGATCTTCGGTACGCACATCGCCGGCGAACGTTTGCCCGACGCAATCGACGCACTGCTGACCCGGCGCGATACATCGCAACGCGATCTCGCACACGTGTATCTGGCGTGTCTGATGCTCGGCTTCAGGGGGCGCCTGCGCGACCAGGGAGGCGCCTTGCGCCACGACCAGCTGCGTCACGCGCTCTTCGGATTCGCGATGCAATGCGATGCCGATCCCGCGCATATCGGCAAACTGCTCGAATGCGCGGCGATTCCGCCGCTCGAGGCGAGACCTCTCGTCAAGATGTTTCCAGACAATGCGCGTTTTCTCGCGCTCGTGGGGATTGGCGCCTGCTTGCTGCTGGGTCTGTCTTGCCTGCTTTGGTGGTCGGCAACGACCGCAGTTCGCCCGGCGCTTCAGCAATTCCTCGGCACTGCCACGTTCGACGGGCCCGTATCCGCTATTGCGGCGAGGGGCGATGCGTCGGCGATACTAAGAGCGTCGGCGAGCGCCGCCCGCCGGCCCTCGGACGCAACCATGGCGTCCAGTGCGATTCGCGAGACGCGGCCGCTTTCCGTGCCGCCCGCCTCGGACCGTGCTGCTTCAGATGGCGTACCACGTACGGGAGCGCGCCTATGACGCTCGTCTACACGCTGCTCGCGCTGATCGCACTCCTGCTCGGCGGTCTCGTCGTAATTGCCGCAGTCCGGCTGTCGCATTCGCGTCTGAGCAGGGCCGCGACGCGGAGCTTCAGCAGCGCCGTGCGTGCCGCCCACGCCGAAATGGGATTGCGTGACCCGTACCAGGTGCCAAGGATTCTTGCTACGGGCTCGCCGTCGACGGTCGAGGCGTTGTGCTGGGCATGGTGTCTTGCACCCGCGGGCGAGCCGGGCTGGTTCGGACGCGTCTGGCACGACGCCGAGGCCCTGCTCTTGGCCGAGCCTCATGACATATTCTCGAGCGGCATGAAGAACCAGGGTTCGAAAGCCGCGCAGCGGCCGATTAGAGCCTTGCTGCGAAACCGGCCGGGCCGTCCGTTGGACGCGATCGTATGGGTCGTTTCCGCCGAAACGTTGATTGCGCCGGAAGGCGCAGGCGACACAGCGCGTGCGGCGGCTCTTGCAGCATCGCGGCAGATGATGTTGTTGCAACGCCAGTTCGGCATGGCGGTGCCGCTTTACGTCGTGATCGCCGGTTGCGATGCCGTGCCCGGTTTCGACGCGCTCGCCTGCAGCCTGCCCAGCACGGGGAGCGACGTTCCGCTCGGCTGGGCGTCGCCGTATCCGCCAAAGCGGACCTATCAGCCGGAGTGGATTGACGAGGCGTTCGTCGCCATGCGCACGGCGCTCGAGCAGACGATCGTCGAATACGGAACGGTGGAGGGCATGGTCAGCGAAGCGCTCTATTTGCTGCCGCAGCGTATCGACGAGCTGCGCGAGCCGTTTCGCGAGCGCGTCGACCTGCTGCTGCGCGGCGCCGCCGACGGGACGGCACCGCTCCTGCGCGGCGTTTACTGTATCGGGTCGACGCCGAACGCCGGCACCGGCATTCCGGACAGTTCGCCCGCTGCGGCTGCACCGGCCGCGCGAGCGGCTGCGTTCGCCGGACGCCTGTGGCGCGATGTTTTCCTCGGCGCGCAGGGCCTCGCGTTTCCGCTTCCGCGCGTGCTGGCGCTACGCATGCGCTGGCATCGCGTTGCAACGGCAGGCGCGGCCGTGGTGGCAGCCGTCTGGCTGACCGGCATGCTCATTTCGTGGTGGAACCTGCGACGCGACGCGCAGATGCTCGCTGCATCATATACGACGCTCGCACTCGCGCAAGGCACCTACCGCGCTTCGATCAAGGACGACACGGCGGTGGCCAAAGCGCTCGCGACCTTCGTGCAGGAGGCGCACAAGGTGCCGCGCTGGCGGCTGACTTCACCGTTTATGCCGCTTTCCTACGTTTTTCTCGATGGCCAGCTTGCCGACGCCGAGCAGCATGTGCTTCGCCGCGTCGTCTTTGCGCCGTTGCACGACCGGCTTGCGCAGCGCGTTGTGCAACTGACCTGCCCGGCTGGGGCCGAGGCGCCAGCAACGGGCGGTATGGAGCCCCGGCCGCAGGACATGCCGGAGTTTGTCGCCGGCACACAGCTCGTAGCCGATACCGCGCAAGCCGAACATCTGATCGCACTGTATGACAAGGTCATCAAGGCGGGCGATGGCAATCTGGCCATGCTCGATCAGGTCATGCGCGAAGCCGTGGGAGTCACGCTTTCTCCCGAACGTATTCCAGATCGAACGCGTCTCGACGCCGCGGTGCGGTCAACGACCGCTGATCCGGTTACTCAGACCCTCAACCCCGCGCTCGATTTTGCTGCTCAGCGGCGGATCAGTCGGTGTTTCGAACAACTGTTTGATGCGTGGTTTGATCACGTGTACGCGGATTCCGCCCTGACCGACAACGCGGCTCAGATACAGTCGACGCTCATCGCGCTGCGCGTGCCAGGCGCATTGCCGACGAACGGACAACTGTCGGAACTCGCCGATCGCATCGACATGTTGGCTGCGCAGAGTGACTCCGCCAATCACGGCTGGGCAGGCGCGGAGGGCAAGGAACTGGTGCCGGGTCTGGCGGCCAGTTTCGATACGGCGCGGCGTCTTCAACTGATCGGTCCCGTCGCCGTGCAAGCGGCGCTCGGTCACCAGCAGGTGGAACAGGCAATATTCGCGCAGCGTTGGCTCGTCGGCGCCGACAGCATGCCAGACGTGTTGGGCACGCTGCCGACAGGCGGCCTGCGCCTGGCGCCAAGTCTGTCGGCCCTTCGCAACTCGGTGCATACGTTGCTGAGCCAGCCCTTCGCCGCGAGGGGCAACTGGCCGACTGCCACGATCGATACCGTCAACATCGATACGGTGCAGCGCTCGCTCGCCGTGTTGCCCGCATGGCAGCAATTCGTCGCGGGGCCACTGGCGCAAGCGCCGATTGATTATCGCGGCGCATTGACGGCGGCGGGGCAGAGCGACGTCGTGAAGAGCATGGTCGATGCGCTTTCAGCATCGGGACGGGCAACACCGACGGCTCGGGACGGAGCTGCGCTCACGGACGCCGCCTCGCGATTCGACATGTTGCGCAAGAACGCGCTGAACCTCATCACCGCGTTCGATTCGCTCGGTCGTGACGATCTCGCGACGGCCGTCGTACTGCGCGTGAGCGACGCGGCACTCGACATCCTTCACGCCGCCGACTCACAGCTCCAAAAGCTCGCGCCGTTCCAGCCTGTGCGAGGCGATTTTTCGGGATGGGACGGGCGGCAGGGCGGGGCCTTGCGCACCTACGGCGTGAGCACGCCGCAGGGCCTGGAGGCATATGTTCGGGCACAGGCTACGGCCATTGCAGATACTGCGGACAGTGCAGCCGGCGCGCTCGACTGGCTAACGACGCAGAAGTCGCCGCTCGCCGCGTCGGACGCGAGGCTCGTCGTGCGGTGGAGGGCGCTGTCCACGGACCTCGTCCAGTATCGAGCAAAGAGTCCCGCCAGTGCGCTGATTGCAGTGCAGTCCATCATTGCGGAGCAATTGGACAAGCTAGATGTAGGTACATGCAGGGGGGCCCTCGAGCAGATAAGCGTGCCGGATGCGGGCGATATCGTGTCGACTGTCGGTCTTCACCTCGTCGCATCCGCGCGGGACCGGTGCCTAAGGCTACAGGCAAGCGGCGGCATTGAGGCCTACGAGGACATCCGCGGCTTCTTCGCGCGCTATCTGGCCGGCCGTTTTCCGTTTGCGAGCGATGCCAATGCGCCAGGTGCGGACCTGCAGCAAACCGCGGCGTTTGTTGCGCTGCTGAACAAACGGCTCGCGCAGGCACAGGCCGGCCTGACGGCAGCGCAAAGCCTGGATCATGGGCCCGGCGACGACGGCCGGCAATTCATCGCACAGCTCACACATGCCAAGCCGTGGCTCGACGAGCTGTTTGCACGCGGTTCCAACGGTGCGTTGCGGGGTGTGCCGCTCAGCGTTGATTGGCGTGTCGCTCGGGCGGACGAGGTGGGCGCCGATCAGGTGATTCAATGGAAGCTGGCAAGCGGTAGCGACACGCTCAGCTATCCGTCTTCCGGCGAGCCATCCATTCGATGGTGGCCGGGCCTGCCGGTATCGATTAGCCTGCGCTGGGCGAAGAACGCGCTGTGGCAACCGATGTTCGATGCGGCGCAACCGGCATTGGCCGGCGAACGTGGTACCGCCGTCTGGAGTTCAGCGGACGCGTGGGCGCTGTTGCGCCTGATGCAAATCCATCAGTCGAATGAGGACGAGGAGTCCGGCGTAAACAGCCAAGCCCCGTTGCCCGCGCGGCTGGTGCTGATCGTGCCGGTGCGGGATCGCATCGGCACCACTCAGACGGCGCGGATGTACATGCGGATCGGCATGACGCTGAACGGCAAGCTGCCGGCCCCCATTCCGCCCCTGCCGTCAGCGGTGCCATCAGGTAGTGCTCAAGCCCGCATGACGAGCATCCGGTTTCCGGCCCCGGTGCGCGTCGAACAACAGGCGGATGCCAAATGATGAGTGATCTCGATATTGCGGTGCTTCTTGAACCCTTGGAGGGCGACACGCCTTGCGGTGAATCGCTGATTCATGACGCGGAGTACGATGCCATCCGCAACGCGCGCCGCGCCGACGATGCGAGCGTGCCCGCGGGGGTCTGGCAGAAACCGATCAAGGTGGCCGACTGGCAGGAGGTTGAGGAGCGTTGCAGCCGGGTACTGAGTACACGAAGCAAGGATCTGACGATCGCCGCGTGGCTCGGCGAAGCGTGGCTTAATCGTCATGGACTGCTCGCCTTACCCCAATGCCTGCGGCTCGTCGTGGAGCTGTGCGAGCGTTACTGGGGCGAACTGTACCCGCTGCCACGTGACGGAGATCTCGGATTTCGGGCCGCACCGCTAACCTGGATGGCCCGTGCGTACCCGGATTTGCTTGCGATGCAGGTAGAAATTTTCTCGGGTGCCGAAGGATTGCCAGGCACGCTCGGCCAATGGAAAAATGCCACGCGCACTGCATTGGCTGTTCGCGATCGTACGGATGTACCCGCCGCGCAGCGCGAAGCTTCTGACAAGGCGTGTGAGGTGCTTCAGGCGGCCGCACGCGCCACGCCGGCTTCGCAGTTGCGTATGGCACTCGCTTCGCTTGAGGCCGCGAAGCCGCTTGTCGAACGGCTTGATGCTTGGTGTGCCCCTCGTCTCGAGCACGAGACGCCAAGCTTTGCAGTGCTGTTTGAGACCATGTCCGAGGTGAAGACCTTGTTGATGGAGTGTCTTGCGATGCACCCTGATGATCTCCTGTCGCCGCAGCTGCAGGTGCGTGCTGCATCTGGTGAGGACGGTGAGCAAACGGCTTCAAGCGCCGGCGGTATGTTCTGGGCCGCCACCGCTCCGACTTCCCCGACAAGCCGGGAAATCGCGTATCGCCAACTCGAGCTGATTGTCGACTTCCTCGCTAGATACGAGCCCCATAGCCCGGTGCCGTATCTGATCCGGCGGGCGCTGGAGTGGGGGAAGAAACCGTTGCCGGAACTGCTGCGCGAACTCATCTCGGGGGATGTCGAGGCGCAGCGGCTGTGGACGTTTTTGGGTGTGGTGGGGGAGGGAGGAACGGAAATATAAGTCCGTTCCTCGTGGATTCTGGTACCGCTCATGTTCAACAACGATGATACAAGCCGTGAATTTCATCATCGCCTCGTTGTCAGCAGCGAGGCGTTCGAACCGGTTGCACCGGGACCTGAAATCGTGGAGTCGTGAGGGGCAGCAACTCACCGATATTGCCGAGTGTCCGCTGCGTCGCGGCTCACCCGGGCAATTCATCCCTGTTCCGAGGCGATGTTTAAAGCTCGATCTCGTTCGATCCGGTGGGAGAATATCATTTTAATTTTATTAAATTTGCATATAAAAATATTCACGACTGGATATTTATCTGAAATTTATCGACTCACTGAATCGATGGAGTTGAAATTTAAAGATTGATGTCGAATGAAATTGTTTGTAGGCTGTTTCTGGCTTTTTAAATTCACCTATCAGCCAGTCTGGGGAAATTAAATGTCGAGCGCATACAACAAGCAAATAATTATAAATTTCTTGAACGGAAATGGCGACCGTACCATTCTGGATGGTACTAATGCCATAGTGGCAAAAGGAGCGCGTCAAGGGGTACGTTCTACTGTCTTCAACGCGAATAGGTGCACAACGGATGAGATAGCCAGGGAGGCGAGTTCCACAATGGGGCCGTGGCGTTTATATTTGCGAGGTCACGGTGACTTCCAAAGAAAAACATTAGGTGGCAAGCGCCCAGATGCCATTGCGAGTTTTTTGTTGGCAATTATAGATCAAGGAAATTTGCCGGACGTCATTTCAGTTACAGGTTGCAGATTGGCATTGGGGCCGACTCAGATTGCGACGCAGGCCCCGAACATCGCTTCGAAGGATAGCTTCGTTGGGGATTTACATCGCATGTTGGGGGAGCACAACATTCATGTGAGAATGAGCGGTCGCGCGATGCTTGTGTCAGTACATGGGGCTGGGACGAAAATTGGAAGGAAAATAACGTTCATTTCAGAAGGCCAGTACAGACATCACGAGCAGAGCCGTTCGAAAGTCATTTTTTTCTGGGACGAGAATGGCAACCAACAATGCAAGTTTTCCTGGGATGAAATGGACCTTGAGGAATGAGGCTAGCGGGAGGTATCCGGAATTCCGTGTGTTAGGCGGGTTAAGATGTAGAAGTTCAGACTTGATCTGACAGTAAGGCCTTGCCAAGAGGCGGGGTTACCCGTTTTGATAGAGGTGCGAATCTTCATCAAAGCAGCGCGCAAGCGCCAAGGAGTAACCCTTGAGTAGTCTCAACCAAAATGTCATCCGCCACAAGATCGGACTGTCGAATCTGGCCACCGAGCTGGGCAACGTGTCGAAAGCCTGCAAGGTGATGGGCCTGTCGCGCGATACGTTCTATCGCTATCAGAACGCCGTTGCCGAGGGCGGCGTCCAAGCGTTATTCGACAGCAGCCGGCGCAAACCGAATCCAAAGAATCGTGTCGAGGAAGCGACGGAAGCCGCCGTCCTGGCCTATGCCACGGAGCAACCCGCCCACGGGCAGGTCCGGGTCAGCAACGAATTGCGCCAGCGCGGCATTTTCGTGTCGCCCTCGGGGATTCGTTCGATCTGGCTGCGCCACGAGCTGTCGTCCTTCAAGCTGCGGCTCAAGGCCTTGGAGAAGCTGGTGGCCGAAAAAGGCATCATCCTGACTGACGATCAGGTGGCCGCGCTGGAGAGAAAGCAGGATGACGATGTAGCCCATGGCGAAATCGAAACCGCCCATCCAGGCTACCTAGGTTCGCAGGACACCTTCTATGTCGGCACCATCAAGGGCGTGGGCCGGATTTATCAGCAAACCTTCGTCGATACCTACAGCAAAGTGGCGATGGCCAAGCTGTACACGACCAAGACGCCGATCACCGCTGCCGATCTGCTGAATGACCGCGTGCTGCCGTTCTTTGAAGAACACGGCATGGGCGTTATCCGCATGCTGACCGACCGGGGCACGGAATATTGCGGCAAGCCGGAATCGCACGACTACCAGCTCTATCTGGCGCTGAATGACATCGAGCATACAAAAACCAAGACGCGACATCCGCAGACCAACGGCATCTGCGAGCGCTTCCACAAAACCATTCTGCAGGAGTTTTATCAGGTCGCGTTTCGCCGCAAGCTTTATCTGTCGCTGGCGGAGTTACAGACGGATCTCGATGCCTGGCTGGCGTATTACAACGGCGAGCGAACCCACCAAGGTAAGATGTGCTGCGGTCGCACGCCTCTGCAAACCCTCATCGCAGGAAAGGAGGCATGGAAAGAGAAGGTCACTAACCTGAATTTGATCTGACAGTCACGCACCGTCAGAACGGGTAACTGTCAGATCGGGTCGAGACTTCTACAGTTAAGACTCAGATTCCGATTCCGATATTGAATCGCTCCGGGTAAAGCAGCGCAAACTGGGTCATTGCGCTTTTCCAATCGTGTTGGTAGCCAGTCCACTTGGCAACGGCGTTGTGCAGGGCCAGCCAGATTAGCTTGAGCTTGCCGCTATCGACTCGGACACGCGCGAGATTCTTGATCCGTTACCTGTTACGTCCGTCACGGTCGAGGCGTTAAAACCTCATCGCCAGTGGATCGAAAACTGGTTGCGTAGTCGGATGACGATGCTGCGGGACGCGTAGAGAAAATTAAATCTGTCTACATGAACGCCCCCCTTTGCGCCGGACTTTCGAGTCTTCGAAAAACAGGATGGGCTGCAGCTCTACATTCGGCCTTGTTGCAGCCTGATTCGCTGCGGGCCCCTATGAAATCCGCAGACTCACGCCTCATTCACTTCACGAGCTTGTTAGGCTCAGACAGATTTTCAGGCTTGGTGAGTCCCAGGTCCTACCTGTTTTGTCATCACACTCGAATGCCACCGCAACTTTTGACGTTCCATCCCTTCAGCACAACTTCCAGACAAACCAGAGAAATCAGGCTGGCTTAGCGCTTTCGTAGTCCTTCCGGTAGGGCCGTTGATGTGCCAGCATCGCCCAGATTATTCGGGCAAGCTTGTTGGCCATCGCAACGATGACGACGTTCAATGGACGCCGCTGTTTCATCTGCGTCACCCATGGACCTGGCTCTCTCACTCGATAGATGATGCTCCGCGCGCCGTGAACGAGCAAAGTCCTGAGATAGGTATCACCTCGTTTACTAATTCCCTGTAGCTCGATCTTGCCGCCGGAACCCGACTGTCCTGGGACGAGACCGAGCCATGCAGCAAACTCGCGGCCGGATCGGAAAGCTTTGGCCTGTCCCATCGTTGCCACTGCCGCCGTTGCGGTAAGCAGGCCTACGCCTGGGATCATTGCAATTGCTTTGGCAGCCGGGTCGTCTTTCATCCACTCATGCAAACGGCGCTCGATCTGGCAGATCTGTCGATCGATGTCATCGAGACCTTTCCATTGCTCGCGTAACGTGTCGATCAGTATCGCTGGCAGGCGTCCCGACAATCTTTCAAGGACCCCAACGACGGATTTGTCCAACGCAGCTCGACCGACACCCATCACCTCACCATACTCGGTCAGCAACCCGCGCAGGCTGTTGATCTGCATCGTGCGGAACTTCACCAGTTGCTGCCGCATGCGATGCAGCGCGAGCACTGCCTGTTGAGCCTCGGTTTTCACGGCAACTTCCTTGCTTTCCATCTGCGTGGCCATCCAGATTGCTCGAGCATCGGCCGCATCGTTCTTGTTGCGGATGTTGAATGCCTTGACGAATTTCGCTGGCATCAGCTTCACCCGGTGGCCCATCTCGATCAATCGCCGTGCCCAGTGTTGGGATCCGCTGCAGGACTCCATCCCGATAAGACAAGGACGGCGATTGGCAAAATATTCGAGAAACGCCGCTCGTTTCACCGGTCTGTTCACGATCTCGCCGGTTTCGGGGTCCACCCAGTGCACCTGCATTACGTTTTTTGCGATGTCCACACCCACGATCGTATGCGTCATGATGGATCCTCCAGCTCAGTAGGCCAATATGATCTACCGATTTCTATTCAGCAGCGACTGCTGGGCACGAATCTACCGCCGACGCCACACGCAGCGATGGTGGGGGGCGTTCATATCATTCACTCCAGAATCCCCGCCGATCTAGGCATCCGGACCCTGAGTTGACGACTTTATTGACGGTCTTACCAAAATAATGTCGTCAATTCGCATATGTCCGGATTAAATTTGTCAACTCGCATCATAGACTTCGAAGCCCGACCGTAAGGCCTTGATCTTATGGACGATTCCCGGCACGCGATGCGGCCGGTTGCGACGCCGCGCCCGCGCGGCGCACCCCGGCTGGACGCCTTCAGCCTCAAACTCGATCGCCGACTGACGCTGTTTCAACGTCGCGCGCCCGAACTGTGGCTGCTCATCGAAACGGATCCCGCTGTCCAATCATTTTGTGAGCGGCCGGGTTACGTGCAGCTCAACGGACAGCGCTACCTCGCCGATTTTTGGGTCCGCTATGCCGACCGCGAAGAGTTGATCATCCTGTCCGATTCGCTCGCGGAAATGCCGCTCCGTGCTGCTCGCCCCGAGTATGAATTGGACGGCGTTCCCATCCGGTCGGTGACATCAACCGACCTCGCGGCCGCGCGCGCCTGGATCGACAACTGGCGGCACATGCTGCCCTGCCTGGTCGCGGCGCGCAGGTTGGTAGCGTCTTCGCTCCTACGCGCAGTCGAAACTTTCGTGACGATGCCGCATACCTTGCTCGAGATCGAGCGTGAGTTCTCTGTCGGCGATCCGGCGCTGATCCGTGCGGCGATTTTCGCGCTCTTGTATGCAGGGGACGTGGACGCGGTTGACCTGCGTACTGAGCCTCTGTCGTTGCTGACGCGCTTCGTCGCAACCGAGGCGGCATGATGGCTCGTCGCAAGCCGGAATTTCAGACACTGGATCCGTCGACCTGGCCGACCATCGCGTGGATCGAGTTTGATACTGCCGAAAGGGAATCGGTCCAGGTGCGTATGACAGCGATCGAGCAATATGCGCGCGGCGCTCCGATCAAGGAGATTGAGCAGAGCACGGGGGTCAACCGACGACAACTTTATCGCCTGCTCGAGCGCGCACTCGCAGCGCACCCGGACGGTCGCCTCTATGGCTTTCGCGCGCTGATCTTGCACGCGCGCGTTGCCGATTACGTCCGTTTGAGTCCAGTGAAACTGAACGGCGAACGCGGTAGCCGCGGCGCCGCCGGCGCGCTATCGCAACTGTTCGAGCGATTCCCGGTGCTCGCGGCGTGGCTGCAGCTGCAAATTAAGCAGTGTCGTGTGGCGTTGATCGAGATCCGTACCGGCGGCGAATTGCGCACCCGCTTGAGCGGCCTTCAAGGACTGCATGCGAGTTTTCTTCTGCAATGTCGCCAGTGCGGCCTCACGGCCGCCGATTATCCGTTCAATACGGCGAGCCACGCGATCCGATCGCTCTCGGCCCGCGTCAAAAGCGAACTGCTGAGCGGATTCGGCACCGCTGCGCGTGCCGCTGGCGCGACGCATCTGAAAGGCCTGCCGCGCAGCGATGATTTCGCTGCGCCCGCCGCGACGCGTCCTTACCAGATCGTTGAATTCGACGGACACCGGCTCGATATCCGGCTCAAGATCGTGATACTCGATCCGCTCGGTTTTACGCACGAGTTCGAAATCGAACGCGTCTGGTTGCTGGTGATCATTGACGTTTGCACACGCGCCGTGCTCGGGCATCACCTCGTTCTGGCTCGCGAATACAGTCGCTACGATGTCATCAAAGCGATCGAAGCGGCGCTCGAGCCGCATCGAGCTCGGTCCTTCACGATTCGCGAACTCGGCTACGGTCCCATGGATGGCTACCCGTCTCAACGCATGCCGGAGCTGGCGTACGTGACGTGGGAGCACATCAAGCTCGACAACGCGAAGGCGAATCTCGCCACCGAGACGCTGGCCGCTTTATGCGAGTTTGTTGGGCTGTCAGGTCGCGGCCGGACCGAAGCACAGTCCGGATGAGCGTCCTTACATCGAGCGGTTCTTTGGCACGATCGCCACTCGGTTGTCCTCGCGCTTGCCGGGCTACACCGGCGGCCACCCTCGCGATTTGCGTCGCGCATTGTCGGACCCAAACGGCAATCTGCGCTTGTTCGTATCCTTCGACGAGCTCGAAGAGTTGGTCGAATACGCAATTGCGAGCTACAACGGCACGCCGCACACCGGACTCAACAACGTCTCGCCGCTCGAGGCGATGGAATTGTTCGTCCGTGGCCGACACACGCTCGTGAACTGGTTGCCGGAGCCCCGCCGTCGCACGCTGTGCCTGATGCAGTCGGCGAAGCGCTGTCGTGTCCACGCCTATCTGAATCAGGGTACCCGACCGCATATCAACCTCTACGGTGTGCGGTATTCGAGCCGCGTTCTGGCTTGCAGCACAGGGCTCATCGGTAAGCAGCTGCTCGTCTACCTGAACGCGGACGACTTGCGCAGTGTCCGTGCGTTCCTGCTCGACGGCACCGAATTAGGTGTCCTCGACGCGCAAGGTGCGTGGCGCGTCGTGCCGCACAACCTGACCTTGCGACAGGAGATTCGCAAGGCCCAAGGCCGCAAGCGTCTGCGGGCATCGCTGGATGTCAGCGGGATCGAAAAGTACATCCACGCCAAGCTCGAGCAAGCGGGGAAAACCCGCCGAGCTGCGTCCGATTTGGCGCAGGCTGCTCGCATTCTGGCGGCCGCGCCGATCGTTCGGACGCCGCCGGGACCGATGTCGACATCGATGTCCACGTCGACCGCTGCAGCCTACCCGGCTACCAGTGTCGTTCAGCCCGAAATCCCACGGGGGCGGGCACATCCGCGCAAGCTGAAGATCGGCACCGGTCAGGTAGGTTGATCCACCGTTTCCGAGAGGAGGACACCATGTCAGTCGAGGTTCCACGTCCCATCGATCCGGCGTTGCATCCCTTGGCGACCGGCAATTACCGGATCGCTACGCCGGCCATCGAGGCTTTCTACGATCTTGTCACGAAATGTTTGCGCTATCGCATCATGGGGGCGCTTATCTATGGACCGCCGCGCATTGGCAAGACCCGTGCAATCGAATATCTGCGATTGCTGCTGGCCCGAGATCTGCCGAAAATCACCAGCTACCACGCACAGTGTGAACACAAGCCGCGTCACGCCGAAGGCCCATTCTTCGTGAACCTGCTCGAGGCGGTCGGAGACCATAACCCGAACGCAGGCGTCGGTTCGGCCAAGCGCATGCGTTTGACGTTGCGCATTCGCGAAGCGGCCGCCCGCGCCGGCAGCGGTACTGTGCTGCTGTTTTGCGACGAGGCGCAGCGGTACAACGAAAACGAGTACGAATGGTTGCGCGACGTTTTACGACGCGCTCGATCGTCAGCAAATCAAGCTGTTCACGTTTCTCGTCGGCCAACAGGAACTGCTCTCCCAGAAAACCGCCCTGCAGATTGCCGGCAAGACGCAGATCGTCGCGCGCTTGATGGTGGAAGAGCTGCCGTTTTACGGGATTCGCAACGTCGACGATGTCGCGACCAGTCTGAACGGTTACGACCAGGCCGCGTATCCGGAGACTAGCGGCTGGAGTTTTACGCGATTCTATCTGCCGCAGGCTTTCGACGCTGGCTATCGCTTGCTCGATGACGCGGGTGAACTCTGGCGGGCGTTTGAGGCGGCCCACCACAAGGCCAGTCTATCGGGCCGTCTCGAGATTCCGATGGAGTCGTTTGCACGTGCGGTCGAAATCGTTTTGAAGGACAGCGAGTTAATGGATGCGCCAGGTTACTGTCCCGAGCCGGCCTTGTGGCAGCACGCAGCGCATCAATGTGGTTACATTCAATCTCGCCATGCGACCGGCCACGTCCTCGCCACAGCGTAGCGGAGCGTTACTCCAACCGCCGCGCCTGCCGATTCTGACGCTCGACGAGCAAAAGCTGACTCCTTCGATGGGTTTCGTGTTCAATAAGCGTTGGCTGGATCCCTGCGAATCGCTCGTGTCGATTTTGTGGAAGTTCGAAAAGGTAAATGCATTGCCAGGTCACGTTATGGCGCGAGCAATGGGTCCCGACATCGATCCGTACGAGGGCGTAGTACCGCAGCTCGGGGAGGTCAGCGTTGCGCGGCTACACAGCGTCCTCGGCATTCCCTATGCGTCGCTCGAGATCGGGCTGCTACACCCGAGTCAGCGGCGCCAGTACAGTCCGCTGTTTCGTCACTGCCGCAGCTGCATTGCGCGCGGCTACCATAGCGTGGTGCACCAGATGCTGAAATTCGACACCTGTCCGGCGCATTATCGGCGGTTGGAAACTGCGTGCCGTCGCTGCGGCTATGAGGCCCCCTACGTCGTGAATGTTCGCCTGCTCGAGTCGCCGTATCGATGCGCGTTCTGTGGTGGCAGTTATGGAGGTAGCGGTTGGTCGCCAGACAAGGCTCGCCCGATGAAGTCTGCGTACCGCAAGGCGTTGACGCGACGCTACTACGAACGTCACCTGGGATAGGGCGCAGATCCGGAAGTTGCACGGAAGTGACGCATCGCCAGACTGATGCGTGCACGATGTATTTGTTATAACATTGTATTGACTCGCTATGGTGCGAGGTCTAACATTGTTATAACGGTGTGGTCATGAGAGTTTCGATTCGCAGAATGGGCAATTCGCAGGGTGTGCTGATCCCGAAGCCGCTCTTGGCTCAATTGGGGTTTGAGGACGAAGTGGAGATGGAAGTGGAAGACGGCACGCTGGTTTTGCGGCGCCCGCAAAATGCCCCTCGCGAAGGCTGGGGGGAAGCCAGCAAGGCGCTGGCCGACGCGGGTGAGGATTGCCCGGTCATGGGCGAGCTCGCCAACGCGAACGACGCGGAGATCGAATGGTAACGCGTGGCGAAATATGGCTAGTGGCCCTTGATCCAAGGTTGAGCAATGAGGTCCAGAAAGCGCGTCCATGCATTATCGTCTCGCCCCCGGAGCTAAACGACCACCTCCGCACGGTGATCGTGGCGCCGATGACATCAAAGGGCCGACCGACACCCTTCCGCGTACCCGTGACGTTCAAGCGTAAGCACGGTTTGATTATGCTCGATCAGGTCCGAACGGTGGACAAGGTCCGGCTCGTCAAAAGGGAAGGGGTTGTCGCCGAACAAACGCTGCTGGCTACGCTGCGCATCCTACAAGAAGTGTTTGCTGAATGAGGGAAAACGATGTTTGAAACCATCCGTCGAGAAATGCAGGAGCTGGTGATGTTGGTTCGTCGCACGACCGAGTGGGACGTGTCGATTGCGCATGGCGTCGTGAAACTCGAAGATGTATCGCCAGAAGCACTGGCTGCCCATCAGGCTCAAACAGCACGCGTCGCGGCACTACAAGAGAAATACGGGATCTGACGGGAAAATTGATGAGTGATCCCATCGAAAGCCACTTCAAGCTGCGTCGTCCGTGCGAGAACTGCCCGTTTCGCAAGAAAGGAGCGATCCCGCTCGCGCCCGGCCGTCTCGAGGGGATCATCGAACATCTGGTCCGAGACGATCACAGTACGTTCCAGTGTCACAAGACCGTGCACAGCGCACACACGGGTGGCGAGTGGGATGACAACGGCAACTACGTGGTGAGCGGTCAAGAAAGTATGTGTGCGGGTGCGATGATCTACCTTGAGAAGATTGGCCGTCCGACCGTTGGCATGCGCCTCGGCCGTGTATTTGGCCAGTACGACTCGGAGCGCCTGTTGCCGGCCTTCGACGATATCATCGACCCAAGAACGGACGACGAAAGGATATGACGATGACGCAAGACGAAAAGCAGATCATTGAGCGGCAGGTGCGCGAATGGACCACCGAGCTGAAGCGGTTGGCCGGCCAAATTGCTGCCGCGAAAGGACAGCCGTGCGCGATCGTGATGATCACGCCGATTGACGAGGGCTACGAGGACGTCGTGCCTGAACTGATCGCCGAGGACGCCATGCGTGTCTTGAATCAAGGCTGGCCGGAAGGTTTTGAGGTTGAAATCCTCAACCAATCCGCATGACCGATCTAGGGAATCAAGATGAGTGAGATCATTACCAACGCCGAGCGAGCGGCCATCCGTGCCGTGGCGTCGGGTGAGAAGGAACAATTGGACGCGGCTCGCGCGGCCTTCAATCGCGCAGCGCCGATACACGGCGTCGACGCTTGCGTTGAACTTCAGTTCATGTCCGAAGTTCTCGCACCGATTCCGGACCTGTTGCTGCGCTCAAAGTACCGCGCAGCGGTATTGGAGCGGTCCAGTTAGCGGATACGCGACGACGCGCCTCTGGTCGTGGATGTCCGAACGCACTGCTTGTAACGCGGTTTGGATTGATGGCTACCATCCCTAGAATAGAAACTCACGATGTCGTCGAGGATGCGATTGGACTATCGGATAGACACCCCGGAGACGCGTGAGAAGGTCATGTTGTTCCTAAACGAAATCGGCATCTCGGCCCGGTACGAGGTGGGCGCCACCGGTTTCACGGAAGGGTGTCGCATTGATCACGGTACGCTGGCTGTCGATCCTGCGTGTCGCGTCTCCACCGTACTGCACGAAGGCGCGCACTTGGCAATTACTCCGCAGTGCTTTCGTTCGTTGATGAACGGCAACCTCTTTGCAGGACAACGGGAAATGCTGCGGATCATGAGCGAAACAGACTTGCCTCCCGACGATCCGCTCTATCGCGCTGTCATCCAATGCTCAGATCCTGAGGCTACGGCGTGGGCTTGGGCGGCAGGTATCGAGCTTGGATTGCCGGGTGACGAGATCATCCGTGACGACGAGTATGGCGGGGACGGCGAGGAGATCAGATTGGCGTTGCAAATGCGCTCGTATGTTGGTGTTCACGGGCTCGCGCACGCCGGATTCTGTGAGATTCGTGTGCGCAACGGCATGGCCGCTTGGCCGCACATGAAATTTTGGACGCAGGAAGTCGGGATGCCTGAAACGGCATCCTGACGTGGCGGAGAAGCTCGGACGAATGTTGGGTACTGTGATGATCGAGAAATGAGAGCGGAAAGCAGAAAGGAAGATCAGGCTCGCCAAGCCCGAGCCCGAACGAAGAGTGCCGCTGGTATTCAGTCGCTCGGTTCCATTCTTGGAACGGCGCATCTTCCGGACGATATTCTTCGTCATTCTGCCGAACTCGCCGAGGAGTTTTTCTCGGCGGCCGAGGCGAACGAGTTTTGCGGTGATCCGGTCGAGACCTACGTGATTCCGGGCTGGGCCAGTCGAGGCGGCACCACATGGCTACCGAATCTCACCGAGCTGGGATATCACCGTGCCGAAGGCGGGTACCGAGGACGCGAGGAACTTCTGGTCGTCACCGCTGGCGTCGATATGCACACCGACGACGAGGGGCTGGTTTTGATGGTCGTGCTCCACAATGACGAGCTGACGTTCCGACAGGGAAAGGTCCGGCACAAGCCAAGAGCAGGAGACTGGTTCATCTTCGATGACCGTCTGCCGCACGGCGTCGACGACGGGCCAGGCCGGGCGACGTTCATTGGATGGAGCATCCCGATCGTTCCAGCCTGACACTCGATAACAGGAGAGAAACGATATGTACTTCGGCGCGACAATGATTCGATGCCCGCTTTGCGGCCGCCCCGCGTTATGCAGCGCGAGCAAGGGTATGTGGTGCGGGCACTGTAAGAACGGCACGGTGCGATAGGGAAGAAGAATAATGAACGGCAGTAAGCGTACAGTGGGGCGGCCAGGTCGACCGGGGTTGGCGAAACACCTGTTGATGCCGTTGCCAACTGAGAAGATCCAAGCGCTGTCACTCGAAAATCATCTCGCGTTGGCAACCGTGCGTGGAGGCCGCGGTGACCTTGATCAACTCAGTTGCTTGATCCGCGTCGTCTATCTCGCGTTCTACCTGCGGGACGCGACCGCGACCAGCGCCGAGGTCGAGCCTTACCGTCGCGCCGAAGCGGCGCTCAATGCGTGCATCACGCGAGTCGAGCTCGGCGAACGCTGTCTACTGCTTGACCACGAACTGGCAACCGTCGAACGCATTCTGGTTGTCCACGACGAGCAGCTTGCCGCAATTCCGTGGCATCGCTACCTGGACGCTTGGCAACGGCTGCAACATTACATCGTGGCCGGCAAGCGCTCGCCGATTGCAACCGTAGTGGGCACGTGACCGCAACGATCGAAGGGCGGGTACCAAGAATTTGATAGAAGTGGCTAGATAATCCTTTTATCACGACGGCACGATTGCCTGCTCAAACTCGGGTTTCGCACAACGTGTGACAGGGGCTGTCGGCGCTGCAACGGCGCCGCGCGGCAGTTGACACCGGTCTTCGCTACACCGTGGCCGGTGACAACTTTAATTCGCAACGTGCAACCTCATGAATTTACGACGGTTTCGCCCTTCATCGCCGGCGCGAGGCGGCGAAGTGACATTTTTACTTCGCAAACGGTGACGACTTTAATTTGGTCTACGGTTGAACGTCGTCATCGTCGCGATGGCCAACAAACTTGCCAGAATAATCTGGGCGATGCTGGCACATCAACGTCCATACCGGACGACTACGAAAGCATCAAGCCCGCGTGACCCGGCTGGCCTACTGGAAGACTTTGCTGGAAGGGATGGAACGTCAAAAGTTGCGGCGGCATTCGAGTGTAATGACAAAACAGGTCGGACCTGGGACTCACCAAGCCTGAAAATCTGTCTGAGCCTAACAAGCTCGTGAAGTGAATGAGGCGTGAGTCAGCGGATTTCATAGGGGCCCGCAGCAAACCAGGCTGCAACAAGGCCGAATGTAGAGCTGCAGCCCATCCTGTTCGTCAAAACCTCGAAAACCTGGGCAAAGGGGGGGCGTTCATGTAGACATTTTTACTTCGCAAACGTTGACAACTTTGCTTCGGTCTACGTTTCTTCAGCACCATATGGCGAGGTGAGCCTGCTGCGATGTTCCGAATTCGCAATCCCGAACCAGTTTTCGGGTTGGGGGGCTCGATGAGGTCGAAGATCGTGTTAAATCAGGTTTTTGACAAGTATCGCTAGAGCTAAGCCACCGGACATGACTATCACCTTGCGAAGCGGGACCAGCTACGGGCCTCAAACCCCAGAAGCGGAGCATATTGGAAACCGCGACAATCGAACAGGCCATCAGGGACCTTCGCTTCCGGATCGTCAGCGACATATGAGCGGACGATTGGGGGGGCTGCTCCAGATCGGAGAAATGACGCAGCGAATCGCGCGTCACAGCGACCCCGACACAACCATTGCTTTGGCCCAAGCTACGCGGGCGACCCGGTCAGCGCTGGGGCCGGAAAACGCGGCTGCTGTATTTGAACGAAATGCGTCAGCTATCAGTACCGGCCAGGCGTTCCATGGGGCGGTGGCGCGCCTTCCCCAGATCCCGGAGAATTTCAGGGACGGGCCGCTAAGCGTGCTAGGGAGGCGGATTCTGCAGATCCCACCAAACCAGCAACAAGCCGCTCTTGATGCGTGGCTGCCGGTTGCCCAACAGCAGCGGAGCAGGTCCGCATTGCTCAATGATCTCGTGCTGGCCGGCGCGGAAAGGCCCGCGGGCCTGAGACAGGGGCCGAACCTTGCAGTTCAGCGCGGCGAAAACGTTCAGGCCGTCGCGCAGCGGCACGGCATTACGACCCCCACGGGCATCCACGATCTGGAGCAGCGCGCGATCCACAGCAATGCTCCGACCTCTGCGGGCAGCGCCGTGATTCGCGGCGAAAACGTTCAGGCCGTCGCGCAGCGGCACGGCATCACGACCCCCGAAGGTATCCACGAACTGGAACAGACCGCGATCCGCTGGAATGTTCCGACCTCTGCGGGCAGCGCCGTGATTCGCGGCGAAAACGTTCAGGCCGTCGCGCAGCGGCACGGCATCACGACCC
>NZ_CABVPW010000063.1:0-35891 GCF_902499025.1 Burkholderia lata | reverse complement strand
GGACCGTGAAACGACTCTACGCCGATGATAGTGCGGATTCCCGTGTGAAAGTAGGTAATCGTCAGGCTCCCTAAGCCGAAAACCCCCGCCCGAAAGGCGGGGGTTTTTGCATTTCGGCGACGCAAATGCGTGCGGAGTCGGGGTAGGTGGCCTGGCTGGAGCTGGGGCGCCGATACGTCGATTCAGGCACCTGCCATGCCCGAGCAATTCGCGGCGTTGCGCACCTGAAATGACCCTGTGCGTTCGCCTGCACATCACATCAATCCACCTCCATTGGCGCGCAGCCAATGTCGTTCCCATCTTCAGGAGCCACACAGGCTGACGAGTTCATCAGTGAGGAGATGCCGATGCGCGTACTAGCAGAAGAGCCGTGGAGTTGCTTCCTGTTGGAGGAGGACGGGCGGCTATATCTGGACGTACTTGTTGAACACGGCGCCATCTCATTCAGTGTGACGTCCGAACTCAGTCCGGAGCAGGCGACGCGCTACGCCGACGAAGGCGTCGGTTATCTGCGTGACCTCTCAAGCGCAATGCGCCATAAAGCGTTGATGCGCGAATGGTCCGCGATGCCTCTCCCTGCTGATTGGGAGGCGCGATCAATCACTGCGATCCGTGAATGGCAAAAGCGCGGCAACGGATAGGCGCCCGGCACTCGATCTTCACGATGTATCGGGTGAATGATGTCCTTGATTTCCTTCGCGTCGGAATGTCGATCGCCGGCGATGTTCTTTAGCCCGGGATCCCGCGGACGAATCGCTTCGACGGCATCGCCACTCAAGAAACGACGACCGTAAATTCGACCCCCGATTCAAAGTCCAGGGTCGTGGTCGAAAACCGCGGGTCGTTGTCGAGGTAGTGCTTGTACGGTCGAACGGCATCCTCGGCTGTGTACATGTTGTCGGCCAGTACGACCGATCCCGGGCGCAGCAGGCGCTCGATCTGCCTGAACAGTTTCAGATAGGCATCGGCCCATACATCGATGAACACCATGTCGAAAGTACCGTCCAGTTCGGCGACGGTCTCGAATACGTCGCCCTCCCGCATGTCGACATAGGCGTCGAGGCCCGCCGTCCTGACGTGATCGCGCAAGCGCGCGAACTTGAGCGCATCGCGTTCGGTCGCGACGACCACGCCACGGCCCAACGTGCGCAGCGCCTCGGCGAAATACAGCGTGGACACGCCGCATGAACTGCCGAGCTCGAGGATTCTGGTCGGCCGTTGCGAGAGCACCATGTTGCGCAAGAATCCGCCCGTTTCCGGCGACACGGCCAACGATAGCGGGCTGCCTTCCAAGGACTCGAAGTCGTCGCTGGACAGCCCGAAGGTTTCGAGAAACCGTCCCCGCAGACGTGGCGCGATCGCTTCGTATTCTTCGGTGAGCGACAGAAAATCCTCGTTCGATCCCTGGAACTGCGCACGGGCGCGGGCGACGATTTCGGTCCGGCTCTCTTCGTGGAGCCGTTGCAGCAGAGCGATGGTGGTTGAAGCCATGGGCGTTCCTTGACGAGATTGATCCGGTCGACGATGTATCCAGCGACAGCCTCTCCCGTCAGGGTCGCTGCGCTGTCGCTCGATATCGGCGATACACGGATGTTGCTATGCCGTTCGGGCGAGCGTGATTGCGCGTTCGGGGCACGCCGTCACACACAGCCCGCATGACCGGCAGGCATCCGCGTTCGGCGTGTAGGCGACTTTCATTCCATGCACGCGCAGCTTCAGGCGATGCATCAGGGCAAGGCCGACGTAATCGGCGTTGTCGATGCGCCGGATCTCGAACACGTTCTCGGGGCAAACCGCGACGCAATCCCCTTTGCCTTCGCAACGTTTCAGATCGACGACCGGCGCTATCACGCCCGGTTTCTGCTTGCAGTCGCCCGTTGATTTTTCGCGCACGTTCACTCTCCCGTGGGCCGGTTGTTGCCGGAGCGCCATGCGGTCCGGAAATGCTCGCGTTCTTCGGGCGTCATGGATTCCCACTTGCGCCAGTGGCGCCGGCCGCGCCAGCCGTGGTGTCCGCGGAATCCGCCGAACAGGATGCGGCTCAACACGAGCAGGCCCAGCGCATGGGCGAAGTCGATCGTACGGGCGCCGACGAATAGCGCTGGAATCACCCAGTTCCACAACATCATGACCACCCATCCGAGCACGCCGATGGCGACCACCACGAGCAGCGCCTTGCCTGCGCATCTGATTCGAAAATTCATCTGTCGACTCCTCTAGGTATTGTCCAATTCGTCATAAATGGGCTGCAGTCGAGCACGCAGATGCAGGACCGCATAGCGTTTGCGAGCGAGCAGCGTGCTGAGCGCGACACCGCTTTGCGTGGCCATCTCCTTGAAGGACTGGCCCTCCAGTTCGTGCGCGATAAATACCTCGCGCTGATTCGCCGGCAACTCGTCGAGCGCATCCTGCAAGGCCTTGAGCACGAGTGTGCGAGCGTAGCGTGCTTCGGGGCCGGCATCCTGCGCCGGTAGCGCGAGGTCCAGGCGATACTCGTCGTGCGCGTCGTCTTCCGCCGCGAGCAGATCGGTCAGCGGTTGCTCCTTCTTCTTGCGAAAGCGGTCAACGATCCGGTTGCGCGCGGCACGGAAAAGCCACGCGCTCACCTGTTCGATCGGCGCAGGAAGTCGATACGCCTGTACGAATTCGTGAAACACATCCTGCAGGATGTCCTCGGCATCGTCCGGGTCGCGTATCCGACGCCGGATAAAGTTCACTAGCCTCGTTCGTTCACGCATCACTGTCGCTGTGATGTCGCGGTCTGGGTCGGTCATCATGTGCGAAGTGGGTGGTGATTCCATGCGCTTGAAGACGTTTCAGGCGCGCGAATATTGTGGCGAGAGCAAAAAAATCTGCCGCCGAACGTATCGGCCTTGCGGTATTACCATTCATCGTCGGCCAAGCCAGGAGAACACTCGTCGTCGGCGGTTCATCAAACATGCCAGCCGGAGAGGAATCGATAGCCGATCCCGTCTCTCGGCTTCGACACGCTGAACGAGATGCCTTCGTGCCGCTGCCCATGCGGAAGCCGACCGGATCGCGGTGTAGATAAATCTTCAGCGCTTCGTCGAACCGGAACATGGCAACCTTCCCAGTATCTGGGCGATCGTCACCTGTTCATCGTCACTCCCGTCGACACGCGCCAGGCAGTCGGCACGGAATCTGACATTGCCGATTCAGCCCATCCATCCCCATTCCGCGATTCCGCCGATCCGCTACCCACACTGGTCTGGCCAGTCTGGCCTTAAGTTCCCGCATCCGCTGTCGTTAAACAGGACGTTGCCCGTTGTCGGCGACCCCATTCCTATAACGCGGTAACGGAGATCGAAGTCATCATGTTGTCCTCGATTCGTGCACGGATACTCGCGACCTGCGTCGCCATCGTGGTAACGGCGCTGGCCGTTACCGGCGGCCTGGTCTACTACGTCGTCAAGCAGCACAACGACGAGACAATCGACCAGAATCACAAGTCGATCCTCGCCGGGCACGCGCTTGCGATCAACGAATGGGTGGCCAGCAGAGGCAGGGAAACCCAGGCCCTCGCAGACACGATCGCGATCGGCGAAGGCGACCCGCTGCCGGCGCTGAAGCTGCTTGGGAAGTCGGGCGGCTTCGAGGTGTTGACGCTCGGCCTGCCGGACAAGACCGCGTTCTCGAACGTGCCGCTCGCACCCGGCTACGACCCCACGGCACGCCCGTGGTACAAGCAGGCCGTCAGCGCAGGCAGCCTGGTCGTGACGGCACTCTACCGCGATGCCACGACCGGCAAGCCGGCTGTGGCGTTCGCGGTGCCCGTGGTGCGCGACGGCACGGTGAAGGGCGTGCTGGCCGCCAGCCTGTTCATGGAGAGCGTGAGCTCGATCGTGACCTCGGTACATCCGACACCCGCGAGCTTCGCCTTTCTGGTGGACAAGAGCGGGCGCGTGATTGCGTCGGCGAAGACCGACCTGATCATGAAGCCGGCAACCGGTCTTTCGCCTGCACTCGACGCCGATCACCTCGGCGCGCTGCAAACCGCGTCCGAACCCGTCGCTGTCGACATCGACGGCGCAACCAAGCTGGTGCGGGCTCAGCCGATCGCCGGTACCGATTGGTCCCTCGTGCTCGCACTCGACAAGGCGGACGTGACGGCCGGCATGCGCGCGGTCGCGACGACGACGCTGGCGGCGATCCTGATCGTGGCCGTGATCGCGGCCGCGCTCGTGGGCGCGATGACGAACGCGGCCTTCAAGCGCATCCTGCTGGTTCGCGACGCGCTCACGGATGTCTCGAGCGGCAGCGGCGACCTGACGAAACGCCTGCCCGCCGACGGCGCGGACGAAGCCGCGCAGATCGCGCATGCGTTCAACCTGTTCGCCGAAAAGATCAGTACGATCCTGCTGCAGATTCGCGAGTTCAGCGAATCGGTCAACCTGGCGAGCGCCGAGATCGCGCAGGGCAACCAGGATCTGTCCGGCCGGACCGAACATGCAGCATCGAGCTTGCAGGAAACTGCCGCCGCGCTCGAGGAAATCGCCGGTACGGCCCGCAATTCCGCCGATGCCGCGAGCCAGGTGAGCCGCCTGGCGGAATCGGCGTCGGACGTCGCGGTGCGCGGCGGTGCGGTCGTCAGCGAGGTCGTCTCGACGATGAACGAGATCACGCAAGCGTCGAGCGAGATCGCCAACATCGTCGGCGTGATCGACGGCAT
Source organism: Burkholderia lata (assembly GCF_902499025.1). Taxonomy (GTDB): domain Bacteria; phylum Pseudomonadota; class Gammaproteobacteria; order Burkholderiales; family Burkholderiaceae; genus Burkholderia; species Burkholderia lata_C. The sequence goes on along the minus strand of NZ_CABVPW010000063.1, from coordinate 31,201 downwards.
TGCGTTCCAGACCAACATTCTCGCGTTGAACGCTGCCGTCGAGGCCGCACGTGCGAACGAGCACGGCCGGGGCTTTGCGGTCGTCGCCGGCGAGGTGCGGGCGCTCGCGCAGCGCAGCGCGCAGGCCGCCAAGGAAATCAAGCAATTGATTCACTCGTCGGTCGAAAAGATCGAGGGAGGCTCGGGGCTCGTCCAGACGGCCGGTACGACGATGAACGAAATCGTCGAGGGCGTGCGCAACATCACGAGCGTGATTGCGGAAATTACCGTCGCCGCCAAGGAGCAGAGCACGGGGATCGAGCAGGTGAATCAGGCGGTGTCGCACCTCGACAATGCGACGCAGCAGAACGCGGCGCTCGTCGAGCAGTCGGCGGCGGCCGCGACGTTGTTGCGCGAGCAGGCCGCGCGGCTCGCGCAGACGGTCGGCGAGTTCAAGCTCGAGGATCGTCGTGCGATGACGTTGCAGTCAGCCTGAGAAAGGGCGCCGCCGCGGAGGTCTCGCTGCGGTGCCGACGGGCGTCGCAATCAGATCGTGATCCGCAGGATCGGGAAGAACCTGCCCGGCACGACGCTCGATTCCTTTTCGCCGATTTTCTCAGCCCCGAGCGCCAGATAGAACGGAACCGCATTGGGATCGGCTTCGATCACGAAGCTCCTGATCCCTCTCGCGGCGCTTTCCCTGCGGACTTCTTCCCACAGTGCACGTGCGATTCCCCGGCCCATGTGGTCGGGATGGACGAACAGCCATCCGGGCGTCGGTCGGTCCGATTCCGATGACGCCCTGACCCAGAACCCGATGATTGCCTCTCCGGATTCCGCGACGTAACCGATCGACCCGTCGATCGTCTCCGGCGCAATCGTGAGATCGCTCTGCCACAAGTCGAGCCAGTCCTTCGGATAGCCCCAGTGTGCCTTCGAAATGCGAGCCAGTCGTGTGAGTGCGTCCGCGTCCGCGGTACGGGCGGCGCGTACGGTGAATGCTTGGTGCATCTCGTCTCCTGTCATGGTCGACACCTTCGTCGGGGTATCGCCCGGCTCGCGTCGACCCAACGCCGGATCCGCGGCTTGCCGACTCCAGGGAAGGTCGCGCTCGACACGGCTACGCGACCTGCGATGCATGCCCGGCGACGACGCGCCAGCCGGCGGATGATCGACGCCACAGCCGAGTATAGGCAAACACGCCGTCGAACGCCGTGCCGTCGAAATGGCCGGCGAGTATCGCCTTCGTCGTGGTCAGGATCATCTCGCCGATTGCGCATGCGCGCGTTTCCTGCACATCGAGTCTGTCCAGACGCAGCAGCTTCGCGCGATGCGCGGCCAGGTCGTCTTCCTTCGAGATCACCTGGCCGGTCGGGACGGTGAACACCAGATCGTCGTCCAGCAACGCGTCGAGCGCTGCGACATCGTTGGCCAGCATCGCGGCACGAAGCGCGGCTTCGCTCGGTTCGATGGCTGTACGGGTTGCATCCATTTCAGGGCCTCGTATCGTCTTTGAAGGTGTGTGGTTTCGCTCATGTCGGCGAGCGAGCGCAGCAAGCAACCTACCGCACCGGCGGATACCGTCTATCGCGCATTCGACAGCGCTTGGCGCCGGACGAGCATCACCACGCAGATGCCGATCGACGCGATGACGTTGACGGCCGGATAGAACGCGACCGCGACATTCCACGTGCTCAGCGCCAGCAACGCCAGCACGTACTTGAACACGCACAGCGCGAAATACGCGAGGCTTTCGCTCCACGGATCGCGGATCGTCTTGCGGACGGTCGGACCGAGGCCGGCCAGCTCGATCAGCGTGACCAGGCAGATCGCGATCGTCGGATCGTCGGTCAGCATCCACAGCGGAACGGCCGACAGCGCTGCGACCAGGAAAAACCAGTCGACGCGTGTCCAGCCGCGTTCGCCGCGAAAGACGCTCGCCACCAGCGTCAGAAAACAGGTGACGGCAATCGCTGCCGTGCACCATGCGGACGGCCCCGCACCCGCGACGAACTGGCCGGCCGCTGCGATCGCCGTGACGACCGACCACACGAGCCATGTGAACAGATGCGGACGAACGGTGCGCCGGTAGATTGCGAGCGCGTACGGAATCGCTGCCAGCAAGGACACGGCCGTTCCGATCGCGCCAAAGATCGAAGCGGCGCCCTGATCGACATTCACCATCGACGGCATCCTTGTTCGCAATGGCCGACCAGTATGTGGCCGGACGGGCCGGGGTGCAACGTTGCGCCGGCCACGTGTTGCTGCGGGCGTCACGTCGAATCGCACCGGCAAGCCGATGCGATCGCACGCAAACAAACGGCACCGGGATCGTGTCGTGGCAGGAAAACCCACTGCACGACCGCAGGATGAATAGAAATAACCTCTTCAATGAGAAGAAAAACTGTTCTTTCAAATCTCTTTTTGATGACCGACAGTTTGCCAACCGGACGACTGCGGCGATGCGTGGCGGTCATGGGCATCGGTCGTGCCCGCTGGCGTCTTTCGTCGGGTCGAGTTCAGGCGGAGAACAACGCACAAACGCCTGGTCGTCAAAACGGAGTCTTGAATGAACCCAACTTCAGCAGAACATCATCAGCACGCGGACTGGAGACGTCTCGCGGCGCAAGTGGTCCCGAGGACGCTCGCGCATATCGGCGGCCGCAGCGTGCCGGCCCGCAGCGGCCGGACGTTCGCCGCGATCAATCCGGCCACCGAGGCCGTGATCGCGGAAGTCGCGTCATGCGATGCACCGGATGTCGATGACGCGGTGCGTGCCGCGCGTCACGCGTTCGAGTCCGGCGTCTGGTCGCGTTGCGCGCCGGCGGAGCGCAAGCGCGTGCTTTGCCGGCTCGGTGAACTCATCGCATCGCACGGTGCGGAGCTCGCGTTGCTCGACTCGCTCAACATGGGCAAGCGCGTGGCGGATGCGTTCAGCATCGACGTGCCGGCCGCGGGCGGCCTGTTCAGCTGGTACGGCGAAGCCGTCGACAAGCTGCATGGCGAAGTCGCGTCGACCGACCCCGGCAACCTGGCGGTCGTCACGCGCGAACCGCTGGGCGTCGTCGGCGCCGTGGTGCCGTGGAATTTTCCGCTCGACATGGTCGCGTGGAAGGTGGCGCCGGCGCTGGCGGCCGGCAACAGTGTCGTGCTGAAGCCAGCGGAGCAATCGCCGCTGTCCGCGTTGCGTCTCGCGGAGCTGGCGCTCGAGGCCGGCCTGCCGCCAGGCGTGCTGAACGTCGTGCCGGGCTACGGCGAAACTGCGGGGCGCGCGCTCGGGCTGCATCCCGACGTGGACGTGCTCGCATTCACGGGATCGACGGCCGTCGGCAAGAAATTCCTCGAGTACGCCGCGCAGTCGAACATGAAGCAGGTGTGGCTCGAGTGCGGCGGCAAGAGCCCGAACCTGGTCTTCGACGATACGGACGACCTCGACCTGGCCGCACGCAAGGCGTGCTTCGGCATTTTCTTCAACCAGGGCGAGGTGTGTTCCGCCAACTCGCGGCTGCTGGTTCAGCGTTCCATTCACGATGCGTTCGTCGACCGGCTGATTGCGCATGCCGCCGCGTTCATGCCGGGCGATCCGCTCGATCCGGCGAGCGGCATGGGCGCCATCGTCGACGAGCAGCAGCATCGTCGCGTGCGCGAGTGGATCGCACGCGGCCGCGATAGCGCGACGCTCGCGATCGGTGGCGGCGCGCCGCGCGTCGACGGCAAGGGCTACTTCATCGAGCCGACGATCTTCATCGACGTGAAGCACGACGACGCCATCGCACGCGAGGAGATCTTCGGGCCGGTGCTGTCGGTGATGGCGTTCGATACCGAGGACGAGGCCGTCCGGCTCGCGAACGACTCGATCTATGGCCTGGCCGCGTCGCTCTGGACCGGCAGCCTGTCGCGCGCGCACCGCGTGTCGGGCCGGCTGCGCGCCGGCACGGTGTCCGTCAACACGGTCGATGCGCTGAGCGCGCAGACGCCGTTCGGCGGATTCCGCCAGTCGGGCTTCGGCCGCGATCTTTCGCTGCATGCGATCGACAAGTACACGGGCCTCAAGACGACCTGGATCAGCTACTGATTCGACGCGGCGGGCCACACGCGGTTGCGCCGTGCAACACGACAACGCTTTTTTTCACAAAACGAACCGGAGACTCGCCCATGAATGCGCCCAATTTTCCGCATCGTACGACGCAGGACTATCAACGCAGCGACGCCGCCCATCACCTGCATGCGTTCGTCGACCAGAAGGCGCTGAACGAGGAAGGCGCGCGCGTGATGGTGCGCGGCGAAGGTGTCCATCTATGGGACAACGACGGCAACCGCTATCTGGACGGCATGTCCGGGTTGTGGTGCACCAACGTCGGCTATGGCCGGCCGGAGCTGGTCGACGCCGCCGCGCGACAGATGAAGGAACTGTCCTACTACAACATGTTCTTTCATACGACGCACCCGTCGGTGATCGAACTGTCGGAGCGGCTGTTCGCGCTGCTCGGCCATCGTTTCAGTCATGTTGTGTATACCAATTCGGGATCCGAATCGAATGAAGTGCTGATCCGCACTGTGCGGCGGTTCTGGGACGTGATGGGCAAGCCGGAGAAGAAGGTGCTGATCGGCCGCGTGAACGGCTATCACGGCTCGACGGTGGGCAGCGCGTCGCTGGGCGGCATGGCGTTCATGCATGAGATGGGCGACCTGCCGATTCCGAACATCACGCACGTGGACGAACCGTACTGGTACGCGAATGGCGGCGACCTGAGCCCCGAGGCCTTCGGCAAGCAGGCGGCGCTGTCGCTCGAACGCAAGATCCTCGAGATCGGCGCGGATCGCGTGGCCGCGTTCGTCGCGGAGCCGTTCCAGGGCGCGGGCGGGATGATCTTTCCGCCGGACGGCTACTGGCAGGAGATCGAGCGCATCTGCCGTCAGTACGACGTGCTGCTCTGCGCGGACGAAGTGATCGGGGGTTTCGGCCGTACCGGCGAGTGGTTCGCGCACCGCCACTTCGGCTTCGAACCGGACCTGATCTGCATGGCCAAGGGACTGACTTCGGGTTACGTGCCGATGGGCGGGCTGATCATGAGCCGGCGTGTCGGCGATGCACTGGTCGACAAGGGCGGCGTCTACGCGCACGGGTTGACCTATTCGGGGCACCCGGTCGCGGCTGCCGTCGCGCTGGCCAACCTCGACGTGCTCGAGCGCGAAGGCCTCGTCGAGCGGACGAAGAGGGATACCGGGCCGTACCTGCAGAAGGCGCTGCGCGATGCGTTCGGCAGCCATCCGCTCGTCGGCGAGATCCAGGGCGTGGGCGCGGTCGGCGCGATCCAGTTCGCGAAGAACAAGGCGACGCGCGAACGCTTTGCGAACGAGGCCGACCTGACCTGGCACAGCCGGACGGTCGGGTTCGAACTCGGCGCGATCGTGCGTTCGACGAACGGCCGCCTGATCGTTGCGCCGCCGCTGGTGATCGATCACGCGCAAATCGATGAACTGGTCGACACGATGCGCAAGGCCGTGGATGCGACAGCGCGCGAAGTGCTCGGGATCGACTGCTGACCGTTGAGCGACGCGCTTCCGTCCGGCGACACGCGGGCGGGAGCGCATCGAAATACGGGTTCCGCTTCGGAGGCGGATTGGCTGCGTGCAGTCACCGAAGCGGCTATCCGACAGGCTGAAGATTGGGCGCGACGGCGGTGGTCGAGGCAAGGCGATGTGCTGCCGTCCATTTATTGATGAGGAATGCAAATGGTATGGCCGGGCCAGCGAAGCGCAGAAGCTTTGCGTCGGATACGCATTCCGCATCACGCCTCATCCCGCGAACACCACAACAGACACAAGGAGACGAAATGAGTCAGGGCGAGTCCATTGCTCATCTCGAGGAAAGCACCATCCAGCCGATTCCGCTGACCGAGCGGCACGGCAGCGCGAAGGACCTGTTCACGATCTGGTTCGGGTCGAACATCATGATGCTGACGATCGTCACCGGGTCGCTCTCGACCACGGTGTTCAAGCAGCCGTTCTGGTGGGCGGCGCTCGCGACGCTCGTCGGCAGCCTGATCGGCGCGGTCTTCATGGCGCTGCATTCCGCGCAGGGGCCGCAGCTTGGCGTGCCGCAGATGATCCAGACCCGCGGGCAGTTCGGGTCGTTCGGCGCGCTGCTCGTGGTCGCGTTGGTCGTCGTGATGTATGTGGGCTTCTTCGCGTCGAACTGCGTGTTCGGCGGGCAGGCGCTGCACAGCCTGGGCGCCGGCATTCCGCTCGATGCGGGCGTCGTGGTGATCGGCCTGATCAGCCTGCTCGGATCGATCTACGGCTACAAGCTGATCCACGCGTATGCGCGACTGCTGAGCTGGTGCTCGGGCAGCGTGCTCGTGCTGGCGTTCGTGTGGATCATCTTCGTGCACGGATTGCCCGCCGATACGTTCTCGAAGCATTCGCTGAACCTGTCCGGCTTCCTGGGCGCGATGTCGGTGGCCGCGCTGTGGCAGATCGCCTATGCGCCTTACGTGTCGGACTATTCGCGCTACCTGCCGCCTGATACGGGGCCGCGCACGGCGTTCTGGTCGAGTTATTGGGGCTGCGTGCTCGGCTCGTTCTTCCCGATGCTGCTCGGCTGCCTGGTGGGCCTCGCGACGCCGGACGGCAACGTCGTGAGCGGCCTCACGGGGCTCACGCAAGGGATCAGCGTGCTCGTGATCGTCGTGCTGTCGTTCGGCATCGCGGCCAGCAATGCGATGGAGCTGTATTGCGGCGCGCTGTCGGCGATCACCGTGCTGCAGACGCTCTTTCCGTCCTGGTCGGGCAAGGCGCGTGCGCGGGCGATCACCGCGATCGTACTGTGCGGCATCGCGCTCGCGATCGCGCTGTTCGGGCAGGACAACTTCCTCGCCGGCTACACGAACTTCATCCTGCTGCTGCTGTACGTGCTCGTGCCGTGGACCGCGATCAACCTCGTCGACTACTACCTCGTGTGTCACGGCGAGTACGACGTCGATTCGTTCTTCCGGCAGGACGGCGGCATCTACGGACGCTTCAATTCGATCGCCGTCGGCTCGTACTTCATCGGCATCGTCGCGCAGGCGCCGTTCATGGCGACCGATCTCTATACGGGCGATCTGGCGAGCCGGCTCGGCGGCGCGGACGTGTCGTGGATCGTCGGTTTGTCGCTGACGTCGCTCGTCTACTACGCGGGTTGCAAGCTGTTTTCGCGGCCGATGCAGGGTGTCGCCGCGAGCGTCGATGGGGTGTCCCGCTGAGCCCGCGTCACGTTACAGCACGAATGTCCGCAGGCGTTCGGCGTGGGCTTCGAGTCCGTCGAGGCCGAGATAGTGGCTCAGCTTGCCCTTGCGGACCTCGGCGATGTCGGCAGTGAACTTGCGCAGCAGCGTTGCACTCGCCGTACGGTAGGCGGCGGCAGCGTCAACGCCTTGTGCCGCCAGTGCCGCGCCGATCAGGCGCGCGCTGTCGGCACCGCCGCCGGCGACACAGCGCGCCATCGCGTCGGCATCGGGTTGTGCGCCGGCGTCGAGCAGCGCGCGCATCAGCGCGGCCGGCACGTTGCCGGACGCGGACTCCAGCGAATCCGGCGCGACCGGCGCACCGGATTCAAGCAATGCGGTGGCGGCGGCAAACTTCTCGCGCCGCAGCGCGTAGTCGGTCGGGATCGAGCTGCCGGCGAGCGCCGTGCCGAGATTCGCGACGAGCGGCGCCAGTTGCATGGTGAGCGCCGTGTCGTCGTGGTCGATCGCGTCTCGCAACGCCTGGCGCGCGAGCGCCGGTTGGGCGGCGAGCGTGCCGGCGGCGAGCGGCGTGCGCCAGTCGGTCACGGCCTGGCAAAAGAACGCGATCAGCTTGTCCGCCAGCGGCGCTGACAGACCATGCTCCATCCGACGTTCGTCGACATACTCGAGAAACGTTATACCGGTTCCGCTTTGGCCAGGTTCCAGCGGGTCTGCATGGAGCTGCAGCGCGCCGAATGCCGCGTACAGGTCGGAGGCGACCGTCGCGAGGCCATCCTCGTGCATCGCACCGCGCCACGCAGGCGGCAGCCCCTGTTTCCACGCGAGCACGTGGCCGCAATCCTTTGCGTCGGGTTCCGTCACGATGTAAATGCGGTCGCAATATTCGAATCCGCCGAACGGCAATACGTCGAGCCTGCCACTCCAGGCGCGTGAATCCTCCTCGGCGGCTTCCTCGGCCAGGTCGAGTTCGTGGTCGATCCAGCCCTCCAGGTCGCGATAGCTGTCGCTGCCGTTGTAGAACAGTTCGCCCCAGCTGATTCCTTCGATATGACCGTTCATCTCCAGCGTCAGGTCGTAGTCGAGGCTGCCGCCGGCCGTCGTGCGCCACAAATCGAGCAGCGCGGGCGGGAGGTCGCCGTGGCAGCGGGCCTGCACGGCCGCGATCTGGTCGGCCGGCATCGGCGGCTGCGCGTCGAAGATCACACGGTCGGCAAACAGCACGATGCCGTGCGCGCGCAGGTCGGCCAGTTCAGCGTCGGAAAAGTGGGTGGCTTGCATCGGAGCGAGAGCGGTGGTGGTGGGTTGGATATTCTCCGTCGTTCATGGGGAACGAACGGCAGTCGATAGGTCGCATCGTATCAGCGTCACGTGAACGCTTTCGTGCCGGCAGGGCATTCAGTGTTGGCGACCGCCTGCCGCATCATCCACTTGCAATCCCGGGCTCTGCCTCCGCCGCATGCACGTCCCGCCGGAACGCGCCGGGGCTCGTGCCCGTCCATTTCCGGAACGCGCGATGAAACGCGCTCGGCTCGGTGAAGCCGAGCTCGACTGCGATCTCCGCGACGCTGAGCGCATTGCCGCGCAGTAGCGACTGCGCCAGCGCGCCGCGCAGCTCGTCCTTGATTGCCGCGAAGCTTTGCCCTTCGCTGCGCAGACGCCGCCGCAGCGTCGCGGGCGTCGTGCCGAGGCGCACGGCCAGCGTATCGAAGTCGGGCCACTCGGCGGCCGGTAGCGTTTTCAGTTGCGCGCGCGTCTTCGCGACCCAGCCCGTATCGTGCCGGTAGCGGACGAGCAGGTTGCCGGGCGCGCCGCGCAGGAAGGTCTTCAGCGCCTGCTCGGAGCGGATCGTCGGCAGCGCGAGGTACGCGGCGTTGAACGCGAGCCGGCTGTCGGGCCGGTCGAAATGCACGGGCACGCCGAAGAACTGGTGATAGTCGCTGCGCTGGTCGGGGCTCGGGCACGCGAAGTCGATGCGCTGCAGCGGGATGCGCCGGCCGATCAGCCAGCATGCGACGCCGAGGAGGAGCAGCCAGAACGTCCGGTACGCGAACGCCGGGTAGGGCGCGCCCGTCTGTGTCAGCACGATCTGCGCCTGCCCGTCGGCCACGACGAGCTCGCCGTGCGGCTCGTCCAGTACTACCCGCAGAAACTGCAGCGCCCGCCGCAGCGCCTTTTCGAGCGTGCCGGCATGCAGCACCGCATGGCACAGCAGTTTGAAGCTGCCTTGCCGCATCGGGCGCGCGGCGAGCCCGAAGAATTCGTCGTCGATCGTACCGGCGATCGCGAGCCACAGCCGGCCGTACTGCTGCGGCGTGACGGGCTCGCGCACGGCCGCCGGCAGGCCGGCGGCGCGCAGCACGGGCGCCGTCGGAAGGCCTTGCCGGCGCAGGCACGCGAGCGCGTCGTCGACGAAACCCGGCGAAATCATCTGCGGCCCCATTTTCCTGCCTCCTCCCGACATGGCAAAAGCGATCACGATTCTAGATTCTGTTTGTCATTGATTGCAATGTACGGGCTGTCTACTATCGAACTATCCCCGTCGCGCCGCTGGCTTGACGGCGGTCATAACGCACAGGAGACACGCATGCCTGATGGAGCTACCGCCCGGGTGGTGCCGGCCTACGCCGACGCCGTGGCCCGGTTCAGTATCGAGACCGCCGCGCAGCAACTGCACGGCGACCTGGAGCGCGGCCTGAACGCGTGCGTGGAATGCTGCGACCGGCATGCATCGGCGGACGCAATCGCGCTCGAATGGATCGACGCCGGCGGGCAGCACCGCAGCTATACGTTTGCGCAGATGAAGGCGCTGTCGGCACGCGTCGCGAACCTGCTGGTCGCGCAGGGCGTGAAGCCGGGCGACGTGGTGGCGGGCCTGTTGCCGCGCACGCCCGAACTCGTCGCGACGATCCTCGGCACGTGGCGCGCGGGCGCCGTCTACCAGCCGCTGTTCACCGCGTTCGGCCCGAAAGCGATCGAGCACCGGCTGCGCATGAGCGACGCGCGCCTGGTCGTGACCAACGTCGCGAATCGCGCGAAGCTCGACGAGATCGCCGATTGCCCGGCCGTTGCGACGGTGCGCGAGCCGGGCGAGACGCTGCCGGAACACGACATCGATTTCCGCGCGGCGCTCGATGCGCAGTCCGACGCGTTCGAGCCGGTGCTGCGCAAGGGCACGGACCTGTTCATGATGATGTCGACGTCGGGCACGACGGGCTTGCCGAAAGGCGTGCCGGTGCCGCTGCGCGCGCTGCTCGCGTTCGGTGCGTACATGCGCGAAGCGGTGGACCTGCGTGCCGGCGACCGGTTCTGGAACATCGCCGATCCGGGCTGGGCGTACGGCCTCTATTACGCGATCACGGGCCCGCTGCTGCTCGGCCACGCAACGACGCTCTACGAGGGCAGTTTCACGGTGGACAGCACGTACGACGTGATCGAACGGCTCGGGATCACGAGCCTGGCCGGCTCGCCGACGGCCTACCGGATGCTGATGGCGGCCGGGACGGAAGCGGCGGCACGGCTGAAGGGCAAGCTGCGCGTGGTCAGCAGCGCGGGCGAACCGCTGAATCCGGAAGTCGTGCGCTGGTTCGACGCGGCGCTCGGCGCGCCGATCTACGATCACTACGGCCAGACCGAACTCGGGATGGTCGTGAACAATCACCACGGCCTCGCGCATGCGGTCCACGCCGGCTCGGCCGGCTTCGCGATGCCGGGCTACCGCGTCGCAGTGCTCGACGACGCGAGCCGCGAGCTCGGCCCCGGCGAGCCGGGCAACCTCGCGATCGACATCGCTCGCTCGCCGCTGCTGTGGTTCCACGGCTACTGGCAGCAGGACACGCCGGCGATCGCGGGCGGCTATTACCGGACCGGCGACAACGTCGAGCTGGAGCCGGACGGCACGGTGAGCTTCATCGGCCGCGCGGACGACGTGATCACGTCGTCCGGCTACCGGATCGGCCCGTTCGACGTGGAGAGCGCGCTGATCGAGCATCCGGCCGTGAGCGAGGCGGCCGTCATCGGCGTGCCCGATGCGGAGCGCACGGAGATCGTCAAGGCGTTCGTCGTGCTGTCGAAAGACTACGACGGCACGCCGGCGCTGGCCGAGGAACTGAGCCTGCACGTGAAGCGGCGGCTGTCCGCTCACGCCTACCCGCGCGCGATCGACTTCGTCGACGCGCTGCCTAAAACCCCGAGCGGCAAGATCCAGCGCTTCGTGTTGCGCAAGATGGAAGCCGAGAAGGTCGCTCAACCCTGAACACAACCTGTACGGACTGCGAATGGATATCAAGGATCGTGTTTTTCTGATCACGGGCGCCGGTTCGGGCCTCGGCGCCGCGGTGGCGCGCATGGTGGTCGCGGAAGGCGGCAAGGCCGTGCTGCTGGACGTCAACGAAGAGGCCGGTGCGGGCCTCGCGCATGAACTCGGCGCGGCGGCGCGCTTCGTGAAGACCGATGTCACGAGCGAAGCCGACGGCCAGGCGGCCGTTGCCGCCGCGCGTGACGCGTTCGGCCGCATCGACGCGCTCGTCAACTGCGCGGGCGTCGCGCCGGGCGAGAAGGTGGTCGGCCGCGACGGCCCGCATTCGCTCGACCGTTTTGCGCGCGCGGTGTCGATCAATCTGGTCGGCACGTTCAACATGATCCGGCTGGCCGCCGAAGCGATGTCGAAGCAGGACGCCGACGCGGAAGGCGAGCGCGGCGTGATCGTCAACACCGCGTCGGTCGCGGCGTTCGACGGGCAGATCGGGCAGGCCGCGTATGCGGCATCGAAGAGCGGCGTGGTGGGCATGACGCTGCCGATCGCGCGCGAGCTCGCGCGGTTCGGCATTCGCGTGGTGACGGTTGCGCCCGGCATCTTCGCGACGCCGATGATGGCCGGCATGCCGCAGGACGTGCAGGACGCGCTCGGCAAGAGCGTGCCGTTCCCGCCGCGGCTCGGCCGCCCGGAAGAATTTGCGGCGCTGGTGCGCCATATCGCCGAGAACACGATGCTGAACGGCGAAGTCATCCGTCTCGATGGCGCGTTGCGCATGGCACCGCGCTGACACTGGAGGAAGCGAATCATGACGACTCAGGATCCGATCGTAATCGTTGGTATGGCGCGTACGCCGATGGGTGGTTTTCAGGGCGACCTGGCGGCAGCCAGCGCGAGCGACCTTGGCGCGGTAGCGATTCGCGCGGCGCTCGAGCGGGCGAACGTGCCGGCCGAGCGCATCGATGAAATCGTGTTCGGCTGCGTGCTGCCGGCGGGCCAGGGCCAGGCGCCGGCGCGGCAGGCCGCGCTGAAGGCCGGGCTGCCGCTCGCGGCGGGCGCGACCACGGTCAACAAGATGTGCGGCTCGGGGATGAAGGCCGCAATGTTCGCGCACGACCTGCTGCTGGCGGGCTCGGCGGGCGTGGCCGTCGCAGGCGGGATGGAGAGCATGACGAATGCGCCGTACCTGCTGCCGAAGGCGCGTGCGGGGATGCGCATGGGTCACGGGCAGGTGCTCGACCACATGTTCCTCGACGGGCTCGAGGACGCGTACGAGAAGGGCCGCCTGATGGGCACGTTCGCCGAGGACTGCGCGCAGGCATACCAGTTCACGCGCGAGGCGCAGGATGCGTTTGCGATTGCGTCGCTGACGCGCGCGCAACGGGCGATCGCCGACGGGCATTTCGTGTCGGAGATCGCGCCGGTGACCGTGAAGGCCGGCAAGAGCGAAACCGTCGTGTCGATCGACGAACAGCCGGGCAAGGCGAAGCTCGACAAGATCCCGACGCTGAAGGCCGCTTTCCGCGACGGCGGCACGGTGACGGCCGCGAATGCGTCGTCGATTTCGGACGGCGCGGCCGCGCTCGTGATGATGCGCCGCTCGGAAGCCGAGCGCCTGGGTCTCACGCCGAAGGCCGTGATCGTCGGGCATTCGACCTACGCGGACAAGCCGGGCCTGTTCGCGACCGCGCCGATCGGCGCGCTGCGCAAGCTGTCGGAGAAAACCGGCTGGAACCTGCGCGACGTCGACCTGTTCGAGATCAACGAGGCGTTCGCGGTGGTGCCGATGGCCGCGATGCGCGATCTCGACCTGCCGCACGAGAAGGTCAACGTGCACGGCGGCGCGTGTGCGCTGGGGCATCCGATCGGTGCGTCGGGCGCACGCGTGATGGTGACGCTGCTGGCCGCGCTCGAAACGTACGGCATGAAGCGCGGCGTCGCGTCGCTGTGTATCGGTGGCGGCGAGGCGACGGCGATCGCGATCGAGCGTATCGTCTGACGCCTGACGCATAGTCCGCGCGCTGTATTGCGGGCGACGGGTATCGCGCAGGAAACCCCTGTGCGATACCCGTTTTGCTTTTGGCGGATCGCGTTGCCGCGCTACGCCTTCGCGTGCGGCGACACCGCCCCGCAAGCGCGAATCACGAGCTGCACGACCTGTTCGGTCTTCGCGTCGAACGCCTTCTGCGTGAACGTACGCTTGCCGCTCAGCGCGCGAATCTGCGCATCGAAATCCGCGTAGTGCTGGGTGGTTGCCCAGATCAGGTACATCAGCGCATGTGCGTCGATCGGCGCGAGCAGCCCGCGCGCGATCCAGCCGTCGATGACCTTCACGCGCGTGTCGAACCACGGCTTCACGCGCCCCGACAGGATGTCCTGCATGTGCTCGGCACCGTGGATGATCTCGTTGGCCCAGACCTTCGAGCCGAGCGGGCGCCGCCTCGACAGCGCCATCTTCGCGCGCACGTAGCCGCTGATCGCTGCCACCGGATCGTCGTCGGCCTCGAATGTACCGGCCGCGTGATGCCAGTCCTCGAACAGGTCGTCGAGCACGCGGCGGTACAGCGCGAGCTTCGTCGGGAAGTAGTAATGCAGGTTGGCTTTCGGCAGGCCGGCGCGCTCCGCGATCATCGCGGTACTCGCGCCGTCGAGCCCGCGTTCCGCGAACACGGCCTCCGCACAGGCGAGCAGATGCGCTTCGTTGGACTCGCGGATGTGCGCCTTGCGTCGCCGCAAAGGCGCGGGCGTTTCGTCGCTGTCGGTGGCTTCGGTTGCCGCCTCGTCATGTCTCATCGTTACCCTCGCGCGGCGGGCGTGCCGCGTTGGGCTTCATTCTAGCCGCTGATCCGCATCGAACGCACGCGTACCGATATCGCGTATTCATCTCCATGCTGCGTTGCGATGGCACGTTTCTCGCTCTGTTCATTCACGCAAGAAAGACATTGCTTTGGTCATTTTGATCGTCTAAAACCTGTCCAATCGGACAGGATTCGGCGAGCGGCGAAAACCTTTCAGCCGGATTCGTCGGACGATCTTCGCGAACGATCGGGGCATGCACCGCGCTTGGGCGGCGTGGCCCCGAAACAGGCATGACATGCACCGGCACAGACCGGGCTGACGACATCACCGACCCCACAGGAGCGATACGAATGAACGCGGTATCGGAAACAGTGAAGCGGGCAGCTTTCGACACGTCGATCAAGGTCGACGGCAAGCGGTTGTGGGACAGCCTGATGGAAGTCGCGAAGATCGGCGCGACGCAGAAGGGCGGTGTGTGCCGTCTCGCGCTGACCGATCTCGACAAGGCCGGCCGCGACCTGATCGTCGGCTGGGCGAAGGCCGCCGGCTGCACGGTGACGGTCGATACGATGGGCAACGTGTTCATGCGCCGCGCGGGCCGCGTGGCCGATGCGGCGCCGGTCGTCACGGGCTCGCATGCGGATTCGCAGCCGACGGGCGGCCGCTTCGACGGCATCTACGGCGTGCTCGGCGGCCTCGAGGTGATTCGCAGTCTCAACGATCGCGGCATCGAGACCGAGCATCCGGTCGAGGTCGTGATCTGGACCAACGAGGAGGGCTCGCGCTTCGCGCCCGCGATGGTGGCCTCCGGCGTGTTCGCGGGCGTGTTCCCGCTCGAATACGGGCTGTCGCGCAAGGACGTGGACGGCAAGACGATCGGCGAGGAGCTGGCGCGCATCGGCTACGCGGGTGACGTGCCGTGCGGCGGGCGCAAGCTGCACGCGGCGTTCGAACTGCATATCGAGCAGGGGCCGATTCTCGAGGCGGAATGCAAGACGATCGGTGTCGTGACCGACGCGCAGGGGCAGCGCTGGTACGAGGTCACGTTCACCGGCCAGGAAGCGCACGCGGGGCCGACGCCGATGCCGCGTCGCCGCGACGCGCTGCTCGGCGCATCGCGCGTGGTCGATCTCGTCAACCGGATCGGCCTCGATCATGCACCGTTCGGCTGCGCGACGGTCGGCATGATGCAGGTCTACCCGAACTCGCGCAACGTGATTCCCGGCCGCGTGTTCTTCACCGTCGATTTCCGTCATCCGGACGACGCAGTGCTCGCGAAGATGGATGCTGCATTGCGCGACGGCGTGGCGCGCATCGCGGGCGACATCGGGCTCGAGACCGAACTCGAGCAGATTTTCTATTACAAGCCGGTCGCGTTCGATTCCGCCTGCGTGGACGCCGTGCGCGGCGCGGCCGATCGCTTCGGCTACTCGCATCGCGACATCGTGTCCGGTGCGGGCCACGACGCGTGCTACCTCGCACAGGTCGCGCCGACGTCGATGGTGTTCGTGCCGTGTGTCGACGGCATCAGCCACAACGAGATCGAAGACGCGACGCCTGCGTGGATCGAGGCCGGCGCGAACGTGCTGCTGCACGCGATGCTGTCGCGCGCATGCGAGCCGGCTTCATGACGCGAAGACCGTAGCAGCCGGCAGGCTGCTCGTCGCCTGACAGCCTGACCGTAGCATTCCTAAGAACGACCGCCCCGACTGTGCATTCGCAGCCGGCGGGGACGGCTTTGTCTCCACCCAGTCGAAGGAACGCGTATGACCACCAAGCCAACCGGCGATATCGCCGCGCATCGCCTGTCGTCCACGCAACTCTCGTGCGAATTCGCCGATATCGCGCCGCTGCTCGATCCGACAGCCGCCGCGGCCGCCGCCAGCCGCTGCCATTACTGCTACGACGCGCCGTGTGTACAGGCCTGCCCGACGCAGATCGACATCCCGAGCTTCATCCGCAAGATCGGCAACGGCAACCTGAAGGGCGCCGCGACCGACATCCTGTCGGCGAATCCGCTCGGCGGGATGTGCGCCCGCGTGTGTCCGACCGAGATCCTGTGCGAAGGCGCATGCGTGCGCAACCACCAGGACGCGCAGCCCGTCGCGATCGGCGCGCTGCAGCGGCATGCGACCGACTGGGCGATGGAGACCGGCGCGGTGCGCTTCACGCGCGCGCCGGACACGGGCCGCCATGTCGCGGTGGTCGGCGCGGGGCCGGCCGGGCTCGCGTGCGCGCACCGGCTCGCGCTCGCCGGACACCGCGTCACGCTGTTCGACGCGCGCCCGAAGGGCGGTGGCCTCAACGAATACGGGATCGCGGCGTACAAGACCGTCGACGATTTCGCGCAGCGTGAAGTCGAGTGGCTGCTGTCGGTGGGCGGCATCGCGCTGAAAACCGGCGTCGCGCTCGGTCGCGACATCACGCTCGACGCACTGCGCGAGCAGCACGACGCGGTGTTTCTCGCGATGGGGCTCGGCGGTGTGCGTGCGCTTTCGATCGACGGCGAGCAACTGGGCGGCGTGATGAATGCGGTCGACTTCATCGCGCAGGTGCGGCAGGCCGATGTGCTGGAGAACGTGGCGGTCGGGCGGCGCGTGGTCGTGATCGGCGGCGGCAATACGGCTATCGACGCGGCGGTGCAGAGCCGCAAGCTCGGCGCCGAGCGCGTGACGATGGTGTACCGGCGCGGCGTGGACGCGATGAGCGCGACGTGGGCCGAGCGCGAGTTCGCGCAGAAGAGCGGCGTCACGCTCGTCACGCACGCGAAGCCCGTGCGCATCGCGGGCGCGAACGGGCAGGTGACGGGTGTCGAGTTCGAGGCGGCATCGGGCGAGCGCTTCACCGTCGATGCGGACATGGTGCTGAAGGCGATCGGCCAGACGTTGACGCCCGACGGCGTCGGCGCCGCGCTGCTGACGGCGGACGGCGCACGCATCGCGGTGGACGCGGACGGGCGCACCGCATGGCCCGACGTGTGGGCCGGCGGCGACTGCGCGGCGACGGGCGGCGTCGACCTCACGGTGCAGGCCGTGCAGGACGGCAAGCGCGCGGCCGCGTCGATCGACGCGGCGCTCGCGCAGCGCAATGCGAAGGCCGCGTGACGGCATCACGCGCGAAACGCACCACGAGCACAACGAACACGACCCCACTCTCTCGGAGCCGAACATGGCCGACCTTCGCTGCACCATCGCGGGCATCACTTCACCGAATCCCTTCTGGCTGGCATCCGCGCCGCCGACCGACAAGGCCTACAACGTGAACCGCGCGTTCGAGGCGGGCTGGGGCGGTGTCGTGTGGAAGACGCTCGGGCTCGATCCGCACGTCGTCAACGTCAGTTCGCGCTACGGCGCCGTGCAGTGGAACGGTCAGCGCATCGCGGGGCTGAACAACATCGAGCTGATCACCGACCGTCCGCTCGACGTGAACCTGAGAGAGATCGCGCAGGTGAAGCGCGACTGGCCGGATCGCGCGCTGATCGTGTCGCTGATGGTGCCGTGCAACGAACGCGACTGGAAATGGATCCTGCCGCTCGTCGAGGATACGGGCGCCGACGCGGTCGAGCTGAACTTCGGCTGCCCGCACGGGATGAGCGAGCGCGGGATGGGCGCGGCGGTCGGGCAGGTACCCGAATATGTGGAGATGGTGACGCGCTGGGTGAAGGAAGGCACGAAGCTGCCGTGCCTCGTGAAGCTCACGCCGAACATCAGCGACATCCGGATGGGGTCGCGCGCCGCGTACAAGGGCTGCGCGGACGGCGTGTCGCTGATCAACACGATCAACTCGATCGTCGCGGTCGATCTCGACCACATGGCGCCGATGCCGACCGTCGACGGCAAGGGCACGCACGGCGGCTATTGCGGCCCGGCGGTCAAGCCGATCGCGTTGAACATGGTCGCGGAGATCGCGCGCGATCCCGAAACGCCGGACCTGCCGATCTCGGGCATCGGCGGCATCTCGAACTGGCGCGATGCGGCCGAGTTCATGGTGCTCGGCGCCGGCAGCGTGCAGGTGTGCACCGCCGCGATGCATTACGGCTTCCGGATCGTGTCGGATCTGGCCGACGGGCTGTCGAACTGGATGGACGAGAAGGGCTACGCGACGCTCGACGACATCCGCGGCCGCGCGGTGCCGAACGTGACCGACTGGAAATACCTGAACCTCAAGTACGACATCAAGGCGCGCATCGACCAGGACCGCTGCATCCAGTGCGGGCTGTGCCATATCGCGTGCGAGGACACGTCGCACCAGGCGATCACGGCGACGAAGGACGGCGTGCGCCACTTCGAAGTGGTCGATTCGGAATGCGTCGGGTGCAATCTTTGCATGCATGTGTGTCCGGTCGAGCAATGCATCACGATGGAGCGTGTCGATTCGGGCGACTATGCCAACTGGACCACGCATCCGAACAATCCGGCGAGCGCGGAGGCGGGTGCAGGTGCGGCGCCGGCACCCGAGAAGCATGCGAAGAAGGCTGCCTGACCGGCGTCCGGCGATGCGGGACCTGCTGCATCGCCGCTTTTCGTTCCACCCGGGCCGGCATCGGATGATGCCGGCGCTGACGTTTTCGTGGAGTGAGTCAGATGAATCACGCAGCGAATCCCGCCGATCCCGATAGCGCCGCGGCGCAGGGCGGCAGCCTGTACAACGACGACCTCGCGCCGACGACGCCGGCGCAGCGCACGTGGAAGTGGTATCACTTCGCGGCGCTGTGGGTCGGGATGGTGATGAACATCGCGTCGTACATGCTCGCGGCCGGGCTGATCCAGGAGGGCATGTCGCCGTGGCAGGCGGTGACGACCGTGTTGCTCGGCAACCTGATCGTGCTCGTGCCGATGCTGTTGATCGGCCATGCGGGCGCGAAGCACGGGATTCCGTACGCGGTGCTCGTGCGCGCGTCGTTCGGCACGCAGGGCGCGAAGCTGCCGGCGCTGCTGCGCGCAATCGTCGCGTGTGGCTGGTACGGGATCCAGACCTGGCTCGGCGGCAGCGCGATCTATACGCTGCTGAACATCCTGACCGGCAACGCGCTGCACGGCGCCGCACTGCCCGTCGTCGGCATCGGGGTCGGGCAGCTCGCGTGCTTCCTCGTGTTCTGGGCACTGCAGCTCTACTTCATCTGGCACGGCACCGATTCGATCCGCTGGCTCGAGAGCTGGTCCGCACCGATCAAGGTCGTGATGTGCGTGGCGCTCGTGTGGTGGGCGACGTCGAAGGCGGGCGGCTTCGGCACGATGCTGTCGGCGCCGTCGCAGTTCGCGGCGGGCGGCAAGAAGGCCGGGCTGTTCTGGGCGACCTTCTGGCCGGGCCTGACGGCGATGGTCGGCTTCTGGGCGACGCTCGCACTGAACATCCCCGACTTCACGCGCTTCGCGCATTCGCAGCGCGACCAGATGATCGGCCAGTCGATCGGACTGCCGTTGCCGATGGCGTTGCTGTCGGTGGTATCGGTCGTCGTGACGTCGGCGACCGTCGTGATCTACGGCAACGCGATCTGGGATCCGATCGACCTGACGAGCCGGATGACGGGCATCGGCGTGGGCATCGCGCTCGTGATCCTCACGCTCGACACGATGTGCTGCAACCTCGCCGCGAATCTCGTCGGCCCGGCCTACGACTTCTCGAGCCTGTGGCCGAAGGCGATTTCGTACCGCACCGGCGGGATGATCACCGCGACGATCGCGATCGTGATGATGCCGTGGAAGATCCTCGCGACGACGGACGGCTACATCTTCACCTGGCTCGTCGGCTATTCGGCGCTGCTCGGGCCGGTGGCGGGGATCCTGATGGTCGACTACTTCCTGATTCGCGGCACGCGGCTCGACACGCGCGCGCTGTTCGACGAGCGCGGCGGCTTCAGCTACGCGCGCGGCTGGAATCCGGCCGCGCTGGCGGTCGGCGTGCTGCCGAACCTGCCCGGCTTCCTGCATACGGCGTTTCCGGCGTCGTTTCCGAACGTGCCGGCGTTCTTCAACACGCTTTACACGTACGCGTGGTTCGTCGGCCTCGTGCTGGCGTCGTGCGTGTACGGCACCTGGATGAAGTGGCGCGCCGGACAGCATGTGCAGATCGCGAGCGCATGACGCGCCGGAAGCGTGCGAGGCATGTGATGCGGCACCCGACAGTCAACGAGGAGGCAACCCAATGGCAATCCTGATTCGCGGCGGCACCGTGGTCGATGCGGACCGCACCTATCGCGCGGACGTGCTCTGCGCAGCACCGGATGACGGCGGCACGATCCTGCAGATCGCCGACAAGATCGACGCGCCGGCCGGCGCGACCGTCGTCGATGCGCACGACCAGTACGTGATGCCGGGCGGTATCGATCCGCATACGCACATGGAACTGCCGTTCATGGGCACGACCGCGAGCGACGATTTCTACACGGGTACGGCCGCCGGGCTTTCGGGCGGCACGA
This sequence comes from Burkholderia lata, assembly GCF_902499025.1. Taxonomy (GTDB): domain Bacteria; phylum Pseudomonadota; class Gammaproteobacteria; order Burkholderiales; family Burkholderiaceae; genus Burkholderia; species Burkholderia lata_C. The sequence goes on along the minus strand of NZ_CABVPW010000063.1, from coordinate 10,521 downwards.
CGAGCATCATCGACTTCGTGATCCCGAGCCCGAAGCAGCCGCTGATGGACGCGTTCCACGCATGGCGCGGCTGGGCCGAGAAGGCCGCGGCCGATTACGGTTTCCACGTGGCCGTGACGTGGTGGGACGAGAGCGTGTACCGCGACATGGGCACGCTCGTGCACGAGCATGGCGTGTCGAGCTTCAAGCACTTCATGGCGTACAAGAACGCGATCATGGCCGACGACGAGGTGCTCGTGAACAGCTTCTCGCGTTCGCTCGAACTCGGCGCACTGCCGACCGTACACGCGGAGAACGGCGAACTCGTGTTCCAGCTGCAGAAGGCGCTGCTCGCACGCGGGATGACGGGGCCGGAGGCGCATCCGCTGTCGCGGCCGCCGGAGGTCGAGGGCGAAGCCGCGAACCGCGCGATCCGCATCGCGCAGGTGCTCGGCGTGCCGGTGTATATCGTGCATGTCTCCGCGAAGGATGCGGTCGATGCGATCACGCGGGCGCGCAGCGAAGGGCTGCGCGTGTTCGGCGAGGTGCTGCCGGGCCACCTGGTGATCGACGAGGCCGTCTATCGCGATCCGGACTGGACGCGTGCGGCCGCACACGTGATGAGCCCGCCGTTCCGCTCGGCCGAGCATCGCGAGGCGCTGTGGCGCGGGCTGCAGGCGGGGCAGCTGCACACGACGGCGACCGATCACTGCGTGTTCTGCGCATCGCAGAAGGCGATGGGCCGCAACGATTTCACGAAGATCCCGAACGGCTGCGGCGGGGTCGAGGATCGCATGTCGGTGCTGTGGCATCACGGCGTGAATCACGGCCGCATCACGCCGAACGAGTTCGTGCGGATCACGTCGACGAACGCCGCGCAGATCTTCAACCTGTATCCGCGCAAGGGCGCGGTGCAGGTGGGCGCCGATGCCGACCTCGTCGTGTGGGATCCTGCCGCGACGAAGACGATCTCGGTGAAGACCCATCACCAGCAGGTCGACTTCAATGTGTTCGAGGGGATGACGGTGCAGGGTGTCGCGACGCACACGCTCACGCGTGGCGCACTCGCGTGGGCCGACGGCGACTTGCGCGCCGTGCGCGGCGCGGGCCGCTACCTGAAACGCCCGCCGGCGGCCAGTTACTACGACGCCGCGCGGATCGCGAACCGGCTGCGCGAGCCGCATCCGGTCGAGCGCGCCGGCTGAACGGTGCGTATCGCGCGGGGCGTGCCGGTTGGAACGGCACGCCTCGCGCATGTTCGAGCGTGCTTTCCCATTCGTGCCGGCACCACGCCTGCCTTCTCTCCGCATCCCGTCAATTCTCTCAATATTTGGGACGAATTGAGCGCGATCGCGTCTTTCCGATTCCCAGGTACGTAGAAGAACTGAGCAACTCGACGCGACACGCGACGTCGCGCAAATGCGACCATTTTGTTTGCGTTGTCGGCGTGCATGCCGACGAGTAATATCCACCGACGGCGTTGCGCAGGCGTGCCGGGCCGCCCGCCGAACAGTCCAATAACATTGAGAGCAAGGAGTACGAGGTGGATATTCTGCGCAGTCTCCTGGGTATGCTGTTCCTGCTGCTGGTTGCCTATCTGCTGTCGAACAACCGGCGCGCGGTGAGCGGCCGGACCATGATCGCCGCGTTGTGCACGCAACTGGCGATCGGCGCGCTGGTGCTGTTCGTGCCGTCGGGACGCACGGCGCTGGCGGCGGCCGCGAACGGCGTCAATCGCGTGCTCGACATGGGCAATCACGGCATCGCGTTCGTATTCGGCGGGCTGGTCGACAGCCGGATGTTCCAGCTGTTCGGCGACGGCGGGTTCGTGTTCGGCCTGCGCGTGCTGCCGATGATCATCTTCGTGACCGCGCTGATCGCGGTGCTGTACTACATCGGCGTGATGAAGTGGATCGTCGCGATCCTCGGCGCGGCGCTCGCGAAATTGCTCGGCGTGAGCCGCATCGAGGCGTGCTCGGCGGTGGCGACGATCTTTCTCGGGCAAAGCGAGATGCCGGCGCTCGTGAAGCCGTTCGTGCGGAACATGACGAGCGCCGAGATCTTCACGGTGATGGCGAGCGGCATGGCGTCGGTCGCGGGCTCGGTGCTGGTTGGCTACGCCGGCCTCGGCGTGAGGATGGAATACCTGCTCGCCGCGTCGTTCATGGCGGTGCCGGGCGGGCTGCTGTTCGGCAAGCTGCTGTATCCGACGGTCGAGCCGAGCCGTGTCGTGGTCGACGGGCTCGACTTCGACGACAAGCGGGCCGCCAACGTGATCGAGGCGGCGGCGTCCGGCGCGTCGGTCGGGCTGCGGATCGCGATCAACGTCGGCGCGATGCTGATCGCGTTCGTGGGGCTCATCGCGCTGATGAACCTGATCGTCGGCGGCGTGGCCGCGTTCGCGGGCTTTCCGCAAATTACGCTGGTGGGTATCATCGGCCACCTGTTCGCGCCGCTCGCGTGGATCATCGGCGTGCCGTGGCATGACGCGACACTGGCCGGCAACTTCATCGGCGAGAAGCTGATCTTCAACGAGTTCGTCGCGTACGGCGACCTGTCGCCGTACCTGAAGGGCGGCGAGCACGTCGCGGCGGCCGGCCTGCAGGTGCTCGACCCGAAGACGCTCGCGATCGTGTCGTTCGCGCTGTGCGGCTTCGCGAATTTCTCGTCGATCGCGATTCTCGCGGGCGGCTTCAGCGCGGTCGCGCCCGAGCGCCGCTCGGAAGTGGCGCGGCATGGCCTGCGCGCGTTGACGGCCGCGACGCTGTCGAACCTGATGAGCGCCGCGATCGCCGGCCTGTTCTTTTCCCTGCATTGAGCCCGACGCGGCCACCGACCGATCGAGGAGAGGCAACGATGTTTTTACCGCAGGAATTCATTCGCCAGAAGCGCAACCGGCAGCCGCTCGATCGCGACGGGATCGCCGCGTTCGTGCGTGGCGTGACCGACGGCAGCGTGACCGAGGGCCAGGTGGCCGCGTTCGCGATGGCCGTGTATTTCAACGACCTGAGCACCGACGAGCGCGTCGCGCTGACGCTCGCGCAGCGCGACTCGGGCGACGTGCTCGACTGGCGCGCGCTCGATCTCGACGGGCCGGTGATCGACAAGCATTCGACCGGCGGCGTCGGCGATGTCGTGTCGCTGATGCTCGGGCCGATGGTGGCCGCGTGCGGCGGCTACGTGCCGATGATCTCGGGGCGCGGGCTCGGCCATACCGGCGGCACGCTCGACAAGCTCAGTGCGATTCCCGGCTACAACGTGACGCCCGATACGGACGCGTTTCGCCGCACGGTGCGCGACGTCGGCGTCGCGATCATCGGGCAGACCGCACGGCTGGCGCCGGCCGACATGCGCATCTATGCGATTCGCGACGTGACGGCGACCGTCGAGTCGGTCGCGATGATCACCGCGTCGATCCTGTCGAAGAAGCTCGCGGCCGGGCTCGACGGGCTCGTGATGGACGTCAAGGTCGGCTCCGGCGCGTTCATGCCGACCGCCGCGCAATCGGCGGAACTGGCCCGCAGCATCGTCGACGTCGGCAACGGCGCCGGCATGAAGACCACCGCGATCCTCACCGACATGAACCAGTCGCTCGCGCCGTGCGCGGGCAATGCACTCGAAGTGGCGTGCGCGATCGACTACCTGACGGGCAAGTCGCGTCCGGCACGCCTGCATGACGTCACGATGGCGCTGTCGGCGGAATTGCTCGTCACCGGCGGGCTGGCACGCGACGTCGCAGATGCGCGCACGACGTTGCAGCACGCGCTCGATTCGGGTACGGCAGCGGAACGCTTCGCGCGGATGGTCACGGCGCTCGGCGGCCCCGCGGACCTGATCGATGCGCCTGCGCGTCATCTGGCGCGGGCGGAGGTGATCGTGCCGGTTCCGTCGCGCACGAGCGGCGTCGTGCAGCGGGTCGACTGCCGCGCGCTCGGGCTGGCGGTCGTCGCGCTCGGCGGTGGCCGCACGCGCGCGGCGGATGCGATCGACTACAGTGTCGGCCTGACGGCGCTCGCGGAGCTCGGGCAGCGTGTCGAAGCCGGCCAGCCGCTCGGTTACGTGCATGCCCGCGATGCCGCCGCCGCGGCGCACGCGGTGGACGCGATCCAGCGCAGTTACGTGCTGGGCGAGACGGGTGACGCGCCGCCGACCATCTATCAGCAGATCGGCTGATAGATCGCCGGCGCGGGCATCGGCGACCGCTTCACTTCACGCCACGGGAGTATCGCGACGGCCGGGGTTTGGCCGCCCCGATACCTCCCCGCACACAATCGAGGGTATGACGAGATGGAACGACACGAACTGATCGAAGCGGCGAAGGCGGCGCGCGAACGCGCGTATGCGCCATATTCGCGCTTCAAGGTCGGCGCGGCGCTGCAGGCGCGCGACGGCACGGTTTTTCACGGCTGCAATGTCGAGAACGCGTCCTACGGACTTTGCAATTGCGCAGAGCGCACGGCGATGTTTTCGGCCATCGCCGCCGGTTATCGTCCGGGGGATTTCACGCGGCTCGCGGTTGTCGGCGACACCGACGGCCCGATCGCGCCGTGCGGCGCGTGCCGTCAGGTGATCATCGAGATCGGCACGCCCGACATCGAAGTGGTCCTGGCGAACCTGAAAGGGGCCGTCGAGGTCACGACGGCCCACGCATTGCTGCCGGGCGCGTTCCGGTTGTAACGACGCGCGCGACTCACGTCACGCGCTGCACGCATCATGCGCCGTCGCGCGCTTCGCGGATCGGGATCACCGTACGCGCGCCGCACTGGCGCAGCAGGTCGCGCAGCTCGTTGATGACCGGAAACACCTCGTGGTTCCAGTCGGCGCCCTGGCGATCGTGCGCTTCCTGCTCGCGCTCGACGATCCAGCGATCCTCGCGGAAGATGCGTTCGGTGAACCAGACGAGCAGCGGCCACGCGAGATCGAGCGCGAACGGGATGCCGGGCTTGTGGATCGACAGCAGTCCGAACGTGCGGTTGGTGCGCTGCTCGGCGTCGAGCGGCACGTAGACGATCCACAGGTCCATCACGAGCGTGCCTTCGCTCGAGCGGATCTGCAGCGTCTGGTACGGATAGCCGGTGCGCACCGTCATCACGCTCTTGTCGGACTGGTCGGCTGGCTTCTTGCTCGCGCCGAACACGAGCGCTTCGCCCACCGGCTGCTTGCCTTCCATCCGCGCGAACGTGTAGTCGACCTCCACCCAGTCGTCGCCGCGACGGCGGCCGACGCTGCGCGCGCGCATCTGCCCCATCTGCTTGCGATGCAGGAACTGATGGTTCATGTCCATCAGGTTCTCGTGCATGAACGAGTAGTGGCACTTGACCTCGCGGCCGAAGCGGCGTGTCTTGTATGCGCGGTCGTCCGCCGATTCGAGCACGGGGAACGGCCGCGTGTCGGCGAGCGTCGCGTCGCCGGGGAACACGAAGATCAGCCCGTGCGCTTCTCGGCACGGATACGCGCGCACGCCGTTGGGCAGGCGCTCGCGGCCGAGGTACGGCACGTCGACGCAACGGCCGCTGTCGCACGCGTAGGTCCAGCCGTGATAGCAGCAGCGCAGCGTCTCGCCGCTCACGACGCCCGCGTGCAGCGGCACCTGTCGGTGCGCGCAACGATCCTCGAGCGCGTACACGGCGCCGGATTCGGTGCGCACGAGCACGATCGGATCGCCGGCGAAGTGCACACCGAGCGTCTTGCCGCGTTTCAGCTCGCGCGACCACGCGAGCGGGTACCAGTGATCGGGATGAATCGGTACGCGGCGCAGGTCGCGCACGGCCGCGCCGGAAGAGGGTTCTCCAAGGGTGCCGCTGTCGGGGAAGGGCACTGCGCGCATGCGTGACGTCTCCGGGCTGGACTGGGATTCCGGGCGCCGCAAGACGCGGCGGGGATCTGGAGAAGTCTACGCGAAGTTGCCTGTCGCGGCGGACGCGATGCGGGTTTGCCCCGGCACGGCGGCCGCGGTTTCGTTGATGCAGCGCAAACCGGGTCGAAGGCGTCGCGCGCTGGCCGTGCGTGGCCGCACGGGCCCCGGCCGCGCGGCGGGCGGCACCCCGTCACGCGGCTGCTTGCCGGTCACGAGCGCGCATCGCGCCACAGTACTGCGTCGGTGCGGTACAGCGCCGGGAAGTACTGCTTCAGCCCGGTGATCTTCGGCATGTCGTTGTACGCGATGTACGGCGCGTCGGGGTGCAGCTCGAGGTAGTTCTGGTGATAGGCCTCGGCCGGGTAGAACCCCTTGTAGTCCTCGACGCGCGTGACGACGGGCGCCGGAAACACGTGCGTGGTGCCGAGCTGCGCGATGTACGCGGTCGCGACCGCGCGTTGCTGCGCGGTGGTCGGAAAGATCGCCGACCGGTATTGCGAGCCTTCGTCGGGGCCCTGCCGGTTGAGCTCGGTCGGATCGTGCGCGACCGAGAAGAACACCTGCAGCAGCCGGCCGTACGTGATCTGCGTCGGGTCGTAGACGATGCGAACCGATTCCGCGTGCCCGGTCAACCCCGAGCCGACGAGCGCGTAGTGCGCGGTTTCGGACGCACCGCCCGCATAGCCGGCCGTCACCTGCTTCACGCCCTTCACGTGCTCGAACACGCCCTGCACGCCCCAGAAGCAGCCGCCGGCGAGCACGGCCGTCTCGTCGTGCGATGCGCCGGGCGTTTCGTCGAGCGTCGGTGCGGGCACGGTGCGCATCGGCTCGGCGGAATTGACGATGCGCTGGTAGCCGAACACGGCCGCGGCCGCGACGGCGATGGCGCCGATGCGGCGCAGCATCGCCGTACGTCGTTGCGGTGCGGGGCCGCGGGGGGAGGTGGTGTTCACGGTGTGCTCCTTCGAAAGGCGGAATGGGAAGCGAGAGGCCCGGAGGCGGCACCGGTGCGCCGCGTCCGGCCGGGATCAGCCGAACGTGAACGCATATGCATTCACGCCGGGATCGAGAAACTCGATTGCGAACGTGCGGTCGGCGATCGCGCCGGGCTGCCGGACCAGCTGGTACAGGCGCTGCCCAGTCACGGTGCCGTAGCCTTGCGCATCGACGTCGCTTCCATGGGCGGCACCGGGAGCCGCGCCGTCGAGCGTCACGCGAAAGCGCACCGGCTTGCCGTCCTCGCCGGGGCCGAGCACCAGGTGCAGGTCACGTGCATGGAAGCGGTAGACGATGCGACCGGCCGGCGCCGCGAGCGTCGCGCGTTCGGCGCCGACCTGCCACATACCGGCGAGGCCCCAGTCGTTGAGATCGGGACGGGCCGGCACGGCGTAGTGATACGCCGCGTCGCGCACGACACCGCCCGGCGACACGAAATCCTCGGCGCGTGCGTAGCCGACGTAGGTCTCGGGCGAGCGGACGTCCGCATTGTCGGCCGCCGCGAGCGCACCCTTCGCGGGTGCGCCGGCGAGCCCGAGCGGCACGTTCAGCGCTTCCGGATGGCCGGCCTCGGCGAGCAGCGACTGGATCGCGCGCTCCGATTCCGCGTATTCGCCTTCGCCGAAGTGGTGGCGGCGCACGCGCCCTTGCGCGTCGACGAAGTAGTGTGCGGGCCAGTATTCGTTGTTGAACGCGCGCCAGATCGTGAAGCGGTTGTCGATCGCGACCGGGAAGTCGATGCCGAGGTCGTGCACGGCCTTCTTCACGTTGCCGATGTCGCGCTCGAACGCGAACTCCGGCGCATGCACGCCGATCACGACGAGCCCGTATGGCGCGTACTTGCGTGCCCATGCGGTCGTGTACGGCAGCGTGCGCAGGCAGTTGATGCACGAGTAGGTCCAGAAATCGACCAGCACGACCTTGCCGCGCAGGCCGGCCGCCGTCAGCGGCGGCGAGTTCAGCCACTGCACCGCGCCGTCGAGCGCCGGCAGCGTGCCTTCGACGGGCAGCGCGGCCGGCGCATGCGTCGCATCCACCGCGCGCATCATTGCGCCGCCGGCCTGCGCGCCATCGGCAGCCGCGGCCATCATCGCGCCGCCGTTCGTGTTGTCGGCGGCGTTGCCGGTCGCGGCCATCGCTGCCGGCGCGCCGTTCGAACGCCCGCCGAGGCGGTCGACGAGTTTCGTCTCGAGTCCGCCCGTCGTGACGGTCGACAGTTGAGCAAGCGCACCCGTATCGAGGCCGAGCGCAATCGCGCCGACGCCGGCCAGGAGCGCCACGCCGATCCCGCGCTTGATCCATTCGCCGGCGCCGAGCGAGCGCTTCATCGCGGCGAACACCTTGCCGCCGATCACCAGCGCGACGCTGAGCGACGTCGCCGCGCCGGCCGCATACGCGACCAGCAGCAGCGTCGTGCCGACGCTTGCGCCGCGCAGCGCGGCGCCGGTCAGCACGAGCCCGAGGATCGGGCCTGCGCACGGCGCCCACAGCAGGCCGGTCGCGACGCCGAGCAGCAGCGACGACGCGGGGCCGGCCGGGCGGCCGTCGCGTTGCGCAAAGCCGGTGAGCCGGTTGCCGGCGGCGACGAGCGGGCGGGTCAGGTGCTCCGCGAGGCGCGGCATCAGCAGGGTCAGGCCGAATATCGCGAGCAGCACGATCGCGACCCAGCGGCCGGCCTGGTTGGCCTGCGCGACCCAGCCGCCGCCGACGGCGGCGAGCGTCGCGACGACGGCGAACGTGAGCGCCATGCCGGCGAGCAGCGGCAGGCCGGTGCGCACGAACGGCTGGTCGGCGCGTGCGAACACGAACGGCAGCACGGGCAGGATGCACGGGCTCAGGATCGTGAGCACGCCGCCGAGGTAGGCAAGGACGATGAGCAGCATGGTGCGTTCTCCAGTCGGTCGGGAGTGGGGCCGGATCAGGCAGCGGCAGGGTGGAAGACGAGCGCGAGGCCGTTCATGCAGTAGCGCAGGCCGGTGGGCTGCGGGCCGTCGTCGAACACGTGGCCGAGATGGCCGCCGCAGCGGCGGCAATGCACTTCGGTGCGGATCATCCCGAACGACGCGTCGGTGGTGGTGGCGACCGCGTGGTCGAGCGGCTTCCAGAAGCTCGGCCAGCCGGTATGGCTGTCGAACTTGGTGGCCGACGAGAACAGCGCGAGGTTGCAGCCGGCGCACGCGAACGTGCCTTGCCGGTGCTCGTCGTTCAGCGGGCTCGTGTACGGCCGCTCGGTGCCGGCTTCGCGCAGGATCGTGTACTGGGCGGGCGTGAGCCGGCGATGCCATTCGGCGTCGCTGAGGGTGACTTCAAAAGGGGCGGCCGTCTGCGGGGTGGCCGGCGGCGCGGCGAACGCACGGCCGACCAGCGCGCGGCGGCCGACGGACGACAGCGTCGCGAGCACGGCGAGGCCGGTGGCGCCGGCGAACAGCAGATGTCTGCGGGTGGGCATGATGGGCTCCTGGCGGCAGGTCCTGAAAACATGCGCCCATCGTAGTCAGCGGCCGGTGTCGAAGTCCTCACGGAAAGTTAAATGAATTGTGATTGTTTTTTGGGTGATCCGGTCAGGTCCGTTGAAATCCGTAGAAGCCCCGTCCGACAAGGGTTTGCGGGGAATTTATGGTCTGCCAAGTTCCGCGAAAATCCTCTGCGAGCCGTAACTTTTTAGTGTTTTTTTAGTGTTTGCGATGTGGGGTAGGCTCTTCTTAGGGATGCGCGGGCCGACCTGGTTGCGATATCAAAGGAGGGCGATCATGGGTGCTCTGACGGTTAGGCAAATCGAAGCCGCAAAGACGATCGGGAAGCTGTATTTCCTGTCGGATGGGCGAGGGCTGTTCCTGCGCATCGGCCCGGATGGCTCGAAGACCTGGCTTGTTCGAGTCAGCATCAACGGCAAGCAACGAGACAAGCCGCTCGGCAAGGCATGGGGACGCACCACGACCGATGAGCGGTTGTCACTAGAGGATGCACGCGCTGCCGCGGCGACGATTCGTTCACATGCGCGCGACGCTGTGGACTATCTCGACGCGAAGAAGCGTGAACGCCAGGCCAAGGTTGAAAAAGCTGCGACAGCGGAGCTCACGTTCGGAGATTTATTTGATGCTTGGTTCGCGACCATCAACAAGAAGCGAGGCAGGAAAGGCCGAAAGGATGGCGGTCGGATGCTGCGAGGTGCGATGGAAAAACATGTGCTGCCGGCCCTCCGAGCACACAAGATCACAGGTGTGTTTGCGTCGAACGTTCTGCCGCTGCTTACCGTGATCTCCGACGTCGGGTATAACCGACAAGCGGTGGAAATGCTTGTAACCATCCAGCAAATGATTCGATGGGGCGAGCGCAACCAGCCGTGGAAGCGATTGCTGATCGATTGTGATGTGCTCGCGCTCGCAAAAGAGGATGTCGTTGCAGGTGATTACGACCCGGTACGTGATAACGAACGCCATCGCACACTGTCGGACGACGAAATTCGCGCGCTCGGTGAACTTATGCCGGCTGCACGGCTTCCACGTTCCATTGAGTCGGTGGTATGGGTGATGCTTGCTTGCGGAACGCGTGTCGGTGAAACGCTCGTGGCTCGGTGGGCTGATCTTGACTTCAAGGCGCGGACGTGGACGATTCCTAAGGGACGGTTTCAAAAAGGGCCCGTGGGGCTGTTAACTTTCGCGGCGAGCTGTTAACCTCAGGCATCGGAA
>NZ_CABVPW010000062.1:0-39753 GCF_902499025.1 Burkholderia lata | reverse complement strand
GCCGCCCGAGCGGCCGATGCCCGCACCGCGGCCGCCGCGCACGCGCGTCGAACCGCCCGCCGCCGGCGAACGCATGTCGGTTGCGTTCGCGCTGCAGACGCTCGCCGACGTGCGCGATGCGCACGACATCGTCGTCGAGGAAGCGCCGAGCGCGCGGCCCGTGATGCAGGAACACCTGCCGTTCACGCACAGCGGCACGTTCTACACGATGGACAGCGGCGGGCTCGGCTACGGGATGCCGGCCGCCGTCGGCGTCGCGCTTGCGCAGCCGGGCCGGCGCGTGATCGGGCTGATCGGCGACGGGTCGAGCCTGTATTCGATCCAGGCCTTGTGGAGCGCCGCGCAGCTGAAGCTGCCGATCACGTTCGTAATCCTGAACAATCGTCGTTACGCGGCGCTGCAGGATTTCGCGCCGGTGTTCGGCTTCGGCCCGGATGACCCCGTGCAGGGCACCGATCTGCCGAACCTGGATTTCGTCGCGCTCGCGCAAGGGATGGGCTGCCGCGGCGTGCGTGTGACCGCTGCCGCGCACCTGCGCGACACGCTGACCGACGCGCTGCGCGCCGCGACGCCGGTCGTCGTCGAAGTCGAGATTGCCTGAATTACGTGATGCGCAACGCGCGTCCTTCCGGAGACTCCATGCAAACCGTATCGATGCTGATCGGCGGCGAACGCCGTCACTCATCCAGCGGCGCGACCTTCGTGCGCCGCAACCCGCTCGATGGCGAAGTCGCGTCCGAAGCGCCCGCGTGCACCGTCGACGATGCGCGTGCGGCGGCCGACGCGGCCGCCCGCGCGTTTCCCGACTGGGCCGCGCTCGGCCCCGGCGCACGCCGCGCGCTGCTGCTGAAGGCGGCCGCCGCACTCGAAGCGAAGCACGAGCAGTTCGTCGCCGCAATGGCGGCCGAGACGGGCGCGTCCGCGCTGTGGGCCGGCTTCAACGTGCACCTTGCCGCGAGCGGGCTCGTCGAGGCCGCGTCGCTGACCACGCAGGTCGGCGGCGAGCTGATCCCGTCCGACGTGCCGGGCTCGCTCGCGATGGGCGTGCGGCAGCCGGCCGGCGTCGTGCTCGGCATCGCGCCGTGGAACGCACCGGTGATCCTCGCGACGCGCGCGCTCGCGCTGCCGCTCGCGTGCGGCAACACGGTCGTGCTGAAGGGCTCGGAGCTGTGCCCTGTCACGCACGGGCTGATCGTCGAGGCGCTGCAGGAGGCCGGGCTGCCGCCCGGCGTCGTCAATTTCGTGACGAACGCGCCCGAGGATGCGGGCGCCATCGTCGATGCGTTGATTGCGCATCCGGCCGTGCGTCGCGTGAATTTCACGGGCTCGACGCGGGTCGGCAGGATCGTCGCCGAAGCGTGCGCGCGCCACCTGAAACCGTCGGTGCTGGAACTCGGCGGCAAGGCGCCGTTCGTCGTGCTCGACGATGCGGATCTCGACGCGGCAGTCGCGGCGGCCGCGTTCGGCGCGTTCGCGAATTCCGGGCAGATCTGCATGTCGACCGAGCGCATCGTCGTCGACGCATCGATCGCCGACGCGTTCGTCGCGAAGCTCGCCGACAAGGCCGTGTCGCTGCCGCTCGGCGATCCGCGCAACGGGCCTGTCGTGCTCGGTTCGCTGATCGACATGAAGGCTGTCGAGCGCTGCAACGCGCTGATCGACGATGCGCTCGCGCACGGCGCGACGCTCGTGTGCGGCGGCAAGGCCGACAGCACGCTGTTCCCGGCCACGCTGCTCGACAATGTGACGCCGGCGATGCGCATCTATGCGGAAGAGTCGTTCGGCCCGGTGAAGGGCATCGTGCGCGTCGACGGCGAGGACGCCGCGATCCGCTGCGCGAACGACAACGCGTTCGGGCTGTCATCGGCCGTGTTCAGCCGCGATGTCGCGCGTGCGATGCGCGTCGCGGCGCGCATCGAATCGGGCATCTGTCACGTGAACGGTCCGACCGTGCACGACGAGGCGCAGATGCCGTTCGGCGGCGTGAAGGACAGCGGCTTCGGCCACTTCGGCGGCAAGGCCGGTATCGCGGCGTTCACGGACCTGCGCTGGATCACGGTGCAGACCGCACCGCGCCACTATCCGTTCTGACGAGGGCGCCGACGATGAGGATTGCGATTCTGGGCGCGGGCGCGATGGGCTCGCTGTTCGGCGGGCTGCTGGCCGAAAGCGGCGAAGCCGTCACGCTGATCGACGTGAACGATGCGCATCTCGATGCGATTCGCCGCGACGGGCTGCGTATCGATGACGATCGCGGCGAACGGCGCATCCGTACGTTGCAGGCCGTGCGGCCGGAAGCCGTGCAAGCGGACGCAGCCGCTTCGCCCGACACACCATTCGACCTGCTGATCGTCTTCACGAAATCGCTGCACACGCGCCACGCACTGGACGGCGTGCGCGCGCTGCTGAGCCCCTACACGTACGTACTGACGCTGCAGAACGGGCTCGGCAACGTCGAGACGTTGAATGCGTTCGTGCCGATCGAGCGCATTCTCGTCGGCGTCACGACCTGGCCCGCCGATCTCGCGGGGCCGGGCCATGTGCATTCGCACGGTGCGGGCGTCATCAGGATGATGACGGCCGACGGCGCGGAGCGCACGTTCGCGGCCGCCGTCGCCGACGCGCTGTCGCGCGCGGGGCTCGCGTGCACGCTGGACGCCGACGTATGGGCCGCGATCTGGGAGAAGGTCGCGTTCAATGCGGCGCTCAACACGCTGTGCGCGGTAACACGTTGCACGGTCGACCAGCTCGGCGAACACCACGACGGGCTGCGGCTCGCGCAGACGATCGCGGCCGAGACGGCTGCCGTCGCCCGCGCGAAGGGCATCGCGGTCGACGGCGAACGCATCGCGCGCAACGTCGAGCATGCGATCCGCGAGCATCGCGGTCATCGCCCGTCGATGCTGCAGGACGTGCTCGCGGGCCGTCGCACGGAAATCGACGCGATCAGCGGCAAGGTCGTCGCGGCGGCGCGCGAAGCGGGTGTCGCGGTGCCGCACGCGGAAACGCTGCTCGCGCTGGTCCGGCTGATCGACGCACGGATGAACTGAGCATCAGGCTGGCGGCGCGGCTTGCGCCGCACGACGGGACGAGCGCGTCGCGCGCAGGCGACGGCGCCGGATCGGGACGGGTTGGACGAGACACCGGAGCCGGCGCCGATGCGTCGACACCGGCCGCCTGCGCAGCACGAGATCCGGGCACGCGCCACCGCGCCAGCCCGGGCCACCGGAGACGCCATGAAAGCCATCGAATGCCGTTGTCTTGCCGCGCGCCGCTCGCGCATGTTGCCGCCTGTGTGCGGTGAACGGGAGGTCGCATGAGCACCCGCGACGGATTGCAGTCGCCGTCCGTCGACATCGGCGCGACGCTCGACGACGGGCCGTTCACGACGATGCAGCGCTACGTGGTGTTGCTCGCCGCGCTCGCGATTGTGCTCGACGGCTTCGACGGCCAGCTGATCGGCTTCGCGATTCCGGTGCTGATCCGCGAATGGGGCATCACGCGCGGCGCGTTCGCGCCGGCGGTGGCGGCCGGGCTGATCGGAATGGGGATCGGCAGCGCGTGCGCGGGGATCGTTGCCGACCGCTTCGGCCGCCGCCAGGCCGTGATCGGCAGTGTGTTCCTGTTCGGCATCGCGACCTGCGCGATCGGCTTCGCACCGGACGTCACGGCGATCGCGGTGCTGCGCTTCGTCGCGGGCCTCGGGATCGGCGGTGCGTTGCCGACGGCCACGACGATGACGGCCGAATACACACCCGCGCGGCGTCGCACGATGATGGTGACCGCGACGATCGTCTGCGTGCCGCTCGGCGGGATGCTGGCCGGCTTGTTCGCGCACGAGGTGCTGCCGCGCTACGGCTGGCGCGGGCTGTTCTTCGCGGGCGGTGCGTTGCCGCTCGTGCTCGGCTTCGTGCTCGTGCGTGCGTTGCCCGAATCGCCGCGCTATCTCGCGCGGCGCCCCGCGCGCTGGCCGGAACTCGGCGCGCTGCTCGCGCGGATGGAGCGGCCTGTCGCGCCGGGCACCACCTTCACCGACCTGAAGGACGCCCGGGCGGCAGGCGGGCGCGGCGGCTTCGGCGCGTTGTTTGCGAGCGGTCAGGCGCGCGACACGATCGCGCTGTGGTGCGCGTTCTTCATGTGCCTGCTCGCCGTGTATGCGGCGTTCAGCTGGCTGCCGACGATGCTGGCGGCGAGCGGGTTGAGCGTGTCGGTCGCGGGGTCGGGGCTCACCGCTTACAACCTCGGCGGCGTGATCGGCGCGCTGCTGTGCGCGTGGACGATCGCGCATGCCGGGTCGCGCTGGCCGCTCGTGCTGTGCAGTATCGGCGGCGCGGCGAGCGCGGTATGGCTGATGGGGGTCGATGCCAGCCGCCACACGGGCTGGCTGATCGTCGGGCTCGGCCTGCACGGGCTGTTCGTCAACGCGGTGCAGTCGACGATGTATGCGCTCTGCGCGTACATCTACCCGACGGCCGTGCGCGCGACGGGCACCGCGAGCGCGCTCGCGTTCGGCCGGCTCGGCGCGATCCTCAGCGCGTTCGCGGGCGCGATCGTGATCACCACGGGCGGTGCCACGGCCTATCTGACGATGCTGGCGATCGCGATGGGGGTGGTCTGCGTCGCGCTGCTCGTCGTGCGACGGCACATTCCGCGACTGTCGCGCGCCGCAGTGCAGCCGCGCGAAGGGGAGGAGCTGGCCCGCACGTCGTCGTGACGGCGGGCGGGCCCGGGGGCGAGTGGTGCGTTACAGCGTGGTGCGCACGTGCCAGAGCTCGGGGAACAGCACGACGTCGAGCATCTTGCGCAGGTAGGGTGCGCCGCTGGTGCCGCCCGTGCCCTGCTTGAAGCCGATGATGCGCTCGACGGTCGTCACGTGACGGAAGCGCCACTGGCGGAACGCATCCTCGAGATCGACGAGCTCCTCGGCCATCTCGTAGAGTTCCCAGTGCTGCTGCGGGTGACGGTACACCTCGAGCCACGCGGCTTCGACCGTCTCGTCGTGCCGGGTCGGCTGCGTCCAGTCGCGCTCGAGCCGCTCCGCCGCGATCGGGAAACCGCGCCGCGCGAGCAGGCGCACGACTTCGTCGTAGAACGACGGCGCCTCGAGCGTCGCTCGCACCTGTTCGAGGACGTCGGGCCGGTGCGCATGCGGCTGCAGCATCTGCACGTTCTTGTTGCCGAGCAGGAATTCGAGCTGCCGGTACTGGTACGACTGGAAGCCCGACGACTGCCCGAGATACGGGCGCATCGCCGAATACTCGGACGGCGTCATCGTCGACAGCACGTTCCACGCCTGCACCAGTTGCTCGAGGATCCGCGACACGCGCGCGAGCATCTTGAACGCGGGCGGCAGCGCGTCGGTGCGCACCGCGTCGAGGGCGCCGCGCAGCTCGAACAGCGCGAGCTTCATCCACAGCTCGCTCGTCTGATGCTGGATGATGAACAGCATCTCGTTGTGATCGGGCGACAGCGGATGCTGCGCGTCGAGGATCGAATTCAGCGACAGGTAGTCGCCGTAGCTCATCGACTTCGAGAAATCGAGCTGCGCGTTGTGCCAGCCGGCATCGCCCGCGGCATCGCCGGGCACGTGGGGCGCCTCGTGGGCCGCTTGCGCCGGATGCGCGGCGTGCGCGCCCGAGAACGGGCAGCCCGCCGGCGCGTCGCCGCCAGGTGGCTGCATATGACCAGAATTCACGATTCTCTCCAGATTTGAATGACGGGGCGCGGCGCGCGGCTCGCGCGCGCCGGGCAAGGCCGATCAGGTCACCGCGCCGCGTTCGGCGAACTCGGGCGCCTTCCACGCGTCGGTGGCGAGGATGTCGCGCAGCGTCTCGACGGCATCCCACACGTCGGCGAAGCGCGTATAGAGCGGCGTGAAGCCGAAGCGCAGCACGTACGGCTCGCGGTAGTCGCCGATCACGCCGCGCGCGATCAGCGCCTGCATCACCTCGTAGCCGTGCGGATGCTCGAAGCTCGCCTGCGAGCCGCGCTGGTGATGCGCGCGCGGCGTGACGAGCTTCAGCGACAGGCCCGCGCAGCGTGCTTCGACGAGCGCGATGAACGCATCGGTCAGCGCGAGCGACTTGCGGCGGATCGCGTGCATGTCGGTCTGCAGGAACACGTCGAGCCCGCATTCGACCATCGACATCGACACGATCGGCTGCGTGCCGCACAGGAAGCGCGCGATGCCCGGGTCGGGTGCGAAGCCCGGTTGCATCGCGAACGGTGCGCGGTGGCCCCACCAGCCCGACAGCGGCTGCGAGAAGTGCGCGTGATGGCGCTGCGGCACCCACACGAAGGCGGGCGAGCCGGGGCCGCCGTTCAGGTACTTGTACGTGCAGCCGACCGCGCCGTCCGCGCGCGCGCCGTTCAGGTCGACCGGCACCGCGCCGGCCGAGTGCGCGAGATCCCACAGCATCAGCCCGCCCGCGTCGTGCACGAGCTGCGTGACGGCCGGCATGTCGTGCATGTAGCCGGTGCGGTAGTTCACGTGCGTGATCATCGCGACGGCCGTGTCCGCGCCGAGCGCGTCGGGCAGGTCGGCCGGGTCGTCGATCAGGCGCAGTTCGTAGTCGCCGCCGAGCTGCTCGATCAGCCCCTGCGCGATATACAGGTCGGTCGGGAAGTTCGAGCGTTCCGACACGATCACGCGGCGCTCGGGTGCGCGCTCGGCCTGGTGGCGCACCATCGCCGACAGCAGCTTGAACAGGTTGATCGAGATCGTATCGGTCACGACCGTCTCGCCGGGCGCGCCGCCGATCAGCGTCGCGAGCTTGTCGCCGAGACGGCGCGGCAGCGCGAACCAGCCCGCCGTGTTCCAGCTGCGGATCAGGCCTTCGCCCCATTCGGCGCCGATCACCTGCTGCGCGCGGGCAGCCGATGCGCGCGGCTGTGCGCCGAGCGAGTTGCCGTCGAGGTAGATCACGCCATCGGGCAGGGAGAACTGGTCGCGCAGCGGGGCGAGCGAATCGTCGCGGTCGAGCGCGAGCGCGTCTTCACGGGTCTTGATCATGATGTGGGGTCGTCGGTCGGGGTAATCAGGAGGCACGCGCGGGCAGCGCGCGCAGCACGGCGCGCACGGGGCTCGCGTCGAGCGTCGCGAATTTCAGCGGCAGTGCGATCAGTTCGTAGTCGCCGGGCGGCACGTCGTCGAGCACGATGCCTTCGAGGATCGCCATCCGGTGCGCGCGTATGCGGTGATGCGCATCCATCGTCTTCGATTCCTGCGGGTCGAGCGACGGCGTATCGATGCCGATCAGCTTCACGCCATGCGCGGCGAGCAGGTCGACGGTCTCGGGCGCGACCGCGCAGAAATTGCTGTCCCACTGCTCCACGCTGGCGCGCGCATAGGTGCGCAGCAGCACGCGCGGCGGTACGCCGTCGAGCGCGGCCGCGACATCGTCCGGCTGCACGACCGGCGATGCGCCGATGCAATGGATCACGCGGCACGGGCCGAGGTAGGTGTCGAGCGGCACGGCGCCGATCGGCGCGCCGTCGGCGTCGTAATGCAGCGGCGCGTCGCAGTGCGCGCCCGTGTGCGGCGACAGCGTCAGGCGCGCGACGTTGACCGGCGAGCCGGCCTCCATCCGCCACACGCGTTCGACGGAAACCGGCGTATCGCCCGGCCACACGGGGGTGGCGGGGCTGACGGGCGGCGAGATGTCCCAGAGGGTGTCCATGGCATGACGATTCGGTGAGTCGGTCCTTCGAATGATAGGTGGACGCTCGCAGAAAGTGCTTGCGAAATAAACATGGACAATCCGCCGGATTGGCAGATAATTCGACTCAGAGGGAAAACGGGGACCAAAAATGCACGCGATCACGCTCGATGCCACCGACTGCCGGATTCTGGCGGTCCTGCAGGAAGAGGGCAGAATCAGCAATCTCGACCTGGCGGAACGGATTTCGCTTTCGCCATCCGCCTGTCTGCGCCGCATGCGCCTGCTCGAGGAGCAGGGCGTGATCGAGCACTATCGCGCGTGCCTGAGCCGCGAGAAGCTCGGCTTCGAGCTCGAGGCGTTCGTTCAGGTGTCGATGCGCAACGAAGAAAATCAATGGCACGAGCGCTTCGCGGAAGCGCTGCGCGAATGGCCGGAGGTCGTCGGCGCGTTCGTCGTGACGGGCGAGAGCCACTACCTGCTGCGCGTGCTCGCGCACAACCTCAAGCACTATTCGGATTTCGTGCTGAACCGGCTCTACAAGGCGCCGGGCGTGATGGACATCCGTTCCAACATCGTGCTGCAGACGCTGAAGGATGAAGCCGGCGCGCCGGTCGGGCTGGCGCGCACGGGAGCGATCAAAGCGGTGTAAGGCCGTGGAAGCCGCCGCCGTGGAACACGAGCGGCGGTGCCGTGTCCGATACCGCGCGCACGCCGCAGCGCTCCACTTCGCCGACGAAGATCACGTGGTCGCCTTCATCGTAGCGGCTGCGGTTGTGGCACTCGAACCACGCGAGCGCGCCGTCGAGCACGGGCATCCCCGAGTTGCCGGCCGCATGCGCGATCCCTTCGAAGCGGTCGCCCTTGTAGGTCGAGAAGCGCTTGCACAGGTCGAGCTGCGATGCCGCGAGCACGTTCACCACGTAGTGGCTGTTGCCGCGGAACACGGGCGTCGACGCCGATTTGTGCGCGAGGCTCCACAGCACGAGCGGCGGATCGAGCGAGACCGAGTTGAACGAGCTGGCGGTGATGCCGATCAACTGGCCGGACGGCGCACGCGTCGTGATCACCGTCACGCCCGTTGCGAACTGGCCGAGGGCTTGCCGGAAGGCCGCCGCGTCGAAATCCGGGGGATTGGCGTGGCTCATCGCGCGGCCATCCGGAACGAGACGGGCGGGCGCGGCGCGACGCGGATGGGGCGGGCACGGCGGACGAAAGGCGACAAGGCGGTCGATGGGGAAGGGGTGCGCATGGCCCGATTTTAGCGGAATCGAGGCCGCCGGGCCCGCCCAGGCGGCGCATTGCGGGGGCAGGGTGACGCAGCGAACACTGCGGCGTGCTGCCGGATGCGCCATGGCACGCTGCCGGCATGGCCGTTCTGTCGCGATTTGTGTGCGGTACCGCCGTTGAGGCCGGCACCGCTGGCACCACGTCTGCCGTCGATTACCGCGCTATCGCGCCGCCGCCAGTCCGAGCGACAATGCGCCCGTCACGATCAGGCTCGACGCCCACACCGCGTCGAGATTGAACCAGCTCCGCGATACGAACTTCAGCCCGAGATAGCGGTACACGAGCCACGCGAGCCCGCCGCCGGCGCCGATCATCGCGATGGCATGCACGGCCGCGACGACGAGCGCCATCCCGAGATGCGCATCGACGAGCGTGGCCGCCGCACGATGGCCAACCTCCTGGTCGAGCCCGCACAGCCCGAGGTAGATCGGCACCAGCATCAGCCCCGCGCCGTGCGCGATCGCCACCGCGAACGACCACAGGCCGAGCCGCGCGGGCGGGATCCGCGCGAGGGCCCGCGGATGCCGGCGCCGGATCAGCAGCACCGCGCCGAAGCCGATCACGAGCGCGCTCGCGCCGATCCGGATCGCCGTCTGCCACGCGAGCAGCGCGGCGAGCAGCCCGAACGGCAGCATCACCGCGAACACGGCGAGCGCATGGCCGAGCGCGAGATAGCCGAGCGCCGCGACGAGCGCGCCGCCCCGGCGCGTCATCAGCGCGTTCGACACCGCGAGCGGCCAGCCCATCGCGGGGTTGAGCCCGTGATACACCCCGCTCGCGAGCACGGCCGCCCACAGCGCGAACTGGGCGTGAAGGCCGGCGTTCAACGCTTGACCGACGGATAGCAGAACGAGTCGGTCGAGCAGTCGCCGCCTTCGAGCCGGATCTGGTGCGCGCGATAGCCGTCGGGGAACTCGACCCAGTAATCGTCGGCGAGCGTCAGGCCGCCTTCCGGCCCCACATGCGCGAGCACCTGCGCGCCCGGCACGCCGTCCGGATAGAACTGGTCGTCCCACGTCGAATACAGCGAGTTGGTCCAGTACACGCGTTTCCCGTCGCGGCTGATCTCGACCATCTGCGGGCCGCCCGCGAACGCGCGGCCGTTCGAGTGCGGCGCACGGCGCGCGATGCCGCCGATCCGGACCGACCCCGCGAGCACCGGGTGGTGCGGATCCGACACGTCGTACTGGCGCATCTCGCCGGTGCCCCAGCACGACACGTAGAGGAAGCGGTCGTCGAGCGACAGGTCGATGTCGGTCACGAGCGGCGGCACCGCGCCGAATCCCTTGAGCAGCGGCGGCAGCTCGTCGGCCGCGGCCGGCTCGGCCGGGATCGTCGCCGTCTTCTTCACATGGAACTTGCCGCCTTCGCGCCACCAGGTCCAGATCGAGCCTTCGAGATTCGTCGTGTCGACCACGACGCCGACGAATCCGTATTCGCGCGCCGGGTCGTGCGCGGGCCGCACCTCGAGCGCCATCTGGTGCTGTGCGCCGAGATCGATCGTCTGCACGTTGCGCCGCGCGCGCAGGTCCCAGAAATGCAGCCGGTGCCCGTATTTGTTCGCGAGCAGGTCCTCCGGCACGATCCCGTTCTCGAATTGCGGCGGCAGCGCCCATTCGCTCGACACCATGTAGTCGCGCGGCAGGTTCCACCAGAAGTCGTAGTGCTTGTCCTGCGGGCCGCGGTCGATCTCCCAGCGGCCGAGCACGTCGAAGGTTTCGCAATCCATGATGAAGATGCCGGGCGCGCCGTCGGTGCCGTCCTTGCCCGCGCCGCCGAGCGTGCTCACGTAGATGCCCTCGGGCCCGCAGTGAACGGTGTGCGGCCGCGAATAGCCGGTCTTCGAGAAGATCTCGTCGGGCTCGATGATCTTGTGGATGCGCGCCTGCGTCGGGTGCGGCTTCGTGTCGATCACGTAGATGCGCGACGAGCGCAGGCCGGGGATGATCAGGAAGCGGCGTTCGAGGAACGCATGGCCCGTCAACGGCGACAGCGACGACGAGCACGCATTCCAGCCGAAGTGGTGAAACTCGTCGCCGGTGTTCGGCATCGTCACCGTGTGCACGATCTTTCCGTAGGTCGGCGAGCCGGGCTTCACGTCGATCACGGCGAGCGCGTCGGGTCTGGAAAAATCGGGGCTCAGCAACAACGTATAGGCGAACTCCTCCGCCGGCGCCTGCATCGCAAGTTCGGGCGAAGCGTGAAACGTCGGGTCTGGCCGCATGCTCATGGTGATGCCCTCTCGATGGGTTTGGATCGTGGTCGCACGGCCGTTCGTTGCGGGCGTGCGGGTCGGGGTTGTCGCACGGCGCGTTACGCCGGCGGGAGCGATCGGCAGGCGGATGCACGCATCGGCGCGCGTGCGGCGCCGTGCATCAGATCGTGAAAGCGGATAAAGGCGGTGTGCAGGATCGCCGCCCGCGGGGCGGGGCGGATGCACGGCAAACGGGTGGTGCAGTCGAAGCGGTGGCCCGCGACGCGGCGACGGCCGGGCGAGTGACGCGGGTGAGGTCTGTTAAGACATGCATAGCGATGTTCCGGCAGATGATGTTTGCATCAGGGTCGGGCATGCATCGGGTGCGTTGCGCGAGACAGCGGGTTCGCCGCCGCGCTCGCGCGTGCCTAAGTGTAGACGAGAAAACGGGCGGCCGGTCGCGCGCGGCACCTGTGCACTCTGTCAGGTTCGCGCGCGAGTGCGATACTTGCCGAAGTGCCGTTGCGCCCTGTAATCGAGTGCGCAGCGGCGAGACGGAACGGTGGCAGCCGGTGCATGCGCGCCGGCTGCCGACATCAACGAGGGACTGATTTCATGGTGAACGAGATGCTTGAAACCGCGACATTGGGAGGCGGGTGTTTCTGGTGCACGGAGGCGGTGTTTCTCGACGTCGACGGCGTGACGGCCGTCCAGTCGGGCTACGCGGGCGGCCATACGCGCAATCCCGGCTATCGCGACATCTGCGAAGGCGATACGGGCCACGCGGAAGTCGTCAACGTGACGTTCGATCCGGCGCGCATCGGCTATCGCGAGATTCTCGAGATCTTCTTCGCGACGCACGATCCGACCCAGTTGAACCGGCAGGGCAACGACACCGGCACGCAGTACCGCTCGGTCGTGTTCACGCATTCCGACGCGCAGCGCGACACGGCGCTCGACGTGATCCGCGAGCTGGAGCGCGAGCAGGTGTTCGGGCAGCCGATCGTCACGCAGGTCGTGCCGCTCGACGACAACTACTGGCCGGCCGAGGACTACCACCAGAACTATTACGCGCGTAACCCGGGGCAGGGCTACTGCTCGGTCGTGATCGGGCCGAAGCTCGCGAAATTCCGGCAGAAGTTCTCGCACCGGCTGAAGTCGCTGCGCGGCGCGTAAGCGCGACCGGCGCAAGCCGGTATCAAGCCGGTATCAAGCCGCCTCGTTGCGCCACTGCGCGCACGCGGCGGCGATCTCGCGCGCAAGCGCGATGCACGACAGCGGCGCGGAGCCTTCCGCCTTGTTGTTGATCGTGATGATCACCGGCTGCCCGGCCAGCGCATAGCGCGCGGCCAGTTCGGCGAGCGCCGAGCGCGTGGCCGGATCCTCGTCGACGAGCTTGTCGAACGGCTCGTACTTCGCCTTCGCCTGTTCATACTTGAAGCCGCCGTGCAGGCTCCAGCGCACGATCAGCGGGCCCGGCGCGTCGCCGTCGAGCAGCGCGAGCGCGGCTGCCTGGCGCAGCGGGTCGGGCATTCGCGCGTGCAGGCCGACGCAGTAGCGCACGCCGAGCGCGGCGAGCGCGCGGATGAAACGCGGCGTGAGCAGGCTCGCGTCGCGAATCTCGATCGCATAGCGGGTGCCGTCGGCTTCGGGCGGCAGCGGCGGCAGCGCCGCGAAGAACGCGGCCAGCCGGTCGATCAGTGCGGCCGGCTCGGCGAGCAGCTGATCGGGCAGCGGCGAGAACTGGAACACGAGCACGCCGGCTTTGTGGCCGAGGCCCTCGAGGCACGGCTGCACGAATTCGCGGGTGGCGAGCTGCGCGTCGAGGAAGGTCGGGTTCGGCCCCGACGGCTCGCCGCGCCGGCCGCGGATCACCGCGTCGGTCACGGAGGCCGGCGCCTTCACGACGAAGCGGAAATCGTCGGGCACCTGCTGCGCGTAGCGCAGGTAGTCGGCCACCGACAGCGGGCCGTAGAACGAGCGGTCGAGGCTCACGCTCTTCAGCAGCGGATGCGCGCCGTACGCTTCGAGCCCTTCGCGCGACAGCTTGGTCTGCGCGAAATCGCCGTCGTAGACGATGCCGTCCCAGCCGGGGAAGGTCCACGACGACGTGCCGAGCCGAACGTTCGGCGGCAGGCCGGCTGCCGCATCGGCCACATCCGGCGCGATGGGTGCGGGCAACACACCGCGCCGGCGCCGGCCTTGCTTCGGCGGCGCGGCCGGCGGGGATGGTTCGTCCCACAGCAGGCCGGACGCGGCGGGCGGTGTTTCGTCTGAAGAACGGGAGTGGGGGCGGGTGCGCGGTGCCGGTTGCGCGTCGTCACGCGCATCCGGTTTCAGGTGTTCGTCGGCGTCGGCGGGCAGGCCATCGTCGTCGGGCGACGCGCGTGCAGCGTCGGCCGGCACGCCGAACAGGTCGAATTGCCCGTCGGCGTGCGGCGCGTCCGCATCGTCTTGCTGCTGTCGTTCCGGCGGCGCCTTGCGCCGCGTCCTGCCGTCACCCATGCATGCCCAGCGTGAAGCGCCGCCTAGCGCGGCAGCGCGTGTTCGTACATATAGCGCCGCGACCACGGCAGCGATTTCGCGCTCTGCCCGGCCTTGCGGCACACGATCTGGAAGATCGACACGTCGTCGTGCTCGAACGCATACGCGCAGCCGGCGAGATACACGCGCCAGATGCGGAATTTTTCGTCGTCGACGAGTCGTCGCGCTTCGTCGGCCTTCGCCTCGAAGTTTTCCGTCCAGATGTCGAGCGTGCGCGCATAGTGCCGTCGCAGGCTTTCGACGTCAATCGCTTCGAGTCCGCCGCGCTGCGCGGCTTCCAGCGCGAGGCTGATGTGCGGCAGCTCGCCGTCCGGGAACACGTAGCGGTCGATGAACTCGCCGCCGCCGAGCGCCGTCTCGCCGCTTTCCGCGTCGGTCGACGTGATCCCGTGGTTCATCGCGATGCCGTCGTCGGCGAGCAGTTCACGAACCCGCGAGAAGTAGAGCGGCAGGTTCTTGCGCCCGACGTGCTCGAACATCCCGACGCTCGTGATGCGGTCGAACTGGCCGTCGATCTCGCGATAGTCCTGCAGCCGGATCTCGATCCTGTCCTCCAGCCCGGCGGCTTTCACGCGCGCGGTCGCGAGGTCGAACTGGTTCTGCGACAGCGTGACGCCGAGGCACTGCGCGCCGAACTTCTGCGCGGCGCGCAGCACGAGCGCGCCCCAGCCGCAGCCGATATCGAGCAGGCGCTGGCCGGGCTCGAGCCGGATCTTCGTCAGGATATGGTCGATTTTCTTGATCTGCGCGGTGGCGAGATCCTCGTCACCGTTCTCGAAGTACGCGCACGAGTACACCATGTTCTCGTCGAGCCACAGCTGGTAGAACTCGTTCGAGACGTCGTAGTGATACTGGATCGCCTTCTTGTCGGTGCTCTTCGAGTGATTGAAGTAGCGCTTCACGCGTGCCAGCTTGCTCGCGCTCGTGACCGTACTGCGCGCGAGCGAGTAGCCGATGTTGATGATGTCCGACAGCTTGCCTTCGATGTCGATCTTGCCCTTCACGTACGCCTCGCCGAGATTGTCGAGGCTCGGTTCGAGCAGGAGCGGCAACGCCGACGCGCTGTTGACCTTCAGCGTGACCTGCGGCGCGCTGAAGGTGCCGAAATCGAGTTGATCGCCGTTCCACAGCACGAGGCGCGCCGGTATGTTCGCTTTCGCCCGTACTTCGTCCGCCCACTGTGCCAGCTTCTTTTCCCAGAACATTTGGATTCTCCGTTTGTTCGTTGAATCGAATACAGCCAAGTATCTTGACCGGCGCCCGCCGCTTGCGAGGCGGGCGCCCGAATGCAACACGAGACACGACCGGCTTATGCCGGCGCCGCGCTTAAGGCGACAGGCGCGAAATCGACCAGCCCGGCGACGTGTCGGCGTCGCGCGTATAGAGCAGGCGGTCGTGCAGTCGCGACGGGCGGCCCTGCCAGAACTCGATCGAGTCGGGCACGAGGCGGTAGCCGCCCCAGTGCGGCGGGCGCGGCGGGTTGTCGCCGTAGCGTTCGCTGACGGCCCTTTCCTGCGCTTCGAGCGTCGCGCGGCTGTCGATCACCGCGCTCTGGTCGGACGCCCATGCGCCGATGCGCGAGCCGAGCGGGCGTGACGCGAAATAACGGTCGCTTTCTTCTGCGCTGGTTTTCTCGATCCGGCCTTCGATGCGCACCTGGCGCTCGAGCTCGATCCAGTAGAACAGCAGCGCGGCCTGCGGATGCGCGGCGAGATCGCGCCCCTTGCGGCTTTCGTAATTGGTAAAGAAGACGAACCCGCGTTCGTCGACGCCCTTGATGAGCACGATGCGTGCCGACGGCCGGCCGTCGTCGCCGACGGTCGCGAGCGTCATCGTGTTCGGCTCGGGCAGCTTGGCGGCGAGCGCCTCCTTGAACCAGCGGTCGAACTGGGCGAAGGGGTCGTGGGCGACATCGGCTTCGTCGAGCGAAGCACGTGAATAATTGATGCGGAGATCGGCGAGAGTCGTCATGTTATGCAAACGCTTCAATCTGGAACCATTGTAGCCAACGCGCGAGAAACGTGCGTGCACAGTGGCGCGTGCGAGCGGGGAGTTCAGGCAAAATAGAGGGCTGCTCGACTTACGTTTTCCTTGCTGCCATGTCTGCCGCCGACGCTGCCCCGCCCAGTTCCTCTGATCTTACCCCGACCCCGGAAATCCAGCTTGACATGGATCGAGCGCGCCGTTTCGGCGGCGTCGCGCGTCTGTACGGCGCGCCGGCGGCCGCCGCATTCGAACGCGCGCACGTCGCGGTGATCGGCATCGGCGGCGTCGGGTCGTGGGTGGCCGAGGCGCTCGCGCGCAACGCGATCGGCACGCTGACGCTGATCGATCTCGACAACGTCGCGGAAAGCAATACGAACCGGCAGATCCACGCACTCGACGGCAATTACGGCAAGCCGAAGGTCGACGCGATGGCCGAGCGGATCGCGCTGATCGATCCCGCATGCCGCGTGAACCGGATCGAGGATTTCGTCGAGCCCGACAACTTCGATGCGCTGCTCGGCGGTGGTTTCGACTACGTGATCGACGCGATCGACAGCGTGCGCACGAAGGTCGCGCTGATCGCATGGTGCGTCGCGAAGCGCCAGCCGCTCGTCGTGGTCGGCGGCGCGGGCGGCCAGCTCGACCCGACGCGTATCCGGATCGACGATCTCGCGCTGACGATCCAGGATCCGCTGCTGTCGAAGGTGCGCGCGCAGTTGCGCAAGCAGCACGGCTTTCCGCGCGGGCCGAAGGCGCGTTTCAAGGTCAGTGCCGTGTATTCGGACGAGCCGCTGATCTACCCGGAAGCGGCCGCCTGCGACCTCGAGGACGGCGCGGAGCCGTCCGCGGCCGCGCACGTCGCGGGGCTCAACTGTGCGGGATTCGGTTCGAGCGTGTGCGTGACCGCGAGCTTCGGCTTTGCGGCCGCCGCGCATGCGCTGCGCGCGATCGCGGCGCAAGCTGCCGGCTGAGCCCGTGTGAATCGCGGTCGTTGACGGATGCTGCGGCGCGTGACACGCGCCGTCGTATGTCAGGCGGGGCGATCCCGCAGCCGGGCCGTTGCGGCCCGGCGGGTCACACATCCGTTCAGTTGAGCGCCATGCTCAGCTTGCGCCGCCACCCGGCGACGAGGTCCGGGTGATCGCCGGCCATCTCGAACACCGAGATCATCGTGCGGCGACCGAGATCGTCGCCGTACGCGCGATCGCGCGTGACGATTTCCAGCAACTGCTCCAGCGCACCTTCATACGCTCGCCGCGCGATCAGGCTCTGCGCGAGATCGAAGCGCGCGTCGAGGTCGGCCGGGTTCGCCGCGATGCGCGCTTCGAGCGCATCGGTCGGCGGCAGGTCGGCCGTGGCTTCGAGTGCGTCGAAGCGGGTCTTGATCGCCTGGTAGCGCGGGTCGCCGTTCTGCACGGTCTGCGGCGACAGGCGGTCGGTCTCGGCACGCGCAGCGTCGACCTGGTTGCTCGCCAGCAGCAGTTCGATCAAATCGAGGCGTGCGTCGTCGAAGCCGGGGTTCAGCGCGAGTGCCGCTTCGAGGTGCGTGAGCGCGTCGTCGTAGCGCTCCTCGGCCATCGCGTACTGCGCGGCACGCCGTTCGGCTTCCTCGGGCGCCGGCAGCAGGCGGTCGAGGAACGCGCGCAGCTGGCCTTCGGGCAGCACGCCGACGAACTGGTCGACCGGGCGCCCGTCGGCGAACGCGATCACGTGCGGGATGCTGCGCGTCTGGAAGTGCGCGGCGAGCTCCTGGTTCTCGTCGACGTTGACCTTCACGAGCTTCCAGCGGCCTTCGTAGTCGCCTTCGAGCTTTTCCAGCAGCGGGCCGAGCGTCTTGCAGGGGCCGCACCACGGCGCCCAGAAGTCGACCAGCACGGGTGCGTCCAGCGACGCCTCGATGACGTCTTTCTCGAATGTGGCAAGCGTGGTGTCCATGTCGTTCTCTTCGGTTCGAATGTCGTCAGGATGGGGGCGGTGCGCCCCTTTTTCAACGCGGCTTCGACTCGGGCAGCGGAATCCACTCGGTCTCGCCCGGCACCTTGCCCATTTCCTGGCGCGTCCAGGCTTCTTTCGCGCGCTCGATCGCCTCGCGGCTGCTGGCGACGAAATTCCATTCGATGAAGCGCTCGCCGTCGATCTTGTCGCCGCCGAGCAGCATCGCGCGCGCGCCGCTGCCGCTCGTCAGCGTGACCGCGGCGCCGGGTGCGAGCACGGCCATCTGCTCGGCGGGCACCGGCGTGCCGTCGATCGCGAGCTCGCCGTCGACCACGTAAACCGCGCGCTCCTCGTGCGACGCGTCGAGTTCGATGCGGCCGCCGGCCGCGAATTCGGCCGCGACGTACAGCGTGCGCGAGAACGTCGTGACCGGCGAGCGCAGCCCGAACGCGTCGCCGGCGATCACCGTCAGCGATACGCCGTCTTCGTTGCGCTTCGGCAGCGTGTCGGCCGGATGGTGCTCGAACGACGGCTCGGTCGTCTCGTGCGCGCGCGGCAGCGCGACCCAGGTCTGGATCCCGTGCACGGTGTGGCCGTTTTCGCGCTGCGCGTCGGGCGTGCGTTCCGAGTGGACGATGCCGCGGCCGGCCGTCATCCAGTTCACGTCGCCCGGCACGATTTCCTGCAGCGAGCCGAGGCTGTCGCGGTGCAGGATCGCGCCGTCGAACAGGTAGGTGACGGTGGCGAGGCCGATATGCGGATGCGGGCGCACGTCGAGCCCCGTGCCGGGCGGCAGCGTGGCGGGCCCCATGTGATCGAAGAAGATGAACGGGCCGACGAGGCGGGCGGCGAGTGCGGGCAGCGTGCGGCGCACCTGCAGGTTGCCGATGTCGCGCACGTGCGGCTTCAGCAGGGCTTTGATCGGAGCGGTCATGGCGGATCCTGTCGGGCGGCGGGGGATGCCGGTCATTGTACTGGCCGTCCGCCGCCGATTCCATGCGCGCCGCGCGGGTATCGGGCCGGAGGCTGAAACCCGGTAGACTGACCGGCTGCTCGGGAAAACGCCGGGTCGCCCCGGGTTTTCCGCCCCGACAGACGTTCTCTCGGGGCGCCCGGCGCAAAGCGACAGGGCCTGAGAGCACTTTGCACAACGATTCGACAATCGAGGAGACGCCGATGATGGCCCCGAAGGACTTGCTGCTTGCGCTGGTCGTGATCCTGGCGTGGGGCGTGAACTTCGTCGTGATCAAGGTCGGCCTGCACGGCATGCCGCCGATGCTGCTCGGCGCGCTGCGCTTCACGCTCGCGGCCGTGCCCGCGGTGTTCTTCGTGCGCCGGCCGCAGATTCCGTGGCGCCTGCTGGTGCTGTACGGCGCGACGATCCAGCTCGGCCAGTTCGTGTTCCTGTTCACCGGCATGTACGTCGGCATGCCGGCCGGCCTCGCGTCGCTCGTGCTGCAGTCGCAGGCATTCTTCACGCTCGTGTTCGCGATGCTGTTCCTCGGCGAGCGGCTGCGCATGCAGAACCTGCTCGGGCTCGCGATCGCCGCCGGCGGTCTTGTCGTGATCGCGGCGCAGGGCGGCCGCGCGATGACGCTCGCGGGCTTCGTGCTGACCATCTGCTCGGCCGCGATGTGGGCGTTCGGCAACATCGTCACGAAGAAGGTCGGCAAGGCGAACCTCGTGTCGCTCGTCGTGTGGGCCAGTCTCGTGCCGCCCGTGCCGTTCTTCCTGCTGTCGCTGTGGTTCGAAGGGCCGCAGCGGATCGCGACCGCGCTCGCCGGGCTGAACGGTGCATCGATCTTCGCGGTCGTCTATCTCGCGTTCGTCGCGACGCTGCTCGGCTACGGACTGTGGAGCCGCCTGCTGTCGCGCTATCCGGCCGCGCAGGTCGCGCAGTTCTCGCTGCTGGTGCCGATCGTGGGCCTCGCGTCGTCGGCGCTGCTGCTCGACGAGCATCTGACACGCACGCAGCTGATCGGCACGGCGCTCGTGATGGGCGGGCTCGCGGTGAACGTGTTCGGCGGGAAGCTGGTGCGCCGCTTCGCGGCATCGTGACGCGCCGGCACGCGGTGCGTGCCGGCGGCGGGGCGGGGTGGCCGGGTACGGCCGTCAGGCCATCCGGCTCTTCGCGAGCGGCGGATTCGCGGCGAAATAGCGCTTGATGCCGCGGAAGATCGCGTCGGCCATCTGGTCGCGATAGCTGTCGTCGTTCAGCCGGCTTTCCTCTTCCGGGTTGCTGATGAACGCGGTTTCGACGAGGATCGACGGAATGTCGGGCGCCTTCAGCACCGCGAACCCGGCCTGCTCGACCGAGCCCTTGTGCAGCTTGTTGATGCCGCCCACTTCCTTCAGCACGTAATTGCCGTAGCGCAGCGAGTCGCGGATCTGCGCGGTCGTCGACATGTCGAACAGCGCGCGGTTCACGGCCGCGTCCGCCGTCTTGATGTTGATGCCGCCGATCAGGTCGGACGAATTCTCCTTGTTCGCCATCCAGCGCGCCGCGGCGCTCGTCGCGCCGTGGTCGGACAGCGCGAACACCGACGAGCCGCGCGCCGACGGCGTCGTGAACGCATCGGCGTGGATCGACACGAACAGGTCGGCGCCCACGCGGCGCGCCTTCTGCACGCGCACGTTCAGCGGCACGAAGAAGTCGGCGTCGCGCGTCATCATCGCGCGCATGTTCGGCGCGCCGTCGATCTTCGCGCGCAGCTTCTTCGCGATGTCGAGCGCGATGTGCTTCTCGTACGTGCCGCCGCCGCCGATCGCGCCCGGATCCTCGCCGCCATGGCCCGGATCGATCGCGACCGTCAGCAGGCGCACGGTGCCGCCCTTGCCGGATTTCGGCGCGGTGAACTTGTAGGTGTCGCCGTCGTCGTCGCTGTCGTCGCGGCGTGCGATGACGGGCGGCGGCTTGACGGCCGGCTTCGCGGGTGTCGAAGGCGTGGCGGGCGGCGTGTGCGGCGTGGCGGGCGTGTTCTGCGCGAAGCGCTGGAAGAACGCGTCGCTGTTGTCGCCCGCGGCAGGCGGCGGCAGGGGCGTACCCGGGCCGGCCAGCGCGGTCGGCGGTTGCATCTGCTGCGCGCGCGCGGTGTCGTTGAGCGCCTGTTCCTTGCGTTCCGTCTGCGCGATCAGGTCGGACAGCGGATCGGGCGCGACGGCCGGATACAGGTCGAACACGAGCCGGTACTTGTAGG
The DNA here is from genome assembly GCF_902499025.1 of Burkholderia lata. Taxonomy (GTDB): domain Bacteria; phylum Pseudomonadota; class Gammaproteobacteria; order Burkholderiales; family Burkholderiaceae; genus Burkholderia; species Burkholderia lata_C. Next base: position 18,949 of record NZ_CABVPW010000062.1, on the reverse strand, counting down.
TGCCGACCGGCGGCAGCGTGAACACCTGCGGCTTCACCGAGCCTTTCAGGTCGAACACCATCCGCACGACGTGCGGCTGATACTGGCCGACGCGCACCGACTGGATCTGCGGATCGTTCGGCGCGATCTTCGACACGAGGTCGCGCAGCGCCTGGTCGAGGTCGAGGCCGGTCAGGTCGACCACGAGACGGTCGGGACCCTGCAGCAGCTGTTGGCTATTCTGCAGCGGCTGGTCGGATTCGATCGTGACGCGCGTGTAATCGCGTGCGGGCCACACGCGCACCCCGAGCACCGACGATGCGTGCGCGAGCCGCGGTGCGACGAGACCGAGCACCAGTGTCGACGCGCCCGCGCACAGGATCTGGCGGCGCCGCCAGTTGTGCGTCGCGGTGGCCGCCGATTCGATCGAGCGGAACGGTTTGATCAACATCTTTCGAGACATGCCTTTCCTGAAGCGCTGTACGCCCGGACGGTGAGGGCGCGGCCGTCGCCATCCACGTCGAGCGAGAAAACCAGATCGGGTACGCCGAGCAGCGTGCCCGCCTGTTGTGGCCATTCGACGAGGCAGATCGCGCTGGAATTGAAATACTCGCGAAAGCCTGCATCGGACCATTCGGCCGGATCGTTGAAACGATACAGATCGAAGTGATAGACCTCGAGTTCCCCATCGTCGCGTTCGAGCGCGTACGGCTCGACGAGCGTATAGGTCGGACTGCGCACGCGCCCCGTGTGGCCGAGGCCGCGCAGGATCGCGCGTACGAGGGACGTCTTGCCCGCGCCGAGATCGCCGACCAGCTGGATCTGCAGCCCGTCGAACGCATGCGCGCGGGTGAGCTCGATGCGTGCCGCGTCGAGCGCGTGTGCGAAGCGGGTGCCGAAGGCCTCGGTCGCCGCTTCGTCGGCGAGCGCGATCACGCGCTCCGCGAGCAGGGCGGGCAGCATGGCGTCGTGAGGCGATTGGCTGGGCGTGGCTGGCATTCTCGTAAAATAGTGCGATGAACCGATTACCGGAACTCGCCGCATCCGACAGGCCTTCGACTCGTGACGAAGGCGCGGCACCGTGCGCGCTCGACGATGCGGCGTTGACTGCGCTCGCCGCGCGCATCAGGGCGTGGGGGCGCGAATTGGGTTTCGGGGCGATCGGCATCAGCGATACCGATCTCTCGGATGCCGAAGCAGGCCTCGCCGCCTGGCTGGAAGCCGGATACCACGGCGAAATGGATTATATGGCGAAACATGGGATGAAACGCGCGCGTCCGGCCGAACTTGTGGCCGGTACGCGACGCGTGATCTCCGCGCGGCTCGCCTATCTGCCGGCCGAAACGCTCGCCCCCGACGCACCCGGCGGCGAGCCGGGCGCGCTCGCGCCGCACGACTGGCGTGCGCGCGAACGGGCCCGGCTCGACGATCCGCAGGCGGCCGTCGTGTCGATCTATGCACGCGGCCGCGACTATCACAAGGTGCTGCGCAACCGACTGCAGACGCTCGCCGAGCGCATCGAGCAAGAGATCGGCGCATTTGGTTACCGCGTGTTTACCGATTCGGCGCCCGTGCTCGAGGTCGAGCTCGCGCAGAAAGCCGGCGTCGGCTGGCGCGGCAAGCACACGCTGCTGTTGCAGCGCGATGCGGGCTCGCTGTTCTTCCTCGGCGAGATCTACGTCGACGTGCCGCTGCCGACCGACGCGCACACGTCACCCGACACCGCACCCGAGACGCCCGGCGCGCACTGCGGCAGCTGCACGCGCTGCATCGGCGCCTGCCCGACCGGTGCGATCGTCGAGCCGTACCGTGTCGACGCACGCCGCTGCATCTCGTACCTGACAATCGAACTGAAAGGCAGCATCCCCGAGCCGCTGCGGCCGATGATCGGCAATCGCGTGTACGGCTGCGACGATTGCCAGCTCGTGTGCCCGTGGAACAAGTTCGCGCAGGCCGCGCCCGTCGCCGATTTCGACGTGCGGCACGGCCTCGATCGCGCGACGCTCGTCGAGCTGTTTGCGTGGGATGCGGACGCGTTCGATACGCGGATGCAGGGCAGTGCGATCCGGCGCATCGGCTACGAAAGCTGGCTGCGCAATCTTGCGGTCGGGCTCGGCAATGCGCTGCGCGCGGACGCGGGCCGGCTCACGCCGCAGGCGCGCGACGCGATCGTCGCCGCGCTGCGCGCGCGGGCCGACGATCCGTCGCCGGTCGTGCGCGAGCATGTCGAATGGGCGCTGCGTGCCGCGTGAAGGCGGCGTAAAGTGTCGTCGGCGCGCGGTGGGGCCGCGCGCATCCATCGGTCAGGAGAGGGCCATGTTCAATGCAGTCATCGACGCGCCGTTCGGCAAGGTCGGCATCCGCACGGATGCCGCGGTGGTGCGCGAGATCGTCTATCTGCCCGAATCGGTGAAGTCGGTCGATCCGGATTCGCCCCTCGCGAAGCGCGCGGTCAAGCAGATCGAACGTTATTTCGAGCGCGCGTCGGCGCGTTTCGACCTGCCGCTCGCCGAAGTCGGCAGCGCGTTCCAGCACCGCGTGTGGGAGGTGATCAGCGATATTCCGCCCGGCACGGTGCTGACCTACGGCCAGGTCGCAAAGCGGATCGGCAGCGCGCCGCGCGCGGTGGGCCAGGCGTGCGGCGCGAACTACTTCCCGCTCGTGATTCCGTGCCATCGCGTCGTCGCGGCGGGCGGCCTCGGCGGCTTCGCGAACCACGACGACAACGGTTATTACCAGAAAGTGAAGCGCTGGCTGCTGGCGCACGAAGGCGTGCCGTACCGATGAGTGAATCGCTGATTTCCCCCGAGGCCGACGGCGATGCCGCCGCGGCGTCACCCGCGCTGCTTGCGAGCCGCGCGTCGATCGACGTGTTTTGCGACGCGCTGTGGCTCGAGCACGGGCTCGCGCGCAACACGCTCGACGCGTACCGGCGCGATCTGGTGCTGTTTTCCCAATGGCTGGCGGAGACGCACGACGCGCCGCTCGATTCGGTCGACGAAGCGATGGTGACGGGCTACATTGCCGCGCGCAGCGATGGCAAGGCGACGTCGTCGAACCGGCGGCTGTCCGTGTTCCGGCGCTATTACGGCTGGGCCGTGCGCGAGCATCGCGCGAGCGCCGACCCGACGCTGCGGATCACGTCAGCGAAACAGGCTGCCCGGTTTCCGTCGACATTGTCGGAGGCGCAGGTCGAGGCGCTGCTCGGCGCACCCGACATCGGTACGCCGCTCGGTTTGCGCGATCGCACGATGCTCGAGCTGATGTATGCGAGCGGATTGCGCGTGAGCGAGCTCGTGATGCTGAAGACCGTCGAGGTCGGGCTCAACGAGGGCGTGGTGCGCGTGATGGGCAAGGGCTCGAAAGAGCGGCTCGTGCCGTTCGGCGAAGTCGCGCACGGGTGGATCGAGCGCTACCTGCGCGAGGCGCGGCCGGTGCTGCTCGGCGCGCGCGCGGCCGACGCGCTGTTCGTGACCGCGCGCGGCGACGGGATGACGCGCCAGCAGTTCTGGAACATCATCAAGCGCCATGCGCAGCACGCCGACGTGCGCGCGCACCTGTCGCCGCACACGCTGCGGCACGCGTTCGCGACGCACCTGCTGAACCATGGCGCCGACTTGCGCGTCGTGCAGCTGCTGCTTGGCCACAGCGACATCTCGACCACGCAGATCTATACGCACGTCGCGCGCGAGCGGTTGAAGACGCTGCACGCGCAACACCATCCACGCGGTTAGCGCATCCGGCACGGCGCGGGCCGAGTCGCGCGCCGGCCCGCGTGCGTCAGACCAGCTCGCGCAGCTTGTGCTTCAGCACCTTCCCCGTCGACGCGGCCGGCAGCGCGTCGAGCACGCGGATGTGCGCGGGGCGTTTGTAAGGCGCGAGCCGCTCCGCGCACCATGCGTGCAATGCCGCTTCGTCCGCCGTCGCGCCGGGCACCCGTTCGACGAACGCGAGCACTTCCTCGTTGCCTTCGACCGCGCGGCCGATGACCGCTGCCTGCACGACGTCCGGATGCGCGTTCAGCGCCTGCTCGACTTCGACCGGATAGACGTTGAAGCCCGAGCGGATGATCAGCTCCTTGCTGCGGCCCGCGATCGTCACCGCGCCGTCCGCCTCCTGCCGCGCGAGATCGCCGGTGCTCAGCCAGCCGTCCGGCGATACGGCCGCGTGTGTCGCGTCCGCGTTGCGGTAGTAGCCGAGCATCACGTTCGGCCCGCGCACGCGTATCTCGCCGACTTCGCCCGGCGGCACGTCGGTGCCGTCCGGCGCGACGATCCGCATCTCCACACCGGGAATCGGCACGCCGACCGAGCTGTCGGTGCGCGGTGCGTCGAGCGGCGTCTGCGTGATCGTCGGGCTGCTTTCGGTCATCCCGTAGCCGTTGTGCAGCGGCACGCCGTACAGGCGCTCGACACGCGCCTTCAGGTTCGCGTCGAGCGGCGAGCCGCCCGAATACGCGAAGCGCAGGCGTGGCGCACGCCACGCGTGGCCGTGCGTGTGCAGGTGTTCGAGCAGCTTTGCGTGCATCGCGGGCACGCCCTGGAAGATCGTGACGCCTTCGTCGGCAAGCGCGACGCGCACGGCTTCCGGCGCGAAGCGCGGCACGAGCCGCAGTGTCGCGCCCGCGTACAGGCTGCCGAGGCAGACCGACGCGAGCCCGTACACGTGCGACACCGGCAGCACCGTGTAGACGACGTCGTCGGGCGACACGCGGCGCAGCGTGCTCGACGTCGCCGCGATGAACAGCAGGTTGCGATGCGACAGCATCACGCCTTTCGGCGTGCCGGTCGTGCCGGTCGTGTAGATCAGCGCCGCGCATTGCGCGGCGCCGTCGGCGGCGACCGGTTCGACCGGCGCGCTCGCGTCGACGCGATACGACCACGCGCCGATGTCGACCGGCAGCCTGCCGGCAGGCGTTGCGCCGTGCCGTTCGGCATGCGTGCGTGCGTCGGACGATGCGTCGGTGGTGAACGCGATCAGCTTCGGACGCGCGTGCGCGGCGATCGCGTCGAGTTCGCTGGCGGACAACCGCGCGTTCGACACGAGCGCCCACGCATCGACGCGGGCTGCCGCGAACAGCAGCACGATCTGCGCGACGCAGTTTTCGGCGACGATCATCACGCGATCGCCGCCTTGCACGCCGAGGCTGGCGAGCAGCGCGGCCGCGGCATCGACGGCCTGCGACAGGTCGCCGTACGACAGGCGGCGCGCGTCCTCGATCAGCGCCGGGTGCGCGGGCGCCTGCGCGGCCCAGCGTGCGGGCACGTCGGCGATGCGGCGAGGCAGCGCGGCGAGCAGCGCCTCGACGTCGAGCGGCTCGGAAGAACGGGGGGACGAGGACATGGCGTCTCCAGAAAAGGGGCGGGCGGCGGCTGACGAGGTTGGCGAACGATCGTGCCATGACGGCGGGCGCGCCACAATCGGCCATTCGGGCAATAGCGCTTCGCGATGTCCGCAATGATGATGGCAGGAATCGTTGCGGCGACGCAGCAGGCCGCCCCGCGAAAAACGGGCCGCGAGTATACCGCCGGCGCCGGCGCGAGGGCGCCATTGCGCGCCCGACGGTCGTTCACCATTAAAATGCCGCCATGAGCAAATCCAGGCATGTGTCCGAAACCCCCGCGACCCAGTTGCTGCGCCGCCACGGCGTTGCGTTCGGCGAGCACCCGTACGACTACGTCGAGCACGGCGGCACCGGCGAATCGGCGCGCCAGCTCGGCGTCGACGAGCACAGCGTCGTGAAGACGCTCGTGATGGAAGACGAGCACGCGAAGCCGCTGATCGTGCTGATGCACGGCGACCGCACCGTATCGACGAAGAACCTCGCGCGGCAGATCGGCGCGAAGCGCGTCGAGCCGTGCAAGCCCGAGGTCGCGAACCGCCATTCCGGCTATCTCGTCGGCGGCACGTCGCCGTTCGGCACACGCAAGACGATGCCCGTCTACGTCGAGGCGACGATCCTCGAGCTGCCGACGATCTACCTGAACGGCGGGCGTCGCGGCTACCTCGTCAGCCTCGCGCCGGCCGTGCTCACGTCGCTGCTCGGCGCGCAGCCCGTGCAGTGCGCCAGTGTTGACTGAGGGTTTCACCTTCGTGGCAGGCCGCGCGCGTTCGGTAGAATGGGCGCCGTTTCGGCGTGCCGCGCGCAGCCGTCCCTTTACCGATACGTTGAAAGAAGAGTCCTCCGCATGCAGATCCTGCTCGCCGCCCTTGTTGCCTACCTGATCGGTTCGGTGTCGTTCGCCGTCGTCGTCAGTGGCGCGATGGGCCTGGCCGACCCGCGTTCGTACGGGTCGAAGAATCCCGGCGCGACCAACGTGCTGCGCAGCGGCAACAAGAAGGCCGCGATCCTGACGCTCGTCGGCGATGCCTTCAAGGGCTGGATCGCCGTCTGGCTCGCCCGGCACTTCGGCCTGCCCGAGGTCGCGGTCGCGTGGGTCGCGATCGCGGTGTTCCTCGGCCACCTGTATCCGGTGTTCTTCCGCTTCCAGGGCGGCAAGGGCGTCGCGACCGCGGCCGGCGTGCTGCTGGCCGTGCACCCGGTGCTCGGGCTCGCGACCGCGCTGACCTGGCTGATCGTCGCGTTCTTCTTCCGTTATTCGTCGCTTGCGGCGCTGGTGGCGGCCGTGTTCGCACCGGTGTTCGACGTATTCCTGTTCGGCACGGGCCACAACCCGGTCGCGTGGGCCGTGCTCGCGATGAGCGTGCTGCTCGTGTGGCGTCACCGCGGCAACATTTCGAAGCTGCTGGCGGGGCAGGAGAGCCGGATCGGCGACAAGAAGAAGGCGGCCGCGGACGGCGGCGCGCAGGACGGCGGGAAAGCCTGACGAGGTGCGGCGCTTGCCGCATGCCGGGCGCGCCGCGTGTGCGGTGCCCGGCAGGATGACGTGACGGATCGTCTGGCGATCAGTCGCGGAAGTTGTTGAAGTCGAGCGGCGTGTCGGTCACGTCCTTGCGCAGCATCGCGATCACGCTCTGCAGGTCGTCGCGCTTCGTGCCGTTCACGCGCACCGCGTCGCCCTGGATGCTCGCCTGCACCTTGATCTTGCTGTCCTTCACGAGGCGCACGATCTTCTTCGCGAGATCGCCGGTCACGCCTTTCTTCACGGTGACGATCTGCTTGAGCTTGTCGCCGCCGATCTTCTCGACCTTGCCGTAGTCGAGGAAGCGCACGTCGACGTTGCGCTTGGCCAGCTTGCCGATCAGCACGTCCTTGACCTGGCCGAGCTTGAAATCGTCATCGGCGAACAGCGTCAGCTCGCGTTCCTTCTGCTCGACGCGCGCGTCGGAGCCCTTGAAGTCGAAGCGCGTCGAAATTTCCTTGTTCGACTGCTCGATGGCGTTTTTCACTTCGATCATGTTCGCTTCGGAAACGACGTCGAACGATGGCATGGCATTCCTCCCTTGAGATGCGGGCACCCGGCTCGCGCACGGGCCTCGCTATAATTGCGGACTGTTTGCCATTTTACCGATGCCCTTCCGTTTGCCCAAGGCCGGCCATGCGCCGCCCGGGCGGACGTGACCGCGAATGCCGATGCCTCCTGACGATTCCGCCCTGTCGCTGCTTCCCGACCATCCGCTCGCCGCGCACAACACGTTCGGCATCGCCGCGACCGCGCGCTTTGCCGCGCGCATCACGCATGCGTCGCAGTTCGAGGCGCTCCATCGCGACCCGCGCGTCGCGAACCTGCCTCGACTCGTGCTCGGCGGCGGCAGCAACGTCGTGTTCACGCGCGATTTCGACGGCGTCGTGCTGCTCGACGAGATCGCGGGCCGCCGCGTCGTGCGCGAGGACGACGACGCGTGGTACGTCGAGGCCGGCGGCGGCGAGAACTGGCACGCATTCGTCGCGTGGACGCTCGAGCACGGGATGGCGGGCCTCGAGAACCTCGCGCTGATTCCGGGCACGGTCGGCGCCGCGCCGATCCAGAACATCGGCGCGTACGGCCTCGAGATGAAGGCGTATTTCGACTCGCTGGTCGCGGTCGAGCTGGCGACGGGGCGCAGCGAGCGCTTCGATGCCGCGCGCTGCGCGTTCGGCTACCGCGACAGCTTTTTCAAGCGGGAAGGGCGCGGCCGGTTCGCGATCGTGTCGGTGACGTTCCGGCTGCCGAAGCAATGGGCGCCGCGGCTCGGTTACGCGGATGTCACCCGCGAACTCGACGTACGCGGCATCGCACCCGACGCGGCCACGGCGCGCGACGTGTTCGACGCCGTCGTCGCGATCCGCCGCGCGAAGCTGCCCGATCCGCTCGTCCTCGGCAACGCGGGCAGTTTCTTCAAGAATCCGGTGATCGATGCCGCGCAGTTCGATGCGCTGCGCGCCCGTGCGCCAGAAATCGTGTCGTATCCGCAGCCGGACGGGCAGGTCAAGCTCGCAGCCGGCTGGCTGATCGACCGCTGCGGCTGGAAGGGGCGCGCGCTGGGCGCGGCGGCCGTGCACGACCGCCAGGCGCTCGTGCTCGTCAATCGGGGCGGTGCAACGGGTGCCGACGTGCTCGCGCTCGCGCAGGCGATCCAGGCCGACGTGCGCGCACGTTTCGGCGTCGAACTCGAGCCCGAACCGGTTTGCCTGTAACGCGGGTTTAGCGCGGCTTTGCTCGCGCCCAAACAAAAAGCGCCGATCGTCGATCGGCGCTTTTTTTCATGGGCTGGCGGGGTGCCGGCGTGTCAGTGCTTGAGGCGGCCGAGCAGCAGGAACTCCATCAGCGCTTTCTGCACGTGCAGGCGGTTTTCCGCTTCGTCCCACACGACGCTTTGCGGGCCGTCGATCACGCCGGCCGTCACTTCCTCGCCGCGGTGCGCGGGCAGGCAGTGCATGAAGAGGGCGTCCGGGTTCGCGTGGCCCATCATTTCCTCGTCGACGCACCAGTCGGCGAACGCCTTCATTCGCGCCTCGTTCTCGGCCTCGAAGCCCATGCTCGTCCACACGTCGGTCGTGACGAGATCGGCGCCCTTGCATGCTTCGTTCGGATCGTCGAACACTTCATAGAACGGCGCGCTGTCGGGCGACACGAGCTTCATGTCGAGCGCATAGCCGGGCGGCGTGGACAGGCGCAGCTTGAAGCCGAGGATCTGCGCGGCTTCGATCCACGTGTAGAGCATGTTGTTCGCATCGCCGACCCACGCGACGGTCTTGCCGGCGATCGGGCCGCGGTGCTCGTAGTACGTGAAGATGTCGGCGAGCACCTGGCACGGGTGGTACTCGTTCGTCAGGCCGTTGATCACCGGCACGCGGGAATTGTCCGCGAAGCGCTTGATGACCTCCTGCTCGAACGTGCGGATCATGATGATGTCGACCATCCGCGAGATGACCTGCGCGGAATCCTCGACGGGTTCGCCGCGGCCGAGCTGCGTGTCGCGCGTGCTCATGAAGACGGCGTGGCCGCCGAGCTGGAAGATCCCGGCCTCGAACGACAGGCGCGTGCGCGTCGAGCTCTTCTCGAAGATCATCGCGAGCGTGCGATCGTGCAGCGGGTGATAGGTCTCGTAGTTCTTGAACTTGCGCTTCAGGATACCCGTGCGTTCGAGCACGTACTCGTAGTCTTCCAGCGAGAAATCCTTGAACTGCAGGTAGTGACGAATGGTTTTGGCGGTCATGAAGCGAAATACGGCGGGTTGCCCCCGGCAGCAAGGCCGGACGGCGCGGCCGTCGGGTGTGGATAACTCAAAGCAGCATAAAGGATTTTCTGTGCTTTGACGAGCCGCGGAGAGAAGCGGGGCGCGATCGCCGCGTGCGGCAAGCGATGCAGGAGGAGGGGTGTCGGGACGGCGCGCAATGGCGCGCTGCGGTATAATTCGAAAGTTTTCTCCAGCCCGGCAGGCAAGCCTCCTCGCGCTCTGCCGGACACAAGCCGTGCGCTGCACAAATCCGGTGCAGTCCACCGGCGGCGCGCGCCGACGTCCCGTTTTCGGGATACCGGAATGCTTGTGCCGCCGTCCGTTTCAGCTTTGTGTTTCGCGTATCCAGGCGCCGTTGCCTGGACATCGCCGGGCCGTCACTTGGGTAACCACATGGCTGAAACCCCTCCGACCGAATTCTTCATCCAGGGCATCACGAAAGACGGGAAAAAGTTTCGCCCGAGCGACTGGTCGGAACGTCTGGCCGGTGTGATGGCCTGCTTCGGGCCGGGGGCGAGCGGGCGGAACGCGCGTCTCCAGTATTCGCTCTACGTGCGTCCGACGATGCTCGGCGACCTGAAATGCGTGATCCTCGATTCCCGACTGCGCGACGTCGAGCCGATGGCGTTCGATTTCGTGCTGAATTTCGCGAAGGACAACAACCTCGTCGTCACCGAGGCGTGCGAACTGCCGGACTACGGCGAGAAGAAATGATGCCGGCACGGGCGACGGCGCTTACCGCGCCCGCCCTGGCAAATGTGGCCGGCCCGCAGCGCGCGCCGGCGACAGACGACAAAAAAGCCCGCCTAGGCGGGCTTTTTTGCGATCGCAGGAAACAGGAACGCCCGCGTGAGCGGGCGCACCGGATTTACGCTGCTGCCTGCAGGCCTTTGACGGCCGCGGCCAGGCGGCTCTTGCTGCGAGCGGCCTTGTTCTTGTGAACGATCTTCTTGTCAGCGATCGTGTCGATCGTCTTCACGGCAGCCTTGAACAGATCGGCAGCCTTTGCTTGATCGCCGGCGTCGACAGCCTTGCGAACAGCCTTGATCGCGGTACGGAATTTCGAGCGCAGCGCCGAGTTGTGCGAATTTGCCTTCGCGGCCTGGCGGGCGCGCTTGCGTGCTTGTGCGGAGTTAGCCATGACGGTTCCTTATCCTGTCCTGTTTCCAGAGCTTGGAGCCTAGACGGCCAAGCGCTGCTTTTCGATCCGTCCCCTGAGAGCGATTGCCCAGGGGCGCATAAAAAACGGTGATTTTAACCGAGGCCGGGACATGAAAACGGCAGTTGCCGTGCATGTACGAGCCCAGAAACCGGCGATTATAGCAACAAAATCAAGCGAGTGGCAAGCTCAACGTGACGCCCGCCGGATGGGACGCCGGCGGATTGCGCGCTTTTCGGTGTCGACCGCTGGCCGGGCCACGCAACGTCCGTATAATAAGCGCCCCATGAATCTATTCCGAGCCCTGCTGACGGTCAGCGGCTTCACGCTGCTGTCGCGCGTGACCGGACTGGCCCGCGAGACGCTGATCGCCCGTGCGTTCGGCGCCAGTCAATACACCGACGCGTTCTACGTCGCCTTCCGTATCCCGAACCTGCTGCGCCGCCTGTCTGCCGAAGGCGCGTTCTCGCAGGCGTTCGTGCCGATCCTTGCCGAGTTCAAGAACCAGCAGGGGCACGACGCGACGAAAGCGCTCGTCGACGCGATGTCCACCGTGCTGGCGTGGGCGCTTGCCGTGCTGTCGGTCCTCGGGATCGTGGGCGCATCGTGGGTCGTGTTCGCGGTCGCGTCCGGCCTGCACACCGACGGGCAGGCGTTCCCGCTCGCGGTCACGATGACGCGGATCATGTTCCCGTACATCGTGTTCATCTCGCTGACGACGCTCGCCTCCGGCGTGCTGAACACATACAAGAGCTTCTCGCTGCCCGCGTTCGCGCCGGTGCTGCTCAACGTCGCGTTCATCTCCGCGGCCGTGTTCGTCGCGCCGCACCTGAAGGTGCCGGTGTTCGCGCTCGCATGGGCCGTCATCGTCGGCGGCGTGCTGCAGTTCCTCGTGCAGCTGCCGGGCCTGAAGAAGATCGACATGGTGCCGCTGATCGGCCTCAACCCGATGCGCGCGCTGCGCCATCCGGGCGTGAAGCGCGTGCTCGCGAAGATGGTGCCCGCGACGTTCGCGGTGTCGGTCGCGCAACTGTCGCTGATCATCAACACCAACATCGCGTCGCGGCTCGGGCAGGGCGCGGTGTCGTGGATCAACTACGCCGACCGCCTGATGGAATTCCCGACGGCGCTGCTCGGCGTCGCGCTCGGCACGATCCTGCTGCCGAGCCTGTCGAAGGCGCACGTCGACGCCGATTCGCACGAATATTCGGCGCTGCTCGACTGGGGGCTGCGCGTCACGTTCCTGCTCGCGGCACCGAGCGCGCTCGCGCTGTTCTTCTTCGCGACGCCGCTCACCGCGACCCTGTTCAACTACGGCAAGTTCGACGCGCATACCGTGACGATGGTCGCGCGCGCGCTCGCGACCTACGGGATCGGCCTCGTCGGCATCATCCTGATCAAGATCCTCGCGCCGGGCTTCTATGCGAAGCAGGACATCAAGACGCCCGTGAAGATCGCGATCGGCGTGCTGATCGTCACGCAGATCTCGAACTATGTGTTCGTGCCGCTGATCGGCCACGCGGGCCTGACGTTGAGCATCGGCGTCGGCGCGTGCCTGAACTCGCTGCTGCTGTTCATCGGGCTGCGCAAGCGCGGCATCTACCAGCCGTCGCCGGGCTGGCTGCGCTTCTTCGTGCAGCTGATCGGTGCGACGCTCGTGCTCGCCGGGCTGATGCACTGGCTGTCGGTCAGCTTCGACTGGACCGGGATGCGTGCGCAGCCGCTCGATCGCATTGCGCTGATGGCTGCGTGCCTCGTGCTGTTCGCTGCACTATATTTCGGTATGTTGTGGGTGATGGGCTTCAAATACGCTTATTTCAGAAGGCGCGCCAAGTGACGACCGCAATGACCCGCGTCCTCGACTTCTTCAGCACGCTCGTGGCAGACGACGACAGCCTGCCCGTCACGGAAGCGGCGCTGTCGCTGGCGCAGGACGCGTATCCCGACCTCGATCTGCAGGGCACGCTGGCCGAACTCGACATGCTGGCGGCGCGGCTGCGCCGGCGGCTTGCCGACGATATGGACCTGAAAGGCCGCGTCGCCGCGCTGAACGACTTCTTTTTCCGCGAGCTCGGCTTCGCGTGCAATCACAACGATTACTACGACCCCGATAACAGCCACCTGAACGCCGTGCTGAAGCGGCGGCGCGGGATCCCGATCTCGTTGTCGGTGCTGTACCTGGAACTCGCCGAGCAGATCGGCGTACCGGCGCGCGGCGTATCGTTCCCCGGCCACTTCCTGCTGCGCGTCACGCTGCCGGACGGCGACCTGATCATCGATCCGGCCAACGGCCATTCGCTGTCCGAAGCCGAGATGGTCGAGATGCTCGAGCCGTACGTCGCGCGGGCGGCCGGTGCGGTCGACAGCGCGTTGCGCGCGCTGCTGCAGCCCGCGACGAGCCGCGAGATCATCGCGCGGATGCTGCGCAACCTGAAGACGATCTATCTTCAGACGGAACGCTGGCAGCGGCTGCTCGCGGTGCAGCAGCGGCTCGTGATCCTGCTGCCCGAGCACCTCGACGAAGTCCGCGACCGCGGGTTCGCGTATGCGCGGCTCGATTACCTGCGCCCCGCACTCGAGGATCTCGAGCAGTATCTCGGCGAGCGGCCGGACGCGGACGACGCCACCGTCGTCGAGTCGCAGGTGACCGAATTGCGGCAGCGGATGCAGCGCGACGGCGAGGACTGAGCCACCGCCGTGTTTGCCGCAACCCTGAATGAAAAAACGCCCGCATCGCGGGCGTTTTTTTTGTGCCTATTTCGGCTGCATCCGGATCGCGCCGTCGAGGCGGATCACTTCGCCGTTGAGCATCGGGTTCTCGACGATCTGGCGCACCAGCAGCGCGTACTCGGCCGGTTTGCCGAGCCGAGGCGGGAACGGCACCATTGCGCCCAGCGCGTCCTGTACGTCCTGCGGCATGCCGAGCAGCATCGGCGTCTCGAACAGGCCGGGCGCGATCGTCATCACGCGGATGCCGTTGCGCGACAGGTCGCGCGCGATCGGTAGCGTCATGCCCGCGACGCCGGCTTTCGACGCCGCGTACGCGGCCTGCCCGATCTGTCCGTCGAATGCGGCAACTGACGCGGTGCTGACGATCACGCCGCGCTCGCCGTCCGCGGTCGGCGCGGTGGCGGCCATCGCGGCGGCCGCGAGCCGGATCATGTTGAACGTGCCGACGAGGTTCACGTTGATCGTCTTCGCGAATACGTCGAGCGGATGCGCGCCGTCCTTGCCGACGGTCTTCGCGGCGGGTGCGATACCCGCGCAGTTCACGAGGCCGCGCAGCGTGCCGGCGCGCGTCGCCGCGTCGACGGCAGCCTGCGCGTCGGTTTCGCTCGACACGTCGCAGTGCACGAAAATGCCGCCCAGCTCGGTTGCGAGCGCGGTGCCCGCCGCGTCGTTCAGGTCGGCGAGCACGACCGTGCCGCCTGCCTGCGCGATCATCCGCGCGGTGCCGGCGCCGAGGCCCGATGCGCCGCCCGTGATCAGGAACACGTTGCCGCGAATTTCCATGACTCTCTCCTTTGTCGACCGCCCTTGGCGCTTCAGCGCCTAGGGAGGTCCCATGCCAAGGCGGTCGACCGCCCTTGGCGCTTCAGCGCCTGGGGAGGTCCCATGCAAGGCGGTTGAGCGCCATTGCCGCTTCGGCTCAAGTAGCGCTTCCACACAAACGCTTGCCCGATCCGACGCCGCGCGATGGGTTGAAATGCCGGTCCGCCGGTAATGGAGGTGCCCGCACTCGACTGATTGTACGGGGCGCCTTCGCGCGGCGGCGAGACGAGAACGGTCGTGCCAATTCCGTCCGGGCAAAAAAAAGCCGCCCGGAAAGGGCGGCTTGCGGGTGCGCGACGCGCTGCTTACTTCAGTGCGCCAAACGCGCGCTCGCGGATTTCCTCGACGCTGCCGAGGCCCGAGATCTTGCGATACTGCGGAGCCTTCAGGCCATTTTCCTCGCCGCGCTGCGCCCAGTCGCCGTAGTACGTGATCAGCGGCTTGGTCTGCGCTTCGTACACTTCGAGACGCTTCTTGACGGTTTCTTCCTTGTCGTCGTCGCGCTGGACCAGCGGTTCGCCCGTCACGTCGTCGTGGCCTTCGACCTTCGGCGGGTTGAACTTGACGTGGTACGTGCGGCCCGATGCCGGGTGCGTGCGGCGGCCGCTCATGCGCTCGATGATTTCCGAGAACGGCACGTCGATCTCCAGCACGTAGTCGATCGCGACGCCGGCTTCCTTCATTGCGTCAGCCTGCGCGATCGTGCGCGGGAAACCGTCGAACAGATAACCGTTCGCGCAGTCGGATTCCTTCAGGCGCTCCTTGACGAGGCCGATGATCAGCGCGTCCGGCACGAGCTTGCCTGCGTCCATGTAGCCCTTCGCTTCGACGCCGAGCGGCGTGCCGGCTTTCACGGCCGCGCGCAGCATGTCGCCCGTCGAGATTTGCGGGATGCCGAACTTTTCCTTGATGAAGTTTGCCTGGGTGCCCTTTCCCGCGCCGGGCGCGCCCAACAGGATCAAACGCATGGTGATATCTCCAGTATGTAGATTCGTGTGGCGAGACGAAAAAAGCGCCGGCGACGGCGTGCGCGGGGCTTGCCTGGCGCGTGGCGGACCGGTCTGATGCGGCGCGTCGGGTTAGGCGACGCGCGGCTGCCGGCAGGGCCGCGGGCGGGGTCAAGCGAGGACGCGCTGGTCGCGGACGGCTCGCACAATCGCCTGATTATGCCACGGGTTATTTTGATGACGGCTGAAAAAGGGCCTGCACGCGTGCGAGATCGGCCGGCGTGTCGATGCCGGCTTCGGGCGCGGACTCGGTGATCAGCACTGCGATGCGCTCGCCGTGCCAGAGCGCGCGCAGCTGCTCGAGCTGCTCAGCCTGTTCGATCGGCGCCTGTGCGAGCGTCGGATAGGTGCGCAGGAAACGCGCGCGATACGCATAGAGGCCGATGTGCCGGTAGACCGGGAAAGCGGGTGCAGGCATGGCCGCGACGTCGGGCCAGTGCGGCTGGTACGCGTCCCGGCTCCACGGAATCGGCGCGCGCGAGAAGTACAGCGCGACGCTGTGCGCGTCGAGCGCGACCTTCACGACGTTCGGGTTGAACACGTCGGCCGCGTCGTGGATCGGATGGGCCGCCGTCGCAATCGCGCAGGCCGGATGCGCGGCGAGGTGCGACGCTACGTCGCGCACGAGCGCGGGGTCGATCAGCGGCTCGTCGCCCTGCACGTTGACGACGACGGTGTCGTCGCTCCACCCGAACGTCGCCGCGACTTCCGCGAGCCGGTCGGTGCCGGACGGATGATCGGCGCGCGTCAGCACCGCTTCGAAGCCGTGATCGCGGGCCGCATCGAGCACGCTCTGCGCGTCGGACGCGACCAGCACCTGCTGCGCGCCCGCTTCGCGCGCGCGCTCGGCGACACGCACGACCATCGGCTTGCCGCCGAGATCGGCGAGCGGCTTGTTCGGGAGCCGCGTCGACGCGAGCCGGGCGGGAATGACGGCGATGAAGGGTTGCGGGTGAGTCATCGGGGAGGGCGGTGAGAAGAACGGAGCGGGCGGCGCGTCTGGTGCGGGCGCCCGGCGGGTTCGGCGCCCTGGCCGCGGACGGGCCGCGGCTCGGGCTGGCTCGGGCTGGATCGAGCGACTTAGCGGCCGGCCGGGTCGACCGGCGTGCCTTCGACGGTCTGGCGTGCTTCGTCGACCAGCATCACGGGGATACCGTCGCGGATCGGGTAGGCGAGCTTGTCCGCGTTGCAGATCAGCTCCTGCGCGGCACGGTCATAGTGGAGCGGGCCTTTGCAGATAGGGCACACAAGAATTTCAAGCAGGCGAGCGTCCACGGAGTTTCTCCACAACGAGGGCAATGAGGCGAGGGGCGAGCGCGGCTTCGACGGGGACGACCCACAGTCGAGCGTCGCGCCAGGAAGCGCCCAATTTTACTGCATCCTTCTCGGTGATCAGGATCGCATCGACGGCGTCGTCGACGAACGGATTGTCGGCGAACGCGTAATGGTCGGGCAGCGCACGCGTCGCGGGCGCGAGACCGGCCGCGCGCAGCGTCGCGAAGAAGCGTTCCGGCGCGCCGATGCCGGCCGCGGCGAGCACGCGTTCGTTCGCGAATTGCGACAGCGGGCGGCGCAGCGCGGGCTGGTCGAGGTGCCACGCGGCACCCGGCGTGAGCGCGAGCGAATAGGTGTCGGGCCATGGCGGCAGCGCGCCGCTGTACGGATCGTTGACGAGCGTGGCGTCACGATGCCGCGACAGCGGCTCGCGCAACGGCCCGGCCGGCAGCAGGAAGCCGTTGCCGCCGAGCCGGTGGTCGAACACGACGAGCTCGACCGTGCGCGCGAGGCGGTAGTGCTGCAGGCCGTCGTCGCTGACGATCACGTCGACGTCCGGATGCGCGGCGCGCAGCGCCTGCGCGGCCGCGACGCGATCGGGGCAGACCCAGACGGGCGCGCCGGTGCGGCGTGCGATCAGGAGCGGTTCGTCGCCGCCCGCGCTGGCCCGCGACGCGAGCGTGACGGCGGTCGGCGCCTTCACGTTCGCGCCGTAGCCGCGCGACACGATGCCGGGCGTGAAGCCGGCCGCCCGCAGCGCGTCGACGAGTGCGATCACGGTCGGCGTCTTGCCGGTGCCGCCGACGGTCACGTTGCCGACCACGACGACGGGCACGCCGACGTCGACCGGCTTTTTCCAGCCCTGTGTGTAGGCGGCGCGTCGCAGCGCCGCGCACAGGCCGAACACGCACGCGAACGGCGTGAGCGCCCACGCGAGCGCGCCGCGGCGCTGCCATTCGCGCGTCAGGCGGGCTTCGAGCCGCGCGAGCGGGCCGTCGGGCGCGCTCATCGGGCCGGGCGCGGCAGGTCGTGCGCCGCGGCTTGGGACGGATTCGTCAAGGCGGATTCTCCGTTGGGCGGCGCATGCCGCGGGGTCTGCGGAAGGCGGCACTCTAGCGCGCCGCAGGCGGGCGCGGCAAGCGCGACCGGCCGCCGCGGCTCGCGGGGCCGGATCGCGGCGGCTTGTGGATAACTCTGTGAAGAACTCCCCGCTCGATGGCGTCAAACGCCCGCCGGGTGGGCTTCGAATCGGATGAGAATCATTCCGAAAGAGTTAAAAATATATAAAAATCAATGTGTTACGGGGAATTGTCTGGATTTTTCAGCGGTTTTCACGCGTTTTAGGCCGATGATTGCCAAAATGTGGACACCTTCCGAACGTCACCGCGCAAGCGCCCGGCGCTGGACGTCGCGCGCGTGTCGGACTATCGTGTCGCCGCCAGCATTCATCCGATCGTCCATGCCTTCCGACTCCCCATTTGCCGCACCGGGCGCGACCCGCGGCGGCGACGAAGTGATTCCCGTCTCGGCGCTCAATCGCGCGATTTCGACGATGCTCGAGCGTTCGTTTCCGCTGCTGTGGATTTCGGGCGAAGTGTCGAATTTCACGCGCGCCGCGAGCGGCCACTGGTATTTCTCGATCAAGGACCAGCAGGCGCAGATGCGCTGCGTGATGTTCCGCGGCCGCGCGCAATATGCGGAATTCACGCCGCGTGAAGGCGACCGGATCGAGGTGCGCGCGGTCGTCACGATGTACGAGCCGCGCGGCGAAGTGCAGCTCAACGTCGAGGCCGTGCGGCGCACGGGCCAGGGGCGCCTGTACGAGGCGTTCCTGCGGCTGAAGGCGCAGCTCGAGAGTGAGGGACTGTTCGCGCCCGAGCGCAAGCGGCCGCTGCCGGCCCACCCGCGCGCGATCGGCATCGTCACGTCGCTGCAGGCGGCCGCGCTGCGCGACGTGCTGACCACGCTCGCCCGCCGCGCGCCGCACATTCCGGTGATCGTCTATCCGGCGCCCGTGCAGGGTGCCGGTTCCGCCGAAAAGCTCGTCGCGGCCGTCGAGGCCGCGAATGCGCGCCGCGAGGTCGACGTGCTGCTGGTCTGTCGCGGCGGCGGCTCGATCGAGGATCTGTGGTCGTTCAACGACGAGGCGCTGGCGCGTGCAATCGCCGCGAGCGAAGTGCCGGTCGTCAGCGGCGTCGGGCACGAAACCGATTTCACGATCGCGGATTTCGCGGCCGACGTGCGTGCGCCGACGCCGACCGGCGCGGCCGAGCTGGCGAGCCCGCAGCGCGCGCTGCTGCTGCGCGAGGTCGGCGAGCGCCAGCGCGCGCTCGCGCGCGGCATGGAACGCCGGCTC
>NZ_CABVPW010000061.1:0-40623 GCF_902499025.1 Burkholderia lata | reverse complement strand
CGGCCCGCGCCGCGTCCGCCGCGCCGGCGCCGCGCGCCGCACCGGTTTCCGCGAACTTGGCCCCGGCGGCCAATGCCGCCAACGCGGCCCAGCCCGCGACGCCGCCCGGCCAGCAGGATCCCGAGTCGATCCGCCGCACGGCCCTCGCATTCCTGCAGCAGCAGATCGCGGGCCTGCCCGGCAAGACCACCGCGACCGTCACGACCGCGTTTCCGCGCGGGCTCGCCGCGTGTACGACGCTCGAACCGTTCCTGCCGACCGGTGCGCGCCTGTGGGGCCGCACGACGGTCGGCGTGCGCTGCGCGGGCGAGCGGCCGTGGACCGTCTACCTGCAGGCGAAAGTCACCGTGCAGGCCACCTATTACGTCGCCGCGCGCCAGATCGCGCCCGGCGAGCCGCTCTCCGCGGCCGACCTGGTCGCCCGCGACGGCGACCTGACGGTGCTGCCGCTCGCGGTGATCACCGATCCGGCGCAGGCGATCGGCTCGACCGCGCTCGCGCGCATCTCGGCCGGGCTGCCGCTGCGGCAGGACCTGCTGAAGAGCGCGGCGTCGGTGTCGGCCGGCCAGCAGGTGCGGGTCGTCGCGGCCGGGCCCGGCTTCACGATTTCGGCCGAAGGCAGCGCGCTGGCGAATGCCGCGCCCGGCCAGTCGGTGCGAGTGCGAATGGCGGCGGGCCAGATCGTCACGGCGATCGTCAAGGACGCCGGCACCGTGGAAATTCCGTTATAGGGACGGATAGCGCCGCAAGAATGTAAAGAATTGTTTATTCGGAGCATTTCGGGCTCGCGATGCTAAAGTTCGGGCCGACCCGGCCGTTATCTGGGTCAAACCGAACAGGAAACCCATCGTGAAGATCGATTCCACTCCGAACCCGAGCCCCCTGGCACCGACCGGCAACGGCGCGACCCGTGCGCAATCCGGCACGGCCTCGTCCTCGTCCGCGCAGGCGGCCGATGGCGGGTCGACCGGCGGTGACTCGACCGTGAACCTGTCGGGTCTGTCCGGCCAGTTGCGTTCGGTATCCGCGTCCGGCACCGGCGATATCGACACGGGCCTGGTCCAGTCGATCAAGGACGCGCTGAACAACGGCACGCTGACGATCGACGCGAACAAGATCGCCGACGGCGTATTGAATACCGCCCGAGAGCTGCTGCAGCAGCAGCGTCCGGGCAGCTGAAGCCGGCCTCGCGAGGCCGGTCCCCCCGGTTTGCCGGCGCGTCCGACGCGCCGGCGCGACGAGCATGACGCGATGAGAGAAGAGCTGCTGGCCACGGTCAACGACGAACACGCGACGGTCGAAGCGTTCGCGTCCCTGCTCGCCTACGAGGAAAAGGCGCTGACGATGGCGCAGCCGCTCGAGATGCTGCCGGGGATCGTCGAAAAGAAAAGCGAGCTGATCGACCGGCTCGCGCAGCTCGAACGCACGCGCGACACGCAGCTTTCCGCACTCGGCTTTCCGTCCGGCAAGAAGGGGATGGACCAGGCCGCCGAGCGCGATGCCCGCCTCGCCGGCCGCTGGCAGTTGCTGCAGCAGTCCGCCGAACGCGCGCGCCAGGCCAATGCGAACAACGGGATGCTGATCCGGATCCGGATGGACTACAACGAGCGCGCGCTCGCGGTGCTGCGCTCGGCGCCCGCACCAGCCGGCGTCTACGGCCCCGACGGGCGCGTGTCGGCACTCGCGCGCTGAAGCACTGACTGACCGGCGGCAGCGCCGCCACCGTACTTTCTGCCTCTCGCCGCCATGTGCGGCATCTCACGTTTCGACAGACCGGGCCCGAGCCCGGCACTCACGGTCCCTTCCGATACACGGCTGCGCAGCCGCGCCGCCGTCCCGTCACAACAATCAGAAGAGGGCCGCATGCCGTATTTCCGCATTCCGTTTTCATCCCGCGTCGCCGCCGTTTCCGCCGTCGCGGCGCTGGGCGCTGCGTTGACGCTCCCCGCCGCGCAGGCCGCCGGCCCCGCGCCGCTGCCCACGCCGACGGGCGACATGTCGCTGTCGCCGGCCGGCCCCGACGTCGTGCCGCCGGCCGCATCGAGCACGCCGGGAGCCACGCCGCGCGCGTCGCGCCGCGGGTCCGACACCTACACGTACCTGCGCTGCTGGTACCGGATCGACGCGGATCCGCTGAAGCCGGCCTCGACCTACGAATGGGCGCGCAACCCCGCCGGCGGCGACTGGTATCGCGTGTCCGGCTACTGGTGGGCCGACGGCATCACGCAGTGGAAGAACATGTTCTACAGCACGACGACGCAGGACACGCTCGCCGACGTGTGCCGCAAGACGCTGGCCGCGAAAGGCATCAAATCCGACCTCGTGCAGGCGGTCGCGGCGAACAACGCGCTGTCGTTCAACTACACGGTGTGGACCATCGATGCCGCGCAGCAGGACGCGCGCGTCAACAAGCTGATCGTGTTCGGCGACAGCCTGTCCGACACGCAGAACATGTTCAACGCGAGCCAGTGGAAGCTGCCGAACGGCACGAGCTGGCAGGCGGGACGTTTCAGCAACGGCCCGGTGTGGGCCGAATATCTCGCCAACACGCTGCGGCTGCCGTTCTACAACTGGGCGATCGGCGGCGCGGCGACCGACCAGTACCTCGTCGTGCCGGGCCTCGTGCAGCAGATCGACTCGTGGCGCGAATACATGGATCGCGCGCCGGACTACCGGCCCGCCAACACGCTGTTCGCGGTGTTCGCGGGCGGCAACGATCTGGTGAACTACGGGCGCTCGCCCGAGCAGGCGGCGAATGCGGTGCGCGACAGCCTCGAGCGGCTCGCCGCGGCCGGGGCGACGCGGATCATGCTCGTCACGCTGCCGGACGTGTCGCGCGCGCCAGTGTTCGCGA
Source organism: Burkholderia lata (assembly GCF_902499025.1). Classification (GTDB taxonomy): domain Bacteria; phylum Pseudomonadota; class Gammaproteobacteria; order Burkholderiales; family Burkholderiaceae; genus Burkholderia; species Burkholderia lata_C. The sequence goes on along the minus strand of NZ_CABVPW010000061.1, from coordinate 37,769 downwards.
CCCGCACCGACACCGCGAGCGTCGCCGCGCAGGTGAAGGACTACAACCAGCGCCTCGCCGACGCGGCCGCCGCGCTGCGCGCCCGCTACGGCGCGACGCTGCGGCTCGAGGTGTTCGATGCGTACGCGCTGTTCGACGACCTGCTGAGCCATCCGGCCCAGTACGGCTTCGACGATGCGAAGCGCTCGTGCCTCGACATTCCGAAGCCGTCGTCGTTCACCTACATGGCCGCGCAGACGCCGCGCGCGGACTGCCGCGATCCGGCACGCTTCGTGTTCTGGGACACGCTGCACCCGACCACGCGCACCCACGCATGGCTCGCCGAGCGGATCGCGCCGCTCGTGCGGGCGCGTCTGCTGAACTGACCGGCGCGGGCGGCGGTGCTTACAGCAGCGGACACGCGGTGACCTGCGTGCCGCGCTCCACGCACAGCCGCTCGTAGTCGCGCAGGTACGCGCGCTCGCCGTCGTCCAGCAGGTCGAGATCGATCAGGTCCCAGTCGTAGCCCACCGTCACGATGTTCTCGAACGTGACGGTGTCCGGCTGCGCGTCGTCCTGGTGGATGATCACGATGTTCTCGATCCGCACGCCACCCTTGCCGGGCACGTAGATGCCCGGCTCGACCGAAATCACCGCATTCGGCACGAGCCCGTACTTCGCGCCCGGCGCGAACCGCACGCCGCCCTCGTGCACGTGAATCCCGACGCCGTGCCCGGTGCCGTGGCCGAAATCGTGGCCGTGATCGCGGCACACCTGCCGCACCACCGCATCGACATCGCCGCCCTTCGCGGTGCTCGGGAAGCGCGTGACGAGCCCCTTGATGCAGGCTTTCAGCGCGACCGTGTAGATCTCGCGCTGCCACGGCTGCGCGACCGTATCCGGCCGGGTTCGGCGCAGCACGACGCGCGTGCAGTCCGTCGCGAAGCCGGCTTCGTAATAGGCCCCGCTGTCGAGCAGCACGAGTTCGCCTTCCGTCAGCTCGACGTCGGCGCTCGCCGCGGTGTAATGCGCGAACGCGCTGTTCGCGCCGTTCGCCGCGATCGACGGAAACGTCAGCGCCACCGCCGAGCGTGCGCCGTACGCGTCGTTGATCGTACGCGCCAGGTCGTATTCGGTGTGGCGTGCGCCCGGCTCGCCGGCCTTCGCCCAGCGCATCGTCTCGGCGATCGCCGCCGAGCTGCGCGCGAACGCATCGCGGAACCGGTCGAGCACCGCCGGCGTCTTGCCGGCCCGCATCGCCTCGACCGGGCTGAAGTCGGCGTGCCGCGCGTGCGGCCACACCCGCTTCACCGCGTCGACGAGCGCGCAGTTCACCGATTCGAAGCCGTAGCACACGTGCTCGACGTCGAACTGTGCAAGAAAGCGCTCGAGCGCCGCGACGTCGCGCCGGATCACGTGCAGCGCCGGATACGACGCGAGCGTGACCTCGCAGCGGTCGCAGCCTTCCGGCAGGAACAACGCCACCTGCCCGCCGACCGCGAACAGGAAGCCGAGGTGCGACGATGCATTCGGGATGTGATAACCGCGGCTGTTCAGCAGGTACGCGAGGTCGTCCGACGCGCAGGTGAAGAACGCGGTCTTGCCGTCCGGCGCGCCGGTATGCGCGGCGAGCTTGCGGTTGAGCGTATCGACGTTCTGCGCGACGCTCAGGCCGGTCGCCGATTCCGGCACCTCGAAGATCGGCCGCTCGACGACCCAGCCCGGCAATGCGATCGCGCGATCGATCTCGCGATCGGCGAGGCTCGTCCAGTCGAGCGACGCCGCCTGCGTCTGCTCGAACAGACGATCGCGCTGCCCGACGCTGATCCGCAGCGCGTCGTAGCCGACCCGTGCGAGCCGGCTCCCGTGCGCGACCAGCCAGTCGGCCATCGCCTGCCAGATCGTCACGTTCATCTCGAGCTTCTCGATGCGCACGCACGCCGGATCGCACTGCTGCTCGGCCTGCAGGTGATAGCGGCCGTCGACGAACAGCACGAACGGGGGCAGATCGAGCGCCTGCGCGGTCGCCGCGCTCAGGAAGATCCCGCAGCCCGCCGAGCCGTTGAAACCCGACAGCGCATAGCGCGGATTGTTGGCGAGCGGCAGGTACTCGGTCACGTATTCGTCCTGCGACGTGACCAGCACCGCGTCGAGCCGTGCGGCGTCGAGCAGGCGCGACAAGCCAGCTTGCGTGTCGGCGACGGACGCGTCGTACGGGGGAAGGCCGGAGAAGCTGTATTTCAGTCGATCGATCATCGGAAGCCCGTTATGCATTGTTGTCGGCGGCCGGCGGTGACGCGGCGGGGAGCAAGCCCGAGGCAGGCCTGACACGGCACGACGCCGCTGCACGGTCGGCGCTCGACCCCGCATGGCGCCGGGCCGCCGTTCCGTTCCGGCGGCAGGCCCTTGAAAAAATTTCGTCCCACTTAATTTTGTTTGATGCGCGCAGCAGAATCTAGAGCACGCCGAAATTGAGGTCAAGCTAAAATTTTCGTAGGGCTAAAATCGGCGCGGCGCCTGCGTATCCCGGCACAACGTGAATTCACCCGGCGACACAGCGCGGTACAATTCGCCGGCATCGCCGTCCCGACGGCCGTGCTTCGTGCGATGCGCGGAAATCCCTGTCCGGCGGCTGCACCGCCCGTCCGCTCGCCTCCCGACTCGTTGCCACGAAAGAGATTCATGGATTCAGACATCATGCGTATCGGCCAGCGGATTCGCCGCCTGCGCCGGGAAGCGAAGAAGACGCTGCTGGAAGTCGCGACCGAAGCGAAGCTGTCGGTCGGGTTCCTGTCCCAGGTCGAGCGCCACCTCACGGGCATCTCGCTGTCGTCGCTCGTCAACGTCGCGAAGGCACTCGGCGTGCCGCTCAGCGCGCTGATCGACCAGCCGCGCCAGGCGCAGCCCGATTCGTACGAGGGCCGCCGCAAGCCGTACGCGCTCGACGCCACGTCGCAGTGGTACGAACGCCTCTCCACCACGTTCGACGGCAGCCAGATCAACGCGCTCAAGGTGCAGATGATGGAAGGCTATCGCTCGGAATGGGTCGCGCACGGCGGCGACGAGTTCGTGTACGTGCTGGCCGGCCGGATCTGCTACACGGTCGGCAAGAAGGATTACCCGCTGTCGCCCGGCGACTCGCTGCACTTCGACGCGCGCAAGCGGCACCGGGTCGCCAACGTGGGCGACGGGCCGGCCGAGGTGATCGCGGTCGGCACGCTGCCGCTGTTCGACGACCGTGGCGCCGGGTTCGTCTCCGCGACGATGGACGTCAGGAAACCAGCGCCCGTCGCGCGCGCGACGCCGGGCGAGCCGCGCGCGAGCCGCCGTGGGTCGGCGCCCAAGCAGGCGGAACGCGATCGTGACGCCGGCGCGGCAGGAAAAGAAAAGAAGGCAGCGACCAAGCCGCGCGCATCCGCCGGCAAACGCCCGGCGGCCGCGAAGCCGGCGCGCAAGAAGAAGTCGTAACGGTTGCCGGGAGAGAGGCAGGCGCGCGACGCGCACCCTTCCCGTCGGCCCTATTCCCCGATCTCGAGCGCCTGCGCGACGGCCTCGATCCGTGCGCGATGCACGGCTTCCCTGATCTTCTCCGTGTCGTTGCCGATGCCGCGCGCGATTGCACCGGCGTCGACGCTGCGCGCGGCCGAGAGCGCGACACGCAGCCGCTCGGCCTGCGGATACGGCTGCGCTTCGAGCCCGAGCCGCCCGCGCGCATCCGATTCGCACGCCTGCAGCATCTCGGCGAAACGCGCCGGCTTGCGCAGCGCGTCGCTGCGCTCGAACAGCCGCACCAGCGCGGCCGCCCCCATCTCCATCACGCGATGCAGGTTGCCGTGCTCGCGCGCGACGACCAGCGCGAGATCGCGGCATTCGTTCGGCACGCGCAGCCGCTCGCACAACGGCTTGAGCAGGTCGACGCTGCGACCCTCGTGGCCGATGTGGCGCGGCAGCACGTCGGCCGGCGTCGTCGCCTTGCCGAGATCGTGCGTGAGCGCCGCGAAGCGCACCGGCAGCGAATAGCCCTGCTTCGCCGCATAGTCGACGACCATCATCACGTGCACGCCCGTGTCGACCTCCGGGTGGTAGTCGGCGCGCTGCGGCACGCCCCACAGCGCATCGACCTCTGGCAGGATGCGCGCGAGCGCGCCGCACTCGCGCAGCACCGCGAACATCCGCGACGGCTTCGCCTCCATCAGCCCGCGCGCGATTTCCTGCCACACGCGTTCGGGCACGAGCGCGTCGACCTCGCCCGCGTCGACCATCCGCCGCATCAGCGCGAGCGTTTCGTCCGCGACCGTGAAATCCGCGAACCGCGCGGCGAAGCGTGCGATGCGCAGGATCCGCACCGGATCCTCGACGAACGCATCGCTCACATGCCGGAACATGCGCGCGCGCAGGTCGGCCTGCCCGTCGAACGGATCGATCACGGGCCCGACCAGCTCGCCCTCCGGGCTCACCTCGCGCGCCATCGCGTTGATCGTCAGGTCGCGCCGCGCGAGATCCTCGTCGAGCGTCACGTCCGGCGCGTAATGGAACTGGAAGCCGTGATAGCCGGCCGCCGTCTTGCGCTCGGTGCGCGCCAGCGCGTACTCCTCCTGCGTCCGCGGATGCAGGAATACCGGGAAGTCCTTGCCGACCGGCCGGAAACCCTGCGCGGCCATCTGCTCGGGCGTTGCGCCCACCACCACGTAGTCGCGGTCCTGCACGGGCACGCCGAGCAATTCGTCGCGGATCGCCCCGCCTACTGCATAGATATTCATGGCGTCGGCTCGTACTCGGCGATCACGTTCGTTTCGCGGCGCGCGGCGTCGATCCAGCGCTGGACCGCCGGCAGCGCCGTCACGCGGGCCGCATAGCCGGCCGCTTCCGGCGACAGGCCCGGCGCATACGTGTTGAAGCGCATCACGACGGGCGCGTACATCGCATCGGCAATGCCGAATTCGCCGAACAGGAACGGCCCGCCCGACGCCTCGAGACACTCGCTCCACAGCGCATCGATGCGCGCGACATCGGCGAGCGCGTCGGGTGTCGCGCCGCGCCCCGGCATCGACGCGCGCACGTTCATCCCCATCTGCGTGCGCAGCGCCGCAAAGCCCGAATGCATCTCGGCCGCGACGCAGCGCGCATGCGCGCGCTCGAGCGGATCGGCCGGCCACATCGGGAATTGCGGATAACGTTCGGCGAGCGTCTCGGCGATCGCGAGCGAATCCCAGATCGCGACGCCGTGGTCGTCGACCAGGCACGGCACCTTGCCGGACGGCGAATACTCGCGGATGCGTGCGGCCGTGTCATCGTGGCGCAGCTCGATCGCGATCTCGTCGAACGGGATGCCGAAATGCGCGAGCAGCAGCCACGGGCGCATCGACCATGACGAGTAGTTCTTGTCTCCAATGACGAGTTTCATGACGGGGTTCCGGAAAACGCGAAGGTGGTAAGGAAAACGCCGAACGGCGGCGCCCCGGGCGGCCTAGCGGCCCTAGCGGCGCGAGCGGAACCAGTCGAACCGGGACCGCTGCGCGGTATTGCCGAGATACGCGGGCGCAATGCTTTCGAGACTCGCGGGCGAGATCCCGAGTTCCGGCGCGAGCGGCCCCGACAACACGTTCGGCACCGACATCGTCGCGAGATTGTCGCGCGTGAGCACGGGTTCGCCGGGCAGGCATTCGAACACGCTCGCCTGCAGCCGCGCGAGCGCGTCGGGCAGGCGCACGATGCGTGCCTGCCGGCCGACCAGCGTGCCGCAATAGCGCACCAGCTGCTCGAGCGTGTAGACGGTCGGGCCGCCGAGTTCATAGGTCTTGCCGTGTGCGGCCGCAAGATCGAGCGTGTTGACGAACGCGCGCACGACATCGCCGACGAACACCGGCTGGAAGCGCGCGTCGGGCATCGCGAGCGGCAGCACCGGCACCGAGCGCTGCAGGTTCGCGAACGTGTTGAGGAACGCATCGCCGGGACCGAACACGACCGACGGGCGGAAGATCGTCAGCGCGAGCGAATCGGTCGCCGCGATCGCATGCAGCGCGGCCTCGCCGTCGCCCTTCGAGCGCTGGTACATGCTCGCACCGTGCGAATCGGCGCCGAGCGCGCTCATGTGCAGCACGCGCTGCACGCCCACCTCGGTGCAGGCGGTCGCGAGCGCGGCCGGCAGCGTGACGTGCGCGCGCTCGAAGCCGGGCCCGTACGGCGTGCCGCGGCCGCCGTGAAGCACGCCGACGAGGTTGATCGCCGCGTGCGCACCGGCGACGAAGCGCGCGAGCGTACGCGTGTCGAGCGCTTCGAGCTCGACGATTTCGACCGGCAGCATCTGCAGGTGGCGCGCGTGGTCGCGCCGGCGCGTGCCGATCCGTACCTGCTTGCCGGCTTCGATCAGCGCATTGACGAGCCGGCTGCCGATGAAGCCGGTGCCGCCCAGCAGCGCGACGGTCTGGCGATCCATGGTTCGAGCCTCCTAGGGCCTGTTCCCGCTAATAACGGGCTTGCGAACGTGTCTTGCCGGTCGCAGTGCAAGAAGCAAAGCGCCGTTTGGCCATGCCAAACGCCCCGAAGGAAGTCCCCTTGGGGGACAAGCGACGCGCGACGCCCCAATGCGGCCGGCAAGGCACGTTCCCCTGACCAGGAAAAATCACAAATGGGGCTGGCCGCCAGAAGGGCCCGTTATTAGCGGGAACAGGCCCTTAAGCACACTGCCGCGTCTCGCGCGGCAGTGTGAAGATCGCGTATCAGGGCGAGATCATGCCTAGACGTTTCTTCAACGACTGCGGTTTGCCCTCGAAGAGCGCCGCGTAGTAGACGGTGTTCGACAGCACGTTCTTCACGTAGTCGCGCGTCTCGTTGAACGGAATCGTTTCTGCGAAGATCGCGCCTTCGACCGGCTGCGTCAACACCTGGCGCCACTGGCGCGGCCGGCCCGGGCCCGCGTTGTAGCCGGCCGTGGCGAGCACCGGCGAGCTGTCGAAGTTGTTGTAGATGTCCGCCAGATACCAGGTGCCGAGCTGGATGTTGGTATCGATGTCGTGCATCTGCGCGCGCGAGATCGTGCCCATGCCGAGCTTCTTCGCGACCATCTGTGCGGTGGCCGGCATCAGCTGCATCAGGCCGCCCGCGCCCACCGACGAACGCGCGCTCGTGATGAAGCGCGACTCCTGGCGGATCAGCCCGTACGCCCATTCGGTGTCGAGGCCCGTCGACTGCGCGTAGCGCTCGACAATGTTGCGGTACGGCGACGGGTAGCGCAGCGTGAAGTCGTGCTCGGCCTTCGTGCGGTCGGCCGTGTTGACCGTGCGGTCGAGCAGCTCGACGCGCTTGCCGTATTCGGCCGCGGCCAGCAGCTGGCGATCGGTCATCCCGCGCAGCGGCCAGTTCCATTCGCGGTTGCCTTCGAGGCGCAGGTTCAGCCCGTAGAAGCGCTGCGCGAGCGCGAAGCCCGGAATCTTGCTCATCGCGTCGATCTCGGCGTCGCTCACCTTCGTGCGCGGCGGGATCGTCGTGCGCTGGCCGAGCTCTTCGCCGGCGAGCTGCCCGTAGAAGTTGAACTGGCCCGCGACCTGTTCGAATTCCTGGTTCGCCTGCAGCGTGTCGCCGCTCTGCTTGAGCGCGCGCGCATGCCAGTAGATCCAGGCCGGATCGTCGCGCAGCGACGGCGGCATCTGCTCGATCGACCAGCGCACCATCGGCCAGTTGCCGGCGAGCAGCGCGGCGCGCGTGCGCCATTCGTAGCCCGGGTTCGACAGCGGCGCATTCGTGGATTTCGCATACCAGACCGACGCGAGCGGCGAGCGCTTGATCGCGCCCTGGTAGCCGATCGCGCCCCACGCGATCGCCTGTTCCTGCTTGGTCAGCGACGCGGCGACCGACGTCAGCATCCCGGCGGCGGCGTCCGGATCGTTGCGCGCCATGCGGCTGAGCGCGATCAGCGCGAGCTGGTGCGACGCCGCGTCGGCGCCGACGCCGCGCGCGAGGTACAGCGGCGGCGCGCTCGTCGCCTGGTCGAAGCCGACCGGGCGCGGGCCGAGCGCGTCGACGATCTTGCCGCCGAGCGTCGTGTAGTTCTGCTCGTACGCGAGGCGCGCCTGCTGCCACACGTCGTCGTTCGTGAACTGCTGGTTGACCGTCAGCGCGGTGATCAGGTCGACGCACGCGTCGCCGTAGTTCTTCGGCTCGACGAGCAGCGCGCGTGCCGCATCGGCGACGTTCTCGCCGCGCGCCGCGCGCGATTCGAGCGCATAGCACTTGACCTGCGTGTCGTCGTCGAGCACGAAGCGCTTGTATTGATCGTCGAAGTTGCGCCAGTCGTGGCGCGCACCGAGCACGAGCAGGTAGTCGTTGCGCAGGCGGTCGGCGATCGCCTGGCCGTCGTAGCGCTGCAGGAACGACTGCACGGGCGCATCCGGCGCATCGACGCGCGCGCGGCCCGTCGAATCGAACAGCTGCGGCTTGATCTGGAAATACTCGACGTAGGACGGGACCGGATAGTTCGGGATCATCGACGCGAGCTGCGCGGCTTTCGCAGCGTCGTTGCGGCGTGCGGCTTCGCGAAGCTGCACGAAGACCTGGTCATCCCCGGAGACCGTATCGTCGTTCGGTGCGGCGCACGCGGCCGTACCCGCGACGAGCGCGGCGGCCGAAAGTGTCAGCGCGACCGCGCGATATACTCGGAAAAGGCTGTTCGACATCGTTTTGAATGGAGCACGAAGTGAGCGAAAGCATAGCACGCAACCCTGTGCCAAACCCGAAGGTTGCGCTACGCAAAACGCTGTCCGGCGCGCGTCGCGACGCCGCGTCGCAACCCGCCGCGAACGCCGCGCTCGATGCGCGGCTGCGCACGCTGCTCGAACGGCTCGCTCCGCGCACGGTCGGGTTCTACTGGCCGCTGCCGGGCGAATTCGATGCGCGCGAGGCGGTGCTCGCGTGGTGCGCGGCCGGTGCCGGCAGGCAGGCCGCGCTACCCGTGATCGACGAGCGGCACACACCGCTCGAGTTCCATGCATGGGACACGCACACGCCGATGCGCGAAGGTCATCACCGGATTCCGGAACCCGCGTCGGGGATCGTCGTCGTGCCCGACCTTTTGCTGATTCCGTGTGTCGGATTCGATCTGGAGCGCTACCGGCTCGGCTACGGCGGCGGCTACTACGACCGCACGCTCGCCGCATGGCCTGGCAGCGAGTTGCCGGTGACGGTCGGCATCGCCTATGAAGCGTGCCGCGTCGATGCGCTGCCGGCCGAAGCGCACGATCTCGCGCTGCGCTGGATCGTGACCGACGGCGCGCTCTACCCGGCCGTCGGATGATGCGGCGGGCGGCGCCGCTCACCCGTCAGCACAACGCCGCGCGCCTTCCTTGCCGCAACCGTTTACAGCGACGCCGCCGCGCGCGCGGCCGTGTCGTACAGGCCCGATGCGTTGCGCAGCAACTGCGCCGCGTCGCCGATCTGCTCGTTCGTGAGCCCGCTGTCCTTCAGCGTCTCGATCAGGCAGTGCTCGCGCACCTCGCGGTACTTCAGGCACAGGTCGCGGCCCGCGTCGGTCGCGAAGAAGAACACTTCCTTGCCGTTCTTCTCGCTCTTCACATAGCCGCGGGCGATCAGTTTTTTGAGCGCATAGGTCGCGACGTGCGTATCCTCGATATTGAGCACGAAGCAGATGTCGGCGAGCTTCTTCTTGCGTTCGCGATGGCTGACGTGATGCAGCAGCGACACCTCGACCGCCGTCATGTCCTTCGCGCCGGCCGCCGACATGCAGCGCACCATCCATCGATTGAAAGCGTTGCCTGCCATGATGAGCCCGTATTCGAGCTCCGACAGCTCTGCGCTCGAATCGGAAACGAGGTGTTCGGATGACACGATCTTGGTCGCAGGACGCTTCATGGAAAGGCGGCGCAAGCCGGATGACAGGGTGTGCCGAGTGTACGCCAGAAGCCCCGACATACGGGCTAGGCGAAAACGCTTATTGGGAAGTTGTCGATATTTTATTGACAATGTGCGCTAACATTGCCGTCCGAACCGTGCCAGTCCGATGACGCAACCCCGCATTTATCCGCTCGGCGATGCCGCCCTCGTCTGCGAGGTGCCGCCGCCCGCCACGCTCGATTGCCAGCGCCGCGTCTGGGCCGTTGCCGAGGCCGCGCGCGCGTGGCCCGACGTGGTCGACGTCGTGCCCGGCATGAACAACCTGACCATCGTGTTCGACGCGCTCGCCACGACGGCCGAGTCGCTCACGCCGGCGCTGCGCGACGCGTGGGAAACGGCCGACGTCGAGCACGCGGACGGCCGCGAGGTCGAGATCCCGGTCGAATACGGTGGCGCCGCCGGCCCCGACCTGCCGGCTGTCGCCGCGCACACCGGCCTGTCGACCGACGAGGTCGTCGCCCGCCATGCGGCCGGTGCCTATGTCGTGTTTTTCGTCGGCTTCCAGCCGGGCTTCGCGTATCTCGGCGGGCTCGACGCGGCACTGCACACGCCACGCCGCGCGGCACCGCGCCTCGAGGTACCGGCCGGCTCGGTCGGCATCGGCGGCGCGCAAACGGGCATCTACCCGGCCACGTCGCCCGGCGGCTGGCAACTGATCGGCCGCACGTCGCACGTGCTGTTCGATCCGGCGCGGGCGCAGCCGACGCTGCTGCTGCCCGGCGACCGCGTGCGCTTCACCATTGCCGGAGTCGACGCACGATGACCCAGAGCAACGTACCGGGCACCATCGAAGTGGTGCGGGCCGGCCCGCTGTCCACCGTGCAGGATCTCGGGCGCCGCGGCGCGCGCCATCTCGGCGTCGCGCAGGGCGGCGCGCTCGACAGCCTCGCGCTCGAGGTCGGCAACCGGCTGGTCGGCAACCGTCCCGATGCGGCAGGCGTCGAGATCACGATCGGCCCGGCCGCCTTCCGCTTTACGCGCGCGACCCGCGTCGCGATCACCGGCACCGAGTTCGGTGCCACGCTCGACGGCCGGCGCGTATATTCTTGGTGGAGCCTGCCGGTCGAGGCCGGGCAGACGCTCGTGCTGCCGGCCGCGAAACGCGGGATGCGTGGCTACCTGTGCATCGCCGGCGGCATCGACGTGCTGCCGATGCTCGGCTCGCGCAGCACCGATCTTGCATCGCGCTTCGGTGGCCTCGGCGGCCGCGCGCTGCGCGACGGCGATCGCCTCCCGGTCGGCGTGCTTCCGGCCGGGATGGGTTGCCTCGCGGCCGATGCGCCCGAATTCGGCGTCAAGGCGCCGGCGTGGTGCGCGTTCGTGCGCGTCGACGAGCCGCCGCGCCGCCACCGCCCGGCGCATGCGCCGTGGGCGATGCCCGTGCGCGTGCTGCCGGGCCCCGACTACGCATCGTTCGCCGCCGATTCGCAGCAGGCATTCTGGGATGAGGAGTGGCTTGTCACGGCAAACAGCAATCGTATGGGCTATCGGCTGGCCGGCGCCGAGCTCATGCGCGAGCGGCCGGTCGAGCTGCTGTCGCACGCGGTGCTGCCCGGCACGATCCAGGTGCCGCCGAACGGCCAGCCGATCGTGCTGATGCACGACGCGCAGACCACCGGCGGCTACCCGAAGATCGGCACGGTGATCCGGGCGGACCTGTGGAAACTCGCGCAGGCGCGGCTCAACCTGCCGATCCGCTTCGTGCGCACGACACCCGACGCCGCGCGTGCCGCGCTGGCTGCGGAACGTGCCTATCTGCGGCAGATCGACGTCGCGATCGACATGCGCGAGGAAGCGCGCCGCCGCGCCCAGTCGCGTGCGGCATGACAATGGCGGTAGCAGTGCCGAAGGCAGTAGCGGTAGCAAAGACGGGCCACGCAATCAGTGGACGAGGAACATCATGGAAATCGATCTGAATGCCGATCTCGGCGAAGGATGCGGTTCGGACGAGGCGCTGCTCGACCTCGTGACGTCCGCGAACATCGCATGCGGGTGGCATGCGGGCGGTGCGAACGCGATGCGCGACTGCGTGCGCTGGGCCGTACAGAAAGGCGTCGCGATCGGCGCGCATCCGAGCTTTCACGATCCGGAGAATTTCGGCCGCAAGGAAATGCAGCTGCCGGCCAGCGACATCTACGCGGGCGTGCTGTACCAGCTCGGCGCGCTGTCGGCGATCGCGCAGGCCGAGGGCGGGCGCATCGCACACGTGAAGCCGCACGGCGCGCTCTACAACCAGGCCGCGCGCGACCCGATGATCGCCGATGCGGTGGTGTCCGCGATCCGCGATTTCGATCCGTCGCTTGCGGTATTCGGGCTCGCGAACAGCGTGTTCGTCGCGGCCGCGCGGCACGCGGGGCTCGCCGCGGTGGAGGAAGTGTTCGCCGATCGCGGCTATCGTGCGGACGGCTCGCTCGTGCCGCGCAACCAGCCCGGCGCGCTGATCGACGACGAGGATACGATGATCGCGCGCACGCTGGACATGGTGCGCAGCCGGCAGGTACGCGCAATCGGCGGCGAATGGGTGATGCTCAATGCGCAGACCGTCTGCCTGCACGGCGACGGGCCGCATGCGCTGGTCTTCGCGAAGCGGATTCGCGCCGCACTCGAGGCGGTGGGCGTCGACGTGGTCGCGCCGGGCTTGCTGCAGGCCGACGAACGCGCCTGATCCGGCCTGCGCCAGCAGGCGCAAATCCGTCGCACAAAAGAAAAAAGCGCCCTCGTGGCGCTTTTCCGTTGGCGCAATCGCTGCGGCTTTGCCGTCTGTCGATTCGCCCCCCGAAACCGTCTTTCGACGGTGACCGGAAAAATCTTCCGGATTAAAAAACGTCCGCCGCCGCCCGATCACTGCCTTTCCCCGGTGGGACGACGGAACGTTGCTTTATCTCGCAAGTCGGCCTGCATGCCTAGTTGTTGTCCGACGATGATTGGCCCCGCCGTACATGCAGACACTTCCGCGGCCGGCACGTGCACCACGTGCCGGCAACGCGCTAACCCCGCGCTTTATTTCTGCTACCCCGTAGAACTTTTTCTATTCTTTTCATTTTTTCAACTTGTGGATCGAAGAATAGATATTGGCAGATCGGGATGTCAATCGTTTGAAACGCTATTTTCTGACGATTCGAGGGTTTTCCTTATCGAATAGCGTGGCCATACAGGCGTTTGACGCCGTGCGCGCGACGTCGATCAAACAGGGGAGGATCGGTTCGGGCACGGTGGCGACGATCAGTTCGCGTCGACCCTGTAACCTTGTTGACGCAACAATTCGAGCACGCCACGCGGGCCGCCCAAGTGCAGCGCGCCGATCGCGACGAACAGCGGCCGGTTCGGTGCGGCGATTGCCGTCATTCTTGCAACGAAGCGCCGGTTGCGCTCGTACACGATCTTGTTGTCGATCGCGTCCGACAACGCCTTCGAACGCGCGAGCCGTTCGCTCTTCGCGACCGCCCATGCCGAGATCGCATCGGCGTCGCCAATTCGCCACAGTCGGTGCAGCGCCTTGATGTCGTCGGCGTTCTGCGCGGGTGTCTGCACCATGTCCTGCGCGAGCATCTCGCGCTGCTCGGCGAGCGTCAGCCCGGTGAACGCGCGCATCTGTTCGGCGAGCGTCTCGAGGCCGATCACGCGGCCGCCCTTCTTCTTCAGGAACACGTTCTGCAGCTGCGCCTCGGTGCCGTACTCGGTCTGCAGGCCGGCCGACAGCGAATCGTAGGTCTCGACGACGAGTGCCGCGAGCCACGGCCGCATCTTGCGGATCTCGGCAAGCGCGGCCGGGTTGCCGCGCAGGCGCGCCGCGAGCCGCTGCCACAGCGGCTCGGGCAGCAGGCGCTGCAGGCACGGGTAGCGGCACACGCCGTACTTCGACACGTCGTCCTGCGATTCGAGCAGGTCGTCGGGCGACAGCTCGAGCGCCAGTGTGGGCGATGCGGCGAGCGCCGCGAGGATGCGCGGCCGGAACGGCTGCGCGCTCGGATAATCGGACGGGTCGCCCGTGTGCAGCGTGCCGAGCACGTACAGCGTGACCTTGCCCTTGGTTGCAACGTAGAACGGCATGCGCGCGGGCTGCACGCGCACGGTGCCGCGCGACACCGTGCCGTCCGACACGGCGGGCGCGTGGAAGCCCGGCAGGCTCATGCCGGGCGGCGGGACTTGCGACGGATGGATCGGTGAAGTGGCCGGCGCGCGCCCTTCGGCGCGCGCGGATTCGACGGGAACCACGAGGCTGGCCGCCACGCACGCGCCGGCCAGCGCCGCGCCCGTGACGGTACGCACGCTCCAGCGCCGCGCGTAGCGGTACGCGCGCATCACGCGCGCGCTGCTTGCCCCCGCACGGCGCACGCCGGACGCGCGCGCCGCCAACGCTTCAGGCATTCGCCTCCCCTACCTCCTCGGCCCGATGGCAGGCGACGCGCCGGCCGTCGACCTCGCGCAGCTGCGGCTCTTCCGCACGGCAGCGCTCGACCGCATACGGGCAGCGCTGGTGAAACGCGCAGCCCGACGGCGGATTGAGCGGCGACGGCAGTTCGCCCTGCAGCTTGATCTGCACGCGGCGGTCTTCCTCGAAGATCGCCGGCGTCGCCGACATCAGCGCGCGCGTGTACGGATGGCGCGGCCGTGCGTAGATCGTCGCCTTGTCGCCGAGCTCGGCGACGCTGCCGAAATACATCACCATCACGTCGTCCGCGACGTGCTCGACCACCGACAGGTTGTGCGAGATGAACACGTAGCTCGTCTTGAACTGCTCCTGCAGATCCATGAACAGGTTCAGGATCTGCGCCTGGATCGACACGTCGAGCGCGGACACCGGCTCGTCGGCGACGACGATCCGCGGATCGAGGATCATCGCGCGCGCGATCGCGACACGCTGGCGCTGCCCGCCCGAGAACATGTGCGGATAGCGCTTCGCGTGCTCGGGCCGCAGGCCGACCGTGCGCATGATCTGCGCGATGCGCTGCGCGCGTTCGGCGGCCGTCAGGTTCGCGTTGATCTCGAGCGGCTCGGCAAGCGTCTGCTCGACGGTCTTGCGCGGGTTCAGCGACGCGAACGGGTTCTGGAACACCATCTGCACGCGGCGGCGCAGGTCGGCGACCGTCTCGCGGCTCGCGCCGGCGACGTTCTTGCCGTCGATCGTCAGGCTGCCCGAGGTGGGCGTCTCGATCATCGTCAGCTGGCGTGCGAGCGTCGACTTCCCGCAGCCCGATTCGCCGACGACGGCGAGCGTCTTGCCGCGCTTCAGCGAGAACGACACGCCGTTCAGCGCCTTCACCGTGCCCTGCCCGAACATCCCGCGCTTCACCGAATAGTGTTTCGCGAGGCCGTCGGCCACCAGTACTGCTTCCTCGTCGTGCGAAGTGGCACGCGCTTGATTGACTGCATTCATCGTGCACCTCCCGTCAGGTCGAGGTTGGAAACGTTGAGCGGCTTGATGCAGCGTGCGCGCATCGCATCGTTGCCGGACACCAGCGTGTCGAGCGCCGGCCGCGCCTTGCGGCAGTCGTCGACGACGTACTTGCAGCGCGGCGCGAACAGGCACCCGGACGGGCGATCATCGCGGCCCGGCACCATGCCGGGCAATGCGGCAAGGCGACGCGCCCCCTTATTGTGCTCGGGAATCGCCGCGAGCAGCGCTTCGGTGTACGGATGATGCGGCGCACGGAAGATCTCGGGCACGCTGTTGGTCTCGATCACCTCGCCCGCGTACATCACCGCGACACGCTGCGCGACCTCCGACACCACGGCCAGGTCGTGCGAGATCAGCACGAGCGCCATCCCGCGCTCCTTCTGCAGCTTCACGAGCAGGTCCATGATCTGCGCCTGGATCGTCACGTCGAGCGCGGTGGTCGGCTCGTCGGCGATCAGCAGCTTCGGGTTGCACGCCACCGCCATCGCGATCATCACGCGCTGGTTCATCCCGCCCGACATCTGGTGCGGGAACGACGTAATGCGGTTCTTCGCATCGGGAATGCCGACCTGGTCGAGCAGTTCGAGTGCGCGGCGGTGCAGCGCGTCGCCGCGCAGCCCTTCGTGCAGCTTCAGCACCTCCTTGATCTGGTAGCCGACCGTGTAGCTCGGGTTCAGGCTCGTCAGCGCGTCCTGGAACACCATCGCGATGTCCTTGCCGACGATCTTGCGGCGCGCCTTCGGCGACGCCTTCAGCAGGTCGACGCCATTGAACGTGACTTCGTCTGCCGTCACCTTGCCCGGCGCATCGATCAGGCCCATCAGCGCCATCATCGTCACGCTCTTGCCCGAGCCCGATTCGCCGACGACGCCCACCACCTCGCCCGGTGCGATCGACAGGTTGATCCGGTCGACGGCAGGCAGGCCGTTGAAGTTCACCGCGAGATTGCGGATGGTCAGAAGATCTTGGCTCATGTTCACGCCATCCGTTTCAGTTTGGGATCGAGCGCGTCGCGCAGCCCGTCGCCGAGCAGGTTGATCGCGAGCACCGAAATCAGGATCGACAGGCCCGGCATCGTCACGATCCACCACGCGTTGTCGATGTAGTCGCGCGCGGACGCCAGCATCGCGCCCCATTCGGCGGTCGGCGGTTGCACGCCGAGGCCGAGGAAGCCGAGCGCGGCCGCGTCGAGGATGGCCGACGAGAAGCCGAGCGTCGCCTGGACGATCAGCGGCGCCGTACAGTTCGGCAGCACCTGCGAGAACATCAGTCGCAGCGTGCCGGCACCGGCCACGCGCGACGCCGTCACGTACTCCTTCTGCAGCTCGCCGAGCGCCGATGCGCGCGTGAGACGCACGTAGGCCGGCAGCGCGACGATCGCGATCGCGAACATCGTGTTGGTGAGGCCCGGGCCGATGATTGCGACGACCGCGACCGCGAGCAGCAGCGACGGCAGCGCGAGCAGCACGTCCATGATGCGCATCACGGGCGTGTCGGCCCACTTCTGGAAGAACGCGGCGACGAGCCCGAGCACGATGCCGGGGATCAGCGCGAGCACGACCGACACGAAGCCGATCCAGAACGACATCCGCGCGCCGTACATCAGCCGCGAAAGAATGTCGCGGCCCGCTTCGTCGGTGCCGAGGATGAACTTCCAGTTGCCGCCTTCGAGCCACGCGGGCGGGATCTTCACGAAGTCGCGGTATTGCTCGACCGGGCTGTGCGGCGCGAGCAGCGGGGCGAGCAGCGCGACCAGGATCAGCACGAGCACGACGATGCCGGCGCCGACGGCGCCGCGGTTGCGCGAGAAGTTGGCCCAGAACTCGCGCAGCGCGAGCGCACGGCCGCCGGCCGGCGCGGATTCGGTCGGCAGGGTATTTTGCAGATTGCTCATGGGATTACCTCGTGTGGCGGATGCGCGGATTCAGCACGCCGTACAGCAGGTCGACGACCAGGTTCACGACGATCACGAGCGTCGCGATCAGCAGGATGCCGCCCTGGACGACCGGATAGTCGCGGCGGCCGATCGCATCGATCAGCCACTTGCCGACACCGGGCCACGAAAAGAGCGTCTCGGTCAGCACGGCGCCCGCGAGCAGCGTGCCGATCTGCAGGCCGATCACGGTGACGACCGGGATCAGCGCATTGCGCAGCGCATGCACGACGACCACGCGCGCGGGCGACAGCCCCTTCGCGCGTGCGGTGCGGATGTAGTCCTCGCGCAGCACTTCGAGCATCGACGAGCGCGTCATCCGCGCGATCACCGCGAGCGGGATCGTGCCGAGCACGATCGCGGGCAGGATCAGGTGGCTGACCGCCGACTTGAACGAGCCTTCATCCGGCGCGAGCAGCGCGTCGATCAGCATGAAGCCCGTCGGGTGCGGGAAGTCGTATTCGACGGCGATGCGCCCCGACACGGGCGTCCAGCCGAGGTATGACGAAAACACCATGATGAGGATCAGCCCCCACCAGAAGATCGGCATCGAATAGCCGGTGAGCGCGGTGCCCATCACGCCGTGGTCGACGACCGAGCCGCGCCGCAATGCGGCGATCACGCCGGCCGGCAGCCCGACTGCGAGCGCGAACACGAGTGCGCACAGCGACAGCTCGACGGTCGCCGGGAAGCGCGCGAAGAACTCGCCCGCGACGCTCGTGTTGGTGATGATCGACGTGCCGAGGTCGCCATGCAGCGCCCGGCCGATGTAGTGGAGGTACTGCATGGGCAGCGGCTGGTCGAGCCCGAGGCGTTTCATCGCCTCCGCATGCATCGCGGGATCGACGCCGCGCTCGCCCATCATCACTTCGATGGGGTCGCCCGGTATCAGGTGAATCAGCGCAAACGCCAGGATGGTGATGCCGATGAAAGTCGGGATCACCATGCCCACGCGGCGCAACACGAATGTGAACATGATGCGTCTCGTATTTTCTTGTGGGAAATGTGCGACCGGCGACGGGAAGCTTTTGGCCTCCCGCCGCCGGATGAATTAGCCGGTCTCGGTCTTCGTAGACAGCTTACGACAGGCGTGTTACTTCACGCTAACACCATCGAAGCGGGCATAGCCAAGCGGCTCGATACGCATGTCGACCACGGTCTTGCGCACCGGCTGGTAGACCGTCGAGTTCGCGATCGGCGAGAACGGCAGCTGTTGCGCGAAGATCTGCTGAGCCTGCGTGTAGAGCTTCGTACGCGCGTCCTGGCCCGTCGTCGTGCGGCCCTTCTGGACCAGATCGTCGAACGGCTTGTAGCACCAGTGCGAGAAGTTGTTGCCCTTGATCGCGTCGCAGCCGAGCAGCGTGCCGAGCCAGTTGTCCGGATCGCCGTTGTCGCCCGTCCAGCCGATCAGCATCGTGTCCTGCTCACCCGAGTGCGCGCGCTTGATGTACTCGCCCCACTCGTACGTGACGATCTTCGCCTTCACGCCGATCTTCGCCCAGTCGGCCTGGATCATCTCGGCCATCAGGCGGGCGTTCGGGTTGTACGCGCGCTGCACCGGCATCGCCCACAGCGTGATCTCGAAACCGTTCGGGAAGCCGGCCTTCGCGAGCAGCGCCTTCGCCTTCGCGGTGTCGTTCGGCGCCATCTTCAGGTTCTTGTCGTACGACCATTGGGTCGGCGGCATCGGTGCGGTAGCAGCCTGGCCGGCGCCCTGGTAGACGGACTCGAGGATCGCCTTCTTGTTGATCGCCATGTCGAGTGCCTGACGCACCTCGAGCTTGTCGACCGGCTTGTGCTCGACGTTGTACGCGAGATAGCCGAGGTTGAAGCCTGCCTGCGACGGCATGTCGACGCCCGAATCGGCCTTCAGCGTCGCGATGTCGGCCGGACGCGGATAGCTCATCACCTGGCATTCGTTGCGCTTGATCTTCTGCACGCGCACGCCCGGATCGGGCGTGATCGAGAAGATCAGCTTCGAGATCTTCACTTCGCCCTTCTTCCAGTAATCAGGATTGCCGTCGAATCGGATCGTCGCGTCCTTCGTGTAGCTGCGGAAGATGAACGGGCCCGTGCCGACCGGCTTCTGGTTGATGTCGGCGGCCTTGCCGGCCTTCATCAGCTGGTCGCCGTATTCGGCCGACAGGATCGACGCGAATTCCATCGCCATGTTCTGGATGAACGGCGCATTCGGCTCGGCGAGCGTGAACTTCACGGTGTACGGATCGACCTTCTCGACCTTCGTGATCAGCTTGTCGAGGCCCATGTCGGTGAAGTACGGGAACGACACCGGGTACGCCTTGCGGAACGCCTGGTTCGGATCGAGCATGCGCTGGAACGTGAACAGCACGTCGTCCGCGTTGAACTCACGCGTCGGCTTGAAGAAGTCGGTCGTGTGGAACTTCACGCCATGGCGCAAGTGGAACGTGTACACCTTGCCGTCCGGCGACACGTCCCACTTCTCGGCGAGGCCCGGCTCGACCTTCGTGCCGCCGCGCTCGAATTCGACGAGGCGGTTGTAGACGGTGAACGTAGCGGCGGTGAAATCGACGCCGGTCGTAAACTGCGCGGAATCGAAACCCGCCGGGCTGCCTTCTGAGCAGTAGACGAGCGTTTTGTTCGGGATCTGTGCGAATGCAGAACCCGCGACGCCGAGCGATGCCGCTGCCACGCCTGCAATGGCGGTAACACGCAGGGTGTGCAACAGACGGTTGTATTCCATGTTTCCTCCAGGTCTCCAGATCGGAACCGGCCCGCCCGGGGCCGGTGTACGCGGATATTACTTGAGCTAACGATGTGGCAACAAGCTGGAGAAAAAACTCTTCTAGATGCCCCGCCGGGTTTTTGCCGATGTTTAGTGGGGGTAAAAAAATGCGATAACGCGCGCGAGCGGCAATTCCGTTCATCTCGCGCAAGTTTCGTTCGACGACTAAACAATTCGGGCGCGAACACGAAGGCTCGACGCGCCGTTTTCCCGTGTTCTGCAGCACATCATTGCGTTTTGCGAAACGATCCTGTGACAGTCTTCAATCTGTCATGCGGTCAGGCCGGCGCATCGAGGTCGGCGCTGCGCGCGGGCACGAACGCGACCGCGACGATCGACAGCGCGATCCCGGCCATCACGTAGTAGGTCGGCGCGAGCGGCGTGCCCGTGACCTTGATCAGCCACGTGACGATGAACTGCCCGAAGCCGCCGAACAGCATCACCGCGACGTTGTAGGCGATCGACAGCCCGGTCGAGCGCACGTTGGCCGGAAACAGCTCGGCGATCATCGCGCCGAACGGCCCGTAGTAGCCCGCGAGCGTGACCGACAGCACCGCCTGCACCGCGATCAGCCGCGCGATGCTCGGCGCCGCGTCGAGCCATGCGAACAGCGGATACATCAGCGCGAGCGTCAGCACCAGCGACCACAGCGACAGCCCCTTGCGGCCGATGCGATCCGACCACGCACCGGCGATCGGCGACAGCACCATCAGCAGCAGGTTGCCGACGATCACCGCGTAGAACGATTCCGCGAAGGGCAGCTTCAGCTGCTTCACCGCGAAGGTCGGCAGATAGCTGATCAGCACGTAGATCGTCACCGTCAGCGCGATCACCGAGCCGAGCCCGCACAGCACCTCGCGGGGGTGGCGCGTGAACACTTCGCCGAGCGTCGCGCGGCGCGCGCTTTGCTGCGCATGCAGGAACGCTTCGGAATCGGCGAGATGGCGGCGGATGTAGAAGCCGATCGGGCCGATCACGAGCCCGAGGATGAACGGCACGCGCCAGCCCCAGCTGCGCAGCGCATCGTGCGACAGCCCGCGCGTGACGGCTGCGCCGACGAGCGCGCCGATCAGCAGCGCGGCCGCCTGGCTCGCCATCTGCCAGCTGCCGTAGAAGCCGCGTTTGGAGAACGGCGCGGCTTCGATCAGCAGCGCCGTCGCGCTGCCGAATTCGCCGCCCGCGGAGAAGCCCTGCAGCAGACGGCCGAGCACGATCAGGATCGGGCCGCCGATGCCGATCGCCGCATAGGGCGGCGCGACCGCGAGCAGGAAGATGCCGCCCGTCATCAGCAGGATCACGAGCGACAGCGCGGCCTTGCGGCCCGCGCGATCCGCGTACAGCCCGAACACGATGCCGCCGATCGGGCGCATGAAGAACGCGACGCCGAACGTCGCGGTGGTCAGCAGCAGCGACGAGTATTCGCTGGAGGTCGGGAAGAACAGCTCGGCGATCACGACCGTCATGAAGCCGAACACCGTGAAGTCGTACCACTCGAGGGCGTTGCCGATCACGGCAGCCGCCACCGCGCGCCGGTTCAGCGCACGCTCGGGCCGGATCGTTTTCGTTGAATTCGCAATCGTCGCCATGCGTGCCTCGTCCTCGTCAATTCGCCGTGTCGGGCTGCGCGGCGCGCGGGGTGCGCACGGCGCGCCGGTTTGCAGCGAGTGTAGAAAGCGACGGAACCGATTTCAAGCAATAAAAAACGCCCGCCGTCTTGCGACGGCGGGCGTTTTGCGGTTTTCGCCACAATGCGGCATCGCACGATGGGCTGCACTTTCGACTTTGTCTGATTTCACATCCCATTCCTTTCCATTAACTTTCGCACAATGCAATTCGTGCCTCGTCAGGTCGCCCGGCATCCGATGCGCCGGGCCCCGAACGTTGCTCTATCGCCAGACACTTTTCCCGGATACCGCCATGAGCAACAACAAGATTCCCTATTACGAGGCAAACAGGCTGCTGTGGAAATGGGCTCGATGCGAAGGGCTCGACGGTTGCGAAATCGCCCACGAAACCATGCTCTCGCTGAATCAAGCACCGCCGCCGTTGCCAGTCAAACCCAAGCCCCCCAAGCCCGTCAAGCGCCTGACTCACAAGGATCGCGTGAACAACTCGCTCGACGATCTTCTGGCCGCGGCGGAAGCGCTCGCGCGATTCAAAACGTGGCTTCACACGCCGAGCGCGCCGAAAAGTCCCAAACCAGCACCATCGGCACAGCGCCAAAAGGAACCGGCGATCGCACCGCTGGATATCCAGGAGATTCCCGGCGCGATGCGAAGACTCTGGATGCCGGTATCCGCGAGGCTGATGGAGCGATGGTTTGCCGGCGCGCTGAACTATTCGCCGACCGACAAGGACGAGATGCTAAGCATCAATCAGGACGGCCAGCCTTATCCGGACGACATGTACGACATGAGATCCATCAAGCTCGAATGGATTCTGAAATACCCTCGCGCGAAAGCGCAATATGTGGCGCTTCAACAACGCGAGCGACTGACCACGCCTAGAGCCCTCAGCGCGCTGCACAAGTGCCTGTCTCGTGTCCGCTCCCCGGACGAGGTGATCGACGCGATGGCGCTTTGCAATGGAAATCTGGTGGAATTGCACAAACGCTTCCAGTTCCAGTTCGCAGGCGTTGAAAGTACGTTCGGTCAAAAACTCGACGAATTCATCCTGCAGCGTCTGACCAACAGTGGCTTGCCGGATGATCTGACGGGAGCGCTGGGATCGTTCAACATCTACGCGGCCGTCGCGTATGCCGAATTCAACCGGGAGGCCAGCCGCGCAACGGTCACGTCGATTTACCTCTATGTGCGCGACAACTATACGTTTTCCGACAAAGGCGACGCTCAGTCGCAATATCTCGGGCACTGGAACCACAAGCGCGTCGTCCTCGTACCCGCAGCGGGCGCGGCTGGAATTGTCGGCATGCCCTGGCTGGATTATCCCGTCGTCGTCGGTGGCAAACGCTCTCGAGACAACATCTACTATCCGGTCAGAAACAAGTCGTTTCGCGAGTGGCAGCAACGACACCGGCGCGGCGGCGATTTCATTATCTTCTCGGACTATCGCTGCGTAACGCTCCCTCAACCCATCGAGATCGTGTTTTCGTGAGTTCCTTCGCAGAAGCCACTGGCGTTGGCACCCTCGTCCTGCTGCTGGCCGGCAGCCTTATCGTCATTGCATCAATCTCGATAACTCTTGCGTTGCGTTTCATCTGGTCGGATCGCGATGGCCGGGCTCAACGAGCCAGGCAAATGCTCCGTGTCTCGATCCGACGCGTCGCCATCACTTTCGCTGCCGTGATGATGCTCGGCATTGCATGGCGCTACTGGCAGGACACACGATTGCGAGCCACCTGCGGCCCTCGAGATCGGATGACCGAATACTCGCCTGACGGTCGCTACGTCGCGAAATATTGCTCCTTCGGAGATACGATCGTTCTGAAGCTGTATGGGAGAGACGACGCACGACCTCTTGCCGAGCGGACCTACCGGGATACATCCGGGGTCCTCGTCAGCCTGACTTGGACCAAGGACGGCCTGATCTACCCGGAGGGCGATATCCTCAGGACGATCAATCTCCCACCCTCTCTTTACGATCGAATCCTGACGCAGCTTCCATAAGACCAGCAAGACACGCCAACGCAGCGACCAGCCCCGGCTGCTGCCTCTCTCACATGGCGGATCGCACTGGCCGGCAGCGACTTGCCCCGCTTGGACACAACGAGGTCAGCAGATATAAAACGTTTTCAAGCAATAAAAAACGCCCGCCGTCTTTCGACGGCGGGCGTTTTGCGGTTTTCGCCACAATGCGGCATCGCACGATGCCGCACGAGCCTCAACCCATCTTCGAGAAGGCGCTGCACCAGCCCTTCGCCGACACCTGCTTGCCGGGGAAGGCACCGCACGGACCCGAGGCCGAACCCTTCTTGCCCTGGTACAGCATGCAGGCCGCGCAATCCTGGCCTGCTGCGTATTTCGGGTACTTCGCCTTGTCGACCTTGGTCGCATCGGCCTTGTAGCCGAGTGCCGTCGCGGTCGGGTCGCTCTCCGTGAGCATCGGCGCATCGGCCAGCGCTTCACGCGACAGCGCCAGCGCGGACACGGCACCAATGCTCGTAATCAGGAAACTCCGACGGGATGTTTTCATGGGGGACTCGCTCCAACGTTATCGGTTTGAAAGCTGTTCTGGCGACAGCCGTTCGACAGAATAACGCTCAAGCGAATAAATGTGCGCGCCGAAATTCCAGAGATAAGGAATTTCACACGGCCGCCACACAGCCGCCACACGGCCGATACGCATCCGCCACATACCCGCCACATACCCGCCACACTCGCGCCGCGTCAGCGGTAAGCCGTCATGTCGCCCACGCGCTGCGCGAGCGCGAGCGATGCGGTGAGCCCCGGCGATTCGATGCCGAACAGGTTCACGAGCCCGCGCACGCCATGCTGCGCGGCGCCCTGCACGATGAAATCGGCCGGCGGCTCGCCGGGGCCTGCGACCTTCGGCCGGATGCCCGCGTACGCCGGCTGCAGCGCGTCGTCGGGCAACTCAGGCCAGAACGCACGAATCGACGCGTAGAACGCGGTTGCGCGCGCGGGATCGACTTCGTAGCGCAGCACATCGACCCATTCGACGTCCGGGCCGAAGCGCGCCTGCCCGCCGAGGTCGAGCGTCAGGTGCACACCGAGCCCCGCGCGGTCGGGCATCGGGTAGATCAGGTGCGAGAACGGCGCTCGGCCCGACAGGCTGAAGTAGTTGCCGCGCGCGAGATAGAGCGGCGGCACCCAGCGCGGGTCGAGGCCGCGCATGCGGCGCGCCAGCGCCTGGGCGCCGAGGCCCGCGCTGTTGATCACGCAGGCGGCCTCGATCTCGGTCGGCGCGTCGCCGCCCGTGCGCACGACGAAGCGCCCGCCGCGCAGCACGTCGATCGATTCCACCGGGGATTTCAGCGCGCACACCGCGCCGTCGCGCTCCGCGTCGCCAAGCAGCGCGAGCATCAGCTGGTGGCTGTCGACGATGCCGGTGGACGGCGAGAACAGCGCCTCGACGCATTCGAGCGCGGGCTCGAGCGTCTGCGCCTCGGCGCGCGTGAGCGGCATCAGGTCGAGCACACCGTTTTCGGTCGCGCGCGCGGCGATCGCCTTCAGCTGTTTCACCTGCGCGGCACTCGTGGCGACGAGCAGCTTGCCGGCGCGCCGGTGCGGCACCTGATGCGTCTCGCAGAATTCGTACAGCAGGTCGCGCCCGTGCACGCACGACATCGCCTTCAGCGACCCGCGCGGATAGTAGAGCCCCGCATGGATCACTTCGCTGTTGCGCGCACTCGTCCCGGTGCCGATCGCATCGGCGGCCTCGAGCACGAGCGTTTCACGCCCGCGCGCGGCCAGTTCGCGCGCAATCGCAAGACCGACGACGCCCGCGCCGATCACGACACAATCCATCTGCTCCATGACGTTTCGCGCCGCTAGCGCGTCGAGGGGAGAGAAGAGAATTGTACGTCCCGGTTCATCCGCTTGCCGAGGGTCGTGCAACGTATCGCGACGACGCCTTGCATGACGTGCGACGCATGGCACGACTCACGGCACTGCACGGCGCGCACGCCGCCGTGCAGTGCGTGCGCCGCTCGTTCAGAAGCCGATCGGCCGGCGCTTCGCGGCGCCTTCGTCGGCCCGGATGTCGCGCGGCGCGATCGCATCGCGGCCGTCGAGCCGCGCGGCGCCGAATGCGTGCAGCAGCGCGCGGCGCATCGTGCGTGGCGGTGTCGCGGCCAGCACGTCGAGCGCGTCGTCGCCGAGGGTGTCCGGGAAGCGCCGCCCCCACGCATGCGACGTGCGGATCTCGTCGTAGATCGTCTGCGCAATCCGGCGCGCGCCGGCCGCATCGGGCGGCTCGATCTCGTACACGTTCATCCGGTTGAGCAGCGGCTCCGGAATCGCGTGCGCCTCGTTCGCGGTCGCGATCCAGATCACGTTGCCCGCATCGATCGGCACTTCCGCGAATTCGTCGATGAATGCGCGCGCGGTGTCGTGCTCGAGCAACGCGTACAGCGCGCCGAGCGGATCGTATTGCGCATCGCTGCCGGCCTTGTCGATCTCGTCGACCGCGATCACCGGGTTCGCGTAGCTGCCGTTCACGAGCGCATCGAACACCTTGCCGGGCTTCGCGTTCTTCCATTGCGACGACGCGCCCGACAGGATCCAGCCGGCCGTCAGCGAACTCATCGGCACGTAGTGGTACGCGGTGCCGAGCAGTTGCGCGAGCGCCTTCGCAAAGTGCGTCTTGCCGATGCCCGGGGGCCCGAGCAGCAGGATCGGCATCAGTTCGAGCCGGTCGTCCGTTTCGAGGCACAGCGCGACCTGCTTGCGCACGTCGTCGAGCGGCTCGGCGAAATTGGGCAATGCCTCGCCGAGCGCGTCGAACGACGGCATCCGGTTCGGCTTCACGCAGAAGCGCAGATTGCCCGTCTTGAGCATCCTCTCGTAGGTGGCGCGCAGTGCGTCGCTCGCGCTCTCGTTCAGGTCACTCAGCGCCGTCTCGACCTGCTCGAGGTCGTACACCGTGCTGAAGGACGCCACCGCCAGTTCCTGTTTCACCATCGCCGTCGTCATACCAACCTCGCTGCCGCTTGCTGTCACACGACCATCAGACCCTTACGATTTCAGTGTAGCGATCCCGCATCCCCGCGCAAGCAAGCAGCCACGCGAGTCTGCTGCTAACACCCGCGCGCGCTGCACGACGGCGTACCGCGGCGTATGATCGTCGGTTCACTCACCCGCCGCACCGGCCTTGCCGACGGCGCCCGCGCGGCGCGTCGGACCCCGTCCCGAAGGTATGCCGATGTCCGTCCCCACTGCTGTCCCGCGCGTCGATGCCGATGCGGCCGATGCCGTCGACGCGGCGCTCACGTCGCGCCGCGCGATCCGCGCGTTCCTGCCGACACCCGTGCCGCGCGACACGCTCGAGGCGATCCTCGAAGCCGCGAGCCGCGCGCCGTCGGGCACCAACATCCAGCCGTGGCGCGTGTACGTCGCGACCGGCGCCACGCGCGATGCGCTCGCCGCCGCGCTCACCGCGGCCCACGACGATCCCGCGCGCGACGAGAAATACGTCGCCGAGTACGACTACTACCCGCGCGAATGGGTGTCGCCGTATATCGACCGGCGCCGCAAGGTCGGCTGGGACCTGTACGGCCTGTTGAACATCGGCCGCGACGAGAAGGCGCGCATGCATGCGCAGCACGCACGCAACTTCCGCTTCTTCGATGCGCCGGTCGCGCTGTTCTTCACGCTCGACCGCGTGATGACCCACGGTGCATGGCTCGACTGCGGGATGTTCCTGCAGGGCGTGATGACGGCTGCGCGCGCACGCGGGCTCGATACCTGCCCGCAGGCTGCGTTCGTGCCGTTTCACCGGATCGTCACCGAACACCTCGGCATTCCCGCCAACGAACAGCTCGTCTGCGGCATGTCGCTCGGCCATGCGGACCCCGGCGCGATCGAGAACCGCCTCGTCACCGAGCGCGCGCCCGTCGCCGAGTTCACGCGCTTTTTCGCTTGAAAACGCATGACGCGGCCCTACCTTTCGAACAGGAACGCATCGTGCGGCGAACCTGCCGCGGCGCGTCCTGTCACATCGCGACCGAAATCGATCGGGCGTAAGATGTGCGTCCGTTCCCCGCTATTCCGCGTTTCCGGAGACGTTTCATGCTGAAACACGGCCTGGCCATCCTGCTCGCGAGCGTCGCGCTCGCCGCCCATGCGCAGAGCCCCGCACCGGCCTCCGTCGCGTGGGAGATCCAGGTGGTGCGCGACGGTCAGACCATCGACACGTTCCAGCAGCGCACCACCGTGGGTCAGACCCGTACCGATACCCATCGCTATCCGTCCGCCGTGCCGGTCGGCTGCGGCAATGCCGCGCGCGTCGTGCCGACCGAGCGTTCGCGCTCGGTGACGGTCGCGCCGCTCACCGCCGATGCCGGTGCGAACACGGTGTCGCTCGCACTCGACGTGCAGGAAACGATCGACGACGAAGGCGCGAAGCCGGCCGATCCGTGCGTGCCTGCATCGCCGCGGCAAATCGTCGCGAGCCACCCCGGCCTGACGGTCGGTGGCGACGCGTGGACCGACTGGACGCTCGTCGAGCAACATCCGCGCCTCGTGTACCGCGTGCGGGCGCACGTCGCGAAGGATTGAGCGTCATGTCCGCCGACGCCCTGTCCCTGCCGTTCGCCGAACCGCACGCCGCACCCGACGAAATCACCGCGGTGAGCTGGAACCTGCACAAGGGCCGCTCGCCGCTCGGCTTCACCGCGTGGAACGCGATGCGCAACTGGATGCAGTCGACGCACGCCGACGTGTATTTCCTGCAGGAAGCGATGGCGCGCCGCATGCCGCGCCCCGTACTCGCGCCCGGCTTCGGCGCGCCGATGGACGACGCGGTCGACGACGTATGGCACTGCCAGGCCACCGAGATCGCGCATGCGCTCGACTGGCAGATCGCGCTCGGGCCGAACGTGTTCAAGCCGTCGTGGCGGCATGGCAACGCGATCCTGTCACCGCACCCGCTCGACCTCGGCGGCCGCTGGGACATCTCCGCGCACCGCTTCGAGCGGCGCGGCCTGTTGGTCGCGCGCGCGACGCTCGCAGGTGCGCGCCCGGTCACGCTGCTGTGCGCGCACCTCGCGCTCACGCGCGCCGCGCGACTGCGCCAGATGCACTGGATCGCGCACTGGATCGTGCGCAACGCGGGCGACGGCCCGCTGATGCTCGCCGGCGACTTCAACGACTGGCGCAACGATTCGGTCGCGCTGTTCGGCGAGATCGGGTTGTCCGAGGTCGCGACGCTGCTCGGCGAATCGGGCCGCACGTTCCCTGCGTTCTCGCCGGCGCTCGCGCTCGACAAGATGTTCGTGCGTGGGCTGACACCGCTCGAATGGCGCGCACCGTCCGGCGAGGCCGCGTGGCTGTCGGATCACCTGCCGTACATCGCGCGCCTGCGCCTCGATCCGCAATAACGTTCCCGCTCCCGGCCGGATTTCAGCCGGGTTGCAACCGGATTGCGCGCCGCCAAAGCGCGGCCGCGCGGCGCGCGCTACATTAACGCCTTGCCCATTCCGCCAGGCCCGCCGCCGGGCCGCGCCGCCATGACTTACCTGCCGATCCTGCTGCAAATCGCCGTCGTCTATCTCGTCGCGGCGATCACCCCCGGCCCGAATTTCTTCATGATTTCGCAACTGTCGCTTGCCGGGCGGCGCAGCCTCGGCGCCGCGTCGGCGCTCGGCGTCGGCACCGCGTCGATCGCGTGGGCGACACTCGCGATGCTCGGCCTCGCGGCCGTGCTGCACCAGGTCGAATGGCTGTACGAGGCGATCCGGATCGGCGGTGCCGTGTACCTCGTGTATTTCGGCTTCAAGCTGCTGCGCGCGGGCGTGCGCCGCGACACGACGCCGGCCGATGCCCCCGACGAACGCGCGCCGCTGGCCGCGCCGCATGCACGCGACTACCTGCGCGCGTATCGCAGCGGCCTGTTCACGTGCCTGACGAACCCGAAATCGTGTGCGTTCTGGACCAGCGTGTTCGCGGCGATGCTGCCCGCGCACGTGCCGCTGTGGTTCAACGGTGCGGTGCTGGTGACGATCGGCGTGCTGTCGGCCGGCTGGTATTCGTGCGTCGCGTACCTGTTCGCGAGCCCGCGCGCGCAGCGCGGCTACCGTCGCGTGCGACGCCCGCTCGACGCGCTGTGCGGCGTGGCGCTCGTCGGCCTCGGCGCGAAACTCGCGGCCGAGCGCTGAAAAATTGAAAGCTGATTGAAATAATTCGTTGCGCCAAATCCGCGCGGCCACGGGGGTCAAGCCCGCGATCCGCGTCAACAGGGTAAAATAACGAGTTCCTCAATCGTCTGTCATCGAGAAGGCGCGTGTCAGACGCGCCGGCCGGCCGATCCGCGATCGGGCCGTCGCACTCGTTTTTTTTGCCCGTTTTTGGGCCCGTTACTCGCGTTCGCTACGCGCGTCCGTTTTCAAAGCCATGAGCAAATACGACACCGCCACCGTCCAATCCGTCCATCACTGGACCGACACGCTGTTCAGCTTCACCTGCACCCGTGAGGCGAGCCTGCGCTTCAACAACGGCGAATTCACGATGGTCGGCCTCGAGGTCGACGGCAAGCCGCTCGCGCGCGCCTACTCGATCGTCAGCCCGAACTACGAAGAGCATCTCGAATTCTTCAGCATCAAGGTGCAGAACGGCCCGCTGACGTCGCGCCTGCAGCACCTGAAGGTGGGCGACACGGTGCTGATCGGCAAGAAGCCGACGGGCACGCTGGTCGCCGACAACCTGCTGCCGGGCAAGACGCTGTGGATGCTGTCCACGGGCACGGGCCTCGCGCCGTTCATGTCGATCATCCGCGACCCGGACATCTACGAACGCTTCGACAAGGTGATCCTGACGCACACGTGCCGCCTGAAGGGCGAGCTCGCGTACATGGACTTCATCAAGCACGACCTGCCGGGCCACGAATACCTTGGCGACATCATCAAGGAAAAGCTCGTCTACTACCCGACGGTCACGCGCGAAGCGTTCGACAACGAAGGCCGGATCACCGACCTGATCTCGACGGGCAAGCTGTTCACGGATCTCGACGTCCCGCCGTTCTCGCCGGAAAACGACCGCGTGATGCTGTGCGGCAGCACCGCGATGCTGAAGGACACGACCGACCTGCTGAAGCAGGCCGGCCTCGTCGAAGGCAAGAACAGC
The DNA here is from genome assembly GCF_902499025.1 of Burkholderia lata. GTDB lineage: Bacteria > Pseudomonadota > Gammaproteobacteria > Burkholderiales > Burkholderiaceae > Burkholderia > Burkholderia lata_C. Next base: position 7,029 of record NZ_CABVPW010000061.1, on the reverse strand, counting down.
GCGCCGGGCCACTACGTGATCGAGCGCGCATTCGTGGACTGATCGATCCCCAAATTTGCGCGTCATCAAGAACCGGAGCGAAAGCTCCGGTTTTTTTTCATCCCTACTTGGCGAATTCGTAACAAATTGGGATCATCACATCTCAAATAGTTACATTTGGATACGTCATCGTCCGGTGCTCGGGTGTCAGTGTTTTTCCTACAACACGTTCATTCCGATTATTCACATTTACCCTTAAATGTCCGCCCGACATGACGTTTTCAGAAATTTTGAGATATTATTCGCCGCGCGTGGTTGCCGTTCGGATGAGAGTGGAAGGGTCGGATGCAAGTGTTACAAGACGTAACTTTTGTTACCTCGGCAGGGGGCGATTCTCTGGCGGCGACCGTCATCGAAACGGCAGCCGATCCACGCAGCCAGCCGGTGTCTGAACCGCTTTCTGACAGCAGGGAGAGTCATGGATACGTCGCTTAACGCGCCTTTGGGCGCCCACGCCCCGTTCCCGTCGCAACAGCGCGTGCCGGGCTGCGTCGCGACTCCGCCCATTGCCGGCGTCTCGCCGAAACGCGGTACCTCTGCCGCGCGGATCGCAGCGCTGTCTGCCCAGTTGCTCGCCGCCGACGAAGCGGCCCGCCGCCACCTGGCCGGCGAGCTGCACGACGGGCTCGGCGCCGAACTCACCGCTGCGCGTTTCGCGCTCGCAAACGTTCAAACGTGGCTGCCGGCCGATGCGCCGGACGGTTGCCTGCGCGCGCTGGAGCTTGCGCAGCAGGCGCTCGACGCCGCGACCGACGCGAATCGCCGGCTGATCGAAGAACGCGACACGCCGGCGCTCGACGCGGGCGTGGTCGGCACGCTGTCGTCGTGGGTCGACACCCATGCGGCACGCACCGGCCTGCGCACCAGCTTCGTCTGTGCGGCCGACGCGCGCCTGACGCAGATCGCCGGCGCCAGCGCGCTCGCGGTGTTCCGCGTCGCGCAGGAAGCGTTGTCGAACGTCGCGAAGCACGCACGCGCGACGTCGGTCGATGTGCGCATCGCCACCGACGGCACGCATCTGTCACTGATTGTCTCCGACGATGGGACCGGTTTCTCCCGTAGCCGTCGCACCGGCTACGGTCTCGCCGGCATGCGCGCCCGCTGCGAGGCGTTCGGCGGCAGCTTCGAGACGGCCACGCCGGACACCGGCCACGGCACGCGCGTCACCGCGCGCTTCGCTTGGGATTCGCTGCTCGCGGTGCCCGTCACGGCCCGCCGCGCGTCGCTTTCGTGAGGTCGTCATGAGCCTGAACATCCTGCTCGTGGACGATCACGCGATCGTCCGGCAAGGGATCCGCCAGTTGCTGATCGACCGCGGCGTCGCACGCAACGTCACCGAGGCCGAAAACGGCGGTGACGCGATGACGGCCGTCGACAAGCAGGAATTCGACGTGATCCTGCTCGACATCTCGCTGCCGGACACCAACGGCATCGAAGTGCTCAAGCGCCTCAAGCGCAAGCTGCCGCGCACGCCGGTGCTGATGTTCTCGATGTACCGCGAGGATCAGTACGCGGTGCGCGCGCTGAAGGCCGGCGCCGCCGGCTACCTGTCGAAGACGGTCAATGCCGCGCAGATGATCGGCGCGATCCAGCAGGTCGCGGCCGGCCGCAAGTACGTGAGCCCCGCGATGGCCGAGGCGCTCGCCGAATACGTGTCGTTCGAGAACGAACCGCTGCCGCACGAGAAGCTGTCCGACCGCGAATACCAGACGCTCTGCATGCTCGCGTCCGGCAAGCGGCTCACCGACATCGCGAACACGCTGTCGCTGTCCGTGAAGACGGTGAGCGTGTACCGGTCGCGGCTGCTCGAGAAGATGCGGCTGTCGAACAACGCGGAGCTCACGTTCTACGTGATGAGCAACCGGCTCGTCGACATGGCGCCCACGGCCGGCGCCTGATTTCCCCGATCCACCCGGTTCACCCGATCCAGCGACGCGGCACATGCCGCGCCGCCGCGCACTGCCGCCCGTCTGAAGCGCAAGCGCTTGTTTTATCGGACGATTCAGTGACGCTGCGCTGCGCTGCAGCGGGTCTTGTGCGCCAAATCGGCTAAAATTACGGGTTTTCACTCAGTCAGCGCTACCGCGCCTGCGCGCGCTGGCGATTCATCCGCAATGTCTCTCTTCCGCAAGAAAAACGTCGATCGCATGATCGCCGGCGCGCATGCCGCCGGGCTCAAGAAAGCGCTCGGCGCGATCGACCTCACCTTCCTCGGCATCGGCGCGATCATCGGCACCGGCATCTTCGTGCTGACCGGTACCGGCGCCGTGCAGGCCGGCCCCGCACTGATGCTGTCGTTCGTGATCGCCGCGATCGCGTGCGGCCTCGCCGCACTGTCGTACGCGGAGTTCGCGTCGACGATCCCCGTCGCCGGCTCGATCTACACGTACTCGTACGCCACCCTCGGCGAGCTCGTCGCGTGGATCATCGGCTGGGACCTGATGCTCGAATACGGCCTCGCGTCGTCGGCCGTGTCGGTCGGCTGGTCGGGCTACCTGCAGTCGCTGCTGCAGGGCTTCGGGCTCACGCTGCCCACCGTGCTGACCGCCGCGCCCGGTGCGGTGCCGGGCGTCGTCACGTGGTTCAACCTGCCCGCGTTCCTGGTGATGATCGTGATCACGACGCTGCTGTCGATCGGCATCCGCGAGTCGACCCGCATCAACAACATCATGGTGTTCATCAAGGTGTCGGTCGTCCTGCTCGTGATCGCGGTCGGCGTGTTCCACGTGACGCCCGCGAACTGGCAGCCGTTCATGCCGCACGGCTGGAACGGCGTGTTCGGCGCAGCGGCCGTGATGTTCTTCGCGTTCATCGGCTTCGACGCGGTGTCGTCGGCGGCCGAGGAAGTGAAGAACCCGAAACGCGACCTGCCGATCGGCATCATCGCGTCGCTCGCGGTGTGCGCGGTGCTGTACGTGACGGTCGCCGCGGTCGCGACCGGCATCGTGCCGTCGGCCCAGTACGCGAACATCTCGCACCCGATCTCGTACGCGCTGCAGATGGCCGGCGAGACTTGGGTGGCAGGCTTCATCGATCTCGGCGCCGTGCTCGGCATGCTGACCGTGATCCTCGTGATGAGCTACGGCCAGACGCGCGTGATCTTCGCGATGTCGCGCGACGGGCTGCTGCCGGCAGCGCTGTCGCGCGTACACCCGCGCTACGCGACGCCGTTCCTGACGACCTGGCTCGTCGGCCTGTTCTTCGGGCTGATCGCCGCGCTCGTGCCGCTCAACGTGCTCGCAGAACTGATCAACATCGGCACGCTCGCGGCGTTCTCGATGGTGTCGATCGCGGTGCTCGTGCTGCGCCGCACGCACCCCGACCTGCCGCGCGCGTTCCGCTGCCCCGGCGTGCCGGTGGTGCCGATCCTCGCGGTCGCGTCGTGCCTGTTCCTGATGCTGAACCTGCAGCCCATCACGTGGGCCGCGTTCGGTATCTGGCTCGTGATCGGCCTCGTGATCTACTTCCTGTACTCGCGTCACCACTCGAAGCTCGCACACGGTCAGCACGACGCGCACTGAGTGCCGCAGCGGCGCGCGCAGGCCGCGCGTCGCGACGAACACCGCGCGGGCCCGCCACCGGCGTCCCGCGCGCGCCCTCCCGAACCGGCCGCGGTGCCGTTCCCGCGATCGATCGCTGTCCGATCGTCGCGATCTCTTGCCCGATTCTCCGGATTTGCCCGCACGCGCCACCGCACTGCCTGCACGTGCGCGCCGCGCGGTTCATAATCCCGCCATCGAACGACGGTCCCGGGCAGCGGGCCGCCCGGCAACAGGAAGAAGATGATGGAAAGCGTCGATCTCGATGTATTGAAATCCAGCGCGCGCTGGCTCGAAGAAGGGCGCCGCGTGCTGCTCGTGACGGTCGTGAAGACGTGGGGCTCGTCGCCGCGCCCCGAAGGCGCGATGCTCGCGGTGCGCGAGGACGGGCTCGTGGTCGGCTCCGTGTCCGGCGGGTGTATCGAGGACGACCTGATCGCCCGCGTGCACGCGAGCGGGATCGCGGCCGACGCACGCCCGGAAGCGCTCAAGTACGGCGTGACGGCCGAGGAAGCACACCGCTTCGGGCTGCCTTGCGGCGGCACGATCCAGCTCGTTCTCGAGCCGCTCACGCGCGACAGCGGGATTGCCGCGCTGTGCGCGGAAGTCGAGGCCGGCCGCCTCGTCACGCGCACGATGACGCTCGCGACCGGCCGCGCCTCGCTGTCGCCCGCGCAGGCGGCCGACGGGCTCGCGTTCGACGGCGAACGGCTCATGACGATCCACGGGCCACGCTACCGGATGCTCGTGATCGGCGCCGGCCAGTTGTCACGCTATCTGTGCCAGATCGCGGTCGGGCTCGACTACCAGGTGACGGTGTGCGATCCGCGTGAGGAATACACGGATGCGTGGGACGTGCCGGGTACGCGCGTCGTGCACACGATGCCCGACGATACGGTGCTCGACATGAACCTCGATGCGCGTTCGGCCGTGATCGCGCTCACGCACGATCCGAAGCTCGACGATCTCGCGCTGATGGAGGCGCTGAAGACGCCCGCGTTCTACGTGGGCGCGCTCGGCTCGCGGCGCAACAACGCGGCACGGCGCGAGCGGTTGCGCGAATTCGACCTGAACGAAGCGGAACTGGGCCGGCTGCACGGGCCGGCCGGCATCTACATCGGCAGCCGGACGCCGCCGGAAATCGCGATCTCGATCCTCGCCGAGATCACCGCAGCGAAGAACAACGTGTCGCTGCCGACCATCCTGCAGGTCGAAGGCGCGAAGGCTGCGCGCGAAATCGCGGCGAACAGCGGCGCGGCCTGCGGCCTCTGATCGCCACCGGCTCCGGCGCGCGGTCGCGCCGGATACGCACTGGATACGCACTGGATACGCACCGGGTACGCGCCGACGACGAGCGAAGCGGACGAAACCAGCGAAACGGCACGAGCCGGCACCCTGCCGGCGCGTGCCGCCGATCAGGTCAGGCCCGCGGCCAGCGCCGCGGCGACCGAACCGACCACCAGCACGACGCCGACCGTGCGGCGCTTGTTCAGCTCGGTCCACAGCAGCACGCCGGTCAGCGACAGCAGGATCAGCGAGCCCGCGATCGTGTCCATCAGCAGCACCCAGCCGAGATTCATCCCGACGCCGCGATGCAGGTTGTTCAACGTCGTCAGGAACGTGTTGCCCGTGCGCTTCACCGCGACATAGCCGTTGCCGACCCAGTATTCGGCCTGCAGGTTCTGATGCGGGCCGAACAGACCCATCTGCCAGTGCTCCGGTTGCATCACGCGCTTGTCGCCCCACGCCACGGGCTGTGCAGGCTCCTTGCGCATGCGGCCCGGCTTGCCGTCGAAATGCAGTTCGTGCTGCAGCCATTTCGTCATCGCGGCGGGTGTCTTCGGCGCCGGATCCGGCAGCGCGATCTGCATCTCCTCGACCTGCGGCTCGCCGGTCGAAATCTTCAGCGGCGGTGCGCGGTGGTTGAGCAACACCCCCGTCACGCCGAACAGCAGCCCGAGCACCGCGCCCCACAACCCGACCCAGCCGTGCACCTTGCGCAGCCACTTGATGAAGGTCGCGCGGCGCGAGCGCTGGCGGCGTGCGGCCAGTTCGTCGTCGCTCAGCGGGCGGGCCGCCGGGTGCAGCACGGTGACGCCCGCGCGGGAAGTCCCCGTCTTGGGCGGATTGATCGTTTCGGGCGCGTTCACGCGAGAGATTCCATTCGTTCAAAACAACGGGCGGCGCGCAAAGCGTGCGCGCCGCCCGAGCAACATGAAAATGAGAATGGATATCATTACATAAATCGATTGCCCGCTCAATCAGCCCGGGGACGCAGCGGCAAGTCCCATGAGAGAGGAAATGTGGACAAAGCGCGCACGTTGCATCGCGATGTCGATCAATAGGCGAAAAATATCGACAGAATGACCTTGCAAGGTCGAGACGGCATTTCGTAAGAAATCGCGTGATGCCGGGCCGTTCAGCGCAGCGGCGGCAGCGGAAAGCGCGGCGCGGTGTCGTCCGGCGCGGGCTCGGTGCGGTCGAGCGCGTACAGCCACGCGAGCAGATCCGCGACCGCCTGGTAGAGCTGCGGCGGAATCCGGTCGTCGAGGTCGACCTGCATCAGCAGCGACACCATCTCCGGCGCCGTATGCACGTACAACCCCGCATCGTGCGCGCGCGCGACGATCATCTCGGCGAGCACGCCATAGCCCTTCGCAACCACGCGCGGCGCCGCATCGCCGCCTTTCGGATCGTAGACGAGCGCGGCCGCGCGCTTGCGGGACGTCATGCTCATTGCAGCGCCTCGTCGCCGGTATCCGGCGCACGCGTCGCGGGGCCGCCGGCCGAGGCCGAACCGCTCGCGTACGCGGCGGCCGCCGCCTGCGCCGCAAACAGGTCGAAACCGTCCGGGCCGTCGTCGACCGCGCGGATCGACAGCCCGCCCACCTTGAGCCCCGACCCTTCGAGCCGCTGCCGCAGCGCTGCCTCGTGCCGCGTGAGGCGGTCGGCGCCCGTCTGGTTCGCGCGCAGCCGCGCGACGAGCTGCGTGCCGTTCAGCACCAGCTCCGCGTCGACCGTGCCGAGCGACGCCAGCGTCAGCGTCAGGCGCGTGCGCCAGGCGATGCCGTCACCCGCGTCGCCGTCGCCGCGCGGCGCACGGTTGCCCGGATCGTCGGGCTCGATCGTCCAGTCGAGCCGCGCGCCGGGCCACGCCTCGCCCGCCCAGCGGAACTGGTCGGTCGCGAGCGCGTCGAGCTGCTGCCGGACGAGCGGCACGGCGGCCGGGTGCACGGTCGCAAGCGTCTGCGCCTGCGAATCGGACGACGCGGTGGCCAGTTCGGCCCGCGCGGGCGTCCAGTGCGCATCGGATCGCTCACCGAGCAGATCGGCCGTATCGGGCGACAGCGACGCGCCCTGTCGCGCGCCTGCCGGCAAGCCCTGCGCAGCATCGCGCGCCGACGCGCCGCCCTGGGCCGGCGTGCCCGGCTGTGCCGTCGCGCGCGCGGCC
>NZ_CABVPW010000060.1:0-42114 GCF_902499025.1 Burkholderia lata | reverse complement strand
CGGGTGCGGCCGGTTGCGGCGCGGCGGCCTGCGGCGCGAATACCTCGACGCGCGCCGGTTGCGTGGCGGCAGCCGGTTCTGCCGCCGGTGCCGCGGCTTCCTGCGCGGCAGCCGGTGCGGCCGGCGCCGTGCCGTGCCCGACGCGGATCTGGCTTTCGTCGATCACGAAGCAGCACACGGCGACGATGTCGTCGGACGGCACGTCGGATTCGACCCACAGCGTCAGGTCGGCGCCGGCTTCCTCGCGGCCGACGATCCGGCCGAGGTTGCCGAGTTCTTCGGTAAGCAGTTCGCGATCCTTCGCGTCGACACCCACGAGCGTGATCTTCAGGTGCGGGCCGCCTTCGCCTTCGCCTGCACCGCCCGCCGGATGGGCAGCCGCGAGTGCCTGCTCGATCACGTGGTCGGGCGCGCGATCGTCGCCGGCGGCCGGTTCCACGGCCGGCGCAGCCGGTACGGCAACAGCTGCGACCGGTGCCGCAGCGGCTGCGGGCGCACCCGCGCCGCTCTCGGCCTTCAGCCGTTCGAGCTTCGCGCAGATCGTCGCGGCGGCGGCCGCGTCCGGTTCGGCGCTCGCGCGGTAGTCGACGAGCTGGTCGGACAGCACGTCCTTCGTCTCCAGGAACGCGTCGACCATTTCCTTGGTCAGCGTCAGCTCATGGTTGCGCGCGCGGTCGAGCAGCGATTCAAGGATGTGCGTCGTATCGGTCAGCGCGGAAAAGCCGAACGTCGCCGCGCCGCCCTTGATCGAATGCGCGGCGCGGAAGATCGCGGCCAGATCCTCGGGGTCGGGCGAACCGACGTCGAGGTTCAGCAGCAGCTGCTCCATCTGCGCGAGCAGCTCGTCCGCTTCGTCGAAAAATGTCTGGTAGAACTGAGTGATGTCGAGAGTCATGCCCGGTCCCGGGTTGAATGCGTCGCGTGAATGTCAGGAGGCGGCCGGCTCGGACAGCGTCGCGACCAGGTCGACCAGCACGGCGGGGTCGATCGGCTTCTCGATCCAGCCGGTCGCGCCCGCGTCGCGTGCGGCGTCCTTGAACGCGTCGCTGCCTTCGGTCGTCAGCACGAGGATCGGCGTTTCCGTATAGGCGGTCAGCTTGCGCAGCGCGGCGATCACTTCCAGCCCGCTCTTGCGCGGCATGTTCTGGTCGGTCAGCACCAGGTCGTACGGCACGGTGGCCGCCAGGTCGAAGCCGGCCTCGCCGTCCGGCGCCACCGTCACGTCGTAGCCGGCCTGCATCAGCGTTGCCTGCAGCAGCGCACGCATGGTCGCGGAGTCGTCGATGGCGAGAATGGTTCGGATCATGTCTGTCTCGGAATCTTGTAAACGTCAGGGTTTCGGCACGGCGACGGCGGACGCCGCGAGCGCCGGGCGCGCGGCCGGCGCCGGGGCCAGCTGCTGCGCGAGCTGCTGCGAGCCGGCCGCATCGGCCGACAGCGTCGTGGTCGTCGCATCGTCGCGCATCAGCGCCTCTTCGGATTTGCGATTCAGCACGATCACGCTGATCCGGCGGTTTTCCGGATCGAGCGGGTCGGCCTTGTTCAGGTTCTGCGTCGACGCGAGGCCGAGCACGCGCAGCACTTTCGCCTCGTCCATGCCGCCGGAGATCAGCTCGCGGCGCGACGCGTTCGCGCGGTCGGCCGACAGCTCCCAGTTGCTGTAACCGCCCTCGCCGCCCGCGTACGGCACGGCGTCGGTATGGCCCTGGACGATGATCCGGTTCGGCACGTCGTTCAGCGTCTTGCCGATCTCGCGCAGGATGTCGCGCATGTACGGCTCGACGTGGTCGCTCGACATCGCGAACATCGGCCGCTTCTGCGTATCGACGATCTCGATGCGCAGCCCCATCAGCGTGGAATCGATACGGATCTGCTGCTTGAACTGGCGCAGCGTCGGGTTGGCCTCGATCGCGGCCATCAGCTTGATCTGCAGGTCGTGCAGGCGCGCCTGCTCGAGCCGGTCCTGCGCGCCCTGCGCCTGCGACCGGGAATTCTCGTCGCCCATCTTCGCGAGGCGCTCGGCGAGCTGCGTCGTGCCGTCGGTGCGGCGCAGCGTGCCGGCGTCGACGCTCGACAGGTCGCGGCCGCCGCCGTTGATGATGCTGGCATCCTGCGAGCTGCGGTCGCCGCTGCCGAACAGCGCGGCCTTCAGCGGCGTGTTGAAGTATTCGGCGATCCCCTTCAGCTGCACCGGCGTGACCGAGCTCAGCAGCCACATCAGCAGGAAGAACGCCATCATCGCGGTCATGAAGTCCGCGTACGCGAGCTTCCATGCGCCGCCGTGGTGGCCCTTCTTCGCCGGGGCCACCCGCTTGACGACGATTGCGCGATCCTTGCTCTTGCTCATCGTGCGCTCCGCGTCACTTCGCCTTCACGCGGCGCACATGCTCTTCGAGCTCCGAGAACGACGGGCGCTCGGTCGAGAACAGCACCTTGCGGCCAAATTCGACCGCAATCGCCGGCGCATAGCCGTTCAGCGTCGCGAGGATCGTCACCTTGATGCACTGGAACATCTTGGTCGACTCGGCGACGCGCTGCTCCGCGAGGCTCGCGAGCGGCCCGATCAGCCCGTACGACAGCAAGATCCCGAGGAACGTGCCGACCAGCGCCTGCGCGATCATCGCGCCGAGCACCGCGGGCGGCTTGTCGGCGGACGCCATCGTGTGCACGACGCCCATCACGGCCGCGACGATACCGAACGCCGGCATCGCGTCGCCGACGCGCATCAGCGCGTGCGCGGGGCCTTCGCCTTCCGCGTGGTGCGTCTCGATCTCCTCGTCCATCAGGCTCTCGATCTCGAACGCGTTCATGTTGCCGCCCACCATCAGGCGCAGGTAGTCGGTCAGGAACTCGACGATGTGGTGATCGGCGAGGATCTTCGGGTATTGCGTGAAGATCGGGCTCTTTTCCGGATCGTCGATGTCGGCCTCGAGCGTGAGCGTGCCTTCCTTGCGTGCCTTCGCGAGCAGCACGTAAAGAAGCGCCATCAGCTCCATATAGACGTCCTTCGTGTATTTCGAGCCCTTGAAGAGCGTCGGCAGCACGCGCAGCGTGGCCTTGATGGTCTTGCCGCCGTTGCCGAGGATGAACGCGCCGACGCCCGCGCCCACGATCATCAGGATCTCGACGGGCTGGATCAATGCGCCCAGATGCCCGCCTGCCAGCGCATAACCGCCGAAGACGGACAACAGCGTCACGAGTGTTCCCACGATAATCAGCACTGCCTGTCCCTCACGAATGACCGGCGGGGAGACCGCCGTTAAACAGGTTTACGGCAGTCGGCAGGAAAACTTTCGCGGCCGCCCGGCGGCGGCCCGACGGTGTTTACCAGCAATTCGCAGACGGTTCGCGCCGCCCGTGACGGCCGCTCGCGCCCCGCCCGGCGGCGCTCAAGCCGCGGCGGCGGCCAGTTCGGCGCGCGCGGCGGCAGCCTTGCGGGTCTTGCCCGCGCGCGACGGCGGCTGGCAGAGGCCGCAGACGAAACCTTGATGCGGATCATGCGCATGCGCGACGAAGTGGCCGCCGCAGCGCGTGCACGGGGTCATCTGCAGCATCCCCGAATCGAAGAAGCGCACGAGCGTCCACGCGCGCGTGAGGCTCAGCGCGGCCTCGTCGCCGGACAGGTTCACGTGCTCCTGATAGAGCCGGTACGCCTTCACGATCGACTGGATCGGCTCGCAACGGCCGTGGTCCTGCATGAACCGGTAGATGTTGTAGAACAGCGACGAGTGGATGTTCGGCTGCCACGTCATGAACCAGTCGGTCGAGAACGGCAGCATCCCCTTCGGCGGCGACACGCCCTTCAGTTCCTTGTACAGCTTGATCAGACGGTCCCGCGACAGGCTCGTCTCCGCTTCCAGCAACTGCAGCCGGGCGCCCAGTTCGATCAGTTCGATGGCGAGGGTGATTTCCTTCACCTCGATCACGACGCTTTTGCTTGCCATGGTGATAACCGTCCGCTTGACGTTATTCGGATGGATGGCCAATACGCTGCCCACCGGCGCGGCACGCCGGGACACACGCAAGGCGGGATGGATCAGCGGACGCCTTCGACCTGCTGCCCGGCCATCAGGATGGCCGAGTGGGCGTGCGCGACGACATCGCTGCGGCCCTTGTCGGCGAGCGACGAGAGCAGCGCGTGATCGTCGAAGCGGAAGCGGCACAGCATCTGGTTCGACGCGGCCAGCTTCACGGTCTGTGCGAGCGTGAGGTTGGCGAGCAGGTCGGCGAGTTCCTGGGAAATGCCCATGCGGAACATGCCCATCGCCTTGTCTTCCCGCAGCAGGCGTTGCGCGAGGAGGAGGTACGACAGGTTGACCTCTTTGATCTCACTGAGCATTTCGCTGGTAGCGCTCATGATTCCCCCGTTAAAGAGCTTTGCTTTGGCCATTCGTGTTATGAAAACGTTTGCTCGATCAGGGCGCTCTTGGCGCTCAGTCGGCTCGTTTATAGTCTTACAGGGCGAATTTTGGCTAAACGGCATTTACGCCGGTATCAGCGAAGTGGCGTATGCCATGCAGGATTTGTCTGTAAACCGTGTAGGAATTTTTCCGACAAAGCGAATTGAAAGGCTCAATCGGGGAAGCGGGTGCCAGCGCGGATTCGGCTGCGATGTGTCCGATGGCCGCCACTCGGTAGTGAAAGGCTTGCCGGCAAGGCTGCCGACAATCGGATCGGTAAAAATTATAGTGCTTTTTCACAAAGACGCAACAATAGTTGCGTCTGTCTCCATTCCTGTTTCCGCGCCCTTTTTCTGGGGGTTTTCGCGTATTTCATCGTGTAACAAGCCTTAAGTGTTTGAAAAAACACTCGAACCCCGCAGGGCGATATCGATAATGGACTCCGATGGGCGGCGGCGCGAGCCGTGCCGGCCCGCCCCGCAGCTTGCCGTCCGGCGCCCCGCGCACCCCGCCCAGGGCACGGCCACGTACCGCCAACCGCGTACGCCGGCGAGTTCCGCAACCTTGCACGGGATCCACATCGGCGCCACCGCGCCCCCGGATCGAAACAGGAGAACACCCATGCGAATTGCCCAGATCGCGCCGCTTTACGAAGCCGTTCCGCCGAAACTCTACGGCGGCACCGAGCGTGTCGTGTCCTACCTCACCGAGGCGCTCGTCGAACTCGGCCACGACGTGACCCTGTTCGCCAGCGGCGACTCCGTCACGTCGGCCCGTCTCGAGGCGGCCTGGCCGCGCGCACTGCGGCTCGATCCGTCGATCCGGGATTCGATGGCGCCCCATATGCGGCTCCTCGAACAGGTCGCCCGGGTCGCGCACGAATTCGATGTCCTGCACTTTCACCTCGACTACCTGCCGTTCGCGCTGATGTCGCGCCTCGACACGCCGTACGTGACGACGCTGCACGGCCGCCTCGACCTGCCGGAGCTGCAGCCGGTGTTCGACGCGTTCCCGGACTCGCCGGTCGTGTCGATCTCGAACAACCAGCGCAAGCCGCTGCCGCAGGCCGCGTGGGCCGGCACCGTGTACCACGGGCTGCCCGACACGCTGCTCACGCCGCAGCCGGACGTGAAGCCCGAATACCTCGCGTTCCTCGGCCGGATCTGCCCGGAAAAGCGCGTCGACACGGCCATCCGGATCGCCGCGCAAAGCGGGCTGCCGCTGAAGATCGCCGCGAAGGTCGACAAGGCCGACGCCGACTATTTCAAGGAAGTGATCGAGCCGCTGCTCGGCCAGGCGCACGTCGAATTCATCGGCGAGATCAACGAAGCGCAGAAGCCCGCGTTCCTGTCCGGCGCAAAGGCGCTGCTGTTCCCGATCGACTGGCCGGAGCCGTTCGGCCTCGTGATGATCGAGGCGATGGCCTGCGGCACGCCGGTCGTCGCGTTCAACCGCGGCTCGGTGCCGGAAGTGATCGAGGACGGCGTCACGGGCTTCATCGTCGAGGACGTGCAGGGCGCGGTCGGCGCGCTGCACCGGATCGACAGCCTGTCGCGCACGGCCATCCGCGAACGTTTCGACACGCGCTTCAGTTCGAAGGCAATGGCGCAGCGATATGTCGAAACTTACGAATCGCTTTGCACGGGAGCCCGTCAACCGGCATTGCGCCGGGTCGCCGGCGCCTGACACGGAATTCCGCAAGGAAATATTCCGTAATCAAATCCGCGCCGAAATCGGCGCGCCAAACAAAAGAGCCGCATCTCGATGCGGCTCTTTTGTTTGGGTTTTCGGTCATTCGATCAGGAAACGATCGCGGTTTTTACCGACGATCCAATTCGGCGGCTTGCCGCGCCCGCTCCACGTCGCGCCCGACTTCGGATCGCGGAATTTCGGGGGCAGCGGCGCCTTCTTCGGCGGGCGCCCGCGCTTCGCTCGCTCCGCGAAGCCCAGATCCTGGGCAGTCAGCCCATATTCGGCAATCTTTTGCTGGACTTCCGCAATCACCGCCGCCACTTCCTGGCGGCGCACATCGTCCGCCTGGGCCTGCAGATCGGCGATCTGCGCCTTGAGTTTCGCGTATTGAGACATTTTTCGACTCCCCTTTTCGATGATGCGGCCCCGGCGAATCCGGCCGGGACACCAACATCCGTTACGTCATCCGCACTGCCGCCCTGCCCTTCGAAATAAATGCTGTCATCTTTAACCGATTCGGCTATATCGAGAATGCGGACTTATTCTAATAAAAGGCATTCGTCAGCCATTCAAATTTAACAATCGTTGACCCTCCCCGACCCGATTCATTTCCTATAATCCAGACCAATTCCGGTTGATGGTTTAAATCCGTCGCGTCGTCCGGTTGTCTTCAATCCACTTGAACGAGGTCCTTACATGAATCTTTCTCAGCGTCTCGCTGCAGAGGTATTCGGCACGTTCTGGCTGGTGCTCGGCGGGTGCGGAAGCGCCGTGCTGGCCGCCGCCTTTCCGGGCCTCGGCATCGGCTTTGCCGGCGTCGCACTTGCCTTCGGCCTGACTGTGCTGACGATGGCATTCGCAATTGGCCACATTTCGGGCTGCCACCTGAATCCGGCGGTGAGCGTCGGCCTGACGGTCGCCGGCCGCTTCCCCGCACGCGATCTCGTGCCGTACATCGTTGCGCAGGTGATCGGCGCGACGCTCGGCGCATTCGTGCTGTACCTGATCGCGACCGGCAAGCCGGGCTTCGACGTCGTCGGCAGCGGTTTTGCGACGAACGGCTTCGGCGAGCGCTCGCCCGGCCACTACTCGCTCGGCGCGTCGTTCATCTGCGAAGTCGTGATGACGGGCTTCTTCCTGTTCGTGATCCTGGGCGCCACCGACAAGCGCGGCGTGCCGGCCGGCTTTGCGCCGATCGCGATCGGCCTGTGCCTGACGCTGATTCACCTGATCTCGATCCCGGTCACCAACACGTCGGTGAACCCGGCCCGCTCGACCGGCCCCGCGCTGTTCGTGGGCGGCGATGCGATCGGCCAGCTCTGGCTGTTCTGGGTGGCACCGATCATCGGCGCGGTACTCGCCGGGATCATTTATCCGCTGGTCGCGGGGCGTGACGACGCCGTCGACCGGCTGCCGGCATCGGCTCGCACAAGCGAATAAAACACTACGGGGTCAAGCGAGCAGAGCAGCGAGCCTCACGCTGTCCAAGAAGATCGAGGCAGGTAATTTCGACGGGCGCCACTGGCGCCCGTTTTTCATTTCCATCCCGGCAGGGCGCTCAGGATGCGGCGGTGTTGCCTTCGAGCGAGAACAGCGTGCGCAGGTGGCGGGCGACGCCCGCGTCGAAGTTGTTGCCGATCCGCGGGATGTGCGGCAGCCGTGCGATCAGGTCGGGGTTCGCGTTGTTCATCATGAACCCGTGGCCCGCGGTTTCGAGCAGGTCGATATCGTTCATGTTGTCGCCGAACGCGATGCAGTGGCCGGTGTCGACGCCGAGCCGCGCGAGCACCGAGCGCAGCGCGCGGCCCTTCGACACGTTCGCGGTCATCACTTCGAGGCAGTCGGGCAGCGAGTACGTGACGTACAGCGCATCGCCGAAGCGCACGCGCATCTGCTCGGCGACGACCGCCAGATCGGCCGGATCGCCGATGTACAGCACCTTCGCGATATCCGCGCCGTCGTGCGCGGGCATGTCGATCACGTCATAGCGGAAGCCCGAATCCTGGTGGAATTCGAGCAGGTGCGGCGCATCGCGGTCGATCAGCCAGCCCTCGTCGGTGAACAGGTTGACGATCACGCGGCCGTGCGCGCCGACGACGTCCGGCTGCACGAGGCCGCGGACGATCGCCGGATCGATGTCCTGCGCGTGGATCGTCGTGTCGTCCGGCGCATGCACGCGCGCGCCGTTCGACGTGATCAGATACGGCCGGATACCGAGCACGTCGCGAATGCCGGCGACGTCCGCGTAATGGCGCCCGGTGGCGATCACGAACTGCAGGCCGTCGCGGTCGAGCCGGCGGACGGTGTCGATCGTGTACGGATCGAGCTGGTGGTCGCTGTTCAGCAGCGTGCCGTCGAGATCGGTGGCGATGACTTTGTACATGGGACGGAAGAATGGCGCTCAGGGCTCTGCGGAACGGCCATTCTAACGTCGCGCCCGGTTGCCCGCCGGACGGTTCCCGGTCGATCGCCGCCAGCGGCCCGGTTTCGGCGAGCTTTCAACCACCGTCAAACACCTTCAGTGGCGCTTCAGTTGCCCTCCGCCGCCCGCAACGCCTGCAGCGCGAGCCGCAGCGCGCCGTGCGCCGAATCGTCGAGCGGCGCGCGCAGCCGGGCGGCATGGCGCGCCGGCACGGCCGGAGCAAGTGCGTCCGCCAGTCCGCCGCACAGCGCGATCGGCAGCGCCTGCTGCGGATCGAGCGCGTCGATCATCTTGCCGATCTCGTCGCCCGCCTGCGCGATCAGCGCACCCGCGACCGGATGCGAGCGGTGCGCGAGCACGATCGGTGCAAGCCGCGCGTAGATCGTCTGGTTCGCATCGCACGACCACTGGACGAGCGCGTCGCGATCCTGCGCACCCGTTTCCGCGAGCAGCGCGTTGGCGAACGCATCGCGCGGCACGCGGCCGTCGAGCGCCTGCTGCGCATAGGCAAGCGCGCGCACGCCGAGCCATGCGCCGCTCGCCTCGTCGCCGGACGGAAAGCCGAACCCACCCGCAATCCGGTAGGTGCCGGCCGCATCGAGCGCCGCCGCGATGCTGCCGGTGCCGAGCGCGACGATCAGCCCCGGCGCGCCGCCGTGTGCGCCAACGACGGTCGTATACGCGTCGCTCTCGACCGCGAGCGCATCGAGCGGTGCCTGCGCGCGAAACGCGGCCAGCCACGCTGCATTGTTGACACCCGCGAGCCCGCAGCCGAGCGCGCACTGCGACCAGTCGAATGCATGACCGGCCTGCGCAAACGCATCCGCGCAGGCCGCGCCGATCGATGCCCACGCGCGCTCGATGCCGAGCCCGAGCCCCGACGGGCCGCCGCGCCCCTGCGCGAGCTCGCGCCCGTGCCGGTCTGCCAGCACCGCGCGCGTGCCCGTGCCGCCGCCGTCGATGCCGATCGCAAAAAGTAATGCCGACATACCTTCATCCCGCTGATTCGAACAGGCGCCAAGCTTAACCGGATCGGCGCCGCGCGCCCATCTGCCGTTCGGCCGGCTGTTCCGTGAATGGAGCTTCCGCTATGCTGACGCGATCGAATTGACACTGAAAACGAGGCCGACGATGTCGCAGCGGTGCAACTGGGTGAAGACGGAAGCGGATGCTCACTATCACGATACCGAGTGGGGCGTGCCGTCGCACGACGATCGCCACCTGTTCGAAATGCTGATCCTGGAAGGGGCGCAGGCCGGGCTGTCGTGGTCGACGATCCTGAACAAGCGCGCGGGCTATCGCGAGGCCTTTGCGGATTTCGACGTCGATGCCGTCGCGCGCTTCACGCCGAAGCGCATCGAGAAGCTGCTGGAGAATCCGGGCATCGTGCGCAATCGCGCGAAGGTCGAATCGGCGGTCACCAATGCGCGCGCCGTGCAGCGCATCCGCGAAGAGCACGGGTCGCTCGCCGCGTTCCTGTGGTCGTTCGTCGGCGACACGCCGATCCAGAACGCGTGGCAGTCGTACCGTGACGCGCCCGCGTCGACCGAACAGTCCGACGCACTCAGCAAGGCGCTGAAGGCGTATGGCTGCAAGTTCGTCGGTTCGACGATCTGCTATGCGCTGATGCAGGCCACGGGCATGGTCAACGATCACGAGGTCGGCTGCCCGTGCCACGCGCAATGCGCGGCGCTCGGCGGCAAGCAGCCGGCACGCCGGCGCAAGACAGGCTGACGGCGCGGGCAGCCGCCGGCTGCCCATCGGTTGCCGCGGCCCTGCGCCGGTTGCACCGCCCGCCGCCCGCTCACCGCTCACAAAGCGCTGCGCGGCGCGTCACCCGTCACCTCGCGGCGCGCGACGACGCCGGCGCGACCGCCCGCGTGCTCCGCGCGGCCCGCACGCGCGCGCTGCGCTTCTTCACCCAGATGCAGATGCCCGTCACGCTCAGCATCGCGATGACGATACCGAGCACGCTCACCGCAGCACGCCCCGCGATGCCGGCGATCCGCCCCGAGTGCAGCGGAAACTGCGCCTGCATGAACAGGTCGCCGGCCGATCCGCGGCCCGGCACCTGGGCGGCGACGGGCTTGCCGGTCACGGCGTCCCAATAAAGCCACGCGTTGCCGAGTCCGACGTCGCCGTGATCGTTGCCGGGCGTGAAGAACCCGACCGCATACGCATTCATCGCCGGCGCGAACAGCAGCGCGCCGGGCGGCGCGGCAATCCCCGCGTCGCGCCCGGCCGCGCGCGCGATCTCGACGATCCGCTCGCGCGGCAGCATCTTGCTGCCCGGCGCGGCTGGCGGGAAGTGTTCGGGGTTCGTGTACGGCGTCTCGGCGAGCGGCGACACCAGCGATACCAGCGGCCGCACGACGGGAACGGCGAGATTCATCGAAATCGACGTGACCGCGACGACCAGCAGCAGCCCCCACACCCACACGCCGCCCGAACGGTGCAGGTCGAACACCAGCGGATAGCCGCCGCGCCGCACGCGGAACGCGAACGACTTGCGCCAGCTCTTCAGGTTCGGAAACGCGAGCACCAGCGCGATCAGGCTGTCGATCGCCCACACGATGCCGACGACGCCCATCACCCAGAACCCGAAGTTGATCCCGCCGTACACGGGCAGGAACAGCGAGTAGTGCAGCCGGTAGATGAACGGCATCAGGTCGAGCCGCGCGACCGACAGCGCCCCCCATTCGCGGCGGCCCTGCATTGCGCCGGTCGCGGGATCGACGGCGATCTGGCTGAAATCGATTGCGTAAGGCTGGCCGGTTGCGGGATCGGTGCGCGGCATCACGCCCGCCTGCAGCGTGTGCCCCGGCTCGACCGCAAGCGGCAGATAGGTCACCTGCACGCGCGGGTCGGCGGCCTCGATGCGCGTCGCGAGCGCGAGCGGATCGAGCGGCGCCGCATCGCTGCGGGCGGTGTAGAAGTCCGGATTCAGTGCCGCGTCGAGTTCGTGATCCCACGCAATCAGCGCGCCGGTGAGGCCCGCGATGAACAGGAACAGCGCGATCGCGAGGCCGAACCAGCGATGCAGGCGGACGAGAAACGGTCGCAGGAACGCATTCATCGCGCGCACTGCGAAGGACAAGCGGGCCGGCACGAGCGGCCCCGGGTCAACAGGGTGCAGGTCATTTGAGGTCAGGCGCCGCGCACGAGCCGGCCGGCCGCCGCTGGCGAGGCCGGATGCCCTTGCACGCGGCATGGAATTGTTGCGCGTTCGACGGGTTTTGATACGATGCGCGACATTTTATCGCAATGCGAATGATTCTTACTTGCATTTTTACTTATCCACCATGACCGCCTGCCTCGCCCGCCCTCCCGTCCGTCCACGTCGCGTGGCCGCCGCCCTTGCCTGCCTTGCCGCGTCGCTCGCGCACGCGGACGATTCGCCCGGCGGCGCCACGGCGTTGCCCACTATCAACGTCACGGCTGCGCATGATTCACCGCAGCACCTGACCGACACGATCTCCACCGGCGCGCTCGGCACGCGCCGCCAGCTCGACACGCCGTTCTCGACGACGATCGTCACGTCGGAGGAGCTCGAGGCACGCCAGCCGTACAAGCTCGGCGACGTGTTCGCGAACGACGCATCGGTGTCCGACAACAGCGGCGCGTACAGCGCGTGGGCCAGCTACATGACCGTGCGCGGCATGCAGCTCGACTGGCAGAACGGCTACAAGATCGACGGGCTGCCGTTCGTCACGTACGGGATCACGATGCCGTACGAACAGCTCGATCGCGTCGAGTTGCTGAAGGGGCTCGGCGGATTCCTGTACGGCTTCGTGACGCCCGGCGGCGTCGTCAACTACGTGACGAAGCAGCCGGGCGTCGAACCGGTGCGCAGCGTCGACGTCGGCTACCGGAGCACCAATGTGTGGACCGAGCACGTCGATCTCGGCCAGCGGTTCGGGCCGAACGGCATGTTCGGCGCGCGGCTGAACGCGACGCACGAGGAAGGCAAGACGTACAACGACGGCAACATCCGCCGCGACAGCGTATCGCTCGCGCTGCAGGCGAACCTGACGCGCGACCTGTCGGTGACGTTCGGCGCGCTGTACCAGGACCGCCGCACGACGGGCCAGACGCCGTCGATCTTCACCGGCAGCTACCCGGGCGGCGCGCTGCCCGCGACGATCAGCGGCGGCACGACGAACCTCGGCGGCAAGGACCAGTACCTGAACACGAACCTGCAGCTCTACACGGCCGGGCTGCAATACCAGCTCGCGCCCGACTGGCAGCTCGACGTCGCGTACAGCTACAGCAAGGCGACGCGCCGCCGCAACGAAAGCACGCTGTACCTGCAGGACGCGGCCGGCAACTACACCGACAGCCGCTACGTCGGGATGGAGGATCACCGCTTCAGCCAGTGGCGCGCGATGGTCGAGGGCAAGGTGCGCACGGGCCCGTTCAGCCACCAGATCGTGGTCGGCGCGTCCTGGCAGAAGCAGGCGAACGACTATTCGGCGAACAGCGTGTTCGTGCCGCTCGGCGCCGGCAACCTGTATGCGCCGAACCCGTACCGCTACGACAGCCCGCACGGCTTCATCCAGTACCGCACGAGCGAGATCGTGCAGAAATCGCTGTTCGCGAGCGACACCGTGCAGCTCACCGAGCGCTGGTCGGTGCTCGCCGGCGTGCGCTACATGAACTACGAGCAGCGCTCGTTCCAGGCGAGCGGCGTCGAGGATCCCGGCTACCGCCAGAACGGCGTCGTGACGCCGACGTTCGCGGTGATGTTCAAGCTCGCGCCGACGACCACCGCGTACGCGAGCTACGCCGAATCGCTCGAGCCCGGCAGCCGCGTGAACGACGTCTACGCGAACGCCGGCCAGGTGCTCAAGCCGCTGCGCAGCAAGCAATACGAGCTGGGGATCAAGAGCGAGCACGCGCGCTGGAGCGCGACGGCCGCGCTGTTCCGCATCGAGCGCAGCGCCGAATATGCGAACGCCGCGAACGTCTACGTGCAGGACGGCGAATCGGTCATCCAGGGGATCGAGTTCGGCGCGCGCGCGAAATTCGGCGCGCGCTGGAACGCGGGCGTCGACGCGATGCTGCTCGACGCGTGGTATGCGAACGGGATCGGCAACAACGGCAACCGTGTCGCGGGCGCGCCACGTTTCGTGCTCGCCGGCGACATCGGCTACGCGGTGCCGGGCGTACCGGGGCTGACGCTCGGCGTCGATGCGAAATTCACCGGCGCGACGCCACTGCGCGCGGCCGGCGGCCTCGACGCGCCGGGCTTTCTCGTCGTCAATGCGGGTGCGCGCTACCTGACGCGGGTCGGCCGCCACGACGTGACGCTGCGCGCATCGATCGACAACGTGCTGAACCGCCGTTACTGGGAATACCAGTACGCGGACTACGTGAAGCCGGGCGACCCGCGCACGGTGAGCCTGAACGCGAAGATCGACTTCTGAACGGTGGTCCGGCGGCCGCAAACCGCCGGCCATTAGCTGGACGGCCGCGCATCAGCGGCCTCGGGATTTTCCCGGACCCCAAAAGCAAAACGGCGGAGCGGCTTCTTTCGAAGCACGCTCCGCCGTTTCGCGGCGAACCGTAAGACGCTCTTAGTGGAGCTTCTTCGGCAGCATCTGGCTGCGCAGGCGCTTGTGCAGGCGCTTGACGGCTGCTGCCTTCTTGCGCTTGCGGACTGCGGTCGGCTTTTCGTAGGACTGGCGTTCGCGCAGTTCAGCGATCAGGCCATTTTTTTCGATAGCACGGCGAAAGCGGCGAATCGCCACTTCGAACGGCTCGTTTTCTTTCAGAAGAATCGTCGTCATGTCGTTCCTAAATTGCTTAAACGGTCAAAAACGTAGCGGCCAAGCGCCACGCACCGGCCATCCGAGCGTCCCCACAAACAGGCGAAACGAGCGGAAATACGGCCTCGGAGGCCGGAAAAGAGAGGCGGAAAGCACCGCGAGTACGCTTCACAAGCCGCGTGCAGCGCCGCGTTTGACTGCCAGCAGACATGCCGAAAACGGCAGAGGCTTGACAGAAATCTCAATTCAGCCCGCCATCATAGCAGGGAATCACAGACAAAACCACCCTTTTGTCGGGTGCGGGTGCACAGGCGAACGACTGCGTGGTCGGGTCGCTCTCTGACCCCATTCATCCGGCGCCATGCCCGAGCCCATCCGAAATGACAAAGAAGGATAAAAAATCGGGCCGAATCTCAACCTGCCCCTCAAGTTTTGTTTTGGTGCGCCGAAATCCTGCTCTGAGGCGGCCAGCAATGAACGAGTGCTTCCGCCGACGCCAAAACGGCTTTTCAGGGCTTTCGGCTTAAACAGGAGATTTTCCATGCTCGGAATTAACAGCAACATCAACTCGCTGGTTGCACAGCAGAACCTCAACGGCTCGCAAAACGCCCTGTCGCAGGCAATCACCCGCCTGTCGTCGGGCAAGCGTATCAACAGCGCAGCAGACGATGCAGCAGGTCTCGCGATCTCGACCCGTATGCAGACCCAGATCAACGGTCTGAACCAGGGCGTGTCGAACGCGAACGACGGCGTGTCGATGATTCAAACGGCATCGAGCGCACTGTCGTCGCTGACGAACAGCCTGCAACGTATCCGCCAGCTGGCCGTTCAGGCGTCGACGGGCACGATGTCCACGACCGACCAGGCAGCACTGCAACAAGAAGTTGCGCAACAGATCCAGGAAGTGAACCGTATCGCGTCGCAAACGACGTACAACGGCACGAACATTCTCGACGGCTCGGCAGGCATCGTGTCGTTCCAGGTCGGCGCGAACGTCGGCCAGACGATTTCGCTGGACCTGAGCCAAAGCATGTCGGCTGCGAAGATCGGCGGCGGCCTGGTGCAGAAGGGCCAGAACGTTGGCACGGTTACCGGCCTGTCGCTCAACAACGCCGGCGCGTACACGTCGACCGGCGCTGCGATCACGGCAATCAACGTGATCTCCGACGGCCAGGGCGGCTACTCGTTCACGGACCAGAACGGCCAGGGCATCACGGCGACGGTCGCTCAGGCAGTGTTCGGCACCAGCGCAACGGCCGGCACGGGCACGCAAGTCGGTGCACTGTCGCTGCAAAGCGGCGCAACGGGCGCAAGCACGACGACCGCGCAGCTCACGGCAATCAACAACTCGATCGCCCAGATCAACGCCGTCAACTCGCCGAAGACCGTGTCGGGCCTCGACATCAGCACGGTCAGCGGTGCGAACGTCGCGATGGTGTCGATCGACAACGCGCTGCAGACGGTGAACAACGTTCAGGCACAGCTGGGCGCGGCACAAAACCGTTTCACGGCAATCGCCACGTCGCAGCAGGCAGAATCGACCGACCTGTCGTCGGCACAGTCGCAGATCACCGACGCGAACTTCGCGCAGGAAACGGCGAACATGTCGAAGAACCAGGTGCTGCAACAAGCTGGCATCTCGGTGCTCGCACAGGCAAACTCGCTGCCGCAGCAGGTCCTGAAGCTCCTGCAGTAATCGAGTAGCAACCTACGGCCGGGCCCCGCGTAACGCGCGGCCCGGCCGCAAGCGCTTGGCACGCGGGGCCCCGCCCCGCTGCCAGGCCTTCATCCCGCATTTCACGGATCACCCGCCGCACGGAGCACTACGATGTCGACGATCAATCCCGCCGTCACCGCCGCCAACAGCTCGGCCAACAGCGCGCTGCAGCAGGCCGCCCAATCGATCATCAGCGGTTCGACCGGCAACTCGTCGATGGACGTCAACTCGCTCGTGACGGCGCTCGTCAATGCGAAGACCGCCGGTCAGGCCGCCGCGCTCAGCGCGCAGCAGACCAGCGACAACACCCAGATTTCCGCGTACGGCGCCCTTTCGGCGGCGCTGAGCGCACTGCAGGCCGGCCTCACGACGCTGTCGAACGGCTCGCTGCAGAACACCTTCACCGCGACCATGAGCGGTACCGGCATTACCGCGACCGCTGGCGCGGGTGCCGTCGCCGGTAGCTATTCGATCAACACCACGCAGATCGCGACGTCGCAGTCGCTGTCGTCGGCCGCGTTCGGTGCTTCGACGGCGCTCGGCACCGGCACGATGACGCTGTCGCTCGGCAGTCAGTCGTTCTCGGTCAACGTGGGCAGCACGAACAACACGCTGTCGGGCATCGCCGCCGCGATCAACACCGCGACCGGCAACCCGGGCATCGTCGCATCGGTCGTCAACGGCAGCGACGGCGCCCACCTCGTGCTCAGCTCGACGCCGACCGGCGCGGCGAACGCGATCAGCGTCGCGGTCAGCAACGTGTCCGGCGACAACGGCCTGTCCAGCCTCGGCGTCACGTCGACGGCCAGCACGACGGGCGGCCAGTCGTCCATTGCGTCCGCGAACAGCAGCGCCGCCTGGAAGCAGAGCACGGCCGCGCAGGACGCCGCCTTCTCGATCAACGGCATCGCGGCGACGAGCGCGAGCAACACCGTGACGAGCGCGATCACCGGCGTCACGGTGAACCTGACCTCGGCCGCCGTCGGCTCGACGCAGACGCTGACTATCGCCACTAACACGCAATCGCAGGCGTCCACGATCAACAACTTCGTGACGCTCTACAACACGCTCGTCACGACGATGGGCACGCTGTCGAGCTTCACGTCCGGCTCGTCGACGCAAGGCCCGCTGCTCGGCGACTCGACGCTGAACACGATCCGCAACGCGCTCGCGTCGGTCGTCGCAAGCGGCGTGAGCGGCAACGGTTCGACGGTCAACCTCGCATCGATCGGCGTCACGCTGCAGGCCGACGGCACGCTGCAGGTCGACAACACCGCGCTCAACACCGCGCTGCAGAGCAACCCGACGGGCGTCGCGTCGCTGTTCAACTCGACGAACGGGATCGGCCAGCAACTGACGACCGACATCACGAACTACACGCAGACGAACGGGCTGATCGCCGCCCGCACGACGGCGCTCAACAACGACCTGAAAAGCGTCACCACGCAGCAGACGACCCTGTCGAACTACGCGGCGCAGCTCACCAGCCAGTACCAGGCGCAGTTCACCGCGCTCAACACGCTGATGGCGACGATGAACAGCAACTCGCAGTACCTGACGCAGCTGTTCGGCGGCACGAACAGCGCCGGCGCGCTGTCGAGCAACAAGAGCTGATCGCTACCCGGACAGGAGAGCCCAGATGGAACAGACGGAACTGATTGCGCAGCTCGACGCGCTCACCGATGCGATCGAACATGCGGCCGCGATGGCCGACTGGATCGAGGCGGCGCGCCTCGTCGACCTGCGCGAGCCGCTCGTCGCGTCGCTCGCGGCCGATCAGCCACCCGCCGGCATCGCCGCGATCCGCCGCATGCAGACCAGCAACGACCGCATCTTCGTCAACGCGCAACGCGCGCAGCAGGAGCTGACCGACGAATACCAGGCGGCGATGGGCCGCGTGCAGGCCGTCGGCCAGTACCAGAACATCGCGAGCCGCTGACGCGCGCCTCGCACCGCGCCACCGCCGGCGCGCCAACCTGACAACAAGAACTACGCGCTGAAGTGAGGGCGTGCTCGTTCGCCTCCGCCCGCCTCGTGCGGGCGTTTTTTTTGGGGCCGCCGACCGCCTGCGCGGCGGATACGCCAATCGGCCAAACTGGCGCGGCTTTTGGCGTCACCTCAGCGCATCGCCACTGCGCCTCGCTGCAGATAATGGCAACAACCGATTCCTCGTCACCCTCGCCATGTCTTCGTCCGATTCCCCTGTTGCCGTACCGACGCCTGAACAGCAATTCGAGAGCGACATTGCGTTCGTGCTGCAAAGCGCCATCGAGCGGCACCATGCCGGCGCACTCGACGACGCGAAGGCGCTGTACGAAGCCATCCTCGGCGCACTGCCGGAACACGGCGACGCGAACTACAACCTGGCGGTTCTGAAAGTCGACAGCGGCGATCCGGGCTCGGCCATTCCACACTTCGAAACCGCGCTCGGCACGACGCCCGGCAACGGCAATTACTGGGTCGGCTACATCAACGCACTGCACCGGAGCGGCCAGACGGCGGCCGCCTGGATCGCGATCGAAATGGCGCAGCAGCGTGGCGTCCATGGTCCGGCACTCGATGGCCTGATTGCGCAGATGGCCTCGCCTTCGATCGTGCTCCCGACCGCACCCGCCGCGCCGGCGCCGGCAGCGGCACCGGCACCGGGGACGATCGAAATCACGCTCACGACCTCGCGGAAAGACGACGCAACGCCGCCACCGGTTGCCGCCACGGGCCAGATCCGCCGGGTGCCGTCGCGCAAACTGAACGCGCATACCGCCCTGTTCAACAAGGGACGCAACGTCGAGTCGATCGCGCTCGCCCGGGAACTGGTCGCCGACTACCCGGCCGACCCCGCGAGCTGGCGCGCGCTGACCGTCGCGCTGTATCGCGATCGCCGATATCGCGAAACCACGGACGCCGCGTATCAGGTGATCGAACGCCAGCCCGACGACGTGCTGACGCGCACCCTGCTCGCCGAGTCGCTGCGCGCGACCAACCGGGCGGCCGAGGCGGAAACGCAATGCCGCCATATCATCGCGATGCAGCCCGACAACGTGGAAGGCCACCGGATTCTCGGCCTCGCGCTGCATGGCATGCGCCGCTTCGGCGAGGCGCTGGCCGCGTGCCGGCGGGCGGTCGAACTGGGGCCGCAGGTTCCGGCGACTTATTCCGCGCTCGGCTTCCTGCTGCTGGACCAGGGCGCATCGCGTGACGCGATCCAGTGGTTCAGACGCGCCATCGAAATCAATCCGATGGACAGCATTACGCACAGCAGCATGCTGTTCTGCCTGATTCACGACGATTCGATCGACGACGATACGTTGATGCTCGAGCATCGCGCCTTCGCAAAACTCCACGAGGCGCGCGTCAAACCCGCTCCGCACACGAATACCAAACTCCCCGGCCGCGAACTGCGCGTGGGCTTCGTATCGGGCGACCTGTTCAATCACGCTGTCGCGTCGTATCTCGCCCCGACCGTCCACCATCTCGCGGACGACCCGGGCCTGTCGTTGCACTTCTACTCGAATCACCTGATCGAGGACGACATCACGGCCGCACTGCGTGCAAAGGCCGACACGTGGACGGATGTCACGGTGCTCGACGACGACGCATTCGCGGCCCGGATCCGGCGCGACCGGATCGACATCCTGGTCGACCTGTCGGGACACACCGGCCGCAACCGGTTACCCGCGTTCGCCCGCAAGCCGGCGCCGATTCAGGTTGCATGGATCGGTTACCCCGCCACGACCGGCCTGCGTACGATGGACTATTTCCTGAGCGACCGGTTCTTCACCCCGCCGGGCATGCTCGACTCGCAGTTCGTCGAAAAGATCGTGTGCCTGCCGGCCACGGCGCCGTTTTCGCCGCCGCAGAATTGCCCTCCGGTCAACGTCCTGCCGGCGCTGCATACCGGACAAGTCACCTTCGGCAGCTTCAACCGCCTGAACAAGCTGCGTCCGGATGTGATTGCGCTCTGGGCCCGCGTGCTGCGCGCCATCCCGAACGCACGCATGTTGATCGGCGCAATCGCACAGGACCAGGATCGCAGCACCTTCGTCGAATGGTTCGCCGCGGAAGGTATCGATCCGCAGCGACTCACGTTCCGGTCGCGCGCCCAGACCGCCGTCTACCTGCAGCAACACCATCAGGTGGACCTGTGCCTCGACACGTTTCCGTATTCGGGCTCGACCACGACGCTCAATGCGCTCTGGATGGGTGTCCCGACCATCACGATCTCCGGGCACCGGCTCCCGAGTCGGGGCAGCGCGGCGTGGCTGAGCCACCTGGGACTCGATCAGTTCTCCGTTGACAACGCCGATGAATTCGTCGACCGGGCACTTGAGCTGACGAGCGATCTCGACCGCCTGAACGCGTTGCGCGCCTCCATGCGCGAGCGGTGCCTGGCGTCGGCGGCCTTCCAGCCCGCAACGATCGCGGCCGGCCTGTCTGCCGCATGGCGCACCATGTGGACCCGCTGGTGCGCAGGCGAGCCGCCCGCATCGTTCGACGCCGCGTCCGCCATGCCGGACGTCGCCGCCCGGCATCCCTGACGGGCGGCTTCACAAGATCATGCACGAGGGGAATCGGACATCATGACAGCCAGCCTTCCTGTCGAATCGGTCGCGTCAGTGCCGCGCGAACGCATCTACGTCACGCAGCCGCACCTGCCGCCGCTCGAAGAATTCCTGCCGTACCTCGAGAAGATCTGGGAAAGCCGGACGCTGACCAACGGCGGCCCGTTCCACCAGCAGTTCGAGCGCGCGCTGTGCGAGTATCTCGGCGTACCGCACCTGTCGCTGTTCGCGAACGGCACGCTCGCGCTCGTCACGGCGCTGCAGGCGCTGCGGATCACCGGCGAGGTGATCACGACACCGTACTCGTTCGTTGCGACCGCGCATTCGCTGCTGTGGAACGGCATCAAGCCGGTCTTCGTCGACGTCACGCCCGGCACGCTCAATCTCGACCCCGCACGCATCGAGGCGGCGATCACGCCGCAGACGACCGCGATCATGCCCGTGCATTGCTACGGCAATCCGTGCGACGTCGATGCGATCCAGAAGATCGCCGACAACTACAACCTGCGCGTGATCTACGACGCAGCGCATGCGTTCGGCGTGCAGACCGCCACCGGCAGCGTGCTCACCCACGGCGACCTGTCGGTGCTGAGCTTCCACGCGACGAAAGTGTTCAACACGTTCGAAGGCGGCGCGATCATCTGCCCCGACGCGAAGACGAAGCAACGGATCGACCACCTGAAGAACTTCGGCTTCGTCGACGAAGTCACGGTCGTCGCGCCCGGCATCAACGGCAAGATGAGCGAGATCAACGCCGCGTTCGGGATGCTCCAGCTGCAGCACATCGACGGCGCGCTCGCACGCCGCCGCGACATCGACGCGCTGTACCGCGCGCTGCTGCGCGACGTACCCGGCATCCGCTGCCTGCCGCAAGGCGGCCAGACCGTCGCGAACCACGCGTATTTCCCGATCCTCGTCGACGAAGACTATCCGCTCGACCGCGACGCGCTCTACCGCAAGCTGCGCGACTACGACGTGTATACGCGCCGCTATTTCCATCCGCTGATTTCGGAATTTCCGATGTATCGCGGGCTGCCGTCCGCGAACCGCGACAACCTGCCGGTCGCGTCGGAAGCCGCGCGCAAGGTGCTGTGCCTGCCGCTCTACCCTGCACTCACGGACGACATGGTCCGCCGCATCGTCGAGCTGATCGCGCGCTGACGCGCGGCGATCGCCGATAGCGCCCGCCCCCCGCGAGATCGGTCATCACGTTCTCGCACGCCTGCCGGCCGCCGATCCGGCGCGGCGGAGCGCATTCGGCGCCCGGCAATCGAGCGTGTCGCCCGGTGCCCCGGTACCGGCCGGCCCGCTCGCCGATGTCGATCACGCCCTTGGGGCGACCGGACCAGCCGATCATGCGATCTTCCGCGAGCGGTTCGAGCTGGCCGCAATGCGCACTGCCGAGCCGTACCGCGACGGGTAGCGCGGGGATCTACGGTCGCGCACGCGCCATCCGCTCACACGGCCCGCACCGTCTCATCCGCCATCACGCGACCGGCCGCGCAATGCGTGGCAAACGCGTCGCGCAAGCGCTCGGCCATCTGGATCCAGCTTTCGTCGCGCCCGCGCCGGAACAACCGCACCGTGCCGGGATACCACGGCGAATCATCACGGTCGTGCATCCAGCGCCAGTCCACGTCCTGATTCGGCAGCAGCACCCAGCAGGGCTTGCCGAGCGACGCGGCCAGATGCGCGGTGGACGTATCGACGCACACCACGAGATCGAGTTGCGCGACGATCGCGGCCGTATCCGCGAAATCGTCGACCTCCGAGCCCAGGTGCAGCAACGGCAGGCCGCCCGGCGGCTGGCGCGCCTCGTCCTCGCCCTGCCCCTTCTGCAGGCTCACGAAATGCACGCCCGGCACGCTCCACAGCGGCGTCAGCAACGCAAGTGACGGCAGCGAGCGGTGCGCGTCGTTGTGATGCTTCGGGTTGCCCTTCCACACGAGGCCGACGCGCGGGCCGGCCGGCAGCGCATCTAAGCGTGCGCGCCAGCGTGCGACACGGACCGGATCGGGCGCGAGCCGCGCCGGCGGCGGAATCGTGTCGAGCGTCGTGCCCGCGTGCATCGGTGCGCTCAGCAGGCTCGTCCAGTAATCGAACTGCGCCGCCTGTGCGGTCGCCGTCTCGTGATCGAGCACTGCATCGACACCATCAACCGCCTCCATCAGCCGATGCAGCGCGGGCTGGCATGCGAACACCACGCGCGCCGCGTGCCGCGCCCGAAATTCCGCGAAATAGCGGCTGAACTGCAGCATGTCGCCCAAGCCGTCTTCCTGCCAGACGAGCAGCGTCTCGCCCGCGAGCGGCTCACCCTGCCACTGCGCACATGGCAGCACCTCGCGAGTCCGGCGGTGCACGAATGCCGATTGCTCGTAGCGCGATTCGTAGCGCCGCCAGCCTTCGTCGAACCGGCCCAGGCCGAGCAGCAGCGTCGCCAGCCCGAAACGCGCGTCGCCATAGTCGGCGCGCAGTTCGAGCGCGCGGCGGTACGCACGTTCGGCGTCGTCGTGGCGGCCGGCATGCGCGAACGTGGTGCCGAGGTTGTAGTGCACTTCGGCCATGTCCGGCGCGAGCGTCAGCGCATCGGCGAATACAGCCGTCGCTTCGTCGTGGCGGCCCTGCGCGCGCAGGACGCAGCCGAGATTGTTGTGCGGCTGCGGCAAGCCGGGGCGGCAACGGATCGCATCGCGATAGGCCGCTTCCGCTTCCGGCAGGCGATCGAGGTTCTGCAGCGCGACGCCGAGGTTGTAGTGCGCCTCCGGGTGATCCGGGCACAGCGCGAGCGCCTGGCGGCTGGCCGCTTCCGCCTCCGGCAGCCGCTGCATGTCGACGAGGATCGCGCCGAGATTCGCGTGCGCGAGCACATGGTCGGCGCGCACGGCAATTGCGAGCCGGTACGCGAGTTCCGCCTCGGCCTGCCGGCCGAGGACACGCAGCAGGTTGCCGAGATCGGTCAGCACGTCGGCCGACTGCGGCTCGATCAGCAGCGCCTGCCCGAGCGCCTGTTCGGCTTCGTCGAGCCGGCCGAGCGCTTCGAGCACCTTGCCGAGCCGGTGATGGTGCGACGCCCGCAACGGCGTGACGGACGCGAGCTGCCGGCGCAGGAGCGCCTCGGCGTCGGGCAGGCGACCTTGCGATACAAGCAGCGCGCCAAGGCCGTCGTAGGGCGGCTCGAACGCCGGCATCGCGTCGATTGCGCGCCGCCACCACGCTTCCGCATCGGCCAGCCGGTTCAGGCCGAGCGCGCAGACGGCCGCGACGTGCAGCGCCGTGACGGCCGGCGCCGGCCGGTCGAGCAGCGGCGCGACGCGCGACAGTGCATCGGCGAACTGTCCGTTCTGGCACAGGGTCGCGGCGTGTTGAACCGGTGCGGATTCGTCGAAAGCAGGTGTCATGTGATACGGCGCTGCGTGGCGCGCAACGCGAACGGTCGATCAGACGGTCGGTACGGCGGCCGGTTTGCCGGACTGGCTGACGGCACGGTCCTTGGCTTCCTGGAGCGCCGCGAGTGTCTCGAGCGAGCGCCCTTCATCGGCGGTGAGATCGACCAGAAATGCGTCGTTGTTCTGCTTGATCCAGGCGAGCGGCATGTCCCACCACGCGAGCTGCAGCAATCGTTCGCGCACTTTCTCCGTGAAGCGGAAGCGAATCAGGCGGGCCGGCGATCCAGCATAGATGCCGTACGCCTCGGTACGGAAATCGGGCGGAATAACCGCCCGCGCGCCGATCACGCATCCATTCGCGATCTGGCTACCGCCCAGAAACAGCGCTTCGTCGCCGATCCAGACATCGTTGTGGATCACGGTATCCGCGTATTGCGGCATCGGCGCATTGGTGAGGCCGTTACCGTAGAGGCTGAACATGCTCGTCGAAATCGTGCGCATCTCGTGCTGACCGTTCAGCAGGAATCGCAGGCGCATTCCACCGGCCACGTTCTTGCCGATCACCAGCTTCTGATGGCCCTGGTCATACTTCACGATCGAGCCCACACCCAGCCCGGAGCAACGACCGATATAAAAGGTACCGACCTGCGCTTCTTCATCGAGCCAGTCGCGGAAGAAATTGTTCGGGATCGTCGAAAAGGCCCCGTCCCGGTAGCCCAGCACGATGAAATGCTTCGCCCACGGATGGTCGGACAGCACGCCAATACAATCGTCGGAGGTCGTAACGTTCATTCGCGGTCACAAGTGTGCCGGCGTGGCGGCTCGATGCCGGGCCGCTCGATACGGCGGTGGGAAACATCGCGGCGCATGGGCCGCGAGCATGGACGATGCAGTATAGGAAGCCGGCGCCGGCAACCGACCACGGAGAAGAGCGGCGTTGTGGCTTCTGTTCCTGCGATGGGGGCTCGCGCGGCCCCGCGGCCGCCGCCTGGATGCGCCGCGTATCGGCGTGGATTGGCCGTCGGGGCCGATGGCTGGTGCGCGAATCATCCGGCGGTCGAGAGTGCGCGCCCGATTTTCCATCGGGACGCTCAGGCATCGGCAGAATCGTCGCGTCGACCCGGTTAGCCCGCTACGTCACGCGAGGCGACCACAGTGGCGATGTGTTGTCCCAGTCTTCTCGAACGGCGTGCGCCTCCTCCTCCCCTGCGCCACGCCACGCGTTCAGTTACTCGACGAACACCCGCCGCAGCTGCTCGAACTGCACGAGCTGGAGCTGCACGAACTCGACGAACTGCAGCTCGACGACGAGCAACTGCTGTCCGACGCATCGAACGAACTGCCGGTGCCCGCCTTCGCGGCGGCGAGTGTCGAGAACCGCGACGCGGTCTGCACGGTTTGCGAATACACCGACCATGCGGTGCCGGCCAGCGCGGCCGTGCCGAACAGCGCCGCAGTCCACAGCAACGGATCCGGCTCGCTGCGTTCGCGGTCCTGTGCCTGTCGCGCTGCCTGCGTATCGGGCGTGGGTTGCGGGTTTCGCGCGGCCCGCGGATCGTGCGAAGTCCGGCGCGCGAGCAGCGCGGCCCGCCCGGCAGCCGTCGCCCCGCCGCGCCCGAAGCCGGTCAGCCGCCGCGCGACGAGCCGGTACGCGACCGCGAACACCACCATGCAGACGGCGAGCAGCAGCACGGGCCGCCCTCGGCTCAGCCCGACCGCGAGTTTCGCGGCACCGGTGCCCAGCACGATCAGCACGATCGCACGTGCGGCCATGCGCGACGCGCGCATCTCGCCGGACGCCCAGAGCCAGCCTTGCGCGCGCATCCCGTCGACGACCTCCTGCGCATACCCGGCGAGCCGCTCGCGAAACACGTCGTAGCGCACGGTGCCGGACGGCTGCTCCTTGAGCCACGCGCAGTGGTCGTCATGCCGGCCCGCGCGGTCGAGGTCGGCGATCTGCACGTAGCCGCCCTGCCCCGGCACCGTCCACAGGTCGACCGCGCCCGCATGCGCGAGCGACATCGTCACGACCTGGGCGACCCGCGCTTCGCCGCCGGTGAGATAGGCGACTTCGTCGGTGCTCAGGTCGTCCGACGCCTTGCGCGTGTGCGCGCCCCAGCGGCGGCGCCGGAACTCGATCGCCTGCAGCACGACGATCAGCAACAACGCGACCACGCACGCCGGCACGTAGAACGCGAGGAACTGCGGCCCCGCGTAGTTCAGCACGTTGAAGTCCTGCGCCGATGCGCAGGTCGCGGCGACGCTCGCGGCGGCGGCCGGCCATGCGAGTTTCGGCAGCCGGTCGCGCCAGGTCCTGCCGGCCGGCGCGGTAGCCGGCGAATCCGCGCGCCCCGCCCCGCTCACGGCCGACGGTTCCGGCTGCAACGATCCAGACGCGTCACGCCGGCCCGGGGGCGGCGGCCAGATCGACTCGGGCGGCTCGCAGCCAAACAGCCGGCGATAGCTGTCCAGCGTGTCGCGGTAACGCTGCGCGTACACGGCGGCCTCGTCCGGCGCGCCCGTGCCGGGCATGTGATGCAGCCGCGCGCGCAGCACGCTGGCGCAGAAGACGTCCCAGTATTCGAGCGTGTATTGCAGGTGGAAATGCCACGCGGCATCGACCGCGACCGACGGCGTGACCGGGTGTCCGGCCGCCTGGGCGAGAAACGCGAAGCGCTTGTATTCGTCGATTACCGCCCATGCGTGCGCATGCGACCAGCCTTCGGCTTCGGCAAGGCGGCGGCTGTATGGCAGCGGCGCGTTCGGGTCGTCGGGGGAATAGGCGTGCAGACGCGCGAGCAGCGCCTGCTGCGCATCGGTCAGCGCGCGGGCATCGACTGCGGTCGAGGTAGACGGAAGGGCAGCCATCGGGAGTCGGCGCGATGCACGGACGGCCGCCGCGATCGACGCTTGGAGTTGTCGTTGCGGGCGATTCTCGCACAACGGCGAGGCAACACGACTCCGGCACGCCGGCTGCCCAGGCGGCCGACGCGTTCGCCGGCCCGCGCGTCAGAAATCGAGCTGCGCCAGCGTGATGCCGAGCGCCGCTGCGATCTTCCTGCGCACCGACTTGCGCAGCTTCTCGCGCTTCTCGCGTTTCGCGTAGTCCGAGCGACTGATGCCGATCCGCTGCGCAACCTCGGCCCGCGTCAGCCCGAGATACTCGCGCCACGCGCGCGCGGGCGAACTGCCGTCGAACACGGCGCGCGTCACGACTTCATGCGGAACCGGATCGGGCGCGACCGGCTGCTGCGCGACATAGTCGGCGTACGGAATCACGACGAAGGCCGGCGTACCGTCCGGCCCGTTGATGAACTGAACGGGGAGTGATTTGCTCATGCGGTGATCGCCGCCCGCGAGGCGGTGCGGCCATTTCTCGTTTCGATCGACATTTTCAATCGGCGCCTTCAGACGGGCTTCGAGCACGTCGAACCGGACCGGCGAATGGTTGCGCCGGGTCGGATGCCGGGACGCCGGCGTCCGGGGGAGTCGGTCGCCGTCCGGCGCACGCGATCGAAACCCGCCGCGCCGGCAACCGCCGCCCGGCCGGGATATTACTGCAAACGGAAGAGCGACGAGACGGCGACACCGCCGGGTGCCCGAACGGGCATGTTTCGACGCGCGCCCGGCTGGGATCGAACCAGCAACCCCTGCCTT
This sequence comes from Burkholderia lata, assembly GCF_902499025.1. Lineage (GTDB taxonomy): Bacteria > Pseudomonadota > Gammaproteobacteria > Burkholderiales > Burkholderiaceae > Burkholderia > Burkholderia lata_C. The sequence goes on along the minus strand of NZ_CABVPW010000060.1, from coordinate 14,513 downwards.
CGGAGTTTTACCTACGTTCCCCCTGCCCTTGCCCGGCAAGGCCCGGCACGCGTCGCACGGCGCAAAACCAAGGTTGCACAAGGTCAACCAAGGCCGCCCCGGCCCACGCCAGCTGCAATCCGGCTGCACGGCACACGCCGCGCCCGCTCCTGCCCTCACCTGCCCATCGAGCACCTGCCCGGAAAGCGTAAGGCCCGACGCCCGTCGCGACACGCGCCGCGCTGCGTCTCCGCGCAGGCCACGCATGCATGTCGTTGAAGCCCGCCCGGCGAAGCTCGACCATGGGAACCATCTTCACTGCCTCACCGCCCGGGACTTCGCCATGGCAAGCAGCACGACATCGACATGCCTCCACCACGCGCCGGCCGGCGACTGCGTCGCCGTCACGCATCGGGAGCCCCGGCCATGATCGTGCGCACCTTGCAGGGCGACACCGTCGACGCGCTGTGCTGGCGCCATTACGGCCGCACGGACGGCACCGTCGAAACCGTGCTCGAAGCCAACACCGGGCTCGCCAGCCTCGGCGTCGTGCTGCCGGCCGACACGCCCGTCCATTTGCCGCCGCTCGACACCGCCACGCGCGCACGGCCGTTGCTGCAACTGTTTGACTGACCCTGGAATCGCCTGCATGGCCGAACCGAACCTCACCACCGCCGCGATGCTGTCCGCCGCGATCGGCGTCGCCGGGCTCGCGCCCGGCATCGACGGCAACGCGCTGATCGGCGCGTTCACCGGCGCCGCGCTCGTGGTCGTCACGTCGAAGGAGATCGGCGTCGCACGGCGCGCCGCCTACCTGCTGATCTCGCTCGTGATGGGCTATCTCGCCGCACCCGAAATCGTCGGCGCCACCCCGATCCATTCGACGGGCGTCGCCGCGTTCTTCGCGGCCGCGCTCGTCATCGCCGTCACGCTGCAGCTCATCGAACGGGTCAAGACGCTGGACCTGCTCGCGCTGTTCCGCAAGGGGGGATGACATGCCGCTCCCGCTCGTGCTGATCGCGCTCTGCGCCCACGTCGCCGTGCTCGTGCGCGTGCTCACCTACCGGCGCAACGGCGCGCGGCACCGGCATCGCGCGTCCTGGTTCGCGTGGGTCGTCGTGGCGGTTGCCGGCGGCGCATCGATCGAATTGCTGCTGCATGCCGGCTCCGTCGGCTTCTTCGAAGCGGCCACCGCGGTGCTGCTGGCGATGTCCGTCTGCGGTACGCGCGGCAACGTCGCTCGCCTGCTCAGGAGTGAATGAATCATGAAGACCCGCCGCCTCGGCGACCACGGCGACGACGTCGGCCTGCTGCAACGCCGGCTGGTCCGCGCCGGCTATCCGGTGCCGGTCACGCACGTCTATGACGCGGCGACCGAAGCCGCCGTGATCGCGCTGCAACGGAAGACCGGCCTCGTCGACGACGGCATCGCCGGCCCGAAGACCTGCGCCGCGCTGGCCACCGGCCAGCGCGATCCGGCACACCTCGCGCTCGCCGATCTCGAACGCGCCGCCCGCACGCTCGACGTGCCGCTCGCGTGCATTCGCGCAGTCAACGAAGTCGAATCGCGCGGCGCCGGGTTCCTGCCCGACGGCCGGCCCGTGATCCTGTTCGAACGCCATGTGTTCTGGAAGCGGCTGCAGGCACGCGGCATCGATCCCGCGCCGTTCGCGGCGCGACAGCCGGACATCGTGTCGCGCACGCGCGGCGGCTATCGCGGCGGCGCCGCGGAATACACGCGCCTCGCGACGGCCGAGTCGATCGATGCCGGCGCCGCATGGGAATCCGCGAGCTGGGGCGCGTTCCAGGTGATGGGCTATCACTGGGAACGCCTCGGCTATGCCGGCATCGACGAATTCGTCGCGTGCATGGAACGAGGCGAAGCGGCGCACCTCGACGCCTTCGTCCGTTACATCGCGGCCGACAACGCGCTGCGCCGCGCGCTCGGCACCCGCCAGTGGGCCGCATTCGCAAGCGCGTACAACGGCCCCGACTACGCGGCGAACCTCTACGACGTGAAGCTCGCGCGCGCCTATGACCGCTATGCATCGCAGTCGGTCGCGCCGACCCCGGGCGGATCCGCACCGCCCGGCGCCCCGTCCGCCGCATGAACGGGCTCGCCGCGAAATTCGCCGCCTGCATCGTCGCGCTTGCCGCGTGCACCGCCGCGGCGCTGTACCTGCATGCGTTGCGCGCCGACCTCGGCGCCACCCGGCAGCAACTCGTCGATGCACGACAGGCGCTTGCCGGGCGCGACGACGTCATCGCGCGCCTGCGCCAGGACACGGCCGAGCGCGCACGACAGCAGGCCCGGCTCGACCGTTCGCAGGCCGCGATCGCATCGAAGCTCGACGCCACTCGACTTGAAAACCGGAGATTGACCGATGAAAACGCCGCGCTTCGCGCCTGGGCTGACACTCGTCTGCCTGACGATGTTGTCCGCCTGCAAGCCAATCCCGCTCTCACCGGCGCCGACGCTTACGTCGAATACGTGCCAGGCGGTGAGCCCCTGCACGCTGCCGATGCTCGCGCCCCGCACCAACGGTGAACTCGATGCCGCGCTCACGCTCGCGAAGGCGGCCTGGGCGACCTGCGCGGCGCAAGTCGACATGATCGCGACGTGCCAGGCCGGCACGCCCGCCCCCGATCACGGAGCGCATCCGCATGATTAAGCCTGACAGCCTGCGGCGGGCGCTCGTCGCCGCAATCCCGTCACTGGGGACCGAGCCGGGCGCGCTGACCGTGCTCGTCGAGCAAGGATCGATCGCGACGACCGGCACGCTGACGCCGTCGTTCGAATACCGGTACACGGCCCACGTGCTCGCGACGAATTTCTCCGGCGACACGGATCCCGTGTTCGTCGCGCTCGTCGAATGGGTCCGCAAGAACCAGCCGGATCTCGTGACGAACCCCGCCGCGCGCGCGAGCGGCATCGCCTTCGAGGTCGGCATTCGCGACCAGGCCGCGGCCGACCTGTCGATCCGGCTGGCGCTGACGGAAAGCGTCAATGTCGTCACCGGGCCCGACGGCCGGCACGTGATCACCCACGTCGACGACACGCAGGTCGATCCGGCCGACACGCTGACCTGGGTCGCGCTGCCGCAGATCCGGTAAGCCTGGCGGGCGGCGGCCCGTCTTCCGGCACGCGGCAACGGCGCCGCGTGCGGTCAAGAGGACGCCGCGCGCCGCGCGGTTTTCTGCTGCGTTCATACATCAGGTCAGCCCAGCCGGCGGTGGCCCGTCTTCCTGCATACGGCATCGGCGCCGCGTGCGGTCGAGCGAATACCGTGCACCGTGCGTGCCCAGTGTTCCGCCGCATTCATTCGCCGCTGCAACGGCGGCGCATCGCAGCCGGACATTTCGTTTCGCCCACCTCCTCTCACCTGCCGTGGTGAATCCGTATGTCGCGATCGCAACGCTGATCGCCTGCTCGTGCATTGCCTTCGAATCGACCGATGTCGACGATGCTCGCTGCGTCGACGGCGTCGCCCGTGGCGACACTTCCATACGCTCACCATATCGGCTCCCCGCAGCACGATATCCGTCTGCATTTCACCGCCACGCAATCCGTCGCGCCTCCGCCCTGTCGCCCTCCCTCCCGGCGTCGATCCACTCACGCATTCCAGCCTCGCGACGAGATCGCCCGGGCGCACGACGCCATCCTCACGCTGACCGGTGATGCGATTCACCGCCACGCAATCCGTCGCCCCTCGGCCCTGTCGCCCTCCCTCCCGGCGTCGATCCACTCACGCATTCCAGCCTCGCGACGAGATCACCCGGGCGCACGACGCCATCCTCACGCTGACCGGTGATGCGATTCTCGACGCGCGCCTTCGCGCCGGCATCCGGCGCGCGCTGTCCTCGTTGCGACGACACAGGCCGTCGCTCGCGCCCCGGTCGCCCGGCCGTCACCATGGCTGCATGGACGCAAATGAAATTCAACGGCAGGCACGCAACGCGGTGCGCAAGGGAACGATCCTCGCGGTCGACCATGCGGCCGCGTTGTGCCGCGTCTCGGTCGGCGACGCCGACTCCGACGGCAACGGCCTGCAGACCAACTGGATTCCGTGGGTCGCCGGCACCGCCGGCGGCACGCGCGACTGGCTGCCGCCGACGCCGGGCGAACAGGTCGTGCTGCTCTGCCCGATGGGCGATCCGGCGCAGGGTGTCGCGCTGCGCGGCGTCTATTCGAATGCCGCGCCGGCACCCGCCTCGAGCCCGGACACCCACGCACGCGTGTACCCCGACGGCGCAAGCATCACGTACGACCACGCCGCGCATGCGCTCACGGCCGAGCTGCCCGCCGGCGCGACCGTGCGCGTCGTCGCGCCGGGATCGGTCGTGGTGCAGACCCGCGACGCCACCGTGAAGGCCGACAGCATCACGTTCGACGCGCCGCAGACGACCTGCACCGGCGCGATGACGGTCAAGGGCCCGTTCGCATTCGAAGCCGGCATGACCGGCACCGGCGGTGCCGGCGGCGGCGCCACGATGCAGATCGACGGCGCGGCCACCTTCACCCGCGAAGTGAAATCCCAGGGCATCAGCCTCCCGCATCACACGCATCGCGAACAGGGCGATGGACAACTCGTGAGCGCACCGCAATGAAAGGCATGAACGCGAACACCGGCCGCTCGATCTCGGGCCTGGACCACTTCTACCAGTCGATCGGCAGGATCGTGACGACGCCGCTCGCGTCGTGCGTGAAACGCCGCACGTTCGGCTCCGAGCTGCCCGACCTGATCGACGCACCCGGCAACGGCACAGTGCGCACCCGGCTGTACGCGGCCGTCGCGACGGCGCTGATGCGCTGGGAACCGCGCCTGACGCTCACCCGCGTCGTGCTCGCCTCGGACGACGCGAATGCGGCGGCCGGGTCGGTCTATCTCGACATCGAAGGCTGGACCGGCGAGAACGGCACGGCCGTGTCGACGCGCGTGCCGATGACGAACGGGAGCCCGGCATGAGCGTGACGCCGATCGACCTCTCGCAGCTGCCGTCACCCGACGTCGTCGAGACGATCGACTACGAAACCCTGCTTGCCGCGCGCAAGGCACGGTTCGTGTCGCTCTACCCGGCCGACGAACAGGCCGAGATCGCCGCGACGCTCGCGCTCGAATCGGAGCCGATCGTGAAGCTGCTGCAGGAAAACGCGTACCGCGAGATCGTGCTGCGGCAGCGCGTGAACGACGCCGCGCGCGCCGTGATGCTCGCCTACGCGGTCGGCACGAACCTCGATCATCTCGCGGCGCTGTTCGGCATCCGGCGCCTGACGATCACGCCCGCCGATCCGGAACACAACATCGCGGCGGTCATGGAAAGCGATACCGACCTGCGCGCCCGCACGCAGCTCGCGCCGCAGAGCCTGTCCGTCGCCGGCCCCGAAGGCGCGTATGTCTCGCACGCACGCAACGCGGACGGCCGCGTGCTCGACGCGTCGGCGGTCAGCCCGGCCCCGTGCGAAGTCCTCGTCTCGGTGCTGGCGCGCGATGGCGACGGCACGGCGGATCCGGCGCTGATCGCCGCGGTGGCGGCCGCGCTGCAGGCCGACGACGTGCGGCCGCTCACCGACAAGGTCACGGTGCGCGGCGCGGAAATCCTGCGCTACCAGGTGCGCGCGCGGCTCGTGTTCTTTGCCGGCCCGGATCGCGCGGTGGCGCTCGCGGAAGCCAACCGCGCGATGAAGAAATACACCGAATCCATGCACCGCCTCGGCATGGAAGTCACGCTCGACGGGATCTATGCGGCCGCCCGCGCGGCCGGCGTGCAGAAGGTGATCCTCGAAAGCCCGCTCGCCGGCCTGCCGGCGACGAAGCAGCAGGCGCCGTACTGCACCGGGATCGAGCTGATCGACGGCGGGGTGTACAGCAATGAATGACGTCCTCCCGCCGAACGCGACGCGGCTCGAGCGCCGGTTCGCGGCGACGAACGCGCGTATCAACGACGTGCCGACGCCGCTCGCGACGCTGATGAATCCGGACGCGATCCGGTCCGACCTGCTGCCGTGGCTCGCATGGCACCTCGGCGTCGATGCGTGGAAGGACTACTGGCCCGAGTACGTGAAGCGCGCCCGGGTCAGCCAGGCGATTCCGATCGCCCGCCGCAAGGGCACCGCCGCCGCGGTGCGCGAAGTCGTCGCGGCGTTCGGCGGAAACATCGTCCTGCGCGAATGGTTCGAGCAGCGCCCGCCGGGCCGGCCCGGCACGTTCGACCTCGTGATGACCGTCAGCGGCCAGGAAGGCAAGCCGCCGACCGCCGAATACGTCGCCGACATCCTCGCGGAGATCGACCGGACCAAGCCGGTACGGGCGCACTACACGTTCACGCAGGGCTTCGAGATGCGGGGCCGACAACCGGTCGGCGCCGCCGCGCGCGTGGCGGCCTATCGCCGCCTGAACCTCACCGACTACTGATCGCACATGGCAACCCAGATCATCATCACCGACGCCGGCCGTGCCGCGCTCGTCGCCGCCGGCAACGGCGGCACGAATGCCCACCAGGTCGTGGAAATCGGCCTGGCGAACGCGCCGTTCGTCGCCGACAAGGGGCTCACGAAGCTGCCGAACGAGCTGAAGCGGATCAAGTCCTTCGGCGGCGCCAACGTCGCGCCGGACACGATTCATACGACGCTCAAGGACGACTCGACGGACCAGTACTCGCTGTACGGGTTCGGCCTCTACCTCGAGAACGGCGTGCTGCTGGCCGCGTATGGCCAGACGACGCCGATCATGGAGAAGTCGCCGGCCGCGTTGCTGCTGCTGTCGTCCGACATGCAGTTCACGGCGCTCGACGCGACGCAACTCGTGTTCGGCGACGCGTCGTTCCTCAATCCGCCGGCGACCACCGACCGGCAAGGCGTGGTCGAGCTGGCGACGCAGGCGGAAGTCGATACGGGCAGCGACGACACACGTGCCGTCACGCCGAAGACGGCCGCGGCGCGATACGCGGCGTTGACCGGCGCGAAGTTCACGGGCCCGGTCGTCACCGAGTTCGATGCGGGTCCGGACACCGCGCACGTGTCGATTCGCCCCCCGTCGGGCAAGACCGGCCGCGAAAGCCGGTTGCGCCTGCATGGCACGTTCGGCGGCAACAACGCCGATACCGGGACGCGCCTGATCGCCACGATCCGCTCCGGCTTCGACAACGGCGCGTGGGGACGCGAGTACGTCGACCTGTGGCTGAACCGTACCGGTAACGACAACCAGTCCGACGCGAACCAGGCGCGCGCATTGCGCGTCGGCTACGGCGGCCGCGTGCTGGTGGGTGACGTCAAGAATGACGACGGGAATTCACGCCTGCGTGTCGGCGGCGATATCGCTGTCGAAGGCACGAGCAATTCGAAGAATTCAACGATCGACGGCGGCGCCGGCAACTTCTCGACACTGTTCTTTGCTGACGGCGGCAAGTTCCGTTGGTCGATGTTCAAGCGCGATGGCGCGGCAACCGGCGGGAACAACGGCAACGACTTCGGCATGAACGCGTTCGCTGACGACGGTGTCACGCAGTTCCCCGCGTTCCGCGTCAGCCGCGGCAACCAGACGTTTTCGGTCGCGAAGCGACTGACCGTCGGCGACATCGGCGACGACGGCAGGAACGCGATCCAGGTCGGCGGGAGCGCCACGTTCGCGGGTGGATTGACCGCGCGTGAAATGGACGCCACGGGTTCCCATTTCCGTGCGATCTCCAACGGCTACGGTGCCTTCCTGCGCAATGACGGCAAGGATGTCTACCTGCTGTCGACCGACAAGGGGGATCCGGATGGCCAGTGGAATGATTTCCGCCCGTTCTCCTGGTCGCTCATCAGCGGGAACGTCCTCATCAATGGCAACGGAGCCTCGACGAACATTGGCGGCGATCTCGTAGTCGGAAAAACTACGGACGAAGGACGCATCAGGGTCGGCCCCACCGACGGCTACTTTTATGCAAATGCCCAGACGGTCGGCTGGTGGAGAAACAACGACTCGTTCCAGTACTTCATGGAAGACCGCACCTTCCGCGTAAACGGCAAGCGGGTGTGGCACGCCGGCAACCTCACGCCGCTCGATCGCGCGACGGGCGGCACGCTGTCGGGCGATCTCCAGTTCGACGCGGGCAAGCGGCTGTTCCTGTCCGAAGGCAGCGCGCAAGTACCGTCCCTCACGTTCATCAACGACGGCGCGCCGGACACCGGCCTGTACCACATCAACGACGGATCGTTCGGCGTCACCTGCAACGCGACCGCACAGGTGACGTTCACGCCCGGCGGCACCGTCTTCCAGACACCCGTGCGAGGTCCCACGCCCGCGGCAGGCGACCGATCGACCGCACTCGCCACGACCGAATGGGTGCTGGCCGCGCTGTCGACGACGTCTGTCGGCCAGATCATCTTCGAGCCGCGCACGTCGGTGCGCGCCGGCTTCCTGAAGGCGAACGGTGCGCTCGTCAAGCGCGCCGACTACCCCGCGCTGTGGGCCTACGCGCAGGCCAGCGGTGCGCTTGTGACGGAAGACGAATGGCCGCAGGGCCTCTGGGCCAGCTTCTCGTCCGGTGACGGCTCGACGACGTTCCGCCTGCCGGAGCTGCGCGGCGAATTCATCCGGTGCTGGGACGACGCCCGCGGCATCGACGCCAATCGCATCCTCGGCTCGTGGCAGGACAGCGCGAACCGCTCGCACGGCCACGGCGCGAGCGCGGCCGCAGTCGGCGACCACGCGCACTCCGCTTGGACCGATGCACAGGGCTGGCACGGTCACCATGGCTGGACCGGCGGAGCGGGCGGACACAACCACAACAATGGCGCATTCAGCCGTCTGCTGCGTCCGCCCTACGGCGGCTCATTGACCGGTTCCGATCAGGCGGGCAGCGGGTCGGAACAAGCAGTCGGTCCCGGCGACTCCCAGGACATCGTCGGTGTCGGCGACCACGGCCACGAATTCAACACCGAAGGCGCCGGCACGCACGGCCACAACGTCGGCATCGGCGCCGCCGGCAATCACAGCCACGCCATCACCGTCAATCTCGACGGCGCCAACGAATCGCGTTCGCGCAACGTCGCGCTGCTCGCGTTGATCCGCGCTTATTAACCTGGACCCCGAAACATGCTGATCCACCACTACAACCAGTCGACCGGCGAATACCTGAGCAGCGGCCAGCCCGACGCCGATCCGCGCAACCCCGAACGCTGGCTCGTGCCGTCATGGGCGACGTTCGACATGCCGCCGGCGCGCACGCCGACGTCCTGGCCGTTCTACCGCGACAGCGCGTGGACGCTGTTGCCGGACTTCCGCGGCCGTCTCTGCTATCGCACCGACACGGGCGAAGCCGTCGAAATCGCGACCGCCGGCAAGACGCCCGACGAACTCGGCCTGACGACCCAAGCGCAACCGTCGCCGCGCCACGCGTGGATCAACGGCGCGTGGGCGATTCCGGCCGCGCTGCTCGAGCGCGAAAAGCGCGACGCCGCGATGGCCGAATTCGAGCGACGACTCGAAGCCGCGCGCAAGGCCAACGCCGGCAAGGCCGATGCCTACGCCGCGGGCCTGCTCGATGACGAAGGCATCTACTACTTCAAGGCCTGGTCGGCCTACCAGATGGCACTCGTTTCGGTCATCCAGGCCGACACGTTCCCCGATTCGGTGACGTGGCCGACTACGCCGGCGCCGTACGTACCGCCTCCGCCTCCGCCTCCGCAGCCGGAACCGGAACCGGAACCGAAACCGGAGCCACAGCCGGAACCGCTGCCGGAATCGAAGCCGACGCCCGAGCCGGAGCCCCAGCCGGCCCCCCAACCCCAGCCCAACGAACCCAGCGCACCTGCAGCTCCGGTCGCGGACCCCGCGGCCTGATCCGCACGGGATTTCTCCCGTTCTCTTTCATCTGATCTGCACACACAGGAGCCACACACCATGCCGCAGGATTACCACCACGGCGTACGCGTCATCGAAATCAACGAGGGCTCGCGCCCGATCCGCACCGTGTCGACGGCCGTCGTCGGCATCGTCTGCACCGCGTCCGACGCCGATGCCACCGCATTCCCGCTCGACACGCCCGTCCTTCTGACCAACGTCGTTGCCGCGCTCGGCAAGGCCGGCACCAAAGGCACGCTGCGCCGCACGCTCGATGCGATCGGCCGGCAGACCAAGCCCGTCACGATCGTCGTGCGCGTCGCCGAAGGCAAGGACGCCGCCGAGACGGCGACCAACGTGATCGGCACCGTCACCGCCGACGGCAAGTACACCGGCATGAAGGCGCTGCTCGGCGCGCAGGCACGCTTCGGCGTGAAGCCGCGCATCCTCGCGACGCCGGGCCTCGACACGCAACCCGTCGCCGCGGCGCTCGCGTCGATCGCGCAGTCGCTGCGCGCATTCGCGTACGTGTCGGCCAACGGCTGCAAGACGAAGGAAGAAGCCGTCACCTATCGCAAGCAGTTCAGCCAGCGCGAACTGATGGTCGTCTGGCCGGATTTCCTCGCATGGGACGACACGACCAACAAGACGATCGTCGTGCCGGCCACCGCGTATGCGGCCGGCCTGCGCGCGAAGATCGACAACGACACGGGCTGGCACAAGACGCTGTCGAACGTCGGCGTGAACGGCGTCACCGGCATCAGCGCCGACGTGTCGTGGGACCTGCAGGATCCGGCGACGGACGCGGGCTTCCTCAACGAGCAGGACGTGACGACGCTCGTGAACCGCAACGGCTTCCGCTTCTGGGGTTCGCGCACGTGCTCGGACGATCCGCTGTTCGCGTTCGAGAACTACACGCGCACCGCGCAGGTCATCGCCGATTCGATCGCCGAAGCGCAGATGGCCATCATCGACGGCCCGCTCAACCCGTCGCTGCCGCGCGACATCATCGAAACGATCAACGCCAAGTTCCGCGAATGGATCTCGCAGGGCTACCTGATCGGCGGCTCGGCCTGGTACGACCCGGAGCCGAACACGACCGACGTGCTGAAGTCCGGCAAGGCGTATCTCGACTACGAATACACGCCGGTTCCGCCGCTCGAAAACCTGATGCTGCGCCAGCGCATCACCGACCGTTACCTCGCCGATTTCGCCGCGCGCGTCAGCGCGTAACGACCGGCCTCACCAGGAGTCAAACACGATGGGTATGCCTCGCAAACTCAAGGGATTCAACCTGTTCCAGAACGGCGAGAACTTCGTCGGCCAGGTTGTCGAAGTCACGCTGCCGAAGCTCACGCGCAAGATGGAGGACTACCAGGGCGGCGGCATGAGCGGCCCGATCAAGGTCGACTTCGGGCAGGAAGGGATCCAGCTCGAATGGACCTGCGGCGGCTTCATGCGCTCCGTGCTCGGGCAATACGCGATCACGAAGCACGACGGCGTGCTGCTGCGCTTCGCCGGCGGCTACCAGTCCGAGGATTCGACCAACGTCGACGCGATCGAGATCGTCATCCGCGGCCGCCACAGCGAAATCGACCCGGGCACCGCGAAGTCGAAGGAAGACACCGCGTTCAAGGTCACGACCGTCGCCAGCTACTACAAGCTGTCCGTGAACGGCCAGGACGTGATCGAGATCGACTTCGTCAACATGGTCGAGAAGGTCAACGGCAACGACCTGTTCGCAGCGCTGCGCAACGCGATCGGCCTGTAATCCGCCGCCCGGCCGGTTACGCCGGCCGGGCCTGCCCTCCGCACTTCCCCCCGACAGATCACCGACAGGACCACCATGAATCCGATGCAACCCGACCCGGCCGCGAACGACTCGCAGGCCGATGCGTCCGCCGCCGCGATCGCCGCGCCCGACCAGGACGATCCGGCCACCCACACGCTCGACACGCCGCTCGTGCGCGGCAACCAGACGATCACGTCGATCACGCTGCGCAAGCCGAAATCGGGCGAGCTGCGCGGCGTTTCGCTGTCCGACCTCGTCAGCCTCGACGTCGTCGCGCTGTCGAAAGTACTGCCGCGCATCAGCTCGCCGATGCTGACCGAAGCCGACGTCGCCGGTATCGACCCCGCCGACCTCGTGCAGCTGGGAGGCATCTTCGCCGGTTTTTTGATGCCGAAGGCCGTGAAATCCCGACTGGCCTCCCAGACCGCGTAGAAGACCCGATGGCAGACATCGCGACGGTGTTCGGCTGGACACCGCCCGTGATGGATGCCTTCAGCCTGGCCGAGCTGATGGACTGGCGCGAGCGCGCACGAGTACGCGCCGGCGCCCAATGAGCGAAACGATCGACGATGGACAACACCACGAAACTGCGCGTCATGTTCGACATGGTCGACAACATGACGAAGCCCCTGCAAATGATGCTGACCGGCAACCAGGGGCTGGCCGATTCGCTGCGGGCCACCCGCCGCGAGCTGGATGACATGGCGAAGATGCAGAAGCGCATCGGCGAGTTTCGCGACTTGCGCGGCGGCGTGGCGAAAACCGCGTCCGAGCTCAAGACGGCCAAGCTGCGTGTCGGGGAGCTGCGCATCGCGCTGCGCGCCTCCGGTCCGCCGTCGCGCCAGATGATCGACGACTTCGCCCGGGTGCAGCGCTCGGTCTCCGACCTGACGGCCACGCAAGGCAGGCAGGTCTCACGCATTCGCGAACTGCGCACCCAGCTCGTCGGTGCGGGTATCGACACGCGCCATCTCGACCAGCACGAATTCGCGCTGGCCACGAACAGCGCGCGACGCAGGTCGAAGATGACGGCCGACACGGACGCGTTCGACGACGCGCGCCGCCAGCGCGCCGACGCCCGGCGCGCGAAGATCGACGCACTGCGCGGCGTCGGCGAGAAGTGGGCGAAGCGCGGCGACGCGGTCAAGGGCGTCGGCAAGAACATGCTCGGCATGCTGTCCGATCCGCTCGACACCGCGAAGCAGGCCGAAAGCGAGACGCTGCGCATGCGTGCGCAAGGCGCATCGGCCGACGCCGTGACGTTCGCGCGTGCACAGCGTACCCAGGGCCTGTCGACCATCGACAACCTGGCGCTGATGCGCGAATCGCTGACCGAGCTCGGCGGCGACGAACAGCATGCGCGGGTCGCGCTGCCGCTGCTGTCGTCGATGAAATTCGCGAACGAGGCGCTGTACGGCAAGGACGACGCGAAGGCGAACGTCGACAAGTTCATGAGCATGCTGAAGGTGATCGACCTGCGCGGCGGCACGAAGAGCGAAGCGGCGTTCGGCGCCGAAGCGAACATCGTGCAGAAGATGCAGACGGCGACCGGCGGCAAGGTCAGCGGCGACGAGTGGAACAACTTCGCCGAATCGGGTGGCAACGCGGCGAAGAAGTTGCGCACGGACGCGTTCTACTACCAGATGCAGCCGCTCATCGAGAAGCTGGGCGGCAAGTCGGCCGGCGCAGGCCTGGCCGCACTGTCCGGCAGCGCGCTTGAGGGCAAGGCGACCCCGCTCGCCGCGCAACGGCTGGCGGCGCTCGGCCTCGTCGATCCCAAAGGGCTCACGCACCGGAAGAACGGTGCGATCGGCGGGCTCAAGCCGGGTGCGCTGGCGGGCAGCGACATGCTGCAGGCGTCTCCGTTCGAATGGCTCGAAAAGGTGCTGCTGCCGAAGCTCGCCGCCAAGGGCATCACGAGCCCCGACAAGGTGAAGGCCGAGCTGGCGAAACTGTTTCCCGACAAGGCCGCGGGGAACCTGCTCACGACGATGTACGACCAGCGCGAGCAGATCCACGACACCGAGCGGCAGAGCGCCGCCGCCGACGGCGTCACCGGCATGCGGGCGAAAGCCGCGGATTCGACCGCGGGCCGCGAACTCATCGTCCTCGCGCAGTTGCGCGACCTGAAGCTCGAGATCGGCGAGAAGATCACGCCGATGTACAACGCGGCGCTGGACGTCACGGCCACCGTGCTCGAGAAGATCGTGAAGTTCGTGCGCGAACACGGCACGGCGACCCGCATCCTCGCCACGGTTTTCGCAGGGCTGGGCGGCGCACTCACCGTCGTCGGCACGCTGGCGAGCGTTTTCGGCAACGTGCTCGGATCGGTGAACGTGCTCCGCTTCGCGACGTCGATCGTCGGCGCGTTCAGGCTCGTCGGGCAGGCATTCATGGTGCTCGGCCGGCTGGCGCTGGCGAATCCGCTGATGGCCGTGATCACCCTGATCGCGGGGGCCGCCATCTACGTCTGGCAGAACTGGGACACGCTCGGCCCGAAGTTCCTCGCGCTGTGGGAAACCATCAAGGAAGCGTTCGGCGCAGCCGGTGACTGGATCACCGCGAAATGGGACGCCACTGTCGAGTGGGTGAAGACCACGCTCGGCGGCATCGGCGACTGGTTCGGCGACCTCGGCACGCGCTTCCAGGAAATCGGCGCCGGCCTGGTGTCCGGGCTCGTCGACGGCATCAAGAGCCGCTTCGCCGCACTGAAGGAAACGATCAGCGGCCTGGGCAGTTCGGCGCTCGGCTGGCTCAAGGAAAAACTCGGCATGCAGGCTTCGACCACGCCCGACGACGGCACGGCCGGCGCCGCTGCCGGCACCCCGTCACTCATGGCCCGCACCGCCGCCGCGCTCACGACCACCGCCGCGCTGGCCGGCCCGCCCGCGTTCGCCGCGAGCCCGGCGATCGCCGCT
>NZ_CABVPW010000059.1:0-42636 GCF_902499025.1 Burkholderia lata | reverse complement strand
AATACATCGAGTTGTACAACCGGAAACGACCTCATTCGAGCTTGGCGGATCAGACGCCAGATGAGGCATACTTCGCGGCGCTGCCTGCGATCAAATTGGCAGCATGACTGCCTCGGACGTTCCACTTAAAAATCTCAGAATACTGTCCGAACGAGCGAGGCCACCTCTCTCAGCCGCCTGACGTTGAGGACTTAGCTCACTGTTATGTCAATTCTTCGGGGAGCCAGTGAAGGTGTCTTCGTCTTGCGCATTTGCTATCAAAGCAGTTTCCGTTAAGTTTTGGATGCGTAAATTTTCGTTACCGCAGAAGTGTCAGTGACTTAAACTGAATAATTAGCGGCGCACTCGACGTAAAGCGCATTTCCGTAGAATTTTTCACATACACAAAAGAGCAGGAGGCCAGCATGCTGCAAGTCAGGAAAGCCGTTTTCCCGGTTGCGGGGTTGGGCACCCGTTTTTTGCCCGCAACAAAGGCCAGCCCGAAGGAAATGCTCCCAGTCGTGGACAAGCCACTGATTCAGTATGCCGTGGAGGAGGCGATCGCCGCAGGCATAACGGAAATGATCTTCGTGACCGGGCGCAGCAAGCGCGCCATCGAAGACCATTTCGACAAGTCCTATGAGATCGAGGCTGAACTCGAAGCACGCGGCAAGAAAAAGCTGCTCGAACTTGTCCGCAACATCAAGCCGAGTCACGTCGATTGCTTTTACGTGCGCCAGCCGGAAGCGCTCGGCTTGGGCCATGCGGTGCTGTGCGCGGAGAAGCTGATTGGCGACAATCCTTTCGCGGTGATTCTCGCCGACGACCTGCTTGACGGCAGCCCACCGGTGTTGGACCAGATGGTGAGGCTGTTCAACCACTATCACAGCTCCCTCATCGGGGTAGAAGAAATCCCGCCTACTGACACACGTTCATACGGCATCGTGTTCGGCAAGGAGTGGGAAGAAGCCATCGTCAAGCTGGCAGGCATCATCGAAAAACCCGCGCCGGAAGATGCACCGTCCAACTTGGGTGTGGTTGGACGCTACATCCTGAAGCCGCGGATATTCAAGCACCTTCGGGAGCTGAAACCCGGGGCGGGCGGCGAATTACAGCTTACCGATGCCATCCAGGAACTCATTGTCGACGAACAGGTGCTGGCTTATCGGTATGAGGGTCGGCGCTTTGATTGCGGAAGCAAGCTCGGGTATCTGAAGGCGACTGTCGAACTCGCGCTGAAGCACCCAGAGGTCTCCGCAGATTTTGCCGCCTACCTGCGAACGCGGAGGACAGAGCTACCTCACGCGTGACATCGCCGGTTCATGGCCGGCGCGCTGGCGCCGGCTCGATATGCCAGATGTCGCGAGCGTACTCCGCGATCGTGTGATCGCTAGAGAAGCGCCCCAATCGTGCAACATTGGCGACGACGCGTCGCATCCATGCTGTCTTGTCCGAAAAATCCTGCGCCGCGCGCGCCTGGCTTTCGATGTACCCCGCGAAATCGGCCAGGTGAAAATAGTAATCGCCGCCGATCAGAAGACTGTCGAATATCGGCCGGAAACGATCATCTCCATTGCCAAAACGCCCGGACAGCATGGCGTTGAGAACGCGCCGGATCGATGGATCGGATGCATAGCAGGCTCGTGAATCGTACGATCCGCTAGCGCGTGCCGTCGCGATTTCGGCCGCGGTCAATCCGAACATATAGAAATTCTCGGCGCCCACGGCTTCTCGAATCTCGATGTTCGCACCGTCGAGCGTACCGATTGTCAGCGCGCCGTTCATCGCAAGCTTCATGTTGCCGGTCCCGGATGCCTCCATACCCGCCGTCGAGATTTGCTCGGACAGATCGGCCGCGGGAATGATCCGTTCCGCGAGCGATACCTTGTAGTCCGGCAGGAACGCCACACGTAGTCGCTGGTTGGCACGCGGGTCGCGATTGATGTGGTCGGCAACCGTTGCGATAAGGTGAATGATTAGCTTAGCCATTGCATATCCTGGTGCAGCCTTGCCAGAAAACACGACGACTCTCGGAGCGATCTCCCCACCATCCTCGACCAAATGCAGATACAAGTGCATCACATGGAGGATATTGAGCAATTGGCGCTTGTATTCGTGAATGCGCTTGACCTGTACGTCGAACATCGCGTCGGGATCGACCGAGAATCGAAGCTGCTCGCGGATTAGGTCGGCGAGGTGCTCCTTGTTGCTGCGCTTGATTCCCCTCAGACGGGCATGGACTTCTCCGTCGTCCAGGAAACGCTCGAGGCCGCGCAGACGATCGAGCTCCGTGATCCAGCCATCGCCGTCGAGCAGCTCTCCAAATAGCGCAGCAAGCGCTGGGTTTGATTGCACGATCCACCGACGGACTGTCACACCGTTCGTCTTGTTGTTGAATCGTTCCGGATAGAGCGCGTGGAAATCCGGTACGAGGTGTGAGCAGACGAGTTTCGAGTGCAGCTCTGCCACCCCGTTGATCGAATGGCTCCCGACGATCGCGAGGTGCGCCATCCGGACCCTGCGCGGCGCGCTTTCGTCGATGAGCGACATGCGCCGCATGCGTTCCGTGTCGTTCGGCCAGCGCGCGGCGACCTCGTCGAGGAAGCGGCGATTGATTTCGTAGAGGATCTGCAGGTGTCGCGGCAATACACGTTCCAGCAGGTCGACCGGCCAGGTCTCCAGCGCTTCCGGCAGCAACGTATGGTTCGTGTACGCACATGTAGAACGCGTGACATTCCAGGCAACCTCCCACGGCGTACGATGCTCGTCTACGAGTATCCGCATCAACTCCGTGACGGCGAGCGCGGGATGGGTATCGTTCATCTGAATGGCGACGCGCTCGGCAAGACGTTCGATAGGCAACCGCGACTTCTCGAACGTGACGAGGATGTCGCGTAGCGAGCAGGCGACGAGAAAATACTCCTGGACGAGCCGTAGTTCCTTGCCTGCATGGCTGTCGTCGGCGGGATACAGCACCTTCGAAACGGTCTCGGATGCGATCTTCTCCTCGACCGCACGCACATAGTCGCCGCTGTTGAAGATCCGCATGTCGAAGGTATCCGACGCCCGTGCCGCATAGAGGCGCAATGCGTTGACCGTATGGCCGCCGTAACCGGGGATCAGCATGTCGTGCGGCACACCCGCGATCATTTTCCAGTCGAGCCACATCGGGTTGTATTGCCCGTCGGCATCCCGTGCGTGCTCGATGCGGCCATACAGCGGGATGTAACGCGTCTCGTCCGTGCGCTCGATCAGCCATGGGGACGAATCGCTATGCCATAGATCCGGCCGTTCGGTCTGTTCCAGATTATCTATCTGTTGGCGAAACAGGCCGTATTCGTACTTGATGCCGCAACCGTATCCGGGAAGGCCGAGTGACGCCAGTGACTCGACGAAGCAAGCGGCAAGCCGGCCGAGCCCGCCATTGCCGAGCGCCGCGTCGTATTCCGCATCGGCGACGGTGCGCCATGCGACGTCGAGGCTTTCCAGCGCCGCGCGCGCGGTGTCCAGCATCCCCAGTGCAATCAGGTTGCTCGCCAGCGACTGGCCCATCAGGAATTCCATCGACAGGTAGTACACCCGTTTCGTGGCGCCTGCGTCGTAACGCGCCTGGGTGTCGAGCCAGCCGTCCACCAACCGCTTGCGCACGGCAAGTGCGAGCGCATGGAACAGGTCGCCGAGCGATGCTTGCGCGAGTGTCTTGCCGAAACCGTAGCGCAGCTCGGCGAGGATGTCTTCGCGAAGGGATTCCACGCCGGATCGGGATGCGGCGCGCTGAGTGTCTTGCATGGTCGCCTCTCGTGTTTTGCCGGACCCGACGACGCCCGGCGATTTATCCGCATGCGGACCGGAATGGCAAATTGATACGTCGACTCGAAAAGCCGAAAATACCGAACTGGAATTTCCAATGAATTCCTACATAATTCTGTACAAGATTAGGCAATCTATTACGCCTTAGTCAAACCGAAATTTCCTCTGTTTTTCAGGTAACCGTATCCGGTCGTGCACGCGGCATTTGAGCGCAGCTGCCACAGGACTACGACACATGACGAACGTCACGTTTCATGAGCTACTCGCCGGAAAGCCGTACCCGCTAGGCGCAAACTGGGACGGGCTCGGAACGAATTTCGCGGTGTTTTCTAGGCATGCCAGCGGAATCGACCTATGTCTGTTCGATGCGTCCGGACGCAGGGAGATCGCGCGGATGCCGCTGCAAGAGTGTACGCACCACGTCTGGCACGGTTATTTACCGGAGGCGCACCCCGGGCTGCTTTACGGATTTCGCGCACATGGCCCCTACGATCCGCGCAACGGACACTATTTCAATCCTCACAAACTATTGCTGGATCCGTATGCAAAACGGCTGTTTGGTACGGTCCGCTGGGCAGATGCGTTATACGCATATCGGATCGGCTCGCCGCGCAGCACGCATGCGCTCGACCGGCGCGACAGCGCACTCGCCATGCCGAAGGCGATCGTATCCGACGACGCCTTCGGTTGGGGCGACGACCGGCGGCCCGACGTGCCGTGGCACCGCACCATCATCTACGAGGTTCATGTTCGCGGATTCAGCCAGTTGAGGACGGACCTCCATCCCTCAGAACGAGGCACGTTCGCGGCGCTGGCCTCGCCCCGGACCATCGAGCATCTGCACCGGCTCGGCGTGACGACGCTCGAACTGCTGCCAATCCAGGCATTCGTGCAAGACCGTGCGATCGTCGAACGCGGGCTCACCAATTATTGGGGCTACAGCCCGCTCTTGTACTTCGCGCCGGAACCGCGCTACCTCGGCAACGGTGGGCCGGATGAGATCCGGCGTGCGGTGCGGCGACTCCACCGGGCAGGCATCGAGGTCGTGCTCGACGTGGTCTACAACCATACGGGCGAGGGTGACGGCCTGGGGCCGTCGCTATCGCTTCGCGGGCTCGATAACGCGAGCTACTACGTGATGACCGACGACGGTGAGCGTCGCTACGTGGACGATACCGGGTGCGGCAATACGTTGAACATTGCTCATCCCAGGGTCATGCAGCTCGTGCTCGACTCACTTCGTTACTGGGCCGAGTCGTTTCATGTCGACGGTTTCCGCTTTGACCTTTGCACGACGCTCGGCCGGGAGGACCGCCGCTTCGATGTCGGTGCGGCGTTTTTCGACGCGATCCAGCAGGACCCGGTTCTCGGCCGGCTCAAGCTTATCGCTGAGCCGTGGGACCTGGGTCCGCACGGCTATCAACTGGGCAATCATCCTGCTGCATTTGCCGAATGGAACGACCGTTTCCGGGATAGCACACGACGTTTCTGGCGGGGTGATGCCGGTGAGCGGCCGGAATTCGCGCGACGGATGTGCGGATCGGCAGACCTCTTCGACCGGGACGGACGGCGACCATGGGCGTCAATTCAGTACGTTGCGGCGCACGACGGGTTCACGCTGCACGACCTGACGAGCTACGCGCACAAGCACAACGAAGCAAACGGCGAGGACAACCGGGATGGCGCTGACGTCAACTTCAGCGCCAACTGGGGCGCAGAAGGGCCGACCAGTGATTCGCGCACCGTCGATATCCGCGAGCGCGTCAAGCGCGCAATGCTATGCACGCTGTATCTGTCGAACGGCACGCCGATGCTGCAAGCCGGCGACGAGTGGGGAAACAGCCAATCCGGCAACAACAACGCGTACTGCCAGGACAACGAAGTGGCATGGCTCGACTGGTCAGTGTGCGATGCGCCGAACGGTACGATGCTGCTTGCGCTTTGCGCTCGTCTCGCCAGGCTCAGGCACGGCTACCGAGTTTTCCAGCAGCCGTACTTCCCGCACGGACGCAACGAGTGGCTTCCCGGTATACGCGATGTCGACTGGTTCGACGCAAACGGAGAAGCGATGTCCGCGGCGTCATGGGAAAACGCTGACATCCGCACGCTCGCCGTACGCCGTGCAGCCCCGGCACGGCCGGATCGTCGGCTCGGCGCGCAACCGGGGCCGGCCGTCGATGTTGCGCTGCTGCTGATCAATGGCGGACCGGAGGAGCAGCTATTCGTGCTGGCGGCCCCCGAGTTGCCCTGGCGCATCGTCATCGACTCTGCGCACCCGACGGCTCCGGAAAGTCACGCTCCCGAGCATGGTGCGATTGCGGTCGGCGCGCGAAGTATTGTGGTGTTGATGGCTGCCGCTGTTCCGACCAACGTGCGATGAAATGTCTGCTTACCAGCTATGCGACCAGGAGATCGAAATGCTACCGGCTCTAAACGTCCCGGTTCCCGGGGCGTGCGTGCGCCACGGGAACCGATTTCCGGAGTAGTTGTTGTACTGGATCGAGATCGCGTCGGAATGCCAGTCGAAATAGCCGAACCCGTACACGAAATCGGGATCCCATGGCTGTTGCTGCGACGGCCGAAGATAGTGGTAGGCAGTGAACGTCGCGTACCACCCGCTCGGCAGAGTGTACCGGCAACCGAATCCCGCGTTCATCTTGTTATTGCCGACCGCGCTTTGCGCGTCGGTGAAGCGAGGCACGAGCGTCAACGAAGCAGAGCACATCAGATCGTCGCCGTTGCCCATGAGGAAGATCGGCTTCAACAGGTCCGGTAGCGGAAACTTGTACGCGAGCGTGATTCCGCCTTGCTCGATCCGGCTATGCGCGATACCGTTGCCGGCCGCAAAACGGTTGCCCGTGAAATTGCCGTAGATCAGGCTAAAGGTATAGGGGTGCCAGTCGTCATAGCCGAACGAGTAGGTGAAGTCCGGATCCCAGCTTTGCTGAAAACTCGGTCGCAGGTAGCGATACACGGTGAATGTGGCGAACCAGTACGACGTCGGATTGTAGCGCACGCCGAGTTGCAGCGTCGATGAGCTTGCCCGATCCCCCTGCGTGCCCGCACCCGAGCGATTCTTCTCGCTCGACTGCAACCCCTGTGTGATCCCTGCATTGATCGATACCCCCGACAGCACGCTGCTGGCGCCGTCGCCGGTATTCGGTGTGACCAGTTCGTGCCACGGAGTCGAAAACGAACTCTTGAGCCCTTCGAGCACTTCATCTCTCGGTGGCGTTTGCGCCCCCGCGCTGGCAATCGACGAGCCCACCAACGTTAGTGCGGCGAACCTCGTGCGGGCAGGGCGGCACCGCCTCCGCACGCGAACGGTGGCCCCGCCGGGTAGAGGGCTGCTCAACTCGCGGAATAGACGACGCGCGATAAACAGGCGATTGATCAACAATGCGTGCCACCGATTATCTTTCCGTTGCTAACGCGAGCAGACCATGATGCCATTACGCGTCGCTCCGAGCTGCTTCAGTCATTCGCGAATGCCAGAGCGAATGAGGGCCTTGCGATTTCTGCATTGATTTCCGGTCCACCGTCTTGATAAAGACGATGCCATCATCTTAAATTAAACGGATGAACGGGTCCTATTTTTTAACACTGACTCGAATCAATACGTGCGTCGTATTCGTGCAAATCGGGCAGCCGACGCCCGCACTCGATTTGCCGTCGCCCGGGACGGGAGTCGGATATTCAGTGGAGCGATAGATGCTTGCCGAATTCGAACCGATAACCTGCATACCTGGCGCGCCGCCGACGGAACGGATGCATGCTGCTGCGCCGGTGGGGCGGGCGTTCGCGATCGTCCTGGCGGGCGGGCGCGGCACCCGGCTCGGACAACTGACCGAGCGGCGCGCCAAGCCTGCGATGTTCTTCGGCGGGCGGTTTCGGATCATCGATTTCACGTTGTCCAATTGCGTCAACTCCGGTGTCGGCCGAATCGGTGTCGTGACGCAGTACAACGCCCATTCGCTGCACCGTCATATCCGCGGAAGCATCGGGTTACGCGCAGCGGAGCGCGGCATGACGGTGGACATGATGCCGCCGCTCGAACACCTGCGCGACGAACCGCCATATCGGGGAACGGCCGACGCCGTCCACCGGAACCTGCCTCGCGTTCAAACATCCAGGCCGGACTATGTGCTGGTATTGGCCGGCGACCATGTCTACAAGATGGACTATTCCGTCATGCTGCGCGATCACGTCGAAGGCGGCAGGCCCTGCTCGATCGGAAGCGTACGCGTGCCGCGGCGCGACGCCAGCGGGTTCGGCGTGATGGCTGTAGACGCACACCGCAACGTGATTGCCTTTTCCGAAAAGCCGGCACAACCGATAGCGACGCCTGACGACACCGCGTCTTCGCTCGTCAGCATGGGCATCTACATATTCGATGCGGACTATCTGTATCGGCTACTCGCCGAGGATACGCTTAACCCCGCGTCGAGCCACGACTTCGGCCACGACGTGATACCGCGGATTGTCGCCGACGGGCTCGCACGCGCGCATCCGTTCGCGATGTCCTGCGTCGGCGGCGTCCCTGGCGCCGAACACTACTGGCGCGATGTCGGCACCATCGACGCGTTCTGGGCAGCGAATGTCGAACTCGCAGAGGGCAGGCCCGGCTTCGCCGTCGATAGCACACACTGGCCCATCTGGACTCACCAGCAGCCATTGCCGCCCGCGCAAATCCTGGACCGCCGGCACGGGGACATCGAACACACCATCGTGTCGGACGGCTCGATCGTCTCGGCGTCCACGGTAAGGTGCTCGCTGTTGTTTCCCGGCGTGCGCATCGGTGCGTCGTGCCGCCTCGATCAGGCAGTGCTGCTGCCGGATACACGCATTGGACGCGGATGCCGGTTGACGAAGGTTGTCGTCGACCGAGGTTGCACGGTGCCCGACGGCCTCGTGATCGGAGAGGATCCGAAAGACGACGCGTGCCGCTTCGCGCGCACGGCTAACGGAGTCGTTCTCGTGACGCGCGAGATGCTACGGCATCTCGGGACCTGAGTCCGAACGTAAGGGTGATGCATCTGCCTGCGGGTGAATCTAAAATCGAAACGAATCGAGATACTGTTTTGATTTTTAATTTCATCCGGCGGTATTTGGAATTTTTAATCAGAACCTTATCCACTTAGGATCCTGATGCGGTATTTTTACCATTCCGGCACGATTTAATTGAGCGGGTCAGGCGAGTAGCAGTTTTACCCGATGGATTACTTGATATGCCCGACCTTGTCCGGTTAAATGTTGACCACCAAGACGCTGAAATAGCGAGCGCTTTTTTTCGCATCGGCGAGCGTATCGAGGGCGCTGTCTCCATATCGACCATGGCCATGCAACCGATTCTCGTTGTCGACGATTCCGCCGGCTACCGGCTGTTGCTGCGCAGCACGCTTGGCAAACTCGGATTCGAGATCGTCGAGGCCGAAGACGGCCGAGAAGCCTTGCAATTGTTGCGCGAGCGTCGGGAAATTGCCGTGGTGGTTTGCGATTGGGACATGCCCGAGCTCGACGGGCCAGGGCTGTGCCGGGCCGTTCGCGGCGAAGCGCTCGGCCGGTACGTCTACTTGATCCTGCTTACTGCGCGCGACGGCACCGACGCGCTGATCGACGGCATGGAAGCTGGCGCGGACGATTTCCTGACGAAGCCGGTGGATATCAACGAGTTGCGCGTGCGGCTGCGGGCCGGCTTGCGCGTGATCGAACTCGAGGCGGCGTTGGAAGAGCGCAACCGGCATCTCGACAACGCGTACCGGCAGATGCGCGGCGACTTGCAGGCCGCCGCCGCGGTTCAGACCTCAATGCTGCCATCGCCCGGGCTGCGCATCGACGGCCTTGCGTGCGAATGGCTTTTCGTGCCGTCCGCCTACCTGTCCGGCGACATGCTGAACGTCAAGGCAGTGGACGACGTGCATGCGATGTTCTACGCGATCGACGTGGCGGGCCATGGCGTGCAGGCGGCGATGCTGTCAGTGATCGTGAACCGTCTGCTTGCGCGCGGCGCGGAAGCGGGCGATGCCGCCGCACAGCTTGCCCCCGCATCGGTCGTCGCGGAAATGAATCGCCAGTTCCTCGAGGAAGCGGTGGATTCGCCTTATTTCACGATGGTGTACGGCGCACTCGACACGCGTACCGGCGAAGGCCGGCTGACGCAAGCCGGCCACACTCATCCGCTGCTCGTAACCGTTCAGGGCGAGGTGACGCGCCTGGGCAACGGCGGTTTTCCCGTCGGCTTGCTTGGCGGCTGCGAATACGACAGCGTGCCGTTCGCGTTGGGTCCCGGCGATCGCCTGTTTCTCTATTCCGACGGTGTGACCGAGTGCGCGGCCCCGGATGGGGAACAGTTCGGCGACGAGCGGTTGCGCGCGTGTCTGTCCGCTCACGTCACCATGCCGCTGAGGGACACACTGAACGCGCTGAAATCCGAGCTGTGCGGATGGCGTGGCACGGAACAGGACGCTTTCGAGGACGACGTTTCAGTTCTTGCACTGCAACGCGTTCCGGTTTGATCGATTCGTTTCTGTCATGGGAAGACTGGAGAACATCATGTTGACCGAAATCAGCAGTGACGCAGACATCAAGGTTGTCAAGATCCTGCCGCAACGATTCGACGCGTCGGTGGCGCCGCAGATTCGCGACGCGCTCGTTACGCTCGCACGCGAGGGTACCGCGAAGGTCGTGCTCGACCTGCAGCACGTGAAATTCGTCGACAGCAGCGGGCTCGGCGCGATGGTATCCGGATTCAAGGCACTGGGCGGCAAGGGCGACTTCGTGTTGTGCGGTGTAGCGGACGGCGTGCTCGGCATGCTGCAGCTCACCCGCATGGATCGCGTATTTGCCGTCGTGCCTGACATCGAGGCCGCATGTGCGCGTCTGCGGGCCTGACGCACATGCCGGCCCGTTGCGTGCCGGCGCGTAGCGGGAGCGCTGGATGAGCCGGCGCGACAAACGGCCGCCGCCTGCCGTTCGGGCTCGTTTTGCCGCGCGCATTGACGCGCTGTCGGCGCTCGGTAATTGGCTGCGTGTGGCATGCGAGCGCTACGGCGAATCGGACGCCTGGCTTGACGCATTCGAGCTCGCAGCCGTCGAGGCGTCGTCGAATGTGATGCGCCACGGGCACTCCGCCTCATGCGTCGCTGCGTCCGATGCGCCGGTCATCGCGCTGACGCTGCGATGCTGGCAAGACTTTGTCGCGCTCGACGTATTCGATGCCGGGCCGGCACCGCCACCAGGTCTGTTCGACGCACCCGCATCGCTTCCGTCAGTCGACCCGGCCAATATCGATGCATTGCCCGAAGGCGGCATGGGCCTCGGCATCATGCACGCATCGGTCGACGTCATCGAACACCGCAGGCGACTCGGCGTCAACCGACTCCGGCTCGTCAAGCACCGGAGCGGGAGATGACGCGTGTCGCGACGCTGGCCGCGATGACCCTCTTGCTCGCGTGGCAGGGTGCCGTACTGGCCGCGTCGCTGCCGGTCGCGCGTGCCACCGACAGTGCGATGTCGCTGTCTGGCATGTGGCGGGTGCTCGATGCGAACGACGCGCCGGTTGAGCTGTGGCGCCCCGATCTCGACGACCGCGACTGGCGACCCTTACACGTGCCAGCCAACTGGTACGCGGCCGGTCTCGATCACCAGGGCGCCCTGTGGTACCGCACGACTTTCCCGCTCGACGTCGGCGACGGTGATCGCATGACGACGCTCGAATTCGACGGCGTCGATTACGAAGCGGACGTCTGGCTCAATGGTGTCTATCTCGGCAACCACGAGGGATATTTCGCGCCGTTCGCGTTCGATGTCACGGGCGCAGTGCGAGCGGGCGACAACCGCCTCGCGGTGCTCGTGCGCAGCCCGTACGAACCGCCGGGCTCGCAGTGGTCGCTGCACAAGCGGCTCGTCAAGGGCATCCTGAACGATCACGACACGCGGCCGGGCGGGGCCTGGTCGGTGCGTGGGCAGGATGCGAATTCGGGCGGAATCTGGGCCCCGGTCAATCTACGGACGAGCCGTGGTGTCGCGATCGACACGCTGAAGATCGAAACGGTGCCGATGTCTGGCGGCACATCCGGTGCGACAATCGATGTCGAAGTTCACGCCAGAGCGTTGCGCGACGCACGCGCCACGCTGCGCGTGGAGATCACGCCGGCCAACTTCAGCGGCCGCAATTACGCCTTCGAGCAGCCCGTCGAGCTCGTTGCGGGCACCAACCGGCTCACGCTCGATAAGGTGCTCGACGAGGCCGCGTGGTGGTGGCCCGCGGAATACGGCTTTCCGTCGCTCTACACCGTCTCTGTCGCGCTTATCGACGCGCATGGCACGATGGACTCAGCCCGACAGCGCACCGGCGTGCGGACGTTTCGCTTCGATCGTGTGCATTCGTGCTGGACGATCAACGGACGGCGCATGTTCCTGCGCGGAACGAACTATATCGGCAGCCCTTGGCTGTCCGAGATGGATGCGGCACGCTACGCGCGCGATCTCGATCTGATGCGAGACGCACACATCAATGCGATTCGCGTGCATGCGCACGTCGCCGGGCAGCCGCTCTACGACGCGGCGGACGAAAAGGGCATGCTCGTCTGGCAAGATTTCCCGCTGCAATGGGGCTACGACGATTCGTCCGGGTTCGCGCGTAAGGCAGCCGACCAAGCACGCGACATGGTGGCGATGCTCGATCACCATCCCGCGATCGTTGCTTGGTCCGGCCAGAACGAACCACCATGGGATGCCGAGTGGATGAAGTACCGCTATCCGGACTGGGACCCCCGGCAAAACCGCCTGTTATCGGCGATGGTGGGCGCTGCGTTGCGGGAGGACCCGACCCGTCATGCCGACGACGCATCGCTGACGGGACAGCATTTCTGGCTCGGGTGGTACTGGGGGAAGTGGACCGATGTCATTCCGACCATGAACGAACCGAACATCACCGAGTTCGGCGCGCAAGCACTTCCGGAGCTCGCGACGTTACGACGCATCGTGAGCCCGTCGAATCTTTGGCCGGCCGACACATCGGAACGCGATCCCGCCTGGGAGGATTGGGCGTATCACGACTTCCAGCGCAAGGAAACCTTCGAGATCGCGGGCGTGGAGCGCGGGCGCGACCTCGCCGCGTTCGTCGCCAATTCGCAGCGCTATCAGGCCCGGCTCGTGCAGCGGATCGCGGAGACGTTGCGGCGTCAACGCTATCAGCCTGTCGCGGCAGTATTCCAGTTCATGTTCGTGGAAGGGTGGCCGTCGATCGACTGGGGCGTGGTTGACTACCTGCGCCGCCCGAAGGCTGGCTACTTCGCGCTCGCACGCGCGTATCAGCCGGTGCTGCCGTCGATTGCATGGACCCGCGACGCCTATGCGCCCGGCGACACGTTCGACGCAACGCTGTGGGCAATCAACGACACGTGGACGGCCTATCCGCGCGCGATCCTCGAATGGAAGGCCGTCACCGGCGGGAAGGCGGTCGCTACAGGGCGGACCGCAATCGATATGGCCGCCGACAGCGGCCGACCCGTCACACCTGTACGCGTGCCGCAATTGGTTGCGGGCACGTATACGCTCGAAGCGTCGCTTGTCGACGCGACTGGTCACGTGCTCGGCACCAACCAGTTCGACTTCGACGTCCGGCCAGCGCCATGAGTGCCCTCCGTCGCTACCGTCGTGCGCTCGCAGCGCTTTGTTCAACCGCAGGGTTTGCGTGCGCGGCCGGAGCACAGGTCGAATCCGCCCCGGCGCGACCGGCCACGATGCTGGCGGTCAATCAGCCCGGCTACACGCCTGGGCTCCCGCACACAGCGGCGGCCATCGGGATAGGTGTCGATGCCACCATCGAGCTGACGAACGCAAACGGTCGAGTTCTCCGCACGTGGCGGCCGTCAAGCGGTCGTCAGGACCCGGACAGCGGCCTGCGCGTCACGATGCTGGATTTGCCCCCGCTGAACGCGGGGCACTACCGGCTGTCGGTGCGCGGTGGAACCGACAAGGCAGCATTCACGGTCGCGCCCGACACGTTGTCCCGTTTGCAGCGGACGCTGCTGCGCGCGTTTTATTTGCAGCGTTGCGGCGTTGCGCTCGACGATCCGGAAAGTGGATTAAAGCATCCGGCTGACCATCTCGCGGACGGCATCCTCGCGCATCCCGATTCCGCGCATCCAGAGTCGGGTTTCCGTCTCGATGCAACGGGCGGCTGGCACGACGCCGGTGATTTCGGCAAGTATGTTGCCACGACGGCGGTAACGGCCGGACGGTTGGTTTCGCTTTATCTCGACGCGCCACGGCGTTTCCCCGACGGCCAGATGAACATCCCGGAGAGCGGTAACGGCGTGCCCGACATATTAGACGAGGCGCGCGTCGGTCTCGACTGGATGCTTTCGATGCAACGGCCGGACGGCGCGCTGTATCGAAAGCTGTCCGGTGGGACGTGGCCGGGCCCGATATCGCCGGACCGGGATACACAAACGCGTTACGTATACGGTGTCTCGAGCGCCGATACCGCGAAGGCTGCCGCGACATTCGCGCTAGCTTCGCGCGCGTGGGCCGGCATCGACGGCAAGGTTGCAGCACACTATCGGGTCGCGGCGACCCGTGCGTGGGCATGGCTGGAGACGGTACATGCGCCGCAATTCATCGATGCCCATGCTGGCGACGACAGCGGATCGGGTCCGTATACATGGTCGGCGGTCGACCAGGAGTCGAGCCTGCTGACCGACGTCGACGACCGCATCTGGGCTGCCGCCGAACTATGGCTCGCAACCGGGGAGCCTGACTATCTCCGCTATGTCGAACGTCACCCCGAATGGACCAGTCCGCTCGCCATCTTCGAATGGAAAAATCCAGCCTCGCTCGGCCTGCTGCATCTGCTCGATGCCACGGGCGCGCACGCGATCCCTCCGCCACTTCGCGCGCGGCTGAACGAAGCACTTCGACAGGCAGCCGACACGGCCTATCGCAATACGCGCGCGAGCGGTTTCCGGCTGGCCAACCGGCGCTTCGTCTGGGGTTCCAACAAGATGGACGCCGAGCAGGGCATTCTGCTGGCCGAGGCGGCACGTCATACAGGCAACCGGCGGTATCTTGCCGCGGCGGTTCAACAGCTCGACTTTCTACTCGGCGTCAATCCGTTCGACCTGTCGTTCGTCAGTGGCGTCGGGGAACGCTCGATTCAACATCCTGCGCACCTGTTCGGCCGCGCGATTGGCAAGACGATCCCAGGCCTGTTCGTCGGCGGACCGAACGACGCGGCGCAGGATGGCGTGGCGCCGCGCGGCATGAAGCTGCTCAGCTACACGGATGACGACCGCGCCTATTCGGTCAACGAGTTCGCGATCGATTACAACGCGTCGCTGCTGGGTCTGATCGGTGCAGTCACGCGCAGCGCCGCCGGCGCGCTTCAGGAATAGCGACCATGGCCTTCTATTTCGATGCATTCGAACATCGCCGGCCGCCTGAGCCACTGCCGCATTCACCCGTCATCGAATCGCTCTGGCAATTCTTCGCGGTGCTGGCGCTCGTGTTCGGCGCGAACTATCTGGTGTGGCGCTGGACCTCGTCGCTGAATCACGACGCGATGTGGTTTGCGGTGCCGCTGGTGGCTGCCGAAACCCTCTCGTACGTCGGGCTCGCGCTGTTCGTCTTCAATCTCTGGCGGGTCGACGATTATCCGCAGCGATCGCCGCCAACCAGCTTCGCGGATTGTGCGGACACGCCGTCGGACGAGACCCGCCGCCCGCTGAAGGTCGATCTTTTCATCGCGACCTACAACGAAGACGTCGAACTTGTCCGACTGTCGATCCGAGCGGCGCGCGCGGTTACCTATCCGCACCAGATCGACTACCGGATCCATGTGCTCGACGACGGTAGGCGGCCCGCGATGCGCGAGGTCGCTGCGGCGGAGGGGGCGCACTACATCACGCGTGATGACAACACCGGCTACAAGGCGGGCAACCTGCGACACGCGATGGAGCGTACGGATGGCGACTTCATCGTGATCTGCGACGCTGATACCCGCGTGTTCCCGACCATCCTCGAACACACGCTCGGGTATTTCCGCGATCCGAAGGTTGCGTGGGTCCAGACGCCGCAATGGTTTTTCGATCTGCCCGAGGGCGAGACGCTGGATGGGTGGGCAATGCGCCGCCTGGGTAGGCCGGCGCGGGGGCTTGCACGGCTCGTTCAGCGTTGCGTCGGCCCGATCCGGGTCGGTGCCGATCCGTTCGTCAGCGATCCGCAAATGTTCTACGACGTGATCATGCGCCGCCGCAACCGTGCCAATGCGGCGTTCTGTTGCGGCGCCGCGTCGACCCATCGGCGCGAGGCGGTTATGGAGGCGGCATTGCGGGCGTTCGGTCTCACGGTGGACCGGGAAGCGAGCCGCCTGGCTGCCGAAGTCGCCGATCCGGTGCTGCGCGCGGATCTCGAAGCCGAGCTGCGCCGTCAGGCGGCGACCCACTCGGAGCTCACGCCTTACAAGTTTCACGTGTCCGAAGACATCTACACGTCGATTGTCCTGCATGGCGACCGGCCGCGCGGATGGAAATCGGTCATGCACCCGCGCATCGAGTCGAAGATGCTGTCGCCGCAGGACCTGCTCACGTGGACGATCCAGCGCTACAAGTACGCGGGCGGCACGCTCGACATCGCGCTGCACGACAACCCGCTGCTACGCTCCGGTCTGACCGGCTCGCAGCGCCTGATGTACCTCAGCACATTCTGGTCGTATTTCGGCTCTGTGTGGAACCTGATGTTCCTGATCGCGCCCGTCATCTACCTGCTGACGAACATCTCGCCGGTCCAGACCTACAGCGGCCCGTTCTACTGGCGTTTCCTGCCGTTCATCACCAGTACCGAGCTGGCGTTCATGTTCGGCGCGTGGGGAATTCCGGGATGGGCCGCCAAGTCGTCCTACCTGGCGTTCTTTCCCGTCAGCCTGCGTGCGCTGCGCGCAGTGTTGAACGGCGAGACGATCAAGTTCCCGGTGACGCCGAAAGATCGTCAGGAAGGCAATTTCCTGCGGCTCGTGGTCCCGCAGATCGCCGTCGCGGCGCTCACGGCGTTCGCGCTTACGTGGGCGACCGTGCGGTGGGCACTCGGCGCGAACGTGGATCCCGCTTCGATCGTCGTCAACCTGGTCTGGGGCGGCAACAATATCCTGGCGATGATGCCGGTCGTCTTTGCCGCGTTCTGGCGGCCGCCCGACGAAGCACACCCGACGGATGCACCGCACGCGGTGCCCGGAACCGGAGGCAGCCGATGAGCTTCAAGGAGAACCTCGTGCGGGCACGCAGCCATATCGTGCTCATCGTCGCGATACTCGTATCGTTCGCGGCGGTGATCGCGATCGAGCGGAACAGCCCGGCGGTGACGGCCGCTGCCGCCGCGCCCTCGGTGCCGATCGCGCCCAGCATCGACCTGCCGGCGCTGCCCGGGCCGCGCCCGCTGACCGACCAGGAGCGCGAATGGGCACGCATCGCGTGGCGCTACTTTGTCGCCAATACACAGCCCGCCACGGGGCTGGCCAACTCGGTCGACAACTTCCCGTCGACCACCATGTGGGACACGGCCTCGTACCTGCTGGCCATGATCTCGGCCGAACGGCTCGGCCTCATCGGCTCCGACGAGTTCGACCGCCGGATGTCGGCGGCACTCGACGCGCTTGCGCGCATCCCGCTGTTCAATGGGCAATTGCCCAACAAGTCTTACGACACGCGATCGCTCGAGATGGTCGACTACACGAACCAGAAGGCCGCGGGCGGGATCGGCTGGTCGGCCATCGACATCGGCCGCCTGGAAGTGCCGCTCAACGTCCTGGTCCGCCGCTACCCGCGCTTCACCGAGGCGGTCGACAAGGTCACGCGGCGCTGGTCGACCGCCGCGCTCGTGCGCGACGGCGAACTGACCGGCGCCGCGCGGTCGAACGACAAGATCGTGCTGCAGCAGGAAGGGCGCCTCGGTTACGAGCAGTACGCGGCACGCACGCTGATGCTGTCCGGCGCCGATTGCGCGCAGGCAGCCACCTGGTCGTCGCATCTCGGGTTCGTCGACATCTTCGATGTTCCGGTTCCGACGGATACGCGCGATCCCGCACGGTACGGCGCGCAGAACTACGTGTTGAGCGAACCTTATGTGCTGCAGGGGCTGGAATTCGGTCTCGACGGCGTCCCGCAGGAGTTCGCGTGGCGCTTGCTGAAGGTACAGCGCGCACGGTATGCGGCGACCGGCCAGGTGACCGCTGTCACCGAGGACCATCTCGACCGTGCGCCGTACTTTGCGTACAACACGGTCTACTCCGCCGGCACGGCGTGGGCGACGGTGACGGACACCGGCGCGGACGCGTCGGCGTTCCGGTCGGTATCGGCAAAAGCGGCGTTTGCGTGGTATGCGCTGTATCGCAACGACTATACGGCCAGGATGATCGCGTTCGTGCGATCGGCCAATCAGACGGACAAAGGCTGGTATGCCGGTATCTACGAAAAGAGCGGACAGTCGAACGCCGTCCTGAATGCGAACACGAACGGCGTGATACTCGAAAGCCTCGCGTACATCGAGCACGGTCCGATGCTCCGCTTCTGAACGTGTGCGGGAACACGACATGGGAAAAGGGTTGCGTCTCGTCTTGCTGGTCGTCTGGACGCTCGCGTGCGCGGCCTGTGCCGGCACGGGGGACGAGATCGGGTTGCGTGCGGGCGCGATTCCGGCGGCCGGATATTCGGCGCGGCAGGGCCCGCTGGATGCGCGCGAAATGCAGATGGCGCGACAAGCGTGGGTGTATTTCCAGAACAACTATCAGCCGTCGACCGGCTTCGTGAACGCGGTCGACGGCTATCCGTCGACGACGATGTGGGACACCGCGTCGTATCTCGGCGCACTGGTTGCCGCGCGCAATCTCGGGTTGATCGACAAGCTGGAGTTCGACGACCGTCTCGGGGCCCTGCTCAAGACGCTGAATTCGCTCGACCTGTTTCACGACGAATTGCCGAACAAGGCGTACAACACGCAGACAGCCCAGAAGGTCAATTACGCGAACCAGCCCGGCGAGATCGGCTATTCGGCGCTGGATCTCGGGCGGCTGCTGATCTGGCTGAAAATTACCGAAGAACGATACCCCGAGCATGCCAACGCGATCGATCGCGTTGTGTCGCGATGGAATTTCACGCACGTCGTCGACGGGTGCGGCACGCTCTACGGTGCGACCGTCGGGCCCGACAAGCAGGTGCAGTACGTACAGGAGGGCCGTCTCGGCTATGAGGAATACGGGGCGAGCGGCTTCCAGCTGTGGGGCTTCTCGACCTGCCTTGCGTCGCGCCCGGAACCGTACTCGCTGGTGCCGATCTTCTGTGTCGACGTGCCGTTCGACACACGCGACCCGCGCGACCTGGCCCAACACAACTACGTGGTCAGCGAATCGTACGTGCTCTACGGCCTCGAGCTCGGCTGGGCCCGCGCGACCGACCGCCACGCGGGCCGGCAGCCGGAGGTGTCACGCGACACGTGGGTCGCCAATTTCGCGCAGCGCATCTATCAGGCGCAGGAGAACCGCTTCGTCGCGACCGGCATCCTGACCGCAAGAAGCGAGCATCAACTCGACGGCGACCCGTACTTCGTCTACGACACGATCTATTCGGACGGCTACCCGTGGAACACGATCACCGACAAAGGGGCCTACGTCCCGCAATTCGCCGCGATCTCGACGAAAGCGGCCGTCGGCATGTGGGTACTGTGGAACTCGCCGTATACGGACCGACTGGCCGACGCCGTGTGGGGGCAATACCAGCCGGCGAAGGGCTACTACGAAGGCATCCTCGAGAACGGCAAGGGGCCCATCAAAGCATTCACCGCGAACAACAACGGGATCATGCTCGAGGCACTGATGTTCAAGTCGCAGGGCAGGCTGCTGCGCTTCAACGAGCAGGCGCCGCAGCCGGGCGGCCGGCAGCCGGCCCTGTGGGAGCGCACCTTGACCGATCCGTTCGATCGCGAGAATCTGCTCAAGAGCCGCCCGCGCGCGGCGGCCCGCGGACAGGCCGGATGCGGTGCCGCCTTGGTCCCGTTCGGCGTTTCCGCCTGTTCGCAATCCTGCCAATGCCCAACATGCCAAGACGACGCTCCGTTCGTATTGCCGGCGTTCTCGCAATGTCATTGACGCTCGCGTGCAGCGGCTGCGGCATCGTTGCGAGAACGGTGGCCGACGGCTACGACAAGCTGAGCGCCGGCGCACTGACCAACCCGGGCCGCATTGGCCCGCTGACGGAAACCGAGCAGGCGTGGGCGCGTGCCGCGTGGCGCTATGTGACGAACAACACTAACGCATCGACCGGGCTCGTCAATTCGGTGGACCGTTACCCGGCCGCCACGATGTGGCAGATCGGCGACTACCTCGCCGCGCTCGTCGCGGCGCGTGAACTGAAACTCATCGATCGCAACGAGTTCGATCACCGCCTGTCCGACGTGCTTCGGTTCCTCAGCCACATGCCGCTGTTGCCGGACGGGCTGCCGAATCGCGTGTACAACACGCAATCGGGCGCGATGTCGAATTACTCGAACCAGCCGGGCGCGATCGGCGCGTCGGCGGTCGATGTCGGACGCCTGCTCGTCTGGCTGCACGCGATCGGCGCGCGCTATTCGGAATACGGCGAGTATGTCGAACGCGCGGTGCTGAACTGGAACGTCTGCGAGCTGATCGACGCGGACGGCACGCTCTACGCAACGCGCATGGAAGGGCAGCGCGCCATTCGCATGGTGGAGATCCGGCCCGGTTACGGCGAATACGCGAGCAACGGTCTCCGGCTGTGGGGCGTCCGTGCCGCGGACGCCAATCCGGCGCCG
The DNA here is from genome assembly GCF_902499025.1 of Burkholderia lata. GTDB lineage: Bacteria > Pseudomonadota > Gammaproteobacteria > Burkholderiales > Burkholderiaceae > Burkholderia > Burkholderia lata_C. The sequence continues at coordinate 22,026 of NZ_CABVPW010000059.1, read as the reverse complement.
CTCGCCGAAGCCTACGCGAACGGCGTGCGCGTCTATTTCGAAACGCGCGATCCTCGCCAGTCCGGGGCGACCAATGCGCTGGTCAGCCTGCCGTGGCTGCTGTCCGGCATCGAATTCGGCTGGGGTTTCGCGAACGGCGGCACACGCGTGGGTGACGGACCTAACATCGAGACGCAAGCGAATGCGATTTACCGTGCGCAGGAAGCGCGGTGGCGTAAGGACGGAATCGTGACGGCTCGCACCGATCATCAGGTCGATCAACCACCGTACTTCGTCTACGACACGGTGTTCGCTAACGGCTACGCCTGGAACACGATCGGCGACGACGGCCGTGCGTACCCGCAACTTGCGCTCGTCGCGACGCGCGCTGCGTTCGGGATGTGGGTGCTGTGGAACACGAGATACACGACGCGCCTGATGCAGGCCACCGATACGCTCTACGATCCCGAGCGAGGCTGGTACGAAGGGCGCTACGAAGCGACCGGGGCATATGACCGGACGCTGACGCTGTCGACGAACGCAGCCGTACTCGAAGCGCTTCTCTACAAGTCCAGCGGCCGCGTCGTCCCGACTACGCGCCGTGCCGGCTACTATGCGGCGCGGATGCGAGACGTCTTCGCGGGCAGCGCCGCGTGCCTGCCGGTTGCGCGTCGTGTTGAAGCGGGGCCGCGATGAATCGGCAGCGGCATGGCCTGTTCGGCTTGGCGATATGGGCGCCACTCGTGTTGGCGCTACTCGCGATGCCGGCGGGCCATGCGCAATCGATACCCGACTACGCGCCATTCGCCCCTGGATGGGCCGCCTACCAGGAGCGCCGGATCGGTGATGCCGGCCGGTTGTGGGAGCAAGCCTCGGTGGGGGCAGAAAGCGCTCCTGACACGCTGCGCGTCGCCGCGCTGGCCGCCGTGCTGGCCGCCTTTGCGATGGACCGTTCACACGATGCGCGCGCCGCGGACCTGTGGACGCGCGCGACGAACCTTTATGTGCGTGCCGGCCAGTCGTGGTCGCGGCAACGCAGCGCGCTGAGCGCCGAAGTGGCGCGCGCACGATCGGCCGGCGCGTCGCAGATGGCACCGGGTGTGCCGGCCGCCGTCCCGCCGCTGCTGCGCATGCTGGCCGACCTCGACGAGCGCGACCACCTGCTGTCTTACGACGGTCCGCACGTTGCCCCTGATGCGAGCCTCGCGCCGGCGCGGACGGCCGTCGGCATCGGTGTCGGTTATCTCGGCGGGGGCGGCGCTATCGCACGGAACGACCCGGGCGGATCGGTCTACTCGAATCTTGCATCGTCAGTCGGCGGACCGGCAGCGGTGCCGCGCGTGCAGGCCCCGGTGGCGACAAACGCCCCAAGCGGGCAGAACGCCAGCCCAGGCGGCGACGGAGAAGCAGCGCTCTATCAGACGGCAGCACGCAACGACCGGTCGGACGCGGTGCGCATGCCGTCGACCTGCGACGCAGGCGCGTCGGCGCTGCCGGCCGGCGCATGGCAGGCCGTGACGAAATCCGCATGGTCGTATTTCGTCGCGAACCGGCAGCCCGCGACGGGCCTCGTCAACGGCAAGCGGGCGTATCCGTACATCACCGCCTCCGACATCGCCGGAACGCTCGCGGCGCTCGTCGTTGCGAACCAGCTTGGGCTCGGCCCCGCCGCCGAGATCGAACCGTGGCTGAGGCAGGTGCTCGCGACGCTGCGCGACCTGCCGCGATACGGCGGAGAATTACCTGCACGCCAGTACGACGCGCGCTCGGGCGGACTGGTCGGCCTCGACAACAATCCGTCGCCAACGGGCAGCGGCTATAGCCTGTACGAAATCGCGCGCATCCTCGTCTGGACCGAGATCGTCGCGGCATGCTACCCGGACCTGCGCGCCGAGGCGCTCGGCGCCCGTGCCGACTGGCGATTCGGGCGGGCGACCGCCCTCGGCCGGCTACACGGCGTGCTCGCACGCGACGGGGTGGAGCACGTCTACATCGACGAAACACTCGGCTACAAGGAATATGCGGCCGCCGCGTTGACCCTGACGGGTCTGCCGATGCCGCAGGCGTTTTCATACGCGGAGCTACGCACGACGTCGGTGGACGGCGGCCCCGTCTTGTACGACGCACGACCCGCATCGCTGCCGACTAGCGACCCGTTCATTCTCGGCACGCTCGAACTGGGCGGTATAGACGGCTGCTTCAGGCGTATCGTCGACACGATGTATGCCGCGCAGGCGCGGCACGCAACGCGAACAGGACAACCGGTCGCGCTCGGTGCGGAAGCGATCGACCGAGCTCCATGGTTCTCGTACTCGACCGTCTATGCCGGCGGCCAGGCATGGAAAGCGGCGAGCTACGACGTACAGGCCGATGCGACGTTACGCATCTTCAGTGCGAAAACCGCGATCGGGTGGGCTGCCGCCTTCAATGACCGGCATGCGGCGGCGTTGCTCGCGAGTGCGGTACGGTTTGCCCGCGACGGAGGTGTGGGGGTGGGGCAGTACGAAAGCGGCAACAACGTGGACGCGACCAGTCTCGATGGCAATGCGCAGATTCTGGAGGCAGCGTGGTATGTCGCGCGCGGCCGACGCGCATTCGTGGCTGGGTCAGTAGCAGGGCCGGCCATCTGTCCGGCGTTGCAAGACAATCCAGTCAGGTAGGCTCGCAATCGGGAGGGCGTCTTGACGAACTACGAAGAGATCTTTCTGGAAAGCTATCGTCGGCTGACCGGAGACGACAACGGTGAGCTTTTTTTCGATCGCTTCTACGACATCTTCCTGAACACGTCGACGGATATCCGCGCCAAGTTCGCGCATACGGAAATGACACGTCAGAAGCAGATGATGCGCAAGTCGTTCTTTCATCTGCTCAACCTGTACCGCACCAAGGTGACATCGGATTATCTCGAGCGCATCGCCGTCGAGCACGGCCCGGCCCGGCTCGCGATTCCGGAATACATGTTCAACGCGTGGCGGTCGGCAATCCTGGCCACCGTGCGCGAGCTCGACGCCCGCCACTTCGATGTCACCGTGGAAATCGCGTGGGCAATGACCATCGCCCCCGGTCTCGAGTTCATGCGCCAGATGTCGACGCACGGCACGCGCGAAAATGCGTCAGCCGAGCCATCGCCGGCCGGGCCCGTAGCGGGCAAGCAGCCATAGCGCGGCAATGGCGCCGAGATGCATCGCCGAACCGGCAATCCATCTCGGCGGCTGCAAACCGAAGGGGATCATCTGGCTGGCGACCAGCACGAGTATTACGTGTGCGACAAAACAGTACAGCGACGCCTTGCCGATCGGAACGAGGACTGGCCCGACGACCGGACCCATGCGCTGCCAATACCGGCTCAGCCACGCGTGAAGGACGATCAGCAGGCAAAAATCGTTGAACAGGCGTAGCGGACCGAGTTCGTTTTTCTGCGCGTACCCGAGATAGAGCGATTCGATCGCATCGCGCGGCAGCAGGCTCAACTTGGCCCACGCCGGAGTAAACGGATCCATGTGACCTTGCGCGATGACGAACAGGACGAGCGTGCCCGTGACGCAGAACGCATACAGGCAGCGCTGTCTTGCACGGGACGCCAGCAGCAGGCGCGACTCGTTCGAAAACCAGCCGGCGAACACGCCCGCGACGAAGGGGAACTGCCACGCCGCGAGCGGAAAGGCATTTTCGAACTGCATGTCGGACCATCGAAACGGGACCAGCAGGTGCCACGCGTACAGCGCGCCGCTCGCCAAGAGCAGCAGCAAGGCGGACGACAGGCGCTGGAACGCGAGCAGCAGAAACGGAACGACAAAGATCAGCAGCGTCGCGTAGAGGCCAAGCACCTGTGCCTGGTGTGGCCCGCCGCGCAACAACAGCACCGTGTTGAACCAGTCCTCCAGCCGGGCGCCCTGGACTGGGTAGAGCGGGTAGACGGTTCCGGTCGCCTCGTCGACGAAGTGCGTGAGTACCGCTGTCTTTACGATACCGAGCGGCTGGGCAACGATCGGTATCAGGATCAGGACGATATTCACCAGGTAGAGCTTCGCGCCTCTCGATACCGATTTCCACGCGGTCGTCGTCCATCCGAGCCGGGCCATGCGCGTGCGGCTGACCTTGCCGAGCACGAACCCGGACAGAATCACGAACCATTCGGCTGCCGTCACGAAGCCGAGCCGCTCCCACGCAAGCAGACTGAACACGGAAAAATACTCGATGTGCACGATCGTCATGAACACGATCGCGACACCTCTCAGGCAGTCGATGGCTTCGTCACGTTCCGTCTGGACGTAGGCGAGGGAAGTCGTACGGGTATACAGCGCGATGAGCGAATTCATCTGGGCACCCCAGGCACGTCTGCACGCAGTTCGTTAACCAGGTCGGCGAACAGCGCGACCGTCTCGCTTGCTGCGGCAACCGCCGCTTCTCGCCGGGAATCTCGGGCAGCACGCTCGAGTGCGGCTGTCGCGTCGGCGAGCGAGCCGCTCGCGAACGTACCGGCATCGCCTTTGAGCTTGTGCGCGGCACGCGCGAGCTTTTCCCAATCGTCGGCAGCGATCGCACGATCGATTTCCGCGATCTTCTGCTCCGCCTCGTCGATCAGCATGCGTGCGAGTTCACGAAGCAGTTCCTCGTCACCGCCGAGACGCGAGAGCGCCTGCCCGCGATCGAAGAGGGGCAGGTGCTCGGTGCCTTCGTGCAGTGGCGGCGCTTCACCGGACGACTTGCTTTCCGCAGCCGGCGCCGTTGCCGCGACCCGGTCGATCTCGCGCATCAGCGCATCGATTTCGACCGGCTTCGATACATAGCCGTCCATGCCGGCAGCCAGGCATTTCTCGCGGTCGCCTTGCATCGCATGCGCCGTCATCGCGACCACGGGGGTCGGGCGCGCGACCCGTCGCCGCTCGCGTGTGCGTAGTTCGCGGGTGGCTTCCAGCCCGTCCATCACCGGCATCTGGATATCCATCAGGACGATGTCGAACGGCTGCTTCGCGATCCAGTCGAGCGCCTCGCGCCCGTTCGATGCAACGCGCACATCATGGCCCAGCTTCTCGAGCAGGCGCACCGCGAGCCGCTGGTTGATCGGGTTGTCCTCGGCCAGCAGCACCGTGTATCGGCGTGCCGGCGCCCCCGGCGTGCGTGCGTCGCGATGCGTCGTGACGGTATCCGGCATGGGGGATGCGAAGAACGATTCGCCCAGCACCTTGACGAGCAGATTGAACATCTCGGACTGGTCGACCGGCTTGGTCATGAACCCGCTGATCCCGGCCTGCCGCAATGTTGCGGTGTCCAGCCGGTTGGATAGGGAGCTGACGACGATGACGCTTGTGTCGCTCAGCACCGGATCCGCGGCGATTTCCAGCGCCAGAGAATAATCGTCGCAATCGGGCAACTGCCCGTCGACGAGCGCGACCGCGTAAGGTTCGCTGCGTTTCGCCTGGCCGTACAGCGCATCCAGTGCACCGCGCGCGTCACTGGTGCAGGTCGGCTGCGTGCCGAAATTGCGCAGCATGTCGTTCATCAGGCGCAGATTCGTCTGGTTGTCGTCGACGACCAGGATGCGCACGCCGTTCAGCGCGTGCGGCAATGCCGGGTGCGGCAGCGCCGGCCCGCGTCCCAGCGCGAACGGCAACGTGAAGCCGAATGTGCTGCCGGCGCCCACCGCGCTGTCGACCTCGAGGTGTCCGCCCATCATCGCGACGAGCCGGGCCGAGATGGCCAGCCCGAGGCCGGTCCCGCCGTAGCGGCGCGTGGTCGACGTATCGGCCTGGGAAAACGCATCGAAGATCCGGACGAGATGCTCCGGAGCGATGCCGATGCCCGTATCGGTCACGGCAAAGTGCAGCGACGCACTGGACGACGCGAGCGCCGCGACGTGCACCGATACCGTCACTTCGCCATTGGACGTGAACTTCAGCGCGTTACCGACGAGGTTGGTCAACACCTGGCGCACGCGTCCCGCGTCGCCGACGAGCGAATCCGGAACGTCCTGCCCGATATCGCTCAGGATCTCGATCGCGGTCGTTCCCGTCTTGAACGTCGTGGCGCGCAGCATTTCCGTCATCATCGCGCGCAGGCTGAAATCCACAGGATCGAACTGCATCTTGCCCGCCTCGATCTTCGAGAAATCGAGGATGTCGTTGATAACGGTCAGCAACGACTGGGCGGACGACAGGACCATCGTCAAGTATTCGCGCTGCTCCTCGTTCAACGACGTTTCGAGGCAAAGCCGCGTCATCCCGATGATGCCGTTCATCGGCGTGCGGATCTCGTGGCTCATGTTCGCGAGAAACGCGGATTTCGCGTCGCTCGCCGCATCGGCCTGCTCCTTCGCGGTTCGAAGCTCGTGTTCGAGCGCGTGCTGCGCCGAGATGTCGCGGTGGGTCCCGGTGATACGGGCGGACTCGCCGTCCGGCATGCGCTCGGCAAGCGCGTTGACATGAACATGGCGGATTTCTCCGTTCGGTCGCACGATCCGGAACGAGCCGACGAACGAACGGCGCCGGTGGCCAGCAACGTCCATCAGCGCATCGGTCGCCGCCGCACGATCCTCCGGATGCAGCAGAGACTGCCACGCCGGGAAGGTCAGCATGCCATCGTGCAGCACGCCCGGATGGCCGTAGATTTCCGCCATGCGCGCATTCCACTGTACTTCGTCGAGCGCGGTGTCCCAGGTCCAGATGCCGAGTTCAGCGGCCTCCGCGGCGAGCAATGCCTGGTCGCGAGCCGCGGCGAGCTTCAGTTCGGCGGACTTGCGCTCCGTGATATCGACGGCGATGCCGAGATAGCCGGCCAGTTCGCCCGCTTCGTCGCGCATCGCATTCACGACCAGCGAGACCGGCACGCGCGATCCGTTCTTGCGGACGTACGTCCATTCGCGGGCTTCCACGCCTTCGCGCTCGGGCTTGCAGGTGAAGACCTCGAACCCGTTCACTTCGAGGCCATATTCGGCGGCGAGGGCTGCTTCGCGGGCGGCGATTTCCTCCGCGTCGTGAAGCGGAAGCGGAGTCGAACAGCCGACGACCTCGTCGGCGCCATAGCCGAGCAGGCGTTCCGCGCCGCGGTTGAACAGCGTAATCGTGCCTTCGTGATCCGTTGCGATGATCGACACTTCAGACGCGGACCGCATCACGTTCTCGAACAGCATGTTGAGCCGGCGCAGCTCTGCCGTGCGTTGTTCGACCTGGCGTTCGAGGCTGGCGTTGAGTTCGGCGATGCGCATCTCGGCCGCCTTCTGTTGCGAGACGTCGCGCATCGTGTTCGACGCGCCGGTGACGCCGCCGTCCGGCGAGAAGATCGGCGAAACGGTCACCGACACGTCGAGCAGCGCGCCGTCCTTGCACCGGCGCCGCGTCACGAAGGCCGGCACGCGGTGCCCCTTGCCGATCGACGCGAGAAGATCGCGCTGTTCGTCGAGCAGGGTGTCCGGCACGATCGTGTCGGACATCGGTCGCCCGACCACTTCGTGCGCGTCGTAGCCGAACAGCGCAGTGGCGCCCGTGTTCCAACTGGTAATACTGCCGTCAAGTGTCTGTCCGACGATCCCGTCCACCGAGCCTTCGACGATCGCGGCAAGCTTGGCCCGGTCGGCGTCCGCCTGGCGCCGCCGCTGGACGCCGAACGCAACCATGTACGCGATCGCCGCTAGCATCGTGCTGATTACCGCACCCACCAGCACGAAGGCCGTGGCGGACGGCTGATGCAGGTTGCTCATGAACTGCGGCGACGCGGCATACGTAAAACGCCACATGCGCCCATAGACGGCGCGCTCCAACGACACGGAGATCGGCAGCGCGCTGGCGGGCGGGCCGGCGGACAATGTGTAGAAGGGCGATGCCGCACCCGGCGTCGTCACGTCATCGAGGCGCAGGAACAGGTTCCTGTCGCGGATATCGAGCCCGGCCAGCACACGCTCCATCACGAGCGGCGCGTACGTCCAGCCAAATGCGGCTGCCTCGCGCGCTGCGGCGGAGGAGAGCGGTGCGCCGGGCCGGTAGACCGGCAGCAGGAACAGAAAGGATTGGCGATGGTATGCCGCCATTTGCGTGAGCTGGATCGGACCGGTTAGCGTCGCGTTGCCGCTGAGCATCGCGGTCACCGCGGCCTGCCGCCGGTCGTTGTCGGACGCGATATCGCGCCCGACGGCGACCCGGTTCTCGCTTTCCGGCTCGACATACATGACCACATCGAGTTCGCCCGCATGCGGCACGAACTGGCGGATGGCGAAGTCCGGGCCGATATCCGCCTTCGCGCGCGCGACGAAGCGCTCACTATCGGCCTCCGGCACGCGGCGAATGAAGCCGAAGCCGATTGCGCCGGGAAACTCCATGGGTTGGTCGCGCGTGACGCTGTAGCGCCGGAAGATGTCGCGCGTGATGCCGTCTTCGCCCGCGGCGACGATTGCGCCGCGGGTACCGCGCAGCCCGTATTCGTAGCGCCCGATCCGGTCCACGATGTCGTCGGTGGTCAGCCGCGCGGCTGCATTCAACTCGGCTTGCGCCGTGCGCGTGTTGTATCCGGAGACGAGGTAGCCGACGGCGGCGCTGACCGCCAGGCCGGCCAGGAGAACGACCACGGCCAGTCCTTTGGCGCGGCTGAAGCGATGCATGCGGCCCAATGCTCCCCCTTTTTTTGCGAAGGCACTCCATTCAATACTGATTCTGGTGCGATGGAGTTGGCGTTATTCACCTCGGTCGGAAATGGGATGCGACATTGCCGATTTCGAGTGGCCTTGAAAAACATCCGATCTCATTATATTGAACGAAATCACGCATTTGTAGTGGCCCGATGAGCTTGAGACGCCCGCGCAACGGCTCGTGAACGCCCGCCAGGGCTTTCGAGCGACGCGCCGGATCGGGCCGGCCCGGACGCCGGAATTTCAATTGACTGGCGCCCGTCAATGCCAATTCGAATTGGTTAACAAATATCGAAATTGATTAAAATTTTCATCCAATCAATTCGAGGTGCAATAACTTTTAATCCAGTTGTCGGGCTGCTATAAACTGAATGCGCAATGGACGGGAGTCGCGTTGCATGCGGGCGTCGCCCCGCGGAACCGGCAGTGACGCCGGCCGGCGGATGCCGGCGGCAGTGCGTAACGGGAGCGCGCAGATGTCCGATACATGGTGGCGGGGCGGCGTGATCTACCAGGTCTATCCGCGCAGTTTCGCGGACAGCAACGGCGACGGCATCGGCGATCTGCCTGGCGTGATCGACCGGCTCGCCTACATTCGCGCGCTCGGCGTCGATGCGATCTGGATCTCCCCGTTCTTCTGGTCGCCGATGAAGGACTTCGGCTATGACGTGTCGAATTACCGGGACGTCGATCCGCTGTTCGGCACGCTCGCCGATTTCGACCGGCTGATCGCACAGGCCCACGCGCTCGGCCTGAAGGTCATGGTGGACCAGGTGCTCAGCCACTCGTCCGACCAGCATCCGTGGTTCGTCGAAAGTCGGTCGGATCGTGACAATCCGCGTGCTGGCTGGTACGTGTGGTCGGATCCGCAAGCCGACGGCACCCCGCCGACGAACTGGCTCTCCGTGTTCGGCGGCTCCGCCTGGCAGTGGGACACGCGGCGCCGGCAGTATTACCTGCACAACTTCCTGGCGAGCCAGCCGGATCTGAATTTTCATCACCCGGACGTGCAGCGGCAGATGCTCGACGAAGTGCAGTTCTGGCTCGAGCGCGGCGTGGACGGGCTCCGATTCGACGCATGCAACTTCCACTTTCACGACCGACGCCTGCGCAACAATCCTCCGATGCCTGCGCATCACATGGGCGACGAAACACCCGACAATCCGTACGCGATGCAGCGGCACCGCTTCGACAAGTCGCGGCCCGAGAACCTGGCCTTCCTCAAGCGACTGCGGCAACGCATCGACCCCTATCGCGCAATCGGGCTGGGGGAAGTCGGCGACGACGACGGGCTCGCCACGATGGCGCAATACACCGCGGACGGCGACAAGCTTCACATGGCCTACAGTTTCGATTTGCTGACGCCGGAGTTTTCGGCCGCTCACGTCCGTCGCACGGTCGAACGCATGGAATCGAAACTGGCCGAGCTGGGCGGAAAAGGGTGGATCTGTTGGTCAGCGGGGAACCACGATGTGCCGCGCGTCGCGACACGGTGGGGCCAGGGCTCCGGGCCGGCCTTTACCCGACTCGTCGTGGCGCTGATCGCGACGCTGCGCGGCACACCGTGCCTCTATCAGGGCGATGAACTGGGCCTGACGGAAGTCAGCCTCAGGCGCGAGCAGTTGCGCGATCCGGTCGGCATCGAGTTCTGGCCGAGATACAAGGGACGCGACGGGTGCCGCACACCTTTACCGTGGCAGGCGGCCGAGCTGTTCTGCGGTTTTTCGGCAACCGAACCCTGGCTGCCGATTCCGGACGACCACATTTCGCTGGCTGTCGACATTCAGGAGCGCGATCCGGCGTCGACGCTGAATTTCTGCCGGCGGTTTCTCGCATGGCGCAAGAAGCAACCGGCCCTGTGCGACGGCAGCATCCGCTTCGTCGACGCGCCCGAGCCGATCCTCGCGTTCGAGCGGGCCGCAGGCGCCGACCGGCGCCTGCTCGTCTTCAACCTGAGCGCCGATACGCAGCGCTGGTCCTTGCCGGCCGGCTCGACCGCCGACGCTGATGACACCTCCGGCCTGAGTGGCGTGACAATCGCCGGCAGAAGCGTGACGCTATCGCCACATGCCGCTTGGATCGGCCGCATCGACCATGCGTAGCCCGGCACGCGGGCCCGATGCGTCCGGACAGCGAGCCCGTCCATCGCCTGCCACGCCCCCGTGGCGTGGCGCGCTGCTCGACGAACGAAACTTTACCGGCCTGCTGGCCGGCCACCACACGGATCCCTTTGCGGTCTTGGGCATGCACCGCTGCGACAGCGGGCTTGTCGTTCGTGCACTGCTGCCCGGCGCCACCGCCGTCGACGTCGTCGAACGGGACGGTGGCGGTGACCCGGTCAGGCTGCATCACGTCGACGGCGGACTGTTCGTGGCCGAAATTACCGGACGCCGTACGCCGTTCGCGTATCAACTCGCAATCCTTTGGCCCGAACAGGCGGAGCGTGTCGACGATGCCTACCGGTTTCCCGTGCGCATCGGCGACCTCGACGCGTGGCTGCTGTCGGAGGGCACGCATCTTCGTCCCTACGAGCAACTCGGGGCGCATCCGGCCGTCCTGGAAGGCGTCGCGGGCGTACGGTTCGCGACCTGGGCGCCGAATGCCCGCCGTGTATCGGTCGTCGGCAGTTTCAATCGCTGGGACGGCCGCCGGCACATGATGCGCTTGCATGAAAGTTGCGGCGTCTGGGCGCTGTTCGTGCCGCATGCGGTCAAGGGCGATCTCTACAAGTTCGAAATCCTGACGCCGGACGGCGAGCTGGCCGTCAAGGCCGATCCTTACGCGTTTGTGGCGGAACTGAGGCCCGGAACGGCGTCGGTGGTCCACGGCCTCCCGCCAGTACGTGCCGCCGATTCAGTCCGGCGTCACGCCAACGCGCCGGCCGCGCCGATGAGCATCTACGAAGTCCACCTGCGTTCATGGCGGCGCGCGCCCGGTGCGGACATGCCGACCTATCGGGACCTCGCGGCGACCCTGATTCCGTATGTCAAGGAACTGGGCTTCACGCACCTCGAGTTGCTGCCGGTCGCCGAGCATCCGTTCGACGGCTCCTGGGGCTATCAGCCGACTGCACTTTACGCGCCGACATCCCGCTACGGAACACCGGACGATTTCCGTTATCTGGTCGACACGGCCCACGCGCACGGCGTCGGTGTCCTGCTCGACTGGGTGCCCGGTCATTTTCCGGCCGACGCGCACGGCCTTGCCCGATTCGACGGCACGAGCTTGTACGAATACGCCGATCCCCGAGAGGGCGTGCATCGCGACTGGCATACGCTCATTTACGACTACGGCCGCCCCGAAGTGGCGAACTTCCTGATCGGCAACGCCCTTTACTGGATCGAGCGCTTCGGCGTCGACGGCTTGCGCGTCGACGCCGTCGCCTCGATGCTCTATCGCGACTACAGCAGGCAGGCTCACGAATGGATTCCCAATCGCCTGGGCGGGCGCGAAAACCTCGAGGCGATCGCGTTCCTGCAACGACTGAACCGCACCATCGCGTCGGAGCGACCTGAGGCGGCGATGATCGCGGAGGACTCGACCAGTTTCTGGGGCGTGACGAAACCAGTCGAGGCGGGTGGGCTGGGCTTTCACTACAAGTGGAACCTCGGCTGGATGCACGACACGCTCGGCTATATCCGTCAAGACCCCGTTTATCGAAAGCATCATCACGGCAAGGTAACGTTCGGCCTCTTGTATGCGTTCGACGAGCGCTTCGTCTTGCCGCTGTCGCACGACGAAGTCGTGCACGGGAAGGGGGCGATCCTGTCGCGCATGCCGGGCGACGAATGGCAACGCTTCGCGAATCTGCGCGCTTACTACGGTTTCGTATGGGGCCACCCTGGCGCGAAGCTGATGTTCATGGGCAACGAATTCGCGCAGCGCGTCGAGTGGAACGCCGACGGCGGTCTCGAATGGGAAATACTCGACCAGCCGTTGCACCGGGGCGTCCAGCGGCTCGTGCGCGACCTGAACCACACCATGCGCCGATATGCCTCGCTTCACGAGAAGGACTTCGATACGCGGGGCTTTTCCTGGGTCGTCGTCGACGATCGCGACAATGCGGTTTTTGCGTTTGTCCGCAGCTCGGACGACGGCCGTTTCGTCATCGTGCTGTGCAATTTCACGCCGGTGCCGCGCAACGGCTACCGGGTCGGCGTGCCTCGGCCCGGAGCGTATCGCGAGATCGTCAATACCGATGACCGCGCATACGGCGGTAGTGGCGTCGTCAACGGTGACGTGCACTCGGATCCGGTTCCGTCGCATGGTCATGCAACGTCGCTGGCGATTACATTGCCGCCACTCGCGACCGTCATGTTCGCGCCCGAAGACGGCGGGTGTTGAGGCGGCCCGGGACCGATCCGAAGCTTCTCGACACGGCACCGTCCGCCGTGTCCGGAATCATCGACATGAACGAGATGCTTATGCGCGTACTACATGTTTGTGCGGAAGTTTTTCCGTTACTCAAGACCGGCGGGCTGGCCGACGTCACCGCGGCGTTGCCGCGCGAGCTCCGGGCGCTCGGTTGGGATGCGCGCCTGCTGATGCCCGGTTTTCCGAGCGTCCGCGACGGCATCTGTCAGGTTAGCCTGGTGGCCAGGCTGGGCGAGCGCTTTGGTGCGGGCGCGGTTTCGCTTTACTACGGAACGCTACCAGCAAACGACATCGGTGTGTACTTCATCGATGCGCCGGGACTGTACGATCGTGCCGGCAGCCCGTATGGCGCCGAGCATGACGGCCCCTATCTCGACAATCACAAGCGCTTCGCATTGCTCGGCTGGGTCGCCGCGCGGATCGCCGCGGGATTGGATGTAACCTGGCGCCCCCGAATCGTGCACTGTCACGATTGGCACGCTGGGCTCGCCCCCGCGTATCTGCGCGCGGATACGTTGAACACGGGGTCACTCACCGCGCACAGCGTATTCACGATCCACAACCTTGCCTACCAGGGTGTGTTCCCCGCGCATCTATTTCCGGACACGGAGTTGTCGCCTTCGTTCTTCGACATCGAGGGGGTCGAATTCCACGGGCAGTACTCGTTCCTGAAGGCCGGGCTTTACTACGCCGACAAGATCACGACAGTGAGCCCGACTTACGCGAATGAAATTCAGCATGCGGAGCAGGGATGTGGCCTGGAAGGCCTGCTGCGTCACCGCGCCGGCGATCTTCGAGGGATTCTGAACGGGGTCGACGAAACCATCTGGAGTCCAGCCTCAGACACGCATCTGGACGCGCACTACGACGAGACTTCGCTGCGAGGGAAGGTCGAGTGCAAGCGTGCCTTGCAGAAGGCAACAGGACTCGCACTACGGGAAGATGCGCTTCTGTTCGGCGTGGTCAGCCGGCTGGCAGAGCAGAAAGGCTTGCATCTGCTCCTGGATGCCCTGCCGGAAATCGTCACGCGCGGCGGGCAATTTCTCCTGCTCGGCAGCGGCGACGCCGAGCTCGAGCAGGCATTCGTCCGCATGGCGGACGCACATCCGTCCGCCGTCGCCGTCATGATCGGTTACGACGAACACATGTCACATCGCATCATGGCTGGAAGCGACGTGGTCATGGTGCCGTCACGATTCGAACCGTGCGGGCTGACGCAGATGTTCGGGCTCCGGTATGGAGCGCTTCCGTTGGTGAGGCGGGTAGGTGGGCTAGCGGATACCGTCGTGGACTGTTCGCTGGAAAACCTCGCGGATGGTTCAGCAACCGGATTCGTTTTCGATGCTTTCGACAACGTAGCGCTTGGCGCTGCTGTCCGCCGTGCTTTCGCGCTGTACGCGCGCCGAGAGGATTGGTTGCTGGTTCAGCAACGCGCCATGCGCATGCGGTTTGACTGGCATCACGCGGCGGTGGCAATCACGGATGTTTACCGACAATTGGTCGAGATACCGGTTTCCCAAACAGGGCAAGCGACCTGAGCAGCGACCCGGCAGGTCGGGGCTACACCTCGGATCCGGATGCCGCACTTTTTGGTATAGGTTATTCAAAACAAACCATAACAACCGGTGCGTCAGCGTCGGCCTAACCTGAGAGGAAACGGATGCATCCGCGGTCGGCGGCGCCGTACTACGTTGTGCTGGCGGGGACCTTGATAGCGTGCGCGCTGATGAGCCTCTGCGTGTTGCAGTTGTTTCAGAGCCGTCACGACGCGCTCGAGCGCGCGCGCGATACGTCGCGGAATCTGGCGCTCGTGGCCGAGCGCGACATCGAACGCAATATCGAGCTGTACGGCTTGTCGGTGGAAGCGGTGATCCAGGGCCTTCAGCGCCCGGACGTCCTGGCCGCCTCGCCGGCCTTGCGGCGCGGCGTCCTGTTCGATCACTCGATGACAGCGCAATTTCTCGGCTCGATGCTCGTGCTGGATTTGGCCGGCAACATCATCCTGGATTCCGCGAACGACGTGCCGCGACAGGGCAATTTCGGCGACCGCAAATACTTTACGGTTCACCGGGACAACCCGAACGCCGGGCTTTACATCAGCGATCCGTTCGGAAGCAATTGGACCAGCAGTATTTCGGTGTCTTGAGCATGATCGGACCTATATTTGACATAATTAACACTCTCGCCGGACACACACTGTAGCGGTCTTCGGCTGCCGCCTGGACCATCTGCGTTCGGGCGCTTCCAGGTGTCCGCACCGCTCGCTAAACAGTGGCAGTTTGAACGGAGGCCCCCGAACGTAGCCGAGCCCGTGGCGGTAACTTTGGCGGCATCTCGTCAAAGGGCTGCGCGACAGTCGAAATCGCGATCGGCGATATCGTCAGATGAATCGGCTCATGGGCCGCGTTGCTCGCTATTCGTCGCCGGAATCTCCCTCAACGCCCCGACTGAGCTCGATCTGACGCTGCGTCAGTTCCTCCGCGCGGGCTTCGAGTTTCCCCATCAACGTTTCGAGCTGGCGCGCTTCCTCGTCGGTCAGGCAGGCGGCGAATTCCACGTTGTACTGCCGGCCGGCCATGCGTGCCTGTTCATAAACCACTTTGCCCGGTTCTGTGAGCCGCAGCGCCGATACGCGCTTGTTTGTCGGCTGACGGGTGTTGTCCAGTAGCCCGCGTTGCACGAGTTGCGTCACGCAGCGGCTAGCGACAACCGTGTCCAACTCCGTGAGTTCCGCCAGGCGCGTGAGGTTCAGTTCAGGGAACTGGCCGACGAAGGCGAGAATGCGCCAGTCTCGCCGGCTGATGCCGATCTCGCGGCGGAACATCAAGCTTACCCCTCGAACGGCGACGCGCGTCATGTTGTACATCCGATACAGCACGAATTCGTCGATATGGCAGGGCTGTTTCAGGCGCGGCGTGGATGACGCGGGAGGGGCGGAAGATGTGTGCGGCACGGTGTGTTCGCCCCTGATGAGTAGGAAAATATTATGCACCAATGTGCAGGACCACATACGAATTTTCATGAAAACGTACGAATGTGCAGGAGCACATACGTTTGACTAGGTCAATCGTGCGGGTCCGTTCTAGCATCGAAATCATTCCCGCTTTCGACGACCCAGATAAAACTCCATGACAGCCATCCGCAATGTGCTTTTCATCATGTGCGACCAGTTGAGACGTGATCATCTCGGTTGCTATGGTCACCCGTATCTGCGCACACGAAATATCGATGCGCTAGCGGCGCGCGGCGTGCGTTTCGATAACGCGTACGTCAGCTCGGGCGTCTGCGGGCCGTCCCGCATGTCGTATTACACCGGCCGCACGATGACGAGCCACGGTGCGACCTGGAACCGCGTGCCGTTGTCGATCGGTGAGATTACGCTCGGAGAATATCTGCGCCGTCATGGGCGCTCGCTTGCGCTTGCTGGAAAAACGCACGTACAGGTTGACGTGTCGGGCATGGAACGGCTCGAAATTGCGCGTGACAGTGAGGTCGGTTTGCGGCTTTCGACGGGCTCATTCGTCGAACTTGACCGCTACGACGGGCATCACGAGCCGGGCTGCGAGAGTGGATATCCCGAGTGGTTGCGTGCTCACGGGTATCAGAGCGAGCAGCCCTGGAGCGACTACGTGATCAGCGTCGAAGACGATACCGGAGAAATCCGCTCCGGCTGGAAGATGCGCAATGTGCGCTGGCCGTCGCGCGTTGAGGAACCGCACTCGGAAACGGCGTACATGACTGATCAGGCGATTCGCTATATCGAGCAGCAGGGCGACGAACCGTGGGCGCTGCATCTGTCGTATGTGAAGCCGCATTGGCCATACGTCGCGCCGCGTCCGTATCACGACATGTATTCGCTCGACCAATGCCTGCCTCTCGTGCGGCGTACGGCGGAGTTCGATAACGCACACCCCGTGACGGCCGCTTACCGTCAGCACGAGGAGAGCATCAATTTCTCGCGCGATGAAGTATCGAACCTGGTGCGGCCCGTCTACCAGGGCCTCATCCAGCAGATCGACGATCACCTTGGGCGCGTCTGGGAGACGCTGGACAAGCTGGACCGTTGGAAAGACACGCTGATCGTCTTCACTGCCGATCACGGCGATTTTCTGGGCGATCACTGGCTCGGCGAAAAAGAGCTGTTTTACGATACCGTACAGCGCGTACCGATGATCATCTACGATCCGCCGCGTGAAGCGAACGCGACGCGCGGAACCGCCGACGCTCGCTTTACGTCATGCATAGACGTGGTGCCAACGGTGCTCGAAGCGCTCGGACTGCCTGCGCATCGGGAGCGGATCGAAGGTAGGTCACTGCTGCGGTTGACACGCGGCGCTTCGACGCATGAAGGTAGCTGGCGCGACTACGTTGTCTCCGAACTCGACTACAGTTTTCGCGGCGCGCGTCTGACGCTTGGCCGAAAACCTGATGAATGCCGCGGCTGGATGGTGCGCGATGCGCGCTGGAAGTACGTGCACTGGCAAGGCTATCGCCCACAGCTGTTCGATCTCGAAGCCGACCCGAACGAGTTCATCGATCTTGGCGGCGACCGCACACACGCAGTCGTGCGCGCACAGATGCACGAGAAACTGCTCGACTATCATGCGTCGCTCAAGCAGCGCGTGACGATGGACGATGCGGGCGTCGCGAGACGTACGAATACGCACAAGGACTGGGGTGTGTTCATCGGGGAGTGGTGACGATCTAAACTCAAGTGAGAAATAGACCTTCGACAAAGGCACACAGGAGACACCATGACCAATGCTTCCAGCAGTTCCGCCGATGATGCCGTGTTCGGCAAGGTCGCGCGGCGCATCATACCGTTCCTCTTCGTCTGCTACGTGGTCAACTTCATCGACCGCGTGAATATCGGTTTCGCGAAGCTTCAACTCCTCCAGGACCTGAAGATCGACGATGCCGCGTTCGGTATCGCGGCGGGAATGTTCTTTGTGGGCTATGTGCTCTTCGAATTGCCGAGCAATCTGCTTGCGGCGCGTATCGGCGTGCGCAAGACCCTGCTACGGATCATGGTCTTATGGGGCTCGCTGACAGTGCTGCTGATGTTCGTGCGCAACTCGCATGCGCTCTATGCGCTTCGCTTTTTGCTTGGCGCTGCGGAAGCGGGATTTTTCCCGGGTGTCATTCTGTACCTGACTTACTGGTTTCCAGACAAGCGGCGCGGACGGATCATGAGTCTGTTCGTGATGGCAGTGCCTTTGGCGGGTATCGTCGGTGGCCCGCTAGCTGGATCGATCATGAGCGGGCTGCACGGCGCACTCGGGCTGGCCGGCTGGCAGTGGTTGTTTCTGATCGAAGGCATTCCAGCGATCGCGCTCGGCATCGCTGCCTGCTTCGTGCTCGACGACCGTCCCGCCGATGCCCGCTGGCTCAGCGACAGTGAGAAGGCGCAGATCGCGGTGGCGCTGCGGGCGGGCCGCGCGCAGCAATCGGCGGACGCGCATGCGAGGCTTGCCGACGTGCTGACCAATCCGCGCATCTACGTGATGTCGGCGATCTACTTCAGCGTGTTCATGGCGATGAACGCAATCGGCTTCTGGATTCCGACGTTGCTGCGTCAAGTCGGCGTACATCACATCAGCGATATCGGGTGGATGAGCGGCGGCATCTCGATGTGCACGGCGATCGGCATCGTATTGATCGGACGGCATTCGGACCGGCGCATGGAGAGGCGCTGGCACGTCGCGGTCTGCGGCTTTTCGGTCGCGGCGAGTTTTCTGTTGCTGCCTTTTACGGCGAATAGTATCGCGTTGACGGTCGCGTTGCTGATCGTCGCGTCGGTCGGGATTTATGCGGCGTTATCACTGTTCTGGACGATTCCCACGGCGTACCTTCAGGAAGGTGCGGCCGCTGGCGGCATTGCGACAATCACGGCAATCGGCGCGATCGGCGGTGCGGTGAGTCCGTGGCTGGTTGGGACGATGAAGGCGCTGACGGGCAGCCTTTACACGGGGCTTTCCGCAATCGGTGTGCTGCTCGCGCTGGGAATGGTGATGCTGTTGTGGATTCTACGCGCGCCGTCGCGCGATGCACGACCTGCTGCGGATGCGTTGGTGAATCGTTGAGCCTCGGTCGGGCGGAGGCTCCGGTGTCATCCTGCTGGTCGTTGGGGACGGAAAGGGTTGAGGCAACCTGTTGATCAGGTGCAATAGAGGTGGGTCGATCAGGAAAATCGTTCCGTACGGGATGTGGCAAAACACGACGTTTAAACGTCCGATTCTGAGGATTGCCCTGGGCAGTGGCAAGAACGATACAAAGACGCGGGAGTCGCTAACGGGAAAGCTGCAGGTCGCACTCGGCATCTCGCGTGCGGCAGGCGATGCCGACTCCGCGCGGAACGATTATCACGTGAGGCAACCCCGCAAGATCGTCGAGCCGCAGCCGAATATCGCGATTGAGATTTCCGGCGCGATCTAGCATCGGGCCGGCGTGAAGGATGCGAAGGTGATCGTCGCGATCGAAGAGTATCCTGAATCGCCGATCTTTAGCGTGGCGACTACGGCCTCGATGGTGATCCGGTCTCGCTGAAATCTGCGTTGTCCGCAGTGGTCAATTAGCGTGGAAAACAAAACGAATCACCTCAGTCGGGCGAGTCAGGAGGGCAGATGATTTAAATGAAATTAGATATGCGAAGTAAAAATACAAATTCGATAAATAGATTCCGACGTGAATCATCGGAGACAACATGACGAAGAAGAATTTCTGGGCTGCAGCCTTGACCTTTCTGGCAACGGGAGTTGCATGTGCGCAGAGTTCCGTTACGCTGTATGGTCTGATTGACGTCGGAATCAACTATGTCAGCAGCGCTCAGGTTGGACGAAACGCCGACGGTAGTCTTGCTGGCAAGTCGCAGGTATCGATGAGCGACGGAGCCATGCGCGGCCTTGGTGGGAGTCGCTGGGGAGTGAAGGGTTCCGAGGATCTTGGTGGCGGGCTATCGGCAGTGTTCACGCTCGAGAACGGCTTCAACCTCAACAACGGTACGCTCGGGCAAGGCGGAGCGGAATTCGGGCGGCAGGCGTTTGTCGGATTGAGCACGTCGTTCGGTACGGTCACCTTTGGTCGCCAGTACGATTCTGAGGCCGACTTTGTCGCGCCGTATACACCGAACATGATCGTCGGGATCTCCGGGGCGCTTCCCGGCGACGTGGACGGTCTCGGGCACACAAGGCGCGCGAACAACGCGATCAAGTACGTGAGCCGGTCGTACAACGGCCTGACGTTTGGTGGAATGTATTCGCTAGGCGGCAGTGCGGGAGATTTCACCGCAAGTCAGGTCTGGGCGCTGGGCGCAAATTACACCACGGGGGCATTCTCCTTCGGTCTCGGCTACTACAACGGACGCGATCCGAACCTCGCTTCGTTCGGCAATAACCCGAACGCCGGTCCGGCAACGACCAACAATATGGGCTCCTTTGGCTCCGCAAGCTCCGCGCAATCAAATCCGATTTATGCGGGCTATGCGTCGGCGCATACGTTCGAGATCTATTCCGGTGGCGCGAGCTACAAGATTGGGCCGGCGACGGTCGCTTTGGCACTGAGTCACAATGCATTCAGGGCACTCGGGGACCTGCAAGCTGGGCCGAATCCACTCGGATACCATGGCAACGCGGTATTCAATAACGGCTCGATCACGGGGTCGTACTTTGTGACGCCCACGTTGCAGGTTGGCGCTGGGTACACTTATACCCGAGGCGGAGGCGCCGGTGGACAAGGTGGCGTGACCTATCAACAGGGGATTCTGGGAGTACAGTATTTCTTGTCCAAACGAACCGAGGTCTATCTTTTCGGAGTCTATCAGGTGGCCATCGGGACCGATTCACTTGGCCAGCCGGCGGTCGCGAACATCGAACTGATGACCCCGTCAAGCACTAACCACCAATTCGTCGGTCGTGCAGGGATTGTGCAGAGATTCTGATGGTCGATCGTGATGCTTTCGAGCGCGTCGCGTTTCGACTGATCACGTACAGAACTAGCTTGTGGCAGAAAGCGGTCAGACGTGAACTGGCGCGTTTGATCGTAGATATGATAAAGGCGCTCGGCATCTACAGCCGCTTCGAGCATCGGAAGCAGTTCGTGCCAGATCTCAAGTATCAAAGAATCAAAATTGGCAGATGAAGAATCGTCAAGGAGCGAGTGTCCGGGAATCTGAGCTGGTCGTGTCGAAGTTGTATTGTTGATGGTGATATCGATCGGTCCCGCCCGGCACTGGAGGGCAGCACGAATGGCCGAATCAACTGATGATCGTCCGGGGGCAATCTCGCGGGAAGCAGATGCGCAGTTAAGCCTCGACTATTGGCGCCGGCGAACCGAAGAATCAAAGGCCCTCATTGCGCGTTTAAACGATCGCCTGCGGAAGCGTGATCACCGCATTGAGTTGCTTGAACTCGCGCTTGCTCGGACGGCGCTGATGCATCACGTATGGGCATCGCATCTGGAGCGCAGGCTCGAGCGGTCGTCTGCATTCAACGCGGATGGACAATTCAATGTTGCGGTCCAATCAGATGGCTCTGCAGCTCGTGCCGCAGACGACCCGGGCCGCGGCGTGATTGTCCACCTTCCTCATTTGACGCGCACGCTCGAGGCACTCTTCGATGTGATGCGGGAATACTGGTCGGAGTGGGATCCTGACCGGCCACCGAAATCTTCCACCGTTGCGCGTGCCATCGACGAAAAGCTTGGCCTCAAGGCCCAGACCAATGGAGAAGCTTCGCGAAACGCCCAGACCTTCGCCGCTTCACTCAGGCCAGATTCGGTAAGCGAATCCGATGGTCGCCACCGCTGATATTCGTTCTCTGACGGAACGTTCTGACGGCATGACGGAATTGCCCGTCAGGGCCCTCGACTGCTTCAATGGGACCCATGCAGAAACATACCCAGACAAGGCAGTCGGAGGTTAAACATGCCAGTTCAATTGCGCGCCGTGGGCGCCATATTGCGGCGCACTCAGGTTGAAAAGGAGTAAGCGATCGAATAACGGCGCCCTTGTGTAGAAATCGCTGCACTCTGATGCTACGTGTCCACGTGGACAGCTGGTA
>NZ_CABVPW010000058.1:0-44127 GCF_902499025.1 Burkholderia lata | reverse complement strand
CCATCGCTCGAACGGGACAGCGCTGGCAATCGGATTTCAACTGCGCATGACATGTTCGGTCTCAAGATGGTTGCTGGCGTCGCGAAAAGGTCCCTGAAATGACGGCTCTTTTCCCAAGTGCCGTTGTCGTCCCGGCTGTTCCAATTGACCCGTCCCAATTGGAACTCCGTGATGCGACTCCCCAGACTCCTTTCCCGTAACAAGAAGCAGGTCGCCCTGTCGCCGGCGCCCGGCCACTTCTCGAACGAGGATCCCGAAAAGATCATCTTCGATCAGGGAACGCGTCTGCGCGTCGAAGCCAATCACTGGAAGACCTTCTGCTTCATTCTCGCGATCATCGCGGGCGGTGCCGTCTACACTCGCCAGCCGCCGCCGTCGGTCGTCCGGTCGTACGGCGTGTCGTCAGACGCCGGCGGCAATCCGCTGGTCAAGCAGTTGGCGGCATACAACCCTGACGACCAGGCGAAGCGCACGGCGATCAAGCAGGACGTCGAGCACTGGTTCACGATCGAGCCAGTCTTGACCGACGATATCCGCACTTCCCGGCTCGCCAAGAACATCAACGCAGTCAAGGCCAAGATGGTTGGCAACGCGAAGAATCAGTTCGCAACGTGGATCAGCGACGACAAGCCGTTCGACCAGATCACGACCAACCCGAAGCTCGTCCGCGAAACCAAAGTCACGAACGTGTCGCTGCTTGAGGATTCGACGGTCGTCGTCGAGTTCACGACCTCGACTCGGCAATCACCGACCGACAAGCCGGTCGACATCCGTTTCGCGCTGACGATGCGCTACCAGATCATCCCCCCGACCGCGGAAGACGTGCTGGGCACGAATCCGTACGGCCTCTACTACCCGTTCTTCACCCTGCAAAAAACCGGCGCATGAAACGAACACGTTCCCTCCTGACCTGGGGCGCGCTCGCGATGATCGCGGCGTCGGCCAATGCGGTCGCCGCGAAGAATGCCGCGAGTCTGGTTTCCCCGATCCCGAACTTCGACGTCGGCAGCATCATCGGCGATGCGATGAGCCCGGTGAATCCGTACAACTCGGGCGCGGATCCGATCACGATGCCGGGCGACGCGCGCATGGCCGTGTTTTCGTACAGCCGCGACAAGATCTTCCGTGTGATGACCGCGCCGCTGAAGCTGACGACCATCGAGCTCGAGCGTGGGGAGAGCCTGATCAGCGAGCCGGCGATGGGCGACTCGGTGCAGTGGGTTCTGGATACCGACGGCGCAAACCACGTGTATGTGAAGCCGACCAAGCCGGGTCTCGTCAATACGTTGCACCTGAGCACAAACAAGCGCGAGTACGAGCTGACGCTCGTGTCGTCGCCGCTGGGCGGCTTGTTCTACCAGAACGTTCGCTTCAACTACCCGAATTCGCTGATGACGAAGGTGCGCGCGCGCGGTAACGCGGCGGGCGACGACCAAGATGCCGATCATCCTGGCCAATCTGACTCCGGCCCGATCGGCGTGTCGCCCGACAAGCTGAACTTCGAGTACTCCGTGTCCGGCACCAACTCGCTCAAGCCCGAGACCGTCTTCGACGATGGCACGTTCATCTGGATTCGGATGCCGCCGCGCACGCCGTTTGCCGTGCCGACCATCAAGGACGGTGGCGACACCGTCAGCCCGAACTTTATCCGCCGCGGCCCGTACATCGTCATCCAGCGACTGGCCGACGAGGTGAAGCTCACGCGACCGGGCGAGGAAGTGACGATCACTCGCGGCCGTCGCGGCCTGTTCGGATTCTGAGGACGGTATGGCAAAGCAGACCGATCCGACCAGCGCGGACGAGAAGGCCCTGTTCAAGGGCAAGGTCCCGCGCAACGTCATCATCGCGGTTGGCGGGATTGCGGCCGTTGCAATCGGCGCGCTGGGGTTCTATACGCAGACCCAACAAGCAAACAAGTCGGAAGAGGAGGCCCTGCGGGCCAAGCGCGAACGCGCTGCTGAAGTGGTCGACAAGAGCAATGGCAACAAGGCCGACGTCGACAAGATCATCGAAGAGCAACAGGCCGAGGCACGCCGACGCGCAGCTGATGCAGCTGCGGCCGCCAGTGCTGCAGCTGCCGCGAACGCGAAGAAGCCGACGCTGTCGGCTGATGCCGTGTTGCCGAGCGCTGGCACGGCGGAACTCAAAGCCGCAAGCGACCAGGACAGTATCTACGTCTCGCCGATCTTCCGTGCGGGCGTCAAGGTCAAGGAAGGCCAGCCGCAGCAACCGCAGTTGCCGAACGGCATCATCTCGCCCCAACAGATGCTGTTGCAGCAGGCGGCGGCTCAGGACGCTGCGATGAAGGACGCGACGGCGCAGGCGGCACTGGCTTCGCGTGGGGGGCAGGCGGCTGGTCCCATGACCACGCAACAGCGCGATAACGCGTTCTTGCACGACGTCGCGAAGATCAGCGAAGGCGACAAGGATTTCCCGCGATCGGGCTTTGTCGGCCAGTCGGCGGGCTGCACGCTGTCGCCGCCGGCAAAGATCCCCGTTCTCTCAAACGAGGAGCTCAACTCGGATCGCCCCGGCACCGCGTCGCTGACCGTCGAGACCGACGTGTACGCGAACAACGGCGATGGCCGATGCCTGGTGATTCCATGGGGCACTACGATCGTTGCGCCGTACAGCTCGGACATTGAGCCGGGGCAGGAATCGATTCTCGTCGCTGGCGCAGAAATGCGGCTGCCGAACGGCAAGCACGTGCCGCTGTATGGCGCGCAAGGCGCAGATGGCGACGGTGCGGCCGGATTCAGCGGCCATGTGAACAACCACTTCTGGAAGATCTATTCGACGTCCTTCCTGACCGCCATTCTGGTGAGGAGATTCTCCAGCGGCGACCAGAGCACAACGACGGGCCCGCTTGGCGTCACTCAAGTTGGCAGCACGGGCGGCCAGATCGCGGCACAAACGGCGCAGTCGGTGCTCGATCGCTACAAAAACATCCCGCCGACGATCAACTCGTCACCGGGCGAGCGCCACTTCATGCTCAAGATCAATCGCGACATGGTGCTCGAACAGTATCGGGGGCCGCGATGATCGGGCGCATGGCATTTGTCATCGCCATGACACTCGCGAGCGCGTGTGCGCAGGCTGCGGTGATCGCGCAGGTGATCAGCCCGGTGAGCGTCGTCATTCAAGACGGACAGACGCGTCAGGTCGCGATGTTGCCCGGCAAGCCTGTCTATTACTGCGGCCTCGACGCATTCGTCGAATGGGCGTCACCCCTGATCGGGCAGACCGTGCGCAGCTCCCCGAGCAGGGGCGTCACTGTATCGATCGACGGCCGCGAAGTTGCGCTGGACGATCTCTTCATCGAGCGTGGCTGGCTGCAGCCTCTTGTCCTCGACGACGGCGCGCAAGCGGCGCTTGCTGAGCGGCGGGGCGGTTGGGCGTGCTCCCGCGCGGTTGTCCCGTTCGAGCTGCTGCACACGAATGTCGATCCGAAGATTCTCGCCGGGATCGCGCTGAACGAATCGAACTACCGCGGCCGCGCATGGCCTTGGACGCTGAACGTTGCGGGCCAGGGTTACTTCTTCAAGTCGCGCGAGGAGGCCTACAAGGCAATCGAGTCGCTGCTGGCGCGTGAGCGTTGCAATTTCGATGTCGGCCTTATGCAGGTGAACTGGTGCTACCACGGCAAGCGTTTTGCGTCAGCGTGGGATGCGCTCGCACCCGCGACGAACGTTGCTGTCGCGGAAGCGATCCTCACCGAGAACTTCGCGCGCACCGACTCGGTCGCGAAGGCCGTCGCCTACTACCACAGCGCGAACCCCAATCCCGGTCGCTCGTACTTCGCACGGTTCGTGCGACACCTTTCCATGATCGAGGCAGGCCTGTGAAGCACACGACCAAGACTCTCGCGTGCGCCGCATTGGCGATCGTGTGCGGGGCCGCGTCGGCGGCAAATACCGATCCGTTCGACTTCGACTACGACATCCTCGGCGGCATTTCCGAACGTCCGGCGCTGATCTTCAACGACGGCGAAAAGACCTACATCCAGCCGCGCGCGGGCCAGGTCATCGTCGCAGAAGGCGGCCATACCGAAGGCCCGTACGTGGTAGTCGAAGGCACGCCGTCTTCGATCACCTACAAGGTCGGTGCCCATTCGGCGACGGCCCGCTGGAAGAAGGCGAACACGTTCATCGGTGGCAGCGGCGCACTGGCTGCGATGAAAGACGATCAGCCAGCCGGCTTCGATGGCTTCACCAACCGGCTCGTGATGATCGGCACGCGCTCCGCGCTTGCACCTGTCCGCGCGCTTCACGCGTCGATGACGGTCGGTGGCTTCGTCAAGGCGCTTGTCCCGCAGGGTTGGACGGGGTCGGCACAGAAGGACGTTGACCTGACGACTTCCGAGCAGTTCGGCACGCGCGAGGGCGAAAACTGGATGCAGGCGCTCGATCGCTTGATGACGCAAACCGGGCTATATGCCGACGTCGATTTCGCTGCGCGACATGTGCGTTTGCATCGCGACGCGCCGAAGTCTGCCGCGTTGAACTACGCGTCGTCGGGTCGCGACGCAGACGAGGCCGGGTTGAACAGCGTTGTCGCGCGCGTCACGGCCGAATCGCCGCCGGTGTCGCGCCTGGCTGAACGCTTCGGCGCGCAGGCGATCCGGGACGGCGACGACACGCACACGCAGATCCGCTTCACGTCGAAGCCTGCCAAGACGGTCACGTTCAAGACGCCCGACGGGAAGGTGCTGCGCACGAGCTGGGACGACACCAAGAGCGTGCTGACGATCGATCGGGCAGAACGCTTCGTAGTTGCTGACGAGTCGAACCGCGTCGAGGTCACGCGTGATGCGAAGACCGTATACGACTTCGATTTGCCGAACGCGGCAAAGCTCGAGACGGTGTTCGATCGAGAGGGGCGCACGTACTTCAAGTTCGCAGAGTCGGTCGTTCGGGTCGGTGTGACGGACACACGAAACCTGGGCATCGGCGAGCAGAAGGGGCGTTACTTCATGTTCGAAGGCACGTCCGATCTGTTCACGGTCACGGCCGACGGCAACACGATCCACGTCAAGCGTCGCAAAGAGGTGGTCTACCGCGAAGTGCCGGACGCCACCCTGCAGGCGAGCGGAGGGCCGGCCTCGTGATGCGCATCGTACCGATCGTAGCCGCCGTGTTGGCATTCACTGCGCTGCCGAGTCGAGCGGATTGCCTTGACGACGCGGCGACCTTCCATCGCGTGAATCCGCGGCTGCTGCGCGTGATCGCGCAGCACGAGTCAGGGATGCGCCCGGGCGCCGTGAACAGGAACACCAACGGCAGCGAGGACATCGGCCTCATGCAGATCAACACGTCGTGGCTGCCGACGCTGGCGCGCTACGGCATCCGCCGCGAGCACCTTTTCAACGGCTGCGTCAGCGCCTACGTCGGAGCGTGGATTCTCGCGTCGAATGTGCGTCGCTTCGGGCCGAACTGGAAAGCGGTCGGTGCCTACAACGCCGTGACGCCGTCCAAGCAGCTCGTCTACGCCAGCGCGATCTATCGCCGCTTTATGCAACAGGGCCGGTAACCATGCAGAAGACACATTCGAATCAGGCGCGGATTCGCGCGATCGTAGCGGCGGCGCTGGCCGTGTTGAACATCGTGGCACACGCTGCGACCGATCCCATCAAGAACTCAATCGACACCGACGGCTGGCAGGTGCTTGCCTCTGGGCCAAAAGCTGCGCCGGCAGTCGCAGAGAACCCGAAGCAGGCGCAGCTGCAGCCGACGCAGGCGAGCACAACTGCGGCTGCGTCGACCGACGTCGCCGCCGTCGTTCTGCCGGGCGCGGCTGCCCCGATCGCGAGCGGCACGCTGACCTTCTCCGTCACGCCGGCGGACGTAAATCTGCGCGACGCGCTTGACCGCTGGCTGCAGCAGCAGGGCTGGCAACTGGCGTGGAAGATCGACGACGACCTACCGCTGGAGTTCAACGCGTCCTTCAGTGGCGACTTCACCTCTGTGCTGCAGCAGGTGATGAAGGCCACGAACCACATGCGCACGCCGACGCGCGCGTGCCGCCACTCGAACAACGTCATCCGCGTGATCGCACGCGCGGGCAATTGCCAGGATTGAGAACCATGCGTGTTCACCTTTTGAAATCTGCCGTCGCGATCGCGGCCGCGTTGATGGCCGCAGGCTGCGCCGTGACGCAGCAAGACGTCAACGACAGCTACGACGCTGCTCACCGCACGATCTCGGACGCGCTCGGTAAGGGGCCGGCCCCAATGGCACTGGTCGAGGACGTGCCCACCGCGTTCTTGGGAGACAGACTGGTACCGCTCGCCTACGAGGCGACACTGCCCGCCGTGTTCCGCGACAAAACGGTCACGCTGCCCGCGAACCTCGGCATCAAGCAGATCGCCACGCTGATTTCGACGGCGACGGGCTATCCGGTTCATCTGAGTCCGGACGTGTTCGTACCGCGCGACTCGCTGGTGCCCGGCCAAACCGAATCGAAGGGGCAGAACAACGGCACCCGAACCGAAGAGCCGATCTACCGTCAGGCGTTCTCTGGCAAGACCGGCATGTACATGCGGAACATGACGACCGACCTGGGGCTCGACTGGTCGTTCGACGGCAGCACGATCAACGTGAACCGCTTCGTCACCCGCATGTACCAGATCGCTGCGATCCCGGGCAAGGTGTCGATCAAGTCGACGATGAGCAAGGGGATGGACACGTCGACCGGCAATCAGTCGGGTAGCGGCGGTGGCGGCAGCTCCGGAGGCAACACCGGTTCGTTCTCGGCGCAGACGTCGACGGGCCGCGAAGGCGACTTCGATCAGATTGCCGCGATCACGGCGGAGATCGACAAGCTGAAATCGCCGATGGGCCGCGTGAGCGTGAACCCGCAGAGCCGGCTGGTGATGGTGTACGACACCAAGGAGGCCGCGGACAACATCGGCAAGCTGCTCAAGCACGAGAACGCGATTTCCACGCGTCAGGTGGCGATTACGGTTCGGACGCTCCAGATCGCATTGAACAACGGCAGTCAGGCGGGGATGAATGCCGACGTGGTGTTCAACTCGATGCACGCTGGCCTCGCGCGCTACGCGATCAGTTTCACGTCGCCGACGTCGCTTGCGACCGGCGGCGGCTCGGTTGGCGTGTCGGTATTGCGCCCGGACGCGCCGTTTTCCGGCACGAATGCCGTCGTGAACGCGCTGAACCAGTACGGCCGCACGGTGCAGGACAACACGATGACCAAGATGACCCTCAACGGGTTGCCGGTCTCGATCGCATCGTTCAAGAGCGATGACTACCTGCGATCGACCACGCCTTCGTCCGGCTCCCTGACGGCCACGTCTGGCGGTGTGCCGGGGCTGACGCCTGGCACCATCACGACGGGCGACTTCGTGAACGTGCTGCCGGCCGTCAACGATCACAACCAGATCGTGCTCGCGTACTGGGCCGACAGCTCGAAGCTCAACGGTCCGTTCACTAGCGCGGGTGCGGGCTCCGGCCAGACCCAACAACAGATCCAGCTCGCGCATACGGTCGGCACGAAGGACGACCAGACGATCGCACTGTCGGATGGCCAGACGGTCGTGTTGTATGGCGCGATCACGGATCAAGCAGACAGCACGACGAATGCGGGCCTCGCCGGCCTCACCGGCCGCTGGAACAAGTCGAAGACGTTCCAGGTGATCATGCTTAAGGCGACGGTCGTTCCGTCGATGTGACGCCATGATGCACATCACCGAACCTCTGCCGACCGACAAGCGTTCCCGCTTGGTGTTCGGCATCAACTGGCGAGCATACCCGGTGAAGGGCGGGAGTGCCGAGCGCCGGCGCTATACCGACGCCTTCAATGCGACGCACTACGTCGAGTTCAAGGTCGGCACCGAGCTGATCGGCGGCTTCGCCGACCCGGACATGTCGAAGATCAAAGGCGCGCGCCTTTATTCGGGCGCAGCGCGCGTTGCGCTCCACGAACTGATCAAGAGCCGACCTGCCGCGCTAGTGCTGTTGCAGGACGGCATGCGTGTCTACATGGTCTTCGTCGTGCGCGGCGCGGTTCGCAGCGACGAGGTGCTGACGCCCGAAGCGGCGCAAGCGCGCCGTCTCGAGATCGAGCAGGAGTGCCTGAAGAGCAATCTCAAGCTCGACACGCTTGGCACGGGCGACCGAATCGGCGACGTCGATGAGCCGTTTCAGGCGAGTGAGCTGCTGGCAAGCCGCAAGGTAGGGCGACTCGGCAAGCCGTGGATTTCGGTGCCGACGATCGTACCCGTGGTTCTCATTACGGCGATTGCACTTGTTGGCGTTCCGAAGCTGATCGACCTGCTTTCGCCGCCGCCACCCCCACCGCGTGCACCGACGTTCACTGAACAGTATGCAGTCGCGGTTCGTGACGTGTTCGCGCGTATGCAACCGCGTGCGTCGGAGCTGGCGCCGGCGTTGCTTGCCGCTGTGGGTGGCAGAGAAACCGTGATCAAGGGCTGGCTGTTTCAGGAGGCGAACTGCCCATCCGCAGGGTTCTGCACGATGACGTTTCGCCGAAACGGCGGCACCTTCGCCGGGTTCGATCAGGCCGCGACATCGGACATGCGGCCGGTGAGTTTCGCTCGTGACGGCCGCGCGCTGGACTCACGCGGGCCGGCCATCCCGAAAGCGGCTTCGCTGATGGAAAGCGAATCGAAGAGCTGGCCGGCCGAGCAAGCATTCATCGACATGCTGCAGACGCCACCGCAACGGATGTCGGTCCAACCCCTCGAACTTCGCGCCTACGGCTACACCGTCAACGTCGGCGAGGCGCGCCCTCTTATTGCTGTGCCAGGTGCGGGTGAGGGGGCGCACGTCGGACGCTTGCTCAAGCAAGGCGACTGGACGATCGAAGGTTTCCGCTGGCAGTCGCCGCTGCTTGCCAAGCTGCCGCCCAACATGGCGCTCGAATCGCTGAGGGTCGAGCTGCGCCTCAACGAGGGCGCGGCTGCGACCCCCAACAAGGAAACGGGCGACTCGCCGTATGGCGTCCACTTCACCGCGAAGGGCAAATACTATGTCTTTAATTAAGCACGCACTCATCGCGGCGGGCGTCGGTATCGCCGTGTCCGCGCAGGCCGATCCCGTCGGCGCCAAGCTGTCGATCGACGACATCGATCAACTGGCGCGAGCGAGCGTTGTTCGAAGCTTGGGCGGGACCACGACTGCGCCGGGGATGTTGCCACCCGGCGCGATGTCGCAGCCCCAGCCGGGCATCGCCTCAAGCGGCGTTGCTGCCGAGTCCGCGTCGAAGCCGGTCGAGAAGCCGATTCGGTCGCCGCGAGCGCATGCCGAGCCTGTCGCATTCCTCGGGGCGTTCAACGACGAAGCTGGCACCCACATCCTTTACTCCTACCGCGACGCGATCTATCCGGCGCGCGTCGGCACGACGCTGCTCAACGGCTGGAGCGTCAAGGGCGTCGACGGCTACGCGGTGACGGTGGCCGAAGGCAAGCGCACATGGAAGGAGCCGATTCGTAGCGCCGCGCCGATCCAGTCGCCGGCAACGAACGCGGTTCGCTCGCTCGTGGATCTGGGTTCGCCGTTGCCGGCCGGGGCGCCGCTGCTGGGCATCCCCCTCGGAGGTGCGCAATGAGCCTCTTCGCGGAAATGGAGCCGCAGGAACCGGCGAAGCGCGGCCTGCTCGGTCGGCTGAAGGCGTTCAAGGCCGGATTTACCGATAGCTCGCCGTCCTCGATGCCGATCGTTGGCCGGGAGCCGGTCGACGGGGGCGAGCACGCAGTGCCGAACGAGCCGCATGGTGCACGTGAGCCCCGCTTCAAGACCTCGAGCAAGCCGGTGAATCCACGGCAAGCGAGCCAGGGCCAGCCGATGACGATGGCCATGAAGCTGCGTCAAGCTCAGGATGAAGCCGAGGACGTTGCAGTGATCGGCGAAGGCCTCGACTCGGAACAGAAAGTGGAAACGGCCGTTGGAGTGTCTGGCCAGCCCACGCCGCGGTCAACAACTGAAATCGGCGTGCCGGCGGGCGCGGAATCGTCGGCCCCGCTGGCCGACGTGCGCGGGAATGCCGCGTCTGCAACGGAGCCCGATGTGGAGGTGCGGGCCGAGCCGACGGTCACTCCGATGGGGGATTTCGCACGCACGCCCGAATCGACTGAACCCGCGGAAGCGTATGTCACGCCGGATGCCGATGCGGCTTCGCAGTGGACGTCGGGTTACGACGTTCCGCCCACCGTACGCCGCATCGGGACTGACGTAACCGAGACGCCGGAGATTGCGGTCGAAAGTGGCAGACCGCGCCTCGTCCACGCTGAGTCGCTGAACTTCAAGCGCGTGTTGTGCCAGCGCGAGGAGCACGCGGCGCTGGTGGTGACGGAGTCGGCCCGGCGGGAATTCATCGCGGTCGAACTGCAGGCAGGGACTTCGATCGTCGTAGCGACCCAGCGCTTCCACGAAGGCCAGTTGTACGCGACCTACCTGAAGGATCTCGCGCACGCTGACATTTCGGTTCTTGAGGAGATGGTCGCCGACGAGGATGTGATCGCCGCACTTTATGGCAAGGAGAAGCAGCGGGCATCTAACTTCGTGCCTGAATCGTCACGCATGATCGGCGCGTTCCGCGATGTGATCGAGGCCGCGACGGCGTATGGCGCGGGGGATGTTCACTACGAGTACCGCGATTTTGTCGAAAACGTCGAATTGCGGATTCGCGTCGACGGAGAGTTGTATTCGTACCGGAAGATGCCGAAGGCGCTCGTGCGCCGTTCATTGTCAGCGGCCTATCAGGATCTGGTCCAACGCAATACGAATTCTGGCGAGACGTTTCAGCCGACCGCGCCGCAGTCCGCGATGATCCCGCTCGTCGCGCACACTGACCTCGTCAACATCCGCTGGCAGAGCACGCCGCTTGTGGGCGGATTCGACGTCGCATTGCGATTGCTGGATGGGAACTTCAAGCACGCGCGCGTGCTCTTGCCCCACGAGATGGGGTTGGAAGCAAGCCAGCTTGAGATTCTTGAAAGCCTTGGCAAGGTGACGGGCGGGGCGACCTTCCTGACTGGGGAAACGGGTTCTGCGAAGACGACGCTGCTGCGGGCAATGTCGTATCTGGTCCCGAACCGCGATCGCATTAAGCAGTTCGCCGTGAACGAGCCGTCCGAGGTGCCGGCGCCGTGGCTGTCCGATATCTCGATTCAGCGCCGGCCGAACGAGACCGAAGACGATGCCAACCGCAAGATCGTCGAGGTGATCCGCACGCTGATGCGGATGGACCCTGATGACCTGACGATCGGTGAGGTGCGCGATTCGGTGCTGGCTGGCTTGGTTGCCGAACTCTCGCTGACCGGACACCCGGTCCGCGCGACATTGCACGGCAACAGCATTCTCGGCGCGGTGATGCGGCTGGTCGGCGGTCGGCTGAAGTTGCCGATGGACGAAGTGGCCTCAGGCAGCTTCCTGAACGCGGTCGGCAATCAAAAGCTGATCCCGAAGCTCTGCCCGAATTGCAAACGTCCAGCAACTGATGTGCTGTCGCCCGCGCAGATCTCGTCGCTGGAACGGAAGTTCGGTTTGGACCCGTCGACCATGGCATGTCGCGACGAGGGCGGCTGCGAGCACTGCCGGCGCCCGGGCTTGTTCACGCGGGACGGCAAGGTGGCCGCTGGCATCAAGGGGCAGACGCTGGCGATGGAGCTGTATCGCCCGACACCCGCATTTCTCGATCGAGTCGCCGCACGCGATTGGCGCGGCGCGGAGGACGTGTGGCGGACCAGTCGGAAGTCGGATTTCTCCGACGCCGATATGACGGGAAAGACGGTCTACGAGCACGCGCTTTACAAGGCGTCGCGCGGGCTTATCGATCCTCGGTTCATTGACGAATCGATGTGCGCGTTTGATGCATACCGCGTGGCTCCCGATGCCGATGGGGTGATTCCCTCGTGATCAAGTCATTCTCATACGCACTCTTCAAGATGCTTCCGGTGAAGGAGCGCTTGCGCGTTTCGACCTGGCGGTTCAAGGCGAGCCGCGAGATGTTCTATCGCGAAACACGGCTTGACGTCGCGAAGAAGGGCCTGCGGAACAGCGAGACGCTACTCGAGCGGTTGGACACGCTCGCGGAGCGTCATCAAAAGCGGAGAAACCTCTCGTGGCTCGCCTTCCAGAAGGTCGCGCAGCGCATGCGCGCCGGCGACAACTTTGCCACAGCGATCAAGCCGTTCATCCCGAACGACGAGTACGTACTGCTCGAGCTGGCAGGCGAATCCCCACGCGAGGATGCGGCGGCTCGTGGTCTTGAACTGGCCGAAATGGCGGCGCACGCAAAGGGCGTGTTGTCGACGACGACATCGATGCAGATGGCATACCCGGCGTTCCTGCTGGTCTACCTGTACGCATTCTGCGTGCTGTTCGGTTCTGAGATCCTGCCGGCGACGCTTGATGTGCAACCGCTCGAGAAATGGTCGACGTTCGGCCAATTCGTCTACGCCTTTGACACCTTCTGCGCTGACTACTGGTGGCTGACCAGTGCTGTCGTCGGGGGGCTGATTCTCGGGTACTTCCAAACGCTGAAGCGTTGGACGGGCCCATTCAGAAACAAGGTCGATGCGATGCCGTTGATGTGGCGCAATCGCCGCGACTTGCGTGCTGCGCTGTTGATCGTTTCCCTCGCAGGGCTGTTCGACTCCGGCCTGACGTTGCGCGCCGCATTGGACAAGCTCGCGAAATCTGCCGATCCGTGGATGCGATGGCACATCCGTCAAATGAGCACGCGGCTAACTGCAAATCCCCACAAGCCGATGCACGCATTGGACACCGGCATCTTTTCCGAAATGACGATCGACATCCTCACTGACGCTTCAGGGCGGGATCAGTTCGTCGAGTCGGTGAAAAGCCTCGGGCATAGCTCGCTTGATCGCGTTGTCGAATCGGTTCGGCGCAACGCGAAGATCACGCACTACGTGCTGCTCGCCGGCGCGGTGCTGGCGTTCCTTGTCTTCGGCCTGGGTTCGTACTTTGCAACGGGTGCCGTCGCGTTTGACGGGGCCTCTACCTCTATCAACCAGAAATACTAGGAGCCGTTCGAATGGAAAAGACCAACAAGCCGCAACCGCTGAAGCGCCCGTACATCGGCAAGAGCCGCCGGAAACAAAAGGGTGAGCTGTCGCTCGTTGAAGCCGCTGGCGTGATGGCGGCCGCGGCGCTGATCGCGCTCGCCGTCTATATGGGCCGTGGATTCGTGATGGATCGGATTCACGCGCTGCAGTTCAAGAGCGAGGCGCAGTACTTCCGAAGCGGGATTCAGGACGCAACAGCCGGTGAAATCGACTTCTCGGGAGTCACGATGCTGTCGCTCACGCAGAACCGCGCGTTTGATACGGCCGGACGTCGGTTGAACAAGACGTCTGGTGCCCTGACCGGGATCTTCGGTGGCGCAGTTACTGCGGCCCCGGCGACCGTGACCGCGGCGAATGACGCGATCGCGGTGACTTACCCGATTCCTGCGACCGTCTGCGCGCTGTCGGCCGATTCGATTTCGGCTGCCTACACGCAGGTCAAGGTGAACAATACGACGATTTTCGGACCGGGCACGGCATTCAATTCGAGCACGGCGGCCACGGCATGCGCTTCGGCAGGGAACACCGCGAGCATCGTCCTGTACGCAACGAAAGACAATTGAGGACCGGCGATGCTCAGCATCATTGAAGTCGTGATCGTGCTCGTTGCCGCCGCACTCATGACGTTGCAAGGCATGCAGCGCGACGTCGTGAAGCGTCGGCACGACTTGCTGAGCGTCGAAGGACAGAACCAGGCGGTGATCAGCGCGGCCCTGTCAAAGTGGGTAACCGACAAGTACGGCACGTTGGTGGCGCAGATGGTCGGCGACAAGACGACGGCCGTTACCCCACCAACGTTCGCTGACTTGCGCGCAGGCGGGTATCTGAAGGCGAACTACGCGGCCGGCCCGTTCTGGGGCGGCAGCTACATGATTCAGATGAGCGTGGGCCCGGACGGCTGTTCGACGGGGTCGACGTCGTGCCAGGTGAGCTACGTCTTCTATTCATCGCAGCCGGTGACCAGGCTCGGCCAGCCCGATGTCGCTGGCGCCGGGATTGTCGCGCAGGCGGCGGGAACGGGCTTCGGGTTCTCGTCGACGCAGAACTCGGCGATCGTTCGGGGTCTCAACGGGGCGTGGACAGCCAATAACCCGGTGCCGGGAGCGCCGGCGGGCATCGTGATGGCGACGAACGGACCGTCATCGGATGGGAACTCGGTGTTCATTCGGCGAGACGGCTCACTGAAATGGACGGGTAGTCAGGACGTCAACGGCGTGGACCTGCACAACGTTGGCAACATCGACGCGACGGGGACGATCGCGGCGCCAACGCTAGCCGCGTCGAATGTCGCGGTCAGCAACGCGGTGCGTACGCCAGGCACGCTCGCAGTTCAGACCGCGAATGGTTCTGCGCCGGCGCCGATCTCAACCGGCGACAGCAGCGTGAACGGGCAACTGCAAGTGACGCAGACGATCACGCCGGGCGCGGTTGCAACGCCCCGCGCATCGTGCCCGCTAAATGGCGCGTTGGCGCAGAACAATGACGGGCGGGGGCAGATTTTGTCGTGTCAAGACCATGTCTGGTTGCCGATCGGTGGCCCGGCATTGCGGCACGGGTACTTCATGGTTCAGAACGGTTGGGGCGTTCCAGCTCCGAACTGTGCGACCGGCGGAACGCCGCAAATCATCTTCAGTCCGGTGAGCTTCTACGTGAATCCGACGGCGACCGTGAACGTTTCGGCATCGGGCGGTGGCCCGTGGACGGTGTTTATTACCGATGGAAATGGCAACGGGACCAGCGGCACCGCTGTCGTTGAAACCTACTGCTCGTATTAAGGGAGAGGGAAGTGAAAAGCTGGATGAAGTGGGGTATGCCGGTGCTGCTGTCGATGGTGGCGAGCAGTGCATTTGCGGACGGTTCGTGCCAGCCGGGGTTCGGTCTTCGGTCGTATCCGTTCTACGACAAGGCCGGTTCGTACATCGGAATGCGGCAGGCTTGTGCGCCGATCCCGTGCACGCCGGGCTATCAGGATTCGACATGTGCGGTTCCGCTTCGTAACGGGGCAATTCCGCAACCGCAGTGCCAATCTGGCGCAGGCTGGACGACGTTGGCTGCCTCGGTTTGGCAAGGTTCGCGGTGGTCGGAGCCGCAGTGCAGCTACGCAGCTCAACCGCAGTGTCCAGCGGGGTTTGATACGACAGCTCCATCGTGGTGGACAGGCACCAGTTGGACACAACCAGGTTGCACACACGTTACGCCGCCACCTCCCGTCGTCATCGATCCGAACGTCGTTTGTACCGCTGCAGCGAGCAATCACACGATGACCGCATTTGATAAGCAAATCTTCAATGCGATCGAACAAACGATAACGAGAAATGCCCCTTTCAGACTTTCGACGTCGTGGCGGGATTGGAGCACGCTTCCGAACGCGAACCCAAACTATCCGAAGGGCGTCGGGTTCGATGACGACAAGGTGTTCACGGGGACGTTGACGGGGCCGTGGTACAACAAGCAGCTCGCATGCAGCCAGCAGAATACATGGACTGCAATGTGCTACGTCAATCCGTCGAGCGGTGTGGTGGACTTCTTCTGGGTCAACACGGCGGGTGCGGGTAACGGCCAATGTAACCATTGAGTACCTGCGCACTGGAAAAAGAAAAGCGCCCGAAAGGGCGCTTTGTCGTTCGTGGCAGGGATCTAATCAGCCGACGGCGTTTCCGGTCGTGAAGCTGAAGTTCCGGGAGAACGCGGTACCGTTCACGGTTCCAGTAATCGTCACGCTGTACGCGGTGTTTGCCGTTAGCGGGGATGTCGGATACACGACGGCCTGATACTTGCCGATCAGTTTGTTCGGGTCCGTGTCAGAGTTGAGAATCTGAACGGCGACGGCGCCAGACGGGCCCGTCACGGTCGCTGTCTGAATCGCGATCACATCGGTGAGGTTACCCATCACGGTGATCGGGGTGCCCCAACCAGATGACGACACGTTCGGGGGAACAGGAGTTTCACCTGCTGCACGATACGGGACACCAGTTACGCCGTCGCAGGGAAACGTCTTCGGCCCATTCTGCAGCGTTTGCGCACTTGCACTGTACATGCTGATCGACTGCCACGACTCCGTAAATGTGTAGGACCCAGAGGTCGTCTGCGTTTCCGATTCGCCGAAACCGGCTACATCGACCGGGAACGTCGCGACGACAGAGTGATATGCCCCGCCCACAAGGGAATAGACGAATTGCTGGCCAGCAACAGTAGCATTGAAGTTGCTGGTGAAGACCGCACTTGCCCCGCTGGCCCCGATCCCGAGCGTGCCTTTCGGAAATCCGGCAGCGACGACGCGATCGGCGTAGGTTCCGCCAGTGAAGCCGGCATTCCCGGACACCTCATTGTCCGTAACCGCGTTGTTGAGACCCATGTATTTCGCGTGGTTCTGAGCTGCCTGATCAAGAACCGTGTTCTGCTTGAGCGCCGGGAAGCCGCATTGCGTGCGGTACTGGTTCAGGAGGTTCAGTGCGGCGAGCTGGGCGCTGCCGGCAGGGTACTGTGCGCTGTCGACAGTGCCCGGGACGGTGGTCGACGGGGTGCCGGGGTTGGACGGGTTCGGATTGTTGCCATTCGATCCCGTGTTCGTGCTGCCACTGTCGCCACCGCCGCCGCCGCATGCGGCAAGCGCGAGCACGGCTGCTGCCGCGAGCGCCGAAAGGCTGATGGTCGTGATCTTCTTCATGTCTGGTCCTCGTATTGTTGTAGGGTGCGCACCTTGCGAACCCTTGAATCCATCCTACCGACGCCGCGGCGAAGTCAAGTTCGCGCGGCCGAGGGCCCCGTTTTTAAAATGGCTAGGGCGAGCCAAAAGACGCCAATTCTAGATTACGGTTTGATTTCGTCAGACTTAATGGTGTTTGGGCAAAAAAATCCCGCCGTCGGGCGGGAATCAAGTTCTCGTGATCATCTCGCGCGCCGTCGTCGCCAGTGAAAGACACGCAACCCGACGAAAGCCACGCCGAGGAGTACCGTTGACTTGTACGGGATCGCCGAGGACATGGCAGGGACGGCCTGCGTACCAACGTACATGCATGTGAACGCGACCAGCACCTTGCCGAACCACGGTCGGGACAACATCCCAAGCACCCGTGGCGGCTGGCTCCCGACCCACTCGGGATAGGCGTCGTTGACTTGCTCGAGCTCGAACGTCTCAGCCTGTCTCTCCCGCTCGGACTGATAAAACCGCTCGTACCGCTCGAACCGGCCGTCGCCACGACCGTCGAGCCAGGCGGCGTTGCTTTCTGAGACGAGGTAGGCGAGGTCGTCCATGGTGCGCTCAGTGAACGTATTGCGCGGCCCAAGGCAGCGCAGCTCGGACGTCGACAATGACTTGCCCATCGGCCTCCGAGTAATACTGCTCCGTCTCCGCGTCGTACCACGCGAACTGCGGCAGGCGATCGCCATTGATGACGATCAAGCTCGCCGGCAGATCGGGGAGGGGATCGGCGTCGACTCGATCGCGGTTATTCGTCATTGCGCACCCTCGCTTTGCCACCGCGGCGCTTCGCCCCGAGGTGCCCAGTGCATGCCGGGCAGTCGAAGCTATGGTGCATCTCGATCTTCGTGTCGTTGTTGCTGACGATGTATTCCGTTCGGCAGTTGCGGCACGGTGCGATCGTGAGTCGGTTGTCAGCCGCCATCGCCCGGGTCAGGTTGCAGCCGCGGTCGACCGAGATGGCGTGCTGGCCACCGAAGATCTGCTGGTAGACGTCGTTCGTTGCGATCAGGGCCTGGGGTGCATTGGCGCCGGCGGCGAGCGCGGCGCGATACAGCCACGTGAAGATCGTGCCGTGTAGGCGATTGGCCGGCGTTTCGACGAACCAGTTCAGCGAGTTCGGTGTGTTGCCGCACGGCGAGCTGGTCCCGTGCATCTCGACGTATCGCTGGCGCATCGCGTTCTGATTCAGTCGAAACAGGCTGGCGGCGGTCGACGCGCGGCAGCCGTATGCCATTAATGCGTGGGCGTACGTCTCGTTTTTGTCGCGAGATAGGCGCAGGTCGCTCCAGCCCGCCTTGCCTGGCGCGCTGTTCATTCGGATCGGCGAGGTTGCCATGATCTGGTGCGCGACCATCTCGTCGGTCAGGTCGCTGCCGGTGAACTGATACCAGAACGTCGGCGAGTTGAAGCGCCATCGGAACAGCGGCAGGCCTTTCATCCGGCCCAGTGCGATGCGCAGCTTGTAGGGCGGTACTGACGCAAGGTAGGTGGCCACCTCGGTCGTGATCCCGAGCAACGGAGCCGCAAGCACGCTTAGGTGGATGACGCTCGTGACCAGATCGAGGAAAACCCGGTTGTGATGCTCGACCGAAAATTTCGCCAGTGCGTCGAGCGGGGGCAGCTTGCGAAACAGTTGGTCGACCGCGACGGTTGTCGGTGTGTCGTCGACGAAGCAGCGCCAATCCTCCACCGACTCGAGCGTCGGCGCGACCATCAGGAACGGCGTGCGCAGCAGATTGCGCAGCGACTCCTCGTTGTGTTTGACGTGATCAATCTCTTTGCGCTCGACGGCAAGGATGTCGTTGAAATCCCCATCCATTTCGAGCAGCCACTTCATCTGATCGACGAGGTCGAAGTTGGCGACCTGGATGCGCTCGGTCAGCCAGTTAGGTACGTACAGTCGCTCGATCGAACGGTAGGTCTCGCGCGAGTTCTTCTTTTCCATTTTTCTATCTCTCTTCTACTGCACAACGATGTAGCGTGGCCCGTCGGAATCAGGCTTTTGCGGCGGCCGTCACCTCAACATGGAACTTGCCGATCAGATCGCTGAACGCCTGAAACAGCGGCTTGAAGCGTGTCGGGTTTCCGTCTGCGGTCGCGAGCAGTTGCGCGCTGTGGTAGTCCTGTACGAACGAGCCGAAAGTGTCGATCAGCCCGCGAATCTTCTTCTCGAGCACCGCGCTCGCTTCGATTGCCGCGCTATGTTCCTGCGCACGAGCTTCGAGCTCTGAAAGTTGCGCCTGCACCTCTTCGAGCTTGGCGCTTGCCGTGTCGAACTCGGCGAGCTTGGCGTTCAGCGCATCCTGCAGCTTCGTGTAGGCGTCCGGCAAAGTCGGCACCGGAACCTCGGTCCTGACCGGGTTGGCCTTGAGCTTGACGATTTCGGCGGTCAACTGTTGGACCTCGCGTTCCGTGTTCGCCAGCGTCTGGTGCAGCGTGCTCACCTGCTTTCCGGCTGAGGCGAGCGAGACCTGCGTCTCTTGCGCTTTCACTTTCTCGCGCGATTGTTCTTGGCGTACGTTGGTCAGCTCGGACGACAGTCGGTCAATTTCCTTTTGCGCGTCGTCCAATCGGCCGACGGTGGCGGTCAATTGCGAGGTCGCTTCCTCGATGCTGTTGTCCTTGCCAGCGATCTCGTCCTTTAGCGATGCGATGAGGCGTGTGACTTCGCTCTTGGTGAGATCGGGGTCCTCGCGCCGTGCGTCGATCACTTTCTCGACAACCTCGTCGCTGATGTGGCTGTGGACCAGCAGAGACATGTCGCTGATCGTCAGCATTTCGACCGCGCCAATGTTGTTCGAGAATTTGTTGTAGCACCGGATATACAAGCTGACTGACGACTTCGACTTCTGGAAGAGCTTGGTGAGGAAGGCATAGACCTGCTCTGCGGCCATGTTCCGAACCTTGCGGGTGTCTCCCATCGTGCTGACGTAGTGTCCGATCACGGAGGCGTGGATATGCGCGAAGTTGCCACCGATCCGCATGTGCTCCTGCATGATCTTGCGGGTCGAGTGAGCGACTTCCTCGCTCTCATGGATGATGATCCGAATCAGGCTGTCGGGCAGATCAGCGAACATTTCGCGCGCGGTGGCACTGAGTTCGACCTTGTCAGGCACGTGCGCGAACGTGGCCGGCAAGTCGAGTTCGTCGCTTTCCGACGTGGAACCGTCCGGGACGGTGGGGTCGAAGGTTGCGTCGTCTTCAGGTTTTTTCGGCGGTTTCTTGGACAAAGTGTTCTCCGATTGATGGGCATGCCGTCCCTGGCACGGGCACGGCGGCTAGCTAGTCGGGTCGGGCGAGGCCGGTCCGGTGGAAGCGAGACTTGGGGTTGTGCACCAGCTTACGCGGCGCTTTTCAGTGTCAAGGTCCGAAAGCTGCACGAAACAATGTGTCTTTCGGGGAAATGACGCGCACCGGCATTCTGAAAGAAACTGTTACAGATTGTTAAAAAATGTAATACGGTGGTCATATGTTTACGGATGAATTTCGGGCAACTTTATGGCGGTGCTCGGACAGCGCGGCACCGGTCGGGTCGTTGACGCTCAGGCGACGCACAACATCCCATGCAGCCGAAACGTTGATCTTCGGATTCCCGGACTCGACGTGCCGCTCCCGTTGAGTCCGCAACCAGTAGCCGAGGTCGCGCAGGGTCACCAGAGAGAGCGGAAGGTCGGGGGAGAGGCGGCAGGCGTCGTGGGAAAAGACGCCGAGGCCCTGAACGTTCCACGGCGCGGGCAGCGTGCCACGCAGGAAGGCGACCTTCGCGCGGTTCTGGCTGATCGGCGAGCGCCGCTCCTCCAGCTTCCCGCCGGGCAGGTGGCAAACGACTTGGTCGGCGGTCCGGCCCGGGAGGATCGAGCCGGCCCAGTTCTTCGTCTCGATCACGAAAATGCCGAACGGGGTGACGACGAGGTGATCGACCTCAGCGGTTGGAAACTCGGTGCCCGGCGCGTGGAGCAAAAGTAGCGCGGTAGGGTGCACATAGAAATCGTTGCCGCAGAGCTGCGAGAGGATGCGCCGCAACTCCTCGATCACGCGCGCCTCGCCCGCATCGCCCGATGCCTGGGCTCGCGTAACCGGCGATGCGGAAGGGCGACGCGGGTGGGATTTCGTGTACTGCTTGGACAGTGCCCAGACACCGACCAGAAGGATGAGAATCCAGAACATTTGGAAGCGCCTCGTTTGTTGAAGTGACGCGTCCAGTTTGTCTCCGATTTTTCGAAGTCAAGTTCCGGCGAAAGCTATACGATTTTCTGGAGCATTCTCGGTTTAGCCCATCAACCGGTTGCGTCGAGCGGGCGCTGCCAAAGCTGTACGCGATTGGTGAGCATTCGGCGCGGCCCTCTCGTCAGCGGGGCTTACCCTACCTCTATCACGCGTTCCTGACGCATCGACCTTCCTGAGCCGATCGGCTCTGCCATTTCGCGGCCCGCCCGCGCCTTCCTTTCAATCTGCCCTGAGCGATTTCGTGCGCTGACCTCGTGGTCGCGGACGAAAGCGCTTCGCGCCGATTTCCTTGCTCGTCCCGAGCATCGAAACCACCGGGCGTTGTCCGGACATCCCCTTGTTCAATTTCTCTGGAGAGAAAAATGTTGAAGTCCCTGTTCAGCGGCGCGTTCAAATCGCCTGGCAAGTTCCTCGCTCTGTGTGTGGCGCTCTATATTGCCGCACACTCCATCATCGTTATGGCGTTCGTGGTTCTTGCAGCTATCAATCACTTCAGGAGCGGCGCGAAGAGTGCGCCGCGTCCGTCCGAGCGCGATAGCGCCGATGGTCAGGACGTCGAAACCGCTTCGCAGCAGGCGAAGCGCGGTCAAGGCGTCGTTGCACGTCCCGCAGTCCAGGTACCACCGACCCCTCAACGTCAGTATGCGAAGTCGGCGGTTGTCATCCCCATGAAGGCCCGGCCCAGTTCAGCCGCCGCCCAATCTTTGAAGACGGGCACGAAGTAAGTCGCCCCAGTCCGACCGTGCGAAGCAATTCGCACGGTCACCCCATCTCCCACCGGGAACCACGTTCCCGGTACGGGGAATGAGGTGCCCGGTCGCAATCCGGAGCACCATCATGAAACCCCAAGTAGCTGGTTGGCAGCTCGACATTTTCGGCGGCGATTCGCCGATTCTCATCACCCCACCTAAGCCCGATCCCCTGCCAGACCCTGATCTTTGGGAGCCGCACGTACGTGAAGGGCTCGCCGAGGCGGTCGTATTCCTCGCACTCGACAGCCGGCGTAGCGACAACCTTCCCGAGATCCTCGCCGACTGCGCAGCGATTCTCAACGATCGCTATTGCAACCGGCCGGTCGACAAGATCGACTACTACTCGACGCTCGGTTGGATCATGGAGCTTTGGACCGGAGCGATCCCGTACCGATGGGTCTGTGCTATCCGCAACGTCAATCCGCGCACCATGCAGGACGCGATTCGGGACTGTCCACTCTTCAACTATGACTTCGAACGACTCAACCGCTGGTGCAGTGGCCAGCTGTCGCTGGAGGCGCAATGGGTAGCGTGACGATGTTCTTCACCCGCGTGCTCGCTCAGGCGTTTCCGGGCGGGCCACGCCAGTCGACGGTACATCAGCCGCCACCTGGCAGCAATGTACGCACGGTCGGGACCGGGGCCTTGAACGAGACGTTCGTGACGATCGGTGGAATGGCCCACCTGTTTGTTGACGAGGGCGACAGCGTGGTTGAGTTCGTGCCGGCCTTCGACGATGCACCTGGGGACACGATGTTCGGCACGAAGATCCTGCCGGCGTTGGCGCCGCACTGGGCTATGTTGAGCGAGCACGA
Organism: Burkholderia lata; assembly: GCF_902499025.1. Classification (GTDB taxonomy): domain Bacteria; phylum Pseudomonadota; class Gammaproteobacteria; order Burkholderiales; family Burkholderiaceae; genus Burkholderia; species Burkholderia lata_C. The sequence goes on along the minus strand of NZ_CABVPW010000058.1, from coordinate 21,564 downwards.
GATGCCACTGAAGGATGCGATCGCCACGGCGATCCGCCGCGAAAGCCTCCCGGCTTCTCCCGCTTCGAGTGTCGCTTCGGCTCCTGCCGACTCCGGAGCACGTGCGGAGCAATCGCAAGGCGCACGGCAATCGACTGAAGACGCTGAATTCGAGCCGCGTACCTCTTTGCCAATGCGTGAATCCAGTCGGTCCCGGAATCAGCGCGGTGGCAATGAGGCGGCTGGGCGCTCCCCGGTGGTCGAAGGCCGGATTACGAGTTGGGGCGAAGAGACGTTTCCCGATCGTCGTCCTGGCAAGTCTCGTTCCTATCGTTCGTTCGCAATTCATCTCGATACGCGTAACGGCGACGAGACGCTCCAAGGCGAGGGGCTGAAGGAAGCGATCAGTGAATGTGGTTGCCGCGTCGGCGACCTCGTCAAGGTGAAGCGCCTGCGCAAGATCAAGGTGCCGGCTTTCCGCAAGGAGGACGGATCACCCATTTACAAAGACGGCCAGCAAGTCATGTGGGACAAGTGGCTGTGGTCAATTACCAAGTGAAGGAGTTCTAGATGGCATCTGTAAACAAAGTGATCCTCGTCGGAAACCTCGGCGCTGATCCGGAAGTGCGGTATCTGCCGAGCGGCGACGCTGTAGCGAATGTGCGTCTTGCGACGACCGATCGCTATAAGGACAAAGCGTCTGGCGACTACAAGGAAATGACCGAGTGGCATCGCATCTCGTTCTTCGGCCGGCTGGCCGAAATCGTCAGCGAGTACCTGAAGAAGGGCAGCTCGATCTACGTGGAAGGCCGGATCCGCACACGGAAATGGCAAGGCCAGGACGGACAGGACCGTTACTCGACCGAGATCGTCGCAGACCAGATGCAGATGCTCGGCGGCCGCAACAGTGGCGGTCGCGGTGAGGGCGGTGGTCACGGTGGTGACGCGGACTTCGAGCAGGGCGCGCGCCGTCAAACGGGCGCTCCTGCATCGCGACCGGCACCCGGTCAACCGCCGGCAAGCAACTCGACGCGTCCGCAGCATTCGGCGCCTGCGCCGGCTCAAACGCAGTCGTATGGTGGCGGTGGTGGCTTCGACGAGATGGATGACGACATCCCATTTTGATCTGACCCCACTAAAATATCGCAAACAGATGGTGCTCCCGTAAGGGCTCACCGTTCGATTGATCTCTCCCGTTTCATCTCACCTTTCGCGAGCTGTCGTGCCCTCGGGCGCGGCAGCTCGCCGTCCTTCTTTCCTCGCGTAATTCCTGTCCCGCTGACGTTGCTGAACCAAGCCGACGCGCTCGCGCGGCTTCGTTGAGCAAGCGTTTCTGCGCCTGTCTCAGGCATCGAAAAACCCGCAGTCCAACAGGAGAAATCCGTGAACGAGAAGTGCTTTTGCCTTTCGTCCCGTTTGGGGCTCTCCGTGTTGCGTCGATTCGACGCGACGTTGGGGACCACTGCGGAAGAGAGGTCTAGTGATCCATCTGTGCTGCCCATCCGAGTGATGGCGGCACGCGTTTCCGCCGTCGGGCGAATGGAGGACAAATCATGCGTGAGCTGAACAAACTGGTTCTCTCGAACCTGGACTGGTCGAACATTTTTCCGCATTACATCGACAGCGGATTTTTGAGTGGAAAAGGGCGGTGGTGGACGTGTCCGCTTTGCGATGGGGAAGAAACCTTTCGGATCTATCCGGCCGAAAGAGACCCGAACGGTGGTTGGCATTGCGCACGCTGCCTGAAGGGCGGTACGGGCGTGCAGCTTATCCACGAGGTGACGGACAAGCCGTATCGCGAGATCTACTACGAGCTCGAGACTGGCAACTACAACGGTGGGATTCCCGCCGCGGTTGCGCGCAAGGCGAAACCTGCTCCGGCACGGCCAGAGAAAAGCGACGAGCAGAAGCGTCGCGAAATGCAGGCCGCGTGGGACGGTGCCGCTCCGGTGACTGATGATTCGCCCGTCTGGACTTATCTGTCCGCGCGGATCCCCGGGCTGCGGCCCGAGTGGATCGGACGCGACGTGCGCTGCCACCCTGGTATGGAGTACGTCGACGCCTTCGGCAAGAGGCAGGGGAAGTTTCCGGTGATGCTTCAGCGCGCGCGATCGCGAGTAGGTAAGCCGCAGCGTGTCCATCGCACCTACCTCACGGTCGACGGCGGGAAGGTTCCCTTTCTCACGAAGAACGGGAAGGCGCGGGCGAAGCTGGAGATGAGCGCGCCGGCCGGTAGTTTCGGCTCGTCGGTGCTGCTCAACACGACACGTGCTCGCACGCTTGCATTGGTGGAAGGAGCCGAAACTGGCTTTGCGGTCGTCGCACGGTATGAGAATCGCATCGAGGTCCGCTGCCTGCTGAATTGCGGTGGCCTGGAACATGCCGATATCAACTGGGACGACTACGACCACGTGATCATCTATGCAGATCGCGACAAGGTCGACCAGCGCCGCGGTTTCCGACCGGGTGAGCATCACGCGCAGATCCTTGCCGATCGCATTCGCTCGCACGGCAAGCGCGTTTCGATCGTGAAGTCGGTGGTCGAGGGCGTGGATTTTTGCGACGTATGGAAGCTGCAGCACCAACGACGTATGCAGCAGCGTGATCGCGTACAGGCGCAGCAGTTGGCGCGTGAGGAAACGCGGAAGCGGAACCTCGCGCAAATCCGCGGTACCGGGATGTGTGCAGCAATGTGACGTCAACGCCGGCATTCGCCGGCATTTTTTTCTTACCCGGTGGGGATACGTCCCCTCCGGGCCGTATTGCGCCGGGCTACATCACGAGGTGAATGATGGGCTCGTTTCGACTTGTGCTGGATGAGTTTGAAGTGGTCGCGGCATCGCCGGCAGCGGCGGCAGAGGGGGCAACGGACCTTTCCGAAGGTCCGCGCTTCGACGTGATCGACCGACTGCTTGAAGGTGACGATCGCTTTATCCTGCGGGATGAAGCTTTCCAGCCGGCGGTTGACTTTTGTATTGCTTGGCTCGAAGAGAAAGAAAAGAGCAGAAAGCACTAAATCTGACGACAAGCGGCTTCCTTCGGGAAGCCGCTTTTTTTTTAGTTGCGCCCGAGGAACCGAACGACGAAGAAAATGACCTTGAACATCCGCCACATCCCACTGGCCCAATACGCACCGATCCCGCCAACAATGAGACACAGATCCGCGATGTCGCCCGCGCCTCGGTTGTGCATGAAGGCACCCGCCATGAAGAGCAGCGAGTACGCCAGAACGAGGATGATCCGCCGGACGACAAAAGGTAGAGCGCGGTAGCCGCGTGCGACCGCGGACAGCGCTTCGGTGACGGCCTTCATTCCGCGTCCTTGGTGTTGGCGACGTGGGCATGCCATGCGGCGACGGAATACTCGGCGGCGATGGCGGCCGCGACAACGGCGAGCCAAAAGAACGGGGACGCCAGCTTATGGACCAATTCCCCGTTTCGGATCCATTCGATCAGTTCCAGCATGTTTTTCTCCTTCTGTTCCGGCGCGTGGCGTGGGACACGTCTCGATCACCGACCTCGTACGGCTATTCTCTCAGGTCTATACAGAAAGCAAGGCGCGAATAGACGGACCGACAGTTGGTCACCCCCAAGCGCCGAGCTGCTCGTGAAGCGAGTCATCAAAGCGTGCGCCGTCATGACTTCCGTCGCCGACGCTGAGCACCTCAAACCCCTCGTTATCGCCCGTGCTCGACGGGCGTACCGGCTCGAACTGGCGTGAAGGCTGCGTAGCGAACGGCGCAGTGGCCACGGGCGCCAGCGATGCGACGCCGCCGCGTCCGGTCAACTCCTGACGCAGCGCCGATTCCGCCAACGCTTTGAGCAAGGCGGCCCGGCGACGGGCCGACGGACACGCGCTCAACCGCTCGAACAGCAGCGGCGACACGAGCTCGTTGATCGTGATGGTCATCTCGATCTTGTCGCTCATGTCCGCTCCTTACCGACGCTCGCGGGCGACGCTCGACTCCCCGACCAGCAGGAATCCTCGAACGTTCGCGAGGCACGGCGCGTCGATGACCTCGATGACGACGCGCGGGAACGCATGGCGGATGACGGATGCGTAGAGCGCCGCACCTCCACCAGACAGGATGATGGACCGGACGTTTGCCAGGCGGCCGACGTTGTTCTGCATCTCCTTCACCACGCCCGAGATCAACGGCTGCGCTTTCTCGAGATAGGGCGCGAGGTCGATGTTGTTGCCGTAGAAGAAGAACGGCGTCTGCTCGCGCAGCGCTTTGTCGATCCGCTCGATGTCCTCCACCGCGTCACCTTGGTCGCGCGCGATCAGCTGGGCGATGCGCTGATAGATCTGCGATGCGCCGCCGGGCATGCCGCCGCTGCGCTTATCGTCCATCGCGAAGCCGGTCGCGTACACCCAGTCGGTCGTGAAGTAGCCGACGTCGACCACGAGGTGTTCGACGTCGCGGCCAAACCCACCGTTCCGGTTGGTGGACGCAAGGACGAGCGAGCCGAGCGGTTGCGGGATGACCATCACCTTGTCGATCTTCACGCGGCCGGCGCCGAAATCCAGCGTGCCGGTGAACCGTTCCATCAACTCACCTGCGTACTTCTTCAGGTTGTGAACCGGCAGACCGAGGACGAGGCGCTCGATATGCGTCACGCCGGCAAAGTGGATCGCACCGAAGAGCAGCGCGGCGTAGTTGTTCGTGAGGATGTAGTCGTCGGCGAGTGCTCGACCGGTGTTGCCATACGCGGCCGTCAGCGAAACGTCCGGTCCGACCTCGTACTCGACCTGATCGATCACGATGGTGGCCACCTTGCGGGCCGTCAGGACGCTGTCGCCGTAACCGGCGATCGAGCGGCTTGCCGCGAGCGGCGCGAGGGAGGGGAACATGCCGGTGGCGATGTTGTTGTTCCCGGCACGGTGCGCGTACTTCGTGTTGCCGTAACCGACGTCGATAGCAAAGACTGCAGTTTTCAAGGGCGACTCCTTCGGTCGATAGTGTGAGATGGCAGGCGCAACGTCGAACCTGGAGCCGGACTTCGACACGGGCGCAATGCGAAAGTCCGAGATAAAGTCGGACATTGAGTGCGGGCCGATTTCGAAGTCGGACATAAAGTGGGAGATTGCAGTGGCGAGCCCTCGAATCTCCCGGATAAAGTCCGAGATTGCGTGATTCAGTCTATCGAGCGGTTCGCGAAGTCAAGTTTTGGAAAGCGGCGCACTTCCCGCCAGCTTTCGCGCGATCGAGCGTGACAAAACGGCCTATTCTGGGCATCACCTACCGCGTCATCGACGCATCGACCCCGAGCGCCAGGCGCTCACACCTCCCTTCCGGCCCGCTCTGGGCCTCCAACGCAGTGAAATGACCGGGCCGCACATTGACGCGGCCCTTTTCTGAAGCAAATCAAGTACACAGTGGTCCACCTTGAGGACCCCTGGACAGTGCGATATCCATACGATCGGCGGCGGTTTGCCGCAATGGGACGCAATGAGGACATGTGGACACCGGACACCGGACAGTCCACGCGGCCTCGATTGCGTCTGCTCACGCCCTTTCAGCGAACGAGCTGGGTGCGTTCAGGAAGCCCGATACACCGCGGCCGACATGAACGTGCTTGGGGGCGGGGGAAGTCTTGCGATCCGGAGAGACCGGCGTCGCGATTCCCTGATTGGAAGAACGAACGGTAGGCGCAGCCGTAACCCAAATGCGCAACAGGAATTGCGCGGCACATAGCCCGGCGTCGGCAACCGCGAGGTCCGTCGGCGTCGAGACGCGCAAGCGTCAGGCTGGCAGGGTAGCCACGAAGCTGGACTGTGCGGAGGCAATCCGCGCAGCGCGTCCTACAAGCGGGCGCGAAATGATCGGGGACGGTTTGCGCGAAGCGCGAGCTGCGTTGGTCACGGCAGCAGGTTGGACGGTCGGAATGCATGCTCTTCCCATGCATCGGGCTGATCGGATGGAATCGCTAAAGGACAGGAAGCAGCAAGACCGCGCCGGCGGAATCCGGCGGAGCCGTCTGCGCGACAGCGATGACGGAAGCGGGATAGTCCAGTGGGGCGCCAGGTAGGGGCGGCCCGCTGGAAAGGTGAACGTCTATGGTTCAGTGCGCGAGGTCAAAGTTGATCGCGCTGGGGGCGTCCTGAAATCCGGCGTGGGGCTTTCGCGGAGCGCGCATGGCCACCCTTGACGGAGGGGCCGCGCGTCATACGATGGCTCGAGCATAGGAGGCGATGCTTGCCTTCATGAATGCTGCGAGGACATTGCGGAGCGGGCGTCACTGAACGTTGTGGTGAGCTCGGCATGTCGAATGATGGACTTGAACGGCGGGGGATTCCCGCCGAGTGTGAGCGGTGTAGGCCGCAAGGAGTAGACGTATGGCTGCGATCCTCAACGTGCGATCCGTTGTGGGCCGCTATCGACTGGCGCCCGAGTTTCGCGACGCGCTGCTGGTGCTCTTCGATCAGCACGTCGCGGAAATTCATAGCACGACGCGAATCAGCAAACGTGCCTTGTCGATCAAGACGCAGGAATACCGGGCGACGGCGATCTGCAAGGCGTTCGTCGAATTGCGCGAGGGCGGCTTCGCGTTGCAAACGCCCTGGTCGTTGAAGACCAAGCACGTCGAGTACCTCGTCGATCGATGGGTGAAGGACGAGCAATCGGGCGGCACGATCGAGAACAAGCTCACGTACCTGCGGGCGCTTGCGCAATGGCTAGGCAAGGCCAACCTCGTCGGAACGCTCGGCGATTACGTCGATCGACGTGCGGCGGGCCTCGAGCGCAGCTATGTGGCGACCGAGGACAAATCGTGGGTGGCGAACGGCGTGGACGCGGTGGCGAAGATCGAAGAGATCGCGCAAACGTGTCCGTACACGGCAGTGCAACTCAAGCTGCAGGCAGCGTTCGGGCTGCGCGTCGAGGAGAGCTTCATGCTTCGACCAGTGGAAGCGGTGCGCGATCCGCATAACCTCGCGGTGACGCGCGGGACGAAGGGCGGTCGGCCGCGAGAGGTGCCGATCGAGCGAAAGATCGAGATCCTGGAGGAGGCCGCGCGCCTGAGCAACGGAGTGACGGGATCCACGATTCCCGCCGGCCGCTCGCTGAAGCAATGGCGCGACTGGTACTACTACGTGCTCTCCAAGCACGGCGTGACCAAAAGCGGTATCGGGGTGACGAGTCACGGGCTGCGCCACGAGTATCTGCAGACGCTCTATGCGGATGTCGCCGAAGTGCCGGCGCCGATCAAGGGGGCGTCAGCGCGTCCCGATCCGGCGGCACATGAGAATGCCAAGCGTCGGGTGGTCGAGGCGGCTGGGCATAGCCGTCCGTCGAAGGCGAATGCCTACTTGTCGACGTTTGCGCGGCAGGACGAAATGCGGAAGATGCAGCCAACCGCCGACGAGGCGAAGGCTGCACTGGAGGCGGCAAACGGAAACAAGAGCCACGCTGCGGCGGCGCTGGGCATCTCGCGGCAGGCGTTGTACCGAATGCTCGGTGCGCAGGCGAGAGAAGCGACGTGATTCGGGGTGCTGACGCCGGCGACGTGCCGAGACTAGCCGGGCGAAGATGGAACCACGCAGAAAGCGCTTGAAATCAGGGGGTGATACTGGAATTGCGGCGGGCCGGGGCTCGATACACTGAGTGTGTCTCTCTCAGGTTCTGGCACGGCCCTCGGATTAAGCTAGAACCATCGTTCAGCCGGCGCAAGCCGGCTTTTTTTCGCCTGCTGCATCGGCGCGACGCGCGCTCCGATCTTTCGCGGTAGTGCATATCGCGCCGTGCGCGATGTCGAGCGCGACGAAGATCTCCATCGCGTTGTAGCAGCGCAGCTATTCGGACGCAATCTACCTCACTCGACTACCACCGATCTCTGTCCGGCATGGCGTCGACGGCAATAGCGATCCGGTCCTCGAACAGAAAATCGCGGTGCTCGCTCGGCGAGTGAATTTTCGGGAATTGGACATAGTCCGTGCCGTCGACGTCGATCCATTTCGCAAGCTGGACGAGTTTCCGGTACCGCCCAGCGTCCTCGAGCACGGGCGCAATCGGCCAGGAGTCGAAGGTGACGACGGTCGCATCGACGACGCGCTGCGCCAGCATCTTGAAGATCGGGCCGACCTCGGTCCAGTCTCCTTCGACGCGGGATAGCATGTCGAGCACGAGCTGCGTATCGCAGGCGCCGAGTTCTCTTTCAATCAGGCCGCGTACGTCTTCTTTCAATACAGCAGGGCGATTTAAGCGCCGGTTCCAGGTTTCGGCGCATCGGTCCTTCGCCGCAGTCTCGTCATTGCCGATCGCTTCCCACTGCGTCGACATGCCGCAACCCGTACAGTAGATGCAGACGATCGGCTCGGTCTGAGGGGCTTCGGGCGGGCGGGGCGTTACATCGCCGATGCGCGGTGGGCCGCCGAAACGGCCGAACTGGCTGAAGTCGAATAGGCGATTTTCGTCGCCGTCAACGAGTCGTTGGGATCGGCCGACGGTCGGCCGGCCGCCACAGTGCTCACATGGATAGAGCTGTTCGATCATTTGTCGGAAGGTTGTAAGTTTCTCGTCGCCGGCATTATTGCTGTTTTTGCAAGATGGCAATACCGAGAAAAGCGCGGATATTCCTTCCGATTAATAAAGGGTCCCGGCGAATTAACGTCGAGATGCGCGCTTCTCGGCAGCGTGAATAAGGGACAGGAGTGATTCGGTAGACGTTCCCGAATGTCCGGCTTCTCCGAAGAATGCCAGGGTGCCGTCACTTTTATCGGTAGGAAATACCCGTCGTGCGGACAGATCATTCGCGACGACCCAGAAATGCCACGCGCGTGCGTAATGCCACCACGTTCCAGCACGATCGAGTTCGGCCCACGACGCTCGAAACTCAAGGATAGCTCCGAAGCTGGTGAAGACCGCGCATCGCATCCCCTGTTCATCGGTGACTGCGATCGCCAGCTGTCGGCCGCCGGAAATGGAGTTGTCTTGGCTGCATGCCATGGAGAGGGCGGGGAAACGCGGGCCCCATTGATCGGTGCGGGAGACAGCGCGTTGGAGGAATAGCGACTTGCCGTGCATTGGAGGCATCCTGGTGAGAAAGATGTCTCCATCTTGCCGGGCGCATGGCGAAGTCAAGTACCGGCCGTTCAGCGCGCGATAGGAGGGAATCGGATGTCGGCCAATGCCGTCGTGTCGATGTCCCACTCGACGGCTTGGATCCCGCGCGCGGTGCGAAGGCGCTGCTTTTCTCGCTTGCGGGCCTCGTACGTCGCCATACCGTTCATGCCGTAGACCTCAATGTGGGTAGGCTCTGATGTATCGTTCAAAACGAAATCGGGCAGCATTTCCGCACCTTCAACCAGCCGTATCGGCTTGTCGAAACTGCGGCGCTCGGCGACGAGTCGATTCGCCATCGCGACCTCGTGGATCGAATCGCAGGTGACGTATGCCGCCGAGCAGAGCATCGCGGCCAGGTCAACGACGACATGGTGACCCTTCGGTGTGCGCTCGATGACGAGTACCACAACGACGCGAGCATCACGATCGCCAAGCGCCCGCATCGCGTGGCTGTATCTCTTTTCGGCAAGGGAGAGCAGCTCGCTGTTGCAGTAGTACCGCTTCGCACTCTGGCGCAGAGTGAGCGAGCGGCCGTACGGCGTCACGCCAATCTCTGCGATCTCGCCGACGACCAGGCCGCGATGATTCGCTCCCTCTCGCTGGCCGACACGGGAGAGGAACTCGTCGAATTCGCTGTTGATCGCCTCTTTGTCCGTTTCCTGGAACCGCCGCATGACGTGAAGCACCTGTTCCGCAGGCTCGCCGTTGATCATCGCGTCGCCGAGCGCACCGAGGATGCGTGCGTTGCACACTCCCCAGTTGCGCACCCGATCGGTGCCCGACCACCGATTGAGACCTGCGACCTGCCAGAGCGCCTGCAGGAATCCGAGGAGCGGCGCCGAGCGTCGAGACGTTGTGGGTCCACCGGCCTTCCGCTGGCCCTTAGACGCTGCGGCGATCGTACGCTGCGTGAGGGCGACGTCGAGCTTCGCGCGCAAGCCAACTGCAGTGGCAACGATGCCCGGAAGGCTCACGCCTGCGTCGCTTCCGCCGTCGTTCGGGTCTTTGTGGAACGAGCATGACTTGCGTTCGTGCAACGGGCCTTCGTCCGGCCAGCCAGCGAGGTGCAGCAGGCTGCCGTATCGACGGATCTGGAGGCGGAGTGGCGCCGAAGTGCCGCGGCAAAGGCACTGCGCGTAGCCCGGATTGATCTTTGCGCGCTCGAGCTGGCGGACAAAAGCTGCCGGATGCTCCTGAACGTCATCCAGGGGCACGGTAAGGCCGGAGAAGAATACGTTGCTCATCGAGTGTCCTTGTTGTAGCCGGGCTCGGTTGTTGCGATCTTGGCCACCCATTTGTATTCGCGTCCGGTTTCTTTCTCGGTGAGGAACCATTCACCGGACGATAGGCGAGTCACGTGGCAAAACGGGTAGCGCTGCTCCATAACGGTTCTCTCGTACACGTCGCGCTGCTTTCCCCAATGTTCGAGCTGTCGTTGCAGGCGGGAGTATGCCCAGCAGATTGCGAGGAAGGCAGCGATCGCACATCCGAAGATCACTTTGATGTCGTGGCCGAGCCTTGCGAAGACAGCGGCAAAAATGAGGATCATCAATGGGATGGGAATGAACAGATTCATATCAGGAGCGTTGAAGTTCTGACGGTACCAATGCAAGCGCGGCTGACGACATCGAGCATTGGAAGGCAATGTCGCCTTACCGACGGCTCGAGTCCAGCCGGTTTGACGAGGGCGACGGATGCGCCCACCTCAACCATGCGACTCGCGGCCGACCGAAATGACCGCGAAAGCGCGCCTGTTTTCTGGAGCTTTCCGTATAGCCCCCCTCAACCGGTTGAGCGGCGACGTTCATGCTCAATTTTTGAGCATCACGAGGTGAGGCACGCCGGGCGTAGGTCCGCGGGACTTATCCACAAGTTTGTGCAGCGGGAATGTGGGTATCTCAACGAGCTCGCTGACGACGGAAAAGCGTGCCAGTACCGGCCCGCATTTCGTGGCGGTGGCACCGCTGCCGCGCTGTACCATTCCTTTCATCTACCGCGTCAATGACGCATCGACTCACGGCCGCGCCTGCGGCCCATTCACTTCACCCCTACGGGATCATTCCCGTCGGGCGTGCTCTCCCGTCGACAATCTGGAGAGCACCATGTCCGCATCCATTATCCGCACGCTCGAGGTCGCAGCATGAGCCGAAAGAGCGCGGAGAGAAAATTCGCACGCGCAGCTGACCCACATCAGGCCGAGCTCGTGAAGCTGATCCAGCAGTTTGGCTACTCGCACCAGACGAACACGGTGTTCGCCGACTTTGTCGAGATGGCCGCGATCGCGCTAAGTAACAGCGTCGACAAACCGCAATTTGATTCGCGCGAGAAGCGCTATCTGGAGATCATCGGAAAGTACAAGCCTGACGAGGTTCAACTGTTTGCTCGGATGTTCGCGGAGTTGACACTGTCGTTCGAGCATCGACTCGGCGTTGACGACGACCTTCCGCCTGGCGCATTGCCCTGTCCGGGAAACCTGACGGACGTGCTCGGCGAGACGTACATGATGATGGGCATCGGCAACGACCGCGCCGGCCAGTTCTTCACGCCATACAGCGTTTCGCGGCTGATGGCAGGCATCACGATTGGTGGCCGAAGCGAGGTCATCGAGCAGGACGGGTTCATGCGTATGCAAGAGCCAGCGTGCGGTGCAGGTGGCATGGTAATCGCAACGGCCGACGCCTTGCTTTCGATTGGCCAGAACTACCAGCAGACCATGCATGCAACTTGCATCGATATCGATGCGCGCTGCGTCCATATGACGTACCTGCAGCTGGCGATGATGCACATACCGGCGATCATCGTGCATGGAAACGCGCTCACCTTGGAAGTCTGGGGCATGTGGTACACCCCGGCCCATATCCTTGGGGGTTGGCGGGCGAAGCTCCGGCAACGCAGACAGGCGGACGCTTTACGCGAATTGCTGGCGCTAGAGCGAACCACCGTTGTTCCAGATGCTGGCGCGGAGCCAGTTCGGGATGGCGAATTGTTGCTCGCTGAGGACGTCGTTTCGGTGACTGATGTTGAGGTGCCGGCGGCCGCAATGCGAACGAGCGACGATGCTCTTTGTGATCTCTTCGACGCGGCAGTTGCGGAGTCGAAGGTCAGCATCTTCAATGTCGTCGACCAGTTGGCCCTCTTCTAGGCGGCCTCGGCACACACGTCTCTTTAAGCCAGGCCCGATCTTTTGATCGGGCCTTTTTTGTTGCTAGACTTGTTTCAATTCAAACAACGCGAGGGCCTTACGCTGGAGAAGTGGATATTGTTCGCCGAAATGCTCGGCCTACTTGTTGCGGTGATCGCATGCGGCTACGCAACGATGAGAGAAATTCGCCGTCCGCTCAATGAAGAGGAGGTGTCTCTGCTACAGCTGTTGGGTAGTCGACATGCCGAAGTTGCACGGCTGATCGCCCAGTGGTCCGCCGAGCGTGAAGTATTCGTCGTCGTCGATCTCGATCAGGCCAAGTGGGTGGCGGAAACCACTGAAGCGCGCGACGCCGCGCAGCGGGTCCTGCAGGCGATGCGAGAGCTTGGCCGGTCCTCCACGGTTGAGCACCAGGCGACTGGGCAGGCAGGGGCGGCATGACGAAGTGGATCATCCGGCTGTTGGTTGTAGCCGCAGCTCTGGCGTCGATTCGGTATTCCGGGAGCTTCGAGCGCGTCGACGTGGCTGTGCCCGGGGCGTGCGTTGCGGGAATCTCGACAGAGGTCGTCAACGGCACCAGCGAGTGTGTGTATCGCAAGGCGAGTGTGCGCGGGCGTGTTCTCCACCGTGATTTCGAGGTCCGAGGCGATAGTGGTCAAAGCGTCTTCGTCGCTGACGCGTCCGTCGTATCTCGCGCGGACAGCACGAGGCTCACTTGGCGCTCGGCTGCGCTGTTCCTGATCGCGGTTGCAGCGATCTGGGCTCCCGCGCTGCTGCGTCGTTTCGGTGGCAGCACTAAAGAGGCGCCGCACGCTGGCTAGCAATCGAGTATGGCCGTTCGCGACGGTTCACTACGGGAGTGATCGCCGAAAGCTAGGTGATTCTTCCGGGCTTTCCGGCGAGCCCCCGAAAATTCAAGCGGTATCTTTTCCTCATCTACCGCGTCTCCGACGCATCGACTCAGCCGGCGCCGCCGGCATCTCTTTTCAACCCCATCGGGAACCACTCCCGATCGGGGGCAGGTTCCCTCCCCGGAGAACCTGCCATGCAACATGCACACCTGCAGCAACCCACCATCAAGCTGCGTCGGATCAAGCTCGGGCGAAATCCCCGAACGTACTTCGACGACGCCGAAATGGAGGAGCTGAAAGCATCGGTCCGTGAACGCGGCGTCGATACCCCTGTCATCGTTCGACCGCTCGACGACGAGTATTTCGAGTTAATCGCTGGCGGCCGCCGTTACAAAGCCGCGATGGAAACACGTGGCGAAGACTACGATATGCCGGTCACGCTGAAGTTGGTCGACGATGCCGATGCTGAAGAGATCGCCCTGATCGAGAACATTCAGCGCGCGAATCTCTCGCCCGGCGAAGAGGCTGTTGACGCTGCCAGATTGCTCGGGCGCTGCAAGGGCGATCGGGAAGAGGCGGCCAGACGTATTGGCTGGAGCATTGCTACCCTCAACAGCCGCTTGGCTCTGCTCAATTGCAGTGCCGAGGTCCTCAATGCGCTGAACACGCGTCAGATCTCTCTGGGGCATGCCGAGTTGCTAGCGGCCCTATCCAAGGAGAACCAGGACCGTGTGCTTCCCGTGATTGTCGCGGAGAAGAAGTCCGTGTCCGATGTCCGGAAGCTTGTGGAAAGCGCAGCATGTTCTTTGAGCGCCGCGATCTTCGACAAGACCGACTGCGCGGCTTGCCAGCACAACTCTGCGACGCAGGGTGAGATGTTCGGCGAGTCGATCGCTACCGGGAACTGTACCAACCGTGCCTGCTACAACGGCAAGACCGAGAAGCAGCTCGAGGCGACTGCCGAAGGGCTGCGCGAGGAGTTTCCGCTCGTGCGCATCGTGCGCGCGGGCGACAACAACACGCGTGTGCAGCTTGCGGTCGACGGTACGAATGGCGTCGGGGCTGAACAGGCGAAGGCGTGCCACGGCTGTCAGAACTACGGCGTCGCGGTGAGCGGCTTGCCGGATTCGCTTGGCAAGGTCTACCGCGGGCAGTGCTTCGACGTCGTCTGCAATATGAAAAAGGTTGCAGCGCGGATCCAAGCTGAGAAGGCACTGGCGAGTTCAGGTGACGGCAAGAACGCCGCTGTAGCTACGAAAGGCGGTGGAGGGAAGACTGCCTCAAGCGCTACGCCGGCAGTAGCCCAGCCGGTAACGGTCGTCGCTGAATCCGACCGGGTGAAGCTATACCGGGAGGCGCTCTGGCGAAAGGCGTTGCGTCGCGAAGTCGTGAAGGATGCCGGGCTGGCCCGGCAATACCTGATCGCGATCGTCCTCGCTGGATACGCGCGGCAGATCAAGGAGGAAACTTTCCGGGCGGCATTCGAGAAGGTGACCGACGAGAAGGCGCCAGCGGGCGATTTCGGTAAGGCGCTCTCACTGAGCGCCGCCGCAAACGACGAGCAGCGGGCCACGCTGATGACCGGCATGCTCGTCGCGGCGATCGAAGGCCTCGACGTGACCTACCTCCGCCAGCTCTGCAAGCACCACAACCTCGACCTGACTCGGCATTGGAAACTCGACAAAGAGTTTCTGGAGCTCGTCACCAAGGCCGAGATGATGGTGATCGCTGACGAACTGGGGTTGCGCGTGGCGATGGGGGACACCTTCAAGAAGGTGTTCTCGAAGTCGAAGGCTGACGTCATCACCTCGCTGCTTGCCGTCGAAGGGTTCACCTACGAAGGCAAGCTCCTGAAGGTCCTGAAATTCTGAAGAGCGGCCGACCGTTGGTCGAACCGCATCGATATCTTGCGCCGCCTCGCGCGGCGCTTATTTTTTCTGGAGATTCGTATGTTTCAAGCCCTGGAAGCGCTGATTCGTTCGGCGGAGAAACTTGTGTTGACGTTGGCGATGGACGGCGATCGCATTGCCGTGGTTGTGATTCCGTCAGGTGGTAAGGATGCCGCGCTCCGGCAACCGCTGATCCTCAAGGCGACGGCTGCGGAGCTCGACGAGGGCTTCGCCGCCGCCGTAAGGAGCTTTTCGGTCGCGCACCAGTCGCTTGGCGAACAGGTGCAGGCGACCAACGCCATTCTCGAAGCGCAGCAGCAGACGCAGGTGTCGAAGGCTCAAAAGGTATTGTCGAAAGCGTCGACGCCATTGGCTTCGACTGCGGAAGACGGGCCGGATGGGGATCCTGATGACGAGGCGGCCAGCGCGGCGCCGGCCGAAGGGTCGCCCATGGCGACCGATAAGCCGGCAGGTACGGACCTGTCGAAGTTGCTCGATCTGTGAGGTGAACGATGTCGATCAGCATTGCAGCAATCATTCGCGAGTTCACCTACAACGGTATGGCGCTCCTGGACCCTGGTGCGGCGTTCTCGCCGGATCAGGTTCGCGATCTGTACACCGCCCAGTACCCCGAACTGACAACGGCCGCTGTTGACGGGCCGGAAGTCAAGGGTGAGGTGATGGCCTACAAGTTCGTCCGTGCGGCCGGCGCTAAGGGCGCCTATGCGTAAGGACGCATTACTCAAGGCGCTGTCCGACCCGGACAACGCATTCAACCAACAGGAACCACCCGAAAGGGTGGTTTTTTTATATGACGAGGAATCAAAGAAATGTTCTTCGATCCTGGATTACCTGATTCAAACGTCGCTGGAGGCGCCGACGCGTCCTGGCAATCGGCACGCATTGCCGCTGCCCGACGTCGACCTGCCGCTGATCTTCTGACGCTCCCGCGACTGGATTTGACGATCCCAACGCAAGTCAGGCTACGTTGGCGATCCGATGTGGTCGTAACGGACCTCGTTCGGAAGCACTTTCAATATGGTCCGCTTCGCGCGTCGGACGTGCACAACCCGGCCGATCCCGGCGACGCATTCCAGCAGGCGTTCTTTGCATGGATTCACCGGCAGATGGGAACGTTTGAACGGCTGCAGTTCACGCCACTTCTGTTCGATCGGAATGCGGTGCAAGACGTGATGAACGGTCTCGACGGGGAGTCGGAGGTTGACGATGAAACGCCACTCTTCTTCACGATGGAGTTTCCGCAAGAGTGGATCTATTCACTCGAAGGAAGGGCTCTCGCGCTGCGTGAAGCTCATCCGGGTTTGCTCGCGGCTATCACGTCAGCTATCGATTGGGCCAGCGCCCGTACGCTCTGGGTGCGCGGCGCAGACTGGTTTATGTACGAGTTCGCATGTGCGTGGTGGGACGGCGACGAATCCATCTCGGATAAAGATGCTGACGAGTTCCTGCGTGACGCCTTCGATGACGACGCCGATGCTCGGCATCACTACCTTCCGTCGACGGTGCGTCCGTTGCTCTGTCCCGAGGATGTTCGCCCGTCGTTTTATCGCGGTGGGCGGTGGCACCGAAATCATCTGCCGTTGAAACAGCTCGCCGCATTACGCAACCGCTCCCGCGGATACGTGCGCCGTGCATGCACGGAAGTCCTCAAGCTGCATGCGCTACTGAACCAGCGGCGGCGCAAGCACGATCTCTTTGACGTGACGTATTCGACCAACCCGGCATATGCACTTTGTTCCGTCGTTTGGGCCCGGGACGAGTTCGTCGGCGAGCTGCTGGACCGTCACTTCGACTGCTGCGCGAACAGTGGCGATTCGACGGTCTACAGCGGGTTCTCGCGGCTTGCCGGTAACGCGCAAGCAATCCGACAGCAGTATTCGGACCTCTCGCTTGCATTTCAAATTCTTCGACACCTGGATCGTCTCCTCACGCTCGTGACGGAAATTACCAATTAACGGAGTTGTTCATGTCTTCTATCTCACAGGGCCGTACGGGCTCTAATGTAGCTTTGTCTCACGCACTTCTGCTTTACGCGAACGACGCGGGCGCCACCTTTGCGACGGCGCACCCCATCGTGATGGCCGGGCGGGATGCCAAGCCGGTAGTCGGCGCTGGTCGCCCTCTCGATCGTGTGGTGTTGATCGAGACTTTGCGGCAGCTTGCAGCGAACAGCGCACCGCGCGCGGAGTTCCTGCCCGCGACGGTGTTGTGCGTGTCCGCTGACTCGGTGACCTGGTGGTGCCCTCCTGGCCTTCGTCGTGTGTTCTTCAAATGCAAGGAGATCGGCGAGCGTTCTTCGGTCGTGCCGCATCCGGGTCTGGTGTTCCGTGCGTCGAGTAACGGTTTCGCCGTCTTCGCGGTTCAATGCGCAGGGCGGCCCGATGCCGATACTCCGGTTTTCGAACCTCCGTACTTCAATACCTGGATTCGAGGCGGGATATGCATCGGTTCGGCCCGCGTGCCGTCGCGTGTAGACGTGGCATCCATCGGTGGTTGGGAGGCTGGATTCTTCGAATCCGCATTCACTCACCCGAACGCCGGCGGCAAACGTGTCGATTACCAGGACGGTATTTATGCGTTCTGGCGCGATATGCTCGACGGAAAGTTTGGCGAGGTGTTCCCTATAGAAGCGCTGGTTCCGACGAAATGGTCGGCGGGTGAGGTTGCATGCGGTGTCCACCGGGAGGGTGCATGAACCCGATCGACGCAATGCTGCAGCAGTCATTTCCGGCCGTGATGGTGCCGTCGCGCGAGCCGGTCGAGTCGATGACGCGTTTGGGGGAGCGCTTGTTGGTCGCATCGAACGGCGTTTTCATCGAGGTCGTGCGTCCGTGGATTCGCGTGGTTCGGCGAATTGCGATGTATCACGCACTGACTGCGGTTCCCTACGGAACCGTTGAGGAGGTGACTGAGTTGCGCTGCGGCCCGGTTCCGCCGACGTTGATCGCAGAGTTTCAAGCGATGACGCGCGAGGCCTTCCCGAACGAAGTGGGTGCCTGGATCGTCTGGAGCGAAGTATCGCGCGAGTTCCGATTGATACGAGTGCATTCGTTGTCGCACGGGCCTTCACATCTCGACTACGATCGGCCGGATCTCGCCGAAGGAGAGTCGCTGGTCGTTGACTGTCATTCTCATGGGCAGTGGAAAGCGTACTTCTCGATCACCGACAACAAAGACGACCGGTACGACGTGAAATTTGCGTTCGTGCTGGGCAATTGCGACCGCGAACCAACGCGAGTGCTACGTCTTTGCGTGAAGGGGATCTTCGAGAACTATCCTGACGTGCCGCAACCTTGGGCCGCAGCGCTTGCCGGAGCAGTCTCATGCTGAACGAACCACTTCAACATCGCATACCTGCGGATCTGTTGCGTCGTCCGTGGAAGGTCGCAGTCGTTGGCGCGGGCGGGACAGGCAGTGCGTTTCTGCCCAGCCTCGCGCGCTTACACCACGCAATGATCGAACTCGGTCATCCGGGCGGGATCGATTGCACGGTGTACGACGACGATACGGTGAGCGAGACGAACGTCGGGAGGCAAGGGTTCTATCCGAACGACGTCGGCCTGTACAAGGCGCTCCTGATGGTGAATCGGCTCAACAACCTGATGGGAACGAACTGGGAGGCTGAGCCGCGCCGTGTTGACTCGAAGGTGAGCCTGGATGCGGACATCGTGGTCGGATGTGTCGATACCCGACGCGCGCGACACGCCATTGTGCAGGCCGCAAAGCGGGGGGATGTCCGATACTACCTCGACTGCGGTAACGAGACCGACCGCGGCCAGGTCATTCTCGGGGAGCTCGGTAAAGCTCGGCACGACAGATTGCCCCACGTGGGTGATCTGTTCCCGGATTTGCTGAACGCGAAGAACGACAAGGGCGACGATCTGCCGTCCTGTTCGATGGCCGACGCGCTGCGCAAGCAGTCGTTGGTCATCAACCAGGCGATCTCCGTTCAGGCGTTCAACCTGCTCTGGACATTGTTCCGGACGGGTTCGCTGTCGTACTCGGCGGTGTTCGTAAACCTCGCAACGGGAAGAACGAATCCGGTGCCGATCGATCCGGAGGCCTGGGCGCGCTTCGGGTATGACGCACCCAAACCGAAGAAGGCGAGGCCTCGCAAGGGCGTGGCCCCGATCGATTCGGATATCCCGTGGTAGATTGCCAACACAACTTCAACCAGCGCCTTCCGAGAAATCGGGCAGGCGCTTTTTTTTCGTCCGGAGGAAAGCGGGGCGGTTTTCCCGACGATTCCGGCGGCTGATGGCGGCGCGCAGGCCTACACTGGTCCTGTTTCTCGCGCATCTGCGCATCGACCCCAGCCGCACCGGTTCTACCCGTGCGCATTTCTCTCACCGACAACGTGTCGGCTTCCCTGTCAGGGCAATCTCCCTGACGGGCGATTGCCCTCTTTTTTGAGGCAATCGTCATGTTCAAGCTTCTCATCTCTGTCCTGCTTCTCGCGTCCCTGACCGCGTGTGCTTCGTACGACTTCGGCTCGCCCGATGTCTACCAGCGCTACGACGTTCAGCGTGGGGGCGAAATCGAGGCGGCCACGGTCGTCAGCGTGCGCGGCATCACGATCAGCAGTGAGTCGGACCGATCCGGTCTCGCGTCGTTACTGAGTGCGGGTGTCAGCGCGTTTCTCGGCTCGCGCACGATCGGCGGCGGCAACGGCCGATACATCGCCGGCGCGCTTGCTGGTGCTGGTGCGGCATACGTCTCGCAGCGGCTGTCCGAGTCGCTTGCGCGTCACCCCGGCTTCGAGGTCGTGGTGCGTACCGCGTCCGGTCGGACGTTGGTGGTCGTTCAATCCAACGAGCAGCGCTTCGCCCCCGGCGATCGCGTGATGCTCGTCAGCAGTTCTTCGGGCATGCGCATCACGCGCTGAGCCGTTCATTCGCCGGCTACTGCCGGATTCTTCCTGCATAGCGAGGTTCCCTTATGGGACCTCGCTTTTTTTATTTCGAGGGCAAGATGTTCAAGGTACCGAGAGTTCTTTATGCCGATCGGCGTGCCGCCGGCGCCGCGTCTGACGCAGCGCTGACGCACCACGCGACGCGAATGCTGCACCGTGTCGCGCGCGATCTTCGGTTGCGTGCGGCCGAGCATGAGGTGGTGGCCGAGCCGGCGAAGGCCGGCCGCGGCTGCCGCGTCACCCTGCGTACCAGCCGGATGATGCTCGAGGTTGCGGACTCGTCATCGCGTCAGCACGTCGCGGTGTCGTTCCGCACGCGGCGGGGTCGTCGCGACCTGTCGGGTGGCGGCGACAACGTGGTACCGCTCGCGCAGCTGGACACGGACGAGGGCTACCAGGCACTGCTTGGGGACCTGCGGCTCGTGGATGGCCTCGACAGTGATCGGCGATAGGAGGCGCGATGCAATTCGTTGATGTGTGCATCGAGTTTCCCTCGGGGACCACGATTATCGATCGTGGGTCCTACGACGATCAGCTGGGAATGGTCTATGTATCGTCCCGCGTCCGCGCCTGCCTAGCGGTAACGCAGGACAGCGAGTCTCCTCCCGAGATCACGGCATCCTGGGACGGCTACGAGGCCAAGCTCATCCAGTCGACGGGCGACAGCTTCGCAATTGTCTCGATCGTTCCTCCTGCGTCATCGCCGCGGTCAAGACTCGGGGCGCGGCTCGTTCGCGCATCATGGTCGAAGGATCAGCGGCAGCAGTTCGGGCGGTTCTGCCATACGCTCACGGTCTCATCGATCGTCGGCGTTGTCGGCTATGTCCACGCCATCTCGGAGTTCTCGATCTGGGCAGCGATGAACGTCGCCGCCCTGGTCGTGATCGGTGTGATAACCTACATCGTAGGCATGGATTCCATGAACGGAGAATGAATATGTACTTCGGTCCTGTTGCACTGCTTCTGACGCTGGTGTTCTGCGGCTACGGCATCGTCGCATGCGAACGCGGTCGCAAGGCGGAGCGCGACCAACGTCGTTCTCTGCGACACCACACGCATTAAATCGAACTGACGGCCGCCCACCTGGGCGGCCGACTTTCTATCAAGGGCTGCACCTTTTGGTGCGGCCCTTTTTCTTTGGAGTTTCCATGTCTGAAGTACTGGACTTGCCGGTTGAGCTGGCCAAGGTGCTGTTCGATCCGGTTGGCAAGACGGTGGGCGAGGTCGCCGCCGAACTTGATCAGGCGTTACGCATTGCCGACCTTGCGCCCGAATGGGTGGCAGCGGCCAATCAGACCGCTACGGCGGAGGAGGAGCTTTCCGGCCTTCGCGGATCGTCGGCGTGGCCCAAAGCACCCTATCGCGCCGGCCGTATCTGCGTGTCGGTCATGCGACTCGACTTCGACGCAGGCGTGCAAGTCGACGTCATTCGAGCCGTGGACGGCCACCGGCGCATTCAACCGGTGATACGCATCGGGGCGCGTTCCCGATCGCACGCCTGGGCCATAGCCGCCACCGTTTCACGGCTGTTCGATCTCGACTGACGCTTCACCCTTTCTTTCTCCCAATCCGGGGCAACTGCCCGGATGGGGTGGTTGCCCCTTCTGCAAGGACAACCACCGATGTACTGTAAGCGGTCTATAAAGCACGCCTCTCTAGATCCCTGGCACGTCACACTCGGTTAAGATCGGCTTGCGGTGGGGCAG
>NZ_CABVPW010000057.1:0-44748 GCF_902499025.1 Burkholderia lata | reverse complement strand
CACACGACGAGCAGCGCCGCGAACAGCGCGGCGCGCGCGACCCGCGCGGACAGCGGGTGACGAGGGTGGCCGCCTGGCGTGGCAGGCGCCGGCGACGGCCCGTGACGGTGAAAGTGCATCGCGACGTCCGGGCGGCGCGCGGCCGCGTGCCGTCCGGCTTGCGGAATGGGCGTAAGCCCGATGCTTAAAGATTAGGCGGTTTCCGCGCAAAGCGCGAAGCGACGGCCGTGCCGGCCCGCTTCAGCTCGCGCCGCCGCCCCGCGCGAGCACTTCGTCGCGATAGTCGGCCGGGCTGCGCCCGCTCCATTTGCGGAACGCGCGGTAGAACGCGCTCGGTTCCGCGAACCCGGTGGCAGCCGCGACGTCGGCGATCGTGCGCGCGGGGTCCGCCAGCGCCTCGAACGCGAGATCGCGCCGCAGCGTGTCCTTGATCGACTGGTACGCGTGGCCTTCCTGGTGCAGCTTGCGGCGCAGCGTCGCCTCGGCCACGTGCAGCCGCGCGGCCATTCCGCCCGCGCCCGGCCACGCGGCGGGCGGCATCCCGCGCAGCACCGCGCGCACCCGCTGCGCGAGCGCGTTCGGGTTGCGGTACTTGACGATGAAGCTCGCCGGCGCGTTGCGCAGGAACGTCTTCAGCGTCTTCGCGTTCTGCACGACCGGCAGCGTCGCGAATTCGGGATCGAAATCGACATACGAATCGGGCTGGTTGAACCGCATGTCGTCACAGAACATCGACGGGTATTCGTGGTCGGCGGGCGGCGTGTCGCAGCGGAAGCTCGCATGCAGCAGCGGGATGCGCCGCCCGATCAGCCAGCAGGTGAGCCCGTACACGATGATGAAATAGGTCGCGTACGTGAACATCGCGGGCGTCGCGCCGTTGTTGCGGTGCACGAAGCGCAGCCGCACGCGCTGCGGGTTCGCGTCGAGCTCCGCATGAAGGTCGTCGAGCACGCAGTGCATGAAGTTCACCGCGCGCGCCATCGCGTGCAGGCCGTCGCGCGCGGACAGCGCCGCCTGGCTCATCGCGATGAAGCTGCCGCTGCGCATCGGGTGGCGATCCTGCCCGAAAAACTCGTCGTCGAGCGTGCGCGCGATCGCGTTCCACAGTGCGCCGTATTGCTGCGCGGACACGCGGGCGCGCGGCTGGCCGAGCAGCGTGGGCGCAATGCCGGCCTGCTCCAGCAGCGGCTCGGCGGCGACGCCGCGCCGGGTGGCGAGTGCGACGCTGTAAGCGACGAGGCTGATCGCGACGGTTCCCTTGTCTTCCTGCTTCATCGGTGTCGCCGGTGTGGCAAAAACGCTCAGTGTAAATGAGCGACGCGAGCATCGAACAGTCGCGCCTGCTTGCCTACACTTGTTGCATCGAAACGCAAGGACGGTCGCGCCTGGCGGCCGCGGGAGACAGCAGCACCATGGACGAGCTTTACACCGAAGACCAGCGGATGATCCGCGACGCCGCGCGCGCGTTTGCCACCGACATGCTGGCGCCGAACGCGGCGCAGTGGGACCACGATGCGCACCTGCCCGACGCGATCGTCGCGCAGCTCGGCGAACTCGGCCTGCTCGGGATGATCGTGCCGCAGGAACTGGGCGGCTCGTATACGGACTACGTGGCCTACGCGCTGGCGATGGAGGAGGTCGCCGCCGGCGACGCCGCGTGCGCGACGATGATGAGCGTGCACAACTCGGTCGGCTGCGGGCCGATCCTCGGCTTCGGCACGCCGGCGCAGAAGGATCGCTGGCTGGCCGACATGGCGTCCGGCCGCGTGATCGGCGCGTTCTGCCTGACCGAGCCGCATGCCGGCTCCGAGGCGAACAACCTGCGCACGCGTGCGGAGCTGCGCGACGGCAAATGGGTGCTGAACGGCGCGAAGCAGTTCGTGACCAACGGCCAGCGTGCCGGTGTCGCGATCGTTTTTGCCATGACCGACCCGGAAGCCGGCAAGCGCGGCATTTCCGCGTTCCTGGTCCCGACCGACACGCCGGGCTTCATCGTCGGCAAACCCGAGAAGAAGATGGGCATCCGCGCGTCGGATACGTGCCCGATCACGTTCGAGAACTGCGCGATTCCGGAAGAGAACCTGCTGGGTAATCGCGGCGAAGGGCTGAAGATCGCGCTGTCGAACCTCGAAGGCGGCCGCATCGGCATCGCCGCGCAGGCGCTCGGCATCGCGCGCGCCGCGTTCGACAAGGCGCGCCGCTATGCAGGCGAGCGCGTGCAGTTCGGCAAGCCGATCGCCGAGCACCAGGCGATCCAGCAGAAGCTCGCCGACATGGCCGTGCAGATCAACGCCGCGCGCCTGCTCGTGCATCACGCGGCGAAGCTGCGCACTGCCGGGTTGCCGTGCCTGTCGGAAGCGTCGCAGGCGAAGCTGTTCGCATCCGAGATGGCCGAGCGCGTGTGCTCGGATGCGATCCAGATCCACGGCGGCTACGGTTACCTGGTCGACTACGAAGTCGAGCGTCACTATCGCGACGCGCGCATCACGCAGATTTACGAAGGCACCAGCGAAGTGCAGCGGATGGTGATCGCGCGGCAGCTTTGAGCCGCGACGGTCGCCCCGTTTGAAGCATTACGCAGCGCACGAGGGCAGCGCGGTGAACGCGGCACGCAACGACGTGACCGTGCGCCGCGCAACAGGGAACCGGGCATGGGCTGCAGCGCATGCGCCGGTTGACCGCGAGGCATGGAGACTGGAGAAGACACGATGACGGTACAGGCATTCCTGGACGCACGCGACTTTCTGCTGCGCCACCGCACCGACTACGACACCGCGTACCGCGAGTTCGAGTGGCCGGTGCTCGATGCGTTCAACTGGGCGCTCGACTACTTCGACCCGATGGCGCGCGGCAACGACCAGCCCGCGCTGTGGATCGTCGACGCGGCGACCGGCACGGGCGATCCGTATTCGTTCGCGCAGATGTCCGAGCGTTCGTCGCGGATCGCGAACTGGCTGCGCTCGATCGGCGTCGTGCGCGGCGACCGGATCCTGCTGATGCTGCCGAACCGCGTCGAGCTGTGGGACGCGATGCTCGCCGCGATGAAGCTTGGCGCGATCGTGCTGCCTGCCACCACGCAACTGTCACCCGACGACGTGCGCGACCGCGTGCAGATCGGCGGCGCGAAATACGCGATCGTCGACGAGAACGAAACCGCCAAATTCGAACAGCCCGACCTCGGCCTCGCGCAGAAGATCGTCGCCGGCGCGCCGCGCGCGGGCTGGCTCGCGATGAACGACGGCTACGCGGCGAGCGCGGATTTCGAGCCGGACGCCGTCACGCACGCGAACGATCCGATGCTGCTGTACTTCACGTCGGGCACGACGTCGAAGCCGAAGCTCGTCGAGCATACGCACCGCACCTATCCGGTCGGCCATCTGTCGACGATGTACTGGGTCGGCCTGCAACCGGGCGACATCCACTGGAACATCAGCTCGCCGGGCTGGGCGAAGCACGCGTGGAGCTGCTTCTTCGCGCCGTGGAATGCGCAGGCGTGCGTGTTCGCATTCAACTACGCGCGTTTCGAGCCGAAGGTCGTGCTCGATGCGCTCGTCAAATACCAGGTGACGACGCTATGCGCGCCGCCGACCGTGTGGCGCATGCTCGTGCAGCAGCCGCTCGCGTCGTTCGACGTGAAGCTGCGCGAGATCGTCGGCGCGGGCGAGCCGCTGAATCCCGAGATCATCGAGCGCGTGAAGAAGGCGTGGGGCATCGCGATCCGCGACGGCTACGGCCAGACCGAGACGACCTGCCTGATCGGCAATTCGCCGGGCCAGCCGGTCGTCGCGGGCTCGATGGGCCGGCCGCTCCCCGGCTACCGCATCACGCTGCTCGACCCGGACGGCATGCCCGTGACCGAAGGCGAGGTCGCGCTGCCGATCGGCGCCGACGTCACGCGCCCGGTGGGGCTGATGAAAGGCTATGCGAACAACCCCGACGCGACGGCCTACGCGATGCGCGACGGCCACTACCGCACGTCGGACATCGCGATGCGCGGCGACGACGGTTACTACGTGTATATCGGTCGCGCGGACGACGTGTTCAAGTCGTCCGACTACCGGCTGAGCCCGTTCGAACTCGAGAGCGTGCTGATCGAGCATCCGGCGATCGCCGAGGCGGCCGTCGTGCCGAGCCCCGACCCCGTGCGGCTGTCGGTGCCGAAGACCTTCATCACGCTGCGGCAGGGCTACGAGGAAAGCCCCGAACTCGCGCTGGACATCTTCCGTTTCTCGCGCGAGAAGCTCGCGCCGTACAAGCGGATCCGCCGCCTGCAGTTCGCGGAGCTGCCGAAGACGATCTCGGGGAAGATCCGCCGCGTCGAGTTGCGCCGCCGCGAGATCGAGCGCGGTGATGACGCAAGTGAACGGATGCCCGGCGAATACTGGGAAGAAGATTTCGCCGCTGAATTGAAGTGACGTGACCGCGGGCCGTGTGCCGCATTCCGCGGCCGCCGCCCGCAGCCGAACTGAACCGGCCGCGCGGCGCTATCGCGCTTCGCGGCCCTCTGCCAGGAGAGTGGATCGATGAACGCGAATTCGAAAGACGTGCCGACGGTCAAACTGCTGATCGACGGCGCCTTCGTCGAGTCCGCCACGAACGAGTGGCGTGACATCGTCAACCCGGCGACGCAGCAGGTGCTCGCACGCGTGCCGTTCGCGACTGTCGCCGAAGTCGACGCCGCCGTGCAGGCCGCGCATACCGCCTACGCGACGTGGAAGAACACGCCGATCGCCGCGCGCATGCGCATCATGCTGAAGTTCCAGGATCTCGTGCGCTCGAACCAGCAGCGCATCGCGAAGACGCTGACGGCCGAGCAGGGCAAGACGATTCCCGATGCCGAAGGCGACATCTTCCGCGGCCTCGAAGTGGTCGAGCACGCGTGCTCGATCGGGTCGCTGCAGCTCGGCGAATTCGCGGAGAACGTCGCGGGCGGTGTTGATACCTACACGCTGCGCCAGCCGCTCGGCGTGTGCGCGGGCATCACGCCGTTCAACTTCCCCGCGATGATTCCGCTGTGGATGTTCCCGATGGCGATCGTCTGCGGCAACACGTTCGTGCTGAAGCCGTCCGAGCAGGATCCGCTGTCGACGATGGAACTCGTCGAGCTCGCGGTCGAGGCCGGCGTACCGAAAGGGGTACTGAACGTCGTGCACGGCGGCAAGGAAGTCGTCGATGCGATCTGCACGCATCCGCTCGTGAAGGCGATCTCGTTCGTCGGCTCGACGGCGGTCGGCACGCACGTGTACAACCTCGGCAGCGCGAACGGCAAGCGCGTGCAGTCGATGATGGGCGCGAAGAACCACGCGGTCGTGCTGCCCGACGCGAACCGCGAGCAGTCGATCAACGCGCTCGTCGGCGCGGGCTTCGGCGCGGCCGGCCAGCGCTGCATGGCGACGTCGGTCGCGGTGCTCGTCGGCAACGCGCGCGACTGGCTGCCGGACATCGTCGCGAAGGCGAAGGCGCTGAAGGTGAATGCGGGCGCGGAAGCCGGCACGGACGTCGGGCCGGTCGTGTCGAAGGCCGCGAAGGAACGCATCCTGTCGCTGATCGACGCGGGCGTGAAGGAAGGCGCGAAGCTCGAGCTCGACGGCCGCGACGTGAAGGTGGCCGGCTACGAGCAGGGCAACTTCGTCGGCCCGACGATCTTCTCCGGCGTGAAGGCCGGCATGTCGGTCTACACCCATGAAATCTTCGGTCCCGTGCTGGTCGTGATGGAAGCCGACACGCTCGACGACGCGATCGCGCTCGTCAACGCGAACCCGTTCGGCAACGGCGTGGGCCTGTTCACGCAGAGCGGCGCGGCCGCACGCAAGTTCCAGAGCGAGATCGACATCGGCCAGGTCGGCATCAACATCCCGATCCCGGTGCCGGTGCCGTTCTTCAGCTTCACGGGTTCGCGCGGCTCGAAGCTCGGCGATCTCGGCCCGTACGGCAAGCAGGTCGTGCAGTTCTACACGCAGACCAAGACGGTCACCGCGCGCTGGTTCGACGACGATGCGACGGCCGGCCCGGTGAATACGACGATCCGGCTGCATTGAGCGGCGGAGGACACGAACATGAAAATCGGTTTTATCGGCCTCGGCCACATGGGTGCGCCGATGGCGCTGAACCTGCTGAAAGCAGGCCATGAAGTACATGCGTTCGACCTGAGCGCCGATGCATTGCGCGCGCTGCAGGATGCCGGCGCACAGGTGGCCGCATCGCCGCGCGATGCGGCATCGGGCGCGACGTTCGTCATCACGATGCTGCCGGCCGCACCGCACGTGCGCTCGGTGCTGTCCGGCGAGAACGGCGTGCTCGCCGGCCTCGGCGCGGGCGCGACCGTGATCGATTCGAGCACGATCGACCCGGCGAGCGCGCAGGCGTTCGGCGCGCTCGTGCGCGAGCACGGCGGCGCGTTCGTCGATGCGCCCGTGTCGGGCGGCACCGGCGGCGCGGCGGCCGGCACGCTGACCTTCATGGTCGGCGGCAGCGATGCGGATTTCGAGCGCGTGAAGCCCGTGCTCGCGGGCATGGGCAAGAACATCGTCCACTGCGGCGCGACGGGCATGGGGCAGGTCGCGAAGGTCTGCAACAACCTCGTGCTCGGCATCTCGATGGCAGCCGTGTCGGAGGCGATGTCGCTCGGCGTCGCGCTCGGCATCGACCCGAAGGTGCTGGCCGGCATCGTCAACACGTCGACCGGCCGCTGCTGGAGTTCGGACACCTACAACCCGTATCCGGGCGTGATCGACACCGCGCCGTCGTCGCGCGGCTACTCGGGCGGCTTCGGCACCGACCTGATGCTGAAGGATCTCGGCCTCGCGAACGACGCCGCGAAGCAGGCCCGCCAGCCCGTCTATCTCGGCGCGCTCGCGCAGCAGCTGTACCAGACGATGAGCAGCCGCGGCGACGGCCAGCTCGATTTCTCGGCGGTGATCCGCCTGTACCAACCGGCAACGAAGAAGGACGCATGATGATCGAACTGGACTACGTCGACGACGGCGCGATCGCGTGCGCGACGCTCAAGCGTCCGCCCGCGAACGCCTTTACCGCCGACGGGCTGAAGCAATTGCAGGAAACCGTCGCCGAACTGAATGCGAACCCGCGCGTGCGTGCGCTGGTGATCACCGGCGACGGCCCGAAGTTCTTCAGCGCGGGTGCCGATCTCAACACGTTCGCCGAAGGCGACCGCGCGGTTGCACGCGCGATGGCGTCGCGCTTCGGCGCGGCGTTCGAAGCGCTGCACGACGCGCGCGTCGTGACGATCGCGGCGATCAACGGCTATGCGATGGGCGGCGGGCTCGAATGCGCGCTCGCGTGTGACCTTCGCATCGCGGAGACGCACGCGCAGATGGCGCTGCCCGAGCCGTCGGTCGGCCTGCTGCCCTGCGGGCTCGGCACGCAGACGCTGCCCTGGCTGGTCGGTGAAGGCTGGGCGAAGAAGATCATCCTGACCGGCGCGCGTGTCGATGCGGCCACGGCGCTGCGGATCGGCCTCGTCGAGGATGTCGTGGAGTCGGGCGCGGCGCGCGATGCGGCGCTGGCTCTGGCACGCAACGTCGCGCGGCAGAGCCCGCACGCGGTCGCGTACAGCAAGGAGCTGATCGGCCTCGCGCGTCGCGGCGTGCCGCGCAGTGCGGCACTCGCGGTCGAGCGCGAGCGCTTCGTCGACCTGTTCGACACGAACGATCCGCGCGAAGGCGTGGCTGCGTTCCTCGGCAAGCGCGCGCCGCAGTGGCATACCGATGGAGAGTCGCAACGATGAGCACGCCGGTCACGAATCACGACGCGTTCGCGGAGCACGCATCCGAGGTGCTGTTCCGCGTGGTGAACCGCGTGGCGCTGATCACGCTGAACCGGCCGGCCGCGCTCAATGCGCTGTCGTACCCGATGATCGTCGAGCTGGCCGCGCTCCTCGAGCGCTGCCGCGACGACGACCAGATCGTCGCGGTCGTGCTGCGCGGCGCCGGCGAGAAGGGCTTCTGCGCGGGCGGCGACGTGCGCGCGCTGTACAGGATGGTCGCGCAGCGCGAAACCTGGCTGCCGTTCTTCGTCGACGAATACCGGCTCGACTACGCGATCCATACGTTCCCGAAACCGGTGGTCGCGCTGATGGATGGCGTGACGATGGGCGGCGGCATGGGTCTCGCGCAAGGCGCGGCGCTGCGCGTCGCGACCGAACGCAGCAAGATCGCGATGCCGGAGACGCGCATCGGCCTCGTGCCAGACGTCGGCGCGACGCATTTCCTGTCGCGCATGCCGGTCGAACTCGAACTGTACGTCGGGCTGACCGGCGCGATGCTGTCGGGTGCCGACGCGCTGACCGCGAAGCTCGCGGATCTGTGTGTGCCGTCCGCGTGGCTCGACACGTTCGAGACACGTATCGAAAGCGTCAAGTGGGAAGGCGATGCATTGCCGCTGCTGCGCAAGGTGTTCGAGCCGCCGTGCAACGTCGTGCCGCATGCGGCGCTCGACAGCCAGATGGCGTGGATCGTGCGTCACTTCGACAAGCGCTCGGCCGTCGAGCGGATCGTCGCGACGCTGATGCAGGATCTCGCGCGCGAGGAGTTGTCGCGCGAGCACCGTCAATGGCTGCAGGCGACGCTCGATGCGCTCACCGGCCATTCGCCGACGATGCTGTGCGTGACGCGTGAGGCACTGCTGCGCGGCCGCCAGATGACGCTGGCCGAATCGTTCCGGATGGAACTCGGCATCGTCGCGCGCGCGATCGAGGAAGGCGATTTCTGCGAAGGCGTGCGTGCGCATCTCGTCGACAAGGATCGCAAGCCGCGCTGGGCGCCCGCGTCGCTCGTCGAGCTGCGCGCCGAACGCGTGCGGCATTTCCTCACGTCGCCGTGGAAGCTGTTTGCGCATCCGCTGGCGGCGCTGGGCGCGGATTGAACGCCGGCTCGCGGCCGGCAATCCGCAGGGCGGCGCATGCTTCGGCATGCGCCGCTTTTTTATTGTGCAGTCGGCGCGCCTCCAGTGCCGTGCATGCGGTAACGCGCGCTACCATCCACCGCGTGAAATCACAACTGCCTGAAATAGATGAAAATCTCAATAATAATTTCCGGATTTTGAGGGGGTGGGGGAGGGTTTCTGCTTGTCACGGAATCGGTAAAGCCATTAATATCTTAAGACAAAATTTGATTGGTAGTTCGATGATTTAAAGCATCTAAATCGAAAGCACGCATGAAAATGCCGCTATTCGATAAAAGTCCGAAGCAGGCGTGAGAGAAAGGGGCTGTTCCGGTGGGGGTGCGGGCTGAGGCGCTGGGCTGCCTGGGTTTGTGACTGCTGCTTGATTGGCGACGTTCGTGCATCTACTGCCTTTCCTGATGGATTCGTAGCGCACTCGGCGTTTCAACGCGAGTTGATCCGTGTGTCATCGCGCCTCGACTGGATTCATGAGTTATGGATGATTGAATCCGGAATAATCGGACGATCTTTTTTTGAGTCTGGCATTTCATTTCAACTAATTCCAATTGCATTTCCATGCGAATTTGCCTGAGCCAGGTCGACAGCCAGGGCGCTGCCCGATGAAGACACTCGCGTATCTTGCCTGCCTGACCGCGGTCGGGCTGGTGCTGCGGTATGCGGGCGTCCCGCATGGCCTGCTGCTCGGCGCGATCCTCGCCGCGTCGATCGCGACCAGCCGGTTCGGTTTCGCGCCCAGGCTGCGCTTCGGCCTCGAGTTCGTGCAGATCGTGCTCGGCACGGCCACCGGCTTGCTGTTCCGGTCGTGGGACACGCAGATGGTCGTCTCGATCATGCCGAGCCTGGGCGTCCTGCTCCTGTGCCTGGCCGCGCAGATCGTGGTCGGCAGTCTTTGGCTGTCCCGCGTCTCGCGCTGGAACCGGGCCGATGCACTGCTGGCCGTCTATCCCGGCGCACTCGCCGCGGTATTCGACCTGCTGGAATCCGAGCGCGCGTCGGCCAAGGTGATCGTCGTGCATCTCGTGCGGCTCCTGTCAATCACGGTCCTGGTCAGTTGCTTCATTCCGGCGCAGGTGGGCGCGCCGCAGCACGCGGCTGTCGCTGCATTGCCGGTCGAGACGTGGCTCGCGCTGACCGGGTTGGTGGCGCTGTGCGTGCTGACCGGGCGGACGTTGCTCGGGCTCGGTGTGCCGGCGCCGTTCATGATCACGGCCATCGTGCTGACCGGCGTGTTCGTGCGAGCGGGATGGCTGCACGATTTCGACGTGCCGGCGTGGTGCGTCGATGCGGCGTCGGTCGTCCTGGGCGCGCTGATCGGCGCACAGTTCCGGCAGATCACGCTGGCGGACGGGTTGCGATACGGTCGAACCGGCCTTGCATGCATCGCGCTGATGCTGATGGTGGCCGGTGCGTTCGCGTGGGGGATGGCGCGGCTGTCCGGCTACGGGGTGCTGCCGCTGTGGCTCTCGTATGCGCCCGGGGCCATCGAGACGATCACGATCGTCGCCTATGGCGGCGGATTGAACGTCGTGTTCGTCCTGTCTCATCACCTGACGCGGCTGGTCGTGCTGCACTTCGCGCCGGCGGCACTCGCCCGCGCGCGCCGCCGGCGCATGCTGGCAATCGACGGCGGCGACGCGAAATAGCGCGGGCAGGGCGGCCGTGTCGCACGTTCGCGTGCGGCACGAGCCGCGGCACCGTGCGCAGTCCTGCCTATCGTTCGATCATCGGCGGAATCGCCTGCGCGAACGCATCGATTACGCAGCGCGTCTTGCGCGGCAGATAGCGCGTCTTCGGCCAGATCGCGTGGATGTCGCCTTCGCAGACGAAGCAGCGGTCGAGCACGACCGTCATCTCGCCGCGCTTCACGTGGTGGTCGAGCAACCAGCTCGGCAGCCACGCGATCCCGAACCCCGATGCGCCGGCCGCCGCGATCGCCTGCACGTCGTCGAAGCTGAGCTGGTGCGGCATGTCGATCCGGACCGTCGAGCCGTCCGGCGCGCGCAAATCCCACGGTTGAACCACGCCCGAGCGTGAATACGCGATCGTCCGGTGGTCCTTCAGGTCGTCGAGCGTCTTCGGCATCCCGTAGCGGGCGAGGTACGACGGCGCTGCGCCGAGGCTGCCGTATTGCGTGCCGAGCCGCCGCACCG
The DNA here is from genome assembly GCF_902499025.1 of Burkholderia lata. Taxonomy (GTDB): domain Bacteria; phylum Pseudomonadota; class Gammaproteobacteria; order Burkholderiales; family Burkholderiaceae; genus Burkholderia; species Burkholderia lata_C. The sequence continues at coordinate 33,676 of NZ_CABVPW010000057.1, read as the reverse complement.
CGAGGCTCGTGCTGTCCGCGAGCGTGCCGATCCGCACCGCGAGGTCGATGCCTTCCTCGACGAGATCGACGAAACGGTCGGTGATCGACACGTCGATCCGCAAATGCGGATAGATGCGTGCGAGGTCGAGCACGATGGGCGTCACGCAGTGGTGCCCGAACGCGAGCGGCACGCTCAGGCGCAGCTTGCCGCGCGGCTCGTTACGGCCGCAGTCGAGGTCGGCCTCCGCCGCTTCCAGCTCCGCGAGCGCGCGCACGCAGCGGTCGTAGTACGCCTGGCCGTCGTCGGTCAGGCTCTGGCTGCGCGTCGTGCGCTGCAGCAGCCGCGCGCCGAGCCGCTTCTCGAGCCGCGCGATCGCCTTGCCGACGGCCGAACGCGTCATGTCGAGGCGCTCCGCGGCGAGCGCGAAGCTGCCCGATTCCACTACCTGGACGAAGGTCGTTACGCCGTCGAGTCTGTCGGTCATGGGAAGGATTGAGTCCTGTGGTTCCCCAGTCTGGAGAAATGCGTGCGTCAATGGGGATGGGAATTCTCACTATAGTACCGATTCCCGTCCAGCGTGCGTCGCCGGCCGCGCGCGGAGAATTCTTCTTACCTGGAGGCGCGCGGCCCGTTGCCGGGTCGCGGCGCAATACGCATGACGCAATCCGACTCTCGCAGGAATGCGGTCGCGCTCGCGGCCGTCTGTCTTACGTCGCTGATGTTCGGCCTCGAAATCTCGAGCGTGCCGGTGATCCTGCCGACGCTCGAACACGTGCTGCACGGCGATTTCAACGGCATGCAGTGGATCATGAATGCGTACACGATCGCGTGCACGACCGTGCTGATGGCGGCCGGCACGCTTGCCGACCGGTTCGGCCGCAAGCGCGTGTACGTGATCGGCACCGTGCTGTTCGGCGCGACATCGCTGCTGTGCGGGCTCGCGCCGAACGTGCCGGTGCTCGTCGCGGGCCGGCTGCTGCAGGGCGCGAGCGGCGGCGCGATGCTGATCTGCCAGATTGCGGTGCTGTCGCACCAGTTCCGAGAGGGTCGCGAGCGCGGCCGCGCGTTCGGGATCTGGGGGATCGTGTTCGGCATCGGGCTCGGGTTCGGGCCGATCGTCGGCGGCGCGATCGTCGCCATGGCGAGCTGGCCGTGGGTGTTCCTCGTCCATGCGCCGCTCGCGGCCATCGCGCTCGTGCTGATCGGCGGCGCGGTGCAGGAGTCGCGCGATCCGCACGCGGGCAAGCTCGACGTGGCGGGCATCGTCACGCTGTCGCTCGCGGTGCTCGGCCTGGCGTTCTATATCACGCAAAGCGCGGAGCTCGGGCTGACCAGCGCCGCCGGCCTCGGCGTGCTCGGCGCGACCGTGCTGGCACTGGCCGGCTTCTTCGTCGCGGAACGCGCGAGCGCGCGGCCGATGTTCGATTTCTCGGTGTTCCGGATCCGCCCGTTCACCGGCGCGATCTTCGGCTCGATGGGGATGAACTTCAGCTTCTGGCCGTTCATGATCTACCTGCCGATCTGGTTCCAGGTCGCGCTCGGCTACGACAGCGTGACGGCCGGCCTTGCGTTGCTCGCGTACACGTTGCCGACGCTGGTCGCGCCGCCGTTCGGCGAACGGCTCGCGTTGCGCTACGGGCCGGGCGTCGTGATCCCGGGCGGCCTGTTCACGATCGCGGCCGGGTTCGCGCTGATGCGGATCGGCAGCGCGGCCGACCATGCAAGCTGGATCACGATGCTGCCCGGCTGCGTGATCGCCGGCATCGGGCTCGGGCTCACGAACACGCCCGTGACCAACACGACGACGGGCGCGGTGCCGAGTTCGCGGGCCGGGATGGCGTCGGGCATCGACATGAGCGCGCGGATGATCTCGCTCGCGCTGAACATCGCGGCGATGGGTTTCGTGCTGGTCGCGGGGATCGTCGCGAGCCTGAAGGGCGGCGTTGCAGGCTCGATCGGCGATGCGGCACTGCGCCGGCTCGCGCAGGAGATTGCATCCGGCCGCACGGACGGGCTGCACGAGATCGCGCCGGCGCTCGCGCAGGCCGACCCGACCGGCGCGGCGCTGCATGCGGCGCTCGTGCACGGGTTCGGCTGGGTGATGGTGTACGGCGCGGCAGGTGTGGCCGTGCTCGCGACCGCGAGCGCGGTGGCGTTCGCGCCGGCACGACGCGGGGCACCCGTGTGCGAATGACGCCGCACGCGGCCGGCGCGGCCGGCCCGGTGCGCGCGCCGGTCAGGACATCCCGCCGCCGAGCGCGCGGTACAGCGTCATCTGGTTGTTGAGCCGGTTCAGGCGCGTCAGTTCGTCGGCGCTTTGCGCGTCGCGCAGCCGCTGCTGCTGGTCGAGCCACGGCTGCACGGCGGTCGCGCCGGCCGCGAAGCGCGCAGCGGCCAGCTGTTCGGCGCGCTGCGCCTGGGCCAGCGACAGTGCGCGCTGTTCGGCTTCGCGCTCGAGTTGCACGCGCGCCGACAGCGCATTCTCGACTTCGGCGAGCGCCGTGTAGAGCTTCTGGCGGAACCCGACGACGGCTTCCTCGTACTGCGACTTCGACACCTTGATCTGCAACTGCATCGTGTTCCACTGGATGAACGGCAGTGCCAGGCCAAGCCCGAGCGTGCCGACCGGATTCATCAGCACGCGCTCGAGGCTCGTGCTCGACGTGCCGGCCTGGCCGGTCAGCGTGAAGGTCGGGTAGAAGCTCGTGCGCGTCGCGTCGACCTGCGCGAGCGACTCGCGCAGCCGGAATTCCGCTGCACGCAGGTCGGGGCGCCGGCCGAGCAGGCTCGCGGGCAGGCCGGCCACCACTTCCGGCGGGGCCGCGACGGGCAGCGCGGACGGTTCGGCCGCGCGCTGCTGCGGCGGCCGGTCGAACAGGATCGCGAGCGCGTGGCGGTTCTCGGTGCGTTGCTGGATCAGTTGCGTCTGCGCGGCGCGTTGTGCGGCGAGGCTTTGTTCGGCCTGTGCGAGATCGAGCCCCGACACGGCACCGGCCGTATGCCGTGACCGGACGACCGCGAGCGTGCGGACCGCATACGCGATGTTCGCGTCGCCGAGCGCGATCTGCCGGTTCAGATAGCCGATCTGCCAGTACAGCGACGCGGTCGTGCCGATCAGCGACAGCCGAGCGGCTTCGAGATCGGCGGCCGTCGCATCGGCTTCCCAGCGCGCGGCGTCGCGCAGCGCGGCCAGCCGGCCCCACAGGTCGATTTCATAGCTGAGCGAACCGGTTACACCGCTCGTCCGGCTCATCTGGTGCGTATCGAGCGTGAGCGACACGGCGCCGTTCGCGCCGAGCGATACGTTGGGCGTCAGGTTCGTATCCGCGAGCCCGGCCTGCAGTTGCGCGCGGTACACGCGGATCGCCGCGATCGCGAGGTCGTTGTTGGCGCGCAGCGCGTCGTCGATCAGCGCGTCGAGTTGCGGATCGCCGAAGCTGCGCCACCAGTCGCGCGTCGTGGCCGGTGCATTGGCGGCAACCGGTGCCTCCCAGTTCGCCGGCATCGCGACGGCTGGCAGCGGTTCGTGGCGTGCGCCTGCGCAGCCGGCGAGCAGCGCGGCCGCGCAGGCGAATGCGCCCAGGCGGTAAAGCGGTGAGGAATGCGTCATGGCGGGCCTTGCGTCAGTCGCGCGCGAGCGCATCGATCGGATCGAGCCGCGATGCATTGCGCGCGGGCATGAAGCCGAATATCACACCGGTGAGCGTCGAGCAGACGAACGCGGTCACGATCGCGCCGGCCGAGAACACCATCTTCCACTGCGCGACGAACATCGAGAACAGCGCGCCGAGCCCGAACGACAGCGCGATGCCGATCGTGCCGCCGAGCAGGCAGACGAGCACGGCCTCGACGAGAAACTGCTGCAGGATGTCGGACTGGCGCGCGCCGACCGCCATCCGGATGCCGATTTCGCGCGTGCGCTCGGTGACCGACACCAGCATGATGTTCATCACGCCGATCCCGCCGACGACGAGCGAGATCACGGCGATCAGCGACAGCAGCAACGTGAGCGACTGGCCGGTCTTCTCGACGGTCTTCACCACGCTGTCCATGTTGTACGTGAAGAAGTCCTTGCGGCCGTGGCGCTGCGTCATCAGCTTTTCGAGGCTTTTCTCGGCGGCGGCGCTCGGCTGCCCGTCGCGCACGCGCACGGTGATGCTGTCGAGATAGCGCTGCCCGAAGAGGCGCCCGCTCGCGGTCGTGTACGGCACCCACACGTTCAGGCTCTTCACGCTGCCGAACGCGCTCTTCTTGTCGGCCGTCACGCCGATCACGACGCACGGCACGTTGTCGACCAGGATCACTTCGCCGATCGGGTTGCGCGTCGCGCCGAACAGCTTGCGGCGCGTGTTCTGGTCGATCACGGCCACCTGCACCTGACGGCGCACCGCGTCCGCGTCGAACGCGACACCCAGCGCGAAGCGCATCCCGCGTGCCTGGAAGAAGCGGTCGCCGACGCCGCTCACGAGCGCGTTCACGTCGATGTTGCGGTAGCGCAGCAGCAGCGTGCGCGACGTTTCGGGCGTCGCGCTGTCGACGTACGGCTGCTCGGCGAGCGCGGCGACGTCGGCAGGCACGAGCGTCTGGATCGCGTCGGCGCGGCTGTCGCCCCAGTCGGTGCCCGGATAGATGTTGATCGTGTTCGTGCCGATGCTGCCGATCTCGTCGAGCATGTAGCGCTTCGCGCCTTCGCCGATCGCGACGATCGATACGACCGACGTGATGCCGATGATGATGCCGAGCATCGTCAGCAGCGTGCGCAGCCGGTGCGACACGAGTGCGATCCACGCCATCCGGCAGGCTTCGGCGAAGCGGCCGGAGCCGGCCGCGAAGCGTCGCGTGCGGGTGCCGGTATCGGCATGCGCATCGGTGTCGACGGCCGCGGGCGGCGGCACGTCGTGGCGATCGCGGGCGGGTAGTGCGCCGGCGGCCGCTTCGGTTGTGTCCGCGGCTTCCGCTGCGTCGACGCCCGCTTCCGCGAGGGCTTCCGCATAGTGCCGGTTCGGCCGGTCGGCGACGATCTCGCCGTCGCTGATCTCGATGATGCGCTTCGCATGGCGCGCAACGGCCTTGTCGTGCGTGACGATGACGATCGTATGGCCGAGCGCGTTCAGCTCGTGCAGGATGCGGATCACGTCCTGGCCGCTTTTCGTGTCGAGCGCGCCGGTCGGTTCGTCGGCGAGGATCACCTGGCCGCCGTTCATCAGCGCGCGCGCGATGCTCACGCGCTGCTGCTGGCCGCCGGACAGTTGCCCGGGGCGATGGTGCGCGCGATCCGCGAGCCCGAGGCGCGCGAGCAGTTCGCGTGCGCGGGCGTGCCGTTCCGCACGCGGCGTGCCGGCGTAGATCGCCGGCATTTCGAGGTTCGCGACCGCGTCGACATGCGGCAGCAGGTGATAGCGCTGGAACACGAAGCCGAAGTGTTCGCGGCGCAGTTGCGCGAGCTCGTCGCTGTCGAGCATGTGCGTGTCGCGGCCGCCGACCGTGTAGGTGCCTTCGCTCGGATGATCGAGGCAGCCGAGGATGTTCATCAGCGTCGACTTCCCGGAGCCCGACGCACCGACGATCGCGACGATCTCGCCCGCGTGGATCGACAGGTTGACGTTGTTCAGGACAACGACATCCTTGTCGCCGGCCGGAAAGCGCCGTGTGACGGCAGCGAGTTTCAGCAGGGGCTGGTTCATCGTCACACCACGTCCGCCAGCGGCGCGTGGTCGTCGCCGGCCGCTTCGCCGATCACGACGCGTTCGCCGTCCTTCAGGCCGGCCAGCACTTCGACGCGCACGTTGTTGTTGATGCCGATGCGGACGTTGCGCGTTTCCGTGCTGCCGTCGGCGCGCAGCACGCGCACCGCGTAGGTGCCGTCCTTGCGTTTTTCGCCGAGCGCGGCGGCCGGAATGCTGAGCGCGTTGCGTGCGTTGCCGAGCACGATGTTGACTTGCGCGGTCATCGAGATACGCAGCCGATGCTCGGGATTCGGCACTTCGAACAGCGCGTTGTAGAACACGGCGGAATTCGGCTTCGTGCCGCCGCCCGAACCGCCGCCGAGCGTGCTTTGCGCTTCGGCGTAGTTCTGCGGTGCCGGTTCGATCGCGCGCAGCTTGCCGTAGTGACGCTTGTCCGGTTCGCCGAGGATCGTGAAATACGCGGTCTGGCCGGCACTCACGCGGATCACGTCGGCTTCCGACACCTGTGCCTTCACGGTCATCGTGTCGAGATCGGCGAGCTTCAGGATCACCGGCGCCTGCTGCTGCGCGATCACGGTCTGGCCTTCCTGCGTGACGACCGCGACGACCTCGCCATTGATCGGCGCGACGATGCGCGTGTAGCCGAGGTTCGCCTGCGCGGTCTCGATCTGGATGCGGGCCGAGCGAATCTGCGCGGCAAGCGACGCGAGTGTCGCGCGCTGTACGTCGAGCGTCGCGCGCGCGGCCTCGAACGATTCGCGCGATGTCGCATCGTCGGGCAGCATCGCCTGCTGGCGCTTGAACGCGAGTTCCGCCTGCGTGAGTTGCGCGGCGGTCGATTGCTGCTGCGCGCGCAGGCTTTCTTCGCTGGCGCGGGCCTGGCGCAGCGCGTTTTCCGAGATCACGGGATCGATCTCGGCAAGCCACTGGCCCTTCGAGACCTTGTCGCCGAGCTTGACCTTCAGCGACTTCAACTGCCCCGACACCTGCGCGCCGACGTCGACCTGCCGGAAGGCCTGCAGCGCGCCGGTCGCCAGCACCGCGTTCTCGAGATCGCCGCGCGAGACGGGGGCGGACAGGTATTGCGGATGCTTGTCGGGCGCGCACGCCTTCAGGGTGATGCCGGCGGCGATTGCGACGATGGCAAGGGTAGCCAGCACGATGCGCCGGCGGCGATGGGTCTTCTGAGTCATGAGCGTGCGGCGAGGATCGGGCAGTGCCGGCGATGCGTGCGGCCGGGCGGGACGATCCGGTCGGCGTCGGATGTCGGGCAAGGGTGCCCGCGACGGCATCCGCGTACGCATCGTGCGGCCGTACCGGGTCGAATCAGCCGCTCATGGTAAGCGAGGAAATCACGCCAAGTCGTGTGGAAATTGTGCTGAATTGTGCGAACGCCGCATCGGAGCGGGGGCCGGGCGGCGTCATTGTTGCAATCTGTGAGCGCGGCGGGCGAGGGCCCGTGCGCGTGTTGCGGCCTGCGTTAACGTGCGTTAGCGCTGCGCGGCGACGAGCGCCATCATCGGCCGATCGCGTTCCTCGTCGAGCGCGGGCAGCGCATCGACCTGCGCCTGCGTCGGCCCCCATTCGTCCAGGTGCGTGAGCGTGAAGCCGCTGCCGATCAGCAGGTTCACGAGCGTGCGGTGCTGCTTGACGATGCCGGGCGCGAGCCAGTCGGGCATGCGTTCGCCTTTACGCTGGCGTCGAGCCTCGTGCGAGCGGGTTGCGCGGCGCCGCGTGCCCGATCCCCACGAGCTTACGCGCGCCGCCCGCCCGCGTCGATCCGGCGCTGCGTGTCGGCGTCGACGATGTCGCGGATCGCGCTGAACAGCGGCGCGGCATCGGTATAGCGGCGGCCGTAGCCGAGATTGAACGCGTAGTCGAAATCGGGCGGATTGCTGCCCTGGTTGTGCTGCAGGATCGTCTCCAGCTTGTCGAGCGCCTTCGCCGCGCGTGCTTCCGGCGTAGCGGCCGCCTCGTATTCATCCCAAAGCGCGACGATCTCGTCGCGCTGCGCGGGATCGAGCGGTGCGGTCAACGTCAGCAGGTCGTCGCGTTCGTGCGCGCTTTTGTCGGGGTGCGCGGCTTGTTCGATCGCGGGAATGTCGCCGTGCAGCGCCTCGCCGAGATCGTGGACGATGCACAGCTTCAGCAGTTTCAGCGTGTCGATGCCGGGCAGCGCGTCGGCGAATACGAGCGCCATCAGGCACAGCCGCCAGCTGTGCTCGGCCGTGCTTTCCGCGCGCCCGGCCGACGTGTAGCCGCTGCGCAGCACGTCCTTCAGGCGTTCGGCCTCGCGCAGGAAAGCGAGCCGTGCGTGGATGGTATCTGGGGTCATGGTCGGCGTCCTTGCGATGAGCCATCAAGCGTAATGCGGCGGTGCGCGGTTCGTCCACGCATGAAATATGCGTGGCGTGCGCGGGATCGGGTGCGCTGGGTCGCGCGCCTACTTCGCGAAAAGTCCGGCCCAGCAGAAAAGGGCGAAGAAGCCGATCTGAACCAGGACGATCAGGCTGAACAGGTAGGGGCGGCTGCGGCGTGCCACGCGCCTGCCGCCGGCGTTGGCCACGCCCGAGCGAAGCGCGATCAGCACGGCGGCGCCCAGATAGAGCATGAGCGAGACGATCACGAGTTCTCGCACGACAAGCCTCAGCATGGGGCGTGTCCCCTGGCCGTGCCGCCATTCACGTCGGCATCTTCCGCGTTGCGTGCGGGACACGTCGAAGCCTGCCGCGCCGTTGCCGGCATGGGGTTCTTCGTTGCGATCCAGCGATTACGCATCCTCGAGCGTCTCCACGAGCCGCGCGGCCGATCCGTCCGACAACGTCATCCGCGTCCATCGGCACGCGCTGCCGCGGATCGGCACGACGCGCGACGCATTCGCGCCGGTGTCGAATTCGACGCTCGGCGGCCCCGCATGGTCATGCCAGCCGAGCGTGTCGAGCGCGGCTTCCATGCGGACGATCTCCGGGCTCGCGTAGCGCCACAGCGACGTGCCGAGCAGCATCGACAGCGGCTGAGAGAATTCGGCCGCGCGTGCGGGTGAAGAAGCGAGCAGGCGGTGCGTGAGGTCGCACACGAGATGCATGCGGCCTGCGCTGCCCGAGACGAGCCGCGCGAGCGCGCGATCGCCCGCCGAATCGAGGCGCGCGGCGAGCAGCCGCTCGGCGGTCGCGCGCTCGTCGGGCGACATCTGCAGGACGCCGGCTTCCCAGCGGGAGATCGTCGATTGTGCGACGCCGAACAGCTCGGCCGCATGGCTTTGCTTGACGCGGTGCAGCGCGCGCCAGCGCTTGAGTTGCGGGCCGAGCGAGGATGGATGAAGCGACGGGTCACGCATGTCGATGCTCCTCTGTCACGCGTCGGCCGGGTGCCATGACGGACAGGATGGGCCTAGAACCCGGCGATTGGCCGGTCCTTGAGGGAAAAAAGGGCGACCGGCAGCAGCAGGATCCCGCCCAGCACGAGCACGCCGTCGGCCGCCACGGTGACTGGCGTGGCCAGGATCCGGAGCCCCTTCGCGAAGGCGGACGGTGCTTCGTCGATGGCGACCGTATAGCGCTCGTTGAACGATTGCGCGGTGCTGTCCGGTTTCAGCGAGAAGCCCTCGGTGGAATAGCGCTTGCCGACGACGTTGCCGTCGAGTGCGATCTGGGTGCGCGAGGTTCTGAAGCCGTCGGCGGTTGCCGCCTGACGCTCGTCGTCCGGCGCATCCTTCGACAGAACGGTGCGGTACTGGCCGGTCACGTCGCTGCCGTCGACGCGGAAGCTGCCGAACGACGTGTGCAGCGATTTGCGGTAGCTGGCGGTCAGCACCGGGCGCAGCTTGTCCGGCAGATCGAAGATGTAGTGATAGCGTTCGCCCAGTACCACCAGCTTCTTGCCGTCTTTCGTGATCATGAAAGCGGAAACGTGCTCGACGTAGGTTTCGTCGTGGTTTTCGTAGAGCGCCGGCGTGAAACAGCCGGACAGTGCGAGGCCGCTCGCGGCCACGCCGGCGGCCAGCAGGCGCCGGCGCGTGATCGATACGTTCATTGTTGTCCCGTCTGTGCGGTTCGGTTCAGTGGCTTTCGCCCTCGGAAGCCGGATTCTCGCGTATCCGCCGCGCGTTGTCGAACGGGATATCTGCCACGGCAGCGGTCGATGACCCCTGTCGGTGCCGTACCGACAACGTTTTCGTCGCGCTTTCAACCCTCTCCGCCATATCTTATTATTCGGCCAGTGCGGGGGGATACCGGCCGCCAACGGTCATGTCGAGGCATGACGCGCCGGTATGAATTACCGCCTTTCGGCTGGCGCATCGCACGATGCGCGGTCGAAACGACAGGAAACGCGTGACCAGCGCGTTTCCCGAAAAAATGACGAGAGGGCGCGATGGTACGACTGGTCTTGCTGCTGCTGGGCATCGAATACTTGCGTACCCGCTGGCGCGGGCTGACCGTGCTCGGCTGGGTGTGGGTCGTCGCAGGCGTCGTGATCTTCGTCGATGCGCTCGACGGCGCGTTGCATTTTCCGATCCAGATCTTTGCGTGGCTGTTCCTGATCGAGGGGCTCGCGACGCTTGCCGTGGCCGGCAGCGGCGTCGGCGGGCAGCGCATCCTGCGCTACGTGAAGGGGATCGTGGTCGTGGTCGCCGCCGGGCTCGTGTTCGCGGGGCATCACCACGGCCATTTCCTGCTGTCGATGATCTTCGGCACGCTGTTCCTCGTCGACGGGCTGTTGCAGTGCACCGCCGCGTGGATGGTGCGCTATCGCCGCTGGAACGTCGCATTCGCATGGGGTGTCGTCGAGATCCTGCTGGCGATCTTCTTCTACCAGCCCTACCCGACGCACTATGTGGGCACCGTGCCGTACTGCCTCGGCCTGCTGCTGATGTTCGGCGGGATGCACATGCTGAGCCTTGCCGCGCGCGTGCGGCGGCTGACGCGCAATCCGGCGTTCGCGACGTCGCCGGCGCCGGCGCTCGCGCCCGATCTCGACGATGCGCGCGCCGCGCCGCATTTCGCGCAATCCGAATGGGACGGCCCGCCGGCCGACGGCGAGCATGCGCTCACCGTGCACGTGTGGACGCCGACCGGCACGTCGAAGGCCGAAGCGCAGCGCTATCCGGTGATCGACCGCTATATCGCGGCGGTGGACGTCAACGGCGTGATCTCGACCGGGCACGCGGCGCTGGAGTCGCCCGAGGGTGTCTATATCAGCCTGTATCCGGGCGTCGAAATCGATCGTTCTCCGGACGAATTCACGCGCATCCTGCGCGCGACGCGCGAGAACGACGTGCCGGGCCTGTTTCAGCCCGACTACGCGACCGAGTCGAAGGCGTGGTGTCCGTCGACCGTGCGCGTGCGGATCCGCAACTACGACCCGTCGAAACTGGATGCCTTCTGGACGGCGTACCGGCAGAACGTGACGTACAACCTCACATACCGCAACTGCTCGAGCACGGTGTCGAACGCGCTCGAAGCCGCGCTCGACGGTGCGGTGTGGCGGCTGAAGGGCACGCGGGCCGGGTGGGGCGCGTTCGTGCGGCTGCTGCTCACGCCCGAGCTGTGGGTTGCCGCGCAGATCCGCAAGCGCGCGGTGACGATGGCGTGGACGCCCGGGCTGACGCTCGACTATGCGCGCGCGCTCAGCATGCTCGCCGACCCGCGGCCGTTCGCGTGGTGGAAGGTCGCGCGTTCGGCCGTGAAGGCGATCATGGCGTCGCGCCGCACGTGGCGCGAGCAGGACAACGCGGCGCTGTCGCCCGGCGGTTCGGAGGCGGCGTCGATGAAGTGAGCGCGTGCCGCCGGACGCGGGCCCGGCGTCACAGCGGCCGCCACCGTGCGGCCGCGCGAGGTTGCCCGCCACGAGAACCCCCATACGCATACAACAATGAACAAGACGAGAGCATTCCGCATCCTGATTCCCGCTGCCCTGGCGCTGACGAGCGCCGGCTTCGCGCAGGCGAGCGCGGACGAAGTGCCGCGCATGAGCAACGACGTGTACCGCACGTCGGTGTCGTTCTGCTCGAACGTCGCGGCCGCCGAGAAGATCGAGTGCCAGGGCGACATGATCGCCGCGGGCAGCCGGATCGTCGCGGCGATCGGCGGCCTGCCGCCGGCATCCGCTACGTCGATCGACGAAGGCGCGCGCAACAAGCTGCCGGCGGCGGAGCGCAAGGGGCTTGCGCCCGTCGAGCCGGGCGCGATCGACAAGGACGACGACCTCGCCGGTCTCGCCGGCATGGTGCGCCTGTGCGACGTGTACGAATCCGAACCGGCGTCGCGCGCGCGGCATCACGCGGCGCTGAAGCAGCAGGCGCCCGACGCCGCACCGCGCGTCGAGGCGTTGCTGGCCGATGCGTCGACGGCGGCGCGCCAGCGCGTCAGCATCGGCGTGTGGCAGATCCTCGCGCTCGAAGGCCCCGAATCGATCACACGCGCGTGCACGCAGCTGGGCACCGGGTCGTGACGGAACGCGCGCCGTGCACGTATGCGTGCCGGTGTCGATAGCGCGGCGCCTGCGGCGATGCGGGACGGTCAGTCGCTCACGATCGTGGCCGGCCTGATCCGTACCGGTTTGCCCAGCGTGCGTGCGACCGGCGAGGCCTGCGTCGCGTCGTGCACCAGTGCTTGCTGCGCGTGCGACAGCGGTGCCGCGAAGCGTAGCGCGATGTCGAAGCCCGTTTCGCGATCTAGGCGGTCGATAGCCACGTCCACCGTGCAGGAGGGCAGCGTCATGCCCGCGCGTTCCGCGGCCATATCGATCGACATGCAGACACACGCCGCGAGGGCGCTTTCGAGCAGCTCGTGCGGCCGCATGCCCGCGTCGCCGCCTTTGCCCGCCTTGTGCGTGTCCGAGCGCACGACGCCCCGCCCGTTCCCGATCTCGACGCAGTATGGCTTGCCCAGCCGGGTCGCCGTCACCATGGAGAGGTTCCGTGCAGGATGAAGGTGGCGACAGCGTACGCGGGCGCCGCGTGCCGTGGAAGGCAACCGCCGGTACCGGTACCGGTCGTAACAGGCTCGGCGGCACGCGGCGATCCGGCCGGTGTCGATCGTCCCGGTGCATGCCATACATCGGCGCCGCATCGCGAATTCTTTCGTCCACCTTCACATTCGTGCCACGTTGCGTCGGCAACAATCGCAGGCAGACATTCGACAATCTTGCGGCGCATCCCGCGACCGCAAGCCTTTTCCGAGGAAACGCCATGCTCAAGACGCTCGCCCGCGCCGTTGCCGCACTCGCCGTCGCTTCCGCTTCACTGCACGCCACCGCGCAGACCAGCTACGACTACCTGTTGCTCGCCGCGTCGTGGGAGCCCGGCTTCTGCGCATCCCACGACACGCCCGAATGCACGAACCTCGCCGGCACCTATGCGGCGACGAGCCTGTCGCTGCATGGCCTGTGGCCGAACAACTACGACGGCAACCAGCCGTTCTACTGCGGCGTGCCGCAGAACGACATCGACCTCGACAACGCGCACCAGTGGTGCAGCATGGATGCGTACCCGCTCAGCAGCGCGACCCGCAACACGCTGTCGACGTACATGCCGGGCGTCGCGTCCTGCCTCGACAAGCACGAGTGGTTCAAGCACGGCACCTGTTCGAACTCGGCATCGCCCGATGCGTACTGGAACCAGGCGTCCGGCATGATCAGCCGGCTCGGCAATACGTCGTTCAACGCGTTCCTGCAGGCGAACGCGGGCAAGACGGTCACGCGTAACCAGCTGCTGTCGGCGTTCGAAGGCGCATTCGGCAGCAATACGCGCAGCGCGGTGTCGCTGAAGTGCACGAAGACGAACGGCGTCAGCTACTTCACCGAGGCATGGATTGCGGTGAAGACCAACGCGACCACGCAGTTCCCGAGCGCGGCATCGCTCGTGACGGACGGCAATACGCAGGGCACGTGCCCGACGTCGGGCGTGTATATCGCGAAGTAACGAGGCAGGAAGAGGCGGCGCGCGCGGCATCGCGCACGCCGTCGCCCGTTACGGCTTCGGCGGGATGCCCGACCACAGCAGCCGGGCCAGTTCCGGTGCGTCGAGCTGCGGCTCGCGTTCGTCGACCGCATCGGGCAGCGCATGCCACGGCACCGCCGGATTCCGGTGATGCTGCAGATGAAGGTTGATGTGATACGGCCACACGAACACGCGGCCGATCCAGCCCGTGCGCCATGAATACGTCCAGTCGGCCCAGCCCGGTGTCGCGTGCGGGCCGCCGCTATGCTCGGCCATGCTGCGGATCTTCTGCAGCAGCACGGACAGCGTGAGCAGCGGCATGAACCACAGCGCCGCGACCAGCAGGATCGTCCGCGCGGAACAGGCCCATACGAGCAGCGCGACGATGACCGCCCACACTGCCGCGGCCGCCTGGAACGGCGGGCCGAGCCGCGTATTCTGCCCGCCCGCGCGCCGGAACGCCGCCATGTTGCGCACCATGTTCAGCACGAACAGATCGCCGAGGAACTGCCGTGCGAGCGGCCACGCGTCGAGCGGCCGGAACCGCCACGGCTGGTCGTGATAGAGAAACTGGCGCTCCGGGTCCTGCGCGGTACCGAGATGCCGGTGATGCGCGAGATGCAGCGGCCGGTAGAACTCGACGGGTACCAGCCCCGGCACGCCGATCGCGACGTTGATCAGGAAGTCGTTGAAACCGCGGCGGCGCGTGAGGTGATAGTGGGCCGCGTCGTGATACAGGATGAACAGCGCATGCTGCCGCGTTGCGACGACGAGCACGGCAAGCGCATACAGGTACCACGCGCCGAGCGCGACGGCCACCCGGATCGCAACGATGATGCACGCCCATTCGAGCAGTGCGGCCGCGACCGTGCGCAGGTCGACCCTGGCGCGCAGCAATGCGAGCGTCAGCGTGCCGGCCGCGACGCCGATCGCGTTGCCCCATGCGACATCGGCGGCGCGATGCTGGCCGGTGGTCAGGACCGTCACCATCAGCAGCGCGCTCCACGCGGCGAACAGCACGGCCGATCGCCGTCGCAATGCCAGCAGCACGATGGCGATCGCAACCGGCAGCGCGACGTGGCCGCTCGGCGATGCGGCAAGCGGTGAATCGATCCGCTGCAGCCACGCGATCCAGCTGTCACGAGCGGGCGGCCAGGCGACGGCGGTCGGATGCAGCAGATGGCACACGAGGCAAATGCCGGCCGCGAGCGCGCCGGCGAAGAATGCCGGCAGCAGCCATGCGCGGCCGCACCCGAGCCAGACGAGCGCGGGCATCGCGAACAGGTAGCTGAGGTAGAGCGGCACGGTGCCGGGCAGCAGCGGAATCGCGCGATCGAGCGCGCCCGCCGGAATGACCGTGACCGGCCCGAGCGGCACGTGCGTGACGAAGGCGTAGAGCGCGCCCGTCACGACGAGATAGGCGACGAGCAGCAGCCATGGCCGGGCGATCGGCGTGTCGTTCGCATCCTGGCGGGAAACGGCGTTGGACATGGCGGGAGCGGGCGGGTAACGGGCTATCATAGCAAGCTGTTCAGCCTTGCAGGAGTAGCCGATGGAGTTGCGTGCCACCGCCGTCGAACGTGCGGCCCTGGGCCCGGACGACATCGACCGGATGTTCTCGTTGTATGCGGCGTCCTATTGCGATACGGTTCGTGCGCAGTTCGACCGCGACCTCGGCGACAAGACGCACTGCATCGTGCTGCGCGACAGCGGTGGCGCGATCCAGGGCTTCTCGACGCTCAAGCAGTACGAGACGCGCTGGCGCGACGCGTCGATCCGCGTGATCTTTTCCGGCGATACGATCATCGATCCCGCGCATTGGGGCACGCAGCATCTCGCGTTCGCGTGGATCCGCCACGCGGGCGACGTGTGGCGGCAGGCGCCCGCCGTGCCGCTGTACTGGTTCCTGATCTGCAAGGGGCATCGCACCTATCGCTATCTGCGCGCGTTCGCGCGCGACTACGCGCCGCGCGCCGACAACCTGACCGCACCGGCCACGCAGGACCTGATGGATTACCTGGCCGCGAGCCGCTACGGGCACGCGTACGATTCCGCCACCGGCCTGCTGTCGTTCGACACGCCGCAGGGCCGGCTCACGCCCGCGCTCGCGGAGGTGCCGGCCGCGCACCGGCGGCTGGCCGATGTCGACTACTTCCTCGCGCGCAACCCCGGCTACGCACAGGGCGACGAACTCGTGTGCCTGTGCGAACTGTCGACGTCGAACCTGCGGCCGCTCGCGCGCCGGCTGTTCGACGGCGCGTGAGCGGCGCCCATGCGGATCCGTCTCGCGCAACCGGCCGACAACGCGCGCATCCTCGATTTCCAGTCCCGTCATGCGATGCAGGGCAACCTGCCGCTGCGCTTCGACCGTGCGCCCGACTACTTCGCGCTGCATCGCTGTCACGCGCCGCATCATGAGGTCTGGCTCGCGGAGGATGAGCGCGCGTCGCTGAAAGGGCTCGCGAGCCTCGTCGTGCGCGACGGCTATCTCGGCGAACGCGCGCAGCCGGTCGCCTATCTCGGCGATCTCCGGTTGATGCCTGACCGGCGTCTGTCGCGCGAGTGGACCGACTCGGTGCGCGCACGCTTCGCGACGCTGCGTGCCGAAGCCGGCGTGCAGCATGCGTATTGCTGCATGATCCGCGACAACCGGCTCGCGGTGCAGTCGCTGGCGCGTTCGCGGCGCGAGCACCGGCTGCGCTTCTCGCATTGGCACGGCTACGAGAACGTGTCGATCTACGCGCAGCGCGGGCTGTCGTCGGCACCGCGCAGCGTGCCCGGCGTGCGGATCGTCGACGCGCAGCCGCATCACGCGGACGCGCTGCGCGCGTTTCTCGATGCCGAATCGCGCCGCCAGCCGTTCGGCGGGGTGTTTTCCGAGGAAGAATTTGCGCGCCGGCTCGACACGTGGCCGTCGTTCGGCATCGGCGCGTTCCTGCTGGCGCTCGATGCGCACGACAACCTGCTCGGCTGCGTCGCGCCGTGGGATGCCGGCGAGATCAAACGGATCGTGCTCGAACGGCTGCCGTTGCCGCTCGAGGCGATCCGTGTCGGATTCAATGCGCTCGCGCCCGTATTGCGCCGCCCGCGTATCGCGGCGCCCGGCGAGCCGTTGCGCGATGTCTACCTGACGCACCTGCAGGTACGCGACCGCGATCCGTCCGTGTTCGCGGCGCTGCTCGATGCCGCGTGGCTGCGCGTGCGTAATCGCCATGCACTGATGCAGCTGTGCCTGTACGACGGCGATCTGCTCGGGCCGGCACTCGCGCGCTACTACGCGGCGCGGACGCCGATGGATCTCTATACGCTGTCGACCGGCGAACCGGCTGCACCGATCGACGGCCTGCTGGCCGGCCGCGTGCCGGGTTTCGAGATCTACCTGGTCTGAGCGCGCGTGACGTGCAGCAGGTCGGCGAGCGCGAGCCAGAAGCGGCCGGCGTCGAAGCCGAGCCCGCCGAGCACGGGCTGGCCGTGGTCGAGCCGCGGCAGGCAGACCTGCGGGATGCCGGCCATCACCTGGTGTTCGAGATAGAACTGCCCGTCGTGCGCGCAGCCGGGACGATGTCCGTTCAGCCGCCCGTGATGCGAGTCGAAGCGCGTGGATGCCTCGACGGACCAGCTCACGCCATGCACGAGATGCAGGTCGCGCGGCAGCGCGGCAAGCATGTCGCTGACGCGCGGATCGCGCCGGCTGCTGATGTCGCGCGTGCCGGCGTCGGCCCAGCGCGTGCGCAGCATGCGGCGTGCGATGCGGTCGGGCCACGGCGCGGCCACATGCGGCGGCATGCCGTGGCGGAAGATCGTATCGACGATCGCGGACGGGCCGCACGGCGGCTGCATGAGCGCGAGGCCCGAGCAACGCGCTGCGAGCGCCGGATCGCCGACCAGCGCGGCGAGCGTGTCGATGCCGCCCTTGCTGTGCGCGAGCGCGACGAATTCCCCGTCGGCCGGCAGATGCGTGCGCAGGTAGGCCCCGATATGCGCGCCCTGATCGAACACGCCGCGCGCGGAACGCACGGGCACCGTCAGCACGCGATAGCCGGCCGCGCCGAGCGTTTGCCGCGCACCGCGATTGCAGCCGGGCAGCCATTCCGAATACAGTCCGGCGACGAGCACGACCGTCGTGGTCAGCGGCAGGCGGGCGGTGCGCCGCGTCCAGCCGTCGATGAACGCGTCGGTCCGGTCGAGATCGGCTGAGGCCCGCGCGAACGGCGTCGCCGGATAGTAGCGGCGCCAGTCGTCGAACCCGTCGGGCGTCCAGGGCGCGCGCGTCATGCGTGCGATTCCGGTTCGCGTTCGGCGGTAGCCAGGTACGGTTCGAGCGCGGCGCGTGCCGCGCGCAGCGCCGCGTCGCTGTCGAGGCGAGCCGGATGGAAGCGCGGCGAGAACCAGAACAGCCACATCGGCATCACGCGCGTGAAGATGCCCGGCGCGACGAACAGCCAGCGCAGCAGTTGCAGCCAGCCGCGCAGGTTCCAGGTCTGCCCGTCGACGGCGACGAGGCGGTGCACGAAATAGATCAGGTCGATCACGAAGTAGACGGAGATCCCGAGCATGGCCGCACAGCGCACGACGTAGCGTCGTACTGCGTTCGGCATGGCCGCTGCAAACACGTCGAACGCGACGGTCTTGTGCTCGGTCTCCTCGATCGCATGCCAGCGCCACACGGCCGCCATCGTCGGGTCGGCGCCGTCGAGGATCGCCGGGTCGCTCAGCAGCCGGTGCGCGAGGATCGTCGTGTAGTGCTCGAGGCAGGCGGTCAGCGCGAGCCGCGTGACGGGCGATACCTGCCGCGCGGCATTGCGCTGGCGTTTTTCGAGCAGCGCTTCGAGCGCGTCGACCGGCACGCGCTGCGATGCGAGGCGCGCGTTGTAGCGCCGGTGCACGCGGATATGCGACGCTTCCTGCCGCACGAACGCATCGACGTCGGCCGCGAGCGCCGCATCGCCGCCCACCTGGTCGCGAAACGGCCGCACGCTTTCGATGAAGAAGCGCTCGCCGAGCGGGAACATCACGGAAAACGCGTCGAAGAAGCGCGTGACATGGCACGTGCCGCGATACCAGAAGCGCGGAATGCGGCCGTCGATCGCGAAGCGCACGTCGCGGGCCGGCATGCGCGACGCGGTGCTGTCGGCGCTCGGGCGGCGAAACGGCCGCATGCTAGTTCCGCCCCGCCAGGGACGGGGCGCGGGCCGTTTCCGGCGGCTGACGCATCTGTTGTATCCTCCCGTGCAAACAACCGCCATTCCGAGCCATGAACCGACCGAGCGCGCAAGCCGCTGCCGCGCAGACCCGACGTTACGATCGGGCGAACCTGCTCGTGCTCGCGCTGCAGAGCGTGGTGTGGGCCGGCACGCTCACGTGGCTCTCGCATACCGATGCCGGTGCGATCAAGTGGCTCGTGCTCGTGCCGTTCTGCCTCGTGATGCAGGGCGTGTTTTCGATGATGCACGAAACCTTCCACGGGTTCGGGCATCGCCGGCCGATCGCGAATTATATGATGATGTGGTGGGCGTCCACGATGTTCGGCGCGGCCGCGACGCTCATCCACGTGAACCACCTCGGCCATCACGTGCGCAACCGCACGCGCGCCGAGCGCGCGGATTTCGCGACCGCGGACGAATCGCTGCTGCGCAAGCGCATCGAATACTACGCGGCGATCCTCGGCGGCATCTGGCTCGGCAGTTTCGTCGGCAGCTTCGTGCTCGCAATAGTGCCCGGCCGCACGATGCAGCGGCTCGCCGCGCGCGGCGACGACAACACCTACGCGGCTGCTTTCAAGGAATTCACGACGGCCGATTTCCGCCGCATCCGGTACGAAACGCTCGCCGCGGTCGGCGCCTGGCTGCTGGCCGGCTGGCTGCTCGACTGGTCGGTGCCGGCGGTGCTGGTCGCGTATGTCGCGTTCGCATTCTCGTGGTCGTCGCTGCAATGGGTGTACCACATGCGCACGCCGCTCGACGTCGTCGAAGGCACGTACAACATGCGCGCGCCGACGCCGGTGCGCTGGCTGCTGCTGAACTTCAACTACAACCTCACGCATCATCGCCGCCCCGCATTGCGCTGGCAGGATATGCACGCGGTGTCGGACCTGCGCGAGACGCGGCCGCTGTGGTACGGCTGGCTCACGATCTTCGCGCCGCCGCGCCGGCTGCCCGACGATCTCGCGCAACTCGACAAGACCTATTTCTGATGGACGTTTCCGCCCTCAGCCCGGCCGACGCTTGGCGCACGTTCGCGCGCGCCGCGCAGCCGGACGTCGATCGCTGGCAGGCCGGCCTCGAAGCACCGGGCGACATGCAGGCGCGGCGGCTGATGGCGCTGCTCGCCGCGAATCGCGATACCGCATTCGGGCGCCGCTTCGGCTTCGACCGGATCGACAGCCCCGCGCAGTTCCGTGAACGCGTGCCCGTGCATGCGGCCGCCGATTTCCTGCCGTGGCTCGAGCGCGTGTCGCAGGAGCCGGACCCGGTGCTGACCGCCGAGCGCCCGGTGTTCCTCGAACGCACGAGCGGCAGTACCGCGCGCCAGAAGCTGATTCCTTATACGCCCACGTTCCTGCGCGAACTGCAGGCTGCGATGATCGTATGGCTGGCCGACATGTATCGCGCTTGTCCGGCGCTCGGCGAAGGGCGCGCGTACTGGTCGATGTCGCCGCCGTTGCAAGCGCCCGGTGTCGCGCCCAACGGGATTCCGGTCGGCTCGGCGAGCGATCTCGACTACCTCGGCGACAGCCACGCGGCCGCGCTCGCGTCGACGCTGCTCGTGCCGCCGCTGACCGGCGACGCGTCGACGTGGCGGCGCGAGACGCTGCGCGCGCTCGTCGCGGACGAAGCGCTCGCGTTCATCAGCGTATGGAGCCCGACGTTCCTGACGAGCGTGCTGCGCCCGCTGTTCGATGGCGACCATGCCGACGCCGCGCGCGATCTCGCATGGGTCGACGCGTCGCTGCCGGCCGACCGCCGCACGGCGCTGCGCCGCGCGATCGCGGATGGCGATTGCCGTGTGCTGTGGCCGCGCCTGGCCGCCGTGAGCTGCTGGCTGGACGGCCCGAGCAAGCATTACGCCGACGCGTTGCGCGCGCGGTTTCCGCATGTGCAATGGCTGCCGAAGGGGTTGTTCGCGACGGAAGGCGTCGCGAGCATTCCGTTCGGCACGGGCGACGGCTGCCCGCTCGCGATCGGCAGCCACTACCTCGAATTCGTGCGTGACGACGGCAGCGTGTGCGATGTCGATGGGCTGCGGCCCGGCGACGACGCGCAGGTGCTGCTGACCACGGGCGGCGGGCTGTATCGCTATGCGCTTGGCGATCGCGTGCGCGTGGTCGGCATGACCGCACGCACGCCGCGTATTGCGTTCGTCGGGCGCGCGGCGGCGAGCGTCGATCTCGTCGGCGAGAAGCTCGACGAACAGATTGCGGCCGAAGCGCTGAATCGTGCGCGCGGGCAGTACGGCGAAGTCGGCGCGTGCATCGTGCCGTGCGTTGCGAAAGAAGGGCGGCCGCATTACGTGCTGTGCGTTGCCGGCGACATCGGCACCGATGCAGCCGATGCAATGTGTGCAGCCGTCGAAGCCGAACTGATGCAGACGTTCCACTACGCGCATGCACGCCGCCTCGGCCAGCTCGGCCCACTGCGGGTGCGCCGGCTGGGCCGATCGCCGGCGCGGCTCGGCGACCTGCAGCAGCAGGCGGCCGAACGGGCCGGCATCCGCGCGGGCGACGTGAAGCCGTGCGTACTCGTGACGCGGTTGCCGATGGCCGATGCGCTGCTGGCGATGACGAATGAATGACGCGATGAACGACATGATCGAACCACGTGGATGCGGGCACGACTGCCCGTCGCGCGACGCGGCGGGCGGGCACCAGCATGCGCAGCCGGCCGACGGTCTGCACGAGCAATGGTTCGTCGCGTGCACCGAACGCGAACTCCCGCGTGACAAGCCGCTCGGCGTGAGGATCCTCGATACCGGCATCGTGCTGTTCAGGCAGCGCGACGGCCGGATCGCCGCGCTGATCGACCAGTGCGTGCATCGCGGCACGCGCCTGTCGGCCGGCAAGGTCGACCGCGACACGCTCGTGTGCCCGTATCACGGCTGGCGCTACGACGGCGAAGGGCAGGTCGTCCATGTGCCGAGCATCGACGGCACGCAGCCGACCGGCACGCCCGGCCGCTATCCGTTCCGGCAGCGCACGCTGCCCGTGCAGCTGCTCGACGGGCTCGTGTGGGTGTATCTCGGCGCTGGCGATCCGTCGGCGCGCGCGATCTTCCGGATGCCGTTTTGCGACGTCACGCCGTGGCAGTCGTACTACATGGTCAACACGTTCGACGGCGACATCGCGATGCTCGCGCAGAACTTCATGGACGTGCCGCATACGGTATTCGTGCACGACGGGATCTTCCGCAGCAGCCGCGGCCAGGCGATGGAAGCGACGGTCGCGACAACGCCGGACAGCGTCGCCGTCACGTATCACGACGGCGACGACAAGATCGGCTTCTGTCTCGACTGGCTCACGAACCCCGATCGGGTGCCGCTCGCGCACGTCGACCGCTTCATCGCGCCGAACGTGACGCGCTGCGACTACCTGTGGGGCGAACGTTCGGGTTTCCTGATCGTCAGCCAGATCACGCCGATCGATGCGCGCCGCTCGCGCGTTTATACGTACATCGCGTATCGCTTCCGGCTGCCGCGCTGGATGCTGCGCGCGCTGCGGCCGCTGTTGAACCTGTACACGCACCTCGTGATCCAGCAGGACGTGCGGATCATGCGCGCGCACCGGCAGGGCCTCGACAACGCGCCGGGCTTCCGCCCGCACAACGTGCGTGCCGACATCGTGCACGTCGCGATCGACCGGCTGCTCGATGCGGTGAAGCGCGGCGAGCCGCTGCCGGCCGCGCAATGCGGCGAGAAGGTGATGCGGTTCGAGCTGTAGGCGCCGCGCGGCGCAGGACGTCTAGCGCGTGGAGCCGGCCTGGCCGGGGGCGGGCGGCGCGAATGCGGTGCCGTCCGTGAGGTAGCGGTGCACGGCCGGCAAATGCTCGAGCGCGAGCGCCGGATACGCGTGATGCACCTGGTGATAGCCGATATTGCGCGGATACAGCACGAGCTTGCCGATCCAGCCGAACGTCATCGTGCGTGTCATGTGCCAGATGGATTCCGGCGCGCGTTCGTCGATCTCGACGTGCTGGTGTTCGAGCAGCACGCGGTTCGCGTTCATGATGCCGCCGACGATCCACGGCAGTCCGTAGTACGTGAAGAACGGCAGATCCCAGTGCACGACGGCCGCGATCGCGAGCAGATAGCCCGCGCAATGCGGCAGGTCGGCACGCGCGCATGCGATGACTTCAGGGTGACGGCGCAGGTCCTGGCGCGAGCGGTCCTGCATGAAGCCGCGCGCATACCACGGCCGGAACGCGGGCCACGCGAGTGCGAGCGGCGCCATCAGCGCGCGCAGCGGCCACCAGACCGGCAGCAGCGCGCCGCGCAGCATCATCACGCGCTGCACCCAGCCGCCACGCGCGGCCAGCCGGTGCAGGTACGGATCCTCGGCGGTGCCGACCGCGCGGTGATGGCGCAGGTGGTGATAGCGCATCGCGGCGATCGACGAACCGATCGTCCAGCCGGCGAGCGCTTCGACGAGCGCGAGCGGCAGCGTCATGCGCCGCATCGGGAGATGGCAGGCATCGTGCAGGATCACGCCGAATGCCTGCAACCGGCCCGCGATCAGCAGCACGGCCGCCGCATAGACCAACGGATTCGGGATGAAGTGGATCGCGGCCCAGCACAGCAGAATGCCGAGCCAGTCGACGCACGCATAGCGGACGAGCCGCCACGGCCGCGCACCGGCTGCGAACGGCAGCGTGCGGTTCAGTTCGGCAGGCGTCGGCAGGGCGGATGGCGTGGACATTCGATGAGGTCGGGCGCGCCGTCGGCGGGATGGCGCGCATGCAGGCGTATCGGTCGGCAATATACACCGGATTCTTCAGACGACGAGCAGCCGTAACGCGTCCGCGAGCGACAGCACCGTCGTGCGCGATTCGAAGGCGGTGGAGAACAGGTGCTCATGGACTACCGGGTCCGGGTCGTAGCAGCAGTCCTTGACCGTATACAGGCGGAAGTCCGCATCGCTCGCGTGGGCGATCGACGACAGCATCACGCCCGTCGACGCGATGCCGACCATGATCAGCGAATCGACACCTTGCTCAACCAGCCGCGCCTGCAGATCGGTGCCGAAGAACACGCTGGCGCGATGCGCGACGATCAGCGGCTCGTCGGGCCGCTTGCCGAGTTCCGGGCACGGGCCGTCGTTGATGAAAAGGCCGAGCTGCTTGATGCCCTGGCCATTCTTGTTGCGCGGGCTGACTTCCGGATAGCCGGGGCTGAACCGGAGGTTCGCGAACCAGACGCCGATGCCGCCGGCCCGCGCTGCATCGCAGAGCCGGCGCGTATTGGCGAGCAGCTCGGGCGCGACGGACGGAAAGAGGCCGAGGATGTCGGTCTGGTAATGCATGACGAGCAGCGCGGTGCTCGACGGCACGATGGCGGGAATCGGCGCGTGTGGGCTGTCGCCGGGAGTCGTGCGGGTTGCCGTTGCGATATTCGGTGCGTGTTGCCGAGTCATGAACGAGGGTCTCCGATAGCCCGCGGGGAATTTCAGCGTTCCCGATTTGTACCGGAAAATCGGGTCGGCCGCCGATGCGATTTTCGTAGGGGCGTTTTGCCGCGTCGCGCGGCGCGCAATATACTGGCGTGCGCTTGATCGACCCACGGTCGTTCGGGGGAGTGCGATGCCGATGTCGATAGTCGGCCGCAGCTGCCCGTCGCTGCCGGCTTGCCGCTCTCGCGCGGATCGTGCTTGAAGCGGCAATACCCGGCGCGATGCCATTTCAAGTCACGTTGCGCCAACACGAGCTACACGTCATGCCAGTTACCGGATTCAGTCACTACAATCTGCGCGCGGATCGGCCGACACTCGATTCGCTGCGCGATTTCTACGTCGACATCGTCGGCTTGCACGAAGGGTTTCGTCCACCGTTCAAGAGCTTCGGGTACTGGTTGTATGCGGGCACGCAGGCCGTGCTGCATCTTTCGGAGGCGCGGCCGGGCGAGTCGCGCCCGTCTAACGTTGCGAATACGTTCGATCACGTCGCGTTTTCCTGCGCAGACCCCGACGAAATGGCGCGTCATCTGACCGACGCCAACGTGGCATTCACGCGTGCGCACGTTCCGCTCACCGGCCAGGTGCAGTTTTTCTTCCGCGATCCGGCCGGCAACGGCGTCGAGCTGAATTTCGCGCAAGCCGAGTGAGCGCGAGGGGCGTTTGCTGTCGAGCGGCGCATGTTTTGTTGAGCGCGTGCCGGGCCTGATGGCGCGGATCCCCTAACGCGCCAGATCGCAATGAATCTGCAGGCTTTCTGTTGCGTTGCGGTGAATCTGAAACCCGTGCCGCATCAGCTCGCCCTGGATCTGCGCGAGGGCCGACGCGCATCGACGTACACGGCGCTGCTGCCAGAAGGGCGGCGTGAATACACCCAGCGGCAACATCCGTACGCGCCGACCGTTCACGCTGAATGAAACGTCGATGTGCGTTCCGTCGACATCGTGCCCGTTGCTGCCGAAGATATCGGCCAGCTCGTCGCGGCGGGCGGGATAGAGCAGGCGGAACGCGCCGATTCCCAGTGCGCGAAACTGACGGCGGGCAAAGCCGAGCCCGGACGCCCGCGGCTCGTAGCCTCGTGTCAGGATCAGGCAGATGCCCGCGGGCAATGCGGCCTGAATCGCCTGCAGCTTGCCCAGGACATCCGCGTCCACGTGGACGTGTCGGGAGGGCCAGCGCGGCCGGATCTGCACGCCGGCGTGGACACCGGGCGGCAGCTTGAGCAGATTCGAATGCATCGTGAGTAACCGTGGGCGCAATGGGCCATAAGCGACGGACATTGCAGGGCAATTCGTTCATTCAGCGTCGCAGCTCGTGCCGATATCAACCGGCCGCCGCCGTTGCCACGGGTCAATCGTGTGCGGCACCGGCACGATCAACAGAACGGCCGCCTCGAATCGGGCGTCAACCATTCCAGCACCCGCGTGCCGGTACGCGGGCAAGATGAACCGCGTGCGGGTACTGCTCGCCGCCTCGTCAATAATTTCCAAAGAGCTTGAGACTGCCGTCCTGCTCCCTCGATACCATGATCTCTGTCCCGCGGCGTAGTTCGTGGTGACCCACACGTTGGTCGACGGCCAGGATGCAGGTGAATCGTTCGAATGTGTCGAATTCAAATGGCCCTGCGTCACATTCAATGCCGAAGATTTTCCACGAATGAGGCAGCTTCCCCGAAATCGACTGGCCGACGATGCCGTCGATTGCGAATGCCTTGACGCGGGTTCCGGCGGGGAGATCGATCTCGCGGTTTCGAAACCCGGAGGCAAGCGTGCAGTCCACGTTGTCCACAATCTTTTCAAAGTCGAAGGCTGAGTGCTCCCGGCCGTGCGTAAATGGGCCGGGCGCGCACTCGATTCCGTCGAACGATGCCGGCTTCGCAAGCGTTCCCCAGGCAAGGTAGCTCGTCTTGTTGTCGATACGAGACACCATGAAGTCTCCGCTCACGGTCAGCCCGAGAAGCGGTGTGTTCGGCGGGACGGTGCCGCGATTGACCGAGTGTGGCGCATACTCGGCCAGGACAACCGTCGAGCCCGGCGGGAACGTCATCCCGTCGAATACCTTTGCCCGTGTGAGGTGATGGGTGTACCAGGCGGTTTTTGCATGGTCATAGCTGTCGGCAATTGCACGATTGTTGAACAGCGCGACAACCTGCACGAACACCAGGGCGCAGAGAAAGACGACGCCGCGCTTCCAGGCTTTGTGCGCGCGAACGCGACCGATCAATCCGAAGGCCGCGACGATCAGCGTGAGCGGTATGGTGACGGCAAGCGTCAAAAAAAGCAGGATCGCCAGCTCCGATATTCCGTACAACGCCATGATCGAGTCTCCGGTTGATCAGTTTCTGCCGCGATCCATGTTGAAGTGCTGTCGGTACTGCCCGGATCCTGGTGTCGGGCAGACGCGCAGCGAGCATGGCTTGTGCGTCGGGGCTGCTATTGGAAGCACTGTAATCCGGGCCGTTCGCCAGGCGTGGTCTGCTTATCCACGGCCTTCTTGGTATGCCAATGGCGCCACTTTTGAGGCCGAATCAGTCGTACCCGATACCATCGCCTCAAAAAATCGACCTTCCCGAGTAAGTCGTCAACCCCTCCACCGCCAGCGTCCCGGTACTCCGGAAATATAAACGCACGTCGAAATATTCAATTTCTTAAAATCAATCCGCTCATATATTGATTCAAGTCGCGAAAATCTTTGACCGTCCAGGGGTGAGGCGGCAGTTTTACACCATTCTCTCGCAACGTTTTCGGAATCAGGTCTCCGTTCGGGCGAAGTATGACTGACGAGACGATAACGCCTGGATAATCGTTGAGTCGTTTTTTGAAGGCGGGCGTCGTAAGATCGGGCGTGGGCGGGTTGCTTTTGTTGGCCAATGGTCCGGTTCCTCTGGCATCCGCTCCGTGGCACATCGCACATCTCGCCAGGAAGATCCTTTTTCCGTTATCACTATCCGCGAAGGCTGGTGACGTTTGAGCCAGCAATGACATTCCCAATGAAGCGACGAGGAGTATTTTCATTTTTCGTGATCTCGTTGAGTGAGCCGGCGCATGTCCCGGTGGGGTCGATTGCTGCCGAACGGCGAGTTCCCCATTGAGCGCGCCAATATTCACCTACCGCCGTTCCGCCAGATAAGGCGCGCTTAACCCCGCCGCATCAAAAAATCGACCTTCCCGAATAAGTCGTCAACCACTCCAGCGCCAGCTGGCCTGCCAGCGAGTTCCCGTTCGCATCGAGCCCCGGCGCCCACACGCACACGGCCATCTCGCCCGGCAGCACCGCGACGATCCCGCCGCCGACACCGCTTTTCGCGGGCAGCCCGACGCGGTACACGAAATCGCCCGCCGCATCGTAAGTACCGCAGGTCAGCATCAGCGCCGACAGCCGCTTCGCGGAACTCGAATCGACGATCCGCTCGCCGGTCACCGGCGCGACGCCGCCGTTCGCGAGGAACAGCGCGGCGCGCGCGAGCTCGACGCAGTTCATCGTGATCGCGCACTGGCGGCAATACGCATCGATCACCGTGTCGGGCGGCATCTGCATGTTCCCGAAGCTCGCCATGAAGTGCGCCATCGCGCGGTTGCGCTCCGCGTGCTGCAGCTCCGACTGCGCGACGCGCGAATCGTAGTCGATGTCGTTCGCGCCGATCAGCCGGCGCACGAATTCGACGAGCGCCGTCTCGGCTTTCACGAAACGGCGGCACAGTACGTCGGTGACGACCAGCGCACCGGCGTTGATGAACGGGTTGCGCGGCTTGCCGCGCTCGCTCTCGAGCTGGACCAGCGAGTTGAACGCGTTGCCGGACGGCTCGCGGCCGACCCGTTCCCACAGTTCGTCGCCCAGCAACTGGAACGCGAGCGTGCACGCGAACAGCTTCGAGATGCTCTGGATCGAGAAGCGCTCGTATGCATCGCCGACCGTGCAAACGTTTCCGTCGAGCGTCACGACGGCCATCCCGAACTTGTCGGCGGGCACTTTCGCGAGCTCGGGGATGTAATCGGCAACCCGCCCCTGGCCGATCCAGGGGGCGAGTTCGGTGTGGATGCGTTCGAGGATCGTCTGGTAATTCATCAAGTCAGGGGGGCAGCGCATGGCCCGGATTCAGGCGAGCCCGTATGGAACCGTCCCGGCGCCGATTCGTCAAGCGCGGACGATATCGCGCCCTTATTTTCAAGACCTCTAAACAGGCAATCGGCGGGCGCAGTATCATGCGGTACGTTTCGGCCAATGGCCGGCGTCCGGCACCGGCCGGCGCCGCCGCGGCTTCCCCGATGACCCGACCGTTGCCCATGTCTTTTCGCATCCTGCTCGTCGAAGACGACACCCGCCTGTCCACGCTGATCGCCGGCTACCTGCGCAAGAACGACTATGAAGTCGACACTGTGCTGCATGGTGACGCCGCGGTGCCGGCGATCCTGTCCATTCGCCCCGACCTCGTCATTCTCGACGTGAACCTGCCGGGCAAGGACGGCTTCGAAATCTGCCGCGAGGCGCGCAAGCAGTACGACGGCGTGATCATCATGGTGACGGCCCGCGACGAGCCGTTCGACGAACTGCTCGGCCTCGAGTTCGGCGCGGACGACTACGTGCACAAGCCGGTCGAGCCGCGCATCCTGCTCGCGCGGATCAAGGCCCAACTGCGCCGCGCGCCCGCGCGCGTGGCCGAGAGCACCGCGCCGCAGCCCGAGCGCTACGCGTTCGGCAAGTTCTCGATCGATCGCACCGACCGCTCCGTCGTGCTGCCCGACGGCAGCACGCCCGACCTGACGTCGGCCGAATTCGACCTGTTGTGGGCGCTCGTGTGCCATGCGGGCGAAGTCGTCAGCCGCGACGACCTGATGCTGCAGTTGCGCGGCGTCGAATTCGACGGCCTCGACCGCACGATCGACGGGCGCATCTCGAAGCTGCGCCGCAAGCTGCGCGACGACGCGAGCAACCCGCAGCGGATCAAGACGATCCGCTGCAAGGGTTATCAATTCAGCAAGCACGCGTGGGAATGACGCGGCGTTCGTGCGACGCCGTCACGTTCCGCGCGGGCCTTCCACCCGCCGGCCGGGAGCCGAGATGATCCGACGAACCCGTTCGCACCCCGATGCACCGCCGCTGCCGACCCTGCGCTACGTCAAGTGGCGCTGGCTGCATTTCCGCCGCGCGTGGACCGATACGCGCGCCGACCGCATTCCGAGCTGGTCGCGCCTTTACGTGCGTACCTACCTGCATCTGCTGGGCCTCGTGCTGCTGACCGCGCTCGTGCCGGCGCTCGCGCTGTGCGTCGAATTGTCGCCGCAGGTCGTGTGGCATGCGTTCGACTCGCTTCCCGGCGACGTCTGGATCGTGCTCGTATTCGTGTTTGCCGCACCCGCGCTCGCCGCGTACCGGTGGATGCGGCCGGTGTGGTCGGATCTCGTGATGGTGCGCGAGCGCGCGATCGATTTCACGGGCGGGCGCTTCAACACGCGCGCGCGCGAATCGCACAGCGTGATCATCGGCCCGCTCGCGCGGACGCTGAATGCGCTCGCGATGCGCATGGAACGGCTGATCGCCGCACAGCGCGATCTGACGAACGGCATCTCGCACGAGCTGCGCACGCCGCTCGCACGCGTGCGTTTCGCGCTCGAAATGCTGCGCGAACCGAGTTCCGCGGCCGAATACCAGGGCGCGCTCGAGAGCATCGCGCAGGACGTGACCGAGCTCGAGGAACTGATCGACATGAGCCTCACGTATGCGCGGCTCGAATACAGTTCGCTGCAGTCGAACCTCGAGATGACGGCGCCCGTCGCGTGGTTCGAGCATCAGGTCAACGATGCGCAACTGCTGTATCCGGAGCGCGCGATCGAGTCGCGCATCGCGATCGCGTCGGACCTGCGCGTGAAGATGGACCGGCGGCTGATGTCGTATGCGATGCGCAACCTGTTGCGCAACGCGAGCAAGTACGCGAAATCGCAGATCGTCGTCGGGATCTCGCTCGTGCACGGCAACATCGGGATCTTCGTCGAGGACGACGGCCCCGGCGTGCCGGAGAGCGAGCGCGAGCGGATCTTCGACGCCTTCGTGCGCCTCGACCGCCGCACCGGCGGCTACGGCCTCGGCCTGTCGATCACGCGGCAGGTGCTCCATGCGCACAACGGCCGGATCGCGGTCGTCGATCCGGTCGAACTCGGCGGCGCGCGCTTCGAGATCAGCTGGCCGGTCTAGCGATACGCCGCACGCACCTCGACAGCAACAACACACGACAGCCGCGCGCGCCGGATTCGAGCGCGTCGCCGGCCTTTCCCGCCGCACCTTTCCCGTCTCGACACCGCCCCGCACCGCAATCGCGTGACGATTCGTTTGCCGCGCG
Organism: Burkholderia lata; assembly: GCF_902499025.1. Classification (GTDB taxonomy): domain Bacteria; phylum Pseudomonadota; class Gammaproteobacteria; order Burkholderiales; family Burkholderiaceae; genus Burkholderia; species Burkholderia lata_C. The sequence continues at coordinate 3,077 of NZ_CABVPW010000057.1, read as the reverse complement.
TGCGCGCTTTGCATTACGATTGCAATTGCAACTATATGGGCGGGCCGATCCGTGACAGCGGAGGCGGGCGGCCTGCGACGCAGCAGTGAAGCCGGGGCCGCCACGATGGCCGCCCCCTTGTTCATGCATTCCTGTCCGGGTCACACATCATGCGGCTTTTGAATATCGTGTCTTCTCCCCGCGGCGCCAGGTCGGCTTCGATCGCGGTTGCCAATGCCTTTGTCGATGCGTACCGGCAGACGGGCGCTGCGATCGACGTCGATACGCTGAATGTCTGGGAAGAAGACTTGCCGGACTTTGACCGCGACGCGATCGGCGCCAAGTACAAGGGCGTCGCCAACGCGCCGATGGATGAGGCGGAGCAGTCGATCTGGCGGCGCATCCAGTCGCTCGTGAAGCGCTTTCAGGAAGCGGACCGGATCGTCGTGGGCGTGCCGATGTGGAATTTCGGCTATCCGTACAAGCTCAAGCAACTGATCGATCTCGTCAGCCAGCGGAACATGCTGTTTACGTTCGACGGCAATGCCTACGCGCCGCTGCTGGAGATCCCGCGCGCGCTGGTCATCCATGTGCGCGGACAAAGCCGGGAAACCGGCGCGGGCGCCGACAATCCCGGGTTCCGGCATCAGGCCGACTACCTCGAATTCTGGTTGCGGTTCATCGGTGTGAGCGACGTCAGGAGCCTGACCGTCGAACACACGTGGAGTGCGCGGGCCAGCGACAGCATCGAACGGGCACAAGCCCGGGCGGTCGCGATGGCCGCGGAGTTCTGATCCGGGCGGGCGGAGTGGCGGAGTGGCGGAGTCGCGGACGCCGCCGAAGCGGCATCCGCGCACGCTCAGTACGTGCGGCCGAGCTGCAGGTAGAAGTTGCGACGGCCGCCGGGCGCGAGCGCCACGCCGATGTAGACGGGCCCGAACGCGGTCGACAGGCTCGTGAAGAACGTATAGCTCTGCTTGAGCGCGCCGCCGCCGATCTGCTGGCCGCTCGACCAGACGTTGCCGACTTCCGCGCTGGCGCCCACCGACAGCGCCTTGATCGGCGACGCGTTGAACGTCATCAGCTGGTTCATGTAGGTCACCTGCGCATACGCGAGCTCGTTGCCGTTCAACTGGTCGGCTGCATACGCGGACAGATGCTGGAAGCCGCCGAGCGTGAAGTTGAACGCGTTGATCAGGTTGGTGCCGCCGATGCTCTTGCCGCCCTCGATCGTCGCGCTGACGCTGTGCCGGCCGAACTGCTGCGCGACCATCGCCTTGCCGTAGATCTCGGTGTAGGGCGCGGTGTTGATGCTGTCGTCGAAGTCCGACGCCGAGCCCCCGTTGCGCGACACCAGCGAGCGTTCGACACGCAGCTCGGTGAAATAGCCCTTGCGCGGGAACAGCGGATCGTCGAGCTGGTCGATGACGAGCCGCGCGCGTGCGGTCAGCGCCTGCGACGTGAAGCTGGGCCACAGCAGCTGCTGGCCGCTGCCGTCGTCGAGCGGCAGGTTGTAGGTCGGCGAGCCGTGCCCGGTCACATAACCGATACCGATCCGGAAATCGCCGAGCCGCCCGATCGGCAGGCCGAGATCGAGCCCGGCGCGCGCGGTCTGCATCAGGTACTGCGTGATCTTCACGTTGCCGCTGTCGTCGTACAGGTTCGCGTAGCGGCGCTGGTATTCCGCGTAGGGCGACAGATAGACGCCGTAGGCCATCGACAGCGGCTGGCGGAACTCGATGCGCGCGGATTGCAGGTCGCTGCCGATCGTCGTGTCCGCGCGGAACTCGAGCCCCGATTCGGTGAGCCATGGCCGCCGATAGCCGACGTGCAGGCGGAAGCCGCCCTCGTCGGTCGAGCTGCTCGACATGCCGAGCCCGAACAGCAGGAAATTCGGCCCCCAATATTTCTCGCGCGCGTTGATTTCCAGCACGTTTTCGTCGCCGTGGCTCACGATCTGCTGCGTGACGCTCTCGAAGTTGCCGCCCGTCGTGAGCCCGAGCAGGTCCTGGCTGACGGTGTCCGGATCGTAGATGTCGCCGGGTTTCACGTGCAGCGCGTTGCTGACGACCCGCTTCGGCACGCCGCCGGTGGTCTTGATGTCGATGCGCGTGATCCGGATCGGCGGCGGCAGCGGCTGCGCGTGCGCGGACCGGTAGGCCGCGTACTGTTCCGGCGTGAGCGCGAAGCGCTTCAGCTTCGGCAGCGCCGCGGTCGCGGCGGCAGCGCCTGCGGCGATCGCCTGCTTCGCGTTCTGGAAATCGGTGAACGCGAGCGCGCCGAGGTCCGGCGTGAGCAGCACGTCCTGCGCGTCGAGCTGCTTGCGCTGCGCGGTCACGTTCTGGCGGATCAGGATGCCGACCATCTGCTGCATCACGTCGGCGGGCGACGCGAGCGCGTCGAGCGGGCGCAGTTGCGAGCCGATGTCGACCGCGATCACGACGTTCGCGCCCATCTGCCGCGCGGTGTCGACGGGCAGGTTGCTGACGAGCCCGCCGTCCACGAGCGCGCGCCCGTTGATCTCGGCCGGCGCGAACAGGCCCGGCATCGCCATGCTCGCGCGGATCGCGAGCGGCAGCGAACCGTGGTCGAGCACCACCATCTGGCCCGTCTGCAGGTCGGTCGCGACCGCGCGGTACGGGATCGGCAGGCGGTCGAACGGCTGGTTGGTCGGCACGGCGGCCGTCCAGTTCGCGAGCAGCGCCTGCAGCCGGTTGCCCTGCACGAGGCCGACCGGCGCCTTCACGCCGTTCTTGCCGAAGCCGAGCGTCAGCCCGTTGATGTACAGGCGTTCATCTTCCCGGCTGGTTTGCGGCAGGTCCGCGCGCTCCGTCACGTCGAACGCGATGTCCGCGAGGTTGACCTCCGACAGCCGCTTCTGCATCTCGCCGGCGGCCATGCCGCTCGCGTACAGGCCGCCGACCACGGCGCCCATGCTGGTGCCGGCGACGCAGTCGATCGGGATGCGGTTGTCCTCCAGCACCTTCAGGACCCCGAGGTGTGCGTAGCCGCGCGCGCCGCCGCCGGACAGCACGAGGCCGATCGACGGGCGGCCGGCCGGGCCGCCGTCGGCCTCGCAGGTGTGCCCGGCTGCGGCG
>NZ_CABVPW010000056.1:0-45824 GCF_902499025.1 Burkholderia lata | reverse complement strand
GGTCATGAACACGATATCTCTAACGCACCGCTCGCAAAGCCCGTTTACACCGTTCCCAAATTCAACAGCCTGTTAGGCCGTCCACGCCACGCACCCACATCCTGACCGCAGTTCACCACCCTCCCCGCATTTGTTCCCGCGACGCAAGACTGTTGCTCCACGGTGGGTATTCGAGATCGCGACCGGCGCGCCTACAGTTGGCTCATCGGATTCAACGATCCGGTCGGCACTGACGCCGAGAACCATTCACCTATCGAGGCAAATCATGAGCGCATCCAAAGTCATCATCGTCACCGGCGCATCGCAAGGCATCGGCGCTGAAACGGTCAACGCATTCCGGGCCCGCGGCCATCGCGTCGTCGCAACGTCACGCTCGATCGGGCCGTCGAACGATCCCGATCTCGTCACCGTCGCGGGCGACATCGGCGACGCGGCCGTCGCACGACGCGTGGTCGACGCCGCCATCGAACGCTTCGGCCGCGTCGACACGCTCGTCAACAACGCCGGCGTGTTCATCGCGAAGCCGTTCACGCAGTACACCGCGGCAGACTATGCGCAGATCACGAGCGTCAACCTGAGCGGCTTCTTCCATGTCACGCAGCATGCGATCGCCGCGATGCAGAAAAACGGCAGCGGCCACGTGGTCAGCATCACGACGAGCCTGATCGATCACGCGAACAGCAACGTGCCGTCGGTGCTCGCGTCGCTGACGAAAGGCGGATTGAATGCGGCGACGAAGTCGCTCGCGATCGAGTATGCAAAGGCCGGCATTCGCGTGAATGCGGTGTCGCCCGGCATCATCAAGTCGCCGATGCATGCGCCCGAATCGCATGCGACGCTCGCGTCGCTGCATCCGGTCGGCCGCATGGGCGAGATGAGCGACATCGTCGACGCGATCCTGTACCTGGATTCGGCACCGTTCGTCACGGGCGAGATCCTGCATGTCGACGGCGGCCAGAGCGCCGGGCATTGACGCGCAGCGTTGAAACCGCGAGCCGGCGCGCCTATCGCGATGCGCCGGCCCGTTTGGCGCGTGTCGCGGCCACCGGCCTGGCGGGCGCGTGTGCCAGATGCTCGACGAGAAAATCGACGAACACGCGCACGCGCGACGACAGAAAGCGCGCATGCGGATACAAGAGCATGAACGGCCGCGACCGGCCGCCCAGGCCGGGCAGCACTTCCACGAGCGTGCCGGCGCGCAGATCCTGATCGACGATGAAGCGATAGGTCTGGAACAGGCCCGCACCGCTGCGCGCGAGCGTCACACCGGCAATGTAGTCCCCCGACGTACTGTAGCTGCCGGTCGTGGCGACATCGATTCCCTCCGATCCATCGTTGAACAGCCACGGAATCGGCCGCCCGCTGCTCGGCAGCTCGAACTGGATGCATTCGTGCGCATGCAGGTCGTCGATGGCGCTCGGCATGCCTGCTCGCTTCAGGTAGCCGGGCGTCGCGACGATCACGAGTTCGGCGTCCTCCAGCTTGCGTGCGACCAGGTTTGAATCGGCCGGCGCGCTGCCGCGGATCGCGAGATCGTAGCCTTCCTCCGCGAAGTCGATGTTGCGGTTGCTCAGGTGGGTTTCGACGCGCACGTCGGGATACCGCTCGCGAAACGCCGGCAGCAGCGGCAGCACGCGATAGTGCCCGTATGGCGTCGGCATGCTGATCCGCAGCACGCCGGCGGGCGTCGCCTGCTGGCCGGTCGCCTCGCGCTCCGCGTCGACGAGTTGCGACAGCGCATCGCGGCATTGCTCGAAATAGCGGCGGCCGGAATCGGTCAGGCGGATCTGGCGTGTCGTGCGCACGAACAGCCGCACGCCGAGACGCTCCTCGAGCCGCGCGACCGACCGGCTGACCGCGGCCGGCGTCACGCTCGCCGCGTTGGCCGCCAGCGTGAAGCTGCCGAGTTCGGCGGCGAGACAGAACAGCTCGATGCTGCCGAGCAGCAGATCGTCGAATTGTCGTTGCATGGGGCGATTCCTGCGGTCTCCAGCGCGTGCCGCGCGATGACGCCGAGTGTGCATGAATCTCGCACGGGAAACCAGCGGGCGCACATGGCGAGATTCGTTACACCGCGTCGTGAATCAATTGCGCGGCTGACATTTACCGGCTTCGGCCGCATGACTACATTGACTGACAGGCAGCACCGATCGCCTGAACCCCTTTCTCGCAAGGAGCACGACATGACCGTCGAACAGAAGCTGGCCGACCTCGGCCTCGCATTACCCGAACCGCCGAACCCGCTCGGCAGCTATACGGCCGTCAGCGAAGCCGGCAACCTGTTGTTCGTGTCCGGACAACTGCCGCTCGTCGACGGCAAGATCGCCTATACCGGCCGCGTCGGCGAGCAGTTGAGCGTCGACGAAGGCAAGCATGCGGCCCGGCTCGCGGCGCTGAACGTGCTCGCGCAGATCCGCCGGCACTTGGGCGGGTTCGAGCGGCTGCGCAAGATCGTGCGCGTCGAGGGGCACGTGAGTTCGGCCGACGGCTTTTTCGGGCAGCCGGCCGTGATCGACGGCGCGTCGGACCTGTTCGCCGCCGTGCTGGGCGGCAAGGCGGGCCACGCGCGTTCGGCGTTCTCCCAGCGCCAGTTGCCGGCCGACGCGGCCGTGATCCTCGTCGTGATCGCCGAGATCGACCCGGCGTGAGGTGTCGGTCGCCCCACGGGGCGGCCAGCCATTTCCGCGGGCGCTCTCGCCCGCCCTGCCCGGATTCGCTGCGTGTCGAATATCAGGGATCGATCGCCGCAAAGCCTTGTCCGGCAACGCCGGACACGTTCCAGATACATTGAAATACAAAATATCGCATGCGATCTAATCGAATGCGCTTGACGTGGGTAGTCGTCTCGGCGAAACTCCATCGCATGCGATCGAATCGCATCTGAAACAAACCAGTCAACTGACGGAGCAAATGATGAGCAAGATCGAAAAAGTGCTGTACACGGGCAAGACGCATACGACTTCGGGCGGCCGCGACGGCGCGGCGCGCAGTTCCGATGGCCGCCTCGACATCCAGTTGTCGTCGCCGGGCAGCGCCGGCACCGGCACCAACCCGGAGCAACTGTTCGCGGCCGGCTGGTCGGCCTGCTTCATCGGCGCGATGCAGCTTGCGGCGCGTGCCGCGAAGGTGACGCTGCCGGCCGATCTCGCGGTCGACGCCGAAGTGGATCTCGGCACCGCCGGCAACGCGTACTTCCTGCAGGCCCGGCTGAACGTGAGCGTGCCGGGGCTCGATCGCGACGTCGCGCAGCGCATCGTCGATGCCGCGCACCAGACCTGCCCGTATTCGAAGGCGACGCGCGGCAACATCGACGTCGACATCCGTATCGCTTGACCGATGCATCGGGCGGCCTGACGCCGCCTTGCCGAATGCCCGATTTCCTTTCTTTCTTTTCGAGGTGAATGATGAATACCCGACTGATCGCCGCCCTTCTCGTCGCTGTTTCGGCCTCGGTTGCCGCACCGGCGTTCTCCAGCGAATCCACCGTGACGCGTGCGCAGGTGCGCGCCGAGCTCGCGCAGTTGCAACAAGCCGGCTACCCGCTGAATCGTGCGACCGACGCAACCTATCCGGATGATCTCCAGGCGGCACTCACGCAGATCCATGCCGCCGATGCGGTTGCCGGCAACGAGCAGGCGTCCGGCTACGGCAGCAACGGCGATGCGGCAACGCAATCGGGCCGCCGACATGCGGTCAGCGTGGCCGACCGCTCGGTGTATTTCGGTCATTGAGCGCGATGCGCCGCCGATACGCGAACCCTGATTCCTTTCTATCCCAGTTCTGTCGAGGTAAATGATGAAAACCCAATTGATCGCCGCCCTTCTCGTGGCCATTTCCGCATCCGCTGCCGCACCGGCATTCGCCGATGAGGCCGTCGTGTCCCGCGCGCAGGTGCGTGCCGAGCTCGTCCAGCTCGGACAGGCCGGCTATCGGCCGGGCCGCGCGAACGATCCGCACTATCCGGACGACCTGCAGGCCGCGCTGGCGCGCATTCACGCGAACGACACCGCAGTGGCCGATGTGGCGACGTCCGGCTACGGCCGCGATGCCGTCGCCGCGACGCAGTCGGGCAGCCGGCCCGCGACGCGGATCGCCGAACGCTCGATCTACTTCGGTCATTGAACGAAACCGCGAACGGCGCCGGTTGTCGGCGCACGGTGCGCAACGCCCGAATCCCCATTTTCTTGTCGAGGTGAATGATGAAGACCCAACTGATCGCCGCCCTGCTCGTTGCCGTGTCGGCCGCCGTTGCTGCGCCGGCGTTTGCCGGCGAAAGCACCGTGACGCGTGCGCAAGTGCGTGCGGAACTGGCCGCATTGCAGAAGGCCGGCTACCTGCCGAACCGGCCCAACGACCCGAACTATCCGGACAATCTCCAGGCGGCGCTGCGCCGGGTGCACGACACCGATGCGGTTGTGGTGGAGTCGCAAGCGTCCGGTTACGGCAGCGACGCGGGCGGTGCGACGCAGTCGGGCAGCCGCAGCGCGGTTCGCACGGCCGAGCGGTCGATCTACTTTGGCCATTGAGCATGACGCGCCGGAGTCGTCGCGCACATGCGGGCAGCGCGGGACGACGTGTGAGAAACGGGAGCGCGCGAGCACGGCGCGCTCCTCGTCGGTCTTCCGGGAAAATCAGCGTAGCCGGTCGACATGCGCCACGTGCTTGCATCGGCTCGGAATTCGATAGCGCGCGGCGCCGATGTGGCTGCCGATTCTAGCGACCAGCAAGTGTGGAAGAAGAGACCGCAACCGTTGCAGACCGAACAGCACCCCAGGCCCGAGCGCGTTCACGATGATGGACGTCCATCCGTCGATGGCCCGGCGACGCTCGAGTTGAGTGATGGCGCATGGGGAAATCGGGTGATATCGAGGCCGTGCAAAGTGGTTGCTTGCGCAACCGAATCGAGCAGCGGCCGCGCACCGGGCCGCTGACGCCCGACCACGTCGATCCGGCGTTCGAAGCGATACACGATGGCGGGCGGGAAGTTCATCCACGCGACACCCACCCGGACGGCGCGAATGCGCATGGCCTCCAGGTAGCACGCCGGGATCGGGCAGCGCGGCACATACGTGAACTGGTAGAACGCACCATCGGCAGCCAGGTGGCGCGCGAACGCGCAGTGAACGATCGCGACGGCCTGTTCGACCGGCATCGCGACGAGCGGCAATCCGCTCACGATCGCATCGGCACGCGCCCCGCCGAAGAAGTCGCCCGTCATCCCGAGTTGCGCCGCATCCATCTGCATGATCCGCAGCGCGGGAAACTGATGCCGCAGCGTGTTCGCGAAAGCGGGATCGGCTTCGACCAGCACCAGCCGGTCGCTCGCGACGCCGCGCGCGAGCAGTGCCCGCGTGAACACGCCGGTGCCCGCCCCGAGCTCGATCACGGTGGCGCCGTCGCGCGGGATATCGGCGGTGATCAGCGCGGCGAGCGCCGGGCCGGACGGCGCGAGCGCGCCCACGCGGCGCGGATTGCGCAACCAGGTACGCAGGAACAGCATCCATTCGGGGATTCGCATCGACGGGCTCCAGTCGGGATCGATCGGTCAACGGCATGTCGGGCTAGGCGGCCGCTTGCGCGGCCAGGTAGCCCGCCGTGATGAACAGCGTGTTCCATAGCGCGATGCCGGCCGCGGCGCCGGACGCGAATCGCGCGAAACTCGTTTCCAGCAAACCGGCGAGCGCCGGTGCGACGAGCCGGACGAACGGCACCAGTTGCGACCAGAGTGCGAGCCGCGTGGGCCGCGCGCGAATGCCGTCGATCAGCGCGTCCATTCTTGCGGGCTGCAGCCTGCCCAACGGCGCGATGCGCCGCAGCAGCGCCAGCACGCTGTCTTCCGGCCACAGGTTGCCGAGCGCGTAATGCAGCAGGCAGCCCGCGAAGCTGCCGAGCGCCGTGACGACGATCGCTTCCGGTAGCGTCCACGCGCCTTGCGCGCTGGCGACGCCGATCATCGCGAGGAGCACGTGGGACGGCAGCACGGGGATCAGCCGTTCGATCAGCGACAGGCCGACGAGGCAGGCGATGCTGTTGGCGCCGGCCAGGCTGAGCGCGAGGCCGAACGGGACGAGCGTGGCGAGCTGGTTCATCGCACCGCCCCCGCGCGGCTGGCGCGCAACGTGCACAACGCGCGCGGCCTTCCATGCCAGAATCGCCTGCACCGGGACGGCGCGAAAGTGGAGCCTCGTGCCGCATTGCATTGCAGCAACGGAATTGAAGGACGTGACACGGTCATCGCGAGCCTCTCGAGAAAACGCCAGATGCATTGCACCGGCAATGCGGCGAATGGCCCGCATCGTGGCCCCCGGTCTTTAAGAAGTTTTTAATCGCGGTCGGTCAGGCTGGCGACCTCGACATTCGAGGAGCGAAACCGATGCATATCCTGTTGGTAGAAGACGATGCCATGCTGGCCGACGCAGTTTGCGCGGGCCTCAGGCAGAACGGCTGGCGTGCGGACTGGTCGGCCGACGTGCCGGCCGCACGGCTCGCGCTCGTCGGCCACGACTACGACGCGGTGCTGCTCGACCTGCAATTGCCGGGCGCGTCCGGCTTCACGCTGCTCGCCGCGATGCGCGCGAACTACGACCCGACGCCGGTATTGATCGTGACCGCGCGCGATCAGCTGAGCGACCGGATCCGTGGCCTCGACGCGGGCGCCGACGACTATCTCGTGAAGCCGTTCCAGCTCGACGAGCTCTACGCACGGCTGCGCGCGCTGACGCGCCGCAGCCAGGGCCGCGTGTCGGAACGCCTGATCTACCGCGACGTGCACGTCGATCCGGCGCGCAAGGAAGTCACGCGCGCCGGCGAACCCGTTGCGCTCAGCATTCACGAGTACCGCACGCTGCTCGCACTGATGGAGCGGCAAGGCCGCGTCGTCACGCGAACGCAGCTCGAAGAGCGCGTGTACGGCAACGACAGCGAAATCGAAAGCAACACGATCGCGGTGTACATCCATCAACTGCGTCGCAAGCTCGGCGACGAACTGATCGTGACGGTGCACGGCTTCGGCTATCGCGTCGGGGAGAGCCCGGCATGAAGTCGTTACGCGTGCGCCTGCTCGCGACCGTGATGGCGGCGGTCGTCGTGTTCTGGGCGAGCTGGGGGGCGTTTCTCGGCATCGGCCTGTGGCGTGAACAGCGCGGCTGGCGCGACAGCATGCTCGAAAGTGCCGCGCAACTGCTGCTCTTGTCGTTGCCGGATGCGATCGATCGCCTGCCCGCGGCGAACGCCCAGGCGGTCGTGCCGAAAGCGGCGTATGGCAAATACGACGTCGCGTTCCAGGTCTGGGTCGATGGCCGCAACGTGATGCACAGCGCGGATGCGCCCGGGCCGGCGCTCAAGGCCGACCTGCGGGACGGATACGGCGTGAGCACCGGGCGAGGCGTCGCGCACGACGAGACCTGGCGGGTGTACTCGCTGTCGGATCCGGCGGGCCGGATTCACGTTCAGACAGGCGGGCCGGCCACGACCTGGCAGGAGAAGGCGAACAATGCGCTGCAACTCGGCCTGTTCAATACGGCGGTGATGCTCGGGATGCTGGGCGTCGTGATCTGGTGGGTGATCCGCTGGTCGTTCGGGCCGGTGCGCGACATCCAGCAGGCGATCCAGCGCAAGGCCGCGTTCGATTTCTCGCCGTTGCCGCTGGTGACGCTGCCGCGCGAACTCCGCCCGCTCGTCGAATCGTTCAATCGCCTGCTCGCGCGGCTGAGTCAGGCCGTCGACACCGAGCGTCGTTTCATCGGCGATGCGGCGCACGAGTTGCGCACGCCGCTCGCGGCGTTGTCGGCCCAGGCGGAGGTCGCGTTGCAGGCGGACAGTCTGGCGGACAAGAACGAAGCACTGCGTCGGCTCGCAACGGGCGTCGAGCGCAGCGCACGGCTATCCGGGCAATTGCTCGAACTGGCGCGGCTCGATGCCGGATCGCGTGCCGACCAGCATGGGCCGGTCGAACTGTCGCGGCTCGTTGCATTGATCGCGAGCGACTTCGACTCGGCCGCACATGCACGCCGACAGACGATGCGGATCGCGGTCGAACCGGTGCGCGTCTGGGGCGACCTGGACGAGATCGCCATTGCGGTGCGCAACCTGATCGACAACGCGCTGCGTTACGGCCGTGACGGCGGGCGGGTCGAGATTACGTGCGACGTCACGGCCGACGCGGACGGCACGCGGGTCAGGCTGCGGATCGCGGACGACGGGCCGGGTGTTCCGGTCGGCGAGCGCGGGCGGATCTTCGAGCGCTTTTACCGCGTACCGGGGACGGTGCAGCCGGGTAGCGGCATCGGCCTGTCGCTGGTGGCGCGGATTGCCGAGTCGCACGGCGGGTCGGTCGAAGTGGCGGCCGGTATCGATGGAAACGGGCTGGCGGTGATCCTGTCGTTCCCGATCTGGGTGGATCCGGAGCGCTGGCAGCGTTAGCGTGCTGCGCCGCGCCCTGCCCGGCCGATCCCGGTCTATGCTGTGCCACCGACACCTTCAATCGAGGAGCAGCCGATGTCCGATGCAACGACCGGAAATGCGACAGGCAGTGCCCACCCGCTCGACCGTGTGGTCTGGAACGCGCTGACGGGCAGGCAACGCCGCTTTGCGCTCGGCAACGATCGTGCGTGGCGGTTTCCGGTGGCCATCGCGCCGTTTGCCGCGCTCGAGGACACGAGCGCGGCGTCGTTCGACGCATTGCGTACCCTGATCGCCGCTCACGGGCCGGCGGCGCTGGTCACGCCGGACGAGATCGAGCTGCCCGCGGGATTGTCGGCGATCCGGCGCGCCGGCCTGTTGCAGATGGTCTGGCAAGGGACGCTCGACCCGGCACCCGAATCCGGATATGTCACGCTCGCCGAAGCCGACGTGCCGGAGATGCTCGCGCTGACTACGGCCGCGCAGCCCGGTCCGTTCGGCCCGCGCACGTTCGAGCTCGGCCATTACATCGGCATCCGCAGCGAAGGCAGGCTGGTCGCGATGGCCGGCGAGCGGATGCAGGTCGACGGGTATACCGAGATCAGCGCCGTCTGCGTGGATGCCGCGTTTCGGCGGCAAGGGCTGGCGGCCCGTCTGATGCGGTCGTTGATTGCGGAGATCGGTGCACGTGCGGATACGCCTTTCCTGCACGTCCTCACGTCGAACCAGGTGGCGATCGAGCGCTATCTCGCACTCGGTTTTGTCGTCCGCCGCGAGATGCACCTGCTGGTGCTGGGTGACGGGCACGCATGACGACGCGGCCGGCGCGATGGTCGTGCCGGCCGCTGGTTGTTCGGGTGTCTATTCGTCGGTCGAGCGGATCAGGTTGCCGCGCAGCGTGACGATCGCCTTCTGCATCTTCGCGAATTCGTCCGGCTTCAACCCGGTGGCTTCGACCAGATTCATGTCGAGCCCCTGCTCGCGCACCCGGCGGCCACTCTTCGTCAGGCTGACGAGCACCTGGCGCTCGTCAGACGGATCGCGGTGCCGCTCCAGGTAGCCCATCGCCTCGAGCTTCTTCAGGATCGGCGTCAGCGTATTGGATTCGAGGAACAGCTTCTCGCCGAGCTGGCCGACCGTCTGGTTGTCCTGCTCCCATAGCGCAATGATCGTGATGTATTGCGTATACGTGAGGCCGAGTTCCTCGAGGATCGGCTTGTACGCCTTGCCGAATGCGAGATTCGTCGAGTAGATCGCAAAGCACAGGAACTCGGACAGCTTCGGCGCGGCGGCGGATGGGGCTTCGGTCGGTTTCATGGACTTCCTCCAGCGACGCGAACGGCCGCAGATGGACGCATTATATATCGCGTGCGATCTTATCGGAAGCATGATAATCGGTCTCGATACACCGGCGCGCCGTCAGTCCGCCCTGCGGCGCTTGCCGGTCTGCGCGCGGCTGGACGACAGCAGCGAGCATTGCACCGGATGCGCGATTTCGGTCGCGAGCCCGCCTGCGGCAAACAGCAGGATCATCAGCCAGCGTTTCATGCGTCCTCCACGACCGAGAGGCTTGCGCCGTCGGCGACCGTCGCATCGAGCGCGTACGGATCGACGCCGTCGAGACAGCCGAGATTGACGCGCCAGCATGTGGGGTCCCTGCGTGTCTGATGGAACGGATAGATGCCGCAATGGCTGCAGAAATAGTGACGGGCCGTGCGTGTGTTGAACTGGTAGCACGTCAGCGCGTCCTCGCCTTCGACGATCTTCAGTTCGCTTGCGGCGAACATCGGGCTCATCAGCGCGCCGCGCCGGCGGCACAGGCTGCAGTTGCAGCGAGTCGCCGGCGTGACGGCCGTTCTGACTTCGAATTTGACGGCCCCGCAATGGCAGGACCCTTTGAACCAGGTTGCAGACATGATGGACTCCAGAAGAGGTCATGCCTGCTTTATAGCGGACGCTCGAAGCTGCGTTGTATCGCGATGTATCCGCGCTTCGTGCAGATACAGAGCATTGCAAATCGACGGCGGGCGCGATGATTGCGTGCGGCAATCGGGGGGCGTTCACCGATCGCCGACGCGTGCCTGCAGCCCTCCGCCCGCGGATCTTCCGATCAATCCAGCACGTGCTGCATCCGTTCGATCGCGGCCCGCGTCTCGCGTTCGAGCGTGGCGAACAGCTCGGCAGCCGGCAGCGACCGCACGAGCGGCGCCGCCTGCCCGGCCCACTGCGCGCCGTAGCCGAATTCACCCTTCGCCTTCGCGGCCGCATGCAGCGCCTTGCCGGCGTCGTATGCGATCGGGTACGCGGGCGTGGCCGGCGCGTGCGGGTCGTCACCGAGCGCGGTCAGCCGGTTCGCGATGCCGCGCGCGATCCGGCCGGAGATCGCGGCCGTGAACGTCGTGCGGCGGGCCGCGTCGCCAAGCAGCGCACGGCGATAACCGTCGTCGATCGACGTCTCCGGGCATGCGACGAACGCGGTGCCGAGCTGGGCGGCCTGCGCGCCGAGCGCGAGCGCGGCGGCGATGCCGTCGCCGTCCATGATGCCGCCGGCGGCGATCACCGGCAGCGCGCATTCGCGCACGATCAGGCGCGTGAGCGCGAACGTGCCGAGGCGATCGTCATGCGAAGTCGAATCGAACACGCCGCGGTGCCCGCCCGCTTCGATGCCCTGCGCGACGATCGCGTCGATGCCGGCGGCGGCGATCTGGCGTGCCTCGTCGAGGTTCGTCGCGGCCGCGAACAGCGTGATGCCCGCGCGCTTCAGCGCGGCGATCACGTCCGCGGACGGCAGCCCGAAATGGAAGCTGACGACGGCCGGCGTTTCTTCGACGAGCAGCGCCTGCATCGCGTCGTCGGCGATGAAGCTCGTATAGATCTCCGACAGCGATGCGGGCGGCGTCGCGCCATATTCGCGGAACGCCGGCGCAAGCCATTCGAGCCACGCCCGTTCAATGGCCGCGTCGGCGTGCGCCGGCTGGTGACAGAACACGTTGATGTTGAACGGCCGGTCGGTGAGCGCGCGCGTGTCGCGGATCATCTTGCGGGCGCCGTCGGCGTTCGTCGCACCCACGCCGAGCGAGCCGAGCCCGCCCGCATTCGACACGGCGGCCGCCAGCGCCGGCGTGCTGACGCCGGCCATCGGCGCCTGGACGATCGGGGCGCGCATGCCGAGCGTGCGCAACAGTGTCCGGTTGTCGGTCGATTGATTCATGTCGCTTGCCTCCTGCAAGATCCGTCATCGAAATGCGTCGGCGCGAATGCGGGCCGAAGCGCGTGGGTCGGGTTCGCGGCGGTGCGTGTTGGTCGTGCGTTGCGCGCGACCGGTCACTTAACAGCCCTGTCGAAAGCGATGTGCAATCGTGCGGTGCGGTGTCTTCAACTGAGGCGACGGTGTATGTCATTGCCGCTTCCCGGTGCGACACCCGCTACTGCGCCCATCCTACGCCAGCCAGCCGCTATCGGCCGCGCGCCCAATGCGCGAGCCCCGCGCAGGCCGCCAGCAGCGCACCCGTCACGAAGAACACCGAATGCAGCCCCAGCGCGACACCGATCTGTCCGCCGATTATCGGCCCGACCACCTGCCCGCTGAACTGCGCGGATTGCAGGTAGCCGAGCATCTGCCCGGTCGCGCGCTCGTCGACCGATTGCCGCACGAGCTTGCCGATCGACGGCAGCAACCCCGCGAGCGTCATGCCCATCAGCACACGCAGCGCGCCAAGCTGCCACCAGTGCGTGACGAACGCCTGCGGCACCATCGCGAGCGCGGTCAGCAGCAGGCAGCCGATGATCACGTTCCAGCTGCCGATCCGGTCGGCCAGCGCGCCGAGCCTTGCGGCGGTCAGCATGCTGCCGAGTGCCGAACATGCCATCACGACGCCGGCGACACGCGCGAGGTGGCCGCCGTCCACGCCGAGCCCGCCGATATAGACGGTGATGATCGGTTCGATCGACATGTTCGCGAGCAGCACCATCATCGCCGTCACCAGCAGTGCGGCGACCGCCGCGCGATTCGTGCGGTGCGGCGTGCCGGCCGCGGCGCTCGCGGTGCGCGTCCGGGCATCGGTGCCTGCGTGGAAATCTTCCTTCACGACGAAGATCGTCAGCAGCGCGGCGACGGCGATCATCGCGCCACCGGCGAAGAATGTGCCGCGAATGCCGACCCAGCCCGGCAGCAGCCCGCCGACGAGCGGCCCGACGAGGTTGCCCGCGAGCGCGCCGGTCGACAGGATGCCCAGCGCCCAGCCCGCGCGTTCGCGCGGCGCCTGCGTGCCGACCATCACGGTCGACGCGGACGCATAGCCGCCGACGAGCCCCGCGAGCAGCCGCAGCGCGACGAGTTCGACCACGTTGTGCGCGACGCCGATCAGCGACATCACGATCGCCATGCCGATCGCCGCGCGCACGAGCATCGGCTTGCGGCCGAAGCGGTCCGCGAGGCGGCCCCACAGCGGCGCGGTGACGGCCGTGCCGAGGAACGTCGCGCCGAACGCGATGCCCGACCACTGGATCACGGCCGACTGCGCATCGACGCCGAGTTGCCGCACGTATAGCGGCAGGAACGGCAGCAGCATGCTCAGGCTGACGAGCGTCGTGAACGACCCGAACACGCACACGGCGAGATTGCGCCGCCAGTAGCGCGTGTTGCGTTCGGCGTAGCTGGCGACGGGCCGCTCGACCAGTGCTGGCGTGGGTACATGCGAGATCGTGCTCATTGCGCCCTCGCCGTCGCGGTCGGCGATGCGGGAAACCGCTGTGTGGCGAAGATCGCCGGCAACGGCACGGAGGTGAAACGGGCGACGCCGATGCCCGACACCGCGCGGTGCGTCAGTCCGAGCGCACGGGCGCGACGCTGGTCGGGAAGCGCTTGATGCATGTTGACCTCCATTCGCTGAACGGTCGCGATGCGCGTCCGTTGGTTGAAGGAAGTCTAGATTGAGCCGATTATCGAGTGAATCCCCGTCGTGCGAAAGCCATTCTTCCGCATCCCGGTTCAATCGTCGTCGGTAATGGCTGCCAGCCGCGCAAAGTGCTCGCGCAGGCGCGGCGCCGCGAAATCGACGAACGCGCGCACCTTCGGCACCGCAAGGCGTCCGTAAGGCGTGACGAGATGGATGGGCAGCGGCGCGTGTTCGCTGTCGCTCAGTACGATCCGCAGCGCGCCGTCCCGCACCGGTTCGGCCACGTGATACGAAAAGAGTCGCGTGACGCCGTGCCCGGCGACGGCCGACGCAACCGCACCGCGGATCGTATTGACGATGAAGCGCGGCGCGAACTGGACGACCTGCGGCAGCGCCGACGGTGCCGACGGCGGAAAGCTCCACGAGTCGAGGCCGAAGTGCGTCATCGAGATGATCCGGTGCTGCGCGAGATCGGCCGGTGTCTCGATCGCCGGGTGCTTCGCGAGGTAATCGGGCGACGCCACGACGACTCGCCGCACCGCGCCGACCGGAATCGCGACCAGCGTCGAATCGGTCAGGTGCGCGATCCGCAGCGCGACGTCCATGCCTTCGTCGATCAGGCTGACGGGACGGTCGAGCAACTGCAGGCGGATCGACACGGCAGGATGGCGTTCGATGAATTCGTCGAGCAGCGCGCGCAGTACGTCCTCGCCCGCGGCGACCGGCGCGGTGACCGTCAGCAGGCCGCGCGGCGCCGAGCGTTCGTCGGCGACCAGCATGTCGGCTTCCTCGAGATCGGACAGGATGCGACGGCACGCGGCCGCGTAGCGCTCGCCGGCCTCGCTGAGCCGGATCGTCCGGGTCGTGCGGTACAGCAGCGCGGTGCCCGTGTGTTCTTCAAGGAACGCGATCGCGCGGCTGACCGCCGCCGGCGACCGGCCGAGCTTCCGGCCCGCGCCCGCGAGGCTGCCCTCGTCCAGCGTGGCGACGAACACCTTCATCGCATCGATTCGATCCATGGCGTGTCAGCGGGCGCGAGCGGTCGTGTAGTGGGCGGTGGGCAAGCGAGCGTGCAGTCTACCGCACGCGGGCGCGGGGCTTTGCCCGGGGGGTACTGCGCTTGCCGTTTTGGCCCTACAATGCGCAGGCGAAGAAACCGCATGATCGGCCGTCAGGGTGCCGCGTTCATCGAACGCAGCGCCCGACATTCAAGCGGTTCCGCTGAATAACGAACAAATCCAACCAGCACACATGAAAAGAAGAACGTTTCTCGCGCTGCCCGCCGTGGCGGCGTCCGGCATGCTCGCCGGCTGCTCCAATTTCGGCCCCGTCACCAAGGCGTGGATGGAGGATTCGAAATACGACGAAACCTTGTCGACCTTCCTGATTACCGCGGACGGCAAGCAACTCGTCGTGCTCGGCAAGAAGTATCACTACATCTTCGAGATGCCGCCGAGCCTTGCGACTGTGCTCAACGCGCCCTATCGCCCCAAGATTCACACGGCGTTCAACGATTTCGAGGCGCACGGCGACGCGATCACCGGTCAATACACGATGAGGCTGGACTACTCGGATGCGCCGCCCGGCTCCGACGTGCGCGAGCGTGCGCTCGCGGACGGTTTCAAGAAGGACGGTGCCTACCTGGAGTCGGAAGGCAAGATCAGCGGCAAGCGCTATTTGCCGAACGGCGTCACGCCTTCGTCGGTCCCGCAGGCGTTCAATCGTCCGTACGAGGTCACGGTGACGGACAAGCTGACGGCTGTCGGCCGCGGCGCCAAGCTGGCGTTGTCGCCGATCGCGATGGCGGCCGATGGCGCGTTGGGCCTGCTCGGCCTCGCGCTGTTCCCGATCGCGCTCACCACCTTCATCATCGTGGCGAGTTAAGGCGGAATCGGCGATGACATTCCCTGCCCGAAACCTGTTCCGGATCGGTTGCGTTGCCACCTGTCTGGCCTTCGCGCAACACGCCGTCGCCGAAAGCGACTGGGACGCCGCACGCCGTGTGCGTACCGACTGGGTGTTCGCGTCGATGAAGGAAAGCGACGTGCGGCCCACGCTCGATCGCGCACTGAAGGATCAAGTGCGCTGGGCCGACCTGCCCGGCAATGCACCCGATGCAGGTGCGTTCCAATGCACGAAGCTCGCATTACCGCCGCCGTCGGCCGAAGCGCAGGCCGCGTTCGACGCGGCGCCGTCGCCGCGCGGCCCCGACGCCGACAAGGCGTACGCGAAGGCCGCATCGCTCGGTTCGTGGCGTGCGGCCGCGCGCCTGGCGAGCAGTTCGCTCGACGACGAGGATTGGGAAGGCGCGCAGCCGGCAATTGCATGGCTGCTCGTTCATCACGTGCCGGCCGGCTACAACAAGCTCGCGGATGTCCTGCAGGCGATGTCGGGCTACGACGGCGAAACGCCCGGCGAGGGCATGAGCGGGATGATCGCGTCGCTGCGCTGGCGTGCGGCGCGCGAAGGCGATCCGGTCGCACAGATGGAGATGGCCGACCGGTTCGAGAAGCTCGGCAAGACCGATCTCGTCACCGCGCTGCGCGCTTGCGCGACGCAGCAGAATCCGTCGCTGAAATGAAGCGAGCCGGCAGGCCGCGATGAATTGCGGCCTGCCGGCTCGTGTCGTGACGTTGTCGCATCAGGCTTCGTACCGCACCGCGTGCGCTTCGGTCGGCAGCGGCAGATCCCAACGCAGCAGCATCGCCTCGAGCGCGCGGTTCGTCAGCGACGTGTCGCGTCGCGCGTTGCGACGCAACAGTTCCGCGCGCGGCTGTTCGAGGTAGACGAGCGTCACGTCGGCATCGTACGCATACAGCAGGTCGAGCGTCTTCTTGCGCATCAGCGGCGACAGGTTCGTCGCATTCCACACGAACGGTTTTTGCGCGCGCAACAGCGCCTTCGCGGCGTCGACCGCATGGTGCGCGACGGCGCCCTCGTTCTGCCCATGACGCAGGCCCAATGCATCGCGCGCATCGTCGAACGACACGACCGGCAGACCCGGATGATGCCGCGCAACCCACGTGTTCTTGCCTGACGCAGGCAGGCCCGACATCACGACGACCCGCGAGCCCGCCGTGCGAAACAGCGGATAGTCGGGATGCACGTCCGCGCCGCGAAAGTAGCTGAGCGCCGTGTGCGCATCGGCGAACGCACGCGGCTGGCCGTAGCAGCCCTCTTCCCGCGCCAGTTCGCGCAACAGTTCGATGTTGTCGAGCACGCGCTGCGTGTCGTTGCAGATGCGCCCGCGCATATCGGCTTCGGCGAGCAGGCACAGCAGCGGCAGGCTGACCTGCCACGACAGCTCGCGTGCGATGAACTCGGGTGTGCCACGGCGCGACCCGCTCATCGCGAAGAACGGCACCTGATGCGCGGCGATCATCCGGCAGATCGCTTCGCGCACCGCGAACGGCACGCCGGCATCCCACAGCGCGATCCGTGCATCGATCGCGCCCTTGCGCGAGTGGCCGGGATGGCCGATCGCACCGGTGACGGGATCGACGACCGTCGTGCTGTACTTGGCGATGTCGTGCAGCAGCGCTGCCAGGAACACGATCTCCTGATCCGCGCGCGACGCGGCCTGGTACTCGGGCAGCGCGAGCAGTGCATCGATCACCATCATCGTATGCGTCCACACGTCGCCTTCGGCGTGGTGCGCGGGCTCCTGCGGGGTCGATTTCGCATGCTCGAGCGCGGGAAACGCCGCCAGACACGCGCGATAGTCCGGCTGCCGGCCGGGTGCAGGCACGAGTGCCTGCAGGTGTTCGTACTTCATGATCAAGACTCCTCTCGAAACGGCGCACGGCCGTTCCGCATTCATTGGTCCGGGTGCGCAGCGGGGCGCGATCCCCACGTTACCGTCGGGCGCGGCGCATACAGGTCGACATCCGGCGCGAGCAGGTTCGGGATGAACGGTTGCTCCGAGTGGTGGCGCGCCGATTCGAGAATGGCCTGCACGAAATCGTGGCGCACCCACTTCAGGCGCGCGGTCGTCGTGTCATCCGTCTCGACCTTCACGTAGAGCCCTTCGGAGCGCTCCGACTTGTCGCACTGCTGCCATGCACGCGTGAGATCGACCCCCTGCCGTCGCACCGTTTCCTCGAACGCACGACGCCAGTCCGGCGTCTTCGCGAGTGACGGGCCGAGCAGCGCCTTCAGGTCCGCCAGCCGTGCCGGCGCGATGCCTTCGTACAGCACGGGCACCGACAGCACGGGCCCGTCGGCGAGCAGCACGCGACGCGCAGGCGTCGACAGGAAGCGGCCCGTCGCGCGGTCGAACACGTCGAATTCGAAGAAGTGATGCGGCAGCGCGTCGTAGAACACCGCGTGCTTCTTGCTCATCGTCTCGCCGTACATCACGTAGCGATCGCCAAGGCGGTCGAGCAGCCAGCCCGCATGGGCGGCGGCCCAGGTCTTCACGAAACCGAACTGCCGCTCGCGGCCGCCGCCGGCCAGATAGTGGCCGCGCGACTGCAGCAGCAGTTCGCCCGCCGGGCTGAAGCTGATGCCCGTGTTCGCACCGTCGAGCTTTTCCTCGACGACGAGACGGGCGCCCGCGAGGGTGCGATAGGGAACGTGGTCGTGACCTTCGTCGCCGTCCTGCAGGCGTGAGCCTTCGAGGTGCGGCGTGCGCGGGTAGCGGGCGAGGTCGAGCGATTGCGCGTAGGCGCGAAAATCCAGCGTCATGGTCTTTCTCCGGAAACAGGGAAAAAGCCGACGACGTGAACGAACGATGGGGTGTGCGTTGCGGTGTCAGTGCGGGTCCGGGCGCGTGCCTGCAGTCGGTGTTCCGGCGCAGCAAGGCAGACGGAAACGGGCAGGACGACACGCAGCCGGGACGGCAGTCGTCGGCGTATCAGGCGAAGGGACGAATGTTTGCGGGCACTTGGATCACCGGTTCGATGAGGGTTCAGGGATGAAGCAGGCGGATGCTACGAAACGGCTTTTGCGCTGTCAAGCGTGGTTGGGTACATCCGGTGCGGTTGTCTGCAACCGTCGCATGCCTGCTGCAGCGCGTCTTGCACGCCATCGACGAGGAAATGATCTGGATTCCTATGTGTATGTTTTTCGCCACATCGGGTGGCGATTCGATGCGCAACGCCGCGCGACCCGCTTGCTGCGCCCGTCGCGTGCATGCTAGAGTCGCCGCCATTCCGATCAACCCCTCACTCGCAAGGAGAAGAAAATCATGACGTCACGCCAGCACTCCTCCCGTCGCGGGTCGTAGTTCGGGTTTTTCGCGTCCGTTCGTTTCATCGTTCACGCCAAGCAGCACCACGCATCGCCATCGCGGCGATGAGCCGGGTCGTTCCGATCCGGTCGTGCCGCCCTCTTCCCGACTTCCGATGTCGGGCAGCGCATGGTTGCGCTGCCTGCGCCATGGCCCGCCGTTCTCCTTTTTCATCGAACGGAAACCTCCATGGGCAATTCCATGCAATACCTGGGCGAGCGCATCACGTTGTGCGCTTGCGCCACCACCTGGATCGAAGGTGAGGCCATCCGGCAGCTCGAACATGCTGCCACCCTCCCCGGCATGCGGCGCGTCGCCGGCATGCCCGATCTTCACCCCGGACGCGGCTACCCGGTGGGCGCCGCGTTTTTCTCGACGGGCCAGCTGTATCCGGCGCTGATCGGCGGCGATATCGGCTGCGGAATAGCGCTGTGGCAAACCGCGCTCGATGCGCGGCGCGTCAGCGCGTCGAAGCTCGCGAGCCGGCTCGGCTCGATCGACGCCACGCCCGATGCAAGCTGGCAGCCGCTCGTTGCGGCCGCCGGGTTCGCGGATCACGCGTTCGCGGCGTCGCTCGGCACGATCGGCAGCGGCAATCATTTCGCGGAAGCGCAGCGGATCGACGCGGTGTACGACACCGATGCCGTCGAGACGCTCGGTCTCGATCCCGATCGCCTGCTGCTGCTCGTGCATAGCGGGTCGCGCGGCTTCGGCCAGTCGATCCTCGAGCAGCACATGCGCGAGCACGGCTACAACGGCCTCGACGACACGGCTGCCGCCTGCACGGCGTACCTCGCGCGTCACGATGCGGCGTTGCGCTACGCGGTCGCAAACCGCGACCTGATCGCACGACGCATGCTGGCGCGCTGGCGCACCGACGGCCGGTGCGTGCTCGACGTGAACCACAACCTGGTCAGCCGCGCGACCGTCGACGGCGAGCCGGGCTGGCTGCATCGCAAAGGCGCGACGCCGGCCGACGCGGGGCCGGTCGTCATTCCCGGGTCGCGCGGCGACTACAGCTACCTCGTCGCGCCGGTGCGGCCCGACGATGCGGCCAGCCTGGCATCGCTGGCGCACGGTGCGGGCCGCAAGTGGGCGCGCGGCGACTGCAAGGGGCGCCTCGAACGGCGCTTCACGCCGTCGCAGCTCACGCGCACGCCGCTCGGCAGCCACGTGATCTGCGAGGATCGCGAACTGCTGTACGAGGAAGCGCCGCAGGCGTACAAGCCGATCGACAGCGTCGTCGACGCGCTCGAGGCGGCCGGCCTGCTGCGCAAGCTGGCGCGGCTCGCGCCGGTGCTGACCTACAAGACGTCCGGGGAGGCTGGCCGATGCTGATGCAGATTTCTTCGGCGCACGGCCCGCTGGAGTGCCAGCTCGCCGCTGCCAATGCGTTACGGCGCCTGCAGTCGGAAGCCGATGCGCAGCATGTCGTCGTCACGGTGCTCGATGCGCAGCCGGGCGAACGGCCCGGCACGCTGCGCTCGGCGCTGCTCGGTCTGGACGGCGCCGCCGCGCAGGCGCTCGCGGACCGCTGGACGGGCACGCTGCAATGGATCTGCGCGAGCCCGTACCGGTTGCGCCATCCGCGCAAGAACTGGTTCATCGGCGTCACGCGCTGTGCCGACGCGCAGCCGCTGCCGGATGGCGACGTGCGGTTCGAAGCGATGCGCGCACGCGGTCCGGGCGGCCAGCACGTGAACAAGACGAGTTCCGCGATTCGTGCGACCCATGTCGCGACCGGCCTGTCGGTGCGCGTGGAAAGCGAGCGCAGCCAGCACGCGAACAAGCGCCTGGCGCTGCAGTTGCTGCAGGTGCGGCTGCAGCAGGAAGCCGACCGTCACGCGTCCGATGCGCGCCGGCAGCGGCGGATGCAGCACTTTGCGCTGGAGCGCGGCAACCCCGTGCGCGTGTTTTACGGGACGGCGTTCGTGCCGGCTGACTGAGCACGAGCGCCTGGCCGCCGGTGGTTTTCGCGCCGGCGGCCAGCCAACCGGCCTCATGGTTTTCCCGGTCTGCCGGTTGCGCGCAAGCGCGACCGGAATCGGTGTGCTCACGCGCGCCACGCAGGCCGCACGGGCCTGCCGCGCGCATGCCGGCTGCCGCGTGTGCCGCACCCTTTCTGCTCGGGAAAGGACGCTTGAAGCATCCGCAATTATCACGTGCCGCGGATTTGCCCACCATGTGTCGGACGATCGGTACAGCCCGCCTTTCCGGCCCTTTCACTGGCCTTGCGGTGCCTGCCGCCACGTCGTGCGATCCGGTGCATTGCGCCGGTCGCGAACGGCCGGGCCTCGCGCCACGGCGTATCGATAATCAGGAGACACGATGAACAGCCATTCCCTCGATCTCGGCGGCAACGCGGGCGGACCCGCGTCCGCCCGCCCGCCGGCCGCTGCCGCCGGCGTCGGCGCCGATGCGTCGGCCCTCCCCGCGCGCCGCGTCACGCTCGGCGATTTCATGGACGACCTGCCGGTCGGCGCGTTGCACCGGTTCGTCGTCTGGGTGATCGGCATCGGGCTGTTCTTCGACATGTACGAGATCTTCCTCGTCAGCACGATCGGCTCCGCGTTGCAGAACGAATACGGGCTGAGCCGCCAGAGCACCGATTTCAAGCTGCTGCTGGCATCGGCATTCATCGGCATGTTCGTCGGCGCGATGTGCCTCGGCAGCCTCGCCGACCGCATTGGCCGGCGCAAGGCGTTCCTGCTGACGCTCACGTGGTACAGCGCGTTCTCGCTGGTCGGCGCGTTTTCCGTCAATGCCGACATGCTCGTCGCGTGCCGGTTCCTGACCGGCATCGGCGTCGGCGCGATCTATCCGGTTGCCGACAGCTTCCTGTCCGAGATCCTGCCGAAGGAAAAGCGCGGGCGGCTCGCCGCGTGGGCCTATACGACTTCCTATGTCGCGGTGCCGCTCGTCGGGTTCCTCGCGCTGTGGTTGAACCCGCTGCAGGTGGGCGGTGTGGCCGGCTGGCGCATCATCCTCGCGATCGGCAGCCTCGGCGCCGTGTACGTGCTGCTCGTCCAGCACCGGCTGCCGGAGAGCCCGCGCTGGCTGCTCGCGCAGGGTCGCACCGCTGACGCGCATGCGGCATTGCGGCGCTTCGCCGAAGGCACCGGCGTGCGCGTGCCCGAGCAGTTCGCGGAACCGGTCGAGCCGCAACGGCCGCTCGGGCTCGGCGAGCGTATCGCGCTGCTGCGGCGTGAACCGTACGGCGCACGCTACCTGATGCTCGCGATCTTTCACCTGTTCCAGGGCTTCGGCTACTACGGCTTCGGCACGCTGGCCGGCGCGGTCGTGAAGAGCCGCGGCTTCGACGTGACGGACAGTACGCTGTTCATCGCGCTGTCGTTCATCGGCTATCCGGTCGGCTCGCTGCTGTCGATTCCGCTGCTCAACTGGATCGAGCGCCGCACGCTCGTGATCGTGTCGATCCTGTCGATCGCCGTGTTCGGGCTGTGCTTCGCGTATTCGGGCAATACCGCGCTGATCGTCGGCTTCGGGTTCCTGACGACCTGCGCGTCGAACGTGTTCAGCAACGCGTATCACGTGTACCAGGCGGAGATTTTCCCGGCGCGTGTGCGTTCGACGGCGATCGGGAGTACCTATGCGTTGTCGCGGATCGTCAGCGGTGCATTGCCGTTCGTGTTGCTGCCGGTGCTCGGCAGTTATGGCGCGGGTGCGATGTTCGGCGTGATTTCGGTTGCGCTTGGCATCGTTGCCGTCACGCTGCGTGTGCTCGGACCGTTGACTACGCGGCGCAGTCAGGACGAGATCAATCCGGTTTGAGCGTGTTTCGATGCGGGGCGCGGGAACGCGCTCCCCGCATCATGAAAGGTCAGGATTAACGGTGCATGGCCCTCGACTGCCGCCGCGCCCGGGCGACGGCAACCGGCCGACGCTGAGTGAAACCGTTCAGCGGACGTCTTGTGAGAGCAAGGCTTGGCGTTTCACGCAGCCTCGATCCAGATCGGCTCTGCAGGATGATGCGCTTGAATGACGGCAACAGCTTGCGCCATTTCATGGACGTCTCCCGCGCGAGCGTGGCCTTTGAAATTCGTGACGGGCATTCCCGCAGAGCGAAGCGCAGCCATCTCTTCTTCAGTCAGTACGCCCGCATCCACCCACAGGCGGTGAGCTTTGTTGTCGCGCCACAGACTTTCGAATGCGGTGACGCCGATCCGGGAGCGGGCAAAAAACACCATGTGCATCTCCATCGTTGCGCGATTGGCCAAGTATCAGGCATCCGGCTCCGCCGGGATCGCCTTGTGTCGTAATGCATCAGTCAATGCCTGGCCGGCATCTGCGATGTGCGCGGCCAGGCGCTCGCAGGCTTCGTCGACCCGGCCGGCGCATGCCGCATCGAATATCTCGGCATGCTCGTTGTCGGAGCGCGCACGCCAGTCGAGCCATTTCCACGCGGCAAACAGATGGCGCGCGCTGGCCTGATGCAGATCCGCGATCACGGAGACGACCCGCGGCATGCCGCACGGCGTGGTGATCGCCTGATGAAAGCCTCGATTGATGCGCTCGAGCGCGGCGATGTCTCCTGACGGCGCGCCGGCCTCGAGAAAGGATGCGGCGCGTGCCAGGTCATCTTCCGTGTAGCGGGGAATCGCGTACCGGAGCGCGAGCGGTTCGAGTGCAGCCCGCATTCGGGAGACCTCGGCGACCGCCTCGACATCGAGCGGCGCCACGCGAACGCCACGCCGAGGCTCCGCGATGACCAGGCCTTGTGCCTCGAGCCGACGGAACGCCTCGCGGACCGGGACATGGCTCGTACTGAACGCGTCGGCCCACTCGTCCTGCTTGAGCCGCTCGTCCGGCGCCAGCTCGCCCGAAACGATCCGGGCGGCAATCGACTGCGCGATATGCGCCGCGATCGAGCGATCGTCCTTGACATCGCCACTCATCTCAACCACCATCAGAATAGATTATCTATTATCTATAGTAACAGATCGGGAGACTGACATGCGCCACCGCCGCCCCGCCCGACTTCAGGAGATCGCCGGCATCGGCGTTGACCGCATGGGCTCGATCGCGGACCACTCCGGCCGCGACGTGCTCCGGCTGGAGAATCTCGATACGGATATCCCGCCGCACGCGGAGGTCCTCGCGCGGACGCGCGCGGCGGCGAGCGAGGATGCCGCGAATTCGTATCTACCGTTCGTCGGCCAGGACCGGCTGCGCGCCTGCGTGGCGGCGCACGTCACCGTGCAGACGGGGGTGGACTACCGGACCGACAATGTCATCGTCGCGGCGGGCGGCCTGTCCGGCATTCTGAACGTCCTGCTGGCCGTGCTGGAAGTCGGTGACGAGGTCATTCTGACCGACCCGACCTATGCGGGGCTGCTCAACCGCGTGCGGCTGGCCGGCGGCGCACCCGTGCAGATCCCGTTCAGCTTTCACCCGGGCGCGGAATGGAAACTCGATCGCGCAGCGATGTCCGCCGCGTGTGGCCCGAAGACGCGCGCCATGCTGTTGATGTCCCCGTCGATGCCTTCCGGCGCGGTGCTCGACGAGGAGGACTGGGTCTTCGTCGCCGGGCTGTGCGTGCAGCACGACCTGCTGCTGATCGTCGACAGCGCGATGGAGCGGTTGTTGTTCGACGGGCGCAAGGTCGTTCATCCGGCTCGGCTGCCCGGCATGGCCGAGCGCACGATCACGGTGGGCTCGGCATCGAAGGAGTTGCGGATGATCGGCTGGCGGGTGGGCTGGATCGTGGCGCCGGAGGCGCTCATCCCCGATCTGGTTGCGGTGTCGCTCGCGAACGTGGTCGTGCCGGTCGGCATCGCGCAGGAGGCCGCCGCCATCGCGCTCGAGCACTCGACGATCGACCTGCCCGATTACGTCGCGGAACTGCAGCGCCGACGCGATGCCATTGCCGCCGAGCTTTACGGTCTGCCGTTCGGCATGCCTGCAGGCGGCTGGTCGATGCTGCTGCGCGTGTCCGATTTCGGTCTCACGGGTGAACAGATGTCGGAGCGGCTACTCGAACGGGACGTATGCGCGACGGCGATGACGGGCTGGGGGCGGCAACACGGCAGCGCCTATATCCGGTTCGTCTTCGCGAACGAACCGGTGAACCGGTTCGCGGGATTCGGCAAGAAGGTCATCGCGGCGCTCGGGATGTGAGGATGCCTGCGGGAATGTCTCTGCGACGGGATGGTGTGGTTCGCGGCTCCGTGTCCGGCAGCGTGTAGATGGCGCAGGCCGATCAGTGGCCGGTGCGCCGGGCCAATCGTGCCGCTGGTCGCCCCACCTCACCGTGCCGACATGAAATCGAACAGCTTCGCGATATCGGTCGTCAGCACGGTGCCGGCCTTCACCCCCACCCACAGCGTTCTCGTCGCCCACGCATCGTCGAGCTTCACGACCCCGAGCCGCGCCGCGCGCTCGCCGGTCACCGCATCGCGCGGCAGGATGCCGATGCCGAGCCCCGCCTCGATCATCCGGCTCACGCCGTCGAAATTCGATACCTGGATTCGCAGCTTCAGCGAACGCTCGACCGCGAACGCGGCGTCGGTCATGCGCGCGAGCAGCGAGCTGCCGTCGCTGAGCCCGACGTAATCCTCGTCGAGCGTATCCGCGAAGCGAATGCTGTCGCGTGCCGCGAACCGGTGCGTGCGCGGCACGAGCAGCACGAGTTCGTCGCGCCGGTACAGCCGCCGTTCGATGCCGGGAGCCGGGACGTTGTCGGCGAACACGCCGAGATCGGCCTTGCCGGATGCGAGCGCGTCGACGATCTCGTGGCTCAGCCGCTCTTCGAGGCTGACCTTGATACCCGGATTGTCGGTGAGGAACGCGGCGAGATCGGCGGGCAGGAACTGGACGATCGCGGACGTGTTGGTCCACACGTGGATATGGCCGCGCACGCCGGCGACGTAGTCGCTCATCTCGTGCGCCATCCGGTTGACCTGCTCGATCACCTTCGCCGCATGGTCGAGCAGCGCGCGTCCCGCGGGCGTCAGCTCGACACCGCGCGCATGCCGGACGAACAACGCACTGCCCGTCACGCTTTCGAGCTCGGCGATGCGCTTGCTGACCGCGGACAGCGTGAGCTGGCCATGTTCGGCCGCTTTCGTCAGGCTGCCGTGCTCGGCGACGAGCGCGAACACGCGCAGCGACTGCAGATCGAAATGAAGCGGGTTCACCATGTCGTGGTTCCTGGGAAGGCCGTGCCGGCGCTTGCCGTCAGCGCGGCGGCCTGACGCCGATCATACGCCCGGCCGTGTGAGCGCGAAATGGCACGTCTAGCGCGACGCGAGCGACTGCAAGGCGGCGAGCATCGCACCGTCCGGCTTCGCGAGATCGTCGAGCACGTCGAAGTGCTTCATGCCGGGCAACCCGACGTGGACGATCCGTTCGCCGGCTGCTTCGCATGCGGTCGCGTAGTCGCGTGCCTGTCGGACGAGTTCGGGCAGCTCGGCGTCGCCGACCGCAACGACCGTCGGTACGCCGGGTCCGATATGGCGCAGCGGGCTGTATGCATCGACTTCACGCGCGCTGAGCTGCAGCTTGTCGTTCAGGCAGCACAGCGAGATCGGCTCGAGATCGACGAGCGGACTGATCGCGAGCGCGGAGACGACGGCCGAATGCGCACGATGCACGGCCGTCAGGTGGCCACCCGCCGAATGGCCGCTCAGGTGGATCGGCCGCTTCGCGGTACCGAGGCCGTCGGGGTCGTTCGCCAGGTAGTCGAGCAGCGCACCGATCTCGCCGACGATGTCGGTCATCGTCGCGACCGGCGCGAGCGTGTATTCGGCGAGTATCACGTCGAAGCCGCGTGCGAGCGGCCCGCTTGCCGCGTAAGCGAAATCCTCTTTCGCGCAGTGCTGCCAGTAGCCGCCGTGAATGAACACGAACAGCGGCGCATCGGGCTGGCCGCACGACAGCCAGTCGAAACGCTGTGCGGGTTGCGCACCGTAACGCAGGTCGCGCCGGCCGGACGCACCTTCATAGAGCGCCGCGCTGCGCGCCTGCATCGACGCCAGCAACGCGGGGAAATCGGCTACCACCTTCGTGTTCAGATAGGCGGCGTCGAGCGCCGCGCGGTCCATGCCGCGATAGAGGATCGTCATCGGGAATCGCCTGGGTCGGGTTGCGGAAGCACGGACGCCAGCGTCGCGTCCGGTGCGAAGGCGGCTTCTCAGTCGCCGATGCGTGCATTATCCGCAGCGTGGCACGGGCCGGCTATCCGGAATCGGCGAGCGCGGAAACCGGCTGTCCGCTTTCGGCGGGAGATCGGCGCGGCATGCGGCCGCATCGACGCGACCCGGGCCGCATGCGCGACCGCACGATTCGGCACGGCCGCGCGCCGACGGTCAGATCAGCTCGGAGATCTCGATCAGGTTCAGGTCGGGATCGCGCACGTAGACCGACCGGATCTTCTGCGTCGCGCCCGTGCGTTCGACGGGCCCTTCGACGATCGGCCAGTCGACGCGCTTCAGGTGCGCAATCACGTCGTCG
Organism: Burkholderia lata; assembly: GCF_902499025.1. GTDB lineage: Bacteria > Pseudomonadota > Gammaproteobacteria > Burkholderiales > Burkholderiaceae > Burkholderia > Burkholderia lata_C. The sequence goes on along the minus strand of NZ_CABVPW010000056.1, from coordinate 18,824 downwards.
AGCGGCACCGACGCGATGAAACACAGGTCGAGCGCGCCGGGCACCGGCACATGCGCTTTCGGTTCGAATTCCGCGCCGCGCACATGCAGGTTGATCTTCTGGTTGCCGAAGCGGAACGCGATCCGGCCGGCGCCGAAGGTTTCGAGCTGCATCTGCAGCACCTCGGTGTAGAAATGCTTCGTCCGGTCGGGATCGACGCAGGTCAGCACGAGATGGTCGAGGTGGTCAATCAGCGCCATGAGGTTCGCTCCTGTGGGTCGTTCATGAGAAAGCACGTTGCGCGGGCATGTCGCCGGCGTCCACGCGCGGCGGCGGATGAAGGTCCGAGCGGCGCCCGGCCTTCAGGATCTGGCTCGGCACGTCATGACCGATCAGCGCGGGCAGCCGTGCCGACGCGGCCAGCACGGCCGCGAGATCGATGCCCGTATCGTAGCCGTCGAGCTCGAGCATGTGCACGAGTTCCTCGGTGCATGCGTTGCCGGTCGCGCCCGGCGCGTACGGGCAGCCGCCGAGCCCGCCGAGCGATGCGTCGAAGCGGTCGATCCCGGCGTCGAGCGCCGCGAGCGTGTTCGCGAGCGCCATCCCGCGCGTGTTGTGAAAGTGCAGCGTGAGCTGCAGCGCGGCGAAGCGTTCGCGCGCCCGTGCCGACAGGTCGCGCACCTGCGACGGAAACGCCATGCCGGTCGTATCGCACAGCGTGAAGCCGTGCACGCCGAGATCCGCGAAGCGCTGCATCCACGCGAGCACGCCTTCGGCTGCGACATCCCCTTCCATCGGGCAGCCCATCGCGGTCGACAGCGACACGTTGATCGCGACACCCGTGCCGCGTACCGCGTCGATCACGTCGCGCAGCTGCGTGAACGATTGTTCGCGCGTCATCCGCAGGTTCGCGCGGTTGTGGCTCTCGCTCATCGACATCACGAGATTCACTTCGTTGACGCCGCACGACAGCGCGCGCTCGGCGCCACGCACGTTCGGCACGAGCACCGTATAGACGACACCCGGTGCGCGCGCGATGCCGTGCATCACGGCCTCCGCGTCGCGCAACGCGGGGATCGCCTTCGGCGACGTGAACGACGTGACCTCGATCTTCGCGTAGCCGCACGCGCTCAGCGCGTCGACGAGCGCGATCTTGTCGTCGGTGTCGACGAACGCCGCTTCGTTCTGAAAGCCGTCGCGTGTCGCGACTTCGTGGATGTAGAGCCGTTTGCGTTGCCCGCTCATGTTGTCTTCTCCTGTTTCCGCTTCTCAGATCACGCCGCGCGTGCGCCAGTCGCCGCGCGTCGCCGCATCGATGCCGAGCGATTCGAGTACCGCGTCGGTATCCGCGCCGAGCGCGGGCGCCGCGTGTTCGATGCGTCCGGGCGTCGCGCCGAGCTTCGGCACGATGCCGGGCACGAGCACCGGCGTGCCGTCGGGCAGCGCGGCATCGACGAGCATGTCGCGCGCACGGTAATGCGGATCGGCCGCGATGTCGGCCACGTCGTAGATGCGCCCGGACGGGATGCGCGCTTCGTTCAGCGCGGCCAGCACCGCGTCGAGATCGTGCTGCGCGCTCCATTCGCCGATCGCCGCGTCGATGCGTTCGACCTGCGCGACCCGCCCGTCGTTGTGCGCGAGCGCGGGATCGTTGCCGAGATCGGGCCGGCCGATCAAGTCCATCAGGCGCCGGAAGATGCTGTCGCCGTTGCCGGCGATCAGCGCGTACTTGCCGTCGCGGCAACGGTACGCATTGGTCGGCGCGATGCCGGGCAGGCTGCTGCCGGCCGCCTCGCGCACGGCGCCGAACGCCGAGTATTCGGGCAGCAGGCTTTCCATCATGTTGAACACCGACTCGTACAGCGCGACGTCGACAACCTGCCCCTTGCCGCCCTGTTGCTCGCGATGCCGCAGCGCGAGCAGCACGCCGATCACGCCGTGCAGCGCCGACAGCGAATCACCGAGCGAGATGCCGACGCGCACCGGCGTGCGACCGGGCTCGCCGGTCAGGTGCCGCAGGCCGCCCATCGCCTCGGCGATCACGCCGAAGCCGGGACGGTCCCGGTACGGGCCCGTCTGCCCGAAGCCCGACACACGCAGCATCACGAGCCCGGGATTGATCGCGGACAGCGCGTCCCAGCCGAGCCCCCAGCCTTCGAGCGTGCCGGGCCGGAAGTTCTCGATCAGCACGTCGGTCTCGGCGACGAGTCGGCGCACGACGTCCTGCCCTTCGGGCGTACGCAGGTCGAGCGTGAGCGAGGTCTTGTTGCGCGACTGCGCGGCCCACCAGACCGACGTGCCTTCATGCAGCAGCCGCCATTTGCGCAGCGGGTCGCCGAGCCCGGGCGGCTCGACCTTGAGTACGTCGGCGCCGAATTCGGCGAGCATCCGGCCCGCGAACGGCCCGGCGATCAGTTGGCCGAGTTCCAGCACGCGGATGCCGTCCAGGGGGCGTGTCATGGCTGTCTCCGATGAAATCGCGTTGTCGATGACGGCGATCATGACGGCGTTCGCGTCCGGCGAAAATCGATCGATGCTCAACCAGCCTTTCCGAAACGGAAAGACGTGCATCGCTTCCCTTCACGTCCACGGTGCGTCAGCCTTTCCATCCGGGAAAGCGCGCTCGCGCAACGATCAAACGACGCTACGCGCGCCGCCGGCAGAATCGAATCCGTTCCGCGCCCGCCGGGCGCCTGCCAGCGAGACCCGCCATGTTTTCTGTTTCCTCTCCCGCGAAGATCGTGTTTCTCGATCGCGCGACGCTGTCGCCGCAAACCGCGCTTAAGCCGTTCCCGTTCCCGCACGCGTTGCGCACGTTCGACCGGACGGCCGCGCACGAGATTGCCGCGCGCATCGGCGACGCGGACATCGTCGTGACCAACAAGGTGCGGATCGATGCGACAGCGCTCGCCGATGCGCGGCGCCTGCGGATGATCGCGATCGCCGCGACGGGCACCGACATCGTCGATCTCGACGCGTGCGCGGCGCGCGGCATCGTCGTGAGCAACATTCGCGGGTATGCGGTCAGAACGGTGCCCGAGCACACGTTCGCGCTGATCTTCGCGCTGCGCCGCAGTCTCGTTGCGTACCGCGACGCGGTGCGCGCGGGGCGCTGGCTCGACAGCGGGCAGTTCTGCTTTTTCGATCATCCGATTCGCGACCTGGCCGGCTCGACGCTCGGGATCGTCGGCGACGGCGGGCTCGGGCGTGCGGTGGCCGGCATCGCGCGAGCGCTCGGCATGCGGGTGCGGTTCGCGGCGCACGGCGATGCGTCGGGGGATGACTACGTGCCGCTCGACACGCTGCTGCGCGACAGCGACGTGATCACGCTGCACTGCCCGCTCACGCCCGCGACACGGCACCTGATCGACGCGGCCGCGTTCGCGCGGATGACGCGCCGGCCGTTGCTGATCAATACCGCGCGCGGCGGCCTCGTGGATGAAAGCGCGCTTGTCGACGCATTGCAGTCGGGACAGATCGCCGGCGCGGGGTTCGACGTGGTCACGCAGGAGCCATTGCCGGCCGCGCATCCGTTCCACGCGATCCTGTCGCATCCGGCCTTCATCCTGACGCCGCACGTCGCGTGGGCGAGCGATGAAGCGATGCAGGCGCTCGCCGATCAGCTCGTGGACAATGTCGCCGCGTTCGTGGGCGGCACGCCGCGGCACGTGGTGTGACGTGCGTGGTGGATGGCGTGACGGACGGTGTTTGAACCGCGCAAACAGAACGGCCCCGCTCGATGGCTCGAAGCGGGGCCGGCTGAATTCGGGGGCTGCTTACGCCAGCGACTCGGCACGTAACGGGTTCGTGCATCCGCCCTATCTTGCGGCCGGTTTCTGAATTCCTGATGGGTTCTACTTTAAGGAATCCGGACCGCCAACGCTGTAGGGCCAGTCTGAAACTGAACGGGACGCATGCTGAAAACGTCCGTTTCGATAGCAGCGCGCCGCTATCGACGCAAATTTCAGTAAGCGGACATCTCGACGCAAGGATCGACCTTGGACGGCGAGCAGATGACCGAGTACTTGGCGCTCTCGCGCATCAGTGCTTCGCCTTCGTGCAGCGCGATCTTGATCTCGGGGTGACGCTCGTACGCGAGGAACGCCGAGCACACGACTGCCGACATCACGACGAGGGAAAACACAAATTTTTCAAGGGTTTGGAAACGTTCAGGCATGGTTCGACCTATCTCTTAGGCCGTGATTATATCTCGAAATAAGGGTTTTCCCTATAACCCGGCCCGCATACCGAGGATGCGTTCAATCGTGCGCGCATCCGATGCTCGTGCCCTTTTTCTCCGTTAATCCGCGCTTAAGCACCGGTCGAACAAGATGAGTCGACCGGTCGCGGTGTCCGCGCCGTGCCGGCCCCCTTGTCCTGTTCGGAGATCCTGAAGATGAAAACCGCCCTTTCCCTGCTCGCCCTCGCCGCCGCGATCGCGGCACCCGCCGTGTCCTTTGCGCAGACGGCCAATGGCCCTGTCACGCGCGCCGAAGTCGTCGCGCAGTTGCGCCAGGTCGAACAGGCCGGCTACAAGCCGCTGAAAGGCCAGTATCCGGAAGATATCCAGGCGGTCGAAGCACGCATCGCGCAGTCGTCGGGGATCGGCGCGGAAGCCGGTGGGTCGGCTGCGTCCGGCCGTCCGGCGCTGCCGGCAACGGCAACCGTGTCCGGCCAGCCGAGTCGCGGGCGCTGACGCGCCCCCGCCCCGGTGCAGGCCGCGACGTGCGCGCGGCAATCGGTCGATGGCGTGCCGTCAGCCGAGCAGAAGGAACCGTGCGGCCCGCGCATCGCGGGACGGAAACGACCCGCCCGCCGCCTGCTTGCGTCACTGCGGCGCCGACGCCCCGCTCGCCGCATTGCCGGGCCACGCCTTGCCGATCGCGTCGACCAGCGATTTCGCGGTGCCCGTCACGATCGCCGCGTCGACGCCGGACGTCTGCCACGAGCCGTCGGCGGCCTTCACGAAGGTCAGGTTCGCGCGCGATGGTTTGTAGTCGGCATTGCGCCACGTGACCACGACGTCGCACGAATACGTGCGATCGCCGAGCTTCTTGCAGTCGCCGTCGGGCTTCGCCGACACGACATCGGCCGAGACGGGTAGCGGCTGGCCGAACAGCGCGTTCAGGCCGCCGTGGTTTTCCGCTTCGAGCGCGCGGCGCACGGCGGCGTCGACGTCGCTCGAGCCGGGGCCGTCGTGGAGCAGGTTGCAGGCAGCCAGCAGCGTCGATGCACCGGCGAGTGTCAGCAGCGTGTGGAACTTCATGGCTATCCGTTATCGGGTGAACGCCGCGTAGTCTGCAACGTCCGCGTGTCGTGCGCGGTATCCATTTGTAACCAATTGCATGGATGCGCAAGCGGCATCGCGTGTCGCCCTCGCTTACTGCCGCTCCTGCTTCACGCGGCTGACGAGCTGCGTCGGGCTCACGAACTGCAGCGCGATCACGACCCATACGAGCGTGATGGCCATGTAGATCATTGCCATCGCGTCGATCGACTGCGGCGCGCGCACGCCGGTCGAGAACACCGCGTAATACAGCGCGACGACGAGCGTCTGCGTGCTCGGCCCCGCGGTGAAGAAGGTCAGCTCGAACATCCCGATCGTGCGCACCAGCACCAGCAGCCCCGCCGCGAGCATGCCGGGCACGAGCAGCGGCAGCAGCACGTAGCGGAAATAGCGCCACGTGTTCGCGCCGAAGATGCGCGCGGCGGCTTCGAGATTCGGATCGATCTGCTCGATGAACGGCGTCATCACGAGGATCACGAACGGCAGCGCCGGCACGAGGTTCGCGAGGATCACGCCGGGCAGCGTGCCCGCGAGCCCGACCTTGTACATCACGGTGGCCATCGGGATCCCGTACGTGACGGGCGGCACCATCAGCGGCAGCAGGAACACCAGCAGCGCGAAGCGCTTGCCGCGAAACTGCACGCGCGCCAGCGCATACGCGGCCGGCACGCCGAGCGCGATCGACAGCAGCACCACCGCGCCGACGACCTCGACGGTCACCCACAGCACGCTCGCGAGCTGGAAGTCCTCCCACGCCTTCGCATACCAGTGCAGCGTGAAGCCCTGCGGCAGCGGCGTGCCGAACCAGCGTGTCGCGATCGAATTCACCGCGACGGTCGCGATCAGCAGCATCACGTTCAGCAGGAAGAACGCCATCAGCCCCCAGACGAGCGCCTTCCATGCGCGGCCGGCGAGATTGCTTGTCATCTTCTGCGGTTTCCTCGCGTCGACGGGCCGCTCACCGGGCGCATCGGGCGCGTCGTGCTTTGGCGGCCAGGTGCGCGCGGCATGGTTGTCGGTCGCCATCAGCCCTTGCCTCCCGTCACCGCGCCCGTATAGAAGAAGCGGCGCGCGCCGAGCATCGACGCGACCACCAGCAGCTGCACGAAGCCCATCACGATCGCAATCGCCGATGCGAGCGAATAGTCGTAGCTCTCGAACGCGGCTTCCGCCGCCGCGATCGAGATCACGCGCGTGGGCCCGGCCGGCGCGCCGAGCAGCACGGCCGACGGGAATACCGAGAATGCCTGCACGAACGACAGGCACGCGGCCATCGTGAGCCCCGGCACGAGCAGCGGCAGGTAGATCTGCCGGAACTGCTGCCACGGGTTTGCGCCGAGCGTCGCCGCTGCGCGCGCGAGCGTCGGGTCGATGCCGCTGATGTACGACAGCATCAGCAGGAACGCGAACGGAAAGCCCGACACGATCAGCGACAGCAGCACGCCCCAGTAGTTGTGCGTGAGGCGCACTTCGTCGGTGTACAGGTGCAGCCCCTGCAGCGCCTGCGGGAACCAGCCGTTCGGCCCGAAATACGTGAGCATCCCGTCGGCGACGAGCACCGTGCCGAGCGTGACGGGAATCACGAGCAGCGTCGTGACGAACTTCTGGTACCGCGAATGGCGGCGCAGCGCGAACGCGACGGGCACCGCGATGCCGACGTTGAGCAGCGTCGCCGGCACCGCGAGCTTCAGCGTGACGAGCACGGTCGGCCACATCGCCGTGTCGGTGAAGAACTGCACGTAGTTCGCGAGCGCGCCGCCGCCGTTCATCGGCTGGAACGACAGCACGAGACCGTACGCGAACGGATAGATGAACAGCGCGACGATGAACGCGAGCGCGGGCGTGACGAGCCAGGCTTTCGCGTCGCGCGGCGTGCCGGACGCGAGCGTGCTCATGCGGCCTCCCGGTGGAACCGCGCGGCGGTCACGCCGCTCATGTCGGCGCTCCGGGGTAGACGAGCGTGCGCGACGGCGCAACGCGCAGCCGCAGCGGCTCGCCTTCCGTGAATTCGCCGGCCACGCGCGCCCAGATCGGGCCGAACGGCGTGACCGCGCGGATCAGCGAATCGCGGCCGCCGTACTCGACCGTTTCGACGGTCGCGTCGAACGTGTTGTCGCCGCGTTCGTCCGCGCGCTCGATGTCGTCGGGGCGCAGCGCGACCACGACCTCCTTCGCGTCGAAGCCGGCCATCGGCACGCCCGTGACGCGAACGCCACCGGCTGTGACGGTCACGTAGTCGCCGGCCATCCCTTCGAGCGTGAACGGCAGCACGTTGCGATAGCCCATGAAACGCGCGACATGCAGGTTGTGCGGGCGCGTGTAGACGTCCTTCGGCGTCGCGACCTGCTGCACGACGCCTTCCTTCATCACGACGATGCGGTCGGCCATCGACAACGCTTCGTCCTGGTCGTGCGTCACGTAGATCGTCGCGCGTTCGAGCTGCGTGTGGATGCGGCGGATCTCGGCGCGCATCTCGATGCGCAGCTTCGTGTCGAGGTTCGACAGCGGTTCGTCCATCAGCACGAGCGGTGGCTCGATCACGATCGCGCGCGCGATCGCGACGCGCTGCTGCTGCCCGCCCGACAGCTGCCCGGGCAGCTTGCCCTCGTGACCGACGAGTTGCACGAGCTCAAGCGCCTGCTGAGCGCGCCGCCGCGTTTCCTGTTTCGGCACGCCGCGCATCTTGAGGCCGAAGCCGACGTTGTCGAGCACCGACATGTGCGGAAACAGCGCGTAGTTCTGGAACACCATCCCGAAGCCGCGGCGCTCGGGCGGCAGCACGTCGATGCGCGTGTCGTCGAGCCAGATGCCGCCGCGCGTGAGCGGCTGCAGCCCCGCGATGCAGTTGAGCGCGGTCGACTTGCCGCAGCCCGACGGGCCGAGCAGCGCGATGAACTCGCCGCGCCGGATCTCGAGATCGAGCCCGTTCAGCGCGGCGACCTGCGCACCTTCCGCATTGGTGAAGCTGCGGCACACGCCATCGAGCCGCAGCCGTTCGAAACTGTGCTTCATTGCGCGAACTCCATCGACGCGGGCGCCGCGGCGCCCGCCGGTCCATGCGTCACTTCGACTTCTGCGATCCGATCTCGCGATCCCACTTCTGGAACGCGGCGACCATCGCCTGCGCGCTGAGCGGCTGCACGTGCGGGCGATCCGCGAGCAGCTTCGCGTACTCGGGGCGGCCGAACTTGCGGACCACTTCCTGGCTGTGCGCGGGCGCCATCTCCAGCGTCACGCCCTTCACCGCCGGGCCCGGATAGAAGTAACCGTCGTCGTAGGTCATCGCCTGTTGCGCCGGTTCGAGCAGGAAGTTCATCAGCTTGAACAGCACGTCGAGCTTTTCCTTCGGCACGCCCTTCGGGATCACCATGTAGTGCGCGTCGTTCACCCACGTCATGTTGTCGAACGCCTGGATCCTGAATTCGGCCGGCACGATGCCGAGCGCGCGCGGGTTGAGATCCCAGCCGGTGACGGTCACGGTCATGTCGCGCGTGCCCTCGCCGAGCTCCTTCATCACGGCCGACGTGCCGCCCGGGTAGTACGGCACGCAGTCGTTCAGCGCCTTGAGGAACGCCCAGGTCTTGTCCCAGCCGTTGATCGGATCCTGCGGATTCTTGTCGCCGAGCACGTACGGCAGCCCCATCAGGAACGTGCGGCCGGGGCCCGAGTTCGCCGGGCGCGCATAGATCAGCTTGTTCGGGTGCGCCTTGCACCATGCGAGGAGCTGATCGGGGGTCTTCGGCGGGTTACCGACTTTCGCCGGGTTGTATTCGAGCAACGGGCCGGCCGGCATGTAGGTGACTTCGAGGCCGTAGCCCTGCGCGAGATCCTGCATCTTGCGCGGGCCGGGTGCGTATTTGTCGAGCACGCCGGGGAACGCGGCCGCGTCGTCGGGCAGCAGCTTCAGCCACAGGCTCTGTTCGATGCCGGCAGCCAGTGCGTCGGTGCCGGTCAGCACGAGGTCGATGTCAGAGCGCCCCGCCGCCTGCATCGCCTTGATCTTGCCCGGCAACTGCGGCGCGGGCGCGTTCGTGAACGTGACGTTCGATACGAGGTTCGGGTTCTTGTCCTTGAAGGCCTCGATGGCCTTCTGCGTGAGCTGCAGGTTGCCCGCGACATCGACGATGTTCAGCGACACGGGCGCGGCAACGGCGGCTGTGGCAGACAGCGTGAAGCCCAGGGCGAGTGCGATCCGGCGGACACGGCGAGCGATCTTGGTGGCGTTCATGTCTCCTCACTTCGGTCGGTGGATGGGACCTTTCTTTTCAGGAAATCATGACGGCGTTATACGATGTCGGTCAACAAAAAACCACGGCGTGCGGGGCGGGACTTTCCCTGACAAACGCCCTTCTGACGGATGGCGATTTGGTTACCAAACGACGCGGATCGATTGACCCGCGTTGGATGAGGCTTTGTCTTGTGACGTCATATCTCCAAGACGTTTCCCCACATGAAACCGATTCGGCAGGCGTCCGACCGGGATCGCGCTCGCCGGAATCAACGATTCTTCAAGGCAATCAGCACATCCCGATGCTCGGATATGACTTTTCGAGCCGAGCGAAGCACGTCGTCTTTCTCGGCTTGAGTCGAAGCTTTGACTTCGTTGGTAGGACGGATGATCGTGCGGGGTTTCAAGGTAACCCCGTACAGCACCTTTCGTTTGGGAACCATGAAGCATCCCACTATAAAAATTGATCGCAATCGGCCGCTTGTCCCCATTCGGACGCAGCGGCCACGTTGCTTTCAATCATAGCGCTCGACAAACTGCCGAAGACGGCCCAACGCTGTCACGCGTCGCTGAAAGGTCATGCCTTCAAGCTGGAACTACCTTCACCGAGCGCAATCACCTCTTCGATCAATCCCTCGGCATCCCGCCACTCGCCATACCCGGACGCCGGGTTCAGGTGCCCGACCTCCCCCAGATCGACGAGCTTGCTGCCCCACCCGGCCGCCAGCGCTTCAACGCGCTCGAAACGCGCAAGCGGATCGTTGCGGCTCGCGGCGACGATGCTCGGAAACGGCAGCCGTTCGGTCGGTATCGGCGTCCAGCCGTTCGCGTCGATCGCATCGGACGCCGGATAACCGGCGGGCATCGGCGATTCGAGATCGGCGGGCGCCGCGAGCAGCGCGCCGTGGATCTTGCGCGTGGCCTGCCGTGCCCAGTGCACCGTGATCATCACCCCCGCGCTGTGCGCGACCAGGATCACGGGGCCGTCGATCCCGGCCAGCGCCGCATCGAGCGCCGCGACGCGTGCGGCGCGGCTCAGCTTGTCGGCTTCGAGCGGCGCGACCGAGCGCGCGTTCGGCAGGCGTCGTTCGAGGTGCGTCTGCCAGTGGTCTTCCACGTGATCGCGCAAGCCGGGCACGATCAGGATGGTGGGTACGGTCGTCAGGGTCATGCAGTCTCCGAAACGTTCAGGAAAGTTGGGACGCGCGCCGGTCGCGTTCGACGCGTGCGAGATCGGCCACGTAGCTCGCGCGTCCGATCGCGAACAGCACCGCGGCCATGAGCGGCACGACAGGAATCCATTGCAGCGCGCCGACGAGCCCGGCGCGATCGGCGACCCACCCCGTCAGCAGCGGGCCCGGCGCCATGCCGAGCAGGTTGTTCGCGAGGGTGAGCGTCGCAAATGCCGACGCGTGGATCGCGGCCGGCGTCAGGTTCGCGACCATCGCGCCCGACGCACCGGATGCGCCCGCACCGACCAGCATCCCCGCGCAGATCAGCGCGAGCTGCAGCGGCCCGGGCGGCAGCCGGAACGCAATCGCGAGGCAGACGCCCGTCAGCACGCAATACGCGATCGCGGTCAGCCACTTGCGCTTGCCGTCGATCTTGCCGACGCGGTCGGTGACGATCCCGCAGCCGACCATCCCGACACCCGCGACCAGCACGAAGCCGGCCGCGAGCACGGCCGCGCGGTCGGGCGCCATCGCGTAGTAGCGGTTCAGGTAGCTCGGCAGCCACGCGAACAGCGCGCCCGGCACGAACAGGTGCAGCCCGCTGCCGAGATACGCGCAGATCACCGAACGCGACGCGAACAGTCCCGACATCAGCGCGCGCACGCTGCCGCGCAAGTCGCGCGGCGCATTGGCGTCGCGCCGGCACGGTTCGATCCGATTGGCGGCGAGCCGTCGTTCGGTCACGACGCAGCGATACGCGACGAGCAGCACGATGCCGAGCGCGGCCATCACGCCGAACGACCAGCGCCAGCCGAGATGCGCGCCGACCAGCCCGCCGAGCGCCATCCCGAACACGGAGCCGAACGCGCCACCGGCCATGAACGCGCCGGTCAGCGTCGCGCGCAGCCGTGCCGGAAAGATGCTGAGGATCAGCGCGACGCCGACGCTGCCGTACGCGGCCTCGCCGAGCCCGACGAGGCCGCGCGCGACCAGCATCTCCGTGTAGTTGGTCGACAGCGCGCAGCCAAGCGTCGCGATGCTCCACAACGCGGCCATCAGCACGATGCTGCGCACGCGCCCGAAGCGGTCGGCGAGCACCGACAGCGGAAACGTCAGCAGCCCGACCAGCAGCGCGACGACGCCGGACAGCGAACCGAGCTGCGTGTCCGACAGCGCCCACGCGTGCTTGAGCAGCGGGAACACGGCGTTGAGCACCTGCCGCGACATGTAGTCCGACAGCAGCAGGCCAACGGTCAGCCCGAACACGAGCCACGCATACGCGGGCGCGCGCCGGCCGGCGGCGGCGACGTCCTGCATCGACGGCTCGACATGATGGATCAGCATGCGTGTCTCCTCCGGCACCGGAGCGGTCGTGCTCCGGCGCGGCTTGCGTGGCCCCGCTCCGTTGACCGGAGTCCGCCCCCGCGCGCTGCGCAGGGGTGGGTGCCACGCCACAACGATCGGCGGGCGGCAGCCGTGATGACCGCCTGCCCGGATGCGCGGTGCGTCAGGCCGCCCGCAGCGGCACGTTCACCTGGCCCGGCCGGCGATTCGGCGCCATCCCGAGGTGCGCCAGCGTCTCGTCGATGCCGTCGTACTGCACGCCGATCCGGTAGATCGCCTTCGCCTCCTTGCCGGTGGCGATGTCGCGGCCGAGTTCGCGCGCGATCCGTGCGCACTGCTCGACCTGCTGCACCGACGTCATCCGGTTGCCCTTCTGGTCGATGATCGTGTCCTCGATCCCGCAACGCGGATGCAGGCCCAGCGCCATCGCGACCGTGTTGATCGGCAGCACGTTCTTCATCAGCGATTCGAGCGTGATGCACGCGCCGTCCGGGCAGCGCCGCACGAATTCCATGAAGTTGTACGGATTCGGGCCGTCGAAGCCGCCGCCGATGCCGACCCACGTGACGTTCAGCGGGCCGCGATAGACGCCGCGGCGGATGATCCGTTCGAGCGTTTCCAGCGCGTGCATGCCGGTGAGCTGGAAATGCGGCTGGATGCCGGCCGCCTGCAGGCGGCGCAGGTGTTCGTCGACCCAGCCGGGGCCGGCCGGCACGGTCATCTCGCGATACGCGTCCCAGTACGCGGCTTCGTTCAGCGACGTGCCGGCGATATCCTGGCGGTTCATCAGCTCGGTGATGTTCATCTGCACGGTGTTGATCGCAATCGTCACCTGGTCGGGCTTCGGCGTCAGCTCGGCGAGCATGTGGCGCGTGTCGTCGGACAGCCATTTCGCGTCCGCCCCCTCGCCTTCCGGTGCGAACGAGATCGAACCGCCCACCTGCAGGATCATGTCGGGCACCGCCTCGCGCAACCGGCCGAGCAGCTCGTTGAACTTCGACAGCCGCTTGCTGCCCTTGCCGTCGAGTTCGCGCACATGCATGTGCAGCACCGTCGCCCCCGCGTTGTAGCAGTCGACGGCCTTCTGTACGTGCTCGTCCATCGTCACCGGAATGTCTTCCGGAAAATCGGCGGGCATCCATTCGGGGCCATACGGCGCGACCGTGATGACCACCTTGTCCTGGTTTTCCGGGTGCAGCGAATCGTCGAGAAATTGCATGTCGTCCTCCAGTGGAAATCGTTGTATTTCGGGCGTACGGGCGCGCGTATCCCGCCGCGCCGGGCGGGATGCCCGGCGCGTTGCATGGGTTTTTCAGAGATCGGTTACGGTGCGGGCGCGCTCAGAACGGCACATCGCCGACGATGCCCGCGCGCTCCATCTGGCGCACGCACGGCGGGTAGTCCATCACCGCGTAGTGCTGGGTGCTGCGGTTGTCCCAGATCGCGACGCTGTTCTTCCTCCAGCGCCAGCGCACCTGGTATTCGGGGATATAAGCCTGGCTGATCAGGTACTGCAGCAACTGGCCGGCGCCGGGATTCGCGTCCTGCCCAAAGCGCACGCGCGCGGGCGTGTGGAAGTTCGTGAAATGCGTGGTGAACGCGTTCACGTACAGCACCTTCTCGCCCGTTTCCGGATGCGTGCGCACGACCGGGTGCTCGGCGTCCGGGTACTGCGCCTTCAGCGCGAGGCGCTTGTCGATCGGCATCGCCGCGCCGAAGCTCGCCTCGATGCTGTGGCGCGCGCGCAAGTCGTCGATCTGCTGCTTCACGTGTTCCGGCAGGCGCTCGTAGGCGAGCGCCATGTTCGCCCACATCGTGTCGCCGCCAACCGGCGGACCGTCGACGCAGCGCAGCACGCAGCCGAACGGCGGCGCCACGCGCCAGCTCGCATCGCTGTGCCACGCATTCTCGTAGCGGTCGTTCGGCTGGTCGGGCGACTTGTAGATCCGCACGAGCCCCGGGTGCTCGGGATCGCTGCCGGCCACCGGATGATCCTCGAGCTCGCCGAAGCGCCGCGCGAACGCGACGTGCTCGGCGCGCGTGATGTCCTGGTCGCGCAGGAACAGCACGCGATGCCGGAGCAGTTGCGCGCGGATCTCGGCGAACAGGCCGTCGTCGTGCACGGCGTCGGCGAGGCTCACGTCCAGCAGTTCCGCGCCGATCGCGCAGGTCAGGGGTTCGACTCGCATGCGCGTCTCCTCAGACGATGAACACCGACGACCCGGTCGTCTTGCGCGATTCGAGATCGCGGTGCGCCTGCGCGGCGTCCTGCAGCGCGTAGCGTTGGTTGATCTCGATCCGGATCCGGCCGGCCGCGACGTGCGCGAACAGTTCGCCGGCCAGGTCGTTCTTCTCGGCCGGATCGGCGATGTAGTCGGCCAGCGCTGGACGTGTCAGGTACAGCGAGCCCTTCATCGCCAGGCGCTGCGGGTCGAACGGCGGGATCGGGCCCGACGCGGTGCCGACGCACACCATCAGCCCGCGCCGCTTCAGCGAATCGAGCGAGCCTTCGAAGGTGTCCTTGCCGACGCTGTCGAACACGACGTCGACGCCCGCGCCGTCCGTCAGTTCACGCACGCGCTTCGCAACGTCCTCGCGGCTGTAGTCGATCGTATGGTCGCAGCCGTGCGCGCGGGCGATCCCGGCCTTGTGCTCGCTCGATACCGTGCCGATCACCGTGAGCCCGAGCAGCTTCGCCCATTGCGACACGATCAGCCCGACGCCGCCGGCGGCCGCGTGCAGCAGGATCGTGTCGCCCGGCGCGAACGCGTGGATGCGGCGCAGCAGGTAGGCCGACGTCAGGCCGCGCATCGTCATCGCCGCGGCCGTTTCGCACGAAATGCCGGCCGGCAGCCGCACGAGCGGCGCGGCGGGGATCAGCCGTTCGGTGCTGTACGCGCCGAGCGTGTTCAGGAAGCCCGTGTAGGTCACGCGGTCGCCGACGGCGACGTTCGTCACGCCGGGGCCGACGGCCTCGACCACCCCGGCTGCCTCGACACCGAGGCCGGCAGGCAGCGGCACCGGATACAGGCCGCTGCGGAAATACGTGTCGGCGAAGTTCAGGCCGACCGCGTCGTGCCGCAGGCGCACCTGGCCGGCGCCCGGGTCGCCGACGTCGACTGCTTCCCAGCGCAGGACCTCGGGTCCGCCGGTTTCGTGGAATCGCACTGCATGTGCCATGTTGTTCTCCGTAGGGTGTCAGTCGGATGCGCGTCGCGCATCGTCGGGTTCGTTCGGTTCGTTCGCGCGTGGCGGCGTCGCGGCTGCGCCCTCCGCCAGCGATTCATCCAGTCCGGCCCAGTCCGCGTCGCCGAGATAGCGCCGCGCGGCCGGGAAAATCACGCCTTCCATCCGCCCCATCTGCTCGAACGCGCCGTGCGCATAGCGGGCGAGCGCCGTGTCGAACGCGGCCGACGGCAGCCCGTCCGCGGCGATCCGCATGAGCGCATCGAGCGCTTGCGCGTCGCGCTGCCGCTGGCGGTCGAGTTCGTCCAGTTCGGCCGCGACACACTCCGCGCGGACGCGCAATGCCGCGAAGAGGCGCGCTTCGGCGGCCGTGCCGACACGGGCGCGCTGCAGGGTGGCGAGCGACGCCAGCGCATCCTGCATGTCGGCCGCTTGCCGCTGCGCATCCACGTCCACGCCAACGTTCGCGCCGGACGCCATCAGCGCATGCAGCAACCCGCCGACCGCGCGATGCGCATCGAGGCAACGCGCCATCACGCGCGCCTCGGCAGGCGATCGCCGCGACGTGCATACGAGCACCGGCACGCCGCTCGTCGCGAGCAGATGCTGCCGTTGCACGCAGGCCGCCGCATCGGCATCGTGCGGCAGCGCCGCGACGCCGATCAGGTCGCAGCCGAGTTCGGCCGCCAGCGCGCCGGGCGCTGCGTCGCCGGCCCCCGGATGGCCGGCCCCCGCGATCACATGGGACAACCCCTGCGCCCGTGCGGCGGCTTCCACTTTCGCACCGTGCTCCGGCAGCCGCGCTCCGGATAAACGCGAGTCCGGCGCGGCGCCGGTCAGCATGAACGTGACCCGGGCGCCGACCGCACGCGCCAGTTCGAGCGCATGGCCGATCGCGTCGATGCCGCCGGGCGTGCCGTCGACCGTCACGAGCAGATGGCGGTACATCGTGCCGCTCCGCTTATCCGACGAGCAGCGCGC
This sequence comes from Burkholderia lata, assembly GCF_902499025.1. Classification (GTDB taxonomy): domain Bacteria; phylum Pseudomonadota; class Gammaproteobacteria; order Burkholderiales; family Burkholderiaceae; genus Burkholderia; species Burkholderia lata_C. The sequence goes on along the minus strand of NZ_CABVPW010000056.1, from coordinate 2,647 downwards.
TGCGCCGCGTGCCGGTCGATACGATGTTCATGGGTGGGCTCCTCGTGGTGTTCGTCATGCATCGGAACCCATGCTATCGACGCGGTGCCGGCGCGGCCCCACTCGTCGCGGGGGGGATTGACGCGCAAGCGCGGTTCGGCCGATCCTTCCCCCACGCCCACCCCGGACGCTGGCCCGCACGGCACCGCCGGATTCCGACTGCAGCCCCGATGGCCCACCCACCCGATCGCGCCGACGCGCCTCCCACCGAACTGATCCTGAAGACGACCGCGCCGCGCGTGCCGGCGCAGTTGCTGGCCCGCGCGCGGCTGAGCCTCGCCGCGCCCGCGTTCGACGGCCGGCCGGTCACGCTCGTGCAGGCGCCGGCCGGTTACGGCAAGACGTCGCTGCTCGCGCAATGGCGCCGCGAAACCCTCGCGCTCGGCCGCGCGGTCGTATGGCTGTCGGCCGACGAGCGCGACGATGCGGCGCGGTTGCTGCAGGGGCTCGTGCAGGCAGTGCGGACCGGCTGCGCGCGGCCCGGCTTCGGGCGCCTGATCCCGGTCGGCGCGGCCGACGCGGCGCGCGCGCTGGAAGGCGTGACCGCGTGGCTGGCCGAGGTCGCGCAACTGTCGATCGATGCGCTGCTGATCGTCGACGATGCGGAGCGGCTGCCGCCCGCCGGCCTCGATGCGCTGACCTACGTGCTGCACAACGCGCCGCAAAACCTGCATGTCGTTGTCGCCGCGCGGCGCGGGCTCGATCATGTGGCCGGCGACCTGCTCGCCGGCGGGCAATGCACGCTCGCGGGCGCCGACTGGCTACGCTTCACGCTCGACGAGACGATTGCGCTGGTCGGCGCGCGCTTTGCGCAGCGGGTCGACGCCGACGCGTGCGCGCGGCTGTTCGAACGCGTCGACGGCTGGCCGCTCGGCCTGCAGCTCGCGATGGCCGCGATGGCGCGCTCGGCCGATCCGCGCCAGGCGGTCGACGCGCTCGCCGCCCGCGTGGACGGCACGCGCGACCGGCTGGTCGAGCTGCTGCTCGCGAACCTGTCGGCCGACGACACCGCGTTCCTGACCCGCACGAGCGTCGCCGATCGCCTGCATCCGTCGCTGTGCGCCGCGCTGCTCGACGACGCGGACGCGCCCGACCGTCTCGCGCGGCTCGCCCGCGACACGCCGCTGTTCATTGCGTCGGACGATTCGGACTGGTGCCGGCTGCATCCGCTCGTGCGCGACACGCTGCGCGACCGCCTGGCCGCGGGGCCGGACACCGAGCGCAGCGCGCTGCATGCACGTGCGGCCGCCTGGCTCGACGCGCACGGGATGACCGAGGAAGCCGCCCGCCACGCGTATGCGGCCGGCCAGTTCGAGGTCGCATATGCGCTTGCGCAGCGCTGTCTGGAGGATGCGATCAAGCAGGGCCGCATCAACGACGTGCTCGACTGGCTCGCGCTGCTGCCCGATGCGGAGCTCGACAAGCGTCCGACGCTGCGCGTCGCGGTGGCATGGGCGCTGGCGCTCGGCGAGCGTCATGTCGAGGCACAGCGCCAGATCGCGGGCATCCTCGCGGATCCCGGCACGCCCGCGGCGATGCGCTACGAATGCGCACTGATCCTCAGCGCGGCCGCGTATTACGCCGACGAAATCGACCGCTTCGTCGAGCTGTTCGAACCGTGGGCCGACTTCACGCCGCCGGCGGCGACCTGGCTCGCGCAAATGCACGCGAACCGGCTGTCGGCACGCGCGATCATCGTCGGCGAACCGGCGCAGGCGCGCCGCTTCCAGCACGCCGCGCCGCGCGGCGAGACGGCGGCCGGGTTCGGCTATGTCGCGCGTTGGGGCGAGCTGATCACGGGCCTGAGCTACCTGCGCGAAGGCCAGGTCCGGCTGGCCGACGATGCGCTGTCGCCGGCGCTGGCGCGCGCGGAAGCCGATCTCGGGCGCCGCCATCCGCTCACCTGCATGCTCGCGGCGATGTGCGCGGCGCTCGCGTACGAGGCCGACCGCGTCGACCAGGCCGCCGCGCTGCTCGCGAACCGGCTCGACGTGCTCGAACATGCGGGCACGCCCGATACCGTGCTGCTCGGCTATCGCACCGCCGCGCGCATCGCGCTGCTGCGCGGCGTCGAGCATCGCGCGATCGACCTGCTCGAAGCGCTCGATGCAATGGGCGTCGCGCGCCGCCTGCCGCGCCTGTCGGTCGCGAGTCTCGCCGAGCAGGTGCGCATCCATGCGGCGCGCTATCGCGAGGCGACCTGCCATGCGCTCGTCGAGCGGATCGACGCGATCGCCGCGGCCGAGTTTCCGTCGCATGGGCCGTTGTGGCGACGCCCCGTCGTGCTGCTGCAGGCGACTGCGCATGCAGGCGCGGCGCTCGCCGCGCGCCGCTGGGACGACGCGAGCGCGGCGCTCGACGAAGCCGCGGTGCTGGCCCGCGAAATGAGCATGGGGCAGGCGCGCATCGAGATCATGGCGCTCAGCGCATTCGCGCTCGAACAGTCGGGGGGCGGCGGCCGCGCACTGCTCGACGAGGCGATGAACCTCGCGGACCTGTTCGGGCTGACGCGCACGCTCGCCGACGCGCATCCGGCCATCGCCGACTGGGCGCGCCGCGCCGGCGACGAAGCCGCCGCCGGTGCCGGCCCCGCGCGGCACGCGCTGCC
>NZ_CABVPW010000055.1:0-47741 GCF_902499025.1 Burkholderia lata | reverse complement strand
CGGCGTGGCGGGCGACGGCCCGCCGCTGCGCGTGCTGGTGGTCGGCGATTCGGCCGCCGCGGGCGTCGGCGTCGCGACGCAGCGCGACGCGCTGTCCGGGCAGCTGGCGAACGCGCTCGCGGCCACCCACCGCGTGAGCTGGAAGCTGCTCGCGCGCACCGGCCTGACCACCCGGGAGCTCGTCGACTGGCTCGCCGCCGAGCCGGCCGAGCCGTTCGACGTGGCCGTCACGTCGCTCGGCGTCAACGACGTGACGGGCGGCGTGCCGCCGGCCCGCTGGCAAGCGCAGCAGGCCGAGCTGGTCCGGTTGCTGGCCGCGCGTTTCCGGGTCGGGCACGCGATCCTGTCCGCGGTGCCGCCGATGGAGCGCTTTCCGGCGCTGCCGCAGCCGCTCGCGTGGTATCTCGGGCTGCGCGCGAAACGGCTCAACACGGCGCTCGCCGGGTGGGCCGCCACGCAGCCGCACTGCACGTTCCTGCGTGTCGAGCTGCCGCTCGAGCGCCACCTGATGGCCTCCGACGGCTTCCACCCCGGTGCAATCGCCTGCGCCGCGTGGGCCGCGCAGGTCGCCGCCGCCGTGCGGCGGCGGGCACGCGCATGACGGCGCGCAGCACGGCGCCCGTGCACCGGCCGTTCACCGCACCGGCCAGCGGGCCACCCCGCGCGGGCGGCAGGCAGGCCCGCGCAAAATGCCGGCTTTCCTTGCGCAAACGCCGCATCGCACCGTGCGTTTCGCCCGAACGCGCCAGTGCAAGCGGCGGCGCCATGCCAAAATAGCCGGTCGTCTTTGCGCCGTCTCGGCGCACCATCCGTTAGTTTCCTTCGCAGCCAGGGATTGCCATGTCGTCATTGCTCAGGATTGGTTTGATGGGTTTCGGTTTCGCCGGCGCGACGTTCCACGCGCCCGTGATCGCCACGAGCGGCCGCACTGAAGTCGCCGCGATCGCGACGGGGCAGCCCGATCGCGCGCAGGCTGCGTACCCGGGCGCGCGCGTCGTCCCCGATCTCGACACGCTGCTCGGCCTCGACGACATCGAGTGCGTGGTGATCGCCACGCCGAACGACACGCACTTCGCGCTCGCGCGCCAGGTGCTCGAAGCCGGCCGCCACGTGGTCGTCGACAAGCCCGTCACGCTCACCGCCGACGAGGCGCTCGCGCTCGCACGGCTCGCGAACGCGCGCAGCCGGCTGTTCGCACCGTTCCACAACCGCCGCTGGGACGGCGATTTCCTCACCGTGCGCCGCATCGTCGAATCGGGCGAGCTCGGCCGGCTCACCTGTTTTGCGTCGCACTTCGACCGCTTCCGGCCGACGCCTCGCACGCGCTGGCGCGAGGAGCCCGCTCGCGGCGGCGGCCTGCTGCTCGACCTCGGCCCGCACCTGATCGACCAGGCGCTCGCGCTGTTCGGCCTGCCGGAAACGGTGGGCGCGACCGTCAAGACGCGCCGCGACAACGGTACGGCGCCCGATTTCGTGCATCTGCAGCTCGGCTATCCGGACAAGGACATCGCGCTGCATGCGAGCGCGCTGTCGGCGATCGAGCCCGCGCGCTTCACGCTGCACGGCACGCGCGGCAGCTACCAGAAGTTCGGGCTCGATACGCAGGAGGACCAGCTCAAGGCCGGCCTCACCGCGGACGACGTCGAATTCGGCGGCGGCAACCCGCCCGGCCTGCTGCGCGTGCTCGATGGCGAAGTCGAAGTCGAGCGCCCGGTGCCGACGCTCGACGGCCAGTACGCGGAGTTCTACCGCGCGCTCGCCGCGTCGATCCGCGACGGCGCGCCGTTCCCCGTCACCGCGCAGGACGCCGTCGACGTGATGACGATCATCGAGCTCGCCGCGCAGAGCGAGCACGACGGCCGCCGGCTGCCGTTCGTGCGCCGCACGATCTGACCGTGCAAGCCGGCCGGCAACGGCCGGCCGGCGCACGTGCGCTTGGATCAGCCGGAACATTCGGTTACAAATGCCGGGGGAACGAAAGTCAGCGGTAGACCGGTCTGATGCGTTTCTCAAAAAAGTCGATCCGACACCAATCCGTCAGGAGAATGTTGATGCAACGGTTGATTCGCGCAGCAGCGTGCTGCGTCCTGGTTTCCTCGCTTGCGGCCTGTATCGTGCAGCCGCAGCAGCCGGTCCGCCCGGCCCCCCCGCCGCGGCCCAATCCGCAGGTCGTCGCGAACGAGCGGATGCAGCAGATCCAGGGCCGGATCGACAACCTGCACCGCCGCATCGATGCGCGCGTGAACGGCGGCTACTACCCGCCGCCCTACGGCGCGCAGCTTCATCACCGCCTCGACGTGATCCGCCAGGAAGCGAACGACATGTCCGCGCAACATAGCGGCGGCCTGTCCGGCGACGAGCAGCGCGTGCTGAATCAGGAACTCGACACGGCCGCGCGCGCGATCGGCGAGTAACGCACCGGCGCCCGCCGGAGCGCAAAAAGCGGCGGCACCGGTTGCCGCCGCTTGTCGCGAAGCGACATTCTTTTGCTCAAATTGACAAGGCCCACCCGCTCGCGTACAGTCGCCCGCACGCGTCGGGAGAGCGTGTAACCAGGCTGTTTCAGCCGGTTGCGCCGCCGAAGGGGCACACCCGCAAACTCTCAGGCAAAAGGACCGACCGCGTCGGGGAATCCCGTCCGCGCATTGCGCGGGCCACACTCTCCCCGCACTCTGGAGAGCGGCAGTAGCCCGCAGCGCATCCGCTGCGCGGGCAAGCTGCCCACCGAAGGGGCGCGCGTTCGCCAGGCCTGGCCGGCAGCGCAATCTCTCAGGTATCGAGGACAGAGGGGCATGTACCGGATCGCTCGCAGGCCATCGGCCGCGGTGGTCGGCACATGGCCGTTCTGATCCGCGCGCAAGCGCCTTGCCTGAGGCCTCGATGACTGCACTGAATCACACCCCGCTCAACGCCGCGCACCGCGCGCTCAATGCCCGCATGGTCGACTTCGGCGGCTGGGACATGCCCGTCAACTACGGCTCGCAGATCGAAGAACATGAAGCCGTGCGCACCGACGCCGGCATGTTCGACGTGTCGCACATGTGCGTCGTCGATTTCACCGGCAGCCGCGTGCGCGCGTTCTTCGAGCATGCGATCGCGAACAACGTCGGCAAGCTCAAGACGCCCGGCAAGGCCCTCTACTCGTGCCTGCTCAATCCGCAGGGCGGCGTCATCGACGACCTGATCGTCTACTACTTCACCGAAGAATTCTTCCGCGTCGTCGTCAACGCCGGCACGGCCGAGAAAGACATCGCGTGGTTCAACCAGCTGAACGAGCAAGGCGGCTTCGGCGTCACGATCGCGCCGCGCCGCGATTTCGCGATCGTCGCCGTTCAAGGCCCGAACGCACGCGAAAAAGCCTGGTCGACCGTGCCCGCCGCACGCGCCGCCACCAGCGAACTGAAGCCGTTCAACGCTGCGCAGGTCGCCGGCACGCCGTTCGGCGACCTCACCGTCGCACGCACCGGCTACACCGGTGAAGACGGTTTCGAAGTGATCGTCCCGGCCGTGCACGTCGAAGCGCTGTGGAACGCGCTGCAGCAAAACGGCGTGCGTCCGTGCGGGCTCGGCGCGCGCGACACGCTGCGCCTCGAGGCCGGCATGAACCTGTACGGCCAGGACATGGACGACACCGTGTCGCCGCTCGACGCGGGCCTCGCATGGACGGTCGACCTCACCGCGCCGCGCGACTTCGTCGGCCGCGCCGCACTCGAAGCCAACGGCACCCGCGCCGCGTTCGTCGGCCTGATCCTGCAGAAGGAAAACGGCAAGGCCGGCGGCGTGCTGCGCGCACACCAGAAGGTCGTCACGCCGCACGGCGAAGGCGAGATCACGAGCGGCACGTTCTCGCCGTCGATGCAGGAATCGATCGCGTTCGCGCGCGTGCCGGCGGCCGTCCAGATCGGCGACCTGGTCCAGGTGCAAATTCGAGACAAGAATCTTCCCGCGCGCGTGGTAAAACTGCCGTTCGTGCGCAACGGCAAGGTCCTCGCTGCGTAACGGCCGGGAGGCCCGCCTCCCGGGAAGCCGGGAGATGGCGCCCGGCGCAACACCACACCCGGCGCGCCCGGCGGCGCGCCAGCAAAACGAACAAACCCTTTTAATCAGGAGCATCCGATGAGCAACGTCCCGGCCGAGCTGAAATACACCGACGAACACGAGTGGATCCGCACCGAGGCAGACGGCACGCTGACGATCGGCATCACCGATCACGCGCAGAACACGCTTGGCGACATCGTGTTCCTCGAGCTGCCGAAAGTCGGCACGCAGGTCAAGGCAGGCGACGCGATCGGCGTCGTCGAATCCGTGAAAGCCGCATCGGACATCTACTCGCCCGTGACCGGCGAAGTGGTCGCGATCAACACGGACGTGGTCGACACGCCTGAAGACGTGAATGGCGATGCGTATGACGCATGGCTGTTCAAGATCAAGCTGGCGGCCGGCGCATCGACCGACAGCCTGCTCGACGCCGCCGCCTACAGCAAGCTGATCGACTAATCCCCCTGAATCGCGCGGGGCGGGTCAGCCTCCCTGTCCCGCGCGGAACCCGGGGCGGCGTCACGACGCCGCCCCGGGTCGACCGCACAGCATGGGGCCCGAGTCGGCGCTGACGCGCCAGCCCGGGCCGACCAAGGAACGCCATGAAGCTCGAACACCCGGACCGCCTGATGAACCGCACGCCCCTCTCGCTCGCCGCGCTCGAAACGCACGACGCGTTCGCCGAACGCCACATCGGCCCCGACGCCGCCAGCCAGCAGGCCATGCTCGACACGCTCGGCTTCCCGTCGCGCGCCGCCCTGATCGACGCCGTGATCCCGGCCTCGATCCGCCGCGTCGAAACGCTGCCGCTCGGCCCGTTCGCGCAGCCGAAGAGCGAAGCCGAAGCCCTCGCCGCACTGCGTGTTCTCGCGGACAAGAACCAGGTGTTCCGCTCGTATATCGGTCAGGGTTACCACGACACGCACACGCCGGCCGTGATCCTGCGCAACGTGCTCGAAAACCCGGCGTGGTACACGGCCTACACGCCGTACCAGCCCGAAATTTCCCAGGGTCGCCTCGAGGCGCTCCTGAACTTCCAGCAGATGGTCGCCGACCTCACGGGCCTCGCGATCTCGAACGCATCGCTGCTCGACGAAGCCACCGCCGCCGCCGAAGCGATGACGCTGCTGCAGCGCACCGGCAAGCCGACGTCGAACGTGTTCTACGTCGCCGACGACGTGCTGCCGCAAACGCTCGAAGTGATCCGCACGCGCGCGCTGCCGGTCGGCATCGAGGTCAAGACCGGCCCGGCCGCCGACGCGGCCCAAGCGAATGCATTCGGCGTGCTGCTGCAGTACCCGGGCGTGAACGGCGACGTGCGCGACTACCGCGCGCTCACCGAAGCGATCCACGCGGCCGGCGGCCACGTGGTCGTCGCGGCCGACCTGCTCGCGCTGACCGTGCTCACGCCGCCCGGCGACTGGGGCGCGGACGTCGCGATCGGCAACACGCAGCGCTTCGGCGTGCCGATGGGCTTCGGCGGCCCGCACGCCGCGTATCTCGCGGTGCGTGACGAATTCAAGCGCCAGATGCCGGGCCGCCTCGTCGGCGTGACGGTCGACGCGCAGGGCAAGCCCGCGCTGCGTCTCGCGCTGCAGACGCGCGAACAGCACATCCGCCGCGAGAAGGCGACGTCGAACGTGTGTACCGCGCAGGCGCTGCTCGCGATCATGGCCAGCATGTATGCGGTCTACCACGGCCCGCACGGCCTGAAGACGATCGCGCTGCGCGTGAACCGCATCGCGGCGCTGCTCGCCGCCGGCGTGAAGCAGCTCGGCTTCGCGACCGTCAACGACACGTTCTTCGACACGCTGACGATCGACACCGGCGCGCGCACCGCGCAGGTTCACGAATTCGCGAAGGCGAAACGCATCAACCTGCGCCGCGTGAGCGACACGCAAGTCGGCGTGTCGGTCGACGAAACGACGACGCGCGACGACCTCGCCGATCTCCTCGCCGTGTTCGCGCAAGCCGCGGGCGGCACCGCACCGGCCGTCGACGCGCTGGACGCGGGCCTCGCCGGCGTCGCCGCGCTGCCGGCCGGCCTCGAGCGCACGAGCGCGTACCTGACGCACCACGTGTTCAACCGCCACCATTCCGAAACCGAAATGCTGCGCTACCTGCGCAGCCTGTCGGACAAGGATCTCGCGCTCGACCGCTCGATGATCCCGCTCGGCTCGTGCACGATGAAGCTGAACGCGACGTCGGAAATGCTGCCCGTCACGTGGCCCGAATTCGGCGGCATCCACCCGTTCGCGCCGGCCGACCAGACCGTCGGCTACCGCGAGATGATCGACCAGCTCGAGCAGATGCTCGTCGCGGCCACCGGCTACGCGGCCGTGTCGCTGCAGCCGAACGCGGGCTCGCAGGGCGAGTACGCGGGCCTGCTGATCATCCACGCCTACCACGCATCGCGCGGCGAAGCCCATCGCGACGTGTGCCTGATCCCGGCGTCCGCTCACGGCACGAACCCGGCATCGGCGCACATGGCCGGCATGAAGGTCGTGGTCGTTGCATGCGACGCGCAGGGCAACGTCGACATCGCCGATCTGAAGGCGAAGGCCGACGAGCACGCGAAGGACCTCGCGGCGATCATGATCACGTATCCGTCGACGCACGGCGTGTTCGAGCAGAACGTCCGCGAGATCTGCGAGATCGTGCATGCGCACGGCGGCCAGGTGTACGTCGACGGCGCGAACATGAACGCGATGGTCGGCCTGACCGCGCCGGGCCAGTTCGGCGGCGACGTGTCGCACCTGAACCTGCACAAGACCTTCTGCATCCCGCACGGCGGTGGCGGCCCGGGCGTCGGCCCGGTCGCGGTCGGCGCGCACCTCGCGAAGTTCCTGCCGAACCAGCGTTCGACCGGCTACACGCGCGAAGAAGACGGCATCGGCGCGGTATCGGCCGCGCCGTACGGCTCGGCGTCGATCCTGCCGATCTCGTGGATGTACATCGCGATGATGGGCGCGAAGAACCTGACCGCCGCGACGGAAACCGCGATCCTCAACGCGAACTACATCGCGAAGCGCCTCGCGCCGCACTACCCGGTGCTGTATTCGGGCCCGGGCGGGCTGGTTGCGCACGAGTGCATTCTCGACCTGCGTCCGATCAAGGATTCGAGCGGCATCAGCGTCGACGACGTCGCGAAGCGCCTGATGGACTACGGCTTCCACGCACCGACGATGAGCTTCCCGGTGCCGGGCACGCTGATGGTCGAGCCGACCGAATCGGAATCGCAGGAAGAACTCGACCGCTTCATCGCCGCGATGATCGCGATCCGCGACGAAATCCGTGCAGTCGAGGAAGGCCGCGCCGACCGCGAGGACAACCCGCTGCGTCACGCACCGCACACGGCGGCCGTCGTCACCGCGAACGAATGGCCGCACGCGTACTCGCGCGAGCAAGCCGCGTACCCGGTCGCATCGCTGGGCACGAACAAGTACTGGCCGCCGGTCGGCCGCGCGGACAACGTCTACGGCGACCGTAACCTGTTCTGCTCGTGCGTGCCGATGTCGGAATACGCATAACGCGCGCCAGGCCAGGAGCCGCCGGATGGTGACCGCACCGCACGCAACCCGGGGTTGCGTGCGGTTTTTTTGTTCGCCGCTCGAACCGGTTCACGTTCGCCCGCCAATCCGGCTAACATCACACGCGATCCAGCCAATGAAGGAGTTCCGCATGGTGCGTCCGATGTTTCCGGGCCATGGTGCAATGCAAGGGCGGCCGCGCGCGCGCCGCGTCGTGCCGATGCTTGTTGCGTCGCTGTCGTTTGCCGCTGCCGGTCTCGGCGCGTCCGGCAGCGCGCGCGCGGCGATGAATTTCTGCGCGGCGCCGGCACTGCAGGCGAGCGAGACGACGCAGGCCGAACCGGGCGTCCAGGCGCTGATCCGCAGCGTCGACGCGCGCATCGGCGAGCAGCCGAAGGCGATGGCGCGCGTGCACACCGAGGGCACGCTGCCGCACGAAGGCATCTACGACCAGAGCGCCGCCGCGCTGAAGGATCTCGACCTGATGCGCGATGCTGCGCTCGCGTGGCGCGTGACGAACGCGCCGCGTTACCTGCAGCTCGTCGACCGCTTCCTGTCCGCGTGGGTCGCGACCTACCAGCCGAGCTTCAATCCGATCGACGAGACGCACTTCGACAGCCTGATCGTCGCGTACGACATGACCGCGAGCGCGCTGCCGGTGAAGACCCGCAACGCGACGGCCGCGTTCATCGCGAAGCTCGGCGCCGGCTATGTCGCGCAGATCGATGCGCAGAAGCGCCCGCTCACCGGCACCTGGCGCAACAACTGGCAGAGCCACCGGATCAAGCTGATCGCGCTGTCCGCGTTCACGCTCGGCGACCGCAAGATGATGAATGCCGCGCAGCGGCTGTTCGTCGAGCATCTCGCCGACAACATCGGCCCGGACGGCAAGACGTGGGACTTCGAGGAGCGTGATGCACTGCACTACGCGGTCTACGACCTGCAGCCGCTGGTGACGGCCGCGCTCGCCGCGCGCCGCTTCAACCGCAACTGGCTGCGCGAGCGGGGCACGAACGGCGCGACGCTCGCGGCTGCGCTCGACTGGCTCGTGCCGTACGCGCTCGGCGAGAAGACTCACGAGGAATTCGTGAATTCGCCGGTGCCGTTCGACGCGAAGCGCCGCGAGGCCGGCCTGCCGGGCTACACCGGGCAGTGGGAGCCGAAAAGCGCCACCGAATTGTTTCATCTGGCCGCGCGGCTCGACGGGCGCTATGCCCGCGTCGCGCAGCAACTTTCCCCAACGCCGCCCGCATGGCTCGCCGCGTGCCTGCCATTGCAGGCGCGCTAGCATTATTCTTATAGCAAGGCAGGAATCAACATGGCAGTCAGCGTCTTTGACCTCTTCAAGATCGGTATCGGTCCGTCCAGTTCGCATACGGTCGGGCCGATGCGCGCGGCGCTGATGTTCGTCCAGGGCCTCGAACGCGACGGGCAGCTCGACGCAACGGCCCACGTAAAGGTCGAGCTGTACGGCTCGCTCGGCGCGACCGGCAAGGGCCACGGCACCGACCGCGGCGTGATGCTCGGCCTGCTCGGCGACGCGCCCGACACCGTCGATCCCGACACGATCGACGCGCGGCTGGAAGACGTCCGCAAATCGAAGCAGCTCGCGCTGCTCGGCACGCATCCGGTGCCGTTCGTGCTGAAGGAGAACATCTCGTTCTACCGCCAGGCGCTGCCCGAGCATCCGAACGGGATGAAACTGCGCGCGTCCGACGCGAGCGGCAACGTGCTGGTCGAGCGCACCTACCTGTCGGTCGGCGGCGGCTTCGTCGTGACGGCCGGCGCGCCGAACACGAAGGTGCTGAGCGCGGCCGAGCAGATGACGCACCCGTTCCGCACCGGCGCCGAGCTGCTCGCGCTGACCGAGTCGACCGGCAAGTCGATCGCGCAACTGATGTGGGAAAACGAGCGCGCGTGGCACACCGAGGAAGAGACCCGCGACGGCCTGCTGAAGATCTGGGCCGTGATGCAGTCGTGCGTGTCGCGCGGCTGCGGGATCGGCAACCCGGAGGCCGACGGCAACCTGCCCGGCCCGTTCCAGGTCAAGCGCCGCGCGCCGCAGCTGTACCGCACGCTGACGGGCAGCCCGGAGCGCGCGCTGCAGGATCCGCTGTCGATGATCGACTGGATCAACCTGTACGCGATCGCGGTCAACGAGGAAAACGCGGCCGGCGGCCGGGTCGTCACCGCGCCGACCAACGGCGCGGCCGGCATCATCCCGGCGGTGCTGCACTACTACACGCGTTTCACGCCCGGCGCGAACGAGCAGGGCGTGATCGACTTCCTGCTCACCGCCGCCGCGATCGGCATTCTTTACAAGCTCAACGCATCGATCTCGGGCGCGGAAGTCGGTTGCCAGGGCGAAGTGGGCGTCGCGTGCTCGATGGCGGCCGGTGCGCTTGCAGCCGTGCTCGGCGGCACGCCGCAGCAGGTCGAGAATGCGGCCGAGATCGGGATGGAACACAACCTCGGCCTCACCTGCGACCCGGTCGGCGGGATGGTGCAGATCCCGTGCATCGAGCGCAACGCGATGGCGTCGGTGAAGGCGGTCAACGCGGCGCGCATGGCGCTGCGCGGCGACGGCTCGCACTACGTGTCGCTCGATTCGGTGATCAAGACGATGCGCGAGACGGGCGCCGACATGAAGACGAAGTACAAGGAAACGTCGCGCGGCGGGCTGGCGGTCAATATCGTCGAGTGCTGATGCCGGACCTGATGGTCATGCGGGACGATCCAACGTCCCGCATGGCCATCGGGCGCCCCGCGGGCCCGGATCAATCGTTCAGCCAGTTTTCCAGCCGCAATCCCGGATAGCTCACAAAATCCCGCTCGTTGTTGGTCACCAGGACGACATCGAGCGACACCGCATGAGCGGCGATCAGCTTGTCGAGGTGATCTTTCCTCCGCTCGCGGGTTGCCTCGCGGACCGGGCCGTACGCTTGCGCAGCCGCGACGTCGAACGGCGCGACGGGAATATCCTCGATCAGCGCGGCAAGGTTGCTGCGCTCCCGCGCAGGGCTCGCGCACGCGGTGACGCCATACTCAAGCTCGGCGTACGTGATCGCCGACATCACGACGTCCCCCGTGTAGCACTGCGCAAATCGTCTCGCGACCTGCTCCGGCTGGCTTTTCATCAAGTAGATGCACATGTTGGTGTCGAGCATGTAGCGCGGCATCACAAACCCTCGCGTTCGGCCTGCTCGTGGCCGCCACGCCCTTCGGCCATGAAATCCGGCCCGAATTGCGCGAATTTCTCGAGGACGCGGGTCAACGGCCGCCGCGCCGGCCGAATACGGATTTCGTCGCCGATGCGCTCGATTTCCAGTTCGATATCGCTGCGTTCGTAGGCCAGGTCGGCAGGAATTCGCACGGCCTGCGAGTTGCCGTTCCGAAATACCCTCGTCGTATGCATGTCGCCCCCAACATCCGGATGTACCGTGGATGTACAGTATATCCGCTTGGCCGACGATGTATATCCATGTGTGTACACGTGCGCTCACCCTGGTATCGATTCGAAAGCGAACGCCGGCACGCTGTTCTGTTTATTCCGGATATGGCCCCATTCGCGGCGCCCACGGCAAGCGAGCCGGCTCGACATTCGTAGCGCCTGATTTTTCAGCGTCGGGGGCGCGCACACAAGCTGGCCGTTCGGCTGAACTCGAAGCGCGCACCACGAATCCCCCTGCGTTCCGACACTTTTCACCGGCCGGCGTACCGGCGCCCCGCCAACGGGCGTAAGCTGTACGTCCCGCTACCCAGGGAGACGGCAGCCCATGTCGCATTCCAAGGATCTCGAGCAGCCCGCCACCACCGGCGCGCGACTGCTCGTCGATGCGTTGCTCGCCAATCACGTCGAACGCGTGTTCTGCGTGCCGGGCGAGAGTTTCCTCGCCGTACTCGATGCGCTGGCGGACGACACCGCGCGCATCCAGACGGTCGTCTGTCGCCACGAGGCGGCCGCCGCGAACATGGCGGAGGCCGTCGGCAAGCTGACCGGCCGCCCCGGCATCGCATTCGTCACGCGCGGGCCCGGCGCGACCCATGCGTCGATCGGCGTACACACCGCGTTCCAGGATTCAACGCCGATGATCCTGTTCGTCGGCCAGTGCGCGCGCGAGCACCTCGACCGCGAAGCCTTCCAGGAAATCGACTACCGGCGGATGTTCGGCCAGATGGCGAAATGGGTTGCGCAGATCGACGACCCGCGCCGCATCCCCGAATACCTGAGCCATGCGTTTCACGTCGCGACGTCCGGCCGGCCCGGCCCGGTCGTGCTCGCGCTGCCGGAAGACGTGCTGTCCGAAGCGTGCGCGCCGCAGCCCGTCGTGCCGGCCGCGAAACGCGTCGCGGCCGCGCCGTCGGCCGCACAGCTCGACGAGCTGCGCGAGCGGCTTGCGCGCGCCGAGCGGCCGTTCGCGATCGTCGGCGGCAGCGGCTGGACGCCCGAGGCGTGCGCGAACCTGCGCACCTTCGTCGAGCGCTGGCAACTGCCGGTCGCGTGCGCGTTCCGCTTCCAGGACACGATCGACAACGCGCACCCGAACTACGCGGGCGACGTCGGGCTCGGGATCAACCCCGCGCTCGGGAAGCGCATCCGCGACGCCGACCTGCTGCTCGTGATCGGGCCGCGCCTCGGCGAAGCGACGACCGGCGGCTACACGCTGCTCGACATCCCGAAGACGCGCCAGACACTGATCCATGTGCACCAGGGCGCGGACGAGCTCGGCCGCGTGTATGCGGCCGACCTGCCGATCGTGTCCGGGATGCCCGAGATCGCCGCGCCGCTCGCCGCGCTCGACCCGCCGGAGCACCCCGCGTGGGCCGGCACCGCGGCCGACGCGCACCGCGCGTATCGCGAATGGCATGCGCCGCTGCCGATGCCCGGCGAGGTCCAGCTCGGCGACGTCATGGTGCAGTTGCGCGAGCGCCTGCCGCATGACGCGATCCTCACCAACGGCGCCGGCAACTATGCGATCTGGCTGCATCGCCACTTCGCGTACCGGCACTTCCGCTCGCAGCTCGCGCCGACGAGCGGCGCGATGGGCTACGGCGTACCGGCCGCGCTCGCCGCGAAGTCGCTGTACCCGTCGCGCGCGGTCGTCGCCCTCGCGGGCGACGGCTGCTTCATGATGGCCGGCAACGAGCTCGCGACCGCGATGCAGTACGGGCTGAACATCGTCGTGATCGTCGTCAACAACAGCCATTTCGGCACGATCCGCATGCATCAGGAACGCAACTATCCGGGGCGCGTGCACGGCACGGGGCTCACGAATCCCGATTTCGCCGCCTATGCACGCGCGTTCGGCGCGCATGGGGAGACCGTCGAGCGCACCGCCGAATTCGCGCCCGCGCTCGAACGCGCACTGACCTGCGGGCTGCCCGCGCTGATCGAGATCCGCATCCCGCAGGACGCCAGCACGCCGGCCGCGACACTCGAGCAGATCCGCGAACAGGGCCGCCGCGCGCGCGGCGGATGACGGTGGACACGCACGCCGCGCCTCCCGCCGTCGCGCTGTCGCACGACGACGCGCTCGCGCTTCCCGGCACGCTGCTCGCGCCGGACGGCACGCTCGTCGCGCCTTACGACCTCGAGCACGGCGGCGCGCGTGCCGTCGGCCACGTGCCGGCCGCGCCCGCGCGCGGCCTGTTGCATGCCGCGCACCGGCCGTTCCGGCTCGACTACGACCATGCACGGCACGTGCACGTGATCAACGGGATGGGCGTCACGCTCGGCGATTCGGTGATCGGGCTCACCGCCCTCGCCGCGCTGCGCGCCGCGCACCCGGGCCTGCGCTTCACGCTGTACCGGCCGGCCCGTGCGCCGCGCTATGTCGAGGCGCTGTATGCGCTCGCGGCCGACGTCGTCGCGCCGTCGCGCACACTGCCGTATCCCGCCGATTCGCTGCCGACAGACGCGCCGTGCATCGACGTCGGCAATCACCTGTACTGGCCCGCGTTCGCGCGGCTGCCGATGATCGATTTCTTCCTCGACGCGCTCGGCGTGGCGCCCGCGTCGATACCGGCGTCGGCCAAGCGCAACCGCTGGCTCGCGCGGCTGTCGCTGCCTGCGTTGCCTGAGGAATGGCGGCGCCCGTACGTGCTGTTCTGCCCGACCGCGAGCACGGCACTGCGCAGCGTGCCGCCTGCGCTGCGGGCAACGTTCGTCGAGCAACTCGCGCGGCGCTATGGATTGCCGGTGGCCGGGTTCGGGCCCGTCGCGCATCCCGCGTACGTCGACGTGAGCGCCGATGCGGCCGACGATACGGCCCGGTTCATTGCATGGGTCAAAGGTGCCAGCATGCTGTTCGCGCCGGACACGGCCGCGCTGCATCTCGCCGACGGCTTCGACGTGCCGACGCTCGCGTGCTTCACGACGATCGAGCCGGCGCTGCGCGTGCGCGATTACGTGCACTGCGTGCCGGTCGCGCTCGACGTACCGGCCGAATTGCGCGGGATGCACCGCAGCGAGCGGCCAGCCGATCTCGCGGCCGTCGAGGCCGCTTACCGCGCGATCGACTGGGACGCGCTGGCGTGGCCCGCGCCGCGCGAAGCGGCGGCTACGGCCGGATAGGGAAACAGGGTGCGGCGGCCAGCTGCGACGCCGAAGGTATAGGCGCGTACGCGCCGCCTGAGCCTGAGCCTGAGCCTGAGCCTGAGCCTGAGCCTGAGCCTGCGCCTGAGTCGGTGCCTGAGTCGGTGCCTGAGTCGGTGCCTGAGTCGGTGCCTGAGTCGGAGTCGAAACCAGAACCACTTCGACTACCGCCCCACGCTCACCCCACCGCCACCATCACGGCTCGATCGCGCAGCGTCTCCGACGGCCGCTTGCCGAACAGCCGCCGGTAATCCGTCGCGAACTGGCTGAGATGCCAGAAGCCCCACGCCTCCGCCACGTCCTGCACCGAACCGGCCGCGCGGCCGCACAGATCGCGCCGCGCGCCGTTCAGCCGCAGCGTGCGCAGGTAGGTGGCGGGCGCCATGCCGAGCACGTCCTGGAAGCAGTACTGCAGCGTGCGCCGGCTCACGTGCAACTGCTCGCACAGCTCGGGCACGCCGACCGGGCGCGTGCGGTGCGCGAGCACGTAGTCGCGAGCCTGTTCGACGATCCAGCGGCGCGTCGACGGCGCACCGCCCGCACCATCGTCGGCCGGTTGCGCACACACATCGAACAGCGCGGCCAGCACTTCGGCCTGCAGGTCGTCGCGCTGCGCGTCGGCCAGCGGGCCGGCCATCGCCACCGCGCCGTCGAGCCGGCGGCCGAGCAACGCGCACAGGCGCGCGAGCCGCGCATCGCCAACCTGCATCACGCGCTGCGTGAACAGCCGCTCGTCGAGCGCCCGGCGTTCGACCTCTTCCGCGTAGTGACGCAGCACGTCCCCGCGCACGACGACGCCGTAGATCGAGAACTGCGCGGGCGTCACCAGCTCGAATTCGACGTTGCCGGGCCGGAAAGCGAGCGCGCCGGGCCCGATGCGGCACGCATCGACGCGCGCGGTGCCGTCACACACGAGCGGGATGCCGAACCAGTACGCATCGCCGCGCACCTCGCACGCCTGGCGCAGCAGGTGGCTCGTCGATTCGCGAAACAGCTTCATCGTGTCGAGCGGCAGCTCGGTCAGCGTGCCGACGAAGCGGCCGGCCGCGAGCTGGTCGTAGGTCTGCCGCCAGCCGATCAGGTTGCGCGCCTGCTCGTCGGCGTCATGCGCGACGCTAACGACCGCCTGCCCGGCCAGCGCGTCGTCGCCTTGCGCGTTGCGCCGCGTGTCTTCGGCCGTCGGTTCTTCGCTGCACGCCACATGTTGATCCATCGTGTTCTCCCTCACCTGCCCGGAACCGCGCCTGTCACGCAAATCCCATGCCGAACCGTGCGCACCCCGCGCAAAGCCCGTCATTCGACACTGCGCGGCCTGCGCGCGTCATGTCGGCATGCCCAAACGCCCTGCCGCACGCACCCCGCCAGTGCGGCACGCGCCACGCCGGCGCACCCGGTGCGCGCCGCCCGTCCGGCGATACCCGGCGGCCGGCTAGCCGCCGTTCGCCGGCCGCAGCCGCACGACCCGCGTGCCGCAATTCCCGTATGCCTGCGTCACCGCCAGCTCGACGATCGCGCTGCCGGCCGGCCACGGCGCCGCGTCCGTACCGGACAGATCCGTACGCAGCGTCGCGCGCCCGTTGATCCGGTAGCGGATACCGCGCATGAAATCGACGAACAGCAGCCCGACGCCGCTGCCATTGCACAGTGCCGCATCGACCCGGCCGCCGTCGCCCTCACCGCACGCCGGCAGCACGAAGCGCAGCGTCTTCGTATCGATCACGCGCACGACCGGTAGCCGGTCGCCGTTCGCGTCGTGCCGGCTCTGCACGATGTCGCAGGTCACGCCCGCCTGTCCGCCGCACACCGTGCCGACGAACATGAACGGCTGCGCCTCGATGAACTGCCGCACGCCGATGCTCAGCCGCGTCGTCACGACGTCGCTCATCCGCTCGGCTTCGTCGGCGACGCCGAAGCGGTGATGCGCGTCGAGTTCCCCCGCGTGGAACACGGGGTGGCGCGGAAAGGATCGGGGCGGTTCTGACATGGGGTTTTGCGTCCGGCGCGCCGGCTCGACCTGCGACCGCGAACGAACGACCGTCGGTATCGTTTCCAGCAAAGGTCGCGACGATGCACGACCGATGCCGGGTGGCGAATGCGAATGGGCAAAAACGGCGAATCTCCGGATCGCCGGTCGGCCGCGCGGCACGCATCCGCGCACCGGTCGTCGGCCAGGCAGCCACTCTCGCCCGGAACGACACCCGTTCGACGACCCTCCGGCATCCGAAGCTTTACCGCTCGAGACGGCGCCCCGACCGGCCGACGCATACCACCACCGCCGGCCGGGACGCCTGCGCGCGGATCAGAAGAACCCGAGCGCCTCGGCCTGGTAGCTCACCAGCAGGCACTTCGTCTGCTGATAGTTCGACAGCGCCATCTTGTGCGTCTCGCGGCCGATCCCCGACTGCTTGTAGCCACCGAACGCCGCGTGCGCGGGATACAGGTGGTAGCAGTTGGTCCACACGCGGCCGGCCTCGACCTCGCGGCCCATCCGGTACGCACGCGTGCCGTTGCGCGTCCACACGCCCGCACCGAGCCCGTAGAACGTGTCGTTCGCGAGTTCGATCGCGTCCTGCTCGTCCTTGAACGTCATCACCGACGCGACCGGCCCGAAGATCTCTTCCTGGAACACGCGCATCTTGTTGTTGCCGAGCAGCATCGTCGGCTTCACGTAGTAGCCCGTGCCGAGTTCCGCCGCCGGCGCCGTGCGCTCGCCGCCCGTCAGGCATTGCGCGCCTTCGCCGCGGCCGATGTCGATGTACGACAGGATCTTGTCGAGCTGCTGCTGCGACGCCTGCGCGCCAATCATCGTCTGCAGGTCGAGCGGGTGGCCGGCCTTGATGCGCTCGACGCGTGCAACGGCCTTCTCGATGAACTTCTCGTAGATCGATTCCTGGATCAGGATCCGCGACGGGCACGTGCACACTTCGCCCTGGTTCAGCGCGAACATCGCGAGCCCTTCGAGCGCCTTGTCGAGGAACGCGTCGTCCTGGTCGAGTACGTCTGCGAAGAAGATGTTCGGGCTCTTGCCGCCCAGTTCGACCGTCGACGGGATCAGGTTGTCGGCCGCCGCGCGCAGGATGTGCTTGCCGACCGGCGTCGAGCCGGTGAACGCGATCTTCGCGATGCGCTTGCTGGTCGCGAGCGCTTCGCCCGCTTCCTTGCCGAATCCGTTCACGATGTTGATCGTGCCGGCCGGGAACAGGTCGCCGATCAGCTCCATCAGCACCAGCACCGACGCGGGCGTCTGCTCGGCCGGCTTCATCACGACGCAGCAGCCGGCCGCGAGCGCCGGCGCGAGCTTCCAAGCGGCCATCAGCAGCGGGAAGTTCCACGGGATGATCTGGCCGACGACGCCGAGCGGCTCGTGGAAGTGGTACGCGACGGTGTTGTCGTCGATTTCGGAGATGCCGCCTTCCTGCGCGCGGATGCAGCCCGCGAAATAGCGGAAGTGGTCGATCGCGAGCGGCAGGTCGGCCGCCATCGTCTCGCGCAGCGGCTTGCCGTTGTCGATCGTCTCGGCCACGGCCAGCAGCTTCAGGTTCTTTTCCATCCGGTCGGCGGCGGCGAGCAGCAGGTTCGCGCGCTCCGCGACGGACGTCTTGCCCCACTTGCGGCGCGCGGCGTGCGCGGCGTCGAGCGCCAGCTCGATGTCGTCGGCGCCCGAGCGCGGCACGCGACAGAACGGCTGGCCGTTGATCGGCGACACGTTCTCGAAGTACTCACCCTTCACCGGCGGAACCCACTTGCCGCCGATGTAGTTGTCGTATTGCTGACGGTACGGGTATTCGACGTCGAGGCCCAGTTGCTTCAGGTCAAACGGGTTCATACATGTCTCCTGTTCATCGTGCTTGTGTGAGTACAGCGCCGGTTGGAATTGCGCTGCACCCGTTTACGCAACATGCGTGCCAAACAGGACGGAAGCAGGACGAAAGCGCGGTGACCACGGCCGGCCCGCGTGCGCGCCGTGCCGTGTTCACCGACGCAGCATCGCGGGTGTGCCGATTTTGAACACCACGGTTGCGCAGCGCGCCGGAGCGGTGTTCGACATTTCCACAGTGCGCAGGCTCGCCCGTGTGCGAATGCCGGCCGCGACGCGTGGCATGTCGCTTGCGTGCGCATCGCGCATTCCCACGCAACGGCGTGCACGCCGACCGACACCATGAACGACCGCGGCCCCCTGACCGACGACGTCATCGCGTTCATCCGCGAGCAGGCGTTCCTGATCGTCGCGACCGCCGACGCGGCAGGCAACAGCGACTGCTCGTACCGCGGCCGCCAGCCACGCGCCGACGGCTCGTTCGAGCCGCTCGTCGACCTGCCCGACCGGTGCACGCTCGTGCTGCCCGACTTCGCGGGCAACAACCTGTTCAACACGATCGGCAACCTGCTCGTGAATCCGGCCATCGCGCTGCTGTTCGTCGACTTCGTGCGTCAGACGACCTGGCTCGTGCAGGGCCGCGCGACGATCGACGAGGATGCGGGAAGCCGCGCGCACCTGTGGCCCGATGCGCGGCGCTATGTGGTGGTTGAAGTGGAGCGGGCGCAGGCACGGGCGGATGCGGCACTGCCGCCGCTGGTGCTGGCGTGATGCGCGGAGTGGATCGTCAGCGTGCGAATGCGGCGATGACGCGATACGAACGCGCTTCGGCCGCCGTGGCCGAAGCGCCCGGGCACGATGACACGACGCTCACCGCCCGTGCGTCTCCGCACAAGCCGCTTCGATCCGGCTGCGCACCGGCAGGTCGGCATGCGCGTGCCCGTCGGGGTCGTCACCCATTTCGGTCGCCGCCTGCCGCCCGCCGAGAAACGCGAACACCACCCCCGCGCACAGCACCGTCACGACCGCCAGCCCGATCAGCAACCGGTCGAACGCATGCGTGTAACTCGCGAGCAGCGCCGCATGCCCGACCCCCGGCAACGCAGCCGCCGCGCCCGCGAGATCGCCGGTTGCGAGCCGCGCGGCCGCACGCAGCGTCGCGTCGGGTGTCCCGGCGGCGCCTGCCGCCTGCGTCAGCCCCGTCCGCGCAAGCGCGGCCAGCACCGCGCCGACGATCGCGAGCGCGATCCCCTCGCCGGCCACGCGTGTCGTGCTGAAGATTCCCGTCGCCATCCCCGCACGCTCCTTCGGCACGACGCTCACCGACAGCCCGTCCATCAGCCCCCACGGCATGCCGGCCCCGACGCCGATCATGAGCATCGGCGCGATCGCCGCGGGCCCGGCACCGCCGTGCAGCGCGATACCCAGCCACACGAGCCCGGCCGCCGCGATCAGGAGCCCGAGCCCCGAGATCACGCCGGCCGACAGCCAGCGCGTGAGCGTCGCCGCGACGAGCGGCACGACCAGCATCGGTGCGGAAATCGCGAGCATCAGCCAGCCGGCGTCGATCTCGCTGAAGCCGTCGATACCGATGAAGCGCAGCGGCAGCACGACCAGCAGCACGATGTAGCAGCAGCAGGTCGACACCGGCAGCACCTGCACGCCGACGAAGCGCGCGATCCGGAACAGCGACAGGTCGAGCATCGGTCGCGCGACGCGCGTCTCGATCATCACGAACGCACCGGCGCCGAGCGCCGCGCCTGCCAGCAGCGCGATCACCAGCGGGCTCGTCCAGCCGAGTGCAGGCGCCTCGATCACGCCGAACGTGAACAACGTCAGCGCGGCCGTGAACGCGATCGTGCCCGGCCAGTCGAGCCCCGTCGCGTGCGGGTCGCGCGACTCGTGCATGCGCGGCAGCCCGACCCCGAGCGACAGCACGCCGGCCACCGCGCTCGTCACGAAGATCGCGCGCCAGCCGTAATGCCCGATCAGCGCGCCGGCCAGCACGGGCCCGAACGCGAGCCCGATGCCGAAGGTCGTGCCGAGCAGGCTGAATGCGCGTGTGCGCGCCGCGCCGTCGAACTCCTGCGCGAGCGCGGCCGTGCCGCCCGCGAGCGCCGCGGCCGCCGCGAGCCCTTGCGCGGCGCGCAGCAGGTCGACCGCGAGCATCGACGGTGCAAACGCGAGCGCGACCGACATCAGCGTGAAGCCGCCGACGCCGATCGCGAACAGGCGCTTGCGGCCGAACTGGTCGGCCAGCGCGCCGGCCGCCATCAGGAAGCTGCCGAACGCGAGCATGAACGCGTTGGTGATCCAGTTCATCGCGACCGTCCCGCCGTGCAGGTCGCGGCCGATCGCGGGCGTCGCGACCGCGCCACCCGAAAACGACAGCGGCAGCGCGACGGCGGCCATGCAGACGGCGGCCAGCACCCACGCGCGCCGGCGTGCCGATTGGTCCGAAGCGGCTGAAAAAAGGTGATCCATCATCGCTCCTCGAAAAGCCGGCGCGAATGCGCCGCCAGAGCGACAGAAGATAAATCCGATTCAATCAGCGAAAAACCACGCGAAGCTCCGCATATAACGGACTAGAATTCCGCAATTCACTGAACTACGCGCGTCGGCGCACGCCCTTCGATTCGATGGAAAACCTGACCGGCATCGTCGCGTTCGTCCGCACCGCCGAAGCGCTGAGCTTCGTCGCGGCCGGCCGCGCGCTCGGCATCTCGGCGTCGGCGGTCGGCAAGACGATCGCGAAACTCGAACAGTCGCTCGGCGTGCGCCTGTTCAACCGCACCACGCGGCGCGTCACGCTCACCGAAGAAGGGCGGCACTTCTACGAACGCTGCCAGCAGATCCTCGAGGATTTCCGCGATGCGGAGGCGACCGTGACGGCCTCCGCGCAGCGCCCGCGCGGCAGGCTGCGCGTGAGCCTGCCGGTGATCGGCTACCGGTTCCTGCTGCCGGTGCTGCCCGAATTCCGGCAACGCTACCCGGACGTCGAGCTCGACCTCGATTTCAACGACCGGATGGTCGATGTCGTCGAAGGGGGCTTCGACGCGGTGATCCGCAGCGGCCCGCTGTCGGATTCGAGCCTGATGTCACGGCGGCTCGGCCCGTTCGCGTTCGTGCTGTGCGCGACGCCCGCGTATCTCGCGCAGGCCGGCACGCCGCGCACACCGCGCGATCTCGAAGCGCACGAATGCGTGCGCTACTGCTTCCCGACCACCGGCAAGCTGCAGGACTGGGCGCTCGCGGCCGCCGACGGCACGCCGCTGAAGCTGCGCACCGCGCTGACCTGCAACAACATGGAAGCATTGCGTGGCACCGTGCTCGCGGGGCTCGGCATCGGCTACATGCCCGACTTCCTCGCGCGCGACGCGCTGGAGTACGGCACGCTCGTCACCGTGCTCGACGATTACCGGATCGCGCCGGGGCAATTCTCGATCGTGTGGCCGTCGAGCCGGCAGTTGTCGCCGAAGCTGCGCGTGTTCGTCGATTTTCTGTGCGAGCGGTTGTTCAGGTAGCCGCCCCTCGCGCCGCTCGAGCGGCACGAGTACCGCCACGCGACAGCGGCCAGTGCCCGGCCCTGTTCAGTCCGCCCCGATCCGCTCCGCTTCCGCCTGCGGCAGCAACGCATCGCTGTCGTCCTTCAGCCCGACACCCGTCAGCCCGAGCCGGCGCGCGTGCGTCATCAGGTAATGCAGCTTGTGCGCGGCGCCCGCGTAGGGCAGCCCTTCGGGCCGCACGTTCGAGATGCAGTTGCGCAATGCGTCGTGGCAGCCGACCTTCGGCGCCCACGTCAGGTACACGCCGAGGCTGTCCGGCGAGCTGAGCCCCGGCCGTTCGCCGATCAGCATCGCGACGACCTTCGCGCGCAGCAATTCGCCGATCTCGTCGCCGAGCGCGACACGTGCTTGCGTCGCGACCACCACCGGGCCGATCCGCCAGCCGTCCGCGTCGAGCCGCGGCCGCACGGCCTGCAGCAACGGCAGCGCCTGTTTCGCGGCCGCGAACGCCGACAGCCCGTCGCCGACCACGAACACGACGTCGGGTCCATCGCCGCTCACCGCGTCGCCGTGCGCAGCCAGCAGCGCGCGACCTTCATCCGACAGCTTGCGGCCGAGGTCGGGCCGGCGCAGGTAATGCTGGCGATCGGGCGCGGCACTCTGCACGCCGAGCGTCGCGAAGCCGGCCGCGTCGAGCTCGCGCCGCAGCGCATCGGAGTCGAGCGGCTGGTGCACCGCATCGCGTGCCTGCGCATGCGACAGGTTGAACGCAAGCAGCGGCGCGGTCGGCAGGCTGTTGCCCGCGCGGCCGAGCGCGATTCGTGCGTTGGTGAACGACTTCAGCTGCGCCCACGGGTTCTTTTCGACGGCGTCGCTCATGCCGAAATCCCCATCCAGTCGTTCGCGCCCGCGAGCAGCGGCACGCGCGACGTCGCGGCGCGCAATGCCCCATGCGCGTCGGCGATCTCCATCGTCTCCAGCCACTCCTCGAATTCCGGTGCGCGGCGCAGGCCGAGCACCTCGCGCACGTAGAGCTGGTCGTGGAACGACGTGCTCTGGTAGTTCAGCATCACGTCGTCCGCGCCCGGAATCCCCATGATGAAGTTGATGCCGGCCACACCCAGCAGCGTCAGCAGCGTGTCCATGTCGTCCTGGTCGGCTTCCGCATGGTTCGTGTAGCAGATGTCGCAACCCATCGGCACGCCGAGCAGCTTCCCGCAGAAGTGATCCTCGAGCCCCGCGCGGATGATCTGCTTGCCGTCGTACAGGTATTCGGGCCCGATGAAACCGACCACCGTGTTCACGAGGAACGGCTCGAACTTGCGCGCGACCGCATACGCGCGCACTTCGCAGGTCTGCTGGTCGACGCCGAAGTGCGCGTTCGCCGACAGCGCGCTGCCCTGGCCCGTCTCGAAGTACATGAGATTGTTGCCGACCGTGCCGCGCTTGAGCGACAACGCCGCCTCGCGCGCCTCGCCGAGCAGCGCGAGCGAGATGCCGAAGCTCGCGTTCGCCTTCTCGGTGCCGGCGATCGACTGAAACACGAGATCGACCGGCGCACCCTTCTCGATCGCCGCGATCGTGTTGGTCACGTGCGTGAGCACGCACGACTGCGTGGGCACGCCGTAGCGTTCGCGAAACCCGTCGATCATCGCGAGCAGCTTCACGATCGCCGCAAGGCTGTCGGTGGCCGGGTTGATGCCGATCATCGCGTCGCCGCAGCCGTACATCAGCCCGTCGAGCATCGACGCAGCGATGCCCTTCACGTCGTCGGTCGGGTGGTTCGGCTGCAGCCGCACCGACATCCGGCCCGCCAGCCCGACCGTGTTGCGAAAGCGCGTGACGACGCGGCGCTTCCGCGCCGCCGCGATCAGGTCCTGGTTGCGCATCAGCTTCGACACGGCCGCGACCATCTCGGGCGTGAGGCCCGGCGCGATCCGTTCGAGCGCCGCGCCGTCGGCCGCCGGCGACAGCAGCCAGTTGCGGAAATCGCCGACGGTGAGGTGCGAGATTTCCGCGAACGCCTGCGCATCGTGATCGTCGACGATGAGGCGCGTGACCTCGTCGTCTTCATACGGGATCACCGCTTCGCTCAGGAATGCCTTCAGCGGCACGCCCGCGAGCGCGATCTTCGCGGCGACGCGCTCCTCCTCGCTCGCCGCCGCGACACCGGCGAGCTGGTCGCCGGAACGCAGCGGGCTCGCCTTCGCGAGCAGCGTCTTCAGGTCCGCGAAGCGGTACGTGCGCGGACCGATCGTCTCCGTATAGGACATCTGCGAGTCTCCTTGCCAAAAGCCGACGGCGCGCCCGTTCGACGGGGCGCGCCGGATGCCGTCAGGAACGGCCGTTCACCTGCACCTGCTCACTCCTCCAGCAGCACGTCGCCCGGCGCACTCGCACGCTGCGAACGCGTCGCGAGGAAGTACGCGTAGCCGAACGCGAGGAAGCCGACGAACACCAGCGCGACCAGCCCGTTGAAGTACACCATCGTTCCGAGACAGACGAGCGCGGCCAGGATCGCGAACGCCGGGAAGATCGGGTACAGCGGCGCGCGGAACGGCCGTTCGAGATTCGGCTGCGACCGGCGCAGCTTGAACAGCGACGCCATGCTCACGATATACATCACGATCGCACCGAATACCGACATCGTCACGATATTCGCGGTCAGCGTCTGCCCGCCGAACTGGATCAGCTCGTCGCTGTAGATCGCCGCGATGCCGACCACGCCGCCCGCGAGGATCGCGCGGTAAGGCGTCTTGAAGCGCGGATGCACCTTCGCGAGCCATTCGGGCAGGTAGCCTTCGCGGGCCAGCGCGAAGATCTGGCGCGAATACCCGAGGATGATCCCGTGGAACGACGCGACCAGCCCGAACAGCCCGAGCCACACGAGCATGTGCATCCAGCCGCTGTTCGCGCCGACGATGTACTTCATCGCCTGCGGCAGCGGGTCGTTGATGTTCGCGAGCTTGGTCCAGTCGCCCGCGCCGCCGGCGAACACCATCACGCCGATCGCGAGTGCAACGAGGGTCAGGATCCCGGCCACATATGCGATCGGGATCGAGCGCTTCGGGTTCTTCGCTTCCTCGGCGGCCATCGCGACGCCTTCGATCGCGAGGAAGAACCAGATCGCGAACGGGATCGCCGCGAACATCCCGTGGAACGCGCCCACGCTGAAATGATCGGCGCCCGACCAGCCGCCCTTCATGAAGTTGCTCCACGCGAAGCCCGGCGACACGACGCCCATGAACACCAGCAGCTCGAAGATCGCGAGCAGCGTGACGACCAGCTCGAAGGTCGCCGCGATCTGCACGCCGACGATGTTCAGCGCCATGAACACGAGATACGCACCCATCGCCGCATGCTTCGGTTCGAGACCGGGGAACTGCACGTGCAGGTACGCGCCGATCGCGAGCGCGATTGCCGGCGGCGCGAACACGAATTCGACGAGTGTCGCCGCACCGGCGAGATAGCCGCCGGTCGGGCCGAACGCACGGCGCGCATACGCGAACGGGCCGCCCGCGTGCGGGATCGACGTGGTCAGCTCGGTGAAGCTGAAGATGAAGGTGGTGTACATCGCCGCGACGAAGATCGCGGTGACGACGAAGCCCAGCGTGCCGGCGCTCGCCCAGCCGTAGCTCCAGCCGAAGTATTCGCCGGAAATCACGAGGCCGACCGCGATGCCCCACAGTTGCCAGGTCCCGAGCGTCTGCTGCAGCGCGGGCTGGCCGGACGACTTGGCGCCGGCGGCGGGCCGGCCATTCGACTCTGCTTTCATCGGACTCTCTCCTCAAAGGCGCCGGGCCTAGCGGCCTGCGCGACTGAGAATCGATGCTAGAGAGTCATTAAACGACGTGTTATCGAAATTCGGCAAAGATCGCGGCTGACATTTCGCTTGCGGAAATGCAGGTGCGGGACGGGTGACGAAGCCGATCGGCAAGTGGCCGACACGGCGAAGATTGCGCGGCGGCAGCCTTCGGCGACGCTCGGGTGCCGGCGCCGCCGCATGAACGAACGCTGTCGCGTGCCGCTCTCGCCCGGCTGGATACACACGTTTCGGCAGCGCCATCCGGCCGCGCAGCGCGGCCGGATGGATGCGCGACGGTGGCTTTACTGACCGCCGCCGCGCTGGTTGAACCAGCGGTCGAGCAGCTTGCCGGCCGCTTCGCGTCCGCCGAGGCCGAACGACAGCGCCACCGCCACCGCGATCGCGCCGAGCACGAGGCCGAACGCAAGCTGGACGATCTCGTTCGCGATGCCCATCGCGCGCAGCCCCATCGCGAACACGAGGCCGAGGATCGCGAATTGCGCGATGCGTGCGAACAGCACGCTGTGCTCGCGGTCGGCCTGCTCGATCACGCGGCGCGCGAGGCCCGCGAGCCACACGCCGATCACGAGGATCACGCCGCCCATCAGCACGTGGCCACCGAATTCGATGAACAGCGTGACGACGTCGCGCACCTGCGAGAAGCCAAGCCGGTTCGCGGCTTCGACCGACGCGAACAGCATCGCGAAGAACACGATCAGCCGCGCGACCAGCACCGACGGCTGCAGGATCCCCGAGAACACGCGCTCGACGCCGAGCACGGCCGGCAGCCCGTCGGCGCCCGCGGCTTCCAGCAGCTTCTGCGCGAGCGACGCGACGAAGCGCGCGAAGTAGAACGTCACCAGCACGATCACGATCGCCGCGACGATGTCCGGCACCGCGCCGAGGAACTGGTTCAGCATGTTGGTGGCCGGCACCGAGATCGCGTCGATCTTCAGTGCATCGAGCGCGGAGATCAGCGTCGGCACGAACACGAACACGTAGACGATCGTGCCGATCAGGCTCGACACGCGCACGGGCGTCGGGCTGTCGAGACGCTGCGTAAGGCGGTCGGCGCCGGCGGCGACGAGCAGGTTCGTCACGAGGCCGCGCAGCACGCGCGCGACGATCCAGCCGACGATGCCGATCACCGCGGCCGCGAACAGGTTCGGCACGATCGCGAGCAGCTTGTCGACCATCCCCTGTACCGGCGACAGCAGCCCCGACAGCGCGAACGACGCGAGGATCGCCGGCAGGAACATCAGGATCACGAGCCAGAACAGCACGTCGCCGAGATAGCCGCTCATCGGCTGCATGCCGGCGCCTTCGGACAGCTTGTCGTCGATCTTGCTCGCCTTCAGCGCGCGGTTCGCGAGGCTGCGCAACAGCGACGCGATGAGCCACGCGATCAGCGTCAGCGCCGCGCCGCCGATCAGGTTCGGCAGGTAGTTGACGATGTGGGTGACGAGCAGCGAGAACGGGTTGGAGACCGCATACAGGTTGAGCACGTTGAAGATGCCCACCGCGGTGACGAGCAGCACGAGCCAGAACAGGCCGCCCGCGATGATGCGCTCGACATAGGCGCCCTGGCCGGTGCTTTCGTTGATCCGCTGATCGACCTTCAGCGCACTGAGCAGGCGCATCGCGCCGGCCCGCACCACGACGGCGATCAGCCAGCCGATCACCAGGATGCCGATCGCGCCGGCGATCTTTGGCAGATACCCCCCTAGCGTGGTCTGCAGCGACGTGATGAAGCTGGAAGCATCCATTTCTTCTTCTCCCGAAAACGTGGTGTTGCGATTGAACATCGACGAACTACCTGCGTACTTCGAAAAGCGTGCTGCCCGGTCCGAGCAACTTACCCGAGAAAAATGACGCGATCACCCGATTTCACCTTCTTTAACTTTAGTCATAGATCGCAGGGGGGCAAGACCCCATTTCGTCAAAATAAAAAAGGGCCTGACCTGTCGGCCTCCTACGCATTTCCGCAAGATTTATCCATTCGGGCCGTGCTACCGTGACGTCGGCTCCCGCCCGGACGCGCCGATGACCGTCGAAACGAAACCCGACCAGCCCGCCTGGCTTCGCTACGCGGCCAGCGTGGCGCGCGTCCACGAGACCCTCCGCGCGCACCTCGACGGCCCGCTCGACCTGAACCGGCTCGCCGAAGTCGCGTGCCTGTCGCCGTATCACCGGCAGCGCGTCTATCACGCGCTGTATGGCGAGTCGATCGTGCCGGCGGTGCGGCGGATGCGGATCGTGCGCGCGTCCGAGGCTCTCGTATGTACGGCGCGGCCGATCGACGAGATCGCGCGGCGCGCGGGCTACGGTTCGACGCACGCGTTCGCGCGCGCGTTTCGCGACGCCTACTGCGTGCCTCCCGCACAGCACCGGCGCACGGGCAGCCACCGGCCCATCCATCCGTTACAGCGAGGAGAGGAAGACATGTTCAAGCATGAAGTCGAGATCCGGCGGCTGCCGGAATTACACGGCTATGCAGTGGCGCACACCGGGTCATACATGTTGGTCAGCGACGCATTCATGCGGATCGGTGCGTGGGTCGGGCAGCACGGGCTGATCGGCCCGGGCGCGAAGATGATCGGCATTTTTTACGACGATCCGGACACGACACCCGAAGCGCAGTTGCGCGCGAAAGCCTGCTTCGTGCCGGCCGACGGTGCGCCGGACGTCGAACCCGTGCCGCCGGTGGAACGCACGACGGTGGCGGGCGGCGAATACGCGGTGCTGCTGCATACGGGGCCGTATGCGGACCTGAAGCCAGCCTACCAGTGGCTCTACGGCGACTGGCTGCGTCACTCGGGGCGTGAAGCCGCCGACGCGCCGCCGTTCGAGCTGTACCTCAATACGCCGATGGACGCGGCGCCGGCCGACCTGCGCACCGAGATCTACCTGCCGCTGCGCTGATCGAAAGGCCGGCGCACCGGCACCGGCCCTGAAACGAAGCGCGCCGGCCAGCGTTCACACGCCGCCGGCGCGAATGCGCGGACAAACTTGCTTACGCAGCCTGCGTCCCGCATCCGGGGCAAAACCGCGCGTCGTCCGCCAGCGCCGAGTGGCAGCGGCTGCAGGACTTGCCGCGTTGCGCGGCACCGCACTGCGCGCAGAAGCGTGCATCCGTTGCATTGAGCGCGCCGCAGCCCGCACAGGCAAGCTGGCTCAGCGGCACGTTGCCGCCCTGCCCGCTTCGACTGTCGGCCGGCGCCTGCCAGCCCCAACCGTGGCGATCGCGGCCGCGCGCATCGTGGCCGCCGTGCCCGTCCTGGCGCTGTCCGCCGTGATGCCCGCTACCGTAACCGCTGTTGCCGTGCCCGCCGCCATGGCCACCGCCGTGGCCGCCCAGGATTCGTTTCAGAAAGCTCATCGCCCGCTCCTCAACGCTTGGCCTGCGCGCTGCCGAACGCCCCCGAGGACGACAGCAGCCGCAAACCGTTGGCCACGACGATCAGGCTTGCGCCCGCGTCGGCGAAGACCGCCATCCACATCGTGCCGAGCCCCGCGACCGTGAGGCCGAGGAACACGATCTTCACGCCGAGCGCGAAGCCGATGTTCTGCACCAGGACGCGATGCGTCGCACGCGACAGCCGCACGAACGCGGGGATCTTGCGCAGGTCGTCGTCCATCAGCGCGACGTCGGCCGTCTCGATCGCCGTGTCGGTGCCCATCGCGCCCATCGCGAAACCGATGTCGGCGCGCGCGAGCGCCGGCGCATCGTTGATCCCGTCGCCGACCATCCCGACCGCGCCCGCGCCACCGGCCGACAGCTCCTCGACCGCGGCGAGCTTGTCTTCCGGCAACTGGTTGCCGCGCGCGTCGTCGATGCCGGCCTGCTGCGCGATCGCCTGTGCGGTATGCGGGTTGTCGCCCGTCAGCATCGCGGTGCGGATGCCGAGCGCATGCAGATCGGCGATCGCTTCACGGCTCGTGTCCTTGATCGTGTCGGCCACCGCGAAGATGCCGAGCACGCGCGCTTCGTCGACCAGCACCACGACGCTCTTGCCCTGCCGCTCGAGCGCATCGAGCTTCGCTTCGAGAGCCGTCGAGCAGCGCTCGAGTTCCTCGACGAGACGGTGGTTGCCGAGCCAGTAGCGCGTGCCGTCGATCGTGCCGCGCACGCCGCGCCCGACGATCGCTTCGAAGTCCTGCACATCGGCGAATGCCGTCGTGCCGGCGTCGCGCGCTGCGGCTGCGATCGCCTGCGACACCGGGTGATCGGAGCGCGCCGCAAGGCTCGCGCCGAGATGCCGCACACGCGCGTCGTCGGCGTCGGTCGCATGCAGGTCGAAGTCGGTCTGCACCGGCTTGCCGTGCGTGATCGTGCCGGTCTTGTCGAGCGCGAGCCACGCGAGCTTGCGCCCTTCTTCCAGGTACACGCCGCCCTTCACCAGAATCCCGCGTCGTGCCGCTGCCGCGAGCCCCGATACGATCGTCACCGGCGTCGAGATCACCAGCGCGCACGGACACGCGATCACGAGCAGCACCAGCGCGCGGTAGATCCAGTCGTGCCACGCACCGCCCATCACGAGCGGCGGCACCACCGCGACCAGCAGCGCGACCGCAAACACGATCGGCGTGTAGACCCGTGCGAACTGGTCGACGAAGCGCTGCGTCGGCGCCTTCGCGCCTTGGGCTTCTTCAACCGCGTGGATGATCCGCGCCAGCGTCGAGTTGGCCGCGACGGCCGTCACGCGATATTCGAACGAACCCGATTCGTTGATCGTGCCCGCGTACACGACATCGCCGGTCGTCTTTTCGACGGGCAGGCTCTCGCCGGTGATCGGCGCCTGGTTCACCGTCGAGCGACCCGCGACGACTTCGCCGTCCAGCCCGATCCGCTCGCCCGGCTTCAC
Source organism: Burkholderia lata (assembly GCF_902499025.1). Taxonomy (GTDB): domain Bacteria; phylum Pseudomonadota; class Gammaproteobacteria; order Burkholderiales; family Burkholderiaceae; genus Burkholderia; species Burkholderia lata_C. The sequence continues at coordinate 17,585 of NZ_CABVPW010000055.1, read as the reverse complement.
GCGCACGACTGCACCGAGTGCCACCTGCGCGGCCTCGATCGTGCGCCACGACCCGTCGGCGTCCTGCACGGTCGCGGTGTCCGGCGCGAGCTGCATCAGGCCCTGGATCGCATTGCGCGCCCGGTCGAGCGACTTCGCTTCGATCAGCTCGGCAATCGTGAACAGCACCATCACCATCGCCGCTTCAGGCCACTGGCCGATCGCCATCGCGCCCGTCACCGCGATGCTCATCAGCGCGTTGATGTTCAGGTTGCCGTTGCGGATCGCGATCCAGCCCTTCTTGTACGTGGTGAGCCCGCACGCGAGCACCGCGGCGAGCGCGAGCGCCGCCGACAGCCACACGGGCAGGCCGGCCCAGGTCGCGCCTTCGGATGCGATCGCGGCGACGCCGGCCAGCGCCAGCGGCCACCACGGCTTCGCGGGCGCGTCGGCGACGCGCGCGGCCGGTGCGCCGGGCGCTGCCGCCTCGGGCGTCATCCCGAGCGAGCGGATCGCGCTTTCGATCGCCGGCTGGGCATCCGGCACGTGCTCGACCGTCAGCATCCGCTGCATCAGGTTGAACTCGAGCGCCGACACTTCGCTCATCCCGCCGAGCTTCTTGCGGATCAGCGTTTCCTCGGTCGGGCAGTCCATCTGCATGATCCGGAACGCGGAGCGCACGTGGCCCGACGCGGTCGCCTGCGCGACCGGCAGCGGCGCGAACGTCAGCGCGGCAGGCGCGCAGCAGTCGCCGGCCGCGTGGTCGTGGTCGTGGTCGTGGTCGTGGTCGTGGTCGTGGTCGTGACCGGCATGGTCGTGCGCGGCGCTGCCGTGTGCACAGGCGGCGCCATGGCTATGGCCGTCACCGTGCTCGTGCGCATGGTCATGACCATGGTCGTGGTCGTGTTCCTTGCCGCTGCCGTGGCTGCAACCGGCGCCGTGGATGTGACCCTCTTCACGACCCGCATGCCCGTGATCATGATCATGATCATGATCGTGGTCGTGGTCGTGGTCGTGGTCGTGATCGTGGCTATGGGCACGCGACTGCGCGCCGCGCGCGGCGGCGACCTCGCCGTGCGCGTGCTCGCCGGCCGTCGGCGCCGCGTCGGCGACGGTGGCCGTATCCGTATCGTGCGCGTCGGCGCAGCACGGAGCGGCGCCGCCGGCATGACGGTGTCGTGGGTCGTGGGTACGCTGGGCGTCGGTCATGACAACCTCCTCAATGGCTAACGGTGTAGAGTTAACACCCTGAAGCCACTACAAGGTCAACCCTTCCATGGGAGAAAGGTCATGAAGATCGGCGAACTGGCCAAAGCGGCCCGCTGCACACCCGAGACGATCCGTTTCTACGAGAAAGAGGGTCTGATGCCTGATGCAGAGCGCACCGACTCGAACTACCGCAACTACACCGACGTGCACGTCGAACGGCTGCGCTTCATCCGCAACTGCCGCGCGCTCGACATGGCGCACGACGAAATCCGCGCGCTGCTGCAGCTCACCGACACGCCGGCCGATCCCTGCGATTCGATCAATTCGCTGCTCGACGAACACATCGGGCACGTCGATGCGCGCCTCGCGGAACTCACGCATCTGCGCGACCAGCTCACCGAATTGCGCCGCCAGTGCGTCGGCGAGCATTCGGTCGAGGATTGCGGCATCGTGCACGGTCTCGCGACGATGGAGACCGTCGCCCCGGCCGCGAAGCGCTCGCACCTCGGCTGAAACCCTTGTGAAATATGATAGTCTGGTTGAGAATAGTTATATTCTTACTAGATATACTCTAACTATTCATGTCCACTAGCTGTCCGTCCCCGCTCGCGCTGGCCGTCCTCGCGACGCTCACCGAAACGCCGATGCATCCGTACGGGATGCTGCAGCAACTGAAGGCTCGCGGGTACGACGAAGTCGTCAACGTGCGGCAGCGCACGAGCCTCTACCAGACGATCGACCGGCTGCTGCGCGACGGGATGATCGCGGTGCACGACACCGAACGCGACGGCGCGTTTCCGGAGCGCACGCTGTATGCGCTGACCGAGGCCGGCCACACGGCCGGGCAGGCGTGGCTGCATACGCTGCTCGCGGAGCCCGCGCGTGAATTCCCGGCGTTCGGCGCCGGTCTCGCGTTCCTGCCGCTGCTCGACGCGGAAGATGCACGCCACCAGCTCGAACTTCGGATCGCGCGGCTCGACGCCGAGCGCGAGCGCCTCGAAACGCTGCGCGCCACCGCGCAGGCCGATCAGGTGCCGCGCCTGTTCCTGCTGCAGAACGAGCATGCGCTCGTGCTGCTCAATGCCGAACTCGAATGGGCGCGCAGCGTCGTCGAACACCTGAAGATCGGTGCGCTGCGCTGGGTGAACGGCTGACGAGTCATGCGGGCCGGCGCCCGCCGGCAACGCGCATCGCCCCGATCAAAGCACCTTGCCGGGATTCAGGATGCCGAGTGGATCCAGCGCGGCCTTCAGGCGTCGCATCAGCCCGATTTCCGCGTCGCTGCGCGTATGTGCGAGATAAGGGCGCTTGAGCACGCCGATCCCGTGCTCGGCCGACACCGAGCCGCCCATGTCCCGCACCACCGCGTACACGCAATGATCGAGCGCATCGAGGTCCGCGTCGGTCATCCCGGCCAGCGACACGCCGATATGCACGTTGCCGTCGCCGACATGGCCGAAGAACAGGCACGTGACGTCCGGCCAGCGCGCCCGCAACGCCGCCTCGCAGCGCTCGGCGAATGCGCCGAGTTCGCCGGTCGGCAGGCTCACATCGAAGTTGACGAGACGCGGCAGTGCATCGATCGCGAGACCTTCGCGCAGCGTCCACAGGTCGCGCGCCTGCCGCTCCGACGTCGCGAGCACCGCATCCTCCACGAGCCCTGCGTCGAACCCCTCCGCGAGACCTGTTTCCAGCGCCCGGTGAGCGTCGCCGCCCGGTGCGCTCGTCGCGCATTCGATCAGGATCACGAAGCCATCGTCGCCGACGAACGGCGCCGAAACACCCGGTGTATGACGTGCAACGTAGTCGTAAAACGCCGGCCACATCGCCTCGAAGCTGACGACCTCCGGCAGCATGCGCACGCGGTTCCACAACGCGACCGCCGCGTCGTAGTCGCGCACGCGGCAGAGCGCGGTGACCGGCGCGGCCAGCAACGGATGCAGCCGCAGCACGGCGCGCGTGACGACGCCGAGCGTCCCCTCGCTGCCGATGAACAACTGCTTCAGGTCGTAGCCCGCGTTGTTCTTCAGCATCCGGTTCATCGACGACACGACCGTGCCGTCCGCGAGCACAGCCTCGAGCCCGAGCACCTGCTCGCGCATCATCCCGTAGCGGATTGCGCGCGTGCCGCCCGCGTTGGTCGCGAGCATGCCGCCGATCTGGCATGAGCCGCGCGCACCGAGATCGACACCGAACGTGAAACCCGCCGCTTCCGCGGCTTCCTGCACCGTCTGCAGCGGCGTTCCGGCGCGGACCGTCATCGTGCCGGCCGCCGCGTCGAGCGCGTCGATGCCCGCGAAGCGTTCCATCGACAGCACGACCTCGCCGCCGAGCGCGACGCCGCCACGTGCGAGCCCCGTCAAACCGCCCTGCGGCACGACCGGCTGGCCGAGCCGCGCGCACAGCGCGAGCGTGCGCGACACGTCGTCGACGCTGCGCGGGCGCACCAGCGCGCGCGGCCGCACGCCGGCCGGCTCGTTGTACGCGGTGAAGTAACGCGGATCGATGTCGGCCGAGCGCGTGACGAGCGCGTCGCCCAGTTCGGCTATCAGCACGGCGGCGAGCGCATCGTCCGGCAGTGGCGCGCCGTCCGGTTCGCTGCCCGCGACGGTCGGATTCGAGTTCTGCATCGCGCGCGGCCCCCCTTACTTCGCCGAGATGTCGATATCGCCGAAATACTTCAGGCCGAGCGACTTCACCGTCCCGTCCGCCTTCAGCTTGTCGATCGCCGCATCGAGTTTCGCCTTCAGCGCGCTGTCACCCTTGCGCAGCCCGAATGCGATGCCGCTGCCGAGGATCTTGTCGTCATGCACCGGCTGGCCGACGAACGAGAAACCCTTGCCGTCCGGACGCGACAGGAAGCCGCGCTGGCCGGACGGTGCGAGCACGAGCGTCGCGTCGAGACGGCCCGACACGAGATCCGCGTACGCCTGGTTCTGGTCCTGGTACGCGACGATCGCGACACCGGCCGGCTCCCAGTGCGCCTTCGCGAAGGTTTCCTGGATCGACGCCTGCAGCACGCCGACGCGCTTGCCCTTCAGCGATTCCGGCGTCGGCAGCAGGCCGCTGCCGGTGCGCGCGATCAACTGGGTCGGCACGCGATAGATGATCGTCGTGAAGTCGATCGCCTGGCGCCGCTGTTCGGTCGCGTTCATCGCCGAATTGATCGCGTCGAACTTGCGGCCCTTCAGCGCGGGAATCAGGCCGTCGAACGACGTCTCGACCCATTTGCACGACAGCTTCGCCGTCTGGCAGACGGCATTGCCGACGTCGACGTCGAAGCCCTGCAGGTCGCCGTTCGGCGCCTTCGATTCGAACGGCGGGTATTGCGCTTCGAGGCCGAAGCGCAGCGTCTGCGCATCGGCGAGCGCCGCGCCCGAGCCGATGGCGCACGCGAGTGCGAATGCGAGTTTCAGGGTGGCCGTGTGCTTCATCGTGATCTCCTGTGTCTGGTCGGTGCGACGCTCCCGTCGCCGGTTTCCATACGGGCCTTACAGCGAACGCAGCCGCCGCGCGCCTTCGACCAGCGTCGCGTCGTCCTTCGAAAAACTGAGCCGGATCACGCCGGCGTCGGTGCCGTCGGTATAGAACGCCGACAGCGGAATCGTCGCGACACGCGCGTCGCGGATCAGGCGCAGCACGAAGTCGCTGTCGCTTTCGTCCGAGAAATGCCGGAAGCGCGCGAGCATGAAGAACGAGCCTTCGCTCGGCAGCAGCTCGAATCGGGAATCGGCCAGCTCGCGCGCGAGCAGGTCGCGCTTGGCCTGGTAGAACGCCGACAGCCCAAGATAGCTGTCCGGCCGCGCGAGGATCTCCGCGAACGCGACCTGCATCGGCGTGTCGGCCGCGAACACCATGAACTGGTGCACCTTGCGGATCTCGTCCATCAGCTCGGCCGGCGCGAGGCAATGGCCGACCCGCCAGCCCGTCACGTGGAACGACTTGCCGAACGACGACACGATCACGCTGCGCTCGGCCAGCTCGCGATGACGCGCCACGCTCTGGTGCTGCGCGCCGTCGAACACGACGTGCTCGTAGACTTCGTCGGACAGCACCACGATGCCCGTGTCGCGCGTGAGCTGCGCGAGCCGTTCGAGATCGTCGGCGGAAAACACGGTCGCGGTCGGGTTGTGCGGCGTGTTCACGATGATCATCCGCGTGCGCGGGTTGATCGCCGCGGCGACTTCGTCCCAGTTCACGCGGAAATGCTCGGGCGACAGCTTGATCGCCACCGGCGTCGCGCCCTGCAGCCGCACGATCGGCGCATAGCTGTCGAACGACGGCTCGAAGTAGATCACCTCGTCGCCCGGATGCACGAGCGCGCTGATCGCCGCGTAGAGCCCTTCGCTCGCGCTCGCGATCACCGTGATCTCGGTGGCCGGGTCGTAGCGTGTGCCGTACAGCGCCTCGGTCTTTTCGGCGAGCCGCTCGCGCAGCGCCATGACGCCGGCCATCGGCGCGTACTGGTTGTGCCCGTCGCGCATCGCGCGCGCGACGCCTTCGACGAGCGCCGGATCGGGCGCGAAATTCGGCGCGCCCTGCGACAGGTTCAACGCATCGTGCTGAGCAGCCAGTTGGCCGATCACCGTGAAGATCGTCGTCCCGACGTCGGGCAGTTTCGAACGGGGCGCGGTGGCGCTTCGCATGACTCCTCCTTCTGATGTCCTTCGGGCGGCCCCGCGCGGCGCGCGCGGCCTGCATCTGCCGCATGATTTAGCCCGAGCCAATATCGGCGGACAATCGAAAGTTCGTCATGGCGGCCATGCATTTTTCTCATGGCTCGTGGAGAGGAGCGCGCAGCGGCAAGGCTCAGCTGCCAGGCCGACATGCGAATCAGGCATTTCCCCTAGGGGATGTTACCGGTCGGCCGCCGCCAGGTAGGCGAGCAGCACGGCCCGCAGTTCGTCGCGCAGCGCGGCGATGTCGAACGCGGGCCCGAGCGTCAGCAACGCCTGCGAGAGACCGCCGTAGCAGATCGTGTGGGCCATCCGCGCGAGCCCGTCGAGCCGCGCGGCCGGCGGCGGATCGGCCGCGTGCGCAAGCGCGTCGCGCCACAGCGCGACATACGCGTCGTAATGCCGGCGGTAGGCGGTAAGCGGCGACACCTGCCGCTCCAGCGCGAAGAGCGCGCCCCACAGCGCGGTGTCGGCGCCGATCGCCTCGACCTGCAGGTCGACGAGCGCGGCGGCCAGTTCGCCCCGCGGCACGCCGCGCAGCCGCGCGATGGCGTCGCGCAGCCGGTCGGCCAACACCTGCACGTGCCGGTGGATGCAGAGCGCCGCGAGGCTCTGCTTGTCGCCGAAATACTCGTAGAACGTGCCGATGCTGACGCCCGTGACAGCCGCGATCTCGCGGATCGTCGCCTTCGCGTAGCCGCGTTCGAGCAAAAGCTGAACGAACGCCTGCTGCAGCGCGTCGGAACTCGCCTGCGCGCGCGACTGGCGCGGCCGGCGGCGCAACGCTGGCGCGGGTTGCGCCGCCGGCTGGCCGGGCGGCGCCGGAACCTGAACATGTCGCGGCGGCATATTTGCTACTCTGGAAATCAGCAGGGAATGCGTTTTACCGGGGGCCGGCGCCGGCGCCGAAGTGTCATCCGTGCGGCATGACGCCGGCCGCCCGCGAAGCATGAGACCGGAGACAACCTCGATGACCGAATCGACTCACGCCGTCACGAACCAGTTCGACGAACTGGTCGACTATAACCTCTTCGCGACGGACATCGCACTGCGCGACGCGCTCACCCGCGCGGGCGCCGACTGGGCCATGCCGCAGCTCGACGCGTACGGCGCGCGGCTCGGCAGCGCCGACACCGCGCGGCTTGCCGACGAAGCGAACCACCACACACCGGAGCTGCACACCTTCGACCGGCGCGGCCGGCGCATCGACCGCGTCGACTTCCACCCGGCGTGGCACACGCTGCTCGGCCAGTACCGCCACGAGGGCTTCGTGTCGCTCGCGTTCCGCGACACGCGCCGCGGCCGCTGGGCCGCGACCGCGGCCGGCTTCTACCTGCATGGCCAGATCGAGGCCGGCACGCTGTGCCCGGCGACGATGACGCAGGCCGCGATCCCCGTGCTGCAGAAGGAGCCCGCGCTGTGGGACCTGCTGCGCGACAAGCTCTACAGCAACGACTACGATCCGCGCGACGTGCCGGTCGCCGACAAGCGCTCGATCTGGTTCGGCATGGGCATGACCGAGAAACAGGGCGGCTCCGACGTGCGCGCGAACACGACGCTCGCGACCGCCGTCGGCGCGGGCGGACGCGGCGGCGAATACCGGCTGCGCGGCCACAAGTGGTTTTTCTCCGCGCCGATGTGCGACGCGCACCTCGTCGTCGCGCGCACCGAAGCCGGCAGCCCGTCGTGCTTCTACGTGCCGCGCTGGCGGCCGGACGGCACGAAGAACACGGTCGAGATCCAACGACTGAAGGACAAGGTCGGCAACCGCAGCAACTCGAGCAGCGAGATCGAGCTGAACGACGCGTGGGGCATCATGCTCGGCGACGAAGGCCGCGGCATTCCGACCATCATCGAGATGGCCACCTACACGCGGTTGAACTGCGTGCTCGGCAGCGCGGCGATGCTGCGCCAGGGCGTCGTGCAGGCGATCGCGTACACGCGCCAGCGCCATGCATTCGGCCGCGCCCTCGCCGAGCAGCCGCTGATGCGTACCGTGCTGGCCGATCTCGCGCTCGAAAGCGAAGCGGCGCTGTCACTGTCGATGCGTCTCGCCGACGCGTTCGAACGCGACGACTCGCCGCGCGAACGCGCCTGGAAGCGCATCGTCACGCCCGCCGCGAAATTCTGGGTGTGCAAGCGCGCGGTCGAGCTGACCGGCGAGGTGATGGAAGTGTTCGGCGGCAACGGTTATGTCGACGACGGCCCGATCGCGCGGCTGTTTCGCGAGGCGCCCGTCAACTCGATCTGGGAAGGCTCGGGCAACGTGATGTGCCTCGACGTGCTGCGCGCGATATCGCGCGAACCCGACGCGGCCGCCGCGCTGTTCGCCGAACTCGCCGACCTCGGCGCGGGCGAACCGCGCATCCGCGCGGCGCTCGACGCACTGCGCACGATGCTCGCGGCGCCGGCCGACACGCTCGAGGCGTCGGGCCGCGTGTTCGCCCAGCGGCTCGCGGTGGTCGCGCAGGCGTGCCTGCTGCGCCGCGATGCGCCGGCGGCCGTCGCCGATGCGTTCGTCGCGACGCGGCTCGCCGCGCCCGATTGGGGCCGCATCGCAGGCGGCTTCGACCCGCACGCGATCGACGTCGCCGCGCTGCTGCAGCGCGCGTACCCGGCCTGATGCCGTTTCGGACAGCTTGGTACGACCCAGTTTGCCTTCGTTCGCCCGCCCGGAGTCCCGATGAACCTCGTCGCCGCCCTCGACCGCGCCGCCCGTGCGACGCCCGACAAGCCGTTCCTCGTCAGCGAATCCGCGACGATCACCTATGCCGCCGCGCGCGAGCGCTCGCACCGCGCGGCAGCCGTGCTGAGCGCGCTCGGCATCGCGGCCGGCGACCGCGTCGCCGCGATGTGCTTCAACACGCCGGCCTTCGTCGACCTGATGTTCGGCGCGTGGCGGCTGGGTGCGACGTTCGTGCCGATCAACCACAAGCTGCAGGCGCCGGAAGTCGACTACGTGCTCGAACACAGCCGCAGCAAGGTGCTGCTGTTCGACGTGGCGCTCGCGCCGGTGACCGAACGCCTCGTGCATCCCGCGCGACGGCTCGTGACCGAAGGCGAGCTCGACGGCGTGCCGTGCTTCGACACGCTGTGCGCGACGATGGACGGCCTCGCGGGTATCGAGCCGGCCGACGGCGACATCGCGCAGATCCTCTATACGTCCGGCACGACCGGCCACCCGAAAGGCTGCGTGCACAGCCACCGCACCGTGACGCTCGCCGCGATGCAGGCAGCGCTCGCAACCGGCATCGGCCGCAACGAGCGCACGCTGATGGCGATGCCGATCTGGCATTCGTCGCCGCTCAACAACTGGTTCGGCGGCACGCTGGTCGCAGGCGGCACCGTCGTGCTGCTGCGCGAATACCATCCGCTGCGATTCCTGCAGACCGTCGAGCGCGAGCGCGTGACGCTTTACTTCGGCGCACCGGTGTCGTACCTGCTGCCGCTCGACACGATCGACGGCTTCGCGGCGTTCGACCTGTCGAGCGTGCGCGCCTGGCTGTACGGCGGCGGTCCGATCGGACCCGCGCAGGCCGAACGGCTCGCGCACGCGTATCGCAGCGACGCGTTCTTCCAGGTGTACGGCATGACGGAAGCGGGCCCGGCCGGCACGACGCTGTATCCGGACGAGCAGATCGCGAAGGCCGGTTCGATCGGCCGCACGGGCGGCCCGGGCGTCGACCTGCGCGTCGTGCGGATGGACGGCATCGACGCGCAGCCGGGCGAGACCGGCGAGATCTGGCTGAAGACCGACAGCATGATGCTCGGCTATCTCGACGACGCGGCCGCGACACGCGCCGCGTTCGCGCCGGGCGGCTGGTATCGCACCGGCGACATCGCGCGGATCGATCAGGATGGCTACCTGTTCATCGTCGATCGGCTGAAGGACATGATCGTGACGGGCGGCGAGAACGTCTACTCGAAGGAAGTGGAGGACGTGCTCGGCGCGCACCCGGACATCGCCGAGGCGGCCGTCGTCGGCGTCCCGCATCCGGACTGGGGCGAGACGGTCGTCGCACATGTGGTGCTGCGCGCGAACGCGGCGCCCGATGCGGATGCGTTGCGCGCGTTCTGCGGCGAGCGACTCGCCGCGTACAAGATCCCGCGCGAATTCACGTTCGCGCAGGCACTGCCGCGCACGCCGACGGGCAAGCTGCAGAAGTTCCTGCTGCGCGTGCGTCGCGACTAGCCGCTTGCCCGACTGCAAAAAAAAAGCCACCCGGCCCGACGGCCCGGTGGCTTTTTCCTGATCGGCCAGGCAGCGACATTCGCCACCGCCCGTGCGTCACATCACAGGCTGCTTACTTGCCGCCGATGCTCTTCAGCGGCTTCCACTCGCCCTTCTCGACCTTGTACATCGTGATGCCGCCGTTCTTCAGGTCGCCCTTCGCGTCATACGCGACGTGCGTCGACGTGACACCGGCCATGTCGCTCTTCGCGAGCACCGGCAGGTACTTCGCCGGATCGGTCGAATCGGCCTTCTTCATCGCGTTGAGCATCGCCATCGCGCCGTCGTACGCGTACGGCGAGTACGTCTGCACGTCTTCGCCGAAACGCTTCTTGTACTTGTCGGCGTAGGCCTTGCCGCCCGGCATTTCTTCCAGCGGGAGACCGGCCAGCGAAGCGATCGTGCCGTCGGCCGCGTTGCCCGCGATCTTCAGGAACGTCGGCGTCTTCACCATTTCGCCGCTCATCAGCGGTGCGGTGATGCCGAGCGTCTTCATCTGCTTGACCATCGGCGCTGCCTGCGAATCCGCGCCACCGTAGTAGATGAGATCCGGCTTCGCCGACTTCAGCTTCGTCAGGATTGCCTTGAAGTCCACGGCCTTGTCGTTCGTGAACTCACGGTCGACGATCGATGCGCCGCCGGCCTTCGCGGCCTTCTCGAACTGGTCGGCGAGACCCTGGCCGTAGGCCGTGCGGTCGTCGACGATCGCGATCTTCTTCATGCCGAGATCCTTCGACGCGAACGTGCCGGCCACCGAGCCCTGCTGGGTGTCGGACGTCATCATGCGGAAGGTCGTCTTGTAGCCTTGCTGCGTGTATTCCGGCGCCGTCGCCATTGCGATTTCCGGAATGCCTGCGTTCGCGTAGATGCGCGAAGCCGGGATCGTCGTGCCCGAGTTGAAGTGGCCGAGCATGCCCTTGATGCCGTCGTCGACGAGCTTCTGCGCGACCGTCGTGCCCGTGCGCGGGTCAGCCTGGTCGTCCTGCGTGTTGAGCACGAACTTCACCGGCTTGCCGCCGATCTTCGGGTTCGTCGCGTTGAAGTCTTCCAGCGCGAGCACGATCCCGTTCTGCATATCCTTGCCGTAGTGCGCCTGCGCACCCGTCATCGGCCCTGCGTAACCGATCTTCACGTCATCCGCATGGGCCGTCCCCGCCAGCGACATGACGGCGACAAACGTCGCGCCTGCCAGCTTTTTCATCGTGTGTTGCATAGCATCTCCTTGGTACCAGGGTAAATGGAGCGGCTTCGGGATCGCCTTGCCGCTTCCTTTGTTTGATCCGAACGGCAAGGATGATCAGCCGATCGTCATCAAATTCGCATTGCCACCCGCCGCGGCCGTGTTCACGCTCACCGAGCGCTCCGTCAGCAGCCGTTCCAGCGCGTAATCTTCCGCATCGCCGTTCTCGAACGCGCCCACCGACACGCCCTGCACCGACACGATCGGGCCCGGCCGCTGCGCGACGTCCTTCACCAGCGTCTGCAGTTCGTCGCTGTCGCCTTCGAACAGCACCGCGTCGAACGGCGCGTCGGCCTGCTTGCGCACGGCCGCATGCGCCTTCAGCGATGCCGGCAGCGCGGCGACCAGCGCCTCGCCGGCCGCGCCCGCGAACAGCGCACGGTTACCGGTCGCCAGCACGGCCGCGAACTGCGCGCGCGCACCGCCCGGCGTCGCCGCGACGCACAACACCGTGCCGCGCGGGCCGAGTGTATACGTGTTTCGCTCACCGGTCGGGCCGCTCAGCACCGCGGTCGCACCGGCCGGCACCTGCGCCAGATAGCCGTCGCAACGTGCCGCCAGTGCCGGCTCGCGCTGCTCGATCAGCCAGTCGCGCAGCGTGGTCAGCGCCGCCGCCGGGTTGCCGCGCGTATCGCCTTCCACCGCGCCGTCCGCGATCAGCGTCTGCGCGAGCGAACGCGGCAGGCCTGACGGACGTGTCGCGAGCAGGCGCTGCAGGTACAGCGCGCCGCCGGCCTTCGGGCCCGTGCCCGACAGCCCTTCGCCGCCGAACGGCTGCACGCCGACCACCGCGCCGATCACGTTGCGGTTCACGTAGATGTTGCCGACGTGCGCATTCGAGATCACGTGTGCGATCGTCTCGTCGATCCGCGTGTGGATGCCGAGCGTCAGGCCGTAGCCGGTCGCGCGGATCTGCTCCAGCAGCTTGTCGAGCTGGCTGCGGCGGTAGCGCACCACGTGCAGCACCGGGCCGAACACTTCGCGCTTCAGCTCGTCGATGCTGCCGATCTCGATCAGCGTCGGCGGCACGAACGTACCGTGCGCGCAGGCCTCGGGCGCCGGCAGCTGCGTGACGCCGTGCCCCTTGTCCTTCATCGCCGCGACGTGCGTGTCGATCGTCTGCTTCGCTTCACCGTCGATCACCGGGCCGACGTCCGTCGACAGCCGGTCGGGGTTGCCGAGCGCCAGTTCGTGCATCGCACCCTTGAGCATCGTCAGCGTGCGGTCCGCAACATCGTCCTGCAGACACAGAACGCGCAGCGCCGAACACCGTTGACCGGCCGAGTCGAAAGACGACTGCATCACGTCCGCGACGACCTGCTCCGCGAGCGCCGACGAGTCGACGATCATCGCGTTCTGGCCGCCCGTTTCGGCGATCAGCGGGATCGGCTTGCCGTCCGGGTCGAGGCGCGCGGACAGCGTCTTGTTGATCAGGCGCGCGACTTCGGTCGAGCCGGTGAACATCACCGCGCGGGTACGCGCGTCGGCCACCAGCGCCGCGCCGACGGTTTCGCCGGTGCCCGGCAGCAGCTGTACCGCACCGGCAGGCACGCCGGCCTCGCGCAGCAGGCGCACGGCCTGCGCGGCGATCAGCGGCGTCTGTTCGGCCGGCTTCGCGAGCACCGTGTTGCCGGCGGCGAGTGCCGCGGCGACCTGGCCCATGAAGATCGCGAGCGGGAAGTTCCACGGGCTGATACAGACCACGGGGCCCAGCGGACGGTGCGTGTCGTTCGAGAATTCATCGCGGATCTGCGCGGCGTAGTAGCGCAGGAAGTCGACCGCTTCGCGGATCTCGGCGATCGCGTTCGGCAGCGACTTGCCGGCTTCGCGCACGATCAGGCCCATCAGCGTATGCATCTGCGCTTCGAGCAGGTCGGCCGCACGCACCAGGCAATCGGCACGCGCATCGACCGGCGTTGCCTGCCAGATCGGCGCGGCGGCCACCGCGTGCGCGAGCGCCGCGCTCACGTGTTCGGCCGTCGCTTCGCTGACCGTACCCACCAGGTCGCGCTGGTCGGCCGGGTTGCGCACGTCGCGGGCCGGCGCGTCGGCGAGCGTGTCGTCGGCGAGCATCGGCGCCGCGCGCCACGGGAAATGCGCGCTCGCGAGCAGCGCGGACGACAGCGACGCGAGACGGTGTTCGTTCGACAGGTCGAGGCCCATCGAGTTGGGACGCTCGTCGCCGTACAGGTGGCGCGGCAGCGGGATCTTCGCGTGCGGCGCGCCGAGCGGCACGACCTTCGACGCCTCATCGACCGGATCGGCGACCAGCTCCTTCACCGCCACGGTCTTATCCGCGATGCGGTTCACGAACGACGTGTTCGCGCCGTTCTCGAGCAGGCGGCGCACCAGGTACGCGAGCAGCGTCTCGTGCGTGCCGACCGGTGCGTACACGCGGCACGGACGGTTCAGCTTGTCGCGGCCCGTGACTTCCTCGTACAGCGGCTCGCCCATCCCGTGCAGGCACTGGAATTCGTACTGGCCCGGGTAGTAGTTCTGGCCCGCGAGCTGGTAGATCGCGGCCAGCGTGTGCGCGTTGTGCGTCGCGAACTGCGGGTAGACGGCATCCGGCGCCGCGAGCAGCTTCTTCGCGCACGCGAGGTACGACACGTCGGTGTAGATCTTGCGCGTGTAGACCGGATAGCCTTCGAGGCCGTCGACCTGCGCACGCTTGATCTCGGTATCCCAGTACGCGCCCTTCACGAGGCGGATCATCAGGCGGTGACGGCTGCGGCGCGCGAGATCGATCAGGTAGTCGATCACGAACGGGCAGCGCTTCTGGTAGCCCTGCACGACGAAGCCGATGCCGTTCCAGCCCGCGAGATCCGGGTCGAAGCACAGCGCTTCCAGCAGGTCGAGCGACAGCTCGAGGCGGTCGGCTTCTTCCGCGTCGATGTTCAGGCCGATGTCGTAGCGGCGTGCGAGCAGCGCGAGCGCGCGCACGCGCGGCAGCAGCTCGCTCATCGTGCGGTCCTGCTGCGAGCGCGAGTAGCGCGCGTGCAGCGCCGACAGCTTGATCGAGATGCCCGGGCCTTCGTAGATGCCGCGGCCGCCGGCCGCCTTGCCGATCGCGTGGATCGCCTGTTCGTACGACGCGTAGTAGCGCTGCGCATCCTCTTCGGTCGTCGCCGCTTCGCCGAGCATGTCGTACGAGTAGCGGAAGCCGCGCGCTTCGTACTTGCGGCTGTTCGCCAGTGCTTCGGAAATCGTCTCGCCGGTGACGAACTGCTCGCCCATCAGGCGCATCGCCATGTCGACGCCCTTGCGGATCAGCGGCTCGCCGCCGCGGCCGATCAGGCGCGTCAGCGCCGACGACAGCCCTGCTTCGCTGTTGGTCGTCACGAGCTTGCCGGTGATCATCAGCCCCCAGGTCGCCGCGTTCACGAACAGCGACGGCGCGTGGCCGACGTGCGAACGCCAGTCGCCCTTGCTGATCTTGTCGCGGATCAGCGCATCGCGCGTCGCGCGATCGGGAATGCGCAGCAGCGCTTCGGCGAGGCACATCAGCGCGACGCCTTCCTGGCTCGACAGCGAGAACTCGTGGATCAGCCCTTCGACGCCGCCGCCGGAGCTCTTCTCGCGCAGCGCCTCGACGAGCTTCGTCGCGAGCGCCTGCACGTCCGCCTGGAGGTTCGCGGGCAGGCGCGCCTGACCGAGCAGGAACGGCACGCATTCCGGCTCGGGGCGGCGGTACGCAGCCGTGATCGCCGCGCGCAGCACCGATTGCGGTTGCACGTTCTGCGCGAACTCGAGGAACGGATGCGGCGAGTTGTCGTCGTCGCCGTCCGAGGCCTGACCGTCGGCGAGCTCCGTCACGCCGCTGTGGCCCGACAGCTCGGGCGGCAACTGGCCGTGCTCGATCCGCTCGAGGTACGCGAAGATCGCCTGCTTGATCAGCCAGTGGGGAGTGCGCTCGAGACGCGCAGCGGCGTCCTTGAGGCGCGAGCGGAGAAGGTCGTCGACTTTGACGCCGAGAGTCGTGCTTGCCATGGTGGGTTCGTGCGCCGGTGCGAGCCCGGCAATGTGGTGTGAGAGGATGCGCGAAATCCTACGGCACGCAATAAAAAGGTGCAACCAAATTGCAAGATAGGTTGCACCCACAAGTTAGTCAATATAATCAGCCACTTATGCGGTTGCAACCTAGGGGTTGCCCGTGGTCGGAGGATCGGTGTTTTCCCTGAGCGAGCCGGTTTGACACGCGTGCGCAACCTTCCGCGCGCGTGGCGACGGACGAAAACGGGTTGCACTGGGTGTGACGGCGGGTGTGGCGCCGGAGCGCGGCCGGGCGGCAAAAGACGATTCAGGGGTGCCCGGTGGCCCGGGTCTCGATGCGGCGGCGCTGCCGCGCGACAGTCGCGCGGGCGCCGCTCAGATATCCAGCGGATCGACCTCGACGCTCCACCGCAGCACGCCCTTCAGCGCGCGCAGCTCCGGCTGCCACGCGCGCAGCGCATGCTGCAGCGCCGCCCGCGATGCGCTTTCGAGCAGCAACTGCGCGCGATGGACGTTCGCGACCTTGACGATCGTCATCGGCACCGCGTCGTACACGGTCACGCGATCGGCGCCGGGCAGCCCCGGCAACGCGGCCGCGGCTTGCAGCAGGAACGCGAGCGCCGCGTCGAGCGTGCGCCCTTCGGCGCGCAGCAGCGCCTGGTAGACGAACGGTGGCAGGTGCGCGTCGCGGCGCTCGCCGAGCGTCGAATTCGCGAAGCCGACGTAATCCTGCCGCCCGAGCGCGTGGTACAGCGCGTGACGCGGGTAACGCGTCTGCACGAGCACTTCGCCCGGCAACCCGGCGCGCCCCGCTCGGCCGCTCACCTGCATCAGCTGCGCGAACAGCCGTTCGCTCGCGCGGAAGTCGTGCGAGAAGAGCGCGGTGTCGGCATTGAGCACACCGACGAGCGACACGCGCTGGAAGTCGTGCCCCTTGGCAATCATCTGCGTGCCGACGAGGATATCGACCTCGCCCGCGTGCACATCGGAAAAGAGCGCCTGCGCGCTGCCCTTGCGGCGTGTGCTGTCCGCGTCGATCCGCAGCACGCGCGCACCCGGCACGGCCTCGGCGAGCGCCTCCTCGATGCGTTGCGTGCCGCGCCCGAGCGGCGCGATGTCGACGTTCCCGCACTCGGGGCACGATCGCGGAATGCGCGATTCCCAGCCGCAGTGATGGCAGCGCAGCGCGTGCTCGGGCTTGTGCAGCACGACGTACGCGCTGCAGCGCGGGCAGCCGGCGACCCAGCCGCACGCATCGCACGCGAGCTGCGGTGCGTAGCCGCGCCGGTTCAGGAACACGAGGCTTTGCTCGCCGCGCTCGAGCCGCGCCTTCAGCGCCGCGACGAGCGGCCCGGACAACCCGCCCATCGACGCGCGCCCGCGCCGTCGCTCCTCTTCGAGGTCGATCAGCCGCACGGTCGGCAGCGTCGCGTCGGCCACCGCGCGGCGCGACAGCGTGAGCCGCGTGTAGCGGCCCTGCTCGGCCTGCCACCAGCTTTCGAGCGACGGCGTCGCCGAGCCGAGCACGACCGTGATGCCGAGTTGC
The DNA here is from genome assembly GCF_902499025.1 of Burkholderia lata. Taxonomy (GTDB): domain Bacteria; phylum Pseudomonadota; class Gammaproteobacteria; order Burkholderiales; family Burkholderiaceae; genus Burkholderia; species Burkholderia lata_C. Next base: position 711 of record NZ_CABVPW010000055.1, on the reverse strand, counting down.
TTCGCGCGCCACACGGCGAGATCGCGCGCCGAATAGCGCAGCCCTTCCTGCTGCTTGTACGCGGGCTCGTGTTCCTCGTCGACGACGATCAGCGCGAGCGTCGGCATCGACGCGAGCACCGCGAGGCGCGTGCCGAGCACGATCCGCGCGCGGCCCGTATGCGCGGCGAGCCAGTTGCGCGCGCGCTCGCCCTCGGCGAGCCCGCTGTGCAGCGTGACGATTGCATCGTCGGCGAGCGCCCCCGCGAAGCGCGCGCGAAACGCGGCCTCGAACTGCGGCGTCAGGTTGATTTCGGGGACGAGCACGAGCGCCTGCGCGTCCGGCCGTGCGTTAAGCAGCGACGCAAGCGCATGCAGATAGACCTCGGTCTTGCCGCTGCCGGTCACGCCGTGCAGCAGGAACGGGGCGAAGCCCTGCGCGGCGTGGATCGCGTCGAGCGCCTCGGTCTGCTGGTCCGTGAGCGCCGGCGGCACAGTTCGTCCACCGGCTGCCAACAGGTTATCCACAGCTTTGGGCACAGGCGCATCGGCCCAGCCGATCTCCTCGACGTCGACCCAGCCGCGCGCCGCCCAGTCGTCGAGCGTCGCGGCCGCCTTCGGGTGCAGCGCGCGCGCATCGGGCAACGCCAGCGAGCCGGTGTCGACCAGCGCCTGCGCAAGCCGCCGCAGCGCGGCCCCGCGTGCGGGCAGCGCATCGGGCAGCGCCGCGCGG
>NZ_CABVPW010000054.1:0-51623 GCF_902499025.1 Burkholderia lata | reverse complement strand
GGGCATTCAATCACGTGGGTCAAAATTCGATGAAAATTTTCAGCTCTAGTGGGTCAGTTCTGTGCGGACATCAACAGGCAATCATGCTCGAGAAGAAGATGTAGTACCCACGGGTGAGTCTACTGCAAGATACATTGCGACTGCGTTTGTTGTCTGGCGATTCGACCACGACGTCACGACGACAACGTCGAAAGGTAATTCCGCAATATCCGGCGGACACTTCGGTTATAACACGGTCGACTTCCAGAAACATCTGCGGGTGTTGTGCGAGCAGGCTGTACGCGACCGCGACATTCGCGTTCCGTTCATGCAGCGCATCGATGTCGCGGGTGCGAACGGACTCGAGTCATCGGCAGCGGTCCATCCCGTTCACGATTTCGGCTCATACTCTGTTTTCCGTCAATGTGGAAGTTGCAGCGGCAGCGGCAAAGTGTCGTGTGGAGGGTGCTCGGGTAGAGGACGGAGCAGTTGTTCTAGCTGCGCAGGTGTCGGCTCGAAGAACAGAACGGTCACGCATACCCGATGGAACGGCAGCCGTAACGAGACTTACACACAAACAGTTCGCGAAACTTGCGGCTTCTGTATTGGGAGTGGACGTGTTGTTTGCGCGCGTTGCGGTGGCTCCGGTAAGCAAACATGCGGTGCGTGCTCCGGACACGGGTTCTTCACCGACGTTGCTCGTGTTCAAGCGTTGGCACGCCCGTCGTGGCACGTGCCCCCCCTTCTCGGCCTTGCAGCCGATTCTCTTGTTCGAGCTCTCGAGCGAGGGGGGCCAACCAGTGCCCGGAGGTTGGTCACATTTGAACTAACTGGCACGGAATACAACGACAGCGACAACTGGGTGGCGTGCTATGAAGGCGCAGCCGACGTTGTCGAACTCAGCCTCAACGTTGTGCAGAAGCCGTACAAAGTAACAGCTGTCGGCAGCAACATCGTCCCTATTGTGACGCCCCCGGTATTTGACCAACTGCTGCGTGCCGAGTTGGAGCAGATTTCGTCCTTGAGCAATAGTAAGCGGGGGCGCTCGAAGGTCCGGCGGCAAGCTAAGAAGCTATTCTCATCATTATGTGAATTGCCAGTCCTCGACCACGCGATGCGCGGGCTCGCAAAGCTTGACAAGCTGGCTCGAGCAAATCCCGAGCATGCGGTCACGCGCGCGGCGGAGGGCTTCATCACGAACGAGGCAGCGGAGTCGATTGGGCGAGCATTTCTCCACGTGCTTGACAAGGTTTCGCCGCCAAATTCGCGGGCGGCCTGGGCCCTTGTTGCTGCATGCCCGGCGGTCGCTGGATTCGTCCTGACGGCTAACAACTTCGCAAACTTTTCGATAGCGAACCCTTCGAGTGCTCTGCTACCTCTGGCACTAGCCATGGTCATGACAGTGTTGACCATGATATTGGTATCGCCAGTGGGCTGGATGCTTAGTGCTGCGACAAGCTCGCTTCTGCGACGGAAGGTCCCCGTCGAGTACCGCCAGCGCGGGCGCAATTGGGCGCCATTGAAAGGCGCCTGCCTGTTCTCAGCTATTGCGGCTTTTTGTGGCGCGCTGTACGGTGCGGCCGGCACCATGCACTGGGTGCCAACGGTTCGCGAAGCAGCGACTCCAGCGATTGCGTATGCGATGACGCATACCGCTGCCGATTCGCAAGCACACCTTTTGCTCGTGAAATATACGACTCGCGACACTCCGGGGGCGGCAACTGTAACGCTAGCCGAAGCGGACGTCCGTCGCGCGGTTCAACGTCAGTTGATTGCCCGCGGATATTTGCGTGGGCAGGCGGATGGAAGCATTGGCCCGCGCACGGTCGCGGCAATAGCACGCTACGAGAAACACGAACATCTGAGTCCGACAACATCGATGCAGGACCTCATGGTGTACATGGGGCAGCGTTAGCGCGTATTGTCGTCGCGCCCGCAATGCGGCCATACTTGGCGGCCATGGCCGTATCGTCGACTCTCACCTTCCTGAACCCATTTGAAGGCCCGCCCGTGCCGCTCAAGCTCGCGGGCGTATTGACGTTCGACCCTGAGGTGCACTTCAAGCTCAGCGGCACACCCCTGCCGGCTATCTTTGCGAGGGAGGGGCTGCTGTCCTGGTATCGCAGGGGAGTGCGGCTCATGACGAGTACGGCCCCCAACCGGGAGCGCCGTGCGCAGATGTGGATGGACGAGTTGGCTGCGCGCTCGCCGGAGTATTCCGACTACCTGTCCGATTTGCAACTGGCGAGCGGCGGTGAAAGCCACGCGCTAGCCCGCCTCGGCCAGATGACCGTTTTTGAGGCAATTAACCGAGCGAGGGGACTCCAGCGAGCGGACCTCAAGCCTCACCAGGGCTACCTCGAGGATGTCGGGGCGGCGGACCTCGCGCTGGTTCGGCGGCTCGAAACCGGAGATATGGCCGGCGCGCTCGCGCATATGGCCGCCCATCCGATTCTGCGCCACCTGTTGTGGCCCGGCGCAGAAGACGCGATACGCAAGGCGTCGCATGTGAACGAACTGCTTCCTCTTTTCGGCGCGATGGCGCTCGATGTACACCTGGGCTGGATGGCGGCGTGGGACGTCGACCGCGCGCGCGAACTGGGTAGGTCGTCTTGTCTCGAAAAGCTGCTTCCCAGCGCGCATCGACCGGGCCGCAACCCAACCAGTCTCTTCTTCGATGAATTGAAGCGCCGCCTAGGCGCGAGCGGCGCGACCGAGATATTCAATCGGATACCGGCGGAGTCTGGCCTTGACGACATCTCGACGCTAGACCGCTGGAGCAACGGTACGCGCTTGCCGGATGTGGAGACGCTAAAGGTGATACTCGGCGAGTACGGACTCGACCAGCCGGATGAGCTGCTCTATGCGCAACTGGGATGCTCGCGGCATATCCACATGCTGGGCCATTGCGCCCAGCGCCTTCAGGCGAGAGCACGCGAATCGGCGCGGCCGCAGCTGTTCTGGCCATGGCCGGCGTATCCATTTGAGTTCCCGGATTTCGAATCCTGGGCATCCAACCGGTATCCGTTCTGGCTAAATTTCCACCGAAGCCGAAACGGAGATGGAACGGCGGACCGCTCCATCTTGCCCGGGTGCGAAGGCTAGGCCGCTGGCTGCGCTATCGCTTTGACGGATTGTTGCCCCGGCCGCCGCCGGAAGGATTGCCGGTACGGCTGGGCCAGTTCGGATTCGTGGGGTTTGAAGGGTTCGAGGTGTGGACTTTCAAGGTGCGCATGGCAGTTCTCCTGTAGGGTTGACCGGTCATCGCCGGCATCGCCACTATCCCGGAACCGAACGCCTGCGGCACTGGCCATGTTTTTCCAAAATCGCCGCGACGCGCCCGAGATGCGTCCCTCTTTTTTGCATGAGAGCGATAGTTACGAGGCTCGATTTCCAGAGAATCAGGGAGGGTGTCGTAGCAGTGTTTAGGGAGGTGCGCGGAGTTAGAATGCCACCACAATCATGCGCATAGGCCGCGGAAGCCAGATGGGAAATAACGCAAGAGACGACTTCAGTCAGCCGGTAAAGCAGATGCTTGCAGAGCGTGTCAACTTCCATTGCTCGGTATGCGACGCGCCGACTCTGGGGCCAAAAACCGGCACAACGGACAAGAGGTTTTCGGTCGGCAAGGCGGCGCACATCAAGGCCGCCGCGAAGAACGGTCCGCGGTACGACAAAAACCAGACACCGGCCGAGCGGAAGTCCATTGAAAATGGTTTGTGGGCCTGCGCCACCTGTGCGGACCTCATCGACCGCGACGCCGACGCGTATTCGGTCGCGGACTTACTCCATATCAAGTCAGACGCTGAGTGGGTAGCAAACGTAAGAGCAGGCAAACCGCCTGGCAGCGAGTTGTCTGCATTGACGAACCCCACTGCAATCAAGCATGCGGTGGACGTGTTTTGCAGTCGGGAGTCAGCTCGCCAGGAACGCATCGACCCGCGCTTCAAGGTGGATGTGCGCATGGGCGAGTCGGGTCCCATGTACGAGGTAACGGCAAAAGAGAGAGTTGAAGCCAGACTCGTAGTCGCTGCCAAAGACAACGAACACAACGTCCAGGCGCTACGCGATTTTCTCGACTATGGCGGCAACCTGGTGATGGATGGCGCCGACCTCCGGATGGAAGGTTCCCCGCTTTTTCAAACGAATGAGGTAGGCGCCACTTGCTGGCAGCTTTCGTCGAAACCACGTCCGGTCACGCTGACAATTGCGCTGACGGCGGGTTCATGCTCGCCCCTGTATATCGAATTCAGCGGTAACAGCACCCAAGGTAACAAAGGTGTGAGGCTCGAAGGTACGGCATTCGGAGGAATGCTCACGGCTATCCTGACCGCCGACTACTCTGGCGCTTTAACCGACTTCACTTTTAACATCGATATCCAGCAGTGGGCGAGCAAGCCGGTTCGCCGGCTGCCCCATTTCTCCCGTCTTCAGCAGATAGTCCAGCTTCTCGCGGCGCCAGTTCAATGTCTAATCCTATGCACGCGTGAAGGCCTCGAATCTGAATTCGGCACCGGTCAGTTCGATGGAAGTGAATCATTCCGGCCATTACGTGCGCTTTTCGATGAAATTGCGGTTATTCGGCGAGTTGATGATTTCTTCGACATGAACATCGCGTTGCCTGCAGACATCAGCGACGTACTGCTCCTCCAAGTCGACATGACCTGGCTGCTCGATTTGATTAACATCGAAACTGCCGGAGAGGCCGAAGTCAATTTTTTCGCGACGTCGTCCGACCAAGCCATGCCGTTGAAGGCTATCCTCGAAAACCATGTGCCGGAGGCAATGACGCTCAAGCACCGCATCGACCTGGAACTCTATGGCCGTAGCTATGGTCCTTTTGGGGTGGAGGTGTCATGCCCGGCAGTCGGAATCCACGTGGTTGGCCCAGCGAACATCGAGACGGGGCTGGCGATGGAGTTGGCGATGCGTGCCGTCGAGGGTAACCACTGGACGCCTCGCCTTGTCGATAGGCCTTCAGTGGCTTGAGGCGGTCGAGCAAGCCAAGCTCCGCCAGCTACGGGTAGCGTAGGGTAAAGTCGCGCGGGGACTAGGCGATTCCGCCGGCGACACCGTCCAAATTGACTCCGCTTGTAGTCAAGGGATGGAGGAATTGTCATACTGTTTTACCTCTACCTACGTCGACGGGCGGAAAAGCCGGACACCTTCACCAGCTTGGCAGGGGCCTCGACAATGAAGGTCTGCGCGTGAAGGGCGCAAATGGACGCTGAGAATTATGAGAACCGCTATCGCGCTGTACTCGAGTTTGCCAACGGCGCATTGTTCAATGTTGCCGAATTGGACGCATGGGCCACGCTGAACAAGGTTCCTGTCGCGTTTCAGAAGTTGTTTTCAAGCGACGGATTGCAGAGAGACCCGCGTCATCATTGCGTGTCGTACGAAATCCTGTCCAACACGATTGCGTCGAATCTGGTCCCCGAGGGCATGAACCCGAACGACGCAAAGGTGCAGCTCACGGCGGCACACGATAACGTCGAGCCGTCCAATCCGGTTTCCCGGCTGCGTGACCTGGTGGTGACACGCTACGACCGCCTGCTATTGTGTGCGGTCTACGATGGCGAACTTAACCTGTATGACACGCTGACGTACACGAAAATTGACGTGAGTCCTGCACGGCTCGGCTACTGCGAAAACTCAGATGCTTTTCTCCAGAGTGCTCGTGCTCGAATCGTCGATGCCTCGCAGGGCGCGGCGACACCCGTTTCAATCGTTGCGACTCTGTTTATTGACCCCGTCAGGACGCACGTGCCGGTGGGGGAGATTGCCGAAATGACAGCGCAAGCAGTTCATCCAAATGGCAGCATCGTATGGGCTGCTGCGTTGGACTATCAAAGACAGGAACTCGACGCCGCGATACGTCGAGGTGAAATCCGCGGCTTTGAACCGTCGACAATGCGGCCGTTGACGGGCCAGTTAACCAGTCTTCCGCTGAAGGGAGCACCGCTTGCCAATGCGTGGGTACCCGTGGAAGACGTGCAGAAATTCGCATCTGGCGTCGGGGTGAAGATTACGTTTGATTTCTCTGAGGTCAAATATGAGTTTGTGCCAGAAGCCCGCGTGGTGATAGCAAACGAGTCGCACTGGAGCGAAACAGAGCTTGAGGCCCTTTGTCTTGGAGTACCGCCTATCCAGTACCGCGACGACTGCGTCCCGGAGGCTGAGCGGGGGCCAATCAGGCAGGCCATCCTGTCTGCGTGCAGGAGCGGCAAGTTAGACGCACATGAAACCCGCGCCGGTAATGCGGTGTACGGTGGGAAATGGCGCATCGAGCGGGTAAGCGCTGCACGGTGGGCCATCACAAACCACTTCGACAGATTTCCGGAATGGCTGGCAAGGAGCTGCCGAGCCGAAATCTGGAAGCAGCAGGATGAAGAGCGCCGTACTGTGGGGCGCTATACGCTTCAAGAAGCTGCAGATGCTCTCGAGCTGCACACGGGCACAACCGCACAGGATTGGCTAGTCAAACTTGAGCAGGCAGTCCCCAATGACCACCTGCCGGTGTATCGCCCCGGCGAGCAGGCGCGTTACCGTCCGAAGACCGTAAGGGCTTTCTATGAAGAAGCCTATTGGGATGACCTGAACGCATGGTTAAACACGAACGAACCCCGTGTTAAGTTCCAATTCGCCGAGCCCGTCACTACCGCCACATCGTCGCAGTGCGTGGCAGCGCCCGGAACGGTAAACAGACCAGCATTCGCATCGAGCACCGACGACGTAAGTTGGACAGAACAAGCGCACACGTTGAAGCAGATTCAGGAACAGGCCGATTTGTGGGCACTTCGTCAGCCTGCGCGCCTTTACGGTGATGGATTCAGCGAGGAAATGCAGAAGCAGACGACGCTAACTCGGTATCTCCAATACGACACTTGGACACCCGAAGCCGCTGCGATGCTCGTCTGTGGTCTGCAAGCCCCCTTCATCGACGGCCAGCTTTGCACGGAAATTCCTGAAAATGGCGCTATGGGGCTCGATAGCTGTTTCATCTCGGGCAGCCAAGACCCGTTTCACGAAGCAAAGCGCGTGCTGGGCATCTGGCGCAGCCAGGAGAACCCGCCTGCCAAGGTGCGTCCGCTCGACTTCATCCGGTGGTGTCGGGTCAGGGGCTTCGATACTGCCTGGTTGCGAAGCATCGAGGAGGACGCAGTAAACAGGGAGAAAGAGGACATGAAGGCCGCGCTGGGTTCGGGCGTGGTAGTGATTCCAAGCGCGCCACTGCTTTCCGCTGAGTGGCTGGCCGGCCATATTGCCTTTTCATTGGTCGCGATACCCGACGATGAAAGGCTGGCTACGATAAAAAAGGAAGTGCCCGCCGGTGATGGCGTAGCACATATGGAACTGCTGACCAGCGATGACCGGCGGCTTGTCCATTCGATATGCGGCAAGTCCCTGGCGGGTTGCTCACGTGCCGAATTTGAGGCGCACCGACAGAAATTCGCCGCGGCAGAGAATCGGCCCGAGTGGTCCTTGGTAGGTGAGTTCCGCGAGAGTAACGAAATGACCAAGGCGCAGGCTCGATGGGGCGAAGTATTGCTGGCGCACAAGCAGCAAATCGCGAAGTGGGCCAGCGACGACGGCCTGCCACTCGTGACGGCAGACCGTATCGCAACGATGGACATCACTAAGGGTTTTATTCGCAGGGAAGACGTGAAGCGATATCTGGACCGATATAACCTACCGTGGTGCGACGTCCAGCCAAAAGTAGCTGGCGTAGACAGAAGCCGCAGCGCTAACGGTCAGCCGAAATTTGTGGAGGGCGACCAAGCACGCAACTCAGGACCAAGCGTCATCACAAAGCGCTCCATCGGGACACGTAGTAATCCCCTCAAAGCGGTCATCGACATTGCCAAGTCTTCAGCCGCAGACCAGAGCGACATTCATTCGGTCTGGGCCGCCTTTGTGAAACTGGCGCAGGACGCCAACCGTCCGGCCCCGTTGCTCGGATATGCAGATGCTGAGGGCGTCAAGTGGGACGATAACGGAACCGTGAAATTCTTCACGAAGAGGAACCTAGCGGACCGTGTGCGGCGCGCTAAGGCGCGGTAAGGCGCGCGAAGCCTCGTTATGGCGCGCGTCTATCGGAGAACGCAGCAACATGAGAAAAAATCCGTATCACCTTGAACGAGCGCCAAATGGCGGGATGGTGATACGAGATGAGCAAGCAGCAACCGTGGGTGGATTCAGTAAAGGCGGTGAAGGGAGTGCGCCCGATACGACGCCGGACGTTCAGTGTCATTGGGGGCGCCGCGCTCATACATGAGTGCAACACCTTTGTCGCGCAGCTGGACGCGCACCGGTTCGGTGCCGCTATCGTCCTCATTGCGCTCGTGACCCTCAGCGCGATATTCGTTGCATTAGCCGTGGCGTTACGCGCGGCGCCAGCTTCGAGCGACAGGAAGTAGGTGCAGTCATGTCGACCAATGGCTGTCAAATTCAGCGGAAACGCACCCCAGGCGCCGATAGACTGAGGTATTCGCATCTGTCCCGGAAGCGACGTACGCCCGCGCAAACCGGCAACCGCATCGACCTCGCCAGCGAGCGGCTCGAGACGGCTATCGCCGTGTTCCTCGAACACCGGAGCTATGCCGCGACTATCACCTTGGTTGAAGCCGCCGAACTGTTGCTGGGCCAGGCACAGCGGCGCACCGGGTAGCGGACTGCCCCCGATTGGCAGTTCGACGCGGCCAAGGTGGTGCATACGGCGCGCCGCCGACCACCACCGTTCCCTTGCCGAAGCGCGCGGGGAACGCATCCACGGCAGCTTTCGCCCGCGTCATTCGGGCCGACGAATGCGCGTCGAAGTCGAGCTTGGCTACCGGGTCCCAAGACGCACTGCAAGTCACGTCCAGCCGCATGCGGCTGTGGCGGTGCTATACCTGAGGGGAGGAAACGTCCCGCGGCGGCTCAACCCCTATGATTGCGCCAAAAACAAGGGGGCCGCGAGCACGTATTTTGATGAAATACGCGTGGCACAGTAAAAGCGCATTGCGCCCCGCCCAGCAAGCATCTAGGGGAATATTGGCCCACTTCCTAGAACGCTTTTACGGGTGGCCACGAGATACTTTCACTTCTGGCGAACAGATGGAATCATTTTGGTGAAAATTTCTCGGAATTTCACCTCTGAAGTGGGAATTTAACGTTTCAGGATTAGAAGCGTTTACGTAGCAAAAACAATCATTTGGAGTCAAAAACTGGCTCCCGACGGATTAGAAGCGTTTACGTGAAAACGCTTCTAATCCGGATTGCCATCCGCCCGGGGTTACTCAACCCCCTCACTCGACCGTCACCGATTTCGCCAGATTCCTCGGCTTGTCGATATCCGCACCGCGCAAACACGCCGCGTGATACGCGAGCAATTGCAACGGCACGACATGCAGGATCGGCGACAACAATCCGTAGTAATCCGGCATCCGCAGCACCGACACGCCTTCGCTGTTGTCGATCCGCGTATCGGCGTCGGCGAACACGTAAAGCTGTCCGCCGCGCGCCCGCACTTCCTGCATGTTCGACTTCAGCTTTTCGAGCAACGCGTCGTTCGGCGCGATCGTCGCGACGGGCATCGTGTGCGTCACGAGCGCCAGCGGCCCATGTTTCAACTCGCCCGCCGGATACGCCTCCGCGTGGATATACGAAATCTCCTTCAGCTTCAGCGCGCCTTCGAGCGCGATCGGGTAGTGCAGCCCACGCCCGAGAAACAGCGCATTCTCGTGTTGCGAGAATTCCGCCGCCCAGCGCTCGATCTGCGGCTCGAGCCCGAGCACATCCTCGAGCGCGCCGGGCAGCCGCCGCAACTGCATCGTGTAGCGCGCGAGTTGCGCATCGTCGACGTAACCGCGCAGCCGCCCGAGCGTGACAGCGAGAATGAACAGCGCGACGAGCTGCGTCGTGAACGCCTTGGTCGACGCGACGCCGATTTCCGGGCCGGCCCGCGTCAGGAAGCGCAAGCCGGTCTGCCGCATCATCGCGCTGGTCGGCACGTTGCAGATCGCCAGCGTGTCCATATGGCCGAGCGCCTGCGCGTACTTCAGCGCGGCGAGCGTGTCGGCGGTCTCGCCGGATTGCGACACGCTCACTACCAGCGTATTCGGCATCGCGAGCGCGTCGCTGTAACGGTATTCGCTCGCGATCTCGACCTGCGCGGGCACACGCGCGATCGTTTCGAGCCAGCGGCGCGCGGTCAGGCCGGAATAGTGACTCGTGCCGCACGCGAGAATCAGCACGTTGTCGATCTGCTCGAACGCCCGCGCGGCGTCCGGGCCGAAAACGGCCGGATCGAACAGCCCCGCATCCGGGATGGTCGCGGCCACGGCCTCGGGTTGCTCGAAGATCTCCTTCTGCATGAAATGCCGGTACGGCCCGAGCTCGACCGCGGCCTGCGCGGAGGAAATGGTTTGTACCGTGCGCTCGACCGGTGCGCCGCCACGATCGAGCACGCGCACGCCGCCCGGCGTCAGCTCGACGATGTCGCCTTCCTCGAGAAAGATGAAGCGGTCGGTGATGCCGGCGAGCGCGAGTGCGTCGGAGGCAAGAAAGTATTCGCCGTCCTTCACGCCGACGACGAGCGGCGAGCCAACCTTCGCGCCGATCAGCCGTTGCGGCTCGTGCTTGCTGAACACGGCGATCGCGTACGCGCCGTGAAGCTGTGAAGTCGCTGCGCGCACGGCAGCGAGCAGGTCGCCGCGATACTTGCTGTGGATCAGGTGCGCGACGACCTCGGTGTCGGTCTGGCCGTCGAACTCGTAGTGTGCGTCTGAAAGTTGCTTGCGCAACGTTTCGTGATTCTCGATGATGCCGTTGTGCACGAGCGCGATTTCGTCGCGCGAGAAGATCGGATGCGCGTTGCAGGTGGCCGGTGCGCCGTGCGTCGCCCAGCGCGTGTGCGCGATGCCGGTGCTGCCGGTCAGGCCGGCGGTGCGCACGTGCGCGTCGAGATCGGCGACGCGCGACACGCTGCGTTCGCGACGCGCCTGGCCGTTGACGACCGTCGCCACGCCGCATGAATCGTAGCCGCGATATTCGAGGCGACGCAAACCTTCAATCAGAATCGGGACGATGTCCCGTTGCGCGACCGCGCCGACGATGCCACACATGACACGTCTCCTTCCCTGTTAGTCATCATGAACCGCGCGCACCGTTGCGTCAGCGCGAGGCGGTTGCCGTTGCCGCCGCCGTCGTGAATCCGCATCGAGCGGGTACGACGGGAGCGGCAATCCGGCTTTCGAATGCCAGATAAAGCGACTCCTCCAGTACGTTCCAGTGCGCACCGTGCCGGTAAGGCCCCGATCGTGCCTGCCAGCAGGCGACCGTGCCCCAATCGTTCATCCTGACCGCGACCAGCGCGATCAAGGCCCACGGATAATCGGTGTCGGCGAGTTGCGGCCAGCTCTTGCCGTACTTCCGCATCCACTGCGCGTAGATCGTCTCGCTGGATTGTTCGGGTACCTGAATACCCGAGAGGAGCGGGAGGATCTGCGCGATCTTCGCCGGATAAAAGCTCGTATCGCTGACCTGTTGCGTGCTGGCACGAAAGCCGGATTCCGTGCCGCGCCAGAACACCTTCAGGATCGCGGATGCCAGCCGGTCCGCGCGCTGGCTCCACGGGCCGGCATGGGTGTAGTCGGCGCGCCGGACGTAGTACGCCGCGAGGGCCTGGAACGCGCTGTGCACCTCGACGTTGTCCATCAGCAACGCGACGTGCAGCGACGACGAGATCTGATAGACGCCGGAGGGTTTGTCGAGCAGCGTGTCCAGATGCACGCCGGCGCGGTTCATGCTGAGTTCCCACGCAGCGGGCAAGCCGTCGGGCGGCGCGAAGCGGGCGAGCAATTCGATCCAGGTCGCGATCATCGCGTCGTCGGTTTCTGCGTCGGCACATGCGCGATAGCGGCCGTTCTTCACGCAGTAGCGATCGAAGCCGCCATCCGGACGCTGGCGCGGCAGCAGCCATGCGATCCACGCGAGTGCGGCCTGACGGGCGTCGAGTTGTGCGTCGGACGCGGCGAGCAGCGCCTTCGCGGCGAAATACGGATCGATGCCGACGCCGCTCAGGCGCACCGTGATCGCACCGTCGGCGCGTTGGTACAGCCCGTTGAGCCGGAGTTCGGCGGCACTCGCGTGCAGCGCGAAGCCGCACGCGGCGATACAGCAGGCGATGTGCCACAGGCGGCACAGCGCGACGGTGGCCGCTACGCGCGAGCGTGCGGTGGGGCAAAGCGCGGGCCGGTTCATGGTCTTTGGCTCCTGCGCGGCGGTCCTGTGCAATCGTCGCCGGGCGCGGCGTTGGCCGCGTCGCGCCCGGCGAGCGTGTAGACGTTGTGGCTCGGGTCACCCTGGTGCCGGTAAACCCGAGGCTGGTACCGATACTTGTGCTCACGAGCCGGCTCCGTGCATCGGAGCCGGAACCAGGCTCGCGGATCGCACGTACTTCAACAGGACACGTCGGCACGTGGGCGCGCAGGAGCGCTGGTCTTTCGCTCCAGGCGGACGCGCCGCGTTTCCTCCCGGCTTCGTTGCGTGGGCGTCCCCGTCCGTTGTCGGGCGAGTGTTTCGGGGTACACCTGACTGTCATCAAGCAAGGCGTGAGCCATCGGTCGCGATGCCGCGCGCAGCAAGGGGCGGGGGTGGCGGCCGGGGACATGGCTCGGGCGGCAGCGGTGGATTTTGATTCATCGAAGAATCAGCCTGCTTGCAGGCCGAATGCGCGCGCGCGACCGACATCGAGGCTCGCATACGTCATGCGTCGGGCGAATTGTCTGCCGAACCGGTACCGCCTTGGCAGCACGACTCCGCGCTGTGACGAGCGTCGCGCCGTTCGTTGTGTATGCATCGGCCGGGATGTCGGTGGGTTCCATGCAGTTGGATGCCTCGCACCGATCGGATGCCGATGCCACGACCCCGTTCCGAACCCGCGTTACACATTCGCAACATTTCCCGACCCATCGATTCGTGCGACGTGAACGACGTTGCGTGTCGGGTAAATCCCTCGTGCATGACCACGGCCAGGCAGTCGATTACGCCGCTCGCTGCACAGACAAAAGTGGCGAATCAAGGAAACGCAACGCGCTTCGACAGATGCGCGAGATCCGACGTGAAATGGACGCGCGACATGCGTTCGCGATTCGTCGGACGACGTCGCCGAAGGGACCTCGCGACTGCCCCGATGTTCGCCTGTTTTGTGCTCACCCGGCGACGCGATACGCGTAGCAGTTGTGAAACATTCCGCTGCGCGCCGCGTGCGCGCGGTGCATGCGGTGTGAACCGGGCACGGTCGCAGGGCGGCTGGTTTGAATATTGCTGTAGAGGAAAAGACGTGACGCACAGACGTGACGCCTGGCCAAGCGAGGAACGCCTCATGACGTGACTGATCAAGTGCAACGGGACGCCGGTAGTACGACGATTCGCGTGGCGTAGACCGCGCGGACCGGGCGGCGCGCTCGCTCCGCGACACCGCAACGTGTCGATCGCGTGCGAGTACGGGAGGTGCCGCCTGAATACATGCTTCGCGCCACGAGCAGGGTCATTCAGCGCGAAATGGCTCAACGAGGATAACGATGAAAAAGATTTTGCTTGTGTTCGGGACTCGGCCTGAGGCCATCAAGATGGCACCGCTGGTGCGTGCATTGAAGGCACAAGCCGGTGTCGACGCCAGGGTATGCGTGACCGCGCAGCACCGCGAAATGCTCGACCAGGTGCTGACACTGTTCGATATCAAGCCCGACTACGATCTCAACGTGATGCGGCAAAGTCAGACGCTGACCGACGTGACGACGGGCATTCTCCAGGCAATCGGCATCGTCTTCGACGAATTGCGTCCGGACGTCGTGCTGGTACACGGCGACACGACGACCACGCTCGCGGTCAGTCTCGCGGCGTTCTACCGCTATCTGCCGGTCGGGCACGTGGAGGCCGGTTTGCGCAGCGGCGACATCTGGTCGCCGTGGCCGGAAGAACTGAACCGCCGCGTGACCGATGCGGTGTCGTCGTGGCATTTCGCGCCGACCGGGCAGGCACGCGACAACCTGCTCAGCGAGGGCGTACCGGGCGGGGCGGTGGTGCTGACCGGCAATACCGTGATCGACGCGCTGCACGAGGTCAAGCGCATGCTGGACTCCACCGCGGCGCTGTCGGAGAAGGTCGCGGCACAGTTTCCATTTATCGAGCCGTCGCGGCGCGTGGTACTGATCACCGGCCATCGACGCGAAAGTTTCGGCGAGCCGTTCCGGAATTTCTGCGATGCGTTGTGCACGCTCGCAAACCGCTATCCTGACGCGCAGTTCGTCTATCCGCTGCACATGAATCCGAACGTGCGGGAGCCGGCGCGCGCACGGCTCGGCCACGTGCCGAACATCTACCTGATCGAGCCGCAGGAGTATCTGTCGTTCGTATTCCTGATGTCTCGCGCGCACTTCATCATCACCGACTCGGGCGGCATTCAGGAAGAAGGTCCGGCGCTGGGCAAGCCGGTGCTGGTCACGCGCGAGACGACGGAGCGGCCCGAGGCGATCCAGGCCGGCACCGCGCGGCTCGTCGGCACCGATCAGGAGCGGATCGTGTGGGAGGCGTCGCGGCTGTTCGACAGCGAGAGCGCGTACGGGGAAATGGCGCGCGCGAGCAACCCATACGGCGACGGTCATGCGAGCGAGCGAATCGTTCACGCGCTGATGCGCAATCCGGGGGCACCCACGAAGGCGACAAGCTTTTCGATGGGCACGTCGGAGATGCCGTTCAACGCGCTCACGCTCGGGTTGCAGGCGTTGAGGTCGCCGTGAGCGTGGCGGGGCGGCCGCATGCCGTGCGAGCGGGATGCCCGGCGATCAATTGAGTGCGGCGTGAGGCCGCGGAGGTCGGGAATCGAGCCGGGTAACCCGGCGCAGCAACGTTCCCGGCCTGCGTTGGCGATCCACCGAGGCTCCTGCGATCGGCATGAAGCATCGGCGCTCGACGTCGGCGCCATGTGAAGCACGTGTGCTTCGTTCGCGACTGATCCGGCGCGACGACGCGATACGGACGATACCGGACTCAATCAGGGCAGTGCGTCCCGATCTAACGAAGCATTGCCGCGAACCGTCGACGCGTCGGCTCGCGGCAGCGTCGTGCCCGCATCGGTCGCCGGGACCGGCGCGCCAGCCGGTCCCACCCGCATGACGGACGTCATGCGTCATCGATTTCCTTCCCACATTTCCCCGGCTTGCGTCGCCCGTATCCATACGGGCCGACGGCGCAAAACTGCCGCACATCAGTTAGAGTTGGAGGCCGGGTCATTCCCCATACGATTCTGGCCGCCGGGGCAAGGTCGAAGCCGCCGGGGCGGAGCATGGTACGCGGGTGCCGATTTCCGGGGCGCCGTTTCTGGCAGTCCGGTCATGGTCTCGTTGCCTGAATGACGGTTTGCGTGGGGCAAAATCCGGACGGGCCGTGTCCGCTTTCCATCCGGACCGCATGCCCGATAGCCATCTTCACCCAGCCGCACCGATCACAACGCATTGAACGCCGGTTCTGCCGGCGGAGCAGTCCACAAGACGGCGCGGGGCCGGCGCAGCAGAACGCACCCGCCGCCGTTCGAATCCCCACCCGGCACCCGTGGTGCGATGCGGGCGCCTCGACCAGGAGGTGAACGATGATCACGCTGACCGTCAACGGTAGCGAGCAGCACTTCGACGGCAATCCCGACATGCCGTTGCTCTGGTATCTGCGCGATGTCCTCGGCCACACCGGCACCAAGTTCGGCTGCGGCATGGCACTGTGCGGCGCGTGCACCGTGCACCTCGACGGCGTCGCGATCCGGTCGTGCATCACCCCGGTCGCGGCCGCTTCCGGCAAGCGCGTGACGACGATCGAGGGTCTGTCGACGGATCTCGATCATCCGCTGCAGCAGGCCTGGCAGGAACTGAACGTCGCGCAGTGCGGCTACTGCCAGTCCGGGCAGATCATGCAGGCCGCGTCATTGCTGAAGACCAACCCTCATCCGACCGACGCCGACATCGACGATGCGATGTCGGGCAACATCTGCCGCTGCGGCACCTACACGCGCATTCGCGCGGCGATCCGCCTGGCCGTGCGCCGCGGAGGTGCCGCATGAGCGCGCCGGATCTCTCCGTCCATAACGAAAGCCGCCGCGCGCTGCTGCTCGGCTTCGCGTCCGGCGGGCTGCTGCTTGCGTTTGGCGTGCCGTCGCTCGTCCACGCGGCCGCACCGGTGCAGCCGCCCGTCAGCGCGAATCCGCAGTACGGCGGCGCGGGGATGCCGCACGGGTTGCGCGACGATCCGCACCTGTTCGTCGCGATCGCGCCGGATGGCACCGTCACCGTGACCTGCATCCGCTCCGAGATGGGGCAGGGCGTGCGCACGAGCGTCGCGCTCGTGGTGGCGGACGAACTGGGCGCCGACTGGGCGCGCGTGAAGGTCGCGCAGGCCGTCGGCGACGAGCCGCGCTACGGCAACCAGAACACCGACGGATCGCGCAGCCTGCGCCAGAGCTTCGCCGCGTTGCGTCGCGCGGGCGCGGCCGCGCGCACGATGCTCGAACAGGCTGCCGCGGCGACGTGGGGCGTCGATGTGCGTCAGGTCAAGGCGACGGTGCATGAGGTCGTCGACACGAAGAGCGGACGCAAGCTCGGCTTCGGCGACCTGGCGGCGAAGGCTGCCGCGCTGCCGGCGCCGGACCCGGCAACGGTGGTGCTGAAAGCGCCGGCCGAATTCCGCTATGTCGGCAAAGGCGAAACGGCGCTGATCGACGGACGTGACATCGTCGTCGGCCGCGCGCACTACGGGATCGACACGCGGCTCGACGGGATGCTGTATGCGGTCGTCGCGCGACCGCCGGCCTACGGAGATACGGTCGCGTCGTTCGACGCTTCGGGGGCGGAGAAGCTGCCGGGCGTCGTCAAGATCGTGCAGCTCGCGCCGACACCGCTGCCGTCCGGTTTCCAGCCGCTTGGCGGTGTGGCCGTCGTCGCGCGCGATACGTGGACTGCGATCCAGGCCCGTGCGCAACTGAAGATCGACTGGAAGCACGGCCCCAACGCGAACTACGACTCGGCCGCGTATCGCAAGACGCTCGAAGCGGCTGCCGAGCAACCGGGTGACGTGATCCGCAACGATGGTGATGCGGCCGCGGCGCTGGCCGGCGCCGCGAAGCGCGTGCGTGCAACGTATTACATCCCGCATCTCGCGCACGCGACGATGGAGCCGCCCGCAGCCGTCGCGCGTGTGGCGGATGGCCGCTGCGAAGTGTGGACCTGCACGCAGGCGCCGCAGACGACGCGCGACGAGGTTGCGAAAGCGCTCGGGTTGCCGACGGAGCGCGTGACCGTCAACGTGACGCTGCTTGGCGGCGGTTTCGGCCGCAAGTCGAAGCCGGACTACGTGGTGGAGGCGGCGTTGCTGTCGAAAGCGGTCGGCGCGCCCGTCAAGCTGACGTTCACGCGCGAGGACGACATCGCGCACGACTATTTCCACGCGGTGTCGCTCGAGGCGTTCGACGGCGGGATCGATGCGTCGGGGAAAGTGGTCGCGTGGCAGCATCGCACGGTCGCGCCGTCGATCCAGTCGACGTTCAGGGCCGGCGTCGTGCATGAGCAGCCGGGCGAGCTCGCGCAGGGGATCGCCGACCTCCCGTTCGCGATTCCGAACGTGCGAATCGAGAATCCGGCCGCGCAAGCGCACACGCGGATCGGCTGGTTCCGCTCGGTCTACAACATCCCGCATGCGTTCGGCATCCAGAGCTTCGTGTCGGAGCTGGCGTACGCGGCCGGTCGCGATCCGAAGGATTTCCTGCTCGAACTGATCGGACCCGTGCGGCGATTCGAGCCGCATATCACGGTGAAGAACGTGAACTACGGCGAGGATCCGGCGCTGTATCCGGTCGATACCGGGCGGCTGCGGCGCGTGGTCGAGACGGTCGCGCGCGGCGCCGGCTGGGGGCGCAAGCTGCCGAAGGGGCACGGGCTCGGGATCGCCGCGCATCGCAGCTTCGTGTCGTATACGGCGGTGGTGTGCGAGGTGCAGGTCGATGCCGACGGCAAGATCGCGGTGCCGCGGGTCGACATCGCGATCGACTGCGGGCCGCAGGTCAATCCGGAGCGCGTCCGCTCGCAACTCGAGGGCGCGGTGGTGATGGGGCTCGGCATCGCGCTGCACGGCGAGATCACGTTCAAGGACGGCCATCCGGAGCAGAGCAACTTCAACGGTTTCCAGGTGCTGCGCATGAACGAAGCGCCGCGCGAAATCCGCGTGCATCTCGTTGCGCCGGACGATTTTGCGACGCCGCTCGGGGGCGTGGGCGAGCCGGGCCTGCCGCCCGTCGCGCCGGCGCTGACCAATGCGATCTTCGCGGCGACCGGCACGCGCATCCGCAGCCTGCCGGTTGCCGATCAGCTCGCGAAGGCGGACGCCGGTTGACGCACAATATCCCCCACGCCGGGCCGCATCGCGCGGCCCGGTGCACATCGACCCCTGAGCAAGGAGCGTAACGTGACCTCATCCGAAGTCAGTGTGAAGCAGTCGGTTTCCCCCGCCGAATGGGAAGCGCGAGTCAACCTCGCGGCGGCCTATCGCCTCACCGCGCTGTTCGGCTGGGACGATCTCGTGTTCACCCATATTTCCGCGCGCGTGCCCGGCCCGGAGCACCATTTCCTGATCAACCCGTACGGGATGATGTTCGACGAGATCACCGCATCGTCGCTGGTGAAAGTGGATCTCGACGGACGCAAGGTGTCCGAATCACCGTACGAGATCAACCCGGCCGGCTTCACCATTCACAGCGCGGTGCATGCGGCCCGCGACGACGCGCTGTGCGTGATGCATACGCATTCGATCAACGGCGTTGCCGTGTCGGCGCAGGAAGGCGGCTTGCTGCCGCTGTCGCAGCAGTCGCTCGGCGTGCTGGCGTCGCTCGGCTATCACGACTACGAGGGCATCGCGCTCAACGAGGGCGAGAAAGCGCGCCTCGTGCACGACCTCGGCGCCAACACGAACCTGATGCTGCGCAACCACGGCCTGCTGACCGTCGGCGCGACGCCGGCAGACGCGTTCGTCGCGATGTACTTCTTCGAAGCGGCCTGCATGATCCAGGTCCGCGCGCAGGCGGGCGGCTCGGCGCTGTTGCCGATCGGGCAACCGATTCTCGACGGCATCAAGCAGCAGATCGCCGCGGTGACGCGCGGAATGGGTGCCGGGGCGCTCGTCTGGCCCGGCTTGCTGCGCCGGCTCGATCGACGCAATCCCGGTTACGCGGACTAGCGCATCCGTCGTTGTCGTTTGCGAACGACCGTGCTAAATTCCTGCCAGCACTTGCAGTCACGGAACCCTTCATTCGGCTGACGAAGCCGGCATCCCGGGAGGCAGCACGATGAGCTTGTTGATGTCGAGACGCGATCTCGCGTTCCTGCTGTATGACTGGCTCGACGCGGAAGCGCTCGTCGCGCTGCCGCGTTACGGCGAGCACAGTCGCGAGACGTTCGACGCGGTGCTCGATACCAGCGAGCGGATTGCGGAAGACCTGTTCGCGCCGCATGCGGCGCGCGGCGATCGCGAGGAGCCGCAGTTCGACGGCGAGCGCGTGACGCTGATCCCGGATGTCGCACCGGCCGTGCGCGCCTTTGCGGACGCCGGGCTGATCGCGGCGGGCCATGACGAAGCGCTCGGCGGCATGCGCTTGCCGAAGCTGGTCGAAGCCGCGTCGTTCCTGTTCTTCCAGGCCGCGAACATCGCGACGGCCGCCTATCCGTTCCTGACCGTCGCCAACGCGAACCTGCTCGTCGCGCATGGCAGCGCCGCGCAGATCGACGCGTTCGCCCGCCCGGAACTGGAAGGGCGCTACCTCGGCACCATGTGCCTGTCCGAGCCGCAAGCCGGTTCGTCGCTGTCCGACATCGCGACGCGCGCGGATTTCGAAGGCGACTCGCCGCTCGGCCCGCGCTACCGGCTGACCGGCAACAAGATGTGGATCTCGGGCGGCGAACACGAATTGACGGAGAACATCGTCCACCTCGTGCTCGCGAAGATTCCCGACGAACACGGCCGGCTGTTGCCCGGCACGCGCGGCATTTCGCTGTTCATCGTGCCCAAGTACCTGCCGGGCGCCGACGGCGCCGCGCATGGCGAGCACAACGACGTGGTGCTCGCCGGGCTGAACCACAAGATGGGCTACCGCGGCACCACCAACTGCCTGCTGAACTTCGGCGAAGGTACGCGTTATCGCCCGGAAGGGCGCGCAGGCGCGATTGGCTATCTGGTCGGCCAGCCGAACCACGGCCTCGCGTACATGTTCCACATGATGAACGAAGCGCGCATCGGTGTCGGCGCGGGCGCGGTAGCGCTCGGCTACACGGGTTATCTGCACGCGCTCGACTACGCGCGCAACCGGCCGCAGGGGCGCCCGCTCGGGCCGGCCGGCAAGGATGCCGCCGCGCCGCAGGCGCCGATCGTCGAACATCCGGACGTGCGGCGCATGCTGCTCGCGCAGAAGGCCTATGTCGAAGGCGGTCTCGCGCTGATCCTGTACTGCGCGAAGCTGGTGGACGAAGCACGCGCGCACGACGACGCGGACGTGCGCGCCAACACCGCGCGCCTGCTCGACATCCTGACGCCGATCGCGAAAAGCTGGCCGTCGCAGTGGTGTCTCGCCGCGAACGACCTCGCGATCCAGGTGCACGGCGGCTATGGCTATACGCGCGATTACGCGGTCGAGCGCCTCTATCGCGACAATCGGCTCAATCCGATTCACGAAGGCACGCACGGGATCCAGGCGCTCGACCTGCTGGGCCGCAAGGTCGCGCAGGACGGTGGCGCATTGCTGCATGCGCTCGATGCGCGGATCGGCGCGACCGTCGAACGTGCGCGTACGCTCGATGCCAACTTGCGCGAGCAGGCCGATGCGCTGGCGCAGCGCTGGGCGCGGCTGGTCGACGTCACGCGGCAACTCGGCGCGATCGGCGATCCGCAGATGCGGCTCGCGAACGCGAGCGTCTATCTGGAAGCGTTCGGCCATCTCGTCGTTGCGTGGCAGTGGCTCGACGTGACGCTCGCCGCGCACGGGAAAACCGACGATTTCCACGACGGCAAGCGTGCGGCGGCCCGCTATTTCTTCAACTGGGAATTGCCGAAAGTGGATGCGCAGCTCGATCTGCTGGCGAGCGTCGACACGACGACGCTCGCCATGCGCGACGCGTGGTTCTGATCGCTGTTTCACCGACATTCCGGAATGCAGACGATGTCGCGGATGCCGATTCCGTCGGCCGTTGCGCATTCGTCGTGAACCGGCCGTGCGGGCGTGCCCCGCAGGTTGACCCGATGCGCGGCCACGCCGCACAAGGAGAGAGACGAACATGAAAGCGCTGTTGTGTACCGCATTCGGCCCGATTGACACTTTGCGTATCGAGGACGTGGCGATTCCCGAACCGGCCGCGGGCCAGGTCCGGGTTCAGGTCAAGGCCGCGTCGCTCAATTTCCCCGACGCGCTGATCGTCCAGGGCTTGTATCAGGTGAAGCCGCCGCTGCCGTTTTCGCCGGGCGCGGAATTTGCCGGCGTGATCGACGCGGTGGGCGAGGGCGTGACCGCGTGGCAGCCGGGTGATTCGGTGGTTGCGTTCACCGGGCACGGCGGGTTCGCGCAACAGTGCGTGGCCGACGTGCACCAGATTGCCGCGCTGCCGCCGGGCATGACATTCGAGCAAGGCGCGGCGCTCGTGCTCGCATACGGCACGTCGCTGCACGCATTGCAGCAGCGTGCTCGGCTGCAACCGGGCGAGACGTTGCTCGTGCTGGGCGCGGCGGGCGGTGTCGGGCTCGCCGCGATCGAGATCGCGAAGGCGCTCGGCGCGCGCGTCATCGCGGCGGCGTCGAGTGCGGACAAGCTGGCGCTGTGCCGTGAAGCGGGCGCCGACGAGACGATCGACTATGCGACCGAAGACCTGCGCCGCCGCGTGGACGAATTGACCGGCGGGCGCGGCGCGGACGTCGTCTACGATCCGGTGGGCGGCGCCTACAGCGAGGCGGCGTTGCGCGCGACCGCGTGGCACGGCCGGTTCCTCGTGGTCGGCTTCGCGGCCGGCGAGATCCCGAAGATCGCGCTGAACCTGGCGCTGCTCAAGGAGCGCGACATTCTCGGCGTGTTCTGGGGCGATGCGGTGCGCCGCGATCCGAAGCAGCATGTCGCGAACATGCGCCTGCTCGCCGAATGGTTCGCGGCCGGCAAGGTGCGACCCGCGATCACCGAGCGCGTGTCGCTGGCCGGCGCGGCCGATGCGATCGCTCGGATGGCGAACCGGCAGGTGAAGGGCAAGGTAGTGATCCTGCCGGACGCGTGACCGCCTTGCGCGCGCCGTGCGCCGATCGCAGTCGCACGGCTGCGCTTCGGCGCTCGTGCGCGTTACGCGATCTGCTGCAGAAGGGACGCGACCCGCTGCCCGAGCGCGCGATGCTGATCGGCCGCGAAGTGAACGCCGTCCACCGGGCTCACTTCGATGACCGTGCCAGCGTCGAGGAAATGCGCACCGGCGTTCGCGGCGACCTGCTCGTACAGCGGCGCGAGCTGTCGGGATTTCGCGGCGCCGCCCACGAAGATGTCGCCGAGGAAGCCGACCTCGGCGATCGGGGCGGGCGCCATCAGTACGAGCTTCGGTGACGCACCGGACGGACCGGCACGGCATGCGGCGATCTCGGCAAGCAGCACGCCGACCGATGTCGCGATGTCGGCGGGCGTGACCGAGAAACGTGTCTTCAGATCGTTCGTCCCGAGCATCAGCACGACGACATCGACGGGCAAGTGGCTTTCGACGCACGCGCGCAGATACGACAAACCGTTCTTGTGCCGGCCTTCGATCGGATCGTCATGCACGGTCGTACGCGCGGGCAACCCTTCTTCAATGACCCGCCAGCCCGCGCCGAGCGTCTGCGCCAGCACGCCGGTCCAGCGTTCTTCGCGCTCGAACCGCTCCAGTACGCCGGCACGCGTCATCGGGCGCGTGCCGTGCGTGTTCGAATCGCCGTAGCAGAGCACGGTTTTCTGCGTCATCGTCATCTCCTCCTTCAGTCGTTAAGTCGTTCAGTCTTTCGGCAAGCGCAGCACGTCGAGTGCGTGCTGCGAAAATTCGACCCAGAACCGCTCGTTCGCGATGCCGGCCTGCAGTACCAGATGTTGAAGGCGCTTCGTGCGCGAATCCCCGTCTTCCGAAAAATCGCGCGCCTCGATCTGCAGGTACAGGTCGAGCTTCTCCTGGTGCAGCGCGATACGCCGCCTGATTTCGTCCTCGAGGCCGGCCGGGCCGAGCACCGCTTCCGCGCGCAGGCGCACCATCAACGCTTCGCGCAGCGGCGTCGGATCTTCCTGTTCGGCGATCCAGCGCCGCAACTCCTTCTTGCCGGCCGGCAGGATCCGGTACGCGCGCTTGCGGCCGCGCCCCGATTCGGCCGGCAGCGATTCGACCCAGCCCGTTTCCTCGAGACGCCCGAGCTCGCGATAGATCTGCTGGTGCGTCGCCTGCCAGAAATAGCCGATCGAGCGATCGAAACGGTCGGCGAGTTCGGAGCCTGAACCCGGGCGTTCGGCGAGAGCGGTGAGGAGTGCGTGGGGCAGGGACATGTCGGATCGGAGGAGGCCGCGGAATGAACCGCATCTTGCCATATCGGGGCCGCAGTACAAGGTGAGAGACGCGTTTATGCAACGGGTTGCATAAACGAAAGCGGTGAACTACTATCTGTGCAACTTGTTGCATAAAAATGGAGACACCCCATGACATCGCGTTATCCGCATCTGACGACCCCGCTCGAGCTCGGCTTCACGTCGCTCAGGAACCGTGTGTTGATGGGGTCGATGCACGTGGGGCTCGAGGAAGCGCCGAACGGCTTTGAGCGGATGGCGGCGTTTTATGCGGAGCGTGCACGAGGCGAGGCCGGCCTGATCGTCACCGGCGGCTTCGCGCCGAACGAGCGGGGCCGTCCGGCGCCGGGCGGCGCGATGCTGACGACCGAGGCGGAAGCCGAGCGCCATCGTGTCGTCACGCGCGCAGTGCACGCGGAGGGCGGCAAGATCGCGCTGCAGATCCTGCATTTCGGGCGCTACGCGTATCACCCGGCGCTCGCCGCGCCGAGCGCGCTGAAGGCGCCGATCAACCCGTTCACACCGCACGCGCTGAGCAGCGACGAAGTCGACGAGACGATCGCCGATTTCGTCCGATGCGCGGCGCTCGCGCAGCATGCGGGCTACGACGGTGTCGAGATCATGGGGTCGGAAGGCTACCTGATCAACGAGTTCATCGCCGCGCGGACGAACCATCGCGACGACGCATGGGGCGGCGCCTACGAGAACCGCATCCGTTTCCCGGTCGAGATCGTGCGGCGCGTGCGCGAGCGGGTCGGCACGAACTTCATCATCATCTACCGGCTGTCGATGCTCGATCTCGTCGAAGGCGGCTCGACGCTCGACGAGGTGATCCGGCTCGCACAGGCGATCGAAGCGGCCGGTGCGACGATCATCAATACGGGCATCGGCTGGCACGAGGCGCGCATTCCGACCATCGCGACCAAGGTGCCGCGCGCCGCGTACGCATGGGTCACGCGGCAGTTGATGGGCAAGGTCGGCATCCCGCTTGTCGCGACCAACCGGATCAACACGCCGGAGGTCGCCGAACAACTGCTCGCCGACGGCTATTGCGACATGGTGTCGATGGCGCGGCCGTTCCTCGCCGACGCTGAGTTCGTCCGCAAGGCGCGGGAAGGGCGCGCGGACGAAATCAACACGTGCATCGGCTGCAACCAGGCGTGCCTCGATCACACGTTCAGCGGCAGGATCACTTCGTGCCTCGTGAATCCGCGTGCGTGCCACGAAACCGAGCTCGTGATTCGCCCTGCGCAGCAGCGCAAGCGGATCGCCGTGGTCGGCGCCGGGCCGGCGGGCCTCGGCTTTGCGGTCACTGCGGCCGAGCGCGGTCATGCGGTGACGCTGTACGAAGCCGGCGCCGAGATCGGCGGCCAGTTCAACATTGCGAAGAAGGTGCCCGGCAAGGAAGAATTCAACGAGACGCTGCGGTATTTCCGCCGGCAGATCGAACTGCGCGGCGTGACGCTCCACCTCGATACGCGTGCGACCGCCGAGATGCTGCTGCAAGGCGAATTCGACGAAGTGGTGATCGCGACGGGCATCGTGCCGCGCACGCCGCCGATCGACGGTGTCGGGCATGCGAAGACGCTCGGCTACCTCGACGTCTTGCGCGATGACAAGGCAGTGGGTCGCAGCGTCGCGATCGTCGGTGCCGGCGGCATCGGCTTCGACGTCGCGGAATATCTCGTGCATCGCGAGGGTGCCGGGCACGTCGACGCGGACCGGTTCTTCGCCGAGTGGGGCGTCGATCCGTCGTATGCGAACGCAGGCGGCTTGCGCCATGCGCAGCCCGAGCCGGCGGCGCGGCAAATCCATCTGCTGCAGCGCAAGGCGTCGAAGGTCGGCGACGGGCTCGGCAAGACCACCGGATGGATCCACCGCACGGCACTGAAGGCGCGTGGTGTCGGGATGTCGTCGGCGGTGACCTACGGGCGCATCGACGACGATGGCTTCCACGTGACGATCGACGGCGCCGAACAGACGCTGCCGGTGGACAACGTCGTGATCTGCGCGGGACAGGAGCCGTTGCGCGAACTGGCGGCGCAACTGGAGGCCGCCGGGCGCAAGGTGCACGTGATCGGCGGTGCGTACGAAGCGGCCGAGCTCGATGCGAAGCGCGCGATTCACCAGGGCACGACGCTTGCCGCGACCCTTTGAGATTTCAGACTGATTCGTTTCTTTTCCGCCCGACGATACAGGAGCCTTCGATGACGAACTCGCCGCTGCATCTTCAACCCGCTGTCGCGCAATCGCTCGACAAGTGGCATGCAATGATCGAACGCAAGGATTTTGGCGCACTGGAATCGATCGTCCATCCGGACGCGGTGTTCCGCTCGCCGATGGCGTTCAACCCCTACGGGCCGGCGCCCGCGCTGTTGCTGGCGTTGCGCACGGTGATCACGATTCTCGAGAAGTTCACCTACTACCGCCAGTTCGTCACCGACGACGGCAAGAGCGTGGTGCTGGAGTTCAGCGCGGCCATCGGCGACAAGGCGCTGAAGGGGATCGACATGATCCGCTTCGACGATGAAGGGCGGATCGTCGAGTTCGAGGTCATGATCCGGCCGTTCAACGGGCTGCAGGCACTCGGTGCCGAAATGGGCGCGCGGCTCGGGCAGCAGTTGCCGTCGTTCAAGCTCGGCGGTTGAGCGGCGCGCTTGCGGGGCGGTGGCCGCCGCGCGCCTAGCGCGCGAGTTGTGCGTGCGCGAGCCGGCCCAGGCACCGGACGCCGTCCTCGATGTGTGCGTCCCACACGTGCCCCGCGCTCAGGCGCAGGCAATGGCGAAAGCGCCGGCTGGCCGAGAAGATGTCGCCCGGCGCGAAGCACACGCCCTGTTCGAGCGCGGCATCGAATAGCGCGCGTGAATCGAATCGCTTCGGCAGTTCGAGCCAGAGCACGAAACCGCCGGCTGGCCGGCTCACTTTCGTGTCGGCCGGAAAGCTGGCCTCGATCGTGCGCGTCATCCGCGCCAGGTTGTCCTCGAACACGCGCCGGATGCGGCGCAAGTGTGCGTCGTATGCACCGCTGGCGAGGAACTCGGCCAGCGCGACCTGCAGCAGCACGGGGCCGCACAGGCTGAGCGCGAGCTTGCGCTCCATCACCTGCTGGGTGCGGGCGCCCGCCGCGATCCAGCCGATCCGATATCCCGGGGCGAGGCTCTTCGAGAACGAACTGCAGTAGATCGTATCGGCATCGCTGTCGAGTGCGCTGAACGGACGCGGCCGATCCCGCCCGAAATGGATGTCGCCGTAGACGTCGTCTTCGATCAGCGGCACCCGATGGCGCGCGAGCAGCGCAAGCAGCGCGCGCTTGTCGTCCTCGGTCATCGCGGAGCCGAGCGGATTGCCGAAGCTCGACGACAGCACGCAGGCGGCGATCGATTCCGATTCGAGCCGCTGCGCCAGCCTGCCGACGTCGACGCCGCGCAGCGGATCGGTCGGCAACTCCAGCGCCTTCAGCCCCAGTGCCTCCAGCGTGTGAAGCAGACCGAAATAGGTCGGCGATTCCACCGCAATCGTATCGCCGCGCGTTGCCACGGCATTCAGCGCGAGCGTCAATGCTTCGGTGCAGCCATTCGTGACGAGGATGTCGTCCGCCGAAAGTGGATGCCCGAAGCGCATGGCCCGCCGCGCGATTTCGCGGCGCAGCGCCGGTTCGCCATAGGGCGCGCAATAGACGTTGTAGCGCGTGCCATGCTGGCGCGCCGCGCGCGAGAGGGCGAGGTCGAGCCGCTTCGATTGCAGCAGCGCCGGATCGGGCACCGCGCATCCGAGCGGCACGAGCGCCGAATTGGCCGCGTGTTCGAGCATCGCGGCGACTGCGCCGCTGATCGACACCGTCGATGCTTTGGCGCGCGAGCGCGATGCGCTCGGCAATGCAAGCGTGCCGTCACGCTCAGCCGCGACATAGAAACCCGACTGCGGCCGCGAGACGAGCACGCCGCGATCTTCGAGCAGACGGTATGCCTGCAGCGCGGTGGACACGCTGATGCGCTGCTGCTCGCTGACGGTACGCACGGACGGCAGCCGCGTGCCCGGCGCCAGCGTACCGTTCTCGATCATGCCGACGATGAGGTCGGCCAGCTGCCTGTAGCGGAATGACGTTTGCGCTTCCATGGGGTACCAGTGGCAGGGGAGTGCCTGATTATCGGCCGTTCGACGCTATCTCGCCACGCCCAATTGTGTCGGTCCAATCGGCGGAAAATTGTGGCTGTTATGGTTTTTGTGCGGACGCTACGATGGCGATGATTCGATCCATCGATCGGCCAATGCGAGGCTTGCCCATGCAGACGACACAAGCACCATCCGGCGAGTGGCGCGGACGGTTTCCACACAACGAAATCATCTCGCTGCTCGACGTGAACCGGACGTTCAACCTGGCGGAGAGCACGTCGCAAGACCTGACGGTCGGCGAGCTGCTGGATCTGGCCGGCGTCGACACCGTCCGCAACCTGAAGCTCGGTTACAGTCAATCGGCGGGCGCCGCCGTGCTGCGCGATGCGATTGCCGATACCTGCAACGTGCCGGCCGCGCAGATCGTGACGACGCAAGGCACTGCGCTCGGGCTGTTTCTGCTGGCCTATGAAGTGTGCCGGCCCGGCGACGAGGCCGTGCTCGCGACGCCGTGCTTTCCGCCGAGTCGAGATTGCCTGGTCGGCGCCGGCGCAACGGTGCGAGAAGTGCGGCTGTCGTTCGAGAACGGGTATCGGCTGGACCTCGCGCAGTTCGACGCGAGCCTGTCGTCGAAGACGCGGCTGGTCAGCATCGCGTCCCCGCAGAATCCCGGCGGCGTACAGGCATCGCGCGCCGAGATCGATGCATTGCTGGCGTTGATGGCGCAACGGTGCCCGGACGCGATACTGTTCATCGACGAGACCTATCGCGAAGCGACTTATGGCGATGCCGCCGTGGCAGCCAGTTTCGCCGGCGTCGATGCACGCATCGTCACGGGTTCGTCGGTGTCGAAAGCGCTGGGTGCACCCGGGCTGCGGACGGGGTGGCTCACGGTGGCCGACGCGGGGCTTCGGGCGCGCCTGCTCGTCGCGAAGCTGAATACGGTCATCTCGGGTTCGGTGCTCGACGAGCTGCTTGCCGCAACGGTGCTGCGCAACCGCGAACACGTGCTCGCGCCACGCCGCCGATTGCTTGCGGGTACGCTCGATACCCTATCGGGCTGGTGCGAGCGTGAACAGCGACGAGTCGAGTGGGTGCGGCCGGACGCCGGCGCGATGTGCTGCGTACGGCTGCGGCAGGATGCATTCGACGAGCCGGCCGTGGCGCGTTTCTGGCAGGTATTGCCCGACCACGATGTGCAGCTCGCATCAGGCACGTGGTTCGGCGAAAGCAGCCGCGTGTTCAGGCTCGGGTTCGGCTATCTTCCGCCTGAGCGCTTCCAGCCGGCGTTGACGGCGCTGTCGCAGGCGATGGATGCGGCTGTCGTGTAAATCAGGCAACAGGCGGGCGCGGCGAACATCATTGAACGTCAGGAGTGACACCATGAAGGTAAGGATTGCGTACATCGAGGAGCCGCCGTTCTACTGGACGGCAGATGACGGTACCGTGACCGGCGCGGATATCGAGCTGGCCGAGGTGGTGCTGCGCGCGATCGGCGCGACGGAAATCGAATATCACCCGACGTCGTTCGAGGCGCTGCTGCCGGGCGTGCAGGCCGGGCGCTGGGACATGAACGTGCCGATCTTCGTGACGGCAGAACGCGCGCGGCACGTGGCGTTCAGTGCTCCGGTGTGGGCGATCGGCGACGGATTCGTGCTGCAGGCCGGCAACCCGAAGCGGCTGACGAGCTACGCGGCCGTCGCGGCCCGCAGCGATGCGCGGCTGGGCTGCGTGACCGACCAGGTGCAGATCGATTCGGCGAAGGCGGCCGGTGTGAGCGACGACCGGATCGTCATCTTCAAGGATCAACCCGACGCCGTGGCTGCGTTGCTAGGCGGGCAGGTCGACGCGTTCGCGAGCACGGCGATCGGGGCCCGCGCGGTTGCCGATACGGACAAGCGGCTGGCGGCCGTGTCGCACGAGCGCGATGCGGGTGCGGCCGTGCCTGTCGGCGGGTTTTCGTTCAGCCGGAACAGCGGCGCGCTCGTGGAGGCCGTGAACGCGAAGCTGCGCGAGTATCTCGGCTCGGCCGATCATCGCGAGCGGATGGCGAAGTACGGCTTCACGCGCGCGGAAATCGACGGCGTGGTGGCGAACGGCGGCGCGAAGCCGTAGTGCTACGAGCGGTGTCGACCGTTCGCACGGTCGACACCGCATGCGTGGTCACGCAATCGCGGCCCTCGCCAATCGTTCGACGAACCAGTCGCAGACGAGTGCGGTTCGCTCGGACGCGTGGTTGTAGATCGTGTGCTCGCCGTCCGGCCAGACCTGGAGCGTCGCATCGCCGGACGTCGCCGCATCGAGAAACGGCTGCTGATCGTCGAGCCGGATCAGCGGATCTTCACCGCCGTGCAGTACCAGCAGTGGACACGCGATGCGGTCGCGTTCGGACGAGAAGCGCATCCGCGCGAAATTCGCCGCGACCGCATCGGGATCGTCGTTGCCGAGCATCGCCGCGGCCTGTTCGACAAACGTGCGGAACGGCAGCAGCGTCGGTGCCGCGAGCGCGCCGTTCACGCAACAGGCGGCGATCCGGCTATCGGCTGCGGCGGTCGACGCCGCCCACAACCCGCCGATGCTGTTCCCCCAGATGCCGATCGGCCCGGGCACGCGGTCGGCGACAGCATCGACGAAGCGCCGGTACGCGGCGCTCATGTCGACGTCGACGAAGATCCGCTGTTCGAGCCGCGTCTCGCCCTGGCCCGGCCCCTCGGCGAGCAGCGTGGCGATCCCGCGCGCCGCGAGCGCGCGTGCGATCGGCCAGTACGCGAAGCCCCAGCCGCTCTGGCCGCCGAACAGGATGACGGTGCCGCGGATGCGCTCGGTCGGCGGCCGGACCAGCCAGCCGATCAGGTGCGCATCGCCGAACGGCACTTCGACGCGCTCGATGCGCTTGTCGGACCAGCGCGCGAGATCGTGCGACGCGTCGACGAGCCGCGCATAGAGCGCGCGCTTGCGCGGCACGTCGTGGTTGAACGCCATCTGCGCAAACAGCAGGTTCGCGATGGCCATCGCCTGTGCGTCGGCGGCCGTGACCAGATGGCCGGCTTCCGCCGCCCGGGCGGCGCGCGCGAGCTGCGTGTCGGCCAGCGCTTCGGCCGCGACATCCCACGGTTCGCCTGCCGACGTGCGCGCGTGCAGCGCCATTGCGTCGGCATGGTCCACTCCGCAATCGAGCAGGCGCGTGACGGGCATCGCGCGTTGCAGCGACAGCGCGAACGGTGACAGTTCAGTTGTCATGCATGCCACTCCTTCACGATGCGTGGGTAACGGCAGCCGAAGCCGCCGAAACCGCAGCCGGCTCGCTCGAAGCGGCGGACCAGTGCAGTTTGTCGCGGAGCGCATCGACGAGCGCGCCGAGATCGCGCAGGTCGGTCACCGAACCGAACACGATGAAATCGGGCCGAGCGACATACGCGCCGATCCCGTGCGCATTCATGAACGCCTGCTGCTCGCCGTCGAGATCGACCACGGCATCCGGTGCGCTCACGTCGTCGGACAGCACGGCCACGTGACAGCCGAGCTGCGCGAGAAAGGCGCGCTGCGCATCGTCGAGATAGCGGGAAGGGTGTTCGCGCGCGACGAGCTGGAATCCCCGGCCGACCACGTCGTCGAAGCGGCCCTCGGCCGCGCCGCGGCGAACCCGCCCTTGAGGGGCGGGCGCGCCGGTCGTCGGCAGGCGCGTGCCGTCGGCTTCGTCGTGCACGATGCCGTGGTCCAGCTTCGGAAACGGCGGCATCGGCGGCATGTTGCCGGCGCGGAACGCCGCGTCGCGCTCGGCGACCTTGCGCGGATCGTCCTCGTTGACGACCTGCCCGAGGAACAGCGACATCTGCGTGATCGCGGTCACGTGCGGGCGGCGCTCGGCTTCGAACGTGTCGAGCAGGTCGGCGGCCGCGCGCCCGGTCAGCACCAGGTCGAGCTTCCACGCGAGGTTGATGCCGTCGCGCATGCCGGAGCACGCGCCTTGTCCCATGTACGGCATCATCGTGTGCGCCGCATCGCCCGCGAGCAGCACGCGGCCGGCGCGCCAGCGCTCGGCCATGCGCGTCTCGAACGTGTAGACGACGTGGCGCAGCAGCTTCAGGTCGTCCGGGCCGTAGCCGTAGTGGTCGTTGAGCCACTTCCAGCCGGCTTCTTCCGTTTCCCATTCGGCGGTCGATTCGTCCGGCAGCACACGCAGCTCGAAGCGTGTGCGCTTCGTGCCGATCGGCATGTGCATGTACGCGCGCGCCGGATCGCAGTAGATCGTCGTGCGCGCGCAGCCGTCGCCGAGATCGCGCTGGTTCTCCGAGTCGAGGTTGAGCCAGCGCTCGTTGTAGCCGAAATCCGATCGCTCGATGCCGAGCGTGCGGCGCACGAAGCTGTTCGCGCCGTCGGCGCCGATCACGTAGCGGGCGCGAATGGCACGCGGCTTGCCGGTCCATTGCGCGTCCTGGCTGCCGCGCGACGGATGCGCGGTCAGCGTCACGCCGTCGTCGTCCTGCAGCAGCGTATCGACTTCCCAGCCGCGCAGGATCGTCACGTTCTTGAAGGTGCTGGCGCGCGCATCGATCGCGTCCTCGATGTCGGGCTGGTAGATCGAGATGTGTGCGGGGTAGCCGCATGCGCGTCCGGACCAGTTCAGTTCGAGCAGCAAGTCGCCGTTCGCGTCGCGGTAGTGGTAGGTGTCGACGGCTTTCGCGTGGCGCAGCGCGTGATCGACGTCGGCGCTGGCTTGCACGATGCGCGCGGTTTCGCCGTCGATGTGCGTGAGGCGCGGCAGACCGTATGGGGTCGGCCAGCGTTCGAGGACGATCACGCGATGGCCGGCGCGGCCCAGCATCGATGCGGCGACGAGGCCGGTCGGGCCGTAGCCGACGATGGCGACGTCACAGTGTTCGACGGTGCTGTCGCCGTGCGCGCTCGATTCGGTGTTCATGCGGGGTGTCTCCATGACGGGGTCGTTTGTTGGTGTGTCGTGGGTTCGATTCAGCGCGCGGTCGAGCCGGGCAGGTTGCCGTCGAACGCGTCCTGCAGCAGCGCGCGCAGGCCGTCGCGTTCGATCGGGCGCGGGTTCCAGTACGGATTGGCGGCCGCGAGATCGGCGGCGCGATCGAGGTCGGCTTCCTGCATGCCGATCGCCTTCAATGAAACCGGCGCGCCGTTGTCGAGTGCCAGTGCGTAGAGGCTGCGTGCCGCGTCGTTCGTGCCGATCGCGCGGGCGATCCGCTGCATCGCGTCCGGCGCGTGCGCGGCGTTGTACGCGAGCGCATGCGGCAGCACGACCGTATGGGTCGACGCGTGCGGCAGGTTGAAGCTGCCGCCGAGTGTGTGACAGAGCTTGTGGTGCAGCGCCATGCCGACGTTGCCGAGCACCATGCCGCACAGCCATGCGCCGTAGAGCGCGTCGCTGCGCGCGTCGAGATCGGCGGGGTCGCGCCGCACGCCGGGCAGGCCGCGCGCCAGCGCACGAATGCCTTCTTCGGCGACGAGGCTCATGACCGGATTCGCGTTGTTCGCGTAGAGGCCTTCCGCCGCGTGCGCGATCGCATTGAGGCCGCTCGTCACGGACAACTCGACGGGCAGCGTGACGGTGAGCGTGGGATCGTAGATCACCGTTTTCGGCAGTACACGCGCATCGGAGCCCGTGCGCTTGAGGCCGCCTTCGGTCAGGCCGTAGATCGGCGTCATTTCGCTGCCGGCGTACGTCGTCGGAATCGCGAGGATCGGCAGGCTGCTTTCGAGTGCGATCGCCTTGCCGAGGCCGATCGTCGAGCCGCCGCCGATCGCGATCGCGCAGTCGGCATTGCACGACCTGGCGAACGCCTGCGCATCGCGGGCGATTTCGATCGGCACGTGCATCGTTGCGCGATCGTACAGCCCGGCGGCACGGGCACCGAGCCGCTCGACGATGCGTTGCGCGAGGTCGCGCTGGTCCGGCGTGCAGAGCACGATCGCGCGTTGCGCGCCCAGTTCCAGCACTTCGCGTTCGAGATGCTCGAGGCTGCCCGCGCCGAAGATCACGCGTGCGGGGCGTGCCTGGTAGATGAAGTTCATGTCGTCGTCACTCCGTTGCGTAGTCGACCTGGTGGCGCGCGATGCGCAGGCCCGTCAGTGCGTCGCGTACGCGTGTGTGTTCGGGATGCGTCGCGTAAGCGTCGAGTGCTTCGCGCGACTCGAAGTCGGCGACGAGAATCAGGTCGCACGCGTAGTCGGCCGCGCTGAAATCCGCGCCCACCTCGAGGTGCGTCATGCCGGGAATCCGGCCGCGCAAACTTTCGAAGGCGGTCTTGACGGTGGTGCGTGCCACCGCGCGCTCGGGCTCGGTCGCGCCTGCGACGTTCCACATCACGACGTGCCGGATCATGCGGCGCGCTCCGCGGGATTGAGCACGAAGTCGTAATCGAGCGTGTAGAACGGCGTGTCCATGCGCGATCCGTCCGGTGCGATGCCGGGCGCGTGCCGGACCCAGTCGGCGACGAGCGTCGACCGCACGCCGAATACCGCATCGGAGTCGAGATAGCGGTCGCCGTCGCGGAACACGTGCGTGATCAGCGTTTCGTAGCCGCGCGCCTCGATCATGAAGTGCAGGTGCGCGGGGCGCCACGGATGACGGCCGAGCGCGTCGAGCATCGCGCCGACGGGGCCGTCGTGCGGAATCGGATACGGCTCGGCAAGGATCGAGCGGAACGCGTAACGGCCGTCGGCGCCGGTGCGCAGCCGGCCGCGCGCGCGATGCGTGACCGAGCCGTCGTCGGCCGGTAGCTGCACGTCGTAGTGCCCGTCCTCGTCGGCTTGCCAGACTTCCAGCGACGCGTGCGCGATCGGCATGCCGTCGATGCCGCGCACATGGCCCGACACGAAGCAGGGCTCGCCGCATGCGCCGTTCGCGATGTCGTCGAACATGCCGAAATCGCGGCTGCCTTCGACGTAGAACGGACCGAATACGGTCGCCTCCGTGCAGCCGGCCGGCTTCGCATGGTTCTGTGCGGTGACGAGGGTCGACACCCCGAGCACGTCGGACAGCAGGATGAACTCCTGGCGCTTGTCGTCGGTGATGTGGCCCACCGCGGTCAGGAAGCCGATCGCGGCTTGCCATTCGGCCTCGGTGAGCTTCGTCTCCCGCGCAAACGAATGCAGGTGCTGGACGAGGCTGGTCATGACCGTGCGCAACCGCTCGTCGCGACAGCCGCCGAGCGACGCGATCACGGCCTGCGTGATGGTGTCTTCGTTGAGATTGCGCATAGGGGGTGTCTCCTGATGTCGTTGGATGGCGCGTTGACGTAACATTAATTCCTCCTTGGATCGTAAAAAAGATGGTTTGGAGGAGTTTTGTTCTCCGTCAGGTGGAAGAATCGAACGCATGGACAAGTGGACGCAGATCGAATTTTTCGTGCAGGTGGCCGAGCTGGGCAGCCTGTCGAAGGCCGCCGAGCGGCTCGGGATGTCGAGCGCGGCGGCGAGCCGCTGCCTGAACGCGCTGGAGGAGCGGCTGGGTGCGCGGCTCGTCGAGCGCACCACGCGGCGCCTGTGGCTGACCGATGCCGGGCACGAGTACCACCGGCGCTGCGTCGCGATCCTGATGGAGCTGTCGGAGGCCGATGCGGCGGTCAACGAAGCGAGCGTCAATCCGGCCGGCACGCTGCGCGTGACCGCTTCGGTATCGTTCGCGTCGATCTATATCGCACCCGCGTTGCCGGAGTTTCACCGACGCTACCCGAACCTGAACGTGCAGATCGTCGCGGCGAACCGCTACCCGGATTTCATCGAGGCCGGCATCGACGTGGCGATCCGCACGCGCGAGCATGAGGCGGATTCGGGCATCACGGTGCGCAAGCTCGCCGAGACACGACGCGTGCTGGCCGCGTCGCCCGGGTATCTGGCGAAGCATGGTGCGCCGGCGACGCCCGACGCGCTGTGCGACCACCGGCTGCTGGTCTACAACCTCGCGAACGATCCGTACGTGCTGCATTTCCGCCACGGCGCGAAGAAGCAGTCGGTCACGATCAAGAGCGTGCTCGATGCGAACGAAGGGCAGGTGATCCGCGCCGCGGCGCTTGCCGGGCTCGGCATCCTGATCCAGCCGCTCTACATCATTCACGACGATATCGTCGCGGGGAAGCTGGTGCCGGTGCTCACCGACTGGCAACTGCCGGCGCTCACCGTCAACATCGCGTACCAGAGCCGCCGCCACCAGCCGGCGAAGATCCGCGTGTTCACCGAGTTCCTGATCGAGCGTTTCGAACGCCTCGGGCTCGCGCGCAAATGGAAGGAAGTCGGCCGCTGATCGCGGGCCGGCGCCGGGCCGTCGCGCATTTCTCCGTGTAACGGAGAACTGTTCTCCCGAACGTCGTCTTTTTCGCCGCTGTCGTGCGCTTTACATTGCGTCTCCCCGGGCCTGCAGTGCCGGGCTCGCGATGACACGATAACAATCCGGTTTGGAGACGACATGACATTCGCATTGCGACAGGTGCCGTTGGCACTCCTGATCGCTGGAGCCGTTCACGTTCCGGCGTCGGCCACGGAGAGCGGGCAGATCAGTTATCCGTTCGGCGTCAACACGGTGCTGAACGGGCTGCTTCCGCCGCCCGGCAACACGCAGTACTTCAACTATTCGCTTTACTACGCGTCGAACCGGTTTGCCGGGCCGGACGGCGGCAGCGCGGTGCCGGGATTCCATCTGAGCGTCGTCGCGGAAACGCCGCGCGTCGTGCACACCTGGGGCGCGACGCTCGGGCCGTTCTCGCTGTCGAGCAGCGCGATCGTGCCGATCGTCCACCTGCATCTGTCGACGCCGGGCGGCACCGGCAACCGCACGTCGCTCGGCGACGTGATCCTCGAGCCGGTCATGATCGACTATGCGAACGCATCGAAGACCTTCTTCGCATTCTTCTCGCCGTCGTTCGCGGTGCCGACCGGTGCGTATGCGGTGAACCGGATCGCGAATCCGGGATTGAACACGTATGCGTTCCTGCCGTATGTCAG
The DNA here is from genome assembly GCF_902499025.1 of Burkholderia lata. Classification (GTDB taxonomy): domain Bacteria; phylum Pseudomonadota; class Gammaproteobacteria; order Burkholderiales; family Burkholderiaceae; genus Burkholderia; species Burkholderia lata_C. The sequence continues at coordinate 14,947 of NZ_CABVPW010000054.1, read as the reverse complement.
CGCGACGTGGTTTCCGGGCCGCGACTGGGAGATCTCGACGACCACGCTGCTGGAGCTGAATTCGCCGAACCATGCGACGCGGTACCACTCGGGGGCGGTCGCCGTGCTCGACTACCTGATCGGCTATTCGATCGACCGGCGCGTGCAGCTCGGCGTGCAGGGCACGTTCCTGAAGCAGTTCACCGACGATACGCAGGATGGTGTGAAGGTCGGGTCGGACGGCTTTCGCGGGCAATCGGTCGCGATCGGCCCGCAGCTGCGCTACATGTGGGGGCCGGCGTCGGGCGTGGTCGTGAAATACCAGCACGAGTTCGCGGTGCGCAACCGGCCGCAGGGCGACAAGCTGTGGGTGCAGTTCAGTTTTCCGCTGTAGACGCGGGCGCGGCGCCCGTCGGCCGGGCGCCCGGCACAAGCTGACAAAATCCTGACGAAGTGAATTGATATTTTGTATCATCTGACGTTTCGCGTCGCCGGCCGCCCGGGCTACCCGGTGCGGCCGCGTGCGGCGACTCCAGACGAAGATCGATACGACGTGACGAAAACCAGAAACAACCCGGCGCGCGGGGAGCGGCACGCCGCCGCGCCGCGCCGGCCCCCCCGCGCGTGGCGTGCACGCGGCTGCACGACCCTGGTGGGTTGCGCGATGGCGACCTCCGGCGCGTTGGCCGCCGAAGTGGCCGCACCCGCAGCGGACGAGCGGCATGCGCTGCCGGCGATCAACGTCAGTGCGCAATCCGCACCGGCTGACCCGCTGACGCAACCGCTCGAAACGGGTTCGCGGCTCGGGCTGGCAAGCCTCGATACCCCCGCGAGCGTCGAGACGGTCACGTCCGACACGATCGACGCGCGCGGCGATCGCACGGTGCTCGACGCGGTGACGCGCACCGCGGGGTTCTCGAGCGCGATGGCACCCGGCACCGGCGGCACCGCATTGAGCGTGCGCGGCTTCAGCGGGCAGGAATCGGTGATGACGCTGCTCGACGGCGTGCGCCTGATGCCGGCCGCCGGCACGATCACGTTCCCGTTCGATACATGGTCGGTCGAGCGCATCGAGGTGCTGCGCGGCCCGGCGTCGGTGCTGTACGGTGAAGGGGCGATCGGCGGCGTCGTGAACGTCGTGCCGAAGCGGCCGCAGCGCACGCGCGAGACGACGCTGCAGGTCGGTGTCGGCCCCGACGGCGCGAAGCGCGCCGCGTTCGATACGACGGGCGCGCTGGGCCCGCAGCTGTCGTATCGCTTTTATGCGAGCGATGCGCGCGCGAACGGTCTCGCCGAGCGGGCCGATACGCATACGACGGCCGTCGGCGGCGCGTTGAAATTCGACGTGAGCCCGAAGCTGACGCTGACGCTCGACTTCGACTACGGCCGCCAGATGCCGGCGACCTACTATGGTGTGCCGGCGCCGAACGGCGTGCTCGATCCGTCGCTGCGCAAGCTCAACTACAACGTCGGCGACGCGACAATGTCGTACTACGACCAGTGGACGCGCCTGTCGGCCAGCTACCGGCCGACGGCCGGCGTGACGATCGACAACCAGCTCTACTACCTGACGTCGAACCGCCACTGGCGCAATGCCGAATCGTATGCGCTCGAGGCCGCGACGGGTCTCGTCACGCGCAGCGACTATCTCGACATCGGCCACCATCAGCGGCAGATCGGCGATCGGCTGAGCGCGCGCTTCGACGGCACGCTGTTCGGCCGCGCGAACCGCTTCGTCGTCGGCACGGAATTCAGCCAGATCACGTTCAGCGGCACCAACAATTCGCCGTACGGCGGCGAATCGACGGTGCCCGCGCACGGCTTCGATCCCGGCGTGTTCACGAGCCCCGACCCGACGGTGCCGCAGTTCAGCACGCGGGCGCGGCAGGCCGCGGTGTTCGCCGAGAACCGGCTCGAAGTGCTGCCGCGGCTCGCGTGGGTGAGCGGCCTGCGCTACGACCACATCGCGTTCAGCCGCGAGCAGGCGGCAACCGGCGCGGGCTTCGACAAGCGTTTCGCGAACGTCGGCTGGCGCACGGGCTTCGTGTTCGAAGTCGCGCCGACGCTCAGCGCGTATGCGCAGTACACGACGGGCGCGGAGGGCCTCGGCTCGCTGGTGACGCTGTCCGCGTCGCAGGCAGGCTACCGGCTCGCGACCGGCGAACAGTGGGAAGCCGGCGTCAAGCAGACGCTGCTCGACGGCCGCGCGTACTGGACGTTCGCCGTGTACGACATCACGAAGCGCAACCTGCTGAGCACCGATCCGTTCAATCCCGCGCTACGCCAGCAGGTCGGCCGGCAATCGTCGCGCGGCATCGAGCTGACGGGCGGCGCGCGGCTGCCGCACGGCTGGACGGTCGATGCGAACATCGCGCTGCTGCGCGCGCGCTATGACGAGTTCAACCAGAAGGTCGGCAGCGCGACGGTGTCGCGCGCCGGCAATGCGCCGGCCAACGTGCCGCAGCAGACGGCGAACCTGTGGCTCGGCTGGGCGTTCGCCGAGCGCTGGCAGGCGAATGCGGGCGTGCGTTACGTCGGCGCGACGTACGGCGACGACGCGAACCGCGTGCAGGTGCCGTCGTACACGGTGTTCGATGCGTCGCTGCGCTGGCAGCCGACGTCGCGCACCGAGCTGGCGCTATACCTGCGCAATCTCGCGAACCGCACGTATGCGGTGACGACGTCGAACGGCGGCGAGCAATGGCTGCTCGGCCCGTCGCGCTCGGCGGAGCTCGTCGCGACGATGCGCTTCTAGTGCGGCGCGGCGAGCCTCCCATGACGCACATGCTCGACATCGAACGCGTGAGCTGGTCTCCCGGCGGCGCGATCACCGTGCTCGAATCGGTGACGCTGAGCGTGGCCGCAGGCGAGTTCGTCGGGCTGGTCGGCCCGAACGGCAGCGGCAAGACGAGCCTGCTGCGCTGCGTGTTCCGTTACGCGCGGCCCGACGCCGGCCACGTCGCGCTCGATGCGCAGGACGTGTGGCGCATGCGGCCGCGCGCGGTCGCGCAGCGCATCGCGGTGCTGCAGCAGGAGACGCCGGACGATTTCGGGCTGACGGTCGACGAACTCGTCGGCATGGGACGCACGCCGCACCAGCGGCCGTTCGATGCGGAGACGGCGGACGATCGCCGGATCGTCGAATCCGCGCTGCACGACGTGGGCCTCGCCGAGCGCCGTGCGCAACGCTTCGCGTCGCTGTCGGGCGGCGAGAAGCAGCGTGCGCTGCTGGCCCGCGCGCTCGCGCAGCAGCCCGAATTGCTGCTGCTCGACGAACCGACCAACCATCTCGACCTGCGCCATCAGCTCGAACTGCTCGCGCGCGTGCGGCGCCTCGGCATCGCGACGCTCGCGACCATTCATGACCTCAATCTCGCGGCCGCGTATTGCGACCGGCTCCACGTGCTTGCGCACGGCAGGGTCGTCGCATCGGGCGTGCCGGCCGACGTGCTGACCGAAGCGCTGCTGCGCGACGTGTTCGGCGTCGCCGCGCTCGTCGATCGCCATCCCGTCACGGGCCGGCCGCGCATCACGCCGCTTCATCCGGAATGACCGCCATGCCGATTCCAGTCTTGTCCTCCGCTTTGTCCTCTGCGTTATCGCCCGCATTCCGGCGGCTGCTTGCCGCGACCGTACTCGGCTGCGCGGCCGCGCATGCGGGGGCGTATCCCGTCACCGTGCGCAGTTGCGATCGCGACGTGACGTTCGAGCGCGCGCCGACGCGTGCGGTGAGCAACGACGTGAACCTGACCGAGATGATGCTCGTGCTCGGCCTGAAGGACCGGCTCGCCGGCTACACCGGCATCGGCGGCTGGAAGACGGGCACCGCGCGCGTGCGCGATGCGCTGCGCGGCGTGCCCGAACTGGCGAGCCAGTATCCGTCGCTCGAGGTGCTGGCGGCCGCGCGCGCCGACTTCTATCTCGCGGGCTGGAACTACGGGATGCATGTCGGCGGCCCGGTGACGCCCGCGACGCTCGCGCCGTTCGGCATCCGCACCTACGAGCTGACCGAGTCGTGTTCGCACGTGATGAAGCAGTCGGCGGCGTCGTTCGACGACGTGTTCCGCGACCTGAACAATCTCGGCCGGATCTTCGGTGTCGAAGCGCGCGCCGCGCAGGTTGTCGCAGCGATGCGCGCGCGTCTCGCGGCGGTGTCGCGCACGATCGGGCATCCGGAGCCGCTGCGCGTGTTCGTCTACGACAGCGGCACCGACAAGCCGATGACGACGGGCGGGCTCGCGATGCCGACCGCGCTGTTGGCGGCGGCCGGGGCGCGCAACGTGATGGCCGATGTGCCGCGCAGCTGGACGCAGGTGAGCTGGGAAAGCGTGGTCGCGCGCGATCCGCAGGTGATCGTGATCGTCGACTATTCGGCCGTGACGGCTGCGCAGAAGCAGCAGTTCCTGCTGAGCCAGCCGTCGCTCGCGCGGGTGGCCGCGATCCGCGACCGGCGCTTCATCGTGATTCCGTACGATGCGGCGACGCCGGGCCCCGAGAACGTCGCGGCCGTCGAGACGCTGGCGCGTGCGCTGTATCCGGCCGCGTTCGCCGGGCCGGCGCGATGAGCGTGCAGGGGCGTGCATCGCGGCCCGCCATGCGCGTGGTGCTGCCGGTGCTGGCGCTGCTGCTGGTCGTGTCGATCGTCGCGTCGGCCGCGTTCGGTCCCGCGCCGATCGCGATGCCGGCTGCGGTGCGGATCGTCGCCACGCACATCGCGTCGGCGTTCGGCGACGCTGGCGCGTTCGCGGCGGGGGCGGGCGACGACAGCATCGTCTGGCTGATCCGGATGCCGCGCGCGCTGCTGGCCGCGATCGTCGGCGCGACGCTGGCGGCGGTCGGCGTGGCGCTGCAGGCGGCGACCGCGAACCGCCTGGCCGATCCGCACCTGCTCGGCGTGAGCGCGGGCGCGATGCTCGGCGCCGTCGCGGTCACCGTGATGGCCGGCGCGGCATTCGGCCCGTTCACGCTGTCGGCTGCCGCGTTCGCGGGTGCGCTCGCGGCGACCGCCTGCGTCGTCGCGCTCGCTTACCGGCGCGGCCGGCTCGAATCGGACCGGCTGCTGCTCGCGGGCGTATCGGTGTCGTTCATGATGGCCGCGTTCGGCAACCTGCTGCTGTATCTCGGCGATCAGCGCGCCGCGTCGTCGGTACTGTTCTGGATGCTCGGCGGCGTCGGGCTCGCGCGCTGGGATCTGCTGCCGGTGCCGGCCGTGTGCGCAGCGCTCGCCGGCGGCGCGTTGTACGCGCGCCGGCGCGAGCTGAATGCGCTGATGTCGGGCGATGTCGCGGCGGCCGCGCTCGGCGTGCCGAGCGCGCGGATGCGGCGCGAAGTCTTCGTCGTCGCATCGTTCGCGACCGGCGCGATGGTGGCGGTGAGCGGGGCGATCGGCTTCGTCGGGCTCGTGACGCCGCATCTGTGCCGTCGCGTCGTCGGCGCCGAGCACGGCAGGCTGCTGCCGGTGGCCGCGCTGACCGGTGCGATCCTGCTCGTGTGGGCCGATGTGGCCGCCCGCACGCTCGCGGCACCGGAGGATCTGCCGATCGGGATCGTCACCGCGATGTTCGGCAGCCTGTTCTTCGTCGCGCTGCTGCGCCGCCGCTGAGCGGCGCGCACGCACCGACGGCAAGCGGCCAGGCGAGGGCGGGCAGGGCGCCCGCCGCGCGCTTCACTGCCGCGGGAGGGCCATGCCGGTGCTGCCGCCGAACGCGTCGGTATGCGCGAAGGGATCCGGCAAGTCGAAGAGATTGTCCGGCAGCGTCAGCGCGGGCAGCGTGATCACGAAGCGTGCGCCGCCGAGCGGCGAATCCTCGAGCCGCACGTCGCCGCCGTGCACCTGCGCGACCCGCCGCACGATCGCGAGCCCGAGCCCGAAGCCGCCGGTCTGCCGGTCGCGGCTGGAGTCGAGCCGCTGGAACGGTTCGAACACGCGGGCGCGCTCGGCGGCCGGAATGCCGGGGCCATCGTCGTCGACGCTCAGCACGAGCGCGCCGGACGCGTCGCCCTCGGCGGCGAGCAGCACCGTGCGCGATGCATAGCGTGCGCCGTTGCGGATCAGGTTCAGCAACGCGCGGGCGACCAGCTTCGGGTCGCACACGTGGGTGGCGGGTGCGGCGAGCGCCGACACGTCGAGCGTGATGCCGCGATCGGCGATGTCGTTCGCGACGCTGCCGGCGACGCTGTCGATCAACGCATCGACGACGACTTCCATCGGCGCGAGCTGGCTCGCGCCCTGTTCGAGCCGGCCGATCGTCAGCAGCTCGGTGACGAGCTCGTCGAGTTCGCGCACGTCGCGCCGCAGCGCGTCGCGGCGTTCGCGCATCCGTCCCGATTCGTCAGGCTCCGCGAGCAGCGCGAGCCCGAATTCGAGCCGCGCGAGCGGCGTCTTCAGTTCGTGCGAGATGCCGTGCATCATTTCGCGCTGCTGCTTGATCGACGCCTCGATGCGCTCGGCCATGTCGTTGAACTGTTGCGACAGCTCGTAGATGTTCGACTTGCCGGACAGCTTCACGCGCGTCGACAGCGTACCGGCGCCGAATGCGTGCGCGGCTTCCTGCAGCCTGCGCAGGTCGCGCCAGTGATAATGAATCCACAGCACCACCGCGAACAGCGTGCTGAGCGCGAGCAGCAGGTACGCATAGATCTTGATGTCGAGATCGGAGGCTTCGATCGGCCGCGCATGCAGGACCGTACCGTCCGCGAGCGGCATGTAGTAATCCTTGCCGTTGTAGCTGATCGCGATCCGGCCGGCATCGAGATCGCGCAGCGGCACGCCGCTCAATTGCGCACGGGCGGCAGTCATCGACAGGAAACCGAACCCTTCGTTGCCGTGTTTCGCGAGCTCGCGCAGCGCGAGTTCGCGCTGCCCGCCCGGATGCCGTTCGAGGTAGTCGTTGAGCACGAACGCATAGGTCGTCAACGAGTCGCGCTGCGCCTGCGCGCTGCGGTCGTAGAAGATCCGGTCGAACGACAGCTGGATGAACAGGATCGACGCGGCGACGAACAGGATCACGACGAGGTACAGCCTGATCAACGGGCGCAGCATTTATTCGTCCCACGCAGAAGGGCTGAACAGGTAGCCGCGACCCCAGATCGTCTTGATCTTGTGCGGCTCCGACGAGGCATCCTCGAAGCGGCGGCGCAGCTTCGAGATGCCGGAATCGACCGAGCGGTCGAGCCCGTCGAACTCGATCCCGCGCAACTGCTTCAGGATGTCGTCGCGGCTCAGCACGGTGCCGGCCGCGCGCGCAAGGATCAGCAGCAGGTTGAATTCGGCGGTCTTCAGGTCGACGGGCTCGCCGCGCCACGTGACGGTGCGGTTCGGCGGCGAGATCGCCAGCTCGCCGAACACGAGCGCTTCGGGCGCGGCCGCGGGCGCTTCCGCGACGGCCGGCTGCGCACGGCGCAGCAGCGCGCGGGCGCGGGCGACCAGCACGCGCGGTTCGATCGGCTTCGTCACGTAGTCGTCGGCACCCGTCTCGAGGCCGGCGACCTGGTCGTAGACGTCCAGGCGTGCGGTCAGGATCAGCACGGGGACGTTGGTGAACGCACGGATGCGCCGGCAGACTTCCATGCCGTCGAGGTTCGGCAGCATCAGGTCGAGTATCACGAGGGCCGGCTGGTGCTCGCGCACCGCCGCGACGGCGAGGTCGCCGCGCCGCACGACCGTCACTGCGAATTCATAGCCGTCGAGGTATTCGCGGACGAGCTGCGCCAGGCGGTCGTCGTCCTCGATCAGCAGTACACGGTATTTGAGTGGATCTTCGTTCATGGTCTCCTCGGGGCGCACGCGCCAACTCACGCCCGGGCTAGCCGGGGTGCGGCGCGGCACGCGAATTCTATCCGGCGCGCAGAAGGCCGGGGGAGCGGGACGACAATCTCGAACAATCGAACACAATTGAGCACAGATTCTCCGAATATTCAGGACAGTCTCGGCGCAGGGCGGCCCCTAGACTGCGGGCTCCGTCACTCCTATCTCAATATTGTGCGCCCAATACTCCGCCGCTACCGCTATTGCATGCCGCTCGCCGGCCTCACCCTTGCCGCCGCCGCCCATGCGGAAAACCAGTATTCGCTGTCGCTTGGTGGCGGGGCTGCGCCGCGCTACCAGGGCAGCAACCAGTATCGCGGCGTCGTTGCGCCGGGTTTTTCCGCGAAGTTCGGCAATGGCTTCTTTGTCGACAGCACCCAGGGTGCCGGCTACCGGCTGGACCTGCCGCACGGCGCGTTCGTGTCGGCGGCCGTGAGCTACGACGCGGGCCGGGCCGACGAAAACCGCTTCGACATGCCGGGCTCCGACTACCTGAAGGGCATGGGCCGGATTCCGGGCTCGGTGCTGGTCGGCGTGCGCGCGGGCGTGACGCTGTTCAACGCGGCGGAGCTGAGCGTCACGATCGACTCGCCCGTGACGCACACGTCGCGCGGCGTGTCGGGGCACATGGATCTCGCGGTGCCCGTGTTCAAGACCGCGCAGCACGAGATCATCGTGACGGGCACCGTGCATGCGGGCTCGGGGCGCTATACGCAGACGTTCTACGGCGTGACCGATGCGCAGTCGATGACGAGCCGGTTCCGGCCGTATTCGACGAGCGGCGGGATCGACAGCGCATCGATGGCGGTCGCGTGGAACTGGACGCTGTCGCAGCACTGGTCGGTGCTCGCGACCGGCGGCGTGACGCGGCTGCTCGGCCGCTACGGCGACAGCCCGATCGTCCAGTCGCGCAGCAACTACTACGCCATCGCGGGCGCAACCTACAAGTTCTGAGCGGATCGTCGCGGCACGCATCGTGTGGCGCAGCCGGCATGCACGTGCCGTCACGCCGCGCCGCGTGCGGTAACATGCAGGCGGCTTCGGCGGCAGGCCGAACCCGTGGCTCGGGCACGCGGAATCGGCGTGGCCCGGGCGTGCGGAACCGATCATGCATGCAACGCCCGGCAGGCTGGGAACGCCGCTGATGTTCCGCCGGGCGCAACAGGGAGAATCCGATGAAGAAGACGATCGCGATGATGATGGCGCTGGTTGCGGGCGCAACGTTTGCGGGATGCACGGACATGAAAACGAAGAATGCGACCGCCGGCGGCATGGTGATGAATGGCGAGCCGGCGCTCACGTCGCAGGCATGCAAGGCAGACGCGGGGCCGGATGACGCGCTGGTCGGCAAGGCCGAAGCGGATGCGGCGGCGCAACTGGACGGCTGCCTGTGGCGCGTGCTCGAGCGCGACGGCAAGGCATTGCCGGGCACGATGGATTACCGGCAGGAGCGCCGCAACCTCGGCATTCGCGACGGCAAGGTGATCTGGGTGCGGCGCGGGTGAGGGGTCGGGCCGGTGGCGGCGTGCCTGCGGGTACGCGAGCGAGTGTGGTCGGCACGCATGCCGTGCCCGGCATTGCCGCGTTCGCGAAGCTGTCCGGCGCAGGGGCCTGCGCGCTGACACTGGCGGTGCTCGGCGTGCTGGCCGGATGCGGGCGACATGACGACGCAGCATCGACGGCGTCCCGCACCGTATGCATCACCGGCTATAACGAGTACACCCGCAAGCTTCACGAGTTCTGGCTCGACAACGAACACAAGTCGGGATGCTTCGGCAATCCGTCCGCGCGGGAAGCAGGGGAGGCATTCGGCGGCGGCGGCGGGTTCGCGTGCGGCTGCCAGGTCACGCCGGGGCAAACGGTGAAGCTGGCGTGGGCGTTCGCGCAACCGCTGGACGAGATCGAGCGTGGCGTCGCGGCGGAACACAAGACGATCGACGTGACGATCCCGCAGCCGGAATCGTCGACGTCGCGCTATCTGCGCGTGTATTTCAGGAAGAACGGTACGGCCGAACTGCAATGGGTGGACGACATGAACGCGCCCGAATTGCCGCCGACCGTGGAGAAATGATCGCCGCGCGACGCGTGCGATCGGCGGTGCGCTACTTCGAGATGTACCACAGCGCATCCGCGCTGGCGCGCGAAGGCTGAGCGGCCGCAGCCGGCACTTGGGCCGGCGCGGGCGGCGGCGTGTTCGACGTGATGGCGGTCGGCAGCGTGGCCGGAATGTTCGCGGTCGACGGCGAGGCCGCCGCCGTTCCCGACGTCGAAGGCGTATTCACGTACCAGAGCGCATCGGCAGACGCCGTGCGTTTTGCCGTCGCTGTAGCCGGATTGGCTGCAGCGCTCGTTGCCGCATTTGCCGCGTTCGCCGACTTTTTCGACCCCGCGGCCGCAGCCGGCGCCGTGCCCCCCGTACCGGCCTGCGCCGTCATGCCGGCGCCATTGCCCGCACCACGTTGCGCACGCGCCTCGAACGGCCCGAGCTGGAAGATTAACGTTTGCGCGGGACGCGTCAGAACGGCATACGGAAACTGCAGCTCCCACGACATCAGCACGCGCCCGGCCGACGTCTCGGTGAAGATCGCCGGCACGTGCTTCATGTCGCTGAACTGCACGTAGATCCGCGCGCCGTCGTCGAACACCTGGGTCGGCTTCGCCTGGTCCGCGCCCGTGACCGACCATCCGAAGTTGTACGAGCCGGCCGGGCCGGCGGGGCCGCCCTGCGGCGGCGGAGGCGGGGCCGACGAGATCGTGCGCGGACGCGTGACCTGCTGCGGAGCGGACACGCTCAGGCTCGCGAACGGGTTGTACGCCTGGGCCTGTTGCGGCGGCGTAAAGGACGGTGGAAGGATAGGCATGGGAGTATCCGGCGAATCCGGCATGGTCCGGATTGCATCATAGACCTTGCGCGCATACGCGAGGCGCTTGTCGGGGGAGGCGGAGTTGTACGCGCCGATCGCGTTCCAGTTGGCGCCGAGCTGGCGGATGTTCTGCGACAGGATCCACGCGCCGACATACGCGTTCGTGCATGCATCGAACAGGCTCTCCCGCGTGATGCCTTCGCGCGCGAGCGTCGGCAGCCAGGTGCTGTTGATCTGCATCAGGCCGATGTCGACCGTGCCGTTCGTATTGGTGTTGACGGCTTTCGGATTCATGCCCGACTCGACCTGCGCGATGCCGCGCATCAGGCTGACGCTCACGTGCTGGAACGCGGCCGCGTCGTCGAGACAATCGGCCCGCGCGACGCCGGCGAGCGCACACGACATTGCAATCGTCGAGGCGATTTTCAGCGTTTCTCGGCTGATCGAACGGGTTGTCTGACGCGGCATGGCAGGATGGGGCGGAATCCGGCCGCCCGGTGCAAGGAAATTACGCAGACGCGAAGTGTGCCATAGCGCGCAGGCAAATGGCTCACGTCAAACTTTCCTTTGCATTTGCCCATGCGTTCGCCACGCATTTTTATCGTGTCCGATCACGGGGTTCGGCGAAGCATCGTCGGTAAAAATGGCCGGATTTCCGCGTGAGTGCCGGGGCAGTGGCGGCGCCGGAATACTGACGCGTCGCGTCATTCGCGCGGGGAAATCGGTGCTGAATCGAACCGGATGGAAAATGCGCGGCAGTCGATATCCGGGTTTGAAAAGGGCGATGGAAAGGCGATTCAAAAACCACGGCGGCCGAAGCCGCCGTATCGATGAATGCGGATTCGACCGGCCGCGCGGTGCGCAGCCGGCCGTGTTGCGTCAGAAGCGGTGACGCAGGCCGAGGTTGACCATCGTCTGCGAGCTCGTGCCCGCATAGCCGTACGAACCGATCGACGCCTGCGCGGCCATCGAGCCGCCGTTGCCGTCGCCGGTCCGGCCGCTTGCGTGCTGGTACGCGGCGGTCAGGTAGACGTCCGTGCGCTTCGACAGGTTGTAGTCCGCGCCGGCCGATACCTGGTGATAGGTGGCCGACGTGTCGCCGCCCGAGCGCGTGTAGCTGTAGCCGACGCCGACCAGCAGCGCGTTCGTCGCCTGGTAGTTCACGAAGCCTTGCCCGGTGTTGTAGTGCTCGTTCGAGCCGAACACCGAGCTTCCATCGCGGCGGTACTGCGCGTTGCTGTAGCCGAGGCCGAACGTGAACGGGCCGGCGACGTACTGGCCCGCGATGCGCGCGATGCCGATCGAATGCGCGCTTGCATAGCCGCTGTTGATCGGGCCGTCGAACGTGCCGTCCGACGAACTGGTCCAGCCGGTGCGCTGGGTGTTCGACGCGGGGCTGTTGGTCGTGTGGAAGTAGCCGCCCGCAACGCTGAACGGCCCGTTGTTGTACGACACCGCGGCCGAATACGAATTCGCGGCGCCGGTGCTGCCGGCGATGCCGCCGAACGAATACATCGCCGAGAACTGCAGGCCCGAATAGACGGCCGACGTGTACTTCACCGCGTTGTCGACGCGGAAGCTGTTGTCGTAGTTGTCGACGTCGCCCGGCGTCGCGAACACGCTGCCCAGATAGTTGTCGGCGGTGATGCCCTGCACGAGATCGACGAGCGGATCGTACTGGCGGCCGAACGTGAGCGTGCCGTAGCGATCGCTCGTCAGGCCGACGAACGCCTGCCGGCCGAACATGCGGCCGCCCTGGCCCATCCGGCCGTTGCTCGGGTCGAACCCGTTCTCGAGCTGGAACAGCGCCTTCAGCCCGCCGCCGAGATCCTCGGTGCCTTTCACGCCCCAGCGGCTGCCGGCCAGGTTGCCCGCGCTGCTGTTGCCGAGCATCCACGCGTTGTCCTTGCCCTGCGCATGGTTCACGTAGGTGATCGACGTGTCGATCACGCCATACAGCGTGACGCTCGATTGCGCATGCGCGACGGGTATCGCCGCGAATGACGCGATGGAAATCAGCGAGAGGGTCGTGCGTTTCATGTCATCTCCTTGCGCATTGGCTTGTGTTCGTGATCCGGAATGGCAGGAGACTACCGAGCCCGATTAAATCGGCAAAAATGAAATTCTCTTTTGTGGCCTGAGGCAGACAGGGATGTCCTCCGATTTCCACGATCGAGGGATTTGAATTGTTTAAAATTACGTATCAATCGATTGGTATTTCGAGATTTAGTCATTGCGAATTGCATATTTCGCGATAATTTCGGGTAATTCAGCGCGAAATCGAGATGGCCGGGATATTGTTATCGATCCGTCAAATAATTATTTAATGAATCGAATTGGCCGGGATGTAATGGATGTGTTATCCGCGCGTCCGGCGACGGCCTCACGGCTTGGCTGCCGATGCCTTGTCACTGGCGCGGCGTGCGTGGAACGCCAGGCGTGTGCCACGCCGGCGTGTCCAACAGCAGCGCGCCACCCGCCGGAGCGCAGCGGCAGCCACCGCGCACCGAAACCCCGGTCGCCGATCTGGTTTTGTATATAATAATCATTCTCATTTACAAAATCGTTGACGCCTGCGCACCCCGGAACCCGGCCATGTCTGCTGACAAGCTGTCTCTCCATCGAGAAATCGACGCCCTCTATACCGGCCACCATGCGTGGCTGCGCGGCTGGTTGAGCCGGAAGCTCGGTTGCGCGCATCGCGCGGCCGATCTGGCGCACGACACGTTCATGCGCCTGCTTGCGCGCGACGAGCCGATCGGCGCAGACGAGCCGCGTGCGTTCCTGATGACGGTCGCGCAGCGTGTGCTGAGCAACCACTGGCGGCGCGAGCAGGTCGAGCGCGCGTATCTCGAGGTGCTCGCGCAGCGCCCTGAAGCGGTTGCGCCGTCGCCGGAGGAGCGGGCCGTCGTGCTCGAGACGCTGCTCGAAATCGACCGGCTGCTCGACGGCCTGCCGCTCGCGGCGAAGCGGGCGTTCCTGCTCGCGCAGCTCGACGGGCTCACGCAGGCCGAGATCGCGCGCGAACTCGGTGTGTCGCTGGCGACGGTGAAGCGCTATCTCGTGAAGGCCGGCACGCAGTGCTTCTTCGCGATGGCGGCCTGACCGATGGCCGCCCCGGGAGCGCCGGCGGTGCCGCCGCATGTGGCGCGACGCGCAGTCGAATGGTGGGTCGACCGGCAGGCCGGCCGCACCGACGAAGCGTTCGATGCCGCGCTCGCCTGCTGGCGTGCGGAGGATCCTGCGCACGACGCGGCATGGCGTCATATCGAAGCGATGCAACGCAGGTTCGGCGGGCTGGCGGCCGGGCTCGACCCGCAGGCCGCGCACGCGGCGCTGCTGCCGCCGCGTGCGGGCCGCCGCCGTGTGGCAGTGAAGACGCTGGCCGTGCTGCTGTTCGCGGGTGGCGCCGCATGGATGGCCGAACCCGCGCGGCGCGCGGCGATTTGGCCGGCGGACCTGCGCACGGCAGTCGGCGAGCGGCGCACGGTGACGCTCGCGGATCGCACGGTCGTCGTCCTCGATACCGATACGGCGCTCGATGTGCACTTCGACGATGCGACGCGCCGCCTGCGCCTGCTGCGCGGCACGATCATGGTGACGAGCGGTCGCGACGATCGCGTGCCCGTGCGGCCGCTCGTCGTCGCGACTGCGCAGGGCGAGCTGCGGCCGCTCGGCACGCGCTTCGCGGTGCGGCAGCGCGACGGTGCGACTCGCGTCGAGGTGTTCGCCGGTGCCGTGCACGTGCAGCCCGACGATGCGGCCGCCGACGCGCGCGTGATCGCGGCCGGAGAGGGCGCGGATTTCACGCGCGACGCGATCGGTGCATCGGCCCCGCTCGATGCGTATGCGTCCGCGTGGACGGGCGGCACGCTCGTCGCGTCGCGCATGCGGCTGGCCGACCTCGTCGCCGAACTCGACCGCTACCGCCGCGGCAGCCTGCGCTGCGATCCGGCCGTGGCCGACCTGCTCGTGTCGGGTACCTATCCGCTCGACGATCCGGCACGCGTGCTCGATACGCTGAAGGCGACGTTGCCGATCGACGTTCACTACCTGACGCGCTACTGGGCCACGGTCGTGCCGGCCCGTTCGTGAGCGCGTCGGAAATTTTTTCGCTGACCTGAGCTGTTTCTCGATGTTCGCGTGACATGGGTAATGAAAGCAGCACTGGCCCATCGTCCACCGACTTCCCGATCATGGTTTCCATCCGTCTCACGTATCGGCGCCGTCCGGCGCCCGCCCGACATCTGCCGCGCGCGTCGCGCCCGGCTGCATCCGCTGCGCCTGCCGCGCCGGG
>NZ_CABVPW010000053.1:0-55885 GCF_902499025.1 Burkholderia lata | reverse complement strand
GCCGGCGACGCGACGGACCCGGCCGCCAGCGCGACGCTCGCGGCCGGCGCCACGGCTGCGGCCGCGGCCCAGGCGAACCTGCAGTTGTCGCCGGCCGCGGGGGCGATCGCCGCCGCGAACGCGCACGTGCTCGCGCCGCACATCAGCACGCCGGACTGGACGGACGCGCTGAGCCAGAAGGTCGTGTTCCTGTCGAATGCGCACCAGCAGAGCGCCGAACTGACGCTCAATCCGGCCGACCTCGGGCCGCTGCAGGTCGTGCTGCGCGTCGCGGACAACAACGCGCACGCGCTGTTCGTGTCGCAGCACGCGCAGGTGCGCGAAGCGGTCGAAGCCGCGCTGCCGAAGCTGCGCGAGGCGATGGAAGCGGGCGGGCTCGGGCTCGGCAGCGCGACCGTCAGCGACGGCGGCTTCGCTTCGCAGCAGCAGAACCAGCAACAAACCTTCGCCGGCGGCCAGTCGTCGCGGCGCGGGAGCGGCGGATCGTCAGCCGGCGAGGCACCGATCGGCGCTGCGCAATCCGCACCGGCCGCCGCGAGCGTAAGCCGCGCCGGCCTCGTCGATACGTTTGCCTGAGCATGGCCGCTGCCGTGCGCGCGCCGCTCAGCGGCCGTGCACCGCCGCGGCTGCCTCGCCGCGCGGCGCCACGCCCTTGCGCGTGTCGACGATGAAGTCCGCCGCGCGTTCGCCGATCATCACCGACGGCGCATTCGTGTTCCCGCCGACCAGCGTCGGCATCACCGACGCATCCACCACGCGCAACCCTTCGACGCCGCGCACGCGCAGATGCGGATCGACGACCGCACGCGCATCCGAACCCATCCGGCAGGTGCCGACCGGGTGGTAGATCGTGTCGGCATGCTCGACGATCGTCTTGCGCAGCTCCGCTTCGCTCTGGTCGGCCCGCGTGTACAGCTCGCGCCCACCCTGCGACGCGAGCGGCGCCTGCGACAGGATCCTGCGCATCGCCTGCGTGCCGCGCACGAGCAGGTCGAGATCGCGCGAATCGCTGAAGAAGCGCGGATCGATCAACGGTGCGTCGCGCGCATCGCCGCTCGCGAGCGCCACCGTGCCGCGGCTGAACGGCCGCAGCGCGCACACGTGCAGCGAATAGCCGAAACCCCAGTGCATCTTGCGGTTGTGATCGTCCACGAGCGCCGTGCAGAAATGCAGTTGCAGGTCGGGACGCTCGAGCGACGGATCGCTCTTGATGAAGCCACCGGCCTCCGCGACGTTGCTCGTCATCATCCCGGTGCGGCTCGAGAAATAGCGTGCGAGCGCGGGCGTCATCTTCGCGATCCCGCGCAGGCACACGCCGACCAGCTCCGATGAATTCACGCGCGTATTGATGATGAAATCGATATGGTCGATCAGGTTCGTGCCGACGTCCGGCGCATCCTGCACGACCGCGATCCCGTGCCGGCGCAGCTGCTCCGCCGGGCCGATCCCCGAACACATCAGCAGTTGCGGCGAATTGAACGCGCCGGCCGACAGGATCACTTCCGCGCGCGCATCGAGCGTCTCGACGCGTCCGTTGCGCGATACCGCGACGCCAGCCGCGCGCTTGCCGTCGAATGTGACGCGCAGCACCGTCGCATCGGTGATCACGTGCAGGTTCGGCCGGTTGCGGCCGTAGATATACGCGCGGGCGACGCTGCAGCGCGAGCCGTCGCGGTGCGTGACCTGGTAGAAGCCGACACCTTCCTGCGTCGCGCCGTTGAAGTCGTCGTTCAGCGGATAGCCGGCCGCATGCGCGGCCTGGATGAATCGTTCGGAGAACGGATTGCGAAAGCGCAGATCCGACACCGACAGCGGGCCGTCCGCGCCGTGCCACGCATCGGCGCCACGCGCGTTGCCTTCCGCGCGACGGAAGTAAGGCAGCACGTCCTGCCAGCCCCAGCCCGTCGCGCCGAGTTGCGCCCATTCGTCGTAGTCGCCCGGGTGGCCGCGCGTGTAGATCATCGCGTTGATCGCGCTCGAGCCGCCCATCCCGCGCCCGCGCGGCTGGTAGCCGCGCCGCCCGCCGAGGCCCGGCTGCGGCACCGTCTCGTAGCCGTAGTTCGTGCCGAGCTTGAACGGCACCAGCGCCGCGATGCCGACCGGCATGTTGACGAGCAGGTTGCGCTCCGTATGCGAGCCGGCCTCGATCAGCGCGATCGTCGCATCGGGGCAGGCATCGGCGAGACGGCCTGCCAGGCTCGACCCGCCCGAACCGCCGCCGACGATGATGTAGTCGTATTGCATGTCACGTCTCCGTCGTGTCATGGAAGGCGCCCGGCACCGCCGCGCGACCGCGTCCCCTCTTGTAATTCGGGCATTGTAGGAATGGCCGTCACGCGCGCGGCGCGCGGATTCAAGAGCGATTCCTCTAAACGCCCGCGTGAACTAAATTTAAGATGTATCGATTCGCTTTGCGCGATGCGCCGGCCACGAGAAGCCGATCCGTCGCGAAACGGGAGTGACGACGATGCAGCGCCAGGTTCTGCAGGCCGCGTGCCGACCGGGTTGTCCGGATGCGATGCGCGCAGCCCGCATTTCATTTCAAACGGCTGCCCGCGCGGGGATGCTCGGCGTCATGCGCGCAGTCGATCGAAATCGAACGGCACGTGTCGTCGCCGACCGTTTGGACGGCTTGTCGCCGCAACGGCACGATGCGCTGCGGCACGATTTGACTGACCGGTCGCGCTGCCCCGCTTCGGTGCACCGGCGGGCAGCCACGCCGCAGTGTCGCGTGCCCGGCAACAGTCGCATCGCGCTACCTGCACATGCGCGCCGGCACGGTTTTCGGCTGCACACACCGTCGCGTGGATGCGACGCCCGCTACACGCTTCAACCGGTTTTCGAGCACACGTCGCATCCGGCCCCGCGCCGCGCGACACGTACCACCCCGATCCGCGTCGCCGCGCTCGCCGAGCGTGCGCGTGCGGCGTGACGGCCGGCCGACCAGCCAGGCCCAACTGGAGGAGACGACATGAAGAACGACCTGCCCGAACTGGCCCCGCAAGCATTGCCGTCGGTGGATGCGCTGACGTCGCTGCTGCGCGACCAGCGCGCGGCCTACCTGCGTGCGCCGTACCCGGCATGGGAAACGCGCGTGCAGCACCTGCGCGCGCTGCGCACGATGCTGATCGACCATGCGGATGCGCTCGCCGAAGCGATCAGTGCCGACTTCGGTCATCGCGCGAAGCAGGAAGTGCTGCTGTCGGAAATCTGGATGGCGAAGGAAGAGATCGACGACGCGCTCAAGCACGGCAAGCGCTGGATGAAACCGATCCGCAAGCCGATGAACAAGTGGCTGCGACCGGCGCGCGCGAAGGTGATTCCGCAGCCGCTCGGCGTGGTCGGCATCGTCGTGCCGTGGAACTACCCGGTGCTGCTCGCGGCCGGCCCGCTGATCTGCGCGCTCGCGGCCGGCAACCGCGCGATCATCAAGATGTCCGAACTGACGCCGCGCACGTCGGCGCTGTTCGAGCAGCTCATTGCCAAGACCTTCACGCGCGACCACGTCGCGGTCGTGAACGGCGACGCGGAAGTCGGCGCCGCGTTCAGCGGGCTGCCGTTCGATCACCTGCTGTTCACCGGCTCGACGCACGTCGGCCGCCACGTGATGCGCGCAGCCGCCGACAACCTCACGCCCGTCACGCTCGAACTCGGCGGCAAGTCGCCGGCGATCGTCGGCCCGAATGCGCGCTTCGATGCGGCCGTCGACGCGATCGTCGCAGGCAAGACGCTGAACGCGGGCCAGACCTGCATCGCGCCCGACTACGTGCTGCTGCCGCGCGGGATGGAAGCGGCGTTCATCGAGCGCGCGCGGGCACGGTTCGCGAAGATGTATCCCGACCTGTCGGCCAACGGCGACTATACGACCATCGTGTCGCCGCGCCACTATGCGCGGTTGCAGCAACTCGCGAGCGACGCGCAGGCGGCCGGCGCGCAGTTGCATCCGCTGTCCGACGCGCAATCGGACTCCGCGTCGCGCCGCTTCGTGCCGTGCGCGGTCACGCAGGTGCCGGCCGCGTCACAGCTGATGCAGGAGGAAATCTTCGGGCCGCTGCTACCGCTCGTGCCGTACGAACGGCTCGACGAAGCGATCGCGTACGTGAATGCGCGCCCGCGTCCGCTCGCGCTCTACCTGTTCGACGAGGACGGCGGCACGATCGATCGCGTGATGCGCGAAACGATCTCGGGCGGCGTGTCGATCAACGAAACGCTGATGCACATCGCGTGCGGCAGTTTGCCGTTCGGCGGTGTCGGGGCGAGCGGCATGGGCGCGTATCACGGCTACGACGGCTTCGTGACGTTCTCGAAGATGAAACCGGTGCTCACGCAGCCACGCCTGAACGCGCGCAACCTGCTCGCGCCGCCGTACGGCAAGCGCTTCGCCGCGCTGATCAAGCTGATGCTGAAGTTCTGACCCGAACGGGAAACGGGCCGCGCGCATCGCGCCGCGGCCCGCACCAGCATGCCGCGCGGCGCGAGTGCCGCGCGCGCCGTCACACGGGCCAGAGCGGCCCTTCCTGCATCGCGCCGATCTGCTCGCGCAACTCGAGCACGCGCGCTTCCCAGTAACGATGCGTGTTGAACCACGGGAACGCGGCCGGGAATGCGGGATCGTCCCAGCGCCGTGCGAGCCATGCCGCGTAGTGGATCAGTCGCAGCGTGCGCAGCGCTTCGACGAGATGCAGCTCGCGCGGCTCGAATTCGCAGAAATCCTCGTAGCCGGCCAGCAGGTCCGCCAGCGCACGCGACGCACCTTCGCGATCGCCCGGCAGCAGCAGCCACAGATCCTGGATCGCAGGCGCCATCCGGCTGTCGTCGAAGTCGACGAAGTGCGGGCCGGCGTCGGTCCACAGCACGTTGCTCGGATGACAGTCGCCGTGCGTGCGCAGCAGGCGGATCTCGCCCGCCCGCTCGAACGCGGCCTCGACGCCTTCGAGCGCGAGCGTCACGGCCGTCGCATATGCGGGCCGCACATCGTCCGGAATGAAATCGTGCGCGAGCAGGTAGTCGCGCGGCTCGTAGCCGAACGTATTGATGTCGAGCACGGGGCGCGCGACGTACGGCTGCGTCGCACCGACCGCATGGATCCGGCCGATGAAGCGGCCCAGCCATTCGAGCGTGTCGCTGCGATCGAGATCGGGCGCGCGGCCGCCGCGCCGCTCGAAGACCGAGAAACGGAAACCGTCGAACGCGTGCAGCGTGCGGTCGTCGAAGGTGCGCGCGGGCACCGCCGGAATCTCGCGCGCGGCGAGTTCGGCGACGAACGCGTGCTCTTCGAGGATCGCTTCGTCCGACCAGCGTGCCGGACGGTAGAACTTCGCGACGACCGGCGGGCCGTCTTCGATGCCGACCTGATAGACGCGGTTTTCGTAGCTGTTGAGCGCGAGCAGGCGCCCGTCGGTACGCAGGCCGGCCGGTATCAGCACGCTGTCGAGCGCGTCGAGCACGCACTCGGGCGTGAGTCCGGCAAACGGCGGGCCGGCGGGAGAAGCGGGAGCGGAAGTGACGTCTTTCATGCCCCGCATTGTGCCGTCAGCCGGACCGAAACACGAGCGCCTGGTGCGGCGTGCGCGCTTAGTGAAGCGCCGCGCCGGCCGGCAGCACGGATTCGCCGGTGTCGATCAGGTCCTCGAGAAAGAACGGCTCGGTGTTGAGTTCCTTCGACTCGCCCGGTACGCCCGCGTACCAGGTCACCATGGCCATGTCGCCCAGGACGCGCTGGACGATGCCGCGCGCGCCCTTCGGCACCGCGATATGGGTAGTGCAGACAATCGACCCGACATGCATGATGGTTCCCCACTCTTGAATCTTGAAACCCGGCCCGCTGGGGGCCGGCAAATGCACGATCCGCGCGCTCTCGACGGAGCGTTGCGCGTAATCCCATTGTTCACGGTTTATCGAAGCACGAAAAGAAGAAGAAGCAGGCGAAGTGCCGCGAATTCGTCGAATGTCTCCAATCAACCACTGCGCCGGGCAGGCGCTTGCCTGCCCGGTTCCCCCCATCATACCCTGTCGAATGTGACTGCCCGCCGAATCCCCGGCATCACCGCGGCGCGCACGTGACGGACGCTCCGCGCGCATCGTGAGCCCGATGCGGGTTCGCCAGGCAATTTCGTTCGACTGGCGACTGCGGTTGCCGAACCGCGCCACGCCGTCATCGCCTTCCCTCTGCCTTGAACGCGGCCAGCGCAGCGATCGTTGCGCACGCACCGCCCTCCGCCCTTCATCACGCGATGCCACCGACAGGTGTTGCGCCCGATGCCGGCATTGCGTTACCTTTGATGCTCATTCGCGTTCTAGCGCATTCCGATACGATGCATCCGCTCACGTCCGCCCTTGCAAAATCCCGGCCGCAGTTCGACTCGCGGCCGCAGGCGTGCGCGCATCCGTCGGTTCTTCCTCCTCCTGTCGCACCGCCGCTCGTTGGCGCCGCGCCGCCCCCTCCGGCGGCACGCGCCGGCTGACCAGCCGGCTTTTCGTTTCGTCTTCCATTCGCCCGCAGGCCTGCATTCGTGCGTCGTGACGCACGGCGTGTTGCTGCGCGCGCGGATGGAACATTCCGATCCGTTCGACAGGTGGATTCACATGGTTTCGTTCAAACGCGCGCTCGCCGCGCATGGCGCGACGTCGCTCTTCGTGCTGCTGTGGAGCAGCGGCGCGATCTTCGCTGAACTCGGGCTGCGTCACGCATCCGCGTTCGTCTTTCTCACCGCACGTTTCGCGCTGGCATCGCTCGTGCTGCTCGGGCTGGCCTTCCTGCGCAAACGCTGGCTGCCGCCGCGCGGCGAGCGGCGCATGGCCGCGCTGACCGGCTTGCTGATGATGGGCGGCTATTCGATCTTCTACCTGCTCGCGCTCGAACGCGGGATCGCACCGGGCGTGCTCGCGACGATCCTCGGCGTGCAGCCGATCCTCACGCTCGCGATCGTCGAGCGGCGCTGGCAGCCCGTGCGCATCGCGGGGCTCGCGCTGTCGCTGGCCGGCCTCGCGCTCGTCGTGTTCCGCGGCACTGGTGACGGCGGCCTGTCGCTCGCGGGCATCGCATGCGCGCTCACCGCGCTCATCGCGCTGACGGCCGGCTCGCTGCTGCAAAAGCGCGTACGTGCGGCGCCCGCCGACGTATTGCCGCTGCAGAATGCGATCGGCCTCGCGCTGTGCGTGGCGATCGTGCCGTTCCGGCCGATGTCGTTCGACATGAGCTGGGCATTCGTGATCCCGCTGCTGTGGCTCGGCATCGTGATTTCGGTGATCGCGCAACTGCTGTTCTACCGGTTGATGCAGCGCGGCGATCTCGTCAACGTGACGAGCCTGTTCTATCTCGTGCCCGTCGTCACCACGCTGATGGATGCCGTGTGGCTCGGCAACCGGCCCGAGCCGCTCGCGCTCGCCGGCATGGGCGCGATCATCGCGGGGCTCGCGCTCGTGTTCCGCGCGCCGGCCGCTCGCGTACAACCCGACCGCGCATGAGCGGGCGTGCCGCCGCGCCCGCGGGTGCGGCGGCACGCACCGGACACATACGACGAATCCGCAAAAATCGAAAGGCCCAGGAAAGATGCGTGCAAGGCGTTCGTCGAACTTGCGGGAAAAATGCGCGATTCCCCGGGCTTTCCGCTGATTTTTTAATGGTTCGGATAGCGAAAAGCGTTGCCGGTTGCCTATACTCGAATTGACCGGCCTGCTCGCAATCGGGTCGGACCAATACTAGAAACACCCGGCATGGGGCCGGAGCGAGCGCCCAGGCGCCTACTCCGGTCGACCTTGGAGACACGCATGACGACCTACTTCACGATCGGCGACTTCATCCTGTTGATTCCGATGGCGCTGGCCGGAGCGCTATTTCTCGGCGCGGTGCCGTGCGCAACCGAATTCCGCCACAACCTGCTGCGCGTGCTGGGCGTCATCCTCGGCGTCGGCGTCGCGGTATTGCTCGTCGAAGGCCTGCCTGCGCTGATCTAGCGCCGCAACCCGTGCGCGACGCGCATCGCTGCATGGCAGCGATGCGATGTGCTGCGCGCCAGCCATTGATACGGCACCCGATGTTTCGCATGCCGTATCGACTGCCGGTCAGATCGCCTGATCGGTGGACGGCTTTTCCCACAGATTGATGCCGCCTTCGGTCGCGTGACGATCGATCTCCGCGAGTTCTTCCGCCGAGAACTCGAGGTTCTTCAGCGCACCGACGTTCTCACGCACCTGCTCCGCACGGCTTGCGCCGATCAGCGCGGACGTCACGCGACCGTTGCGCAGCACCCATGCGAGCGCCATCTGCGCGAGGCTCTGCCCGCGCCGTTCGGCGATCGCGTTGAGCTTGCGCACATGGTCGAGATTGTCCGCGCTCAGGTGATCCTGCTTCAGCGAACCGCCGCCCGGCTTGTTCACGCGCGCATCGGCCGGCACGCCGTTCAGGTACTTCGACGTGAGCAGCCCCTGCGCGAGCGGCGTGAACGCAATGCTGCCCGTGCCGATCTCGTCGAGCGTGCCGAGCAGTTCGGTTTCGACCCAGCGGTTCAGCAGGTTGTACGACGGCTGGTGGATCAGCAGCGGCACCTTGTACTGCGCAAGCAGCTCGGCCATCTCGCGCGTCTTCGCCGCCGAATACGACGAAATGCCGATATAGAGCGCCTTGCCTTGCTGCACGGCGGACGCGAGCGCGCCCGCCGTTTCCTCGAGCGGCGTGTGCGCGTCGAAGCGGTGCGAATAGAAGATGTCGACGTAGTCGAGCCCCATCCGCTGCAGGCTCTGGTCGAGGCTCGCGAGCACGTACTTGCGCGACCCGCCGCCGCTGCCGTAGGGCCCCGGCCACATGTCCCAGCCGGCCTTCGTCGAGATCAGCAGCTCGTCGCGATACGGCCGGAAATCCTCCTTCAGCAGCCGGCCGAAGTTGGTTTCGGCGCTGCCGTACGGCGGCCCGTAGTTGTTCGCGAGATCGAAGTGGTTGATGCCGAGGTCGAACGCGGTGCGCAGGATCTCGCGCTGCGTCGAGATCGGCGTCGAGTCGCCGAAGTTGTGCCACAGGCCGAGCGACAGCGCGGGCAGTTTGAGCCCGGACTTGCCGCAGGTGCGGTATTGCATGTCGGCATAACGTTCGGAAGCTGCTTCGTAGGCCATGAGTCTGTTCCGTCAGGACTTCGTGGGAAGGGACGCGCGCCGGTTGCACACATTGCGCGGCGGCGAAGGAGTCATACGACGACTATGGTAGCGAAAGCGGCCCGCGCGCGCACGGCGGGCACGGCGATGGACGCAGTCGCGGTCGTCGCCTACACTGCGGCGTCCCGAATCATCGTTTCAGCGAGGTTGGTATGTCCCGAGTCATCTCGGTTGCACTGCTCGTCGGCGGCGTCGTGCTGCTGTATTTCGGCGGCCAGTCGTTTCATTCGATCAACGACAACGTATCGCGCTTCTTCACCGGTTCGCCCGCGACGAAGACGATCCTGCTGATCGTGGGCGGCGCCGTCGCATCGTTCATCGGCCTGATCGGCCTCGCGATGCCGGGCAGCAAGCGCTGAGCGCGCAGCCGCGCGACCCGTGAACGGGCCGCGCAAAACGAAACGGGCGGCCAGGCCGCCCGTTGTTCCATTCGCCCGCGATGCACCGCATCGCGTGATTGCCGCGGCCTTGCCGGCCGCCCGCTCCGCGCCTAGAACTGCACTTCCGGTTTCGACGCCGAGCGCGTGCCGGGTACCGGCCGGTTGCTCGCGCCGTGGTACGTGTACACGAGCGAGAACTTCACCTGGTCGGAACGGTTCTGCCCGGCCGAATGCAGCGTGTTGCTATGGAAGAACACGACGTCGCCCGTCTGCAGCGACGGGCACGTGGCCGCGTCGATCATCTTCCGGTTCTCCGGCAGGTCGCTGCGGAAGAACTTCGCATCGTCGAACGCTTCAGCCCCGAATTCGGCCGTATGCGACCCCGGCACGAGCCACAGTGCGCCGTTCTCGTTCGTTTCCGGCCCGAGCGCGAGCCACACCGACACCATGTCCGGGCGCGCGAACGACCAGTAGCGGAAATCGCGATGCCAGCCGGTCAGGCTGCCGTAGGCCGGGTGCTTCGTCATCATGCAGTTGTGATGGGCACGCGACAGCACGGGTTCTTCACCGAAATACTCGCGCATCCACGCACCGATTTCCGGTGCGATCGCACGCTCGGCGAAGGCCGGATCGCGCGAGTACGCATCGAGCAGCCGCCGCACCGTATGCCCGCCCGGCGCATGCTTGGACTCGGGCGCGCCCGGGTAGCGCAGGTCCGCCTCGAATTCGATCGGTTCGGCCGCCTCCCGCAACTGGCGCTCCGCGATCTGCCTGAGCGCCGCGCATTGTTCCTCGCCGACGAGGCCACGCGCGACGACGAAGCCGCGCTCACGCAATTCCGCGACTTGCGCGCGGATCGATTCCGACTGCAATGGAGACGACATGGGATGCCAGACGTTTATTGTGTGAATGTGACGATTGTAAATCGGCGCCGGATGCCGCGAACAGCACCATTGTCGTGCGCAGGGGCATGCCAATCGAGGATTTGATCCGGCTCAAGGGAACTGTGCGGCGCGGCGTTGGCCTCACCGACAGGCGGTATGCGGCACACGCCTTGTGGCACAAGGGTTTATCGCGACTTTTGCCCGTCATGAATCCCCTGTAGCCTGTCGCGGCCTGTCAATTCTGGCGGGCGCGGCGCGCAGCGAGTTTCGGTAAGATCCGTTGCGCCATCCGAGGCCGTTCATACCAGTGCGCTCTCAAGGGCGCCATCCATACAAGCGAAGCATCGTTCACATGCCATTCCGTCTGACTTCCCGTCTCAGCCGCGCTGCGAAGCGCGTTGTGCCGCCCGCTCCTGCCCGCTCGCTGCGCCATCACCGCGCACGCACGCAGGCGCTGGCCGAGCGTACGCCCGCACACAGTCGGCTGGACGGTATCCGTGCGTGGTTCCACGCATTTTTCTCGATGATGAGCGCGCAGGCATTCTCGCGCCGCGCCGGCCTGCGCTCGCTGCTGCAGAAGCCGTCGTCGCTGCGCGCGCTCGCGCTGCGCCGCGCGCTCGGCCCGCAGCGTCGCGTCAACCGCCCGCGCCGCCTCGCGGCCAGCAACGGCTGGTTCGGGTTCGGCGCGCGCTGAACGCACGCCGGCAGGCGCCGCGCGCGACGATCGCCGTCGCGCCGTTGCCCGATTGTCCGATTGCCCCGGCGATCGGAACCCATAAAAAAACCCCGGCTTTGCCGGGGTTTTTCATTTGAGGCGAACGACGCTTACGCGACGCGTGCCGTCGGCTCGACGCCGGCCGCTTCGGCCAGGGCGAGCGCCTTGTCGGTCGCTTCCCACGAGAATTCCGGCTCTTCGCGGCCGAAGTGGCCGTAAGCAGCGGTCTTCTCGTAGATCGGGCGCAGCAGGTCGAGCATCTTGATGATGCCCTTCGGACGCAGGTCGAAATGCTCGCGCACGAGCTTCGTGATCACCGCATCCGACACGCGGCCCGTGCCGAACGTGTTGACCATCACCGAGGTCGGCTCGGCGACGCCGATCGCGTACGACACCTGGATCAGCGCGCGCGACGCGAGGCCGGCGGCGACGATGTTCTTCGCGACGTAGCGGCCTGCGTACGCAGCCGAACGGTCGACCTTCGACGGATCCTTGCCCGAGAACGCGCCGCCGCCGTGCGGTGCGGCACCGCCGTAGGTATCGACGATGATCTTGCGGCCGGTCAGGCCGCAGTCGCCCTGCGGGCCGCCGATCACGAACCGGCCGGTCGGGTTCACCAGGAACTTGATGTCGCCCTTGATCAGGTCGGCCGGCAGCGTCGGCTTGATGATTTCCTCGATCACGGCTTCACGCAGCGCGGGCAGCTCGATGTCCGGTGCGTGCTGCGTCGACAGCACGACGGTGTCGATCGAATGCGGCTTGCCGTCGACGTAGCGGATCGTCACCTGCGACTTCGCGTCCGGGCGCAGCCATTGCAGGCGGCCGTCGCGGCGCAGGCTGGCCTGGCGCTCGACGAGGCGGTGCGACAGGTGGATCGGCAGCGGCATCAGTTCCGGCGTTTCATCGCACGCGTAACCGAACATCAGGCCCTGGTCGCCCGCGCCCTGGTCGAGGTTGTCGTCGTGTGCACGATCGACGCCCTGGGCGATGTCCGGCGACTGCTTGTCGTATGCGACGAGCACCGCGCAACCCTTGTAGTCGATGCCGTAGTCGGTGTTGTCGTAGCCGATGCGCTTGATCGTGTCGCGCGCGATCTGGATGTAGTCGATGTTGGCCGTCGTGGTGATTTCACCGGCCAAAACGACGAGACCCGTGTTGCACAGCGTTTCCGCCGCGACGCGGGAATATTTGTCCTGCTCGAGGATGGCGTCGAGGATCGCGTCCGAGATTTGGTCCGCGACTTTGTCCGGATGGCCTTCGGAGACGGATTCGGACGTGAAGAGATAATCGTTTGCCACTTTTTCAGGCTCCTGTGTGGTTACGGTTGGTTTCACGTAGCCAGCTTCGTTGGGCCTGAAGCGGCGACGCTTTAGCGGATTACCAGGACCGGGCAGCGTGTGTAACGCCAACCGGCTTCGCCCCGCAAGTTGTCAGTTAACTCGGCGAAGCCCGTATTATAGCGGCTTTCCTGAATTGTCACAGAGCGCCACCCGTGCTGCATCTTCCGCTGTCTCACCACCCTGTTCGCAAAGCGCCGGCCAGCCGGTCCCACGGAGGTTTCGCATGCTAGGTCGTCTAGGCACGCACCTCGCCATTGGCTTGCTGAAACTGCTCGCCCTGTTGCCGTACGGCCTGACCGCACGGTTCGGCGATGGTCTCGGCTGGCTGCTCTACAAGATCCCCAGCCGGCGAAAGCGCATCGTACACACCAATCTGAAACTCTGCTTCCCGGATTGGAGCGACGAGCGGCGCGAGGAAGTCGCCGGGCAGCATTTCCGCCATGCGATCCGCAGCTACGTCGAGCGCAGCTACCAGTGGTTCGCGTCGGAACAGGCCTACCGCAAGCTGTTTACGGTCGAGAGCGAGGTTGACCTCAACGATCCGGACATGCCGCCGACCCTCTTGCTCGGCTTCCATTTCGTCGGCATCGAAGCCGGCTCGATGGCGATCAATCTCGCCCTCGGCCGGACCTGCGGCTCGCTCTACACGCCGATGAAGAGCCCGGAAATCGAAGCCGCCGCCAAAGCCGGCCGCAGCCGCTTCGGCGCGGAGCTGGCGAGCCGGGCCGACAGCGCGCGTACCGTGCTGCGCTGGCTGCGCGACCGCAAGCCGGTGATGCTCGGCGCCGACATGGACTACGGGCTGCGCAATTCGACGTTCGTGCCCTTTTTCGGCGTACCCGCTTGCACGCTGACGGCTGTCGGCCGGTTCGCCAAGACCGGCCACGCGCAGGTTCTGCCCTTTATCGGCGAAGTACTGCCGAACTACAAGGGCTACCGACTGAAGGTCTTCAAGCCGTGGGCCAACTACCCGACCGGCGACGACGATCTCGACGCGCGGCGGATGAACGAATTCCTCGAGGAACAGATCCCGCTGATGCCCGAGCAATACTATTGGGTTCACAAGCGCTTCAAGACGCGCCCGGCTGGCGAGCCGAGCCTGTACTAAGCCATACCCGCGGGCGCACGGTCACGCACGTGCCTGCGCCCTCGCTACCTTGGGCACGCCTTTCGCGCGCGCCTGCCACAAGTCGCAAGCGGATTGCTGTGCCAGCCACAGATCCGCGCGACCGCCGTTTTCCTCTCCTAGCCACGCCTCGATGCGCAACGCCATTTCCGGCGAAATCCCGGCGTGACCATGCAAAATGCGCGACAGCGCCGCACGCGTGACGCCGAGTTGCGCGGCGGCCTCGGTGACGGTGAGGCCGAACGCCGGCAGCACGTCGTCACGCAGTGCTTCGCCCGGATGCGGCGGATTGAAGATGCGAGTCATCGCTTGAATCACCTCAGTGGTCGTCCTGGTAATCGACCAGAACGGCATCGGCGCCGTCGAAACTGAACGTCAGACGCCAGTTGCTGCTCACGCTCACCGCGAAATGGCCGTCCAGCCCCCGGGGCAAGGCCGTGAAAGCGCCAGCCCGGTACGTTCATGTCGAGCGGCCGGCTCGCGACGTCGAGACGTGCAAGCTGGCGCCGTAACCTTGGAGCATGGTCGGGCCGAATGCCCGCCTTGTTCCCGTTCGTGAAAAACGCTTCCAGCCCCTTGTGTTGCCACGACTTGATCATGGATCTCCCACATTCGAGTCGCGATGCCGACAGCATGGCCCATGCGTATAGCCACACTATACGAATCGCTTGATTGCCTTGTCAATTTGACCCGTACGAAAGTACGCGTCCGCGCCATCCCGTGTTTTCGCCGAACCGTACTCGCACCACGACAGGCCCGTCACACCACATCAATCTGCCCGCCTGCCGCAAACGCGACCAGTCGACCGATCGACAGATACGCCCTATTTCGCGGCCGCCCGCCCCCGCCCGCGCAGGACGCCCCTGTCTGCTGCATGTATCATTTGCGGTTGAGATCAGCACGACGAACGAGGCCGCCCGGCATGGCGAGCCGTCGCGCACGCCGCGCTGACCGCCTTGTTCGCCATGGAAATCCGGACCCAGTGAAACTCTCGTTCACCAAGATGCACGGCGCGGGCAACGACTTCGTCGTGCTCGACGGCTATTCGCGCGCATTGCCGCCGCTCACCGAAACGCAGGTGCGTGCGCTCGCCAACCGCCACTTCGGCATCGGCGCCGACCAGCTGCTGCTCGTCGAAAAACCGACCGTCGACGGCGTCGATTTCAAGTACCGGATCTTCAATTGCGACGGCGGCGAGGTCGAACACTGCGGCAACGGCGCGCGCTGCTTCGTGAAGTTCGTCAGCGACCGCGGCCTGACCGACAAGCGCAGCGTGCGCGTGCAGGTGATGAAGGGCCTGATCACGCTGACGATGCAGGACAACGGCGAAGTCGTCGTCGACATGGGTGCGCCCGTGTTCACGCCGGCGCGGGTGCCGTTCGATGCAGCAGGCCTCGACGGCCGCACCGAGGGCCGCGACACGCTGTGGCCGCTCGACGTCGGCGGCGCGACGCGCTGGATTTCGACGGTGACGATGGGCAACCCGCACGCGGTGCAGGTCGTCGACGACACCGAAGCGTATCCGGTGCTCGAAGAAGGCCCGCTGATCGAGCACCACGCGCGCTTCCCGGAGCGCGTGAACGCCGGCTTCATGCAGATCGTGTCGCGCGGCGAAGTGAAGCTGCGCGTGTACGAACGCGCGGCCGGCGAGACGCTCGCGTGCGGCACCGGCGCGTGCGCGGCGGTCGCGGCCGGCATCCGGCGCGGCCTGCTCGATTCGCCGGTGACCGTGCACACGCACGGCGGCACGCTGACGATCAGCTGGGACGGCGCGCGCGACGAAGCCGCCGCGCTGATGATGGCCGGGCCCGCCACGACCGTGTTCGAAGGCGAGATCGACCTGCCTGCCTGACCCTGCAACGTCCTTGATAACTGAACGCTCCAGCCACATGAACGATCGCGAAGTCGCCGACTACCTGCTCGCCAATCCCGAATTCTTCGCGCAGCACGCCGAACTGCTCGCGACGATCCGTCTCGCGAACCCGCACGGCAAGGCCGCGATCTCGTTGCAGGAGCGGCAGATGGAGATGCTGCGCGACAAGAACAAGCATCTCGAGCGCCGGCTCGCCGAACTCGTGCGCTACGGCCACGAGAACGACAGCCTGTCCGCGAAGTTCAGCCGCTGGACCGCGCGCGTGATCGCGGAGCGCGATCCGTACGCGCTGCCGCGCACGATCGCCGACGGCATCGCCGAAGTATTCGACGTGCCGCAGACGGCGCTGCGCGTGTGGGATGTCGCCGACACCTACTCGCAGGCCGACTTCGCACGCCAGGTCGGCGAGGAAGTGCGCCTGTTCACGAGCGGGCTGTCGACGCCGTACTGCGGCGCGAACACCGGCTTCGAGGCCGCGCAGTGGCTCGCGCCCGCGGTCGCCGCGAATGCGGTGGAAGGCGCGGAAGCCGCCCCGCCGGCCGGCGACGGCTCGGCCGCATCGGTCGCGCTGCTCGCGCTGCGTGCACCGCTCGCCGGCAACGATGCGCCCGCGTTCGGCCTGCTGGTGCTCGGCTCGCCCGACCCGCGCCGCTTCCACGACGGGATGGCCACCGACTTCCTCGCGCAGATCGCGACGCTCGCGAGCGCCGCGCTCACGCGCCTGCTGCCGCACTGATCCTTCCGCACGCGATGACAGACGATCCGATCGCCGCCTACCTGTCGAACCTGAAGCACGTCAGGCAGTTGTCGGAACACACGCTGCGCGGATACACGCACGAACTCGACGAGCTGAAGAAGCTCGCGAACGGCCGGCCGCTCGAAGCGCTGACGGCCGCCGACATGCGCGGCGCGGTCGCCCGCGCACATTCGGGCGGGCTGTCCGCCCGGTCGATCTCGCACCGGCTGTCCGCGTGGCGCGCGTTCTACCGCTGGCTCGCGCAGCGCGTCGAGATGCCCGCGAACCCGGTCGCCGCGGTGCGCGCGCCGAAACGCGCGAAGACCTTGCCGAAGGCGCTGTCGGTCGACGATGCCTCGGCGCTGATGGACGCGCCGCTCGCCGGCACGACCGAAGGCATCCGCGATCACGCGATCCTCGAGCTGTTCTATTCGTCGGGGCTGCGCCTCGCCGAGCTGATCGGGCTCGACGTCATGTACACGCAGGCCGACGGCTACCGCTCGGCCGGCTGGCTCGACCTCGCCGAAGCCGAAGTCACCGTGCGCGGCAAGGGCAACAAGGAGCGCAAGGTGCCGGTCGGCCGCAAGGCGATCGATGCGCTGAACGCATGGCTCGCGGTGCGCGGCGAATTCGTGAAGCACGATCCGCATCCGCTGTTCGTGTCCGTGCGCGGCAACCGGATGTCGCCGGGCGTCGTGCGCGAGCGCGTGAAGCGCGCGGCGCTCACCGCGGGCATCCCCGCCAACGTCCATCCGCACGTGCTGCGCCACTCGTTCGCGACGCACGTGCTGCAGTCGAGCGGCGACCTGCGCGCGGTACAGGAACTGCTCGGCCACGCGAGCGTCTCGGCGACGCAGGTCTATACGTCGCTCGACTTCCAGCATCTCGCGAAGATTTACGACAGCGCGCATCCGCGCGCGAAGAAGCGCGACTGACGCGCGCCCCGTGTTACCCGCCGCGCGCGACGACCGGCAACGGTCGACGTCGCGCACGGCCCATTTCGATCTCATCATGCAAACCGTCACCCTCAAGCCGTCCAAGGAAAAATCGCTGCTGCGCCGCCATCCGTGGATCTACGCCAATGCGATCGACCACGTCGACGGCAAGCCCGCGCCCGGCGCGACCGTGATCGTGCGTGCGCACGACGGCCGCTTCCTCGCGCGCGGCGCATACAGCCCGCAGTCGCAGATCCGCGTGCGCGTGTGGA
Organism: Burkholderia lata; assembly: GCF_902499025.1. Taxonomy (GTDB): domain Bacteria; phylum Pseudomonadota; class Gammaproteobacteria; order Burkholderiales; family Burkholderiaceae; genus Burkholderia; species Burkholderia lata_C. The sequence continues at coordinate 38,477 of NZ_CABVPW010000053.1, read as the reverse complement.
GCTTCGACGAGAACGAGCCGATCGACCACGCGTTCTTCAAGCGCCGCGTACAGCGCGCGGTCGCACACCGCACGACGATGGTGTCGGGCACGGGCGCGGTGCGGCTCGTGTTCGGCGAAGCCGACGGGCTGCCGGGGCTGATCGTCGACTACTACATCGCGGACACCGCCGAAGCTGGCGCCGCCCCGCGCGGCCAGCTCGTCTGCCAGTTCATGGCTGCGGGCGTCGAGGCATGGAAGGACGCGATCGTGAAGGCGCTCGTGGGCGCGACGGACTGCCCGAACGTGTACGAGCGCTCGGACGTGTCGATCCGCGACAAGGAAGGGCTCGAACAGACGACCGGCGTGCTCGCGGGCGACGCACCGCCCGAGACGCTGATCTCGAACGAAAACGGCGTGCGCTATCACGTCGACGTGCCGAACGGCCACAAGACGGGCTTCTACGTCGACCAGCGCGACAACCGCGCGCTGGTTGCGCAGTACGCGGCCGATCGCGACGTGCTGAACTGCTTCTGCTACACGGGCGGCTTCTCGCTCGCGGCGCTCAAGGGCGGCGCGAAGCGCGTCGTGTCGATCGACTCGTCGGGCGATGCGCTCGCGCTTGCGCAGCAGAACGTGGTCGCCAACGGCTTCGATGCCGAACGCGCGACCTGGCTCGACGCCGACGCATTCAAGACGCTGCGCCGCCTCGTCGACGAAGGCGAGCGTTTCGACCTGATCGTGCTCGATCCGCCGAAGTTCGCGCCGACGCGCGACAGCGTCGATCGCGCGGCGCGCGCGTACAAGGACATCAACCTGAGCGGCTTCAAGCTGCTGCGTCCGGGCGGCCTGCTGTTCACGTACTCGTGCTCGGGCGCGATCGACATGGACCTGTTCCAGAAGATCGTCGCGGGCGCGGCCGCCGACGCGAAGGTCGATGCGCGCATCCTGAAGCGCCTCGGCGCGGGCGTCGATCACCCGCTGCTCGCGGCCTTCCCGGAAGGCGAATATCTGAAGGGCCTGCTGTTGCAAATCGTCTGATCGCCCCGATCTACGCGCGTAACCGTCCGCCGGCCGCGGCTTGGCGCCCGGCGGATCCGCGCTCCCGCCTGTCGTTCGGACGACGGGCGAGGGCTTGACAGGTATGTTTCAATGGATGGTTGTGCGCCCCGGCTGGCAAAGCCCGGGGCGCGACGCACATCCTGGTTTTGACCCCGATTCACGAACCACAGGCGATTGACATGGCCACTCCCGTCACCATCCTCACCGGCTTCCTCGGCAGCGGCAAGACGACGCTGCTCAAGCGCATCCTGAACGAACAGCACGGCATGAAGATCGCCGTGATCGAGAACGAGTTCGGCGAAGAGAACATCGACAACGAAATCCTCATCCAGGATTCGAACGAGCAGATCATCCAGATGAGCAACGGCTGCATCTGCTGCACGATCCGCGGCGACCTCGCGCGCACGCTCGGCGATCTCGCCGCGAAGAAACGCGAAGGCAAGCTCGACTTCGACCGCATCGTGATCGAAACCACCGGCCTCGCGAACCCGGGCCCGGTCGCGCAAACCTTCTTCATCGACAGCGAGATCGCCGACGATTTCCTGCTCGACGCGGTCATCACGCTGGTCGACGCGAAGCATGCGAACGCGCAGCTCGACGAGCACGAAGTCGTGCAGCGCCAGGTCGGTTTCGCCGATCGCCTGTTCATCACGAAGTCGGACCTGGTCGACGACCAGACGGTGGCCGGCCTCAAGCATCGCCTGATGCACATGAACCCGAAGGCCGTGATCAAGGTCGTGAATTTCGGCGAAGCGGACATCAAGGAAATCTTCGACCTGCGCGGCTTCAACCTGAACGCGAAGCTCGAGATCGACCCCGACTTCCTCGCCGAAGACGATCACGCGCATCACCATCACGACCATGATCACGATCACGCCAATTGCGACCACGATCACGGTCAATGCGCGCACGATCACGACCACGGCCATCACCACCATCATCACGCGCACCACGACGACAAGATCAAGTCGTTCGTGTACCGCAACGACCGCCCGTTCGACCCGAACAAGCTGGAAGACTTCCTCGGCGGCATCCTGCAGATCTACGGCGAGCGGATGCTGCGCTACAAGGGCGTGCTGTACATGAAGGGCGTCGACCGCAAGGTCGTGTTCCAGGGCGTGCACCAGATGATGGGCAGCGACCTCGCGTCGAAGTGGCTGCCGGTCGAGAAGAAGACGAACAAGATGGTGTTCATCGGCGTCGATCTGCCGCAGGACCTGATCACCGACGGCCTCGACGCCTGCCTCGCCTGACGCGCGCGGGCAACCGTCGCGCCCCCCGCCGCACGGCCGCCCCGCGGGCGGTTGCTGCGGCCGCGGGGCGCCTTTTCCGGGCAGGGTTTCGCCGTCATCGCTTTTTCGCGATTTGCGCGTTATATTTTCTAGATATTGGCGCAGCCGACGGGGATCGACCCGATACGGCGCCCGCTTGCGATTCAGTTACAATACGTGCCCGCTGGAGTACGGCAACAAACAGGCCCGGTTCTTGCTGAACCAGTTTTCCGGGCATCGCAACCGCGCCGGATCGCCAATCCGCCTCCCGGCCGCGGCCGATGCGATGTGCCGCGCAGCACACCGGTTCGCAGCGCGCGCAACTCCGCGCCAGGCCTATCCTGGTATTTGAGAACCGGTTTTCCAGAGGCTTTCGGCCCCGCGGCGGCAAATCGCAAATGATTGCAAGCGCGGTTGCGGGTAATCCCAAAGTGCAGGCAATATCTCTTGATTTGCCGCACATTGAAGAAGCAAGCAGATGACGAAGAAACTCTTGACCGAAGCCGAAATCCTGAAGATGAGCGACAAGGATTACATGAATGAGGATCAGCTCGCCTTCTTCAAAAATCGGCTCGAACAGTTGCAGGCGGACATCCTCAAGAATGCAGGCCAGACGACCGAGAACCTGCGCGAGACGGTGATCGTGCCCGATCCCGCCGATCGCGCGACGATCGAGGAAGAGCACGCGCTCGAGCTGCGTACGCGCGATCGCGAACGCAAGCTCCTCAAGAAGGTTCAGCAGTCGCTCGCCCGCATCGATTCCGGCGATTACGGCTGGTGTGAGGAAACCGGCGAGCCGATCGGCATTCCGCGCCTGCTCGCGCGTCCGACCGCCACGCTGTCGCTCGAGGCGCAGGAGCGCCGCGAGTTGCGCCAGAAGCTGTTCGGCGACTGATCGAGCGGCGTTCCGCTCAGACACGCTGCTTCCCGAAAGCGCGCGGCCTGCCGCGCGCTTTTTGTTTTTCCGGCACCGGCTCCCCGCCGGCCGCCGATTTGCCTCCCCTGCCTCTTGATATCCCGGCGCCCGCCCTAAAATGAAACGGACGCGCGCCGGGCCGCTTCCCGGCGCACTGCGGATTTACGCGGCGGCGCCCCGCGCCCCCGCCTTCCCCCGTTTTTCTCAAGGAACGCAGATGGAGCAATTTCACGGCACGACCATCGTTTCGGTCCGACGCGGCGACAAGGTCGCGCTCGGCGGCGACGGCCAGGTAACCCTCGGCAACATCGTCATGAAGGGTGGCGCGCGGAAAGTGCGGCGGATCTACAACAACCAGGTGCTGGTCGGATTCGCGGGCGGCACCGCCGATGCGTTCTCGCTGCTCGACCGCTTCGAGGCGAAGCTCGAGAAGCACCAGGGCAACCTGACCCGCGCGGCCGTCGAGCTCGCGAAGGACTGGCGCACCGACCGGATGCTGCGCCGCCTCGAGGCGATGCTGATCACGGCCGACGCCACCACCACGCTCGTGATCACCGGCAACGGCGACGTGCTCGACCCCGAAGAAGGCATCTGCGCGATCGGCTCGGGCGGTGCGTATGCGCAGGCAGCAGCCCGCGCGCTCGCGGAGAACACCGAGCTGTCGCCGCGCGAGATCGTCGAGAAGTCGCTCCAGATCGCCGGCGACATGTGCATCTACACGAACCACAACCGCATCATCGAAACGATCGAGTAAGGACCGCACCATGAGCACCATGACCCCTGCCGAGATCGTCTCGGAACTCGACAAGCACATCATCGGCCAGGCGAAGGCGAAGAAGGCCGTCGCGGTCGCGCTGCGTAACCGCTGGCGCCGCCAGCAGGTCGCCGACCCGCTGCGCCAGGAAATCACGCCGAAGAACATCCTGATGATCGGGCCGACGGGTGTCGGCAAGACCGAAATCGCACGCCGCCTCGCGAAGCTCGCCGATGCGCCGTTCATCAAGATCGAAGCGACCAAGTTCACCGAAGTCGGCTACGTCGGCCGCGACGTCGACAGCATCGTGCGCGACCTGATCGAGATCTCGGTCAAGCAGACGCGCGAAACCGAGATGCGCAAGGTGCGCAGCAAGGCGACCGACCAGGCGGAAGACCGCATCCTCGACATCCTGCTGCCGCAACCGCGCGCGGTGGGCTTCGGCGGCAATGCCGAGCACGCGAACGACGACAACAACGCGACGCGCCAGACCTTCCGCAAGCGCCTGCGTGAAGGCCAGCTCGACGACAAGGAAGTCGAGCTCGACCTCGAGCAGCCGTCGGCCGGCATGGACATCATGGCGCCGCCGGGGATGGAAGAGATGACCGAGCAGATCCGCTCGATGTTCTCGAACCTCGGCAGCGGCAAGAAGCAGCGCCGCAAGGTGAAGATCAAGGAAGCGCTGAAGCTGCTGACCGACGAGGAAGCGGCGAAGATGCTGAACGACGAGGAAGTGAAGACGAAGGCCGTGCAGAACGTCGAGCAGAACGGCATCGTGTTCCTCGACGAGATCGACAAGATCACGTCGCGCAACAACGAAGGCAGCGGCGGCGAAGTGTCGCGCCAGGGCGTGCAGCGCGACCTGCTGCCGCTCGTCGAAGGCACGACGATCAACACGAAGTACGGGATGGTGAAGACCGATCACATCCTGTTCATCGCGAGCGGCGCGTTCCACCTCGCGAAGCCGAGCGACCTGATTCCCGAACTGCAGGGCCGCTTCCCGATCCGCGTCGAGCTCGACTCGCTGTCGGTGAACGACTTCGAAGCGATCCTCGTCGCCACCGACGCAAGCCTCGTCAAGCAGTACCAGGCGCTGCTCGCGACCGAAGACGTGCAGCTCGAATTCGCCGACGACGGTATTCGCCGTCTCGCGGAGATCGCCTATTCGGTCAATGAGAAGACCGAGAACATCGGTGCGCGCCGGCTGTACACGGTGATCGAGAAACTGCTCGAGGAAGTGTCTTTCTCGGCCGGCAACCACGCCGGCGAACGCGTGACGATCGACGCGAAGTATGTCGATCGCGCGCTCGGCGAAGTGTCGCAGGACGAAGACCTGTCGCGCTACGTGCTGTAACGCGCGCGGCATCCGACGAAAAACGGGCGGCCCCTCACGGGGTCGCCCGTTTTTTCATGGTCACGCGATGCGGCGCACATGCCGCCCCCCGGAACGCGGCTGATGGCAAGCATTTCGGTGCGTCCCTATAATTTGGACTCCTCTGGCTACGAACAGACGTATTCGTCACCACTTCCGAATGACCATCTACCCGTCCATCGCCGGCCGAATCGTGCCGGCTCTGCTCACGCTTACGCGCGCCGACATCCTGTCGCTCTTGCGCCGGATCAGGCGGGAGTCGCTGCGGCGCTACAACGTCGCGTTTGTGCTCGCGTGGCTGGGCACGCTGGCAGGCATCGCACTCGCCAGCGTGGCGATCAGCATCGGCCTCAAGTCCATCGCGAATAGCGTATCGGCAACACCGTGGCCGATGGCCAGCGCCATCATCGTCGGCGGATCCGCGCCGCTGCTCGGGAACCTCATCTACTCGGCGCTCATCACGCGCCTGCTGAAACGCGAGATCGTCGCCTGCCTGTCGCGGGCCCCGAGCCCGCCCGGCTGACGCGCCGGGCGCAAGCCCTGTTTACTGCCGCACCGGCTTCTTCGCGAGCTTGCGCTGCAGCGTGCGGCGGTGCATGTTCAGCGCACGCGCGGTCGCCGAAATATTGTTGTTGTTCTCGGCCAGCACGCGCTGGATGTGCTCCCACTCGAGCCGGTCGACCGACAGCACGACCGGATTCTCGAGCGCTTCGTCAGCCTGCACTTCGGTCGCGTTGGTCTGCAGCGCGGCCAGGATCGACTCGACGTTCGCGGGCTTCGCGAGATAGTTGTCGGCGCCTTCCTTCACCGCCTGCACGGCGGTCGCGATGCTCGCGTAGCCGGTCAGCACCAGGATCCGCGCATCGGGCTGCAGGTCGCACAGCGGCGCGATCAGGCTCAGGCCCGAATCTTCGCCGAGATGCAGGTCGACGGTGATGAACTGGAACTTGCCGCCCGCGGCGAGCCGCAGCGCCGCCTCCTTGTCGTGCGCCTGCTGGACCGCGTAACCGCGGCGCTCGAGGCCGCGCGCGAGCGTGCCCGCGAACACCTCGTTGTCGTCGATCACCAGGAAATTGTTCTCGCTCATGTGGTTTCTCCGTCTACGTGTTGGTTGAGGCGGCCGACGCCGCGATGCGCACGACCGGCAGGCGCAGCACGGCCCGCGTGCCGCGCGCGGCGCTCGTGCCGGCCGGGCGGCTGTCCGGCGTGCCGGTTGTCCGTTCGGCCGGGCGCTGGCCCCCGCGCTGTGCCGAGCCTGCCGTGGCGTGACCATTCGCCGCACTGCCGGCCCGCCCGTTGCCGCCCGCCGCGCGCGGCACGACATCGGACAGTTCGATCTCGCCGCCGAGCCGCGCGGCCGCGCTGAACGCGAGATACAGGCCGACCCCGTGCCCGCCCTGCGTGCTGTCGACCGGCATCGCGCCGAGCGATTCACGCAGCGAGGCCGGAATGCCGGGCCCGTCGTCGCATACCTCGAATTCGATCTCGTCGGCCGTGCCGGCGTGCGCGACCTTCGCGGCCAGCGTCACGCGCTGCGGGCTCGCGCGCGCGGCGTTGTCGAGCAGGATCGTCAGGATCTGGCCGGCCGCGACCGTGTCGTCGAGCGCGACGCCCGCCGGGCGCGCGCCGAGCGATTCGAACTGCACGTGCGGATGCCGCAGGCGCCAGTGCTCGACGAACGTGTCGAGCCAGTCGTCCACCGGCTGGCGGCTCGCGGGCGCGCTCGCACGGCTGCGCAAGCGCGCGAGCGCCGACGTGCAGAGCGACATCTGTTCCTCGAGCACCTTCAGGTCGGCCTCGTAGCGGGCCAGCCCCGGATCGTCGCGGGCGGCGTCGCGCAGTTCTTCGGCGAGCATCGCGATCGTCGACAGCGGCGTGCCCATCTCGTGCGCGACGGTGGCGGCCTGCACGCCGAGCGCGACCGCCCGCTCGTCGCGCAGCAGGTGCTGCTGCGCTTCGCCGAGCGCCGAATCGCGCTGGCGCAGCGCATTCGACATGCGCGCGACGAACCACGCGATCAGCCCGACGCTGACCATGAAGTTCGCCCACATCCCGGTACGGTAGTAGTCGAACAGGTTCGCGGGATTGTCCATGTTGAGCGGCACCGAATCGAAGCCGAGCGCCGCGTAGCACGCGACCGCGAACGCCGCGAGCCAGATCATCAGGTGCCACGGCAGCACGGCCGCCGCGATCGCGAGCGAAGGCAGGTACAGCGACACGAACGGGTTGGTCGTGCCGCCCGACAGGAACAGCAGTGCGGACAGCGCGCCGAGGTCGACCCACAGCTGGCCGAGCAGCTCAAAATTGGTCTCGGGCCGCGCGCGCAGCACGCGCACCCAGGTCAGCCCGTTGAAAACGATTTCAAGCGCGATGACCATCAGCATCGCCGGCAACGGCAGATGCACGCCGAAATAGGTCTGCACGACGCCGATCGTCACGAGCTGGCCGATGATCGCGAGATTGCGAAGCCAGAACAGGTGACTGAGGTTGACGCGCCCGGTGGTGGTGATTCGTTGCATCCGAGCAGTTTACCCGTTTAGCGGGCGGCGCCTCTAGCGGGGCCGGATCGGCGTGCGGCGAACGGGACGCTCCGCGTGCGCGGCCAGTGCCGTCAGCGGGCCGCGCCGGCCATCCGCTGCGCGATCTCGTCGGCCAGGCACTCGGGGCACCGGCAGCGTGCGCCGGCCGCGGGCGGCGCGCCGGCGGGCAAGACCGGCATCGACGCGCACCAGCATTCGAACGGCTGCGTGCGGGCGCCGCAGTCGAAGCTGCGCCCGCAGTGCGGGCAGCGCGCGCGGCGCGGGACGGAACGGGCGTCGGCGGCGGAATCGGTCATGGCGGCGTCGCGAAAGCGGGAAAGCGGGCGTGAAGTCGCCCTACGCGACAAGCATAGCGCGGCGAACGGATTTTGCACGCCGGCCGTCCGGACGGGGTCGTCCCCGCCGAACGCGGCCGAATGAACCCGGCGACACCTCCCCGCGGCGCATGCGCAACGGCCGCCGCGCCATAGCCGGCGGGCCGCGGCGCGACACGGCGCACCTGCGCCGCCGGTGTTCCGGCCCGTCCAAAAACCCGATGCTGCGCTGCGCCACTCCTGTACAATTCGCCGTGTTTCAACGTTCCCAGCCAGAGCCGCCGCCATGTCCGAGCCCATCGACCTCTCGCAGATCGCCCCCACGCTGAAAGCAGAAATCCTCGCCGAGGCACTGCCGTACATTCGCCGTTACCACGGCAAGACCGTGGTCATCAAATACGGCGGCAACGCGATGACGGAAGAGCGGCTCAAGCAAGGCTTCGCGCGCGACGTGATCCTGCTGAAACTGGTCGGCATCAATCCGGTGATCGTCCACGGCGGCGGTCCGCAGATCGATCACGCACTGAAGAAGATCGGCAAGGCCGGCACCTTCATCCAGGGCATGCGCGTCACCGACGAAGAGACGATGGAAGTCGTCGAATGGGTGCTCGGCGGCGAAGTGCAGCAGGACATCGTGATGCTGATCAACCACTTCGGCGGCCACGCGGTGGGCCTGACGGGCAAGGACGGCGGCCTGATCCACGCGCGCAAGCTGCTGATGCCGGACCGCGACAACCCGGGCCAGTACATCGACATCGGCCAGGTCGGCGAAGTCGAGGCGATCAACCCGGCGGTCGTGAAGGCGCTGCAGGACGACGCGTTCATCCCGGTAATCTCGCCGATCGGCTTCGGTGAAGATGGTCTGTCGTACAACATCAACGCCGACCTCGTCGCGGGCAAGCTCGCCACCGTGCTGAACGCCGAGAAGCTGCTGATGATGACCAACATCCCGGGCGTGATGGACAAGGACGGCAACCTGCTGACCGACCTCTCCGCACGCGAGATCGACGCACTGTTCGAAGACGGCACGATCTCGGGCGGCATGCTGCCGAAGATCTCGTCGGCGCTCGACGCCGCGAAGAGCGGCGTGAAGTCGGTGCACATCGTCGACGGCCGGATCGAGCACTCGGTACTGCTGGAAATCCTGACCGAGCAGCCGTTCGGCACGATGATCCGCTCGCATTGAGACCACGCAGCAAGACCGCCACACCCGACTTGCCGGCCCCGCTGCGGCGCCGGCGCGTGTCGCGCAGCCGGCCCCGCGCCGGCGCGCCGGTGTGGCTGTTCGATCTCGACAACACCCTTCACCACGCATCGCACGCGATCTTTCCCGAGATCAACCGCGCGATGACGCAGTACATCATCGACGCGCTGCAGGTCGAGCGCGCCGAAGCCGACCGCCTGCGCAACGGCTACACCGAGCGCTACGGCGCCGCGCTCCTCGGCCTCACGCGCCATCATCCGATCGATCCGCACGACTTCCTGCGCGTGGTCCACACGTTTTCCGACCTGCCCGCGATGCTGCGCGCCGAACGCGGACTGGCGCGCATCGTCGCCGCGCTCCCCGGGCGCAAGTTCGTGCTGACCAACGCGCCTGAGAACTACGCGCGCGCGGTGCTGCGCGAGTTGCGGATCGAGCGGCTGTTCGAGCGCGTGATCGCGATCGAGCACATGCGCGACCGCCGCACGTGGCGCGCGAAGCCCGATCACACGATGCTGCGCCGGACGCTGCGCGCCGCGAACGCGCGCATGGAAGACGCGATCCTCGTCGAGGATACGCGCGGCCACCTGAAGCGCTACAAGCGCCTCGGCATCGGTACGGTGTGGATCACCGGCCACCTGCCCGGCCATTTACCGACCACCGGTCGCCCGCACTATGTCGATCAACGCATTCGTTCGTTAAAATCGCTCCGACTGGGCACACGATCGGGGCGACAGAAATGCAGCCGACTTACCCGCAGGACCAAGCCGTAAAGGAAGACCAGGCCACACCCACCCGCGCGCGCCCGAAGCCGGGCGAGCGCCGCGTGATGATCCTGCAGACGCTCGCGGCGATGCTCGAGGCACCCAAGCCCGAGAAAATCACGACCGCCGCGCTCGCGGCGCGGCTCGACGTGTCGGAAGCCGCGCTGTACCGGCATTTCACCAGCAAGGCGAAGATGTACGAAGGGCTGATCGAGTTCATCGAGCAGGCCCTGTTCGGGCTCGTCAACCAGATCGTCGCGAAGGAGCCGAACGGCGTGCAGCAGGCACGCACGATCGCACTGACGATGCTCAACTTCGCCGCGAAGAACCCCGGCATGACGCGCGTGCTGACCGGCGAGGCGCTGGTCGGCGAGGACGAGCGGCTCACCGAACGCGTGAACCAGCTGCTCGACCGGATCGAGGCGACCGTCAAGCAATGCCTGAGGGTCGCGCGCACCGAGGCCAATGCGCCGCAGGACGGTGCCGCGCCGTTCGCGTTGCCGGCCGACTACGATCCCGGCGCTCGCGCGAGCCTGCTCGTCAGCTATGTGATCGGCCGGTGGCACCGCTTCGCGAAGGGCGGGTTTCAGAGACCGCCGGGCGAGCAAGCCGACGCGCATTTGCGGCTGATCCTGCAGTGATGCGCGGGGCGGCCTGACCGGTTGTGCACCCGCCGTCGTTACTGTATCCGGGTGGCCGGCAATGGACTGCATTTCGACCCGCCAAGAAAGAAACGACGGGGCCAACCGGTTCCGCCAGTGTTCCGGTACAAGCAAAGCGAGTAGCCTCCAACGCTCGTCGCCTGGCGCGCGCCCACCCTCAAGCCTGCCTCCATCGCGCGGCCGATTCATGACGAATGCCGATTCGTCACCCCTCTCTTGAAGATTCGCGCTCGCCTCTCAGGTAACCCCGAGTCCAGCACACGTTGTGCTGCGCGAATGCGCGCCGCAGCCGCAATTCGTAGGCGAATCCCAGCCCCAAACGTCAAAGCTTTGTAACGTTTCACTCGAATTCGGGCCAACTTGAAAGATTTTCGTGCCAGAACGATTCAATTCACGACGATCTTAAAGATTGTCCAATTCTCTCCATTCACTTACCCGGAAACAATGTCACCTGTTTCCTGCGCTGTTGCCAACGAGTCTTCGCAAGAGCGGCGGACAGCGCAGAGGAACCGTCGGTGCGTCGTCGTTCGACGCAGGACCACCTCTAACAGGTACTTACATGTCCAAGAAAGCACTTTCCATGCTGCTCGCGACAGCGGGTCTCGTCGCCGCGGCCAACTCGGCTCACGCAGCAGACGGCACGATCACGATCACGGGTGAAGTCACCGCACAGACCTGCACCATCTCGGGCGACGGCGGCGGCAAGGATTTCACCGTCATGCTGCCCACCGTGTCGACGTCGGCATTGTCCTCGTCCGGCACGACGGCGGGCCGCAAGCCGTTCAAGATCGCGCTGTCCAACTGCTCGCCGAATTCCGGCAATGTTTCGGTGTACTTCGAACCGGGCACCACGGTCAATGCGGCGACTGGCCAGTTGCGGAACGCGACCGGCACGGCAACGAACGTCGAAGTCGGTCTGCTGAACAAGGACGGCTCGAACATCAAGCTCGGCGCGGCGCTCGCACAGCAGAACTCGCAAATCGTGGCGATTTCAGGCGGCGCGGCAACGCTCGACTACTCCGCGCAATACGTCGCGACGGGCGGCGCAGCCACCGCGGGCACGGTGGGCACATCGGTTCTGTATTCGCTCGCCTATCAATAATCTGGTCACTTGACCGGCCGGCCAGGGCAGTTGCTGTTCCGGGCTGCGCCTGGCCTCGCCCGATCCAGGGGCGCACTTCTGCATGAATCAAAAAAGGAAATTGGCGATGAGCCTCCGGAAGAACTGGCGCTCGAACGCAGGTGCCGCCATGCTGGCCGCGACGCTGCTCGGCCCAAGCGCATCTGACGCCGGCGTGGTGATCGGCGCCACGCGCGTCGTGTATCCAGAAAGGGAACGCGAGGTCACAGTGAAGCTGACGAACGAAGGCGACAAGCCGTCGCTCGTCCAGGCCTGGGTGGATGACGGGAACGCCAACGCGTTGCCGGACGATTCGCAAGTACCGTTCACGCTGACGCCACCGCTGTTCAGGCTCGATCCGAAGAAGGGGCAAAGCCTGCGACTCATCTACACGAAGGAGCCCGTCACCCAAGACCAGGAAGTGCTTTATTGGCTGAACGTGCTCGACGTGCCCCCGCAGGCTGCAGACGATCCCGACACACCGAACGTGTTGCAGCTCGCGTTCCGGTCCCGCCTCAAGCTGTTCTTCCGCCCTGCCGGGTTGCAAGGCGCGGCCGACGAATCGGCCGGGAAGGTCAGCTGGAATTTCACGCAGAAGCCGGGCGGCGGCTACACGCTCGAAGCAACGAACCCGACGCCCTATCACGTGACGTTCAGCCGGTTCACCGTCAAGGCCGGCAAGTCGACCTGGAAGAGCGACACAGGCGGAATGGTCGCGCCGAAGTCGACCGCGCAGTTCGATGTCGGCAATGTGCCGTCATTACCGGCCGGCCCGCTCCAAGTCGACTACACATTCCTCAACGACTACGGCGCGGGCACCCAGGGCAGCTATGCGCCGAAGGCTGCGCGCTAACGCTGCGCATCCCGTGTACTGATTGATCCCATACCGGACCAAGAGCGGCGGCCATTGCGCCGCTGCGGGCAAACCGTCGCTCACATCATGACGATGCGGCATCAAAACACGGAATTCATGCGACCGATTCATTTCACCGGGCCGCCAGAAGCCATCGGGCATTTCCCGCTCAAACCGAGCTGCCTGTTCGTTCTGGGGGCACTTGGCAGCTGGATCGCGAATGCGGGCGCATCCGAGGCCCAAGATGGGCCGGCGGGCAATTTCGACGTCGCGCAGGTTCGCTTCAACGATACGTTGATGATGAAGCCGCGCGGGCAGCGACTCGATCTCGACCGCTTCGCGAAAGGCAATCCGATCGCACCGGGCAACTATCTGCTCGACCTCTACATCAACGGTCGATGGAACGGTCGTGCGTCGGTACGTTTCGACGCCAGCGAAGGCGAGGTGAGCGCTCGAGCCTGCTTCGATCACACGCTGGTCGCGCGGCTCGGTCTCGACAGCGGAGCGCTGACCGACTCCGGTCACGCCGAGCTGGCGCGCGTCCAGGAAGGCGGCTGCACAGACGTGGCGAAGCTGGTCGACGACGCGTCGTATGAATTCGATATGGGCGACTTGCGCCTGAACGTGAGCATCCCGCAGGCGGCGTTGCTGCGGAATCCGCGTGGCTACGTGAGTCCGGAGTTGCTGGACGGCGGCGTGCCGTCCGCGACGGTCAAATACAACGCGAACGTTTTTCGCAGTTCATCGTCGGGCTACACCACCACGCAGGGATACGTGGGGCTCGTCGCCGGCGTCAACGTCGCGAACTGGCACTTTCGGCACAACGGCACGTATACCTCGCAATCCACGGGTGACAGCCGGTACCAGAGCATCAACACCTATGTGCAGCGGGATCTGCCGACGTGGCGCAGCCAGTTGAGGATCGGCGAGACCTACACCGACGGCACGTTGTTCGACAGCGTAGGCATGCGCGGCGTCACGCTCGAATCCGACGACCGGATGCTGCCTGATTCGATGCGCGGTTATGCGCCCGTGATTCGCGGCGTCGCACAAAGCAATGCGCACGTCGAAGTCTCGCAGAACGGCAGCGTCCTGTACGAAACCAACGTCGCGCCGGGGCCGTTCCAGATCGACGATCTCTATCCGACAGGCTATGGCGGCAACCTGCTCGTCACCGTGATCGAGGCGGATGGCAAGAAGCACAGCTTCACCGTGCCGTATGCGGCCGTTGCGCAGTCGCTTCGCGCTGGCCTGTCGCGTTATGGCGTCGCGGTCGGTCAGTTGCGCGAGACGCAGTTGAATCGTCACCCGAACTTCGTACAGGCCACGTATCAGCGCGGCATCAACAATCTGCTGACGGGCTATGCGGGTGCAATCGTCGCGGAAAACTATCTCGCCGGCATCATCGGCGCGGCGTTCAACACGCCGCTGGGCGCGGTGGCATTCGATGTCACACAGGCGAAGGCAAATATTCCCGGCGCGACGAACACGAGCGGCCAGAGCGTGCGAGTAAGCTACAGCAAGCTCGTCGAAGCGACCGACACCCATATCGCGGTTGCAGCCTATCGCTACTCGTCGAGCGGCTACTGGGGCATGCGTGATGCGATGTATGCGCGCGAACGCGCGGCAGCGGGCACCGATCCGAGCATCGCATACCGCCAGCGCAACCAGATCCAGCTCACGCTGAACCAGTCACTCGGGGAACAGCGCGGCAGCGTGTTCGCGGTGGGGTCGACTGCCAGCTACTGGAACCGGCAGGGCACCACGACGCAGTTCCAGCTCGGCTACAACAACAGCCTGCGGTTGGGGGGCGTCAACCTGAGCTACAACCTGTCGGTATCGCGGCAGCGCGACGGCTTCACGGGCCAATTGAACAATCAGGTCTACCTGAATTTCACGGTGCCGCTCGGTCGGAGTGCGTACGCGCCGACCTTGACCGCGAGCACCACGCGGGACAGCCAGGGCGGAACGACCGGCCAGATGTCGCTGAGCGGGTCGGCCGGGCAATCCGGCGAGTTCACGTACGGCGTGAACGCGAGCGGTAGCGGCAGTACGGTATCTGGCGGCGGCAACGCGCAATACCGCGGCCCGTACGCAACCTTCTCCGGCAGCGTGAGCGGCGGCAAAGCTTACTCAAGCGTATCGGGCGGCCTGTCAGGCGCACTGGTCGGTCACGCCGGCGGCGTAACGCTCGCCAACGATCTAGGCGATACGGTTGCGATCGTGGAAGCGAAGGATGCGGTTGGCGCACGCATCACGAACGCGACCGACGCGCAGATCGATCGGTTCGGCTACGCGGTGGTGCCCTATCTGACACCGTACAAGATGAACACGATCGATCTCGATCCGAAGGGCATTCCGCTGGACGTCGAGATGCAATCGACGAGCCAGCAGATCGCACCGCGCGCGAATTCGGTCGTGAAGGTCCGGTTCGCGACCGTCAGCGGACGGGCGACGCTGTTGAGGGTACGCCAGCCGAACGGGACGCCTCTGCCGTTCGGCGCAACGGTTTCCGACGAGCAGGGCAAAACGGTGGGGGTAGCGGGGCAAGGCGGCCGGCTGTTCGTGCGAGGTCTGAAGGAAACCGGAACGCTGAGCGCGAAATGGGGCGAGCGATCGACGGAAACGTGCGCGTTTGTTTATCGGTTGCCGGTGCAGGTTGGCAAGCAGGAGATTTACGCCCGTATCGATTCGACGTGCGATGACGGTTCACGCACAAGCTCGCATCGATCCAGCTCCACGGCCAGCGTCGCGCAAATAAACGAGCATCCCGGCACGAATCATCGGCAACATTAAAATCAACATTTTCCAAAATACCCAAAACCCAAATTCACGGATTAACAACCAATAAGAAAAAATCGATATGACCAGATCATCAATATTCGCCGCGGCCATCCTTTTTTTATTTACAGGATACACCAACCCGGCAAATGCAAAGAATTACTTGACTTGCTCGGGCACAGCCCCCGGTTACCGAGTATTTTTAGACAATCCAGTAATCCCGCTCGACGCAGCAAATGGATCAGTCATCGCCTCCGGGATTGCCGAAATAGTATACAACTGCCCAGCGAACATCGACGGCATCGGCGGATTCAAATTCGAGATCATGACATTTCGATATACTCCGGAAGGGGGAGTGTACCCAGGCGTTCTTACCGGCGATGTAGAGCGGGGCATCGGTTTTCGAATTTTGAATGCCGACACGGGACAATTGATGACCGACTACACTGGAAAATACACGCAGTTTGCCCCGCCAACATCATCAAAACCGATCTCTGGAATACTAAGATTAAAGGTTGAGGCAATAAAATTGAGTGACCTAATATACAACGTCACACACATTGCCGGCCTCCAATACAGAATTGCCTATTTGAGAAGCGTAAACCAGGGAGCCCTCAACCCAAAGCCGGGAGATACCGGCGGATATCATTACTGGGACATCTACCCTTACTTCAGGGGCGTGATTACGCAAATGCCTAGAAGCTGCACGATCGCGAATTCCGGCGTCGCCGTACGGTTGCCGGCGATCGCCGCAGCCAAATTAAATTCAGTGGGCACGACCGCCGGTGATACGGGATTCAATATCGGACTGTCCTGCAAGGCAGGTACGAATGTCTATGTCACGTTGACCGACCTGACGGATCAAGGCAATCGAGGCAACCAACTGACGTTGACCCCGGACTCCACTGCGCATGGCGTGAAGTTGCGCATCCTGAACAACGGCCAGCCGGTCGGCTACGGCCCCGATTCGGCCGAGATCGGCAACCTGAACCAATGGTATGTCGGCCCATCGGCATCGACGACCCAAATTCCGTTGAGTGCGCAATACATCGCGACCGGCGCCGTATCCGCCGGAACCGTGAAGGGCGCCGCAACGTTCACGATGAGCTACCAGTGAGCGGGTAAATCCCGCTGCGCATCGTATTCACCGGGAGTGTTCGGCCGCCACCCAAGCGCTATCGGTCGGGCGCTTCCGGCCGGCCGTCGTTTGATCGGCGGCCGAAACCGGCTTCCGATTAGTAGTCCAAATTGGAAGGCAATCGCTGGAGGACATCACGTGTCGCCTGCATCGTCGGACACGACATCAACGCGACGTGAAGATGAAATCCGTTTATTGACTCTTGTTCCAAAGGAATCGACATGAAATTCGCATTCTCCGGCATCGCCGCCCTTACCGTGGTTGCCGCAGCAGCACTGCCGGCCATCGCGCACGCCGCCGACGGCACGATCACGGTCAACGGCACGATCGGCACGCAGACGTGCACGATCGACGGCAACGGTTCGGGCAGCAAGGACTTCACGGTGCCGCTGCCGAAGGTGTCGACGTCGGCCCTTGCCGTGGGCGGTTCGACGGCCGGCCGCACGACATTCAACATCACGCTGAAGAACTGCGCGCCGAATTCGGGCAACGTCTACACGCATTTCGAGGCGGGCACGACGGTCAACTCGACGACCGGCCAGTTGCTCAACGCGTCGGGTACGGCAAAGAACGTCGAGGTCAGTTTGCTCAACGGCGGCGATCAAAGCCAGATCGGGGTCGGCAAGGCGAATGAAAACTCGAAGGCGGTCGCCCTGTCGAACGGCTCGGCGACGCTGCCGTACCTCGCGCAATATGTCGCGATGGGCGGAGCGGCTACCGCCGGAACGGTGAACACGTCGGTGATGTACTCGATCATGTATCAATAAGCGGCAATACGGCGGGCGTCCCTGCGCGCCTGCGCACCGATTGCTGTTGCCGGTTGCGCGTCTGCCATCACGACGGCCCTCGAGCGCGAATCTCCACGCGTCCGATGGGCCGCCTGTCACGCCGCGTGTGCCGCGGCGATTTTCCCCGCCGGCCCCTCCACTGCTCCCCGAGCAGCCCTCCGCCCAGTCACTGCCGCCAGCGCTCAACGGAAACCGACCTGCCGCCACACGTCGGCAGACTTTCTGCCCCCCAGCCCCGCAACCCTGCCGGCCCGAACTCGCCGCAGCCTGAACAAGGCGCTCCAACGATTCCCGCAGCTCGCCAGCGCATCTCGCGGCCAGCATCCACTGCCCCCCGCAATATTCGAACCTGTCCAATTCCCCATCTCACCTCAATAAGCTACTTTTCACTCATTCAAGAAAAATCGAGGTGAACAAGTGAATTTCAGCTTCCTGGCCTCCCGGGGATACACCGGTCGCAGCCTGGCTTATTCCGCACTGCTTGCCGGTATATCGCTGCCATGGCCGTCAACCGCACAGGTCATCGGCGGCGGCCCACAGCAGGCGGACGGCACCCTGCTCGAGGTCGCACCGGGCGACTACTCGACCACGGAATCCGGCGACGCCGTGTTGTCCGCCATCAATGGCGGCCTCTTGACGACCACCGGCAAGACTCGCGTGTTCTCGACCGGCGTCGGCGCAATCGGCGCTGCCGCGTGGGGCACCGGTTCGCGCATCGCGTTGCGAGATACGGAAATCCGGACCCGCGGCGACTCCGGCACCGGCGTCGACCTCCGCTATGGCGGCAGCGCATCGGCGGAACGGATCTCGATCGATACCGATGGCGACTACGCACACGGCGCGTCCGTCGACGGCGCCAATGGCCAGCTCAGTTTCACCGACGGCGTGATCGTGACGCGCGGAAAGGAGGCGTATGGAATCATGGCGAACCTGGTGCCGGGCGGCACCATCGTCGTGGCCGACACGCTGATCCGCACCAGCGGCCTGTTCGGCATCGGCGTATCCGTCAGTTACGGCGGCGCCCGAGCCACGCTGGATCGCACCGATATCCGGACAAGCGGCGACTATGCTTCGGTGTTGTTCCTGCCTGGCGCTTCGGCCGCCACATTCAACGACTCGCATCTTGAAACCGCCGGCGATTACGCGCTCGGCGTGGACACGCGCGAGGGCCGCGTCGATCTCACCCGGACGCGCGTCGTCACCCGAGGCAGGAGTGCTCACGGGCTGTATGCATCGAAGGAATACAGCGAGACGCCCGTCGTCGATGCAACCGATACGCACGTGACAACCACGGGCGCCCGCTCGATCGGCGCCCTTGCCCGATTCGGCGGCAAGGTCACGATGACGCGCGGCGGCATCGCGACGAGCGGCGAACGCGCACGCGGTGTGCTGTCCAGCGGCACGGGCTCCACCGTCACCCTGGCCGACATGACCGTCGAGACGCACGGCAACGCGGCCGACGCACTCTATGCGAGCGCCGGCGGCACGATCGAGCTGTTTGGCACCGACGCGCACACGACCGGCGACGACGCACATGCCGCGGCTGTTTACGGCGGCTCGCTGACCGTCGACGGCGGCTCGCTCGTCAGCGAACGACATGCGGCCATCGATGCAACGGGCGCCGACATCACGCTACGCAACGGCGCACGGGCGGCCGGCGGCAACGGCACGCTGCTGTCCGTGCACGCCCAGACAGGCGCCCCGGTACGCCTGTCGCTCGAGACTGGCGCGCACGCAGCCGGCGACATCGCGAACCTGCCCGACGACGACGGCAACCCGACGCCCGCCGTCACCGACGTCACGTTGTCCGGCGCATCCTCGTGGACCGGCGCGACCGATGCCGTCCATGCGCTGTCGCTCGACAGCGGCAGCCAGTGGACACTCACCAGCGATTCGACGGTCGGCTCGATCGTGCTGAACGATTCGGCGATCGCGTTCGCCGCGCCCGACGCCGGCACGCCGCGCACACTCGTCGTCAACGGCGACTATGCGGCCCGAGACGGCCGGCTGCTGATCCACACGACGCTGCACGACGACACGTCGCCCACCGACCGGCTCGTGATCGACGGCGGACATGCATCGGGCAACACGGGCATCATCGTGAAGCGTTCGGGTGGCCAAGGTGCGCAGACCACGGTCGGCATCCCGATCGTCCAGACCCGCAACGGCGGCACGACGGATGCCGCCGCGTTCGCGCTCGATGCCGCATCGGACGGCTACCGGCAGGGCTTCGGCACGCTGTCGGCCGGCGGCTACGACTACATGCTCGCGCGTGGCGGCCAGGGCGGCAACGCAGACGACTGGTATCTCGTTTCCGCCGCGAAACCCGAACCGCCGGCGCCGCCCGGCCCCGTCGATCCCGATCCGCCCATCGTCCCGGAAATCACGCCACCGGCACCGCGCGCCGCCGCACCCGAGCCCGACGCCTATCTCGCGAACGCAGACGCGGCCGCGACGATGGCGATCCACACGCTGCATCAGCGCGAAGACCAGTCGCTGCGCACCGATCGCGCGGGATCGCAACCGCTCGACGGCGCCGCGTGGCTGCGTACCGAAGGCCAGTTCACGTCGATGTCGGGCGGTGCGCACAGCGTGTCGGGTAACGGCCGCCTGGTACACGCGGGGGCCGACCTGCTCCGCTTCGACGACGGTCGCGGCGGCCGCATCCGGGCCGGCGCGATGGGGATGTACGGCAGCCAGACGAGCTGGTCGACGCGGCCGCTGTGGAATGCCGCCGAGCAACGCATCGCGGATGCGACCGCGCGCGGCAGCGTCGAAGGTTACAACGTCGGCCTGTACGGCACGTGGTACGGCAACCGCGACATCCTGTCCGGCCCGTATGTCGATGCGTGGTTCATGTACGGCGCGTATGCGAACCGGGTCGGCGGCAGTCTCGCCGGCGATTCGTACCGGTCGCGCACCGTCACGGGCTCGGTCGAAGCCGGCCACTCGTTCCGCTTCTACGAGCGCGGCGACACGCGCTTCTTCGTCGAGCCGCAGGCGCAACTCGTCGTGTCGGACTATCGCGCGGCCGCACACCATACGGCCGGCGGCTATCTCGACGGCCAGGGCTCGACCGACGTGCAGACCCGCGTCGGCGTACGCGTGCACGGCGTCACCGCGATCGCGGCCGGCCGCGAGCTGCGCCCGTTCGTCGAGGCAAACTGGTGGCACGGCCCCGGCTCGCGGTCGCTGACGCTCGACGGCAACGCGTTCTCGTTCAGCGTGCCGCGCGACCGCGCCGCGTTCCGCATCGGCGCGACGGGGCAGATATCGAAGCGCTTCGCGGTATCGGCCAGTCTCGGCGTGGAGGCGAATTTGTCCGACTACGCGGTGGTCAAGGGCGGGTTCGCGGCGAAGTACCGCTGGTAACGCGACGCCACGGCGGGGCGGCGGCGGCCTGACGAGCCACGCCGCCCCTTCCATACGGCGCCGGACGCCGCCGCCCGTGCAGGCCGCCGCATCCGACGCACCAACACCCGGCGTGGCCGCCAGCCGGACACCCCGGCGCACCCGAATCCGCGCTCCGCAATTTCCGCTATACTTTGCCGACTGCCGCCCCTCGGGCGGTATGTCGGAAGCGCGCCGATTTGCTGACTCGATTGCGGGCGCGCGAACCGGCCGGGGTCTTGATGTGTCTTGTGTCCCGGCGGTTCACTACAAATGCGGCTAAAGAGGTCGTCAGCCGCGCATCTCCGACTCCGCGCATCGCCGACACCATTTAGCTGCCCAGTCATAAGGCGGAACGAATGGAATCGATCGGCATCGTCGCTCCACAGACCATGCACTTCGCCGAACCGCTGCGCTTGCAAAGCGGCAGCGTGATCGGCAACTATCAGCTCGTCGTCGAGACGTACGGCGAACTCAACGCCGCGAGCTCGAACGCGGTGCTCGTCTGCCACGCGCTCAACGCGTCGCACCACGTCGCCGGCGTCTACGCGGACGATCCGCGCAGCACCGGTTGGTGGGACAACATGGTCGGCCCCGGCAAGCCGCTCGACACCAACCGCTTCTTCGTCATCGGCGTGAACAACCTCGGCTCGTGCTTCGGCTCGACCGGCCCGATGAGCATCGATCCGTCGACCGGCAAGCCGTACGGCGCGAGCTTCCCGGTCGTCACCGTCGAGGACTGGGTGCACGCGCAGGCGCGCGTGGCCGACGCATTCGGCATCGAGCGCTTCGCCGCGGTGATGGGCGGCAGCCTCGGCGGGATGCAGGCGCTCGCGTGGAGCCTGATGTATCCGGAGCGCGTCGCGCACTGCATCGACATCGCGTCGACGCCGAAGCTGTCCGCGCAGAACATCGCGTTCAACGAGGTCGCGCGCTCGGCGATCCTGTCCGATCCGGATTTCCACGGCGGCGACTACTACGCGCACGGTGTGAAGCCGAAGCGCGGCCTGCGCGTCGCGCGGATGATCGGCCACATCACGTACCTGTCCGACGACGACATGGCCGAGAAATTCGGCCGTGCGCTGCGCCGCGCCGACGGCGCGCTCGACGCGTACAACTTCAGCTTCGACGTCGAATTCGAGGTCGAGTCGTACCTGCGCTACCAGGGCGACAAGTTTGCCGACTACTTCGACGCGAACACCTACCTGCTGATCACGCGCGCGCTCGACTACTTCGACCCGGCCAAGGCGTTCGACGGCAACCTGACGGCCGCGCTCGCGCACACGCAGGCGAAATACCTGATCGCGAGCTTCTCGACCGACTGGCGTTTCGCGCCGGCCCGCTCGCGCGAGATCGTGAAGGCGCTGCTCGACAACAAGCGCACGGTCAGCTATGCGGAAATCGACGCGCCGCACGGCCACGACGCGTTCCTGCTCGACGACGCGCGCTATCACAACCTGCTCCGCGCGTATTACGAACGAATCGCCATCGAGGTGGGTGCATGAACCAGCAAGCACTGAATTCCCTGTCCGCGCGCGCGGATTTCCGCACGATCGCGCGCTGGGTCGAACCGCGCTCGACGGTGCTCGACCTCGGTTGCGGCGACGGCTCGCTGCTTGCGCTGCTGATGGAAGAGCTGGACGTGACCGGCTACGGGATCGAGCTGAACGACGCGGGCGTGCTCGCGAGCGCGAAGAACGGCATCAACGTGATCCAGCAGAACCTGGAAGACGGCCTGCGCCTGTTCGAGGACCACAGCTTCGACATCGCGATCCTGTCGCAGACGTTGCAGACGATTCACCAGACGGCCGCGATCCTGCGCGAAACCGCGCGGGTCGGGCGCGAATGCATCGTGTCGTTCCCGAACTTCGGCTACTGGCCGCACCGGCTGTCGGTGCTGAACGGCCGGATGCCGGTGTCGAAATCACTGCCTTACCAGTGGCACAACACGCCGAACGTGCGGGTGCTGACGATCGAGGATTTCGAGGCGCTCGCGCCCGAAGTCGGCGTGACGATCCTCGACCGCGTGGTGCTGCACGGAGGCCAACCGATTCGATGGGGAGCGAACTGGCGTGGTAGTCTTGCTGTCTATCGCGTCAAGCGCAGCTGAGCCGGGGAGCCGTTGACGGACGCCGACGGCCTGCACACACGTGCGGCCGAGCCGCTGCGCTACCCGCGCCGCCGCCTGCGCTGCCGCCGCAATCAGTCAACGCTATCCAGTTCCAGTCCATGTCGAAAACGCCACACGAGGCGCCCGCACTCACCGCTCACGAGGATCACCCCGGCTGGCGAGCCTACCTGAACACGCACATGCTGATCTGCGTGTTCCTGGGTTTCACGTCGGGTCTGCCCCTCTTCACGCTCGTCTACCTCGTGCAGGCATGGCTGCGCTCCGAGGGCGTGAACCTGAAGGAAATCGGCCTGTTCGCGCTGATCCAGTTCCCGTACACGTGGAAGTTCCTGTGGGCGCCGCTGATGGACCGCTACGTCCCGCGCCTGCCCGGCTGGCGGCCGGGCCGCCGGCGCGGCTGGCTGCTGCTCACGCAGCTGCTGGTCGCGGGTGCGATCGCCGCGCTCGGCTTCGTGTCGCCGCGCGACTCGATCTGGACGGTCGCCGCGCTCACCACGCTCGTCGCGTTCTTCGGCGCGAGCGCCGACATCGTGATCGACGCCTACCGCCGCGAGCTGCTGCGCGACACCGAGCAGGGCCTCGGCAACGCAATACACGTGAACGCATACAAGCTCGCCGCGCTGATCCCCGGCTCGCTGGCGCTGATCCTGTCCGACCACATGCCGTGGGATGCCGTGTTCGCGCTCACCGGCGCGTTCATGCTGCCGGGCATCCTGATGACGCTCGTCGTGCGCGAGCCCGAAGTGGTCGGTACGCCGCCGCGCAACCTGCGCGACGCGATCGTGCTGCCGTTCCGCGAATTCATCCAGCGCGACGGCTGGGCCGGCGCGCTGCTCGTCATCGCGTTCATCTTCCTGTTCAAGATCGGCGACACGATGGCTACCACGCTGTCGACGTCGTTCTTCCTCGACATCGGCTTCTCGCGCACCGAGATCGGCATCGTCGCGAAAACCACCGCGCTCGTGGCAAGCGTCGCCGGCGGCATCATCGGCGGCGTCTGGCTCGTGAAGATCGGCATCGGCCGCGGGCTGTGGATCTTCGGCGCGCTGCAGATGGTGTCGACGCTCGGCTTCGCGTGGCTCGCACAGCTCGGCCCCGGTTCGCCCGTGCTCGCGATGCTCTACGACTTCACCGTGTCGACGAGCCATGCGATCGCGTCGGTGCTGTCGGTGTTCGGCATGACCGTCACGCCGCACTTCAGCCCGATGACCGTTGCGCTCGCGCTCGTCTACGGCGTCGAAACGTTCACCACCGGCCTGACGATGGCTGCGTTCGTCGCGTACATCGCGAGCACGACCGACCCGCGCTATACGGCCACGCAGTTCGCGCTGTTCACGAGCCTCGCGTCGGTGCCGCGCACGCTCGCGTCGGCCGCGAGCGGCTTCATCGTCGCGAAGATCGGCTGGTTCGACTACTTCATCGTGTGCACCGCGCTCGCGATTCCCGGCATGCTGCTGCTGTTCAAGATCGCGCCGTGGAACGGTACCGCGCGCAACGGCGAGGCCAGCCGTGCGCAGTAACGGCCTGCACCGCCTCGCGCGCGTTGCGGCTTCGCTGAGCGTCGGCGCCGCGGCGCTTGCCGCAGGCTTCGCCCATGCGACCGACACCGGTACGCCCGCTGCCACCGCCGCGGGCTCCGGGCCGGCCGCTGCACCGGCTGCATCGCCGGCGACGTCGACTTCCGCCGCTCCCGCCCAGCCGGCCACCGCCGAACCCGCGCAGCCGACCGGCGCCGCCGCGTCGGCGAAGGCGTATGCGCAGACGCCGCAGCAGATCCGCTACGGCAACGCCATTGCCTTCCGCACGCTGATCCCGTCGACGCTGCTCGAGCAGCTCACCGCGAACGAATACGCGCAGATCGTGCAGGCGGCCGCCGACAGCAATCGCCTGCTGCCCGCGAACCAGCCGCGCGTGAAGCGCCTGCGTGCGATCGTCGCGAAGCTCGCGCCGTATTCGGTGAAATGGAACGACCGCGTGAAGAACTGGGCGTGGGACGTCAACGCGATCCGCTCGCGCGACATTCGCCTGACCTGCCTGCCGGGCGGCAAGGTGCTCGTGTACGGCGGCCTGCTCGACCGCGTCCGCCTGAACGACGACGAGCTCGGCGTGCTGCTCGCGCACAGCATCGCGCACGCGCTGCGCGAACACGCGCGCAGCAACTTCAGCGAGACCTCGCAGACGTCGCTGCGCGCGGCCGCGCTGCCGCCGCTGTTCGGGGTCGGCGATCCGCTGCCGCAGGCACTGAATATCGGCGAACGCCTGCAGACGCTCCACTACAACGCAACCGACGAGACCGAAGCCGACGTGATCGGCGGCGACATCGCAGCACGCGCGGGCTTCGATCCGCGCGCGGCGATCACGCTGTGGGACAAGATCGCGGTCGCGACGCGCGGGAACAAGGCGACGGGCTTCATCTACACGCACCCGTACAGCACCGCCCGCCGCCAGGACCTGCTGAACCGCCTGCCGGATCTCATGCCGCTGTACGCGAAGGCGGTGGGCAAGCGCGTCGACACGCTGCCCGACTACGCAGGCATCAGCGCGCAGCGTCGCAAGGTCGTGCGGCGCTGAGCGTCGCGCACAACCGATCGCTGCACTGCCCTACGCATCCGCGTCCGCCGCGACCGGCCGGGCGCCGCTTTCGCGCATCCAGCGCACCTCGTCTCCCGGGCTGCGGCCGAACAGCCGCTTGAACTCGCGGCTGAACTGCGACGCGCTCGCATAGCCGACCCGCGCGGCCGCTGCGCCGGCGCCGACCCCGTCCTGCACCATCATCAGCCGCGCCTGGTGCAGCCGCGCGGCCTTCACGTACTGCATCGGCGACGTCGCCGTCACGTGCTTGAACTGCGCATGGAACACCGCGAGGCTCATCCCGGCCTCGCGCGCGAGCGTCTCGACGTCGAGGTCGGCCTTCAGGTCTGCATGGATGCGCCGCAGCGCCTTCGCGATGCGGCCGAAGTGATGCTGCTGGACGAGCGCCGCGCGGATCGCATCGCCCTGCTCGCCCGTCAGCACCCGATAGGCGATCTCGCGCATGATCGCGGGGCCCAGCACGCGCGTGTCGTGCGGCGACGCGAGCGCTTCGAGCAGCCGCAGCACGGCATCCGCCAGCGGCGCATCGAGCGGCGTCGAATCGACGCCGAGCGGCTCGCTGACGGGTACCCCTAGCGTCTCGTCGAGCAGGATCGCGAGCTCGGCGATCACCGCGAGATCGACGCGGATCGAGATCGCGAGAAACGGTTCGTCCTGGCTCGCGAAGGTCTCGCATTCGAACGGCAGCGGTACCGACAGCACGAGATACTGCTGCGCGTCGTACACGAACGAGCGCTCGCCGAGATAGCCGAGCTTGCGCCCCTGGCACACGACGACGATGCTCGGCTCGTACAACACGGGCATGCGCGGCGCCGGACGGCTCACGCGGATGAAGCGCACGCCGTCGAGCGCCGCACGCGTGTCGCCCTCGTTCGGCGCGAGGCGCGTATGCAGCTCGACCATGCGGCGCTGCACACGGTCGCCCGCGTCGGTGAAAAGGGGCTCGAAGCTCATCTGCGTGGTCCTGTCCGGCAAGAGAATCTGGCTCGCAATGTAGCACCTTGAATGCGATTTGACGGGTGTTTGCATGCAGTTCGAGAGGAATAGGCAAATCTTCGAGACCTTCGTGTATTTCACAGCGGCGCCGTGCTCCTTACGATGACGTCCTGCCTCGCCGCATCGCCACATGATGCGACGGCAGTCTGTTTCGCCGGATGCTTTCCGGACAAGGAGCCCATCGCATGAGCACTACCTATGCCTACGCAGCGACCGATTCGCAGTCGCCGCTCGCCCCGTTCGAATTCCAGCGTCGCGCGCTGCGCGACCTCGACGTCCAGATCGACGTCCTCTACTGCGGCGTCTGCCACTCGGACCTGCACCAGGCGCGCAACGAATGGCGCAACACGATCTATCCGGTCGTGCCGGGCCATGAAATCGTCGGCCGCGTGACCGCGACCGGCCCGCAGGTCTCGCGCTTCAAGGTCGGCCAGCTGGTCGGCGTCGGCTGCCTCGTCGATTCGTGCCGCACCTGCCCGAGCTGCGCCGACGGCCTCGAGCAATATTGCGAGAACGGCTTCGTCGGCACCTACAACGGCCAGGATCGCGTGACGGGCGACATCACGTTCGGCGGCTACTCGACGCAGCTCGTCGTCGACGAGGCGTTCGTGCTGCGCGTGCCCGAGTCGCTCGACCCGGCCGGCGCCGCGCCGCTGCTGTGCGCCGGGATCACGACCTACTCGCCGCTGCGGCAGTGGAACGTCGGCCCGGGCAAGAAGGTCGGCATCGTCGGCCTCGGCGGCCTCGGCCACATGGGCGTGAAGCTGGCGCGCGCGATGGGGGCGCACGTCGTGCTGTTCACCACGTCGCCGTCGAAGGTCGAAGACGGCAAGCGTCTCGGTGCGCACGAAGTCGTGATCTCGAAGGACGAAGCGCAGATGAACGCGCACCTGAACAGCTTCGACTTCATCCTGAACACGGTCGCCGCGCAGCACGACCTGAACCCGTTCCTGCACCTGCTGAAGCGCGACGGCACGATGACGCTGGTCGGCGCGCCGGAGCACGACCATCCGTCGCCGCAGGTGTTCAACCTGATCTTCAAGCGCCGCCGCCTCGCGGGTTCGCTGATCGGCGGGATCGCGGAAACGCAGGAAATGCTCGACTTCTGCGCGGAGCACGGGATCACGTCGGATATCGAAACGATTCCGATGCAGCAGATCAACGCGGCCTACGAGCGGATGCTGAAGAGCGACGTGAAGTACCGGTTCGTGATCGACATGGCGTCGATCAAGCAGTAAGCGCCGCCGGGCGGCACGCACGATCGCCGCGCCGAATGAAACGGGCCGCATGTTCGACATGCGGCCCGTTTTTACATCCGGCGACCGGAGGCCTGGCGCCTACGCGCACGACGCAGCGCGGGACATCACTTCTTGTAGTCGTAGTCCACCGTCAGCGGCGCATGGTCGCTGAACTTGATGTCCTTGAAGATCGACGTGCTTTTCGCGGTGCCGGCCACGCCCGGCGTCGCGATCTGGTAATCGATCCGCCACCCGACGTTCTTCGCGTACGCCTGGCCGCGGTTGCTCCACCACGTGTACTGCTCCGCGCGCGGGTCGAGCGTGCGGAACACGTCGACATAGCCGACATCGTCGAACAGCTTCGTGAGCCATTCGCGCTCTTCCGGCAGGCAGCCCGAGTTCTTCTGGTTGCTCTTCCAGTTCTTGATGTCGATTTCCTTGTGGACGATGTTCACGTCGCCGCACAGGATCACTTCGCGCTTCTTCTTCAGCGCGGCGAGGTGCGGCATGAACTCGTCCATGAAGCGGTACTTCGCCTGCTGGCGTTCTTCGCCGCTCGAGCCGGACGGCACGTACACCGACACGACCGACAGCTTGCCGTAGCGCGCCTCGACGTAGCGTCCTTCGGCATCGAATTCGCTGCTGCCGAAGCCGATGATCACGTCATCGGGCTCGCGGCGGCTGTACACGCCCGCGCCGCTGTAGCCCTTCTTCTCGGCGTGGTGGAAATAGCTCTTGAAGCCGTGCGGCTCGATGAATTCGGTCGGAAGATCGTCGGCCGAGACCTTGATTTCCTGCACGCACACGCAATCGGCATTCTGTTCGCCGAGCCACTCGAAGAAGCCCTTCTTCGCGGCGGAGCGGATGCCGTTCAGGTTGGCGGTAATCACTCGCATCATGTCGGATTCCGTTCAGTTCGATGTTTTTCAGGGGGCAGCTTAGCGGATCTTCACGCCTTCGAGCTCGGGCTTCGGCGGCGGGAATTCCAGCTTCATGTCGGTCATCGTGCGCAGCAGCAGCTCGGCGATCATCACGTTGCGGTGCGTCTTCGAGTTCGCGGGGATCACATACCACGGCGCATGCTCGGCCGACGTCGCGGCGAGCGCGTCGCGGTAGGCGGATTGGTACGCGTCCCAGTGCTTGCGCGCGTCGAGATCGGAGATGTCGAACTTCCAGTGCTTGGTCGGATCGTCGATGCGCGCCTGCAGCCGCTCGCGCTGCTCGTCCTTCGAGATGTGCAGGAAGCACTTGATGATCGTCGTGCCGTTCTCGACCAGCATCGTTTCGAAATCGCGGATCTGCCGGTAGCGGCGCTCGCATTCCTTCGCGTCGATCAGGTCGAGCACGCGCGGCACGAGCACGTCTTCATAGTGGCTGCGGTTGAAGATCGCGAGCTCGCCCGCGGCCGGCACCTGCGCATGCACGCGCCACAGGAAGTCGTGCGCGGCCTCGATCGGCGTGGGCGCCTTGAACGGCACGACGCGCAGGCCGAGCGGATCGACCTCGCGGAACACCGCACGCACGGTGCCGTCCTTGCCGCTGGTATCCATCCCCTGCAGCACGAGCAGCACGCGCTTCTTCTGCTGCGTGTGCAGGCGCTCCTGCTGCACGTCGAGCTCGGTCGACACGGCCGACAGCCGGGCGCGGTCGTCGTCCTTCGAACCGGACGAGAACGGCTTCGCGGCCGGGTCGAACGCATCGAGCTTGAATGCTGCGGCTTCCTTCTCGCGCGTGCTGGTCGGCACGCGGAAATCGTCGAGCGACGGTTGTTTCGCCATTCGTTCCTCCGTTGGACGCTGTGGTGCATACGATAACGCATCCACCAAACGCAACGGGCCGCCCCGAACTGGTTCGGGGCGGCCCGTCGTCATGCGCGGTTCAAGCGCGCGGTCATGCTCAGCCGAGCTTCTTCTTCAGCAGTTCGTTGACCTGCTGCGGGTTGGCCTTGCCCTTGGTCGCCTTCATCGCCTGGCCGATCAGCGCGTTGAACGCCTTTTCCTTGCCCGCGCGGAATTCCTCGACCGACTTCGCGTTCGCCGCGAGCACTTCGTCGATGATCGCTTCCAGCGCGCCGGTATCGGAAATCTGCTTCAGCCCCTTCGCGTCGATGATGCGGTCGGCCGCCCCTTCGTCGTCGGCCTTCTCGTCCCAGATCGTCGCGAAGATTTCCTTCGCGATCTTGTTCGAGATCGTGCCGTCGGCGATGCGCTGCAGCAACAGCGCGAGCTGCGCGGCCGACACGGGGATCGCATCGATCTCGATGCCATCGCGGTTCAGCTGCGACGATACGTCGCCCATCAGCCAGTTCGCGACGATCTTCGCATTCGCCGCGCCGGCCTTCGCGACCACCGATTCGAAGTACGCGGCCATCGCCTTGCTCGACGTCAGCACGCCCGCGTCGTACGCGGACACGCCGTATTCGTCGGCGAAGCGCTGCTGCATCGCGGCCGGCAGCTCGGGCATCCCGGATTGCACGCGCTCGATCCAGTCCGGGCCGATCACGAGCGGCATCAGGTCGGGGTCGGGGAAGTAGCGGTAGTCGTGCGCGTCTTCCTTGCTGCGCATCGAACGCGTCTCGCGCTTGTCCGGATCGTAGAGGCGAGTTTCCTGCACGACTTCGCCGCCGTCCTCGATCAGCTCGATCTGGCGACGCACTTCGAAATTGATCGCTTCCTCGAGGAACCGGAACGAGTTCAGGTTCTTGATTTCCGCGCGCGTGCCGAACTTCTCCTGGCCGACCGGGCGCACCGACACGTTCGCGTCACAGCGGAACGAGCCTTCCTGCATGTTGCCGTCGCAGATGCCGAGCCACACGACCAGCCCGTGCAGCGCCTTCGCGTAGGCCACGGCCTCGGCCGCGCTGCGCATTTCCGGCTCGGTGACGATCTCGAGCAGCGGCGTGCCCGCGCGGTTCAGGTCGATCCCGGTCATCCCGGCGAAGTCTTCATGCAGCGACTTGCCCGCATCTTCCTCGAGGTGCGCGCGGGTCAGGTTGACGGTCTTCTCGTACGCTTCCTTGCCGGCCTTTTCGTTGGCGGGCACCTGGATCGTGATCTGGCCGCCCTGCACGACCGGAATCTCGTACTGGCTGATCTGATAGCCCTTCGGCAGATCGGGGTAGAAATAATTCTTGCGCGCGAAGATGCTGCGCGGCGCGATGGTCGAGCCGATCGCGAGGCCGAAGCGGATCGCGCGTTCGACCGCGCCGCGGTTCAGCACCGGCAGCACGCCCGGCAGCGCCAGGTCGACCGGGCAGGCCTGCGTGTTCGGCTCGGCGCCGAACTGCGTCGGCGCGCCCGAGAAAATCTTCGAGACGGTCGACAGTTGCGCGTGCGTCTCGAGACCGATGACGACTTCCCATTGAGTAGCCATATTCATGCCTCCCGCCGAGCCGCCTCAAGGGAGGCATGCGCCCCCTCGGGGGGCAGCGAACAATGTGAGCGTGGGGGCTCATTCTCCACCCCCGCCGGAACTTGCTTGTGCCAGTCGGTCGCGCGCTGGAACGCGTCCGCGACCTGCAGCATCCGGGCTTCGTTGAAATAGTTGCCGATGATCTGCAGGCCGACCGGGCGCTTCGCATTCGCGCCCGCGCCGAAGCCGCACGGCACGCTCATGCCGGGCAGGCCGGCGAGGCTCACCGACAGCGTGTAGATATCCGCGAGATACATCTGCACCGGATCGTCGCCCTTCGAGCCGAGATCCCATGCGACCGTCGGCGAGGCCGGGCCCATGATCACGTCGCAGGACTTGAACGCTTCCTGGAAATCGCTCGCGATGATGCGGCGGATCTTCTGCGCCTGCAGGTAGTACGCGTCGTAGTAGCCGTGCGACAGCACGTACGCGCCGACCAGGATCCGGCGCTTCACCTCGGGGCCGAAGCCTTCCGCGCGCGACTTCTTGTACATGTCGAGCAGGTCGCCGTACTGCGCGGCGCGGTGGCCGAAGCGCACGCCATCGAAACGCGACAGGTTCGACGAGGCTTCCGCCGGCGCGATCACGTAGTACACGGGGATCGACAGTTCCGTCTTCGGCAGCGACACCGGCACGAGCGTCGCGCCGAGCGCTTCATACTGCTTCAGGGCCGCGTCGATCGTCGCGCGCACGTCGTCCGCGAGACCGTCGCCGAAATACTCGTTCGGCAGGCCGATGCGCAGGCCCGCGAGCGGCTTGCCCGCATCGTTGCCGGCTGCCCACGGCTGGCCGAGGTGGCGCGTGAAATCTTCATCGTCGCGCTCGAGGCTGGTCGAGTCGCGCTCGTCGAAGCCGGCCATCGCATTCAGCAGCAGCGCGCAATCGGACGCGCTCTGCGCCATCGGGCCGCCCTGGTCGAGCGACGACGCGAACGCGATCATCCCGTAGCGCGACACGCGGCCGTAGGTCGGCTTGATGCCCGTCACGCCCGCGAACGACGCGGGCTGGCGGATCGAGCCGCCGGTGTCGGTACCGGTCGCGGCCGGCGCGAGGCGCGCGGCGACGGCGGCCGAGCTGCCGCCCGAGCTGCCGCCCGGCACCGCGTTCGTGTCCCACGGGTTCTTCACCGCGCCGAACGCCGAATTCTCGTTCGACGAGCCCATCGCGAACTCGTCCATGTTGGTCTTGCCGAGCGTGACCATGCCGGCCGCCTGCAGGCGGGCGACGACGGTCGCGTCGAACGGGCTCTCGTAATTCGCGAGCATCTTCGAGCCGGCGGTCGAGCGCCAGCCGCGCGTGACGAACACATCCTTGTGCGCGATCGGCAAGCCGGTGAGCGCGCCGCCCGCGCCGCGCGCGAGCTCCGCGTCGGCGGCTTTCGCCTGCGCGAGGGTCAGATCGGCATCGACGTGGACGAACGCGTTCAGGTCGCGCGCGGCGTCGATCCGCTTCAGGTAGAGCTGCGCGAGCTCGACGGCCGAGCATTCCTTGGCGGCGAGCGCGGCGCGCAGTTCGGTCAGGCTTTTTGCGTGCATTGAGTGGTTTTCCTGGGAATTCTGGGTGGCGCGCGGCGCGAAGGCGGCCGCGCGCTTGTCATCGAATGCTTACTCGATCACCTTCGGCACGAGATAGAGGCCGTCCTGGACGGCCGGCGCCGGACGCTGGTTGTCGTCGCGATTGACGACTTCCGTCACGGCGTCGTCGCGCAGGCGCTGCGCGACTTCCTGGATCTGTTCGATCGGGTGGGCGAGCGGCGCGATGCCGGCGGTGTCGACCGCCTGCATCTGCTCGACGAGGCCGAAGAATTCATTGAGCTGGCCGAGCATGTGCTCGGCGTCGGCGTCGGCCATTTCGAGTCGCGCCAGGTGCGCGATGCGTTTCACATCGGTCAGGTTCAGGGCCATGCGATCACCGGAAAAACAAGGCTGCGCAGCGCATCAAAAGCAGCACTGCGGCGGGGGGTTGGAGGGTGCGATCCCACCCTCAAAAATCAGGGCCGAAGCGGCAAAAATACCGCCCGTTTCGATTCAAATACCGTGAAATTATAAGGTATCATTACGCGTTCGACCCAAACCCGGCAGCCTTTTCCCGCACCGTTTCGCCCCGCTTCGGCAAGCCGTGCGTGCTTCGTGCGATCCCCGGTAGACATCACTCGCAGCTTCGTGCGCCGCGGCGGCCGCTTCCGCCACGCTTCCCGAGGCTGTTATTTTTTCCGCTGCCGCCCTCAGCGCTCGCTATGCAGGGCCGGCCCAGAGCGAAACAGGATTCTGAATGTTCGGTTTTTTGCGCAGCTACTTCTCCAACGATCTTGCGATCGACCTCGGCACCGCAAACACCCTGATCTACATGCGCGGCAAGGGCATCGTGCTCGATGAGCCGTCCGTCGTGTCGATCCGCCAGGAAGGCGGCCCCAACGGCAAGAAGACGATCCAGGCGGTCGGCAAGGAAGCCAAGCAGATGCTTGGCAAGGTGCCGGGCAACATCGAGGCGATCCGCCCGATGAAGGACGGCGTGATCGCCGACTTCACCGTCACCGAGCAGATGATCAAGCAGTTCATCAAGACGGCTCACGAGTCGCGCATGTTCTCGCCGTCGCCGCGCATCATCATCTGCGTGCCGTGCGGCTCGACCCAGGTCGAGCGCCGCGCGATCAAGGAAGCCGCACACGGCGCCGGCGCGTCGCAGGTCTACCTGATCGAAGAGCCGATGGCCGCTGCGATCGGCGCGGGCCTGCCCGTGTCGGAAGCCACCGGCTCGATGGTCGTCGACATCGGCGGCGGCACGACGGAAGTCGGCGTGATCTCGCTCGGCGGCATCGTGTACAAGGGTTCGGTGCGCGTCGGCGGCGACAAGTTCGACGAGGCGATCGTCAACTACATCCGCCGCAACTACGGGATGCTGATCGGCGAACAGACCGCCGAGGCGATCAAGAAGGAAATCGGCTCCGCGTTCCCGGGCTCCGAAGTCAAGGAAATGGAAGTGAAGGGCCGCAACCTGTCGGAAGGCATTCCGCGCAGCTTCACGATCTCGAGCAACGAAATCCTCGAAGCGCTGACCGATCCGCTGAACCAGATCGTGTCGTCGGTGAAGATCGCGCTCGAACAGACGCCGCCGGAACTCGGCGCCGACATCGCGGAACGCGGGATGATGCTGACGGGCGGCGGTGCGCTGCTGCGCGACCTCGATCGCCTGCTGGCGGAAGAAACCGGCCTGCCGGTGCTCGTCGCGGAAGATCCGCTCACCTGCGTCGTGCGTGGTTCGGGCATGGCGCTCGAGCGCATGGACAAGCTGGGCAGCATCTTCTCGTACGAGTGATCGTCCAGGCAGTTCCCTGACATGACGCAACCGCGGCGTGGCCGGATCGCTCGTTTAGAACGAACCGCCGCGCCGTTTGCGCGTCTGAGCATCATTTAACCGATCATTCGCGCCCGGCGCCGACCATGGAATACAGTCCGCCGCCCCTCTTCAAGCAAGGTCCGCCCGCGCTCGCGCGGCTCATCTTCTTCGTTGCCCTCGCCATCGCGCTCCTGGTATCGGACGCGCGCTTCAGCACGCTCGAAATCGTCCGCGGCGTGCTCGGCACCGTGCTCTATCCGCTGCAGCGCGCCGCGCTCGTGCCGCGCGACCTGTTCATGGGCGCGGCCGACATCGCCGTCACCGGCGCATCGCTGCGCCACGAGAATGACGACCTCCGCAAGCGCAACCTGCAGCTGTCCACGCAAGCCAACCAGGCCGCCGTGCTCGCGCAGGAAAACACGCACCTGCGCGCGGTGCTCGAGCTGCGCCAGCACATCGCGACGCAAGCGACGCCGGCCGAGATCCAGTACGACACGAGCGATCCGTTCACGCAGAAGATCGTGATCGGCCAGGGTTCGCAGCAGGGCATCCAGAACGGCTCGCCCGTCGTCAGCGAGAACGGCGTGGTCGGCCAGGTCACGCGCGTGTTCCCGCTGCAGTCCGAAGTCACGCTGGTCACCGACCGCGATCTCGCGATTCCCGTGCAGGTGCTGCGCACCGGCCTGCGCAGCGTGATCTACGGCACGCCGAAGGGCGATTCGCTCGACCTGCGCTTCGTGCCGACGAGCGCGGATCTCGTCGTCGGCGACGAACTCGTCACGAGCGGCCTGGACGGCGTCTATCCGCCCGGCCTGCCGGTCGCGAAGGTCGCGCGCGTCGACAAGCTCGCCGATACGGCGTTCGCGCGCGTGACCTGCGCGCCGATCGCAGCCGTGCGCGGCGCGCGCCAGATGCTCGTGCTGCATTACCAGAACGACATTCCGCCGCGCCCGGCCGAGCCCGACCCGGCCACCGACAAGAACGCGAAGGGCAAGAAGGGCGCGAAAGCCGCCGCGAAGGGCGACAAGGCCGACAAGGCTGACGCGAATGCGAAGCCGGCCGCCGCGGCCCAGCCCGGCGCGAAGCCCGCGCCCGCGCCTGCCGCTCCGGCCAAGCCCGCCGCCACGCCCGCGAAGCCCGCGGCCGGGCAATCAGGAGCCCAGCGATGAATCGCCCGCAATACATCCTGCAGCCGGTCAATCCGTACTTCATCGTCTTCAGCCTCGCCGCCGCGTTCCTGCTGAACCTGATGCCGTGGGGCCGCCTGCCCGGCGTGCCCGACTTCGTCGCGCTCGTGCTGCTGTTCTGGAACATCCACCAGCCGCGCAAGGTCGGGATGGGCGTCGCGTTCGCGCTCGGCATCCTGATGGACGTGCATGACGCGGGGCTGCTCGGCGAGCATGCGCTCGCCTATACGCTGCTGTCGTACGGCGCGATCACGATCCACCGCCGCGTGCTGTGGATGCCGATCGGCGTGCAGGTGCTATACGTCACGCCGCTGCTGGTCGTCGCGCAACTCGTCCCGTTCGTGATCCGCCTCGTGATGGGCGCTGCATTCCCCGGCTGGCGGTACCTGGTCGACGGCTTCGTCGAAGCCGCGCTGTGGCCGATCGCGAGCCACCTGCTGCTGATGCCGCAACGCCGCCCGGTCGATCCGGACGATACGCGCCCCATCTGAGCCAGGGGCCTGCCTTGAATACCCGCCGCCTCCACGCCCGCTGCGCGCCGCGCTCCGGGGCGGCACCTCGCCCGCGCCCGCACGGCGCGCGCGGGCCAGACCGATCGTAACCGCATGACCGAATTCAACGACACCCAACAGCAGCTCTCGAAGTTCCGCCTGCGCGTCGCGGCGGCGGGCGTGTTCGTGTTCGTCTGTTTCGGGCTGCTCGCGAGCCGCTTCTTCTACCTGCAGCTGATGCAGCACGGCAAATACGCGCTGCAGGCCGAGGAAAACCGCATCTCGGTCGCGCCGATCGTGCCGAACCGCGGGATCATCACCGACCGCAACGGCGTGATCCTCGCGAAGAACTATTCGGCGTACACGCTCGAGATCACGCCGTCGAAGCTCGACGACACGCTCGACAACACGATCGACAAGCTGTCCGAGATCATCCCGATCGACGCGCGCGACCGCCGCCGCTTCAAGAAGCTGCAGGAAGACTCGAAGAACTTCGAGAGCCTGCCGATCCGCACGCGCCTCACCGACGCCGAAGTCGCGCGCTTCACCGCGCAGCGCTTCCGCTTCCCCGGCGTCGACGTGCGCGCGCGGCTGTTCCGGCAATATCCGCTCGGCACCACGGCCGCGCACGTGATCGGCTACATCGGCCGGATCTCGAAGCGCGACCAGGATCGCATCGACGCGATGAGCGACGACAACGACAGCGATCAGGAAACCTACGATCCGCGCCGCGACGCGAACAACTACAAGGGCACCGACTACATCGGCAAGATCGGCGTCGAGCAGAGCTATGAAACCGAGCTGCACGGGCTGACGGGCTTCGAGGAAGTCGAGGTGACGGCCGGCGGCCGGCCCGTGCGCACGCTGTCGCGCACGCAGGCGACGCCCGGCAACAATCTCGTGCTGTCGCTCGACATCGGGCTGCAGCAGGTCGCCGAGCAGGCGTTCGCCGGCAAGCGCGGCGCGCTGGTCGCGATCGAGCCGAAGACGGGCGACGTGCTCGCGTTCGTGTCGTCGCCGAGCTTCGACCCGAACTCGTTCGTCGACGGCATCGACCAGCAGACCTGGGACGAGCTGAACAACTCGCCCGACAAGCCCCTGCTGAACCGCCCGCTGCACGGCACCTACCCGCCCGGCTCGACGTACAAGCCGTTCATGGCACTCGCGGGCCTGACGCTCGGCAAGCGCACACCGGGCTGGGGCTTCCAGGATCCGGGCTACTTCACGTTCGGCGGCCACACGTTCCGCAACGACGTGCGCTCGGGCCAGGGCTGGGTCGACATGAACAAGGCGATCATGGTGTCGAACGACACCTACTTCTACATGCTCGCGCGCGACCTCGGCGTGAACGCGATCGCGAACTTCATGAAACCGTTCGGCTTCGGCCAGATCACCGGGATCGACGTCCAGGGCGAGGCGCGCGGGATCCTGCCGTCGACCGACTGGAAGAAGAAGGCGTTCAAGAAGGCCGCGCAGCAAAAGTGGTTCGACGGCGAGACGATCAGCCTCGGGATTGGCCAAGGCTACAACTCGTTCACGATCCTGCAGCTCGCGCACGCGACCGCGACGCTCGCGAACAACGGCGTCGTGATGAAGCCTCACCTCGTGAAGGAAGTCGAGGATCCGATCACGCGCGGGCGCCGCCTGACCGTGCCGAAGGAAAGCGAAGTGATCCCGCTCAAGCAGGGCGACATCGACGTCGTGAAGCGCGGGATGGAGAACGTGATCGAGAACCCGTCCGGCACCGCGTACAAGGTGTTCCGCGGCGCGCCGTACCTCGCCGCCGGCAAGACCGGTACCGCGCAGGTGTTCTCGCTGCAAGGCTCCAACTACAAGGGCCACCTGCTCGCCGAGCACCTGCGCGACCACGCGCTGTTCATCGCCTACGCGCCGGTCGACCATCCGCAGATCGCCGTCGCGCTGGTCGTCGAGAACGGTGGCTGGGGTGCGCAGGCCGCCGGCCCGATCGCACGCCGCGTGCTCGACTTCTACCTCATCGACCGCCAGAACCCGCAGAACGAGGCCGCGGCCGTAGCTGCCGCGGCGTCGGCGACCGAGCCCATCAACGCACCGGTGATCGGCGACGCGAACCGGCCCGCCGCCGTCGCGGCCGGCTTCACGGCGCTGCCGCAGCCGGTCGTGCCGACCGCGGCCAGCGCGGCGGAAGCGGCATCGGCGGCGGCCGCCTCCG
>NZ_CABVPW010000052.1:0-56467 GCF_902499025.1 Burkholderia lata | reverse complement strand
TGGCTCCCCGACCTGGGCTCGAACCAGGGACCTACGGATTAACAGTCCGGCGCTCTACCGACTGAGCTATCGGGGAATAAATCGGTACATCTGCATGCTTGTTTGTCTACCAGCAAAAAGCCCGTCCACTTTCAACGGGCCTTTGCGTTTTTGGCTCCCCGACCTGGGCTCGAACCAGGGACCTACGGATTAACAGTCCGGCGCTCTACCGACTGAGCTATCGGGGAACAAACAACAACAGCAGAGAAACGAGATTATATGGAGCGTTGATCAGGCCGTCAATACTTTTGAGCCGCGGCGCACAAAAAATTTTCTGCGGCCGCTGCGCGATCAGCGCTCGAGCAGGTGCAGCTTGTCCTGCACGTCCTTCCACTCGTCCGCGTCGGCCGGTGCCGGCTTGGTCTTCGTGATCGACGGCCAGTCCTTCGCCAGCTCGGCGTTCAGCGCGGTGAACTGCTGCTGGTCGCCCGGAACGTCTTCTTCGGCATAGATCGCGTTGGTCGGGCACTCGGCGACGCACACGGCGCAGTCGATGCACTCGTCCGGATCGATGGCGAGAAAGTTGGGACCTTCACGGAAGCAATCCACCGGGCACACATCCACGCAGTCCGTGTATTTGCACTTGATGCAGCCTTCGGTCACAACGTGAGTCATTAAAACGCTCCTGCTTGGCGGTATATATGGGGTGGCGTTTGCGCCAAAACCGGCATTGTAACTGAAGCGCAAAACCCGCATGGCGTGGTCGGCTATCCGGCTTATATCGTTTCGTGATTAGTTTATGGGGGCCCGCCTAGGGGCCCCCTCGGGGCGGCGCTGAAGGGACGCACCGGCGGCGGTGCGTTTCCTGCACGCCGGAACGGGCGGTGCGACCTGAGCAGGGCGGCAGGCGGTTTCACGATGGTCGGGCCCGCATTCGGGTAACATGGCCGTCAGACCGGGCGGCGCGCGGTGCGCCAGGGCCCTGTCACGATATTGGCGGTGCCGTAATCATGATCATCACTTCGCTGCTCGACACGGATCTCTACAAGTTCACGATGATGCAGGTCGTCCTGCATCACTTCCCCGCTGCAAGCGTCGAATACCGTTTCCGGTGCCGCACGCCCGGCGTCGATCTCGTGCCGTACATCGACGAGATCCGCGACGAGGTGCGCGGCCTGTGCGCGCTGCGTTTTTCCGACGTCGAACTCGACTACCTGCGGCGGATGCGCTTCATCAAGAGCGATTTCGTCGATTTCCTCGCGCTGTTCCACCTGAACGAGAAGTACATCTCGATCACGCCGTCGCCGAAGGGCAATGGCGAAATCGACATCGAGATCACGGGGCCGTGGCTGCACACGATCCTGTTCGAGATCCCGGTGCTCGCGATCGTCAACGAAGTGTATTTCCGCAATACGCAGCGCGAGCCCGACTATCGCGAAGGCCGCGAGCGGCTGCGCGAGAAGATCAAGCTGCTCGGTGCGAAGCCCGAGTTCGCCGACTGCAAGATCGCCGACTACGGCACGCGCCGGCGCTTTTCGAAGATCTGGCACGAGGAAGTGGCGCTTACGCTGCGCGACGGCCTCGGGCCGCAGTTCGCGGGCACGAGCAACGTGCTTTATGCGATGAAGCACGGCATCACGCCGCTCGGCACGATGGCGCACGAGTACCTGCAGGCATGCCAGGCGCTCGGCCCGCGGCTGCGCGATTCGCAGATCTACGGCTTCGAGATGTGGGCGAAGGAATATCGCGGCGATCTCGGGATTGCGCTGTCGGACGTCTACGGGATGGATGCGTTCCTGAACGACTTCGACATGTACTTCTGCAAGCTGTTCGACGGCGCGCGCCACGATTCGGGCGATCCGTTCGAATGGGGCGAGCGGATGCTGCGCCATTACGAGTCGAACCGTTGCGACCCGCGAACCAAGGTGCTCGTGTTCTCGGATGCGCTCGACATCCCGAAGGTCATGCAGTTGTACGAACGGTTCCGCGGCCGCTGCAAGCTCGCGTTCGGCGTCGGCACGAACCTCACCAACGATCTCGGCTACGTGCCGCTGCAGATCGTGATCAAGATGGTCCGCTGCAACGGCCAGCCGGTCGCGAAGCTGTCGGATTCGCCGGGCAAGAGCATGTGCGACGACAAGGCGTACCTCGCGTACCTGCGCCAGGTGTTCGGCATCGCGCAGCCGGTCGAGGAAGACGCGTCGAAGTAAGCGTCGGCCGAACGGCCAAAACTGCGTTGCGGCGGGGGCGGCCGGTATAATCCGACGGTATCGCCCGCCAACGTTACGAGGACCGTTCATGGACACTTCCGCTGCCCGTCGCCAGATCCTCGCGCGCATTCGCGCGGCGCAGGGGCGTGCGGCCGAACCCGATGCGGCCGAGCGCGACGGTGTTGCCGACTACCTCGCCCGTCATCCGGAGGGCCCGCGCCCGCCGGTGCCGGCCGATCTCGTCGCTGCATTCGTCGATGAAGCGGCACGCCTGTCGACGACGGTCGACGAAGTCGCGACACTTGCCGAGGTGCCGGCTGCCGCAGCCCGCTACCTTTCCGCTCACGGCCTGCCGACGCAGGCCGTCGCGTGGCGCACGCTGGCCGATTTCGACTGGGCGGGCGCAGGCCTGTCGGTCGAATGCCGCAAGCCGCACGACGGCGATCTGGTCGGCCTCACCGGCTGTTTTTGCGCAACCGCCGAAACAGGCTCGCTGGTGCTGCTGTCCGGACCCGACACCTATGCGTCGGCCGGCCTGCTGCCGGAAACACACATCGCAATCGTTCCCGCGTCGCGGATCGTCGCCGGTCATGAAGACGCATTTGCGCTGATCCGCTCGGAGCGCGGCGAATTGCCGCGTGCGGTCAATTTCGTGTCGGGCCCGTCACGCACGGGCGACATCGAGCAGACCATCGTACTGGGCGCGCACGGCCCGTACCGCGTTCATGTGATCGTCGTACGGGGCGCATGACGCGCCCGCAGCATCCACTACCATTCGAACAAGGAAGTTCTGCATGAAACGACATGCCGCCTGGGCGGGCATGGCGTCGGGGATCGCGCTTGGCGCCGTTCCCGCGCTTGCATCGGCCGCAACGCTCGACGGTGCCACGCTGTCTGCTCTCTGGGGCATCCCGTTCGCCGGGATCCTGCTGTCCATCGCACTGTTCCCGCTCGTCGCCCCGGTGTTCTGGCATCACCACTTCGGCAAGATAGCGGCCGGGTGGGCGATCGTATTCCTGATCCCGTTCGCGTTCGCGTTCGGCGCAGGCACCGCGTTCGGCACGCTCGTGCACGCACTGCTCGAGGAATACATTCCGTTCATCGTGCTGCTCACCGCGCTCTATACGGTCGCGGGCGGCATCTGCGTGAACGGCAACCTGCACGGCACGCCGAAGCTGAACACCGCGATCCTCGCGCTCGGCACGCTGCTCGCGAGCGTGATGGGCACGACGGGCGCCGCGATGCTGCTGATCCGGCCGCTGCTGCGCGCCAACGACAACCGCAAGCATGTCGTGCACGTCGTGATCTTCTTCATCTTCCTCGTCGCGAACGCAGGCGGCTCGCTGTCGCCGCTCGGCGATCCGCCTCTGTTCCTCGGTTTCCTGAATGGCGTGAGCTTCTTCTGGACGACCACGCATCTCGCGCTGCCGATGCTGTTCATCTGCGTGGTGCTGCTGACACTGTTCTTCGCGCTCGATACGTACTTCTACCGGAAGGGCGGCGAGGAGCGGCCGGTCGTGCTCGACCCGACGCCCGACAGCGACCGGTTGTCGATCGACGGCAAGATCAATTTCGTGCTGCTCGCGGCCGTGATCGGCCTGGTGCTGATGAGCGGCATCTGGAAGCCGGGCATCACGTTCGACGTGTGGGGCACGCACGTCGCGCTGCAGAACCTCGTGCGCGACGTCGCGCTCGTGGGCGTGACGCTCGCATCGCTCGCGCTGACGCCGCGCTCCGCGCGCGAGGGCAACGCGTTCAACTGGGCGCCGATCGAAGAAGTCGCGAAGCTGTTCGCGGGGATCTTCGTGACGATCGCGCCGGTGATCGTGATCCTGCGCGCCGGTGCCGACGGTGCATTCGCGCAGATCGTCCATCTCGTCACGGGGCCGGACGGCAAGCCGATCGACGCGATGTACTTCTGGGCGACGGGCATCCTGTCGTCGTTCCTCGACAACGCACCGACCTATCTCGTGTTCTTCAACCTCGCGGGCGGCGATGCCCAGTCGTTGATGACGACCGGCGCGTCGACGCTCGCCGCGATTTCCGCAGGCGCGGTGTTCATGGGCGCGAACAGCTATATCGGCAACGCGCCCAACTTCATGGTGAAGGCGATCGCCGAATCGCGCGGCGTGAAGATGCCGAGCTTCTTCGCGTATCTCGGCTGGGCGCTGGTCGTGCTGATACCGGTATTCCTGCTCACGTCGTGGCTCTTCTTCACGGCGTAAGCTGACGATTTTCAACCTAGAGCGGGCGGTCCCGGCGGCGCACGGCGCGTTGCGATCCGCCCGCGGCATGCGGAGATGGCGATGCAGAAGATCCTGGTCGCGCGTCCGATCTTTCCGGACGTGATCGAGCGGCTCAAGCAGTATTTCGACGTCGACTGGAACAACGGCGACGCACTCGCTCCCGACGCGCTCGCTGCGCGTCTGGCCGACAAGGACGGCGCGCTGACGGCCGGCGATCCAATCGGCGCGGCGGAGCTCGCGGCGGCGCCGCGCCTGCGCGTCGTGGCGAACATGGCGGTCGGCTACAACAATTTCGACATGGCCGCGTTCAACGCGTCGAACGTGCTCGGCACCAACACGCCCGACGTGCTGAACGAATCGACCGCCGATTTCGGCTGGGCGCTGATGATGGCCGCGGCACGCCGGATCGCCGAATCCGAGCACTGGCTGCGCGCCGGCCACTGGCAGAAGTGGGCATACGACGGTTTCCTCGGCAGCGACATTTACGGCTCGACGCTCGGCGTCATCGGGATGGGGCGTATCGGCCAGGCGCTGGCGCGCCGCGCGCGCGGGTTCGGGATGCAGGTGATCTATCACAACCGGTCGCGGGTCGCACCCGAGATCGAGGCCGAGCTGAATGCCGAATACGTGTCGAAGGATGCGCTGCTCGCGCGTGCCGATCACGTCGTGCTTGTGCTGCCGTACACGAAGGAGAACCATCACACGATCGGCGCGGCCGAGCTCGCGAAGATGAAGCCCACCGCGACGCTGACCAACATCGCGCGAGGCGGGATCGTCGACGACGCGGCGCTGGCCGCCGCGCTGCGCGACGGGACGATCGCCGCAGCGGGCCTCGACGTATACGAAGGCGAGCCGACGGTAAATCCGGCGCTGCTCGAGGTGCCGAACGTCGTGCTGACGCCGCATATCGCAAGCGCGACCGAAAAGACGCGCCGCGCGATGGCGAACCTCGCCGCCGACAACCTGATCGCCGCGCTGGGCGAAGGGCCGCGCGCAGGGCAGCCGCCGAATCCGATCAACCCTGACGTGATCGGGAAGTCGCGCGCATGACAATGACGTTGTTGCTTGCGGCGATCGTCGTGCTGGCTGTCGCGCTGGCGGTGGCGATCGTCGCGCTCGTGCGTGGCGGTGGCCGCCACGACGATGCGGCGGTACTGGGCGACCAGATCGAGGACGCCGCGCATGCGCAGGCGCGCGCGGTGGAGCGGCTCGAACGCGAATTGCGCGGCGAGATCGTCGAGAACGCGCGTGGCTCGCGCACCGAGCTGGCCGGCAGCTTCGCGCAGCTTCAGCAGACGCTCGCCGCGCAACTGACGAGCGTGGCGACCGTGCAGAACAACCAGATCGAGGGTTTCGCACAGCAGCTCGGCAAGCTCGTTGCCGGCAATGCGCAGCAGTTCGACGCGATGCGCGAGAGCGTGCA
Source organism: Burkholderia lata (assembly GCF_902499025.1). Lineage (GTDB taxonomy): Bacteria > Pseudomonadota > Gammaproteobacteria > Burkholderiales > Burkholderiaceae > Burkholderia > Burkholderia lata_C. Next base: position 50,609 of record NZ_CABVPW010000052.1, on the reverse strand, counting down.
GCGTCAGGCGCAGCAGGCGCGCGAGGAGCAGACGGGCGCACTCAGGCTGTTCGGCGACACGTTGAACCGGCAGCTCACGCAGCTGACCGAGGCGAACGACCGCCGGATCGGCGAGGTACGCGCGACGCTCGAACATCGGCTGAAGGAAATCGAGACCAACAACGCGGCAAAGCTCGAGGAGATGCGCCGTACCGTCGACGAGAAGCTGCATGCGACGCTCGAGCAGCGGCTCGGCGAATCGTTCAAGCTCGTGTCGGACCGGCTCGAGCAGGTGCATCGCGGGCTTGGCGAGATGCAGACGCTCGCGGCGGGCGTCGGCGACCTGAAGAAGGTGCTGACCAACGTGAAGACACGCGGCACCTGGGGCGAAGTGCAGCTCGAGGCGCTCCTCGAGCAGATGCTGACGCCCGAGCAGTACGCGAAGAACGTCGCGACGGTGCCGAAGAGCAGCGAGCGCGTCGAGTTCGCGATCCGGCTGCCGGGGCGCGAGGCCGGCACACGCGACGCGCCGCCCGTGTGGCTGCCGATCGATGCGAAATTCCCGCGCGAAGACTACGAGCGGCTGATCGATGCGCAGGAGCGCGCCGATGCGGTGGCGGTGGAGGAGGCGGCCCGCGCGCTCGAGGCGCGCGTGCGGCTGGAGGCGCGCACGATCGCCGAGAAGTACGTCGCGCCGCCGCACACGACCGATTTCGCGCTGCTGTTCCTGCCGACCGAAGGGCTCTATGCGGAGATCCTGCGTCGCCCGGGGCTGACCGACCTGTTGCAGCGCGACTATCGCGTGACGGTTGCCGGCCCGACGACGCTTACCGCACTGTTGAACAGCCTGCAGATGGGCTTCCGCACGCTCGCGATCGAGCAACGGTCGAGCGAGGTGTGGCAGGTGCTCGGCGCGGTGAAGACGGAGTTCGGCAAGTTCGGCGATGTGCTAGCGCGCACGAAGTCGCAGCTCGAAACGGTCACCCGCTCGATCGAGGCCGCAGAGCAGCGCACGCGCGTGATGAACCGCAAGCTGAAGCAGGTCGAGGCATTGCCGGGCGACACGGCGGCCGGGCTGCTCGGTGCGGAAGGATCCGATGGTGCCGATGGTGCCGATGCGGACGACGCATGACGTACACGGTCGACATCGGCCGGAAAGTAAAAACGGGCGCCGCGGCGCCCGTTTTCTTTTGAAGCGATGGCCGGCGTGGCCGGCCCGCGATCAATGCCCGGCGAGCGTATCCAGTGCGTCGCCCGTGACGCGGACGATGCGCCAGTCGGGCAGCACGGTTGCGCCCATCTTTTCGTAGAAATCGATCGCTGGCTGGTTCCAGTCGAGAACCGACCATTCGAAGCGAGCGCAACGGCGCTCGACGGCCAATGCCGCGAGGTGACGCAGCATCGCGGTGCCGAGGCCCGTACCGCGCTGCGACGGCTGCACGTACAGATCCTCGAGATAGAGGCCGCGACGGCCGAGGAACGTCGAGTAATTGTGGAAGAACAGTGCATACGCGACGATCGCGCCGCCGTGTTCGGCCACTCGCGCCTCGGCGGCAGGCTGCGCGCCGAACAGCGCGTCGGCGAGATCGGCCTCGGTCGCGACGAACAGGTGCGCGAGCTTCTCGAACTCGGCCAGCTCGCGCATCAGCGCGAGGATCGCGCCGACGTCGCGCGCCTGGGCCGCGCGGATCAGCGGTGTGCCGCTCACGCTTCCTCCGGCGGATCGGACAGCACGATCTCGATGCCGCCGAAGCGCGATGCGACCCAGTTGTACGCGTGGCACGCGATCCACAGCAGCACGAAGCCGAGGATGGCGTTCAGCAGCAGCGCGCTCAGGATCGTGCTCAGTTCGACCATCCCGTAGCGGATGTATGCGACGAGAATGCCGAGCAGCACGATCGGCACGCTGAACGTCAGGTAGACGAGGATCAGCGCCTTTGCGGTTTGCCCCGCGGCGATCGACGAAATTTGTTTCTTCATGTGCGGATTGCCCCCGTAGAGATATACCGATAGTGGAATTCAGATCAGGCCGTCGAACGGCAGGATGTCGACCGGGGTGCCCGCGTCGACTGCCGCGGTATCGTGGCCCAGGACGATGAAACAGTTGGCGGCCGAGAGGCCGCTCAGCGACGCGGAACTCTGCGAGCCGGCCGGTGCGACGTGCCAATGACCGTCGGCGGCGCGTGTTGCGATGCCGCGCAGGTAGTCGGTGCGGCCCGGACGCGTTTTCAGCACCTGCGTGCTGAGTGCCGTATGCATTGCCGGCGGCTGGGCCTGCGCGCCGGCCAGCGTCAGCAGCGCGGGGCGCACGATCGCGTAGAACGTCACGGCAGACGCGACCGGGTTACCGGGCAGCCCGAAGAACAGCGTGTGGCCGGCGCCTTCGGCTGCGCGTGCGAGCGTGCCGCACGCGAGCGGCCGGCCGGGACGCAGCGCGAGGCTCGCGAACGTCACGTCGCCAAGCCGGGCCATGACGTCGCGCGTGAAGTCGGCTTCGCCGACCGATACGCCGCCCGACGTGATCACCGCGTCGGCCTGCGCGGCGATGGCGTCGCGCAGTGCGGCTTCGAGCGCGGCCGGGTCGTCGCGGACGATCCCGAGATCGACCGCGTCGACGCGCAGCCTTTCGAGCATCGCGATCAGCATCCCGCGATTGCTGTCGTACAGTGCGCCGGGCCCGAGCGGCTCGCCGGGCTCGCGCAGTTCGTCGCCGGTGGAGAACACGGCGACGCGCACGTGCCGGCGCACCGCAACTTCGGTGATGCCGAACGACGCAAGCAGGCCGAGATCGGACGGCCGCAGGATGCGGCCGGCGGCGAGCGCGCAAGCGCCGCGCGCGAGATCCTCGCCGGCCTTGCGGCAGTTCGCGCCACGCGCGATATCGTGCGCGGCGAAGTGGATCGTGTCGCCGTCGACGCGCACGCGTTCCTGCGGAATCACCGTGTCGCAGCCGGCCGGCATCGGCGCGCCCGTCATGATGCGCACGCACGATCCGGCCGCGACGGCGCCGTCGAACGGATGGCCTGCGAGCGCCGTGCCGGCGACCGTCAGCGCGACGTCGGCTTGCGGCGATGCGTGCGTGCCCGTGCTGCCGTCGAACGCATAGCCGTCCATCGCCGAGTTGTCGTACGCGGGAATGTCGAACGGCGCGTTCACGTCGGCCGCGAGCACGCGGTCGAGCGCATCGCGCAGCGTCACCGTGTCACACGCGTCGACGGGCACCGCGAAGCGGCACGCGAGCGCCTGCGCGTCGGCGAGCGACAGCGGGGCATCGGAATCGGGTGCGGTTCGAGGGGCGGGCGAGGATTGCGTGATCATCAGTCGGACTGCGCCGCAAGGCGTATCGGGTTCGTGGCCGGTGGCGCGAGGAGGGTGCCTGGGCGCGGGTTTCGCGTGTGGCGGGCGCCGGGCGGGAACCGTACGGGCGCCGTCAGCGGCGGGCCAGCGCGGCGAGTTCCTGCCAGGAGTTGGCATTGTAAAACGCACGCTCGTCGCGAAACTCGACTTCGACCGTCTTGTGGCGTGCGTACCACGCACGCACCTTGCGGTCGCCGGCCGCGAGCCGCGCGGCGAGATCGTCGGCCAGCGACGTGCGCAGCAGCGCGAACGTCGGCTGTGGCGAGCGCACTTGCTGTGCGTCGACGGTCACTGCCATGGCGATGTCGGCCTGCTGCGCGTCGAGCGCCGCCTGCAGCCGTGCAACGAGGTCGGCGGGCAGATAGGGCGTGTCACACGGCGAGCACGCGACGAGCGGTGCGCATGCCGCCCGCATGCCGGCGAGCAGGCCCGCGAGCGGGCCGGGAAAGTCAGGAGTTTCGTCCGCGACGATGCGCGCGTCGAACGGCGCACCGAGTTCGGCATAGCGATCGGCATGGCGATTCGCGCTGATCAGCGTCTCGTCGACCTGCGGCGAGAGCCGGCGCAGCACGTGCAGCGCGAGCGGCGTGCCGTCGAGCAACTGCAGGCCCTTGTCGACGCCGTCCATGCGCGTGGCGCGCCCGCCTGCTAGCAGCAGGCCGGCGATCGAGGGAGAGGCGGAAGCGGGCATCGTGAGAAGGTGGGAAGGGCAGCGTGCGTCAGCCGCCGATATACGACATCTCGACCCGCTTGCCGGCGCCGTCGGGCCGGGCCTCGGCGGACGCGCTGCCGCGCAGTTGCGAATAGCGGTCGGTGCGGGCCTGCCAGATGCGGGCGATCGCGGTCGCGATCTCGGCGTCGCTCGCGCCGCCGCGCACGAGCGCGCGCAGGTCGTGGCCCGTCGATGCGAACAGGCACAGGTACAGCTTGCCTTCGGTCGACAGCCGCGCACGCGTACAGTCGCCGCAGAAGGCCTGCGTGACGCTCGAAATCACGCCGATCTCGCCGCTGCCGTCCGCATAGCCCCAGCGTTGCGCGGTTTCCGCCGCCGTGTGCGGCTCGAGCGGTACGAGCGGGAAGTGTTCGGCGAGCCGTGCGATGACGTCCGCCGACGGCAGCACCTCGGTCATGTTCCAGCCGTTCGACGTGCCGACGTCCATGTATTCGATGAAGCGCAGGATCACGCCGGTGCCGCGGAAACGCTCGGCCATCGGCAGGATCTCGCTGTCGTTGGTGCCGCGTTTCACGACCATGTTGACCTTGACCGGCGCGAGGCCCACGGCCTGGGCGGCGAAGATGCCGTCGAGCACGTCGGCGCTCGCGAACTCGGCATCGTTCATGCGCTTGAACAACGTATCGTCGAGTGCGTCGAGGCTGACCGTCACGCGCGTGAGCCCGGCGTCCTTCAGCGCACGCGCCTTGCGCGCAAGCAGCGAACCGTTGGTCGTGAGCGTCAGGTCGAGCGGGCGGCCGTCATGCGTCGTCAGGCGGGCGAGGCGCTCGATCAGGAATTCGAGATTCTTGCGCAGCAGCGGTTCGCCACCGGTGATGCGGATCTTTTCGACGCCGTGTGCGACAAAGAGTCGCGCCACGCGTTCGATTTCCTCGTGCGTGAGCAGCGCGCTATGCGGCAGGAACGGGTAGTCCTTGTCGAAGACGGCGCGCGGCATGCAGTACACGCAGCGGAAGTTGCAGCGATCCGTCACCGAAATGCGCAGGTCGCGCAGCGGCCTGGCGAACGTGTCGGCCAGCGTGCCGTCCGGGGCATGCGCGACGCCGGAGACGTCCGGCATCCCGCTGACGTCGGCTAGAGGAATGATGCGTCGGGACATGTTGAAAGAAGTGCGAACCAGACCTCTATTTTAGCCGCAAGCGGCGGGTCGGTCCGGTGGGCGGAAACCCGCAGCGCGGACGTGAAAAAGCCCGCCGGAGGCGGGCTTTTCCTGGTCGGACGATGCGTCGATCAGTGATGCGTCGTTTCGACCTGCTGCATCGGGGCCGTATCGGCCGGCGGCAGCGCCTTGCGTTCGCGCGGCACGCGAGCCGGGCGCGGGAGGTGCGACGCGGCTTCCTGTGCAGCGGCGAACTTGCCGGCGTCCGTGTTCACCCAGACGAGACCGGCCTGCTCCAGCACGACATCCAGGCTCGCCGAAGCGGGCGCGGCTGCCGGTTGGGCGGGAGCCGGAGCCGGTGCCGGCGCGGCGACGGCCTCGACCGGCGCTGCTTCGACATGGGCCGGCTCGGCAGCCACCGTAGCGGCTTCCGTCGTCACGGCCGGTGCGGCTTGCTCGACGGGTGCCGGCTGCGGTGCCTCGACAGCGACAGGCGCGGCCGGCACTTCGAACGCGTCCGTCGGCGAAACGGCGACCGGAGCCGGACCGGCTTCGGTATCGACGGCCGGTGCGACCGGTGCCGGTTCTGCTGCCTGGGCGACAACGGCTGCTTCGACCGGCGCTGCTTCGACGTGTACCGGTGCCGGCTGCGGCTCGACAGCGGCCGGTGCTACCGGTTCGGCATGATGCTCGACCACGGCTTCGGCGACGACGGCGCTTGCCGCGGCGGCTGCCACGACGACTGCCGGTGCGGCCGTGTGGGCCGGTTCGGCAGCAGCCGGTGCTTCCGGCGTCACCGCTTGCACGGTGGCTTCGCCCTCTGCGCCTTGCTCGGCGTGGTCGACGACTGCGCCGTCTTCCTCGCGCTCGCGACGACCGCCACGGCGGCCGCGACGGCGACGGCGGCGTTCCTCGCCATCACGCGCGACGGCTTCCGCGTCGGCTGCCAGCTCGGCGCCGGGCAGTGCTTCTGCGAGGGCCTCGTCGGTTTCCGGTTCCGGATGCGTTTCGCCACGGGTGACGGTTTCGAGCGTAGCCGCATGCTGGGTCGGCTTGCGGCGCTCGCCGCGCTCGCGACGTTCGCCGCGTTCCTGGCGCTCGCCACGACCGGCTGCGTCGACGCCTTCCGGCTGCTCGGCACGCTCGCGCGGTTCGCGGTTTTCACGCGGTTCACGCGGCTCACGGCTTTCACGCGGCTCGCGACCTTCGCGCGGGGCACGGCCCTCGCGACCCTCACGGCCTTCGCGGTTCTCGCGACCTTCACGCGGTTCACGAGCCTCGCGCGGTTCGCGGCCTTCACGCGGCTCACGTGCTTCACGCGGTTCGCGTGCTTCCTTGCCTTCGCGTTCCTGGCGTTGCGGCTGGCCACGGCCTGCTGCAGCCTGGTCGCGGCCGCCTTGCGCCTGCTGGGCGCCGCCGCGACGGTTGCGGTTGCGATCGCCGCCGCGTTCGCCGCGTTGCTCGGACTTCTCGGTGCGTTCGCCGCGAGCCGGACGGGCTGCCTGCTCCTTCGCCGGTGCCGGAGCAACCGGTGCGGGCGCCGGAGCCGGCGACACGCCGAACAGGCCCTTCAGCCAGCCGATGAAGCCGCCGCTTGCCGCGGCGACAGGCGCGGGTGCCGGAACGGGCTCGACCGGACGCTGCGGCGCCGGGGTCGGGGCCGGACGCTCGGGCGTGATGCCCTTGACCGCGGCTTCCTGCTTCGGCTTCACTTCTGCCGTGCGCTTGCTGTAGCCGGTTTCCGACTCGAGTTCGCGTGCTGCTTCCTCGGCCATCTTCCAGGACGCGCGCGGATCGTCGAGACGTGCGTCGTCGTGACGCAGGCGCTCGAGCTTGTAGTGCGGCGTATCGAGGTGCTTGTTCGGGATCAGCACGATGCCGACCTTGAAGCGCGACTCGATCTTGTTGATTTCCTGACGCTTTTCGTTGAGCAGGAAGGCGGTCACCTCGACCGGCACCTGGCAGTGGATCGCCGCGGTGTTTTCCTTCATCGCTTCTTCCTGAATGATCCGCAGGACCTGCAGTGCGGACGATTCGGTGTCGCGGATGTGGCCGGTGCCGTTACAGCGCGGGCAGGTCACGTGGCTGCCTTCCGACAGGGCCGGACGCAGGCGCTGGCGCGACAGTTCCATCAGGCCGAAGCGGGAGATCTTGCCCATCTGGACGCGCGCACGGTCGTGCTTGAGCGCGTCTTTCAGGCGCTGCTCGACTTCGCGCTGGCTCTTCGCCGATTCCATGTCGATGAAATCGATCACGATCAGGCCGCCGAGGTCGCGCAGGCGCAGCTGGCGGGCGACTTCGTCGGCCGCTTCGAGGTTCGTGCGGGTTGCCGTTTCCTCGATGTCCGCGCCCTTGGTGGCACGCGCCGAGTTCACGTCGATCGCGACGAGCGCTTCGGTGTGGTCGATCACGATCGCGCCGCCCGACGGCAGCGGAACCGTGCGCGAGTACGCGGTCTCGATCTGGTGCTCGATCTGGAAGCGGGAGAACAGCGGCACGTCGTCGTGGTAGCGCTTCACCTTCGCGACGTTGTCCGGCATCACGATGTCCATGAATGCGCGGGCCTGATCGTGGATCTCGTTCGTATCGATCAGGATTTCGCCGATGTCGGGCTGGAAATAGTCCCGGATCGCGCGGATCACGAGGCTCGATTCCAGGTAGATCAGCATCGGCTGGCCGGCGTTGCCGCTTTGCGACGCCGCTTCGATCGCGCGCCACAGTTGCAGCAGGTAGTTCAGGTCCCACTGCAGTTCCTCGGCGCTGCGGCCGATGCCCGCGGTACGGGCGATCATGCTCATGCCGTCCGGGATCTGCAGTTGTGCCATCGTCTCGCGCAGTTCCTGACGCTCGTCGCCTTCGATCCGGCGCGACACGCCGCCGCCGCGCGGGTTGTTCGGCATCAGCACCAGATAACGGCCGGCGAGCGAGATGAACGTGGTGAGGGCAGCGCCCTTGTTGCCGCGCTCTTCCTTCTCGACCTGGACGATGAGCTCCTGGCCTTCACGCAGGGCATCCTGAATGCGCGCGGAGCGCATGTCGATGCCTTCCTTGAAGTACTGGCGGGCGACTTCCTTGAACGGCAGGAAGCCGTGGCGGTCTTCGCCGTAATTGACGAAGCACGCTTCGAGCGACGGCTCGATACGGGTGATGACACCTTTGTAGATATTGCCTTTGCGCTGTTCGCGCCCGGCTGTCTCGATGTCGATGTCGATGAGCTTTTGCCCGTCGACGATGGCGACGCGCAGCTCCTCCTGCTGCGTCGCATTGAACAGCATGCGTTTCATGAACGGCTCCAGGCGGCTCTGCTGGCGGCGCCTCGCGGTTGTCAGTCGCGAAGGCGGGAACGACGGCAGGCCGCGCCTTGTTGTGTTGTCACAAGCACGCTGGAGCGGGAACGATGGCGGGGAGAATTGCCTGAAGAGGCGCTTGGGCCCGAAAGACGGGGCCGGCGGCCGTAGGGCACCTGCGAATACGGTTTCAAAGCACGGCGTTCACACACCGCACGCTGCAGAAGCGCGCTAAGCCTGAGTCCGGGCATTGCCACGGGCGCGCGCAATGCGTCGCGCGCGCCGACGGGCGGCAGATGCTGCGGCTTGGGCCGCAGCGGGGAGTATCGAATCCAGCCCGACTTTCCCGCTTGGGGTGTACTTCCCTGGTTTGACGTCGCCAAGCCCCGCACGCTTCGCGGGACCAAATCGGGCGCAACGCCGTAATTTTCGCAACCGGCAGCTTGCGGACGCACTTCGCGCCGTCGGGCTGCCGATCAAATTCTTTTCAACCAACTTTCCGTTACCGCGGCGCCTTGCCGACCGAATCCGCCTGTGGGCGCGATCCTTGCCGACGGGCGGCGCCGTGCGTGCAACTTGCTGCTTCTCTTTGATTAGGGGTGAGCAGCAGACCCCCGGCGCAAGTAAAATAACGGTTTGCGCTTGCGCCTTGCCCGGTTAGTCCGGGCCGGCCGGTGAGGCCGCCCGCAACGTCAGGCTGGGCAAAATTATATTCAGTATGAACGAGTTAGGCAAAATATCCCAGAATTCGGTCGCAAGCGGCCAGGTATCGATGCTCGAGATCGACGAAAGCTCGGTCGGTCAGCGTATCGACAACTTCCTGTTGCGCGTCTGTAAAGGCGTGCCGAAAAGCCATATTTACCGGATCCTGCGCAGCGGCGAGGTGCGCGTGAATAAGGGTCGGGTCGATGCGCAGTACCGGCTCGCGTTCGGCGACATCGTCCGCGTGCCGCCCGTGCGCGTGGCCGCAGCCGACCTCGCGCGTGCCGAAGCCACGATCGTGCCGCCCGCGCACTTCGACGTGCTGTTCGAGGACGACGCGATGCTCGTCATCAACAAGCCGGCCGGGGTCGCGGTCCACGGCGGCAGCGGCGTCGCGTTCGGCGTGATCGAGCAGATGCGCCAGGCGCGCCCGCGCGCGAAATTCCTCGAGCTCGTGCACCGGCTCGACCGCGAGACGTCCGGGATCCTGATGCTCGCGAAGAAGCGCACGGCGCTGGTGGGCCTGCACGAACAGATTCGCGAGAACAAGATGGACAAGCGCTACTTCGCGTGCGTCCACGGCGAATGGCAGCCCGACTGGGGCCGCCGCCGCACGGTGAAGGCACCGCTGTTCAAGTATTCGACCCCGGAAGGGGAGCGCCGCGTGCGCGTGCAGGACGACGGGCTGCCGTCGCACACGGTGTTCAACCTCGTCGACCTTTGGCCCGAGTACGCGCTTCTCGAAGCGGAACTCAAAACGGGTCGGACCCATCAGATCCGTGTGCACCTCGCGCATCTTGGCCTGCCGATCGCCGGCGACGCCAAGTATGGCGATTTCGCACTGAACAAGGCGCTGGCGCGCGCGAATGCGCAGCCGTCGTTGAAACGGATGTTCCTGCATGCGTACCGGCTGCGGCTCGCCCACCCGCTGACCGGCGAGGCGCTGCAGTTCGATGCGCCGCTGCCGGACGAATGCCGGCGCTTTCTCGACCAACTCAGCGCACTGCGCGATACCGCCTGAACCGCATGGCTCGACAGCAATTTGACCTGATCGTCTTCGACTGGGACGGCACGCTGATGGATTCGACTGCGCACATCGCGCACAGCATCCAGGCCGCATGCCGCGATCTCGGCCTGCCCACGCCGTCCGACGAGGCGTCGCGCTACGTGATCGGCCTCGGCCTGCGCGATGCGCTGCAGATTACAGCTCCGACCCTCGATCCGTCCGACTATTCGCGGCTCGCCGAACGCTACCGCTATCACTATCTGCTCGACGACCAGCGCATCGAGCTGTTCGCCGGCGTGCGCGAACTGCTTGCCGAGCTGCGCGATACGGGCTATCTGCTCGCCGTCGCAACCGGCAAGGGTCGGGTCGGGTTGAACCGCGTGCTCGACCAGTCGAAGCTGACGAGCCTGTTCGATGCGACGCGCTGCGCGGACGAGACCTTCTCGAAACCGCATCCGGCGATGCTGCAGGAACTGTCCCGGGAACTGGGGCAGGATTTGTCGCGTACGGTGATGATCGGCGACACGACGCACGACCTGCAGATGGCCGCGAGTGCCGGAGCGGCCGGCGTCGGCGTCGCGTACGGCGCGCACACGGCCGATGCGCTGGCTGCGCTCGCGCCGTGCTTCGTCGCGCCGGACGTCGGCGCGCTGGCCGCGTGGCTGCGGGAGCACGCATGAGCACGGTGTCGGACGCCGTGCGCGTGTGCGCATCGGATGCGCTGGCCGACGGCGGCGCCGGCGTGCGCGTCGATGCGACGCTGCGCGGCGAGCAGGCCGTCGTGTTTTTCGTGCGCTACGAGGGCCAGGCCTATGGTTACCTGAATCGCTGCGCGCATGTGCCGATGGAGCTCGATTGGGCCGAAGGGCAGTTCTTCGAATCGTCCGGCCTTTATTTGATGTGCGCGACGCATGGCGCGATCTACGAGCCGAACACCGGCAAGTGCGTCGGCGGCCCGTGCCGCGGCGGCCGCCTGCGGCCGGTCGAGGTCGACGAGCGCGACACGTCCGACGGGCGTGCGGTATTCTGGGTGCCCGACGCCGACCTGCGTCCTGCCGTTCCCGCCACGACCGACTAACGACAACACTGCATGGCCGACCAACCGAATTCTCCGGATTCCTCCTCCCGTCCCGACAGCCGCGAACCGAACTGGGAGCGTGCCGCGCTCGAGCGGATCGCGCTCGCGGCCGTCAAGGAGCAGCGCGCGGCGCGACGCTGGAAGATCTTCTTCCGCTTCGCGTTTCTCGCCGTGTTCGTGCTGTTCGCGTTCGCGCTGATCGATTTTTCGAGCGATTCGAAGTTCTCGTCGAGCGGGCGGCATACGGCGCTCGTGACGATCGACGGTGAGATCGCGGCCGGCGTGAATGCAAACGCCGACGACATCAATACGGCGCTCGACGCCGCGTTCGACGATGACGGCACGGTCGGCGTCGTGCTGCGGATCAACAGCCCGGGCGGCAGCCCGGTGCAGGCGGGGATGGTCTACGACGAGATCCGTCGGCTGCGCGCGAAGTATCCGGACAAGCCGCTCTACGTCGTCGTGACCGACATGTGCGCATCGGGCGGCTATTACATCGCGTCTGCGGCCGACAAGATCTTCGTCGACAAGGCGAGCATCGTCGGGTCGATCGGCGTGCTGATGGACGGGTTCGGCTTTACCGGCCTGATGGGCAAGCTCGGCGTCGAGCGGCGCCTGCATACGTCAGGCGAAAACAAGGGCTTCTACGATCCGTTCTCGCCGGAAACGCCGAAGATGGACGCGCATGCGCAGGCGCTGCTCGACCAGGTGCACGCGCAGTTCATCAAGGCCGTGAAGGATAGCCGCGGCAAGCGGCTGCACGAGACGCCCGACATGTTCTCGGGCCTGTTCTGGACCGGCGAGAAGAGCGTCGAGCTCGGGCTCGCCGACGGCTACGGCACGACCGACACGGTCGCGCGTGACGTGCTGAAGGCGCCGGATCTCGTCGACTATACGGTGAAGGAAAGCCTGACGAACCGTGTCGCGCGCAAGTTCGGCGCGGCCGTCGGCGGCGCCGCGATGAAGGCGCTGACGGCCGGCGGCGCGTCGGTCAGCTTGCGCTGACCGGATACGAGCGGGCCGCAATGGCCCGCCGTTCAGTGGGCGGATAGCCTGCTGCGGCTTCAGTTCGCCAGCAGCAGGAAGATCGCCGGGCGCTTGTGCAGATTCGGCGCAGGCGCCTTTTTCCAGTCCGCTACGGTACGGCTCGCGATCGTCTCGGTCGCGAGGGTCAGGTCGGCCGCGACGCAGATCTGCGTCGACGGCGCGCAGGTCGCGACCAGCGTGTCGAGCATCGCGTGATTCCGGTACGGCGTTTCGATGAAGATCTGCGTCTGGCGCGCTTTGCGCGACAGTTGCTCGAGTTCGCGCAGGCGTTTCGCGCGTGCGGCCGCGTCGACCGGCAGGTAGCCGTTGAACGCAAAGCTCTGGCCGTTCAGCCCCGATGCCATCAGCGCGAGCAGGATCGAACTCGGCCCGACGAGCGGCACGACCTTCACGCCGCGCTCGTGCGCACGACGCACCAGCAATGCACCGGGGTCGGCGACGGCCGGGCAGCCTGCTTCGGACACGAGGCCGGCGTCCGCGCCGGCCAGTATGGGTGCGAGCAGCCGGTCGATAGCGCCGGCCGGCGTATTGACGTTCAGTTCGCTTATCTCGATTTCCTGGATCGGGCGCGTCGTGCCGATCTTCTTCAGAAACGCGCGCGTGGTCTTCGCGTTCTCGCCGATGTAATAGCCGAGCGTGCCGGCGCGGGCCTGAACGGCCGCGGGCAGCACGGCCGCGAGCATCGATTCGTCGCCTTCGCCGAGCGTGTTCGGGACGAGATAAAGCGTGCCGGCGGTCATGCGCGGTCTCCACGGGCTGTTGCAAACAACGGATATTCGACGGCGCGCAGCATGCGCGTGAGCGCGATCAGCGGCAGGCCGACGAGCGCGGTCGGGTCGTTCGAGTCGATCGCGTCGAGCAGCGCGATGCCGAGCCCTTCGGATTTCGCGCTGCCGGCGACGTCGTACGGCGTTTCCGCGCGCAGGTACGCGTCGAGTTCGGCCTCGGGCAGCGAGCGGAAGCGCACGTGCGTGACGATGTCCTCGACCTGCGCTTCGCCCGTCCGGCTGTCGTACAGGCAGAGCGCACTGTGGAATTCGACTTCGCGGCCCTGCATCGACAAGAGTTGCGCGAGCGCGCGCTCATGCGTGCCGGGCTTGCCGATCTGGAGCCCGTCGAAGGTCGCGACCTGGTCCGACCCGATTACGAGCACGCCGTCCGGCGCGTCGATCGTCGCGGCGACGGCGCGCGCTTTCGCACCGGCGAGGCGCAGGGCCGTCGCGGCCGGCGTTTCGCCGTCGTGCGGGGTTTCGTCGAGGTCGGGCGACACGACGTCGAAGGGGATGCCGAGGCGCTCGAGGAGCGCGCGGCGGTAGCGTGAACTGGAGGCAAGAATCAGCCGCGGCGGGCGGCAAACGGTATCCGGCATGGTCGGTTGGGTCGGTGAGTCGTCGGGTGTTGTGCGGTGTTGCGCGGACGCAAGCTTAAGTGATTGACCGCAAAAGGTAAAACAGGTATGCTTTCCCGCTTTTCGTCGGCAGGCTTCCGTTGTGGTGGCGCCTGCCGGGTCTTCGGAAGTAAAGTACGTCATCCGCGGATGAGCCGTACGCGAGCGGTACCAAGCCGGATTCGCAAGTCAGCCTGTAGGCAGGAGCGCACATGAACACTTCTTCTGGCAAACCTGCTGCGGCGCTTGATCCGCATGCGATCGACCTGTTCGAATTCGCCCGCAGCGGGCGGCAGGCAGCAGGTGCGGTACGCCTCTCGCAACTGCCGCGCATGTTAAACGAAGTGCCCGCGGACGCGCCAGATCGCGACACGGTCTTCACATGGCAGGCGGAAGGGTTCACCCAGAAGGAGTTGCAGGACGACGGCGCCGATGGGCAGCAGCCGTATCTGCGCTTAGCGGTGCACGGCCATGCGTGGCTCACGTGCCAGCGCTGCATGACCCCGTACGACCAGACGTTCGGCGTCGACATGACGTACCGGGTCGTCGCGACCGAAGAAGAAGCTGAAGAATTTCCGCTCGACGACGATGAAGCCGATGTGATCGTGGGCTCACGCCAGTTCGATCTCGTCGACTTGATCGAAGAGGAATTGCTGCTTTCGTTGCCGCTCGTGCCCAAGCACGAGGTTTGCCCGGCAGTTCACGAAAGCCTCGTGTCGGGTGCGAGCGGTCCCGCGGAAGAGACGGACGAGGAGTCCGACGAAGCCGGGGACGAAGGCAAACGGCCGAATCCGTTCGCAGCGCTGGAAGCGTTGAAGAAGGACGGTGACGGCACCAAGAAACACTAAGCAGTTGTGGCGCGGGAAGGCGTAAAGGCTTTGGGCCAGGGTAGTTAAGCGTCGGATCGGGCTGTGTTAGAATCCGGAAAATTATTTAGGAGTTAGTCATGGCAGTCCAGCAAAACAAGAAGTCGCCGTCGAAGCGCGGCATGCATCGTTCGCACGATTTCCTGACGGCAGCGCCGCTGGCAGTCGAGCCGAGCACGGGTGAAGTGCACCTGCGTCACCACGTCAGCCCGAACGGCTACTATCGCGGCAAGAAAGTCGTCAAGACGAAGAACGACTAAGCGTCAAGTCACGCGTTGCGCGCTACGCTTGCCGTTCGCGTGACAACTGGTTCGCTTGACACTTTCCTGGCTCAGCAAAAAGGCGGCATTCAACTGCCGCTTTTTTGTGCCTGAAATTCGTCGCATTCCATGACCGTAAAGCTCACAATCGATTGCATGGGAGGCGACCACGGCCCGTCCGTGACCGTTCCCGCGGCAGTCAAGTTCGTCCGCGCGCATCCCGATGCGCACCTGATGCTCGTCGGCATCGAAAGCGCGATCCGCGCTCAGCTGAAGAAGCTGAAAGCCCTCGACGATCCCGCGCTGACCATCGTTCCCGCCACCGAAGTCGTGGCGATGGACGACCCTGTCGAAGTGGCGCTGCGCAAGAAGAAGGATTCTTCGATGCGCGTCGCGCTCAACCGCGTCAAGGAAGGCGAGGCGCAGGCCTGTATCTCCGCCGGCAATACCGGCGCGCTGATGGCCGTTTCCCGTTACGTACTCAAGACGCTGCCCGGCATCGAGCGGCCCGCGATCGCGTTCGCGCTGCCGAACCCGACCGGCTATACGATGATGCTGGACCTCGGCGCGAACGTCGACTGCGAACCGCAGCACCTGCTGCAGTTCGCGGAGATGGGGCACGCGCTCGTGGCCGCGCTCGAAGGCAAGGAACGCCCGACGATCGGCCTGCTGAACATCGGCGAAGAGGTGATCAAGGGCAACGAGACGATCAAGCGCGCAGGTGAACTGCTGCGCGCCAGTACGCTCAATTTCCGCGGCAACGTGGAAGGCAACGACATCTACAAGGGCACGGTCGACGTGATCGTGTGCGACGGCTTCGTCGGCAACGTCGCGCTGAAGACGTCCGAAGGGCTCGCGCAGATGCTGGCAGACATCATCCGCGAGGAGTTCGGCCGATCGCTGATGTCGAAGCTGATGGCGCTGCTCGCGGCGCCCGTCCTGATACGCTTCAAGAGGCGCGTCGACCACCGCCAGTACAACGGCGCGGCGCTGCTGGGGCTGAAAAGCCTCGTGATCAAAAGCCACGGTTCGGCCGATGCCTACGCGTTTGAGTGGGCGATCAAACGGGGGTATGATGCCGTCAAAAACGGCGTGCTGGAGCGCCTCGCGCGCGCGATGGCGGATAATTCAGTATCGCTCGGCGAAGGCGAACACGACGCGGGCGGCGCGGGCCATGCAAGCCCCGCCGCAGGCCATCACGCCGAACCTTCCGCTGCGCAATCCTCTAAAGCATAAATGGCCCAATCGACTCTCTATTCCCGCGTGCTCGGCACGGGCAGCTACCTGCCGCCTGACCGCGTCACGAACCAGCAGTTGACCGATCGTCTTGCGAAGGAAGGCATCGAGACGAGCGATGAATGGATCGTTGCGCGCACGGGTATCCATGCGCGCCATTTCGCCGCACCGGACGTCACGACCAGCGACCTCGCGCTCGAGGCATCGCGTCGCGCGATCGAAGCCGCCGGCATCGATCCGCAGTCGATCGACCTGATCATCGTCGCGACTTCGACCCCCGATTTCGTGTTCCCGAGCACCGCGTGCCTGCTGCAGAACAAGCTCGGCATCAAGAACGGCGGCGCGGCATTCGACGTGCAGGCCGTGTGTTCGGGCTTCGCGTACGCGATGGCGACCGCCGACAGCTTCATCCGCAGCGGCCAGCACCGCACCGCGCTCGTCGTCGGTGCGGAGACGTTCTCGCGCATTCTCGACTTCAAGGACCGCACGACCTGCGTGCTGTTCGGCGACGGCGCGGGCGCGGTGATCCTGTCCGCGTCGGAAGAGCCGGGCGTGCTCGGCAGCGCGCTGCACGCGGACGGCAGCTATTCGCACATCCTCTGCACGCCGGGCAACGTCAATCGCGGCGTGATCGAAGGCAGCGCGTTCCTGTACATGGACGGGCAGGCCGTGTTCAAGCTCGCGGTCAACGTGCTCGAGAAGGTTGCGATCGAGGCGCTCGCGAAGGCGAATCTGGCGCCCGAGCAGATCGACTGGCTGATTCCGCACCAGGCCAACATCCGCATCATGACCAGCACCTGCCGCAAGCTCGGCCTGCCGCAGGAGCGCATGGTCGTGACGGTCGACCAGCACGGCAACACGTCGGCCGCGTCGATCCCGCTGGCGTTCGACACCGCGGTGCGCGACGGTCGCATCCAGCGTGGTCAGCACGTGCTGATCGAAGGCGTCGGCGGCGGCTTCACCTGGGGCGCGTCGGTCTTCCGCTTCTGATCCGCTGCGCGCGATTGCTGCGCGCGGATCCCATCGGCGCGCCATTCGTGCGCGCCGTCTGAATCGATTCAATTGGGGACGATATGAAATTTGCATTCGTATTTCCGGGGCAGGGCTCGCAGGCGGTCGGCATGCTCAACGCATTCGCCGATCTGGCCGTCGTGCGCGAGACGCTCCAGGAAGCGTCCGATGCACTCAATCAGGATCTCGGCAAGCTGATCGCCGAAGGCCCGGCCGAAGAGCTGAATCTCACCACCAACACGCAGCCCGTGATGCTGACTGCTGCCTATGCGTGCTATCGCGCATGGCAGCAGGCAGGCGGCCCGACGCCGTCGATCGTCGCCGGTCACAGCCTCGGCGAATACACGGCACTCGTCGCTGCCGGCGCGCTCGCGTTCAAGGACGCAGTGCCGCTCGTGCGTTTCCGCGCGCAGGCGATGCAGACGGCCGTGCCGGTTGGCCAGGGCGGCATGGCCGCGATCCTGGGTCTCGATGACGATACGGTGCGTGCGGTCTGCGCCGAAGCCGCGGAAGCGGGCGTCGTCGAAGCCGTGAACTTCAATGCGCCCGCACAGGTCGTTATCGCAGGCAACAAGGCCGCGGTCGAAAAGGCCTGCGAGATCGCGAAGGCGAAGGGTGCGAAGCGCGCGCTGCCGCTGCCGGTGTCGGCGCCGTTCCATTCGTCGCTGCTCAAGCCGGCGTCGGATCAGCTGCGTGACTATCTCGCGAACGTCGACGTCAAGGCGCCGCAGATTCCGGTCGTCAACAACATCGACGTTGCCGTGGTCAGCGATCCGGCTGCGATCAAGGATGCGCTGGTGCGCCAGGCCGCGGGCCCGGTGCGCTGGGTCGAGTGTGTGCAGCACATTGCCGGCACGGGCGTCACGCACGTGATCGAATGCGGTCCGGGCAAGGTGCTCGCCGGCCTGACGAAGCGCATCGACGGCAACCTGACGGGTGCGTCGGTGTTCGATCCGGCTTCGCTCGACGAAGCGCTCAAGCTGGTGACCGCCTGACGCGGCGCCTTTTCTCACGAGACGGATATTCGATTCATGGACAAGACTCTCGATAAACAGGTTGCGATCGTTACCGGCGCGTCGCGCGGCATCGGCCGTTCGATCGCGCTCGAACTCGCGCGCCTGGGTGCGACGGTGATCGGCACGGCGACGAGCGAATCGGGCGCCGCTGCGATCACCGCGGCGTTCGCGGAAGCGGGCGTCACGGGCCGCGGTGCGGTGCTGAACGTCAACGACGCGGCAGCCGCCGAGGCGCTGATCGACGCGACCGTGAAGGAATTCGGCGCGCTGAACGTGCTCGTCAACAACGCGGGCATCACGCAGGACCAGCTCGCGATGCGCATGAAGGACGAAGACTGGGACGCGGTGATCGACACCAACCTGAAGTCGGTGTTCCGCCTGTCGCGCGCCGTGTTGCGCCCGATGATGAAGGCGCGTGGCGGCCGCATCATCAACATCACGTCGGTGGTCGGCTCGGCCGGCAACCCGGGCCAGGTCAACTACGCGGCTGCAAAGGCCGGCGTAGCGGGCATGACGCGTGCGCTCGCGCGCGAAATCGGCAGCCGCGGCATCACCGTGAACTGCGTGGCGCCGGGCTTCATCGATACCGACATGACGAAGACGCTGCCGGAAGAACAGCAGGCCGCGCTCAAGACCCAGATTCCGCTCGGCCGCCTCGGCAGCCCGGAAGACATCGCCCATGCCGTCGCGTTCCTCGCATCGCCGCAGGCCGGTTACATCACCGGTACGACGCTGCACGTGAACGGCGGCATGTACATGTCGTAACGATTTTCGTTTACCATCCGCGCCGTATCCCGTTTTTCAGGCGGATAGGCGCTTGATAGACCGTCAAGCCAACGCGCGTTTGGCGTCAGCAAACCTGATAAAATGCGCGCACTTGTAAATCTGAACTTTCCCTCGGAGGGGTAATGGACAACATCGAACAACGTGTCAAGAAGATCGTCGCAGAACAACTGGGCGTCGCGGAAGCCGAGATCAAGAACGAAGCTTCGTTCGTGAACGACCTGGGTGCCGACTCGCTCGACACGGTCGAACTGGTGATGGCTCTGGAAGACGAGTTCGGCATGGAAATCCCGGACGAAGAAGCAGAGAAGATCACGACCGTTCAGCAAGCGATCGACTACGCTCGCGCAAACGTCAAGGCGTAACAGGCGCCTTTCGCGCTTGTCCGCCACGTCGCCGCGATCTTCGCGATTGACGCGCCATCCTGCCGGCTTCGCGCCGGATGGACTAACAGCCACAGGGCTTGCAGGGCTGGTTCCTGTGGCCACTGTGGCTTTTGTTTTTGTCATCCAATAATGGAAAAGAGGTTACCGTGAGCCGCCGTCGTGTTGTTGTTACAGGCCTTGGGCTGATTTCGCCTGTTGGCAATAATGTTGCCGACGGCTGGGCCAATCTCGTCGCCGGCAAGTCCGGTATTGCCACCGTCACGAAGTTCGATCCGTCGAACCTCGCCGTCCACTTCGCGGGCGAAGTGAAGGGTTTCAGCGCCGAGGAGTACATCCCGGCGAAGGAAGCCCGGAGCATGGATACGTTCATCCATTACGGCATCGCCGCCGGCATCCAGGCCGTCAAGGACAGCGGGCTGGAAGTGAACGAAGCCAATGCGGAACGCATTGGCGTGATGGTCGGTTCCGGCATCGGCGGCCTGCCGATGATCGAAGATACGCACCAGACCTACGTCGATCGTGGCCCACGCCGGATTTCGCCGTTCTTCGTGCCGGGTTCGATCATCAACATGATCTCGGGTCACCTGAGCATCATGTTCGGCCTGAAGGGCCCAAATCTCGCGGCCGTCACGGCCTGCACGACCGGCCTGCACAGCATCGGCCTCGCAGCGCGCCTCATCCAGGCCGGCGATGCCGACGTGATGGTTGCAGGCGGCGCCGAATCGACGGTGTCGCCGCTCGGCATCGGCGGCTTCGCGGCAGCGCGTGCGCTGTCGACCCGCAACGATGATCCGGCCAGCGCGTCCCGTCCGTGGGACAAGGACCGCGACGGCTTCGTGCTGGGCGAGGGTGCCGGCGTGATGGTGCTCGAGGAGTACGAAGCGGCGAAGGCCCGCGGTGCGAAGATCTACGCGGAAGTCTCGGGCTTCGGCATGACGGGCGATGCGTACCACATGACCGCGCCGAACATGGACGGCCCGCGCCGCTGCATGGTCGCGGCGCTGCGCGACGCCGGCTTGAACGCCGACGAGGTCCAGTACCTGAACGCGCACGGCACGTCGACGCCGCTGGGCGACAAGAACGAGTCCGACGCGGTGAAGGCGGCCTTCGGCGAGCATGCGTACAAGATCGTCGTGAACTCGACGAAGTCGATGACGGGCCACCTGCTGGGCGGCGCGGGCGGCCTCGAATCGGTGTTCACGGTGCTGGCGCTGCACAACAACGTGTCGCCGCCGACCATCAACATCTTCAACCAGGACCCGGAGTGCGATCTCGATTACTGCGCGAACACCGCGCGTGACATGAAGATCGACGTCGCCGTGAAGAACAACTTCGGCTTCGGCGGTACCAACGGCACGCTGGTGTTCAAGCGCGTCTGACGCAGCAATCGCTTGACGAGTCCATTCGATGCTCCGGCCGGGCGTCCGCAGCGCTTTGCGCTGCGGGCCTCGGCCGTGTCGTATCTCGTGCTGGCCGTGTTCGTCGCGTCGGCTACCGCGTCGGCCTACCTGTTCTGGGCGCCGCGCGCGGGCGCTGCCGTCGGCGCGTGCGTGTCGGCCGTGACCGCCGCGCTGCTGGCCGTGTGTGCTGCGCGGGCCTGTGCCCGCCGGCTGCCGGCCGAGCTGCAGATCGACGCATTCGGGGAAGTCGCGGCGTTTGGCCGCACCGGGCGCCTGCTGGCCCGCGGCCGCGTGACGGGGCATGCGCACTGGAGCAGCCTGCTGCTGGTGCTGTCGGTCGGGCAGGGTGCCCGGCGGGCCCGGCCGCTGCTGATTCCGGCCGATGCGCTCGACGCCGCATCGTTCAGCGCGCTTTCCGTGCTGGCGAGAACGGCGGGCGCGGCGGGGCGGGCATGACGGCGGCGCAGTTACCGACCGTAACCAGCGGCCGGCGTGGGAAGGCTACAATAACGCTCCGCGTTGCATCCCTAGTTAACGGATTTGTCAGGTGAGTGAAAAAGAAATCGATCAGGCTCTGGTCGAGCGCGTACAGAAGGGCGACAAGGCAGCGTTCGAACTCCTGGTCTCCAAATACCACCGCAAGATCATTCGGCTGATCTCGCGCCTCGTGCGGGATCCCGCCGAGGTCGAGGATGTGGCCCAGGACGCGTTCATCAAGGCGTATCGTGCGCTGCCGCAATTCCGCGGCGAATCGGCGTTCTATACGTGGTTGTACCGAATTGCCGTCAACACGGCGAAGAACTACCTTGCGACGCAAGGCCGCCGGGCGCCGACCTCGACCGAGGCCGATGCGGAGGAAGCGGAAACTTTCTCCGACGCAGACCAACTAAGGGATATCAACACGCCTGAGTCGATGTTGATGAGCAAGCAGATTGCCGAGACGGTCAACGCTGCAATGGCTCTGCTGCCCGAAGAACTGCGCCAGGCAATTACGCTGCGCGAGATCGAGGGCCTGAGCTACGAAGAGATCGCGGAAATGATGGGCTGTCCGATCGGGACGGTCCGGTCGCGAATCTTCCGCGCACGCGAGGCAATCGCTGCCAAATTGCGTCCGCTGCTCGATACGCCCGAAGGCAAGCGCTGGTAAGCGCGACAGGCGGAGCGACGCGGGTCGGGGTCTAGTTACGGATAGAGTCGTGAAGTCACGACGGGGTGTGCAAGATGGGGAGCATCATGGGGTCGGTCAATACGCAGTCGCAGGCGTGCTCGCGCGGCGAGCGCCTTTCCGCGCTGGTCGACGGCGAAATGTTCGATGGCCCGGACAACGGGCAGTTTCTGGCTGAGCTCAACCGCGCGGATCGCGCTGCGTGGGCCCATTACCACCTGATCGGCGATGCGCTGCGCTCGGATGAGCTCGCGTTGTCGCCCGCGCTGAGCGTCGCGTTCACCGCGCGCATGTCGGCTGCGCTGGAAAGCGAGCCGCACCTGCTCGCGCCTGCGGCCGCGCCGGTCGCGCGCAAGCTGCTGGCGCTGCGCCGGCGTGTCGTGCCCGCGTTCGCGGTCGCCGCCGCGGCGGCCACGCTGACGTGGATCGTCGTCCCGCAAATGCAGACGGCCGGTGCCCCGGGCGCCGTCCAGGTCGCATCGGCCGGTGCGCCGCAAGGCGGCAACCTGCAGCGCGTGACGGTTGCGCAGGCATCGGCCCAGCCGGGGCTGCAGGACGTCAACATCATCCGCGACGCCAGCCTCGACCAATACCTTGAAGCGCACCAGCAATTCGCGCAGCAACCCGTCGTCACGGGTTCGATGCCGCTGATCCGCGCTGCCGTGACCACCACGCCAGGCCAATAAACCCGATGCGGACATTGCAGTTGAATCACGCCATCTCTGGATGGAAGCGGCTGCCGGCCCTCCTGCTTTGCGCAGCCGCCCTGTTGTCCGTTCAATCCCTTCCTGCCAGCGCCCAGCAACCGGACGATCCCGTCGCGACCCGCAAGGGTGCCGCCGACTGGCTCGACCGCGTCCAGCAAGCGGCGCAGCAGCAGAGCTACGAAGGCACGTTCGTCTACCAGCGCGGCGGGTATGTGCAGTCGTCGCGCATCGCGCACGTCGCGTCCCGTGACGGCGAGTTCGAGCGCATCGAGACGCTCGACGGCAAGCCGCGCAAGCTGCTGCGCCATAACGACGAGCTGTACACGTTCGTGCCCGAGCGCAAGCTGTGCGTGGTCGAGCGCCGTCAGACGCGCGACTCGTTCCCCGCGCTGCTCGGTGCGACCGGCGAGCACGTGATGTCCGTCTACGACGCGAAATCGCTTGGCAAGGACCGCGTCGCCGGGATCGACGCGCAGGTCGTCGAGCTCGTGCCGAAGGATGCATACCGCTTCACGTACAAGCTGTGGGCCGACGCGCGCACCGGGCTGCTGCTGCGTTCGCAGACGCTCGATGCGAACGATCACGTACTCGAGCAGATTGCGTTCTCGCAATTGCAGGCGGGCGGCGCAAGCGGCGACAAGGCCGCGATCGCGGCCGGCATGCGCAACCTGAGCGGCTGGACGGTCGTGCGTCCGCCGGTGGCGACGGTCGACATGGAAGCGCAGGGCTGGCAGCTCGCACCGAGCGTGGCCGGTTTCCAGAAGATTCGTGAAGTGCGCCGGCCGATGGCTGCGCGCGACGCGGGCGAGCCGCCGATTCCGGTCGATCAGGCCGTTTTCACCGACGGTCTCGCGACGATCTCGGTTTTCATCGAGCCGGCCGAAAAGAATACGCGCAAGGAAGGCGCGGGCAGCACCGGTGCAACGAACGTTCTCGTGAAGCGCCGCGGCGACTACTGGATCACCGTGCTCGGCGAAGTACCGCCGGCTACGTTGCAGCAGTTCGCGTCTGCCATAGAATACAAGGCTTCCAAGTAACGCTACGGCTTCCGACATGATGAAACTCACGCTGCGCAAATGGCTCGCGGTGGCGGCGCTGTCTGCCAGCCTGCCGCTCATGCCGCATACCGCGTTCGCGGTGACGGCTCCCGCTGCCAGCCTGCCCGACTTCGCCGACCTGGTCGAAAAGGTCGGGCCGGCCGTCGTGAACATCCGGACCACCGCCAACGTGCCGACGAGCGGCCCGCGCGGGATGCTCCCGCCGGGCTTCGACAACGGCGACATGTCGGAATTCTTCCGGCGCTTCTTCGGCATTCC
Source organism: Burkholderia lata (assembly GCF_902499025.1). Classification (GTDB taxonomy): domain Bacteria; phylum Pseudomonadota; class Gammaproteobacteria; order Burkholderiales; family Burkholderiaceae; genus Burkholderia; species Burkholderia lata_C. The sequence continues at coordinate 26,788 of NZ_CABVPW010000052.1, read as the reverse complement.
GTTGCCGCAGGCGCCCGGCAACGGTAGCGGCAATGGCAATGGCGGCGGCAACCCGAAGAACGCGCCCGCGCCGGACAATCCGCCCGACACCGAACAGAATCGCGGCGTCGGCTCGGGCTTCATCGTATCGGCCGACGGTTACGTGATGACCAATGCGCACGTCGTCGACGATGCGGACACCATCTACGTGACGCTGACCGACAAGCGTGAATTCAAGGCGAAGCTGATCGGCGTCGACGATCGCACGGACGTCGCGGTCGTCAAGATCCAGGCGTCGAACCTGCCGGTCGTCGCGATCGGCGATTCGAACAAGGTGCGCGTCGGCGAGTGGGTCGTCGCGATCGGTTCGCCGTTCGGGCTCGACAACACAGTGACCGCCGGCATCGTCAGCTCGAAGAGCCGCAACACGGGCGACTACCTGCCGTTCATCCAGACCGACGTCGCCGTGAACCCCGGTAACTCGGGCGGCCCGCTGATCAACATGCAGGGCGAGGTGATCGGCATCAACTCGCAGATCTACAGCCGTACCGGCGGCTTCATGGGTATCTCGTTCGCGATTCCGATCGACGAGGCGATGCGCGTGGCCGACCAGCTGAAGGCGACGGGCAAGGTCACGCGCGGCCGGATCGCGGTGGCGATCGGCGAGGTGACGAAGGATGTGGCCGACTCGATCGGGCTGCCGAAGGCCGAAGGCGCGCTCGTCAGCAGCGTCGAGCCGGGCGGTCCGGCCGACAAGGCGGGCATCCAGCCGGGCGACATCATCCTGAAGTTCAATGGCCGTTCGGTCGATACCGCGTCGGACCTGCCGCGCATGGTCGGCGACACCAAGCCCGGCACGAAGGCGACGGTCAGCGTGTGGCGCAAGGGTCAGGCACGTGATTTGCCGATCACGATCGCGGAGACACCGGCCGAATCGACGGCGAAGGCCGAGCAGCGCAAGAACGCGCCGCAGAAGCCGCGCCAGGCCAATTCGCTCGGTCTGACGGTCAGCGACCTGACGGCGGAGCAGATGAAGACGCTGAAGCTGAAGAACGGCGTGCAGATCGACGGCGTCGACGGCCCGGCCGCCCGTGCAGGCCTGCAGCGCGGCGACATCGTGCTGCGCGTCGGCGACACCGACATCACGAACGCGAAGCAGTTCGCCGACGTGACCGCGCAGCTCGATCCGCAGAAGGCGGTCGCGGTGCTCGTGCGGCGCGGCGACAACACGCAGTTCGTGCCCGTGCGGCCGCGCCAGAAGTAACGCGCCGATGTTCACGCTCTACGGCCGCGGCTGGTGCCACCTGTGCGACGACATGCGCGACGCACTGGCGCCGGTGGCGGCCGAATTCGGTGTCGCGGTCGATTATGTCGACATCGATACCGATGCGGCACTCGTCGCCCGCTACGACGAGGACGTGCCGGTGCTGCTGCTGGACGGTACGGAAGTGTGCCGTCACCGGTTCGACGAGGCGCGGGTGCGCGACGTGCTCGCGGCCCGGCCGTGAGCAGTTTGGCATGTCGCCAGCCGGCGTTGCTTCGCGCGGGACTTTCCCGTAAGGGCACCCGCGGCCGGGCACTGCGGAGCACGGCTCCCCGAAATACCGCCCGGCAAAGGCCTTTTCGGCTAAAATAAGCTGTTTTTTCACCGACTTACACAAGGCGTGCTCTGCAGTCGTCGAGCGCGCCTTTTTCGCTTGATCGGCACTGAATGGATCATATTCGCAATTTCTCGATCATCGCGCACATCGACCATGGCAAGTCGACGCTCGCGGATCGCATCATCCAGGTATGCGGCGGCCTCGCCGACCGTGAAATGGAGGCGCAAGTACTCGACTCGATGGATATCGAGCGCGAGCGCGGCATCACGATCAAGGCGCAGACGGCCGCGCTGTCCTATCGCGCACGCGACGGCAAGGTCTACAACCTGAACCTGATCGACACGCCGGGGCACGTCGACTTCTCGTACGAAGTCAGTCGCTCGTTGTCCGCGTGCGAAGGCGCGCTGCTGGTCGTCGATGCGAGCCAGGGCGTCGAGGCGCAGACGGTCGCGAACTGCTACACGGCGATCGAGCTCGGCGTCGAGGTCGTTCCCGTGCTGAACAAGATCGACCTGCCCGCCGCGAACCCCGAAAACGCGATCGAGGAGATCGAGGACGTGATCGGCATCGATGCGGCCGACGCGACGCGTTGCAGCGCGAAGACGGGTCTGGGCGTCGAGGACGTGCTCGAATCGCTGATCGCGAAGGTGCCGCCGCCGAAGGGCGATCCGGCCGCGCCGCTGCAGGCGCTCATCATCGATTCGTGGTTCGACAACTACGTCGGCGTCGTGATGCTCGTACGCATCGTTAACGGCACGCTGCGCCCGAAGGACAAGATCAAGCTGATGGCGACCGGCGCGCAGTATCCGGTCGAGCACATCGGCGTGTTCACGCCGAAGTCGCGCAATCTCGAAACGCTGTCGGCCGGGCAGGTGGGTTTCATCATCGCCGGCATCAAGGAACTGACGGCAGCGAAGGTCGGCGACACCGTCACGCACGTGACCAAGGCGGCCGTCGAGCCGCTGCCGGGCTTCAAGGAAGTGAAGCCGCAGGTGTTCGCGGGGCTGTATCCGGTCGAAGCTAACCAGTACGACGCACTGCGCGAATCGCTCGAAAAGCTGAAGCTGAACGACGCGTCGCTGCAGTACGAGCCGGAAGTGTCGCAGGCGCTCGGCTTCGGTTTCCGCTGCGGCTTCCTTGGCCTGCTGCACATGGAAATCGTGCAGGAGCGGCTCGAGCGCGAGTTCGACATGGACCTCATCACGACCGCGCCGACGGTTGTCTACGAGGTCATGATGAGCGACGGCGCGATCGTCAAGGTCGAGAATCCGGCGAAGATGCCGGAGCCGCCGAGGATCGAGGAGATTCGCGAGCCGATCGTCACGGTGAACCTGTACATGCCGCAGGACTACGTCGGCTCCGTGATCACGCTGTGCGAGCAGAAGCGCGGATCGCAGATCAACATGCAATATCACGGCCGTCAGGTGCAACTGACCTACGAGATCCCGATGGCCGAGATCGTGCTCGATTTCTTCGATCGCCTGAAGTCGGTGTCGCGCGGCTACGCGTCGATGGACTACGAGTTCAAGGAATACCGCGCGGCCGACGTCGTGAAGGTCGACATGCTGATCAACGGTGACAAGGTCGATGCGTTGTCGGTTATCGTCCACCGTTCGCAGTCGCAGTACCGCGGCCGCGAAGTGGCCGCGAAGATGCGCGAGATCATTCCACGCCAGATGTACGACGTGGCGATCCAGGCTACGATCGGCGCGCACATCATTGCCCGCGAGAACATCAAGGCGCTGCGCAAGAACGTGCTCGCGAAGTGCTATGGCGGCGACATCTCGCGAAAGAAGAAACTGCTCGAAAAGCAGAAAGCGGGTAAGAAACGAATGAAGCAGGTGGGTTCGGTCGAGATCCCGCAGGAAGCGTTCCTTGCGATCTTGCGCGTCGAAGACAAATAACAGGACTGATCCTTTTATGAATTTTGCGCTGATTCTTTTTGTGCTCGTCGTCTTGACGGGCGTAGCGTGGGTGCTGGACAAACTGGTGTTCCTGCCGCAGCGACGCAAGGCGGCCGACTCGGCGATCGAGGAATTCGATCGCCAGCAGTCGCGCATCGACAAGCGTTTCGCGGACGAAAACGCGGTGCAGACGCGTTCGAAGCTGCGTGACGAGAAGCTGCGCCAGCCGTGGTGGCTCGAGTACACGGCGAGCTTCTTCCCGGTGATCCTGGCGGTGTTCGTCGTGCGTTCGTTCGTCGTCGAGCCGTTCAAGATTCCGTCGGGCTCGATGGTGCCGACGCTGCTCGTCGGCGATTTCATCCTCGTCAACAAGTTCGAATACGGGCTGCGCCTGCCGGTCACGAACACGAAGATCACGCAGGGCAGCCCGCTGTCGCGCGGCGACGTCGTCGTGTTCCGCTATCCGAAGGACGAGTCGGTCGACTACATCAAGCGCGTGATCGGCCTGCCGGGCGATACCGTTGCGTACCAGGACAAGCAGCTCACGATCAACGGCCAGCCGGTGCCTGAAACGCCGCTGCCCGATTTCTTCGACGACGAGCGCCAGAACTACGCGAAGCAGTTCGAGGAAACGATCGGCAACAAGAAGAACGCGATCCTCAACAACCCGGCCGTGCCGCCGTTCGTGATGGGCGCATACGACTATCCGTATCGCGACAACTGCACGTACAACAGCCGCGGCGTGATCTGCAAGGTGCCGCCCGGTCACTACTTCATGATGGGCGACAACCGCGACAACAGTGCGGACAGCCGCTACTGGGGTTTCGTGCCGGACCAGAACATCGTCGGCCGCGCGTTCTTCATCTGGATGAACTTCAGCGACCTGAAGCGCATCGGTTCCTTCAACTGATCGCATTCGATTCACTCGCAATACGCGATGCACGGGCCGCGTCGCGTATTGCCGAACTACTTTAAGAACCGGCGGTAACACCGCCTCGTCACGCCTTTTCGCGTCCGGCCGTGCCGTTTCGGCCCGACCGGCGCCCGCGTTATACTCCTGCACATGCCCCTATCCCAGTTGGAAAGCCGGCTGCGCTACGAATTTCGCAATGCGGAATTGCTGCGCCAGGCTTTGACCCATCGTAGTCACAGTGCCACGCACAACGAACGGCTCGAGTTTCTCGGCGATTCCGTTCTGAATTGCGCGGTGGCTGCCCTTTTGTTCCAGCGTTTCAGCAAGCTGGACGAAGGCGATCTGTCGCGCGTACGCGCCAACCTCGTCAAGCAGCAGTCGCTGTACGAAATTGCTCAGGCCCTGAATATTTCGGACGGACTGCGGCTCGGCGAAGGCGAGTTGCGCAGCGGCGGGTTCCGCCGCCCGTCGATCCTCGCGGACGCGTTCGAAGCCATCATCGGGGCCGTGTTCCTCGATGGCGGCTTCGAAGCCGCCCAAGGGGTCATCAAGCGCCTCTATATCCCGATTCTCGACCACATCGATCCGCGCACGCTCGGCAAGGACGCGAAGACGCTGCTGCAGGAATACCTGCAGGGGCACAAGATCGCGCTGCCGACCTACACGGTGGTCGCGACGCATGGTGCGGCGCACAATCAGCAATTCGAAGTCGAATGCACGGTGCCGAAGCTCGACGTGAAGGTGTCGGGTTCCGGTGCGAGCCGGCGCGCGGCCGAGCAGGCCGCGGCGAAGAAGGCGCTCGATGAAGTGATGGCGGCCGCCCCGATGCTGGCCACGAAGCCGAAGCGCTCGAAAAACGCGCGCGGGTCGAAGCATGTCGAACCCGAAATCGTGCCGGGCGTGAAGGGCGTGCAGGAAGCGCTCGACCTGCGCTCGCCGGAGCGGAAGGAACGCGCGGCGGCGCGCGAGGCGAGGGCGGCCGGTGCGGCGCCCGCTGCGACCGGTACCGAGCCGGCCGCGGCGCCGATGGCCGCGATTCGCGCGGCGCATGTCGACGCGGCCGCGGAAAAGGGCGAACGTGCGGCGAAGCCGGTGGCCGACAAGGTTGCCGACAAGCCGGCCGAGCGAGCCGACAAGACCGCGGAGAAGCCCGTGGAAGCGGTGCCCGCTGCGCGTGCGGCCGACAAGCCGGCTGGCCAGGCCGCCGATCCGGCAGCGTCGTCCGCCGACAAGTCTTCCGCCGGTACCGACCCCGCTTCGCGTGCGGCTGCGCGCACACGTGACGCCGCGGCACCGGATTCCGAGACGCCGACGGGCGGCGCGAGCCTTGCTGCCGCGCAGGCGCGCGTGGCCGATGCCGACCACTGAATTGCCCATCGATCGTGCCGCGCGTCGCGCGGCCGTTTCCGAACCTGTCTCCCAAACGATATGAACACTCCCGCTCCTACCGGTTTCCGTTGCGGCATGATCGCGATCGTGGGCCGTCCGAACGTCGGCAAGTCGACGTTGATGAACGCACTTGTCGGCCAGAAGATCAGCATCACGTCGCGCAAGGCACAGACGACCCGCCACCGTATCACCGGCATCAATACGTTCGACGACGCGCAATTCGTGTTCGTCGACACGCCGGGCTTCCAGACCCGCCACAGCACCGCGCTGAACCGTTCGCTGAACCGCGCGGTCACGTCGACGCTCACGTCGGTCGACGTGATCCTGTTCGTGATCGAGGCCGGCCGCTTCGGGCCCGACGACCAGAAGGTGCTCGACCTGATTCCGCCCGGCATGCCGACGCTGCTGATCGCGAACAAGATCGACCGCGTGAACGACAAGGCGACGCTGTTCCCGTTCATGCAGCAGATGAGCGGGCTGCGCGAATTCACCGAGCTCGTGCCGTTGTCGGCGCAGCGCCCGGAAGACATCAAGCGCCTGCTGGACACGATCAAGCCGTACCTGCCGGAAGGCGAGCCGATCTACGGCGAGGACGAGCTGACCGACCGCAGCTCGCGCTTCCTCGCAGCTGAAATCCTGCGCGAGAAGGTGTTCCGCTGGACCGGCGACGAACTGCCGTACACGAGCACCGTGCTGATCGACAAGTTCGAGGAGGAAGGGCGCCTGAAGCGCATCTTCGCGACGATCCTCGTCGAGCGCGACTCGCACAAGGCGATGGTGATCGGCAAGAAGGGCGAGAAGCTCAAGCAGATCAGCACCGAGGCGCGGATGGACATGGAGAAGCTGTTCGATGGCCCCGTGTACCTCGAGACCTTCGTGAAGGTGAAGAGCGGCTGGGCCGACAACGAGGCGGGGCTGCGCGCCTATGGGTACGAATGACGCGCTGACGTCGACCGAAGACGCGGTGACGGCCGGCGCAAACGACGCGCCGCTGCCGGCACCGCCCGAACCGCCGCGCAAGGCGCGGCGCGCGACGTCTCGCACGTCCGATTTCCGCGTCGCCGAGCAACCGGCGTACGTGCTGCACAGTTACCCGTATCGGGAAACGAGCCTGATCATCGACGTGCTGACGCGTGATCACGGCCGGCTCGCGCTCGTCGCAAAGGGTGCGAAGCGCCCGCACTCCGCGCTGCGCGGTGTATTGCAGACCTTCCAGCCGCTGCTGCTGTCCTGGTCGGGCAAATCCGAAGTGCGCACGCTGACGGGCGCCGAGTGGGTCGGCGGGATGCTGCCGCTCGGCGGCGACGGGCTGCTGTGCGGCTTCTACGCGAACGAGCTGCTCGTGAAATTCTGTGCGCGCGAAGATCCGCAGCCGCCGCTCTTCAATCATTACGTGCTGACCCTCACGCGCCTCGCGCACGGCGAGCCCGCGGTGCAGGTGCTGCGCTCGTTCGAGCGCGTGCTGCTGCGCGAGACCGGCTACGCGATGGCATTGAACCGCACGGTCGCGCGCCGCGCGGTCGAGCCCGACCGCCGCTATGTGTTCGACCCCGAGCGCGGCGTGCGCAATGCAGACGACGAAGTCCCGTCGCACTGGCCGGTCATTTCCGGACAGACGTTGCTCGATATGGAGCAGGACGATTACCATCGAGCCCAGACGGTTGCGCAAAGCAAGACGCTGATGCGCTTCCTGCTGAACACCTATCTCGGCGGTACGCCGCTTGCCACGCGTCAGATCCTGATCGACCTGCAAAACCTATGAGCTTCTTCCTGACAACGCCCACCGCCATCGACCTCGGCGTGAACATCGACCACGTCGCGACGTTGCGCAATGCGCGCGGCACGACCTATCCCGATCCGATCCGCGCGGCGCTGGCCGCCGAAGAAGCCGGTGCGGATGCGATCACGCTGCACCTGCGCGAGGATCGCCGCCACATCGTCGATTCGGATGTGCGCAAGCTGCGCCCGCTGCTGAAGACGCGCATGAACCTCGAATGCGCGGTGACGGCCGAGATGCTCGATATCGCATGCGAAGTGCGCCCGCACGACGCGTGCCTCGTGCCCGAGAAGCGCGAGGAACTGACGACCGAAGGCGGTCTCGATGTCGCCGGCCACTTCGAGGCCGTGCGTGCGGCATGCAAGCAGCTTGCCGACGTGGGCGTGCGCGTGTCGCTGTTCATCGACCCGGACGAGACGCAGATCCGTGCCGCGCACGAAGCGGGCGCGCCGGTGATCGAGCTGCACACGGGCCGTTATGCCGAAGCGCACGACGAAGCCGAACAGCAACGCGAATACGAGCGCATCGTCGCGGGCGTTCAGGCCGGCGCGCAGCTCGGCCTGAAGGTCAATGCCGGTCACGGGCTGCATTACACGAACGTGCAGCAGATCGCCGCGATCGACGGCATCGTCGAGCTGAACATCGGCCACGCGATCGTCGCGCACGCGATCTTCGCGGGCTGGGACAACGCGGTGCGCGAAATGAAGGCGATCATGGTTGCCGCACGCGTTGCCGCGCTGCATGGCGGCGCGCGCTGAAGATGACGTTGCATCGCGCCGCGCGCATCCATCGCAACCCGGCCCGACCGGGTCGCGCCGGAGCGTACTGACATGGCGATCTACGGCATCGGTACCGACATCGTCCAGGTAAGCCGCATCGCGGCCGTGCTCGAACGCACGGGCGGCCGGTTTGCCGAGAAGGTGTTGGGCCCCGACGAGCTGCGCGTGTTCCATGCGCGCCGCGCCCGCTCCGAGGTGCGCGGCATCGCGTTTCTCGCGACGCGTTTTTCCGCGAAGGAAGCGTTCTCGAAGGCGATCGGGCTCGGCATGCACTGGCCGATGACGTGGCGTGCGCTGCAGACCCTCAACCACCCGAGCGGCGAGCCGTACGTGGTCGCGTCGGGCGAGCTGGCCGACTGGCTTGCCGCCCGTGGCATCACGGCGCGCGTGACGGTCAGCGACGAACGCGACTACGCGGTGTCGTTCGTGGTCGCAGAGACGGACGCCGCGCCTGCACCTGTTTTCCGAACCACTCCCTGACGGAATTCCCGATTCCATGAAAACGACTCCCGGCCCGGTCATGCTCGACGTCGTCGGCACGGCCCTGTCGCGCGACGATGCGCGGCGCCTCGCGCATCCGAATACCGGCGGCGTGATCCTGTTCGCGCGGCACTTCCAGAACCGTGCGCAACTGACCGCGCTGACCGACTCGATCCGCGCGGTGCGCGAAGACATCCTGATCGCCGTCGATCACGAAGGCGGGCGCGTGCAGCGTTTTCGCACCGACGGCTTCACGGTGCTGCCCGCGATGCGCCGCCTCGGCGAGCTGTGGGATCGCGACGTGCTGCTCGCGACGAAGGTCGCCACGGCCGTCGGCTACATCCTCGCCGCCGAGCTGCGCGCGTGCGGGATCGACATGAGCTTCACGCCCGTGCTCGACCTCGACTACGGGCACTCGAAAGTGATCGGCGATCGCGCGTTCCATCGCGATCCGCGCGTCGTCACGCTGCTCGCGAAGAGCCTGAACCACGGGCTGTCGCTCGCCGGGATGGCGAACTGCGGCAAGCATTTCCCGGGGCACGGCTTCGCGGAGGCCGACTCGCACGTCGCGCTGCCGACCGACGACCGCACGCTCGACGCGATCCTCAAGCAGGACGTCGCACCGTACGACTGGCTCGGCCTGTCGTTGTCCGCGGTGATTCCCGCGCACGTGATCTATACGCAGGTCGACAAGCGGCCGGCCGGTTTCTCGCGCGTGTGGCTGCAGGACATCCTGCGCGGGCGGCTCGGTTTCACGGGGGCGATCTTCAGCGACGACCTGTCGATGGAGGCCGCGCGCGAAGGCGGCACGCTCACGCAGGCGGCCGATGCTGCGCTCGCGGCCGGTTGCGACATGGTGCTCGTCTGCAACCAGCCGGATGCGGCCGAGGTCGTGCTGAACGGGTTGAAAGCGCGAGCAACGGACGAGTCGGTGCGACGCATCAAGCGGATGCGCGCGCGCGGCAAGGCGCTCAAGTGGGACAAGCTGATCGCGCAGCCCGAGTATCTGCAGGCGCAGGCGCTGTTGAGCAGCGCACTCGCCTGAGCGGGGAGGGGATGGCGCGGTGTGCGCCATTCCGGAACCGAAACAAAAAGCCGCGCAATTGCGCGGCTTTTTTTATGGATGACTGCCGGTGCGAACCGGGCAACCGCAGGCATCAAGCAGATCGACGAGGGCGATTGTACGCAACTAACGGTCAAGCCCTACCAGTGCCTGCGAGCATCGCTGCCCGCTCAGTTCACCTTCATCCGCTGCAACTTGTTGTACAGCGTCTTCGGGCTGATGCCGAGCAGCGTTGCCGCGCGGTGGCGCGTGCCGCCGACTGCGTCGAGCGTCGCGCGGATCAGCAGATCCTCGACGTCGGACAGCGGCGTGCCGACCTTGATCTGCACGCTGCTGCCGTTCAGCGCGGCGCCGGCCGAGAAGCTCGGCTCGCCCGCGCGCAGCGTCTCGATGAAATCACCCGATGCGTCGTACGCGAAGCGCACGCGCTCCTGCAGTTCGCGCACGTTGCCCGGCCATTCGTAGGACAGGCATTCGCGCACGAAGCCCGGCGCCGCGCGCTTGTCGGTCGTGCTGCGGCCGGTTGCGCGCGCTTCGCGGTTCAGCTCGTCGATCAGCGCGTCCGCGATCGCGAGTGCGTCGCCGTCGCGCTCGCGCAGCGGCGGCATCGTGATCGACGCCGCATCGAGGCGCAACCACAGATCCTCGCGCAGCGTGCCGTTCGCGACCGCTTCGCGCGCCGGCCGGCGCGTGGTCGCGATCAGCCGGAAATCGCTCGTGATCGAACTCGTGCCGCCGATCCGCATGAAGTTTTGCGAATCCAGCGCATGCAGCAGGGCTTCCTGCAGCACGAGCGGCAGCGCGGTGATTTCGTCGAGGAACAGCGTGCCGCCGCCGGCCTGCTCGAACAGGCCCGATTCGCGGCGCTCGGCGCCGTCGAACGCGCCGCGCTCATGGCCGAACAGCACGCTGTCGAGCGATGCGCCGTGCCGGCCGGCCTGCGCGATCGTCCGGCAGTCGAGCGATACGAACGGCCCCTTGCGGCGCCGGCTCAGGTCGTGGAGCGTGCGCGCGGCCAGCTTCTTGCCGGTACCGGCTTCGCCCGAGAACAGCACGGCCGTTTCGGTGCGGGCGTTGTGCTCGATCATGTCGTACACGTGTTGCATCGCGTCGCTGCGGCCGACCAGTGCGCCGAAGCGACCGAGATGGCGCAGCGAGGCACGCAACGACTGCACTTCGTCGATCAGCTCGTACGGGCGGGGGATCCGCGCGAGCAGGCTGCGCAGGCGCGGAATATTGATCGGCTTCAGCAGGTAGTCCCAGATGCCGTGACGCAGGCCTTCGATGGCGCTCTCGACCGTCGCATTGCCGGTCAGCACGATGACGGGCAGCGAGCCATTCGGCTGTTGCTGCGGCAGGTGCTGGAGCAGGTCGAACCCGCTGCCGTCCGGCAGGTTCAGGTCGACGAGAACGACGTCGGGAATCGAGCGGCCGAGCGCCGTGCGCGCTTCGGCGAGCGACGTGGCCGTGTCGACCGAGAAGCCGTCCGCGGCGAGCAGCGCGGTGAGGCCGGACAGACTGTTGGGATCGTCTTCGACAATCAGGGCGTGTGGCATGGTGGACGCGAGTCGAGTCAAGAGAGGCGGGCTGTCGGCCATCGGAGCCGCAGCCGCATGTCAGATTAAAAACTGATTTTATGCCCCGCTGAACGCGTAACGAGCATTATTTCTCCGGCGCTATAAAACAGTTACCGATGATACAAATTGAATATCTTTACCGGTGGATTTTGTGCTTTATATGAGCCTGACCCCGGCCCGGTTGTTGGCGCCGGACAAACAAAAAGCGCCCCGAAGGGCGCTTTGTTCGATGCGGGTATCGCTGGCGATTACGCGCGGCTGCGGTATTCGTTCGTACGCGTATCGATTTCGATCTTGTCGCCGGTGTTGCAGAACAGCGGCACTTGCAGTTCGAAGCCCGTTGCGAGCTTCGCGTTCTTCAGCACCTTGCCCGACGACGTGTCGCCCTTGACTGCCGGTTCCGTGTAGGTGATCTCGCGAACCAGGACCGTCGGCAGTTCGACCGAGATCGCCTTCTCGTTGTAGAACACGACTTCGCAAGCCATGCCGTCTTCGAGGTAGTTCAGCGCTTCGCCCATCATTTCCGCTTCGACTTCGAACTGGTTGTAGTCGGCGTCCATGAACACGTACATCGGATCGGCGAAGTACGAGTACGTCACTTCCTTGCGGTCGAGCACGACGACGTCGAACTTGTCGTCAGCCTTGTAAACCGATTCCTGGCCTGCGTTCGTCAGCAGGTTCTTCATCTTCATCTTGACGACGGCGGAGTTACGGCCCGACTTGTTGTATTCGGCCTTGGCGATGACCCATGCGTCGCTGCCGATCTGCACGACGTTGCCTACGCGGAGTTCCTGTGCGGTTTTCATAAAAAACTGTCCTGATCAAATCAAATAAATAGGTGCCTGAGCGTTGCGCAACGGCTGACGGCGCAAGCGTGCGTTCCGGTGGACGCCAAAAGCGAGCGCTTGCCTGGTCAGCCGTCGGATAACCGCTTATTTTAACTGAGATTTTGCGAATTCCGCCAGCTTTCCGGCGAGATCGCCGACGGCCGCGAGCGCATCGGCCCAGCGGGCGGCATTGGCGTCCAGTGCGGCGCGGTGTTGCCAGAAATCGGCCCAGTCGGGCGTGCCGACGCCGTTCCATGCGTGCCAGAACCGCTCGAGCGCGATGCGCGGCGCGGCGGCGAGGCCGGCCGACAGGTGCGCGAGTGCGGCGTCGAGCTTCGGCAGATGCACGTCGTCGGCCTGCGGGTAGATGTGCCACACGAACGGCTTGCGGGCCCACTGCGCGCGGACGAACGAATCCTCGCCGCGCACGAAATTGATGTCGGCCGCCCACAGCAATGGGTCGTAGTCGGCCTGGGGGACGAACGCGAGCCCATGCGCAGTCAGGTTGCCGCTGCTCGCATGCGTGCCCGCGCCGAACGACTCGACCCCGAAAAAACGTGCGACGGCCGGCGACACGCGGCCGGCCGGCACGAGTGCAACGACCGGCGTCGGGCCGTCGCGCCACTGCGCGAGCAGTGCGTCGACGGCCGGATTCTCGTACGCGAACAGGCTGACGACCGTCGTGCCGGGGGGCGGCGGCGCGCCGCCGGTCGCGCGCCGCCACCAGGCGTCGTGCGCCGCCGCGTCGGTTTCGAAGGCCGTGCGGCGCGCATCGAGGTCGTGTTCCTTCAGGACGCCGCCGGTGCCGGCCGACAGGCCTGGGAAGTAAAACGTCTTCAGCAGCGGGTAGCGCGGATGCGGCGACGGCCGCAGGTGGAAATCGGCAACCCAGTCCTCGGCGCTCAGGTATTCGAGGTTGATCCACACGGGGCGCCGTGCGCGGCGCGCCATCGCCGCGAGATATGCGCCGGGCAGCTCGCACGCGAACGCTTCGATCACGACATCGGCGATCTCCAGCGCGTCGCCGACTTCCGCGTGCCAGTGCTCGATCACGATCGCGTCGACCGTCTGCCGCCCCGCGTCGGGATCGACCCCGGGCACCAGGCGCGCGAACGTGCGCAGATCGTCGACGAACAGGCGAACCTGCCAGCCATGCTCGTGCGCGAGCTGGCGCGCGACGCGCCAGCAGACGCCGATGTCGCCGAAATTGTCGACCACCGTGCAGAAGAGGTCGCAGGCGATCGGTTCGCCCGGCGCGAGCGGCGCGGCGGGCAGGGGGGCAGCGGTGGTGCGGGGCATCGAAGCGGGCCGGTGAATGCTCTAAACTGGCGATTCTAATAGACCCGTTCCGCGTTACAAGGCGCCCGGATCACGCATGACATCCCCTGAAGCTTCCGATACCCCGTTCGAACCGAAGAAGGTCCTTGCGCAGTTGCCGCACATGCCGGGCGTCTATCGCTATTACGACACGGCAGGCGCCGTGCTTTATGTCGGCAAGGCGCGCGACCTGAAGAAGCGCGTATCGAGCTATTTCACGAAGACGCAGCTGTCGCCGCGCATCGCGATGATGGTCACGCGCATCGCGCGCATCGAGACGACCGTCACGCGTTCGGAGGCCGAGGCGCTGCTGCTCGAGAACAACCTGATCAAGGCGCTCGCGCCGCGCTACAACATCCTGTTTCGCGACGACAAGTCGTATCCGTACCTGAAGCTCACCGCGCACCGTTTTCCGCGGATGGCTTACTACCGCGGCTCGGTCGACAAGCAGAACCAGTATTTCGGGCCGTTCCCGAGCGCCTGGGCCGTGCGCGAGAGCATCCAGATCCTGCAGCGCGTGTTCCAGTTGCGCACCTGCGAGGATTCGGTCTTCAACAACCGCACGCGGCCGTGCCTGCTGCACCAGATCGGGCGCTGCACGGCGCCGTGCGTCGGCGCGATCTCCGACGAGGATTACGCGATCGACGTGTCGAACGCCGCGCGCTTCCTGCTCGGCCGGCAGTCGGAAGTGATGAAGGAACTCGAGCAGAAGATGCACGCGTTCGCGGCGGAGCTGAAATTCGAGCAGGCGGCAGCCGTGCGCAACCAGATGAGCTCGCTCGCGACCGTGCTGCACCAGCAGGCGATCGAGGTCGGCAGCGACAGCGATGTCGACATCCTGGCTGTCGTCGCGCAGGGCGGGCGCGTGTGCGTGAACCTCGCGATGGTGCGTGGCGGCCGGCATCTCGGCGACAAGGCGTATTTCCCGACGCACGTCGAAAGCGCGCTGACGCTCGCCGAGGGCGGTATCGGCGACGAGTCCGAGCTGGCGGAGGCGGCCGATGCGGCAGCTGACGTATTGCCCGACCTGCCCGCGGAAGAAGCCGGCCGCACGCGTGGCGACGCGGCGGCGTCGGTCGAGGCCGAGGTGCTCGACGCGTTCATCGCGCAGCACTATCTCGGCAATCGCGTGCCGCCGGTGCTCGTCGTGAGCCATGCGCCCGCGAGCCGCGACCTGCTCGAGCTGCTGTCCGAGCAGGCCGGCCACAAGGTGTCGCTGGTGCGGCAGCCGCAAGGGCAGCGGCGCGCGTGGCTGTCGATGGCCGAACAGAATGCGCAGATCGCGCTTATGCGGCTGCTGTCCGAGCAGGGTTCGCAGCAGGCGCGCACGCGCGCGCTCGCGGAGACGCTCAGCTACGAATGCGACGATCTCGCGATGCTGCGGATCGAATGCTTCGACATCAGTCATACGATGGGCGAGGCGACGCAGGCGTCGTGCGTGGTCTACCACCATCACAAGATGCAGTCGGGCGAGTACCGCCGCTACAACATCACCGGGATCACGCCGGGCGACGACTACGCGGCGATGCGGCAGGTGCTCACGCGGCGCTACGAGAAGATGGTCGAGCAGGCTGCGCAGGCGGCTGCCGTGGACGATGCGGCCGGCATCGACGGCGAGTCGACGCGCAAGGCCGAGGCATCGAGCCTGCTGCCGAACATCGTGCTGATCGACGGCGGCAAGGGTCAGGTCGAAATCGCGCGCCAGGTATTCACCGAGCTCGGTCTCGACACGTCGATGCTGGTTGGCGTCGCGAAAGGCGAGGGGCGCAAGGTCGGCCTCGAGACGCTCGTGTTCGCGGACGGCCGCACGCCGCTCGAACTCGGCAAGGAAAGTGCCGCGCTGATGCTCGTCGCGCAGATCCGCGACGAGGCGCACCGCTTTGCAATCACCGGCATGCGCGCAAAACGCGCGAAGGCGCGCCAGACGTCGCGGCTCGAGGAGCTCGAGGGGGTCGGCGCGAAGCGCCGGCAGCGGCTGCTCGCGCGGTTCGGCGGGCTGCGCGGCGTCGTTGCCGCGAGCGTCGAGGAACTCGCGAGCGTCGAGGGCATCTCGCACGCGCTCGCCGAGCAGATCTACAAGCAGCTTCATTGACGCGGCCGTGCGGCCGGCTGCCTTGCCAGCGTTCTTGTGGCAGGCCGGTCGACACGGCACAATTGCGAATCCTTTACTGTCCCGCATGCCATGCCGTTCAATTTCCCGATTTTCCTGACGTGGGTACGGATCGTGCTGATTCCGCTCGTCGTCGGCGTGTTCTATCTGCCGGACACGGTGATGGGCGGCGCGCACCGCAATCTCGCGGCGGCGGCGATCTTCATACTCGCGGCGCTGACCGACTGGTTCGACGGCTATCTCGCACGCAAGTGGAACCAGACGTCGTCGTTCGGCGCATTTCTCGATCCGGTGGCGGACAAGCTGATGGTGACGGCCGCGCTGCTGATTCTCGTGCAGATTTCGCGGGTCGACGCGGCGATTGCGCTCGTGATCGTCGGCCGCGAAATCGCGATTTCGGCGCTGCGCGAGTGGATGGCACAGATCGGCGCGTCGAAGAGCGTCGCGGTGAACCAGCTCGGCAAGTTCAAGACCGCCTGCCAGATGGTCGCGATTCCGATGCTGCTGTTCTACGGGCCGCTGCCGCTCGGTGTCGTGACGATCGACACGCGCGTGTGGGGCGAATGGCTGATGTATCTCGCGGCGGTGCTGACGATCTGGTCGATGCTGTACTACATGAAGCTCGCATGGCCGCAGATTCGCGAGCGCGGCGGCGCGTGATACGTCCGGTCGAGCAGGTTTTTGGAAAAAGGGCTGGAAAAGCCCTTGACACACGAATGTGCCTTAGACATAATCTCGCTTCTCCGCTGCACGACGAAGTAAGTGTGTGACGGGGAAGCAGTAGCGCAGCAATACGCGGGAGTAGCTCAGTTGGTAGAGCGCAACCTTGCCAAGGTTGAGGTCGCGAGTTCGAGACTCGTCTCCCGCTCCAGATTTTTCTGGCAGCGTGTTGTACGGCAAAGCGCTGCAGATGCAGGACACATGCGGGAGTAGCTCAGTTGGTAGAGCGCAACCTTGCCAAGGTTGAGGTCGCGAGTTCGAGACTCGTCTCCCGCTCCAAGTAATGGGGAAGCCACGCTTCCCTTTTTATTTGATGGACTGTCGGTCCTCGAATAAAAAATCTGTCGCTTGCCTCACGGCATTCGCACAGTCCGCTTTTGGCGCGATAGCAAAGCGGTTATGCAGCGGCCTGCAAAGCCGTTTAGGCCGGTTCGACTCCGGCTCGCGCCTCCAAGTAGAAAGAGAAAAAGCCCCGCTTCGGCGGGGCTTTTCTTTTTTCTGCTTCGATTTCTCACTTTCGTTCCGCCAGGAAAGTCGCCCAAGCGGATCGCTTGCGCGCGACGCGAAAATCAGTGATGTCCGGATGAGCGCGTCGCGTGCAATCGACCGGACGGCGATGCGGAAAAAAATTTTGCGCGTGTGGTACATTCGGCGGCGGCGTATCACCACGCCTCCACTCTGCGGAAAGGGTTCACACCCAGGTCGAGCATTTCACCGCATGTTCATGCGACTCCCAGCCGATAAGCGGATACGGCTGCCTCTGGAGATCGTATGCATCAAGATCCTCGCGCCAAGGCGCAAAACGGTTACATCGACCTTGTCCGGCAGCGCAAGCGTGCCAAGCAACTTCTCAAGCAACTCCAGGCGGGAATTCCGGTTGGCGGGCAGAGCGAGAATCTGCGACGTGCAGCTTCCCCCGTGCTTGCTGACGCCCAATGGCTGATCGCACGCGAATTGGGATTCGCCAGCTGGCCGAAACTCAAGTCGCATGCGGATGCAGTCGAATTCGCCGCACGGCATCCGCAATTTGCCGCCAATGACACGTCCGATACCCAGCACTGGCGTTGTGGAAACGACATCGCGCATAGCCTGGGCGTAGCCGGCTTTCGCGGGGAATTCCACGTGTTCGCCGATCCGTACTGCATGGGCCCCGTTCCCAGGCTGTCGCTGGAGGTGTTCATCGACACGCGCTGCGCGTTCATCAGCCAGTGCTTCGGCATCCCGTTGCCGACGGTTCGACAGCGTGCGCTGACCGAGTATGGCGCGTTGTCGAAGCTGTCCCGGGCCAGGCATGCCGTACTGTGGTGTGAAGCGGATGCGTACGATCAGCTTTTCCTGATCGCGGTTCTTGCCAACATGACGGGGCGGCCGGAATCGTTGGAACTGGTCGAGATCGACAGCGTGCCGGGCGTCGATCGATTCGTCGGCATGGGGCAACTGGCGCCACAGGTGCTTGTATGGCTTTGGCCGCGCCGCCGTGAGCTGACCGACGACGCGTTCTCGCTTGCACGCGAGGCCTGGGACGCCTATCGCGATGCGACTCCGCTTGCCTGGGCGGCGCTTTGCAAGGAGGCGAGTCCCAGTCTTCCGCTGCTGGCCCCGGCACTGAAACGCCAGTTGCAGGAGTTGCCGTCGGTACGTGATGGCCTCGGCCTGACGGAAAGGCTCGCCCTGGAGATCATTCGTGACGGTGACGGGCTTGCTTTGTCGCAGGTGTTTGCCGAGTTGAACCTGCGTCGCGATCCGCTGCCGTTCCTGGGTGACGCGATGTTCCATGCGACGATGCGCCCGCTGATCGAAGGCAGTTTTCCGCTGATCGAGATGCATGATGAACTTCCCGGGCGCGAAAGGTGTATCGCTGGCCTGACCCCGCTTGGCGAGCAGGTGCTGCAAGCAAAGGCGAATTGGCAGGATCACTGCGACGTACCGCGCTGGGTAGGTGGTACGCAGATACTGCCGCGCAGCACCCACTGGGCCCTGGACGACAACTTCACACCAGTACAGCGCCGTCGTTTCGACTGATTGCCGTTCGCGATAACCATGTCCGACCGCCGGCAATCACCGCATCGCGGATGCGGAAGTTTTTGTCCGGGTGAGTGGGTGTGGCGTTGATCGGGTCGAGTCGGTTGCATGTGTTCGGCGCCACGAGCCATGGCGTGGCGTTCGGGGCAGGGCGACTCTGGCTCGTGCTTCCAGAAAAAAAGCCCCGCTTCGGCGGGGCTTTTCTTTTTTCGGCGGATGAGGCGGGACTCTCGAACACGCTCGGACCATGCGATGTCGCTCGTCCGTCGCGATATCCGCTCAACCATCCACCGGCTGCGCCGGTGTTTCGAGCGTCAACTGATAGAACGCCGCGTCGAGCCACCGGCCGAACTTGAATCCCGCCTGCGTGATCGTGCCCGAGTGCACGAATCCCAGTTTCGTATGCAGTGCGATGCTTCCCGCATTGGTCGCATCGATGCAGCCGACCACCACGTGCACCTGCGCTACCTGCGCGCGCCGGACCACTTCGCGCAGCAGCACCTCGCCAAGCCCGCGGCCGCGCTGGTCGCGATGCACGTACACGCTGTGTTCGACCGTGTACTTGTAGGCGGGAAACGCACGGAACGTGCCCCAGCTTGCGAAGCCCAGCAGTGTGCCCGACGCGTCGACCGCGCCGATGACCGGGAAGCCGCCCGCGCGCTTCGCCGCGAACCACGCGACCATCGCTTCCGGCGGACGCGGCTTGTAGTCGTACAGCGCGGTCGAGTTCGCGATCGCATCGTTGAGGATTTCGAGGATGGCCGTTGCATGCTCGGCCTCGCTGCAATCGATCAGGCGCACGTCGTCGCGCTGTTTCGGGGAATTCATACCGGCTCCTGTGGGCAGTAAGTGGGGCGCGCGCACGGCTGCTGCGACGACGCGTTCATCAGAGGTTCCGCACGCCGGCGGCGGACGCATCGCAGATCGCGACGACATAGCGCGCGGCATGCTGCGACGGATTGCTGAAAATCAGCGGCTGGTCGAGCCGCATGGCCAGGCAGTCGCCTTCGTGAAGTTCGTGAAGCGCGTCGCCGAACGTGACGTCGACGCGGCCGCTGATGACCCACACCTGCTGATGCAGCGCGCTTTCGCGCCCGCCGCTGTCGTACGCGACGCGTGCACCGGGCGGGAAATCCACCTCGACGAGCTGGATCGGCGACGGCCAGCCAGCCGGGGAGAGGTTGCGGCGCACATAGCCGGACGCCGGGTCTCGCCACTCGGCCTGCTGCGCGCGGCGTGCCAGCGGCTGCGTGGGTGTGTCGTCCTGATCGCCGCCGAACAGCCCGGCCAGCGATACGCCGAGCCCCGCCGCGAGCTTGTCGAGCACGACGGCCGTCGGGCTGGCCGATGCGCGTTCGATGAGCGAGATCATCGAGCGGCTGACGCCGGAGCGCGCGGCCAGCGCATCGAGCGTGTAGCCTCGCACGGTGCGCAGGTCGCGCACGCGTCGGGCAATGCGTTCGTTGATGCCGGTGTCGTCGGCAATGGCGGCGGTTGATTCTTTCATGATGGATTTATTTTCCAGCAAACTGGAATTCGATGTCAACGAAATTGGCGGCCGACGGCTCGACGGAATCCGAATGGCTTGCCCGGCAGTCGTGCGCAGCGTAATATACGAATCGACTACGTTTCGCTTAATTGGGGATATATGGGCATCATCAAGATTTCCGAGCACATGCACGAGCGGCTGCGCTCGACCAGCACGGCGCTGAGCCGCTCGATCAACGCGCAGGCCGAACACTGGCTGCGCGTCGGGATGCTGGCGGAACTCAATCCGGCGCTGTCGTACGGCGACATCTGCAGGATGCTGATCGAGGCCGAAGCACGGGGCGGTGAAGCGGGGCCGGCGGAACCGGTCGAGCACGGCATCGAGCAGGTGGCGTAATGGCGAAGCGAGAAATCCCGATCCGCGGTGCCGCGGAAATCGCCAAGTCGCGCGAAGCCGCGAAGCTCGCGTCGCAGGTGCTGACGATGATTACCGAACACGTGAAGCCGGGCGTCACCACCGACGAGCTGGACGTGCTCTGCCGCAACTACATCGTCGACGTGCTCGGCGCGATCCCGGCCAATATCGGCTATCACGGCTACCCGAAAACCGTGTGCGCGTCGGTCAATCACGTCGTGTGCCACGGCATTCCGACGTCGCGGCCGCTGCGCGACGGCGACATCGTGAACCTCGACATCGCGGTGATCAAGGACGGCTGGTTCGGCGATACGAGCCGCATGTATTTCGTCGGCGAACCGAACGAGCTCGCGCGTCGGCTTGTCGCGACGACCTATGAGGCGATGCACGCAGGCATCCGCGCGGTGCGCCCGGGCGCAACGCTCGGCGACGTCGGCTACGCGATCCAGCAGGTCGCGCATCGCGAGGGATTCAGCGTGGTTCGCGAGTACTGCGGGCACGGCATCGGCGATGTCTATCACGACGAGCCGCAGGTGCTTCACTATGGCCGCCCAGGCACCGGCGTGCCGCTCCGGCCGGGGATGATCTTCACGATCGAGCCGATGCTCAACGCGGGCAAGCGCGATACGCGCATGCTGGCGGACGGCTGGACCGTCGTCACGAAGGACCATTCGCTGTCGGCGCAATGGGAGCACATGGTTGTGGTGACGGAGACGGGCTTCGAGGTGCTGACCGAGGATGCGAAGCCGCAGGCGTTCCCGGTGCTGTCCGGCACGCACGCCGCGTGACACCTGTAATGCGCCGCGAAGGGCGGTTGCGGCGGCACAGTGAAACGGGCCCCTTTGCGGGGCCCGTTTTGTTTTCGTTCGAGGTCGCGCGACGCGATTTACGCGCGAACGCGGCGGCCGGCTGCTCGGTGGCGGAACGCGGCCTGTCCGCCGCTCAACCGCGCGCCTTCTGCCATGCGGATTCGACGAACACGCGGCACAGCGCTTCCATCCCCTTGCGGTCTTCGTCGTCGAAGCGTGCGGCGACCGGGCTGTCGACGTCCCACACGCCGATCAGCGTGCCGTCGGCGGCCACCAGCGGCACGACGATTTCCGATTCCGACGCCGCGTCGCACGCGATATGGCCGGGGAAATCATGCACGTCGCGCACGACCTGCGTTTCGCGCGTCTGCGCGGCCGTGCCGCACACGCCCTTGCCGAGCGCGATCCGCACGCAGGCGGGCTTGCCCTGGAACGGCCCGACCACGAGTTCCGTCCCGTCGAAGAAGTAGAAGCCGGCCCAGTTGAGATGGTCGAGCGAGTGGTAGACCAGTGCGGCGAAGTTGGCCGCGTTCGCGGTCAGGTCGCGTTCGGACTCGACGAGCGCGCGCGCCTGCTCGACGAGCGTCGCGTATTGATCGGCCTTGGAGGCGTTGGGGTCGTTGGACAGCGTGAACATGGCGGGAAAGCGATCAGGGTTGGGGAATGCGCGATGCGCGTACCGCAGTCTACGGCACGCGCGCATGGTTTGCAGTGCCCGGTTGCGGGTGACGCGGCGCGCTCAATCGGGTTCGAGTTCGGCAAACCGCTCCGCCAGGAAATCGAGCAGCGCGCGCACCGCGGGCAGTAATCCCCGGCGCGACGCGAACACCGCATGCACGATCTCGCGGCGCGGCGCCCAGTCGGGCAGCACGGTCACCAGCTCGCCGCGTGCGACCTCGTCGCGCACCATCATCGTCGGCAACTGCACGATACCGACACCTGCGACGGCCGCCGCGCGCAGCGCGAGCATGCCGCCCGTCACGAAGCGCGGCTGGTGGTGGATTTCCGCGTGAGCGCCGTCGGGCCCGCGCAGCCGCCACACGTGCGCGGACTGCGGGGCGCCGTGATCGAGGCTTGGCAGGCGCGCGAGATCGGCGGGAACGGTCGGTGCGCCATGCTCGCGCAGCAGCGCGGGGCTCGCGACGAGACATTGGCCGCGCTCGGCCAGCACGCGCAGCGCGAGATCGCTGTCTTCGAGCGGCGGCGGGCGCACGCGGATCGCGACGTCGATCCCTTCGCCGACCACATCGACGCGCCGGTTGGTCGCTTCCAGATGAATCTCGACGCGCGGGCACGCGACCATGAACGCGGCGGTCATCGTGCCGACCAGCGAATCGAGCAGCACGATCGGGCAACTGACGCGCACGATGCCGCGCGGCTCCTCGTGCAGCAGCGCGATCGCTTCGTCGGCCGCATCGGCCTCGACGAGCATCGCGCGACAATGCGCGTAATAGGTCTGGCCGACGTCGGTGACCGTGAAGCGGCGCGTCGAGCGCTGGATCAGCCGCATCCCGAGCCGCGCCTCGAGCAGCGCGATGCGGCGGCTCAGCTTCGATTTCGGCATGTCCAGCGCCCGCCCGGCCGGTGCGAAGCCGCCGTGTTCGACGACCTGCACGAAGTAATAGAGATCGTTCAGATCTCGCGCTTTATCGTTCATGAAATGGAACGCTGAGTGCGATTTTGGCAGTCTACCGGATCGATCGTTCCACCACTATATTTCTACCCAGGATGCGAAACACGTGTTTCGCCGCAATTCGGAGAAGGCAATGAAGAAGATCCAGGGTGTGTACAGTGCGCCGCGCGGCCATTGGGTCGGCGACGGTTTCCCGGTGCGTTCGATGTTCAGCTACCAGTCTCACGGCGCGCACCTGAGCCCGTTCCTGCTGCTCGATTACGCCGGCCCGACCACGTTCGAGCCGGGCTCGGCCTCGGCACCGCGCGGGGTCGGCCAGCACCCGCACCGCGGGTTCGAGACGGTGACGATCGTCTATGACGGCGAGGTCGCGCACCGCGACTCGACCGGCGCAGGCGGCGTGATCGGCCCGGGCGACGTGCAGTGGATGACGGCCGCGAGCGGGATCCTGCATGAGGAATTCCACTCGGAAGGGTTCACGCAGCGTGGCGGCCCGCTCGAAATGGTGCAGCTGTGGGTGAACCTGCCCGCCGCGGACAAGATGGGTGCGCCCGGCTACCAGACGCTGCTGAACGCCGACATCCCCGTGGTCGAGCTGCCGGACGGCGCGGGCCGTGCGCGGATCATCGCGGGTGAGCTCGACGGGCGGCGCGGCCCGGCCCGCACGCATACGCCGATCGACGTGTGGGATGTGCGGCTCGTGGCCGGCGGCCATGCGCGGTTCCCGGTCACCGAAGGGCGCACGCTCGCGGTGGTCGTGCTGAGCGGTACCGTGCAGGTGAATGGCGAGACGGTCGCCCGCGAAGCGCAGTTCGTGCAGCTCGGCCGCGACGGCAGCGACGTCGAGATCGAAGCGAACGGCGACGCGAAGCTGCTGATCCTGAGCGGCGAACCGATCGACGAACCTGTCGTCGGTTACGGGCCGTTCGTGATGAACTCGCAAGCGGAGATCCGTACCGCGATCGAGGACTTCAACAGCGGTCGCTTCGGTCAGATGCCGGCATGATGGACAGGCCCCGCGCAATGCGGGGCTTTTTTTGCGTGCGGGCAGCCGATCGCGCGGCGAGTGCGCTTCGAGGCATAATCGACGGTTGTCCCGCGCGCCGGCCGGCGCGCCTGAATCATCAGGACCGACCATGAACGCATCCGCCGCATCCCCGAGCGCCGCCGATCTCGACTGGCGCTGGAAATCCTTCGACGCACTGACGGCGCGCGAAGTCTATTCGATCCTCGAAGCACGCAGCGCGGTGTTCGTCGTCGAGCAGAACTGCGTGTATCGCGACATCGACGACGCGGACCAGACCGCCTGGCACCTGGCGGCATTCGATCCGGCCGGTCGCGTGGCCGGCTATCTGCGCGTGCTGCTGCCCGATGCGCAGAACACCGACGTGCGCATCGGCCGTGTACTGACGACCGCCGCGTTTCGCGGCGCGGGCCTCGGCAACGGGCTGCTGTCGCGCGCGCTCGAGCATATCCGCGCGCAGTGGCCGGATACGCCGGTGAGCCTGCATGCGCAGGCCCACTTGCAGCGCTTTTACGGGGCATTCGGCTTCACGCCGAGTTCGGACGTGCACGACGAGGACGGCATCCCGCACGTGTGGATGAGCAGCGCACGCGCGTAATGCGCGATGCGCCGTGCAGCAGTCAGTGCGCGGCGTGTGCTACCGGCGGCCGGGCTGCGCGCTGCGCCGCGGCCCGTTCATCGATCAGGCGGCCACGGGCGGACAGCCGCAGCCAGTGCCGCAGTGCGATCAGCGCGCCGATCACGCTCATCATCGAGCCGGGAATCCACAGCAGCAGGCCGCCGATCTGCTGGTCGCGCAGCGGGCTCAGCCACGTGAACGCACGGCCGCAGATCGAGTAGATCGGATACAGCTCGTGCGGTGTGAAGAAGATCAGCGCGCCGAGCGCGATCTGCGGCGGGATCGCCGCGACGACGATCAGGATCCGGCGGCCCGGCGACAACCGCGCGGGCGGCGCGGGACGCGGATCGACGACGAGCCACCAGAACAGCAGCCCGTCGATCACCATGCTCCAGTTCATCACGCGATAGAGACGCCAGTCGAGCATCGCGATGAAGTGGATCGGCGACAGTAGCCAGAAATAGATCAGCCCGACGAACAGCACGACCGCGACGACGGGATGGAACACCACGTCGAGCGTCGCGCGCACGGGCGCCCACGCGAGCGCGGGGCGCACGAAACGTTGCCGCCAGCGGAACGGGATGCCCGCGCGAATCGCCGCGCCCGGATAGGACAGTGCGATGAAGAACGGCCCGAGGTGGTGCAGCACGAGGTGCTGTGCGCGATGCAGGAAGAACTCGTGCTCGAAGAAATAGTCGAGCCGCGTATGCAGCGCGATGTAGAGCGCCGTCAGCCCGAACCAGAACGAGAACTGCCGCAGCGGCGACACCTTCGCCTTCTTCACGCCGCGCGCGAACAGCACGGCAGCGGTCAGCACCGCGATCACCACGGTGGGCGACGGTTCCCACGGATCGAGCCAGTACAGGACGTTCATCGCGCGCGCATCACTTTGTCTGGGCCGGCGACTTCACGGCGAACGGCGCATCGACCGTTTCACCGTCGGAGAATTTCAGGCGCAGGTGCACGGTGTCGCCCGGCTTGATCGCGTGCTTCGGTTCCTCGAGCATGAAGTGGTAGCCGCCCGGCGCGATGTCGACCTTGCCGCGCGCGGGGATCGTCAGCTTGTCGACCATTTCCATCTTTTGCGTCGAGCCGTTCGAGACGGTCTGGTGCAGCATCGCCATCCCGTAGTCGGGGCTGTCGACGTCGACGAGATCGACCGGCTTGTCGCTCGTGTTCACGAGCGTCACGTAGCCGCCGGCCGGCAGCTTGTTCGGCAGCCAGCGCACCCACGCGTTCTGCGCGGTGATCGCGCCGGCGGCATACGCGTGAGCGCCTGCGCACAGCGCGGCGAGGAGGGCGAGCGTCTTGAGGGTCGTCTTCGTTTTCATGTCGGGATGAATTCAGGTCGTGGAGGCGGTGTCGATGATCCGGCGCACATCGGCGGCGATGGCGTCGGGCGAGTCGCGATCGGTCGCAAGCAGGCGCGCGCGGCCGCTCGCATCGAAGATGTAGACAGCCGAGCTGTGCGTGACTTCGTAGCCGCCCGACGGATCGCGCTGTTCCATCTGGTATGCGACGCGATAGCGCTTCGCGAGCGATTCGATCTGGCGGTCGGTGCCGGTCAGGCCGCGCGCATGCGCGGCGTCGAACGCGGCGACATACGATTGCATCGCCTGCGGCGTGTCGCGCGCAGGGTCGACCGAGACGAACAGGATGCGCACGTTGTTTGCCTGCGGGCCGAGCTTCGCCAGCACTTCCATCAGCCGCGCCATCGTTTCGGGGCAGACATCGGGGCAGTGCGTGTAGCCGAAGTAGACGAGCGCGACCTGGCCGTGGAACGCATCGGCGTCGACGGGATGGCCGTCGCCGCCCGTCAGCGTGAACGACAGGTCGGGCAGGTGGCCGGTAACGTTGGTCAGGTTCCAGCGCGGCTCGTCGTGCGTGCACGCGGCGAGCGCCACGGCGGCGGCGAGGGCCGCGGCCGTGCGGATGAGGCGGGAGAAGCGCCAGTGCGGCGCGGGACGGGCAGACGACATCTTAGGGACTGTTTCCATATGGAACGCGCATGCGTTGCCACGAGAACGGCCGCTCGCGAGGCGCGCGACGCTGCGAATACTGACGTATTCGCAAGGAGCGCAACGCGGCGAGCGGCCGTTCTCGTGGCAACCCCAAATTAAAAAAAATCATGTCACGGGAATGCCCGAAATCGCCCGTATGACGGCGTCGCTCGTCGCTTGTTTGGCTCGGCCAAACGGCGCTCCTTACTCCTTGCCCTACGAGCGATTTCGGGCATTCGCATGTGCGTTCCATATGGAAACAGTCCCTAACAGGCTGTTGAATTTGGGAACGGTGTAAACGGGCTTTGCGAGCGGTGCGTTAGAGATATCGTGTTCATGACC
>NZ_CABVPW010000051.1:0-59249 GCF_902499025.1 Burkholderia lata | reverse complement strand
GCCGCGCGCGCCGCGGCGCCGGCGCCGTCGCGACGATGCGTTCGACGAGCGCCGGCGCGGGCGGTGCGACCGTATCGTTGGCGAGCCACGCGTCGAGTTCGGCAGCATCGTCCAGCGCCGCCAACGCGTCGCCCGGATGCGCGCGCGCCCATGCCTCGGCGGCCGCGCGCTCGCCGTCCGGCCAGCGCCGCGCATCCGAGCCGTACGCGGCGACGATGGTACGAAATCGTTCGGGTGTCATCGGATGTCCTCGCTAGGTGAATCGCCGGCCAGTTGCGCGCGCAAGTTTCGCCGCGCGCGCGCGAGCAGGCTTTCCAGCGCGTCGACGGTAATGCCCATCAGGTTGGCCGCCTCCACGTTCGACATGTCCTGATAGTACTGGAGCACGAGTGCTTCGCGCTGCCGCGCCGGCAACGCCGCGAGCGCCTGCCGCACGCGCGCGTCGCGCGAGCGGGTCTCCGCACGGGTGGCCGGCTCCGGTTGCGGATCGGGTACGTCGGGCAAGATGTCGACCGGTTCTTCGCGCCGGCCGCGCAAGCGGTCATAGCACAGATTCAGCACGACGCGATGCAGCCACGTGTCGAACCGTGCCTCGCCTTCGCGCCAACCCGGCGCCTGTTTCCAGATCCGCAAGAACGTCTCCTGTGCGACGTCCTCGGCTTCCGTGCGGTCGCCAAGCATGCGCGTCGCGAGTGCGAGCAGCCGCGGCAGCTTGCGTGCGACGAGCATGCGCACGGCCGACGCGTCGCGCGCGCCGACCCGTGCGACCAGCGCCGCGTCCGGATCGCCGCCGCTCAACGCGGGGCGCTCCAGCGCATCGCGCGTCTGTGCCGCGGCGCGATCGTTGATGCGCCCGCCGGCAGACTGAAGCTCATCGTCGTGCTCTCCTTGCATGCGCCGCGCCATTACCCGGCCCCGCCGCACTGGCGGTTCAGGATCGCCGCACGCATCGCGCACGGCCTCGGCAAGGTCCGTTTCATCGGCATCCGTTTCAGGCTGCATGGCGATCGGGTCGATCGGGTGCCGGCCGCCCGTTCGCGTGAGCGGCGGCCGGCGTGCTCAATATACGACGACCGGCGCGGGCCGGTAATAGGCCGGGCGCGCCGGCACCACGACACAGCCGGCCAGCACGATGGCTGCGGCCGCGAGTATCACCACGGTTCGAAAAGGCATGGCTGCGCCTCATGACGTTGCGGGAAAGCGCCGCCACGCCGGCACCGCGTGCCGGGCGGCGGCATGCGCATCAGGCCCAGTGACCCGGAATCCAGCGCCACGCCGGGCCGCGCGCGGCCCAGTGGCCCGGCACCCAGTGATAGCCGACGCGAACCACTTGCCAGTGGCCCGGAATCCACACGTAGCGACCCTGCCGCCAGCGCCAGTGACCCTGGTCCCACACGTAGCCCGCGCGCGGCGCCGGCATCACTTCGACGCGAGGCGCCGGCGGCGCGTAAGGCGCGACGATGACGGCCTGCGCGAACGCGGCGGACGCAGCCAGTGCGGCCACGCATGCCGCGGCGAACCGCAATGGAATGGAAAGCTTCATGTAAGACTCCGAAGTAGCGGGTATCGACCGGAAGCGGCCGTTCATGCGTTAAACGGCGCGGGCGAACGGAATCCGTCGCGGTGTCTGCAAATAAATTTCGGCCGGACCTGACGCGCGTCGGCGCGGGCCGGATGCCGCGATGCGCCCACCGGGACGTGTGCCAACGCGCACGGGGTTGCCTTGCTGTCACAACCCGGCAAAACTGCCCTCCGACAATGTTTGCCACCGGAATCCCGCTCGTTTCCGGCCCACGCCCCGGCCACGCCCGCACCCGGCCAGGCGGTTCCACATCTCGCGTCTCCACCAACGAAAACACCGACCATGTCGAACCAGGACAACTCCCCGATCCAGCCGAACGAGCCGGCCGCGTCCGTCTCGCGCCGCGGCTTCCTGAAACTCGCCGGCGTATCCGGCCTCGCCACCGCCGCCGGTGGCCTCGCGGCAGCCAGGGCCGCCGCGTCGAACCCGGACGGCACGCCCGAACAGGTCCACCTGACGTGGGGCAACGACCCGACGTCGGAAGTCGTGATCTCGTGGGCATCGCTCGCGTCGGCCGTCAATCCGCGCGCGCGCATCGTCGCCGACGGCGAGCCGGCGCGCACCGTGCACGGCGTCCAGCGCCTGTACACCGACGGCCTGAACGGCGAGACGGTATTCGCGTACCACGCGCGCGTGCACGGGCTGAAGCCGAATACGCACTACCGCTACGAGATCACGGCCGACAACGACAGCAACGCCGCGCAGCCGTTCTCCGCGAATTTCTCGACCGCGCCGCGCGGCCGCGCGCCGTTCCGCTTCACGAGCTACGGCGATCTCGCGACGCCGAATGGCGCGTGGGTGCTGTCGTCGCCGCAGAGCCGCTTCGCGGTGCAGGCCGTCGAGCAGTTCCAGCCGCTGTTCCACCTGCTGAACGGCGACCTCTGCTACGCGAACCTGAACCCCGCGCACCAGCCCGAGGTGTGGCGCGATTTCGGCAACAACAACCAGACGTCGGCCGCGAATCGTCCGTGGATGCCGTGCCCCGGCAATCACGAGATCGAGTTCAACAACGGCCCGCAGGGGCTCGACTCGTATCTCGCGCGCTATACGCTGCCGGAGAACGGCACGCGCTTCCAGGGCCGCTGGTACAGCTTCCGCGTGAGCTCGGTGCTGTTCGTATCGCTCGACGCCGACGATGTCGTGTACCAGGACGCCGCCGCGTTCGTCGGCGGCCCCGCGCCGCTCGTGCCGGCCGCGAGCACGGGCCGCCCGCCGATCGAGCCCGGCACGTCGTTCTACGTGCGCGGCTACAGCAACGGCGAGCAGACGCGCTGGCTCGAACACACGCTGCGCCATGCCGCGCATGACGACGACATCGACTGGATCGTCGTGCAGATGCACCAGGACGCGCTCAGTTCGTCGAAGACGGGCAACGGGTCCGACAAGGGCATCCGCGAAGCATGGCTGCCGCTGTTCGACCGCTACGGCGTCGACCTCGTGCTGTGCGGCCACGATCACGATTACGAGCGCAGCTACCCGGTGCGCGGCTGCAATCACCGCGCGGGCGTCGATGCGACGACCGGCGAAGTCGTCGAGACGCTGCAGCCGCGTCCGGTCGGCTCGAACGACCCGGACCGCACGAAGTTCGACACGAGCCACGGCACGATCCACCTGATCCTCGGCGGCGGCGGCACCAGCGCGCCGCTCGACGTGTATGGCGAGAACCCGGCGACCGGCTTTGCGCGGGCGAAGGTGTTCACGAAGCCGAACCGGCCGGTGCCGGGCACGGCGCCGAATACGTTCGTGCGCGAGCCGGCCGATGCACTCGAGGATGCGATCTGGTCCGCGCGCCGCGATACGGGCACCGGCTACGGGATTGCCGTGTTCGACCACGACCCGGGCAAGCCGGGCGGTCACACGACGATCACGATGCGCTACTACCACGCGCCGGGCGCCGACCAGCACCCGACCGCCGACTACGAGCTGTTCGAGACGATCGAGCTGAGCAAGAAACGCAACGAGCGGTGATCGGGCGGGCGCCCGTCGCGACGGGCGCCCGATGCTTCATGCGCGCGGCCGGTTGCGTGCGCAACATTACGGTGCGATCAGGATGCCGCGGTTCGCGAAATAGCGGTCGAACGTCGCGCGCGGCATCGCCACGTTCTGCTGCGTGCGCACGTCGAACCCGGACGGGTTGTGGAACAGCCAGTCGCCGGTGTCGCGGTTCGCGCCGAACACGAGCACCATATGGCCGCCGCGCGACGGCGGCTCGAACCCGTCGTGCCGGATACCGGGATGAACCGACGCCATCAGCATGTGGCCGTCATGCAGCTTCGGTTCGAGCGCGGCCGAATCGATCCCTTCCACGACATCGCCATCGATCCCGTACCGCTCGCGCACCCAGTGCACGAAGGGCCGGTAATGCAGGCGCTTGCCGGTGTCGCCGAGTTCAGGCCGGTAGACGCCGAACCCGACGGCTTCGCGCACCAGTTCGAGCAACGGCACGATCGCATTCGACCGGTGCGCGAGCAGCATCTTCAGGCACGCGATGCCGCAGATGCTCGGGCTCCACCGCGCATATTCTTCCGGCGTGCTTGCGCCGGAGCGATGCCACAACGGGTCGTCTTCCGGGCGCAGCTCGCGGGACACGAACCGCGACACCAGGTGCGACGATTCCCATTGCGCGAAATACGGCACTTCTTTCATGGCTTCCCTCTCTGAAAGCGCGATGCGGCCGGCTCGCTACATCAGCGAGAACGTGATCTTCTGCTTCATGCGAATCGGACGTACGCCCTCATCGGCGGTACAGTGAATGCACATGAACGCCGCAGTCACCACGTCGTCGAGTTCCGTATGCCCGCTGCTCGCGAGCAGCGTCACGTCCGACACGGTGCCGTCCCGCAGCACGACGCCGCCGACCGTCACCTCCCCGCTCTGCCCGGCCCAGCGCGCGCTGGCCGGATACGGTACGTCGCGGGGATCGATCCGGGTGCAGCGTGGGACTTCGTATGCGTTGATGTAGGGCGCTTCGGCGCGCGCGACGCCGGAGATCGCAGCGAAGGCGGCGGCTGAAATGACGAGCATTGAGCGACTCGACATGGATCTTCTGGTTGGTCTTATGGGATTCGATGCATGCGACGACGGCTGCGTGACTATACCGCGACGACGCGCAGGCGCCCGATGCACGCCCACTGCGACGCGTTTCGCCATGACACGCGCTAGACTGCCCGCGTCGCCCACCGGCCCATGAAGATGAGTTTCGAATACCGCATCCACACGATCCCGTCGGCCGACGCATTCGATGCAATCGCGAACGCGTTGCGGCAAGCGCATGGCGACATCGACATCGATCCCGACCGACGACAGCTTGAAGTCCGTGGCGACGCCGGCGGCTGGCCGCTGGTCAACCTGTGGACCGACGACGACGGCTTCTTCCTGGCCACGACACTTGGGCGGTCGCGATACGCGATGCTCGACTCGATCGGCCGCGCGCTGCCGGCAATCGGCGCGGCTTGGCACATCGACGACGCATGACCGGCCCCCGTTTCGCCAGCTCGCCCGAATCGGCCACACACGCCGGGCCGCCCCCCCGCCGACGCCCGCCATTCGGCTCTCCCGGCTTCGTCCCTTTAAGCTACGCATGTCCGGGCACGCCACCCCGTGCCCACACCGGCCTCGCCCACGCGGCGAGTTAAGGTGTAAACCCTTATTTTTGCTTGGTCTATTCTCAACCTAAACTGTGTCTACAGTTTGTAGACAATGAAATCATGTCCAGACAGAAGCTTCAGACCGCCTCACCGGATGCCGAATCCGGCGGTTCGGCGGATCGCAAGAACGTAATGGCGGAGACACTGCGGCGACGCATCGTGAGCATGGAGCTCGCGCCCGGCGCCGTCGTCGACGAGCTCGCGCTCAGCGAGGAGTTCGGGCTCTCGCGCCCGCCGGTGCGCGAACTGATGCGCCAGATGGCGGCGGAAGGCTATCTCGAACTCGAGCCGAACCGGCCGGCCCGCGTGTCGCCGATGGGTTATCAGTCGCTGCGCAGCTTTTTCCTGGCCGCACCGCTGATCTACGTCGCGACGACCCAGCTGGCGGCAAGCCACGCGACGGCGGAAGAAGTGGAACGGCTGAAGGCGATCCAGGCGCAGTTTCGCACCGCGATCGAGGAGAACGACCTGCAGGCGCGCGTGCTGCAGAACGACGCGTTCCACTTCGAGATCGGCCGGATCGCGCGCAACGCGTACCTGATGCCGAGCCTGCGCCGCGTGCTGATCGATCACGCCCGCCTCGGCAAGATTTTCTATCGCTCGCCGGCGACGAGCGACATGCAGCACGATCTGGAAACCGCAGTCACGCAGCACGACCAGATCATCGAAGCGATTGCGCAGCGCGATGCGCAGCGCGCCGGCGAGCTGGTCCGCAGCCACATGGAGCTGTCGCGCCGCCGCATGGCCGAGTACGTGATCCCGGAAGGCCTCGACGTACCCATCCAGTTTTAACGGCCGCACCGGGCGGCGCACGCTTTCACGTGCGCCGCCTCTCCATGCCATCGATCAGGACTCTTTACCGATATTGGATTTAGGAATGCATAAGGTTACATCGCTTCCCGCCGACGACAGGATGTGCGGCTGGTACCACACCAGCCGGCAACGTCAGCCCCGGCCGTCGCACCGCGGGGAATCCAGCGCGCGCTGGGCCGTCGTCGGCGCGGGTTTCACCGGCCTGGCCGCCGCGCGGCAGCTCGCGCTGAACTTTCCGGACGACGAAATCGTCCTGGTCGATGCGCAGGAAGTCGGCTTCGGCACCTCGGGGCGCAACGCCGGTTTCGCGATCGACCTGCCGCACGACATCGGCGCCGACGACTACATCGGCGACATCCCCACCGCCAGGACGACGCTGAAGCTGAACGTGCTCGGCCAGACGATCCTGCGCCGGCTCGTCGCCGAGCACGGTATCGATTGCGCGATGAGCGCGTCCGGGAAATACCAGGCGGCCGTGGAGGCACGCGGCATCGCCGTGCTCGACGCCTACCGCCGCGGTCTCGACAAGCTCGGCCAGCCGTACGAGATGATCGAGGGCAAGGACCTGCCCGCGCATATCGGCACGTCGTTCTACCGGAAGGCGCTGTTCACGCCGGGCACCGTGCTGATCCAGCCGTCGGCGCTCGTGAAGGGGCTGGCCGACTGCCTGCCGCCAAACGTGACGCTGTACGAGCACACGCCGATCACCGACGTCGAGTACGGCGACAGGATCGTGCTCGCGCACCGCAACGGCCGGATCACGGTCGACAAGCTGGTGCTCGCGAACAACGCCTTCGGCATGCGCTTCGGCTTCCTGCAGCACACGATGCTGCCGGTCTTCCTGTACGCGAGCCTGACCCGGCCGCTGACCGGCGCCGAACAGGCGCAACTGGGCGGCAAGCCGTTCTGGGGCGTGATTCCGGCCGACCCGTTCGGCAGCACGCTGCGCCGCACGCACGACAACCGCATCCTGGTGCGCAACAGCTTCAGCTTCAACCCCGACGGTCGCCCGCGCGAAAAGTGCCTGCCGCGCTTCGCCGAGCGGCACCGGCTGTCGTTCGAACGCCGCTTCCCGATGCTGCCGGACGTCGAGTTCGAATACACGTGGAGCGGCTCGCTGGCGCTGTCGCAGAACCACAAGGGATTCTTCGGGCAGCTGGCGCCGAACGTCTACGGCGCGCTGTGCTGCAACGGCCTCGGCATCACGCGCGGCACCGTGACGGGCACGCTGCTCGCCGACTGGCTGGCCGGCAAGCGCAGCGACCTGGTCGACTTCCTGCTGGAAACATCCGGGCCGAACCGTACTCCGCCGGAGCCGTTCCTGTCGATCGGCGTCAATTCGACCCTCTGGTGGGGGCAACGCAAGGCGGGACTCGAAAGCTGACCGGGCCGCGGCGAGCGTCACCCCGTCGGGAAGCACCGGACAACCGAAACCGATTCATGCATCACGCTTAGTAGACCATATCAATAGATCGCGCAACGGTGTTCCGTTCGCCATTTCATGGAAGGAGACAGGCAATGTCAACGAATCACACGTCCATCGAGGATGTTCCGCTCAATGGATTCCACCAGTTGCTCACGATCCGCTCGGGCGGCGGCTGGCTCATGGACGGCTACGTGCTGAGCATCATCGGCGTCGCGATGGTGCAGTTTTCCGACGCGCTCGGCCTGACCGGCTTCTGGCAAGGCATGGTCGCCGCGTCCGCGCTGATCGGCATCTTCTTCGGCGGCTTCATCGGCGGCTGGCTGAGCGACCGCCTCGGGCGGAAGAAGCCCTACTTCTTCGGCCCCGTGATCTTCTTCGTCTGCTCGCTCGCGCAGCTGTGGGTCCACTCGGGCGAAGCGCTGTTCGTGCTGCGCTTCCTGATCGGCATCGGCGTGGGCATCGAGTACCCGGTCGCCGGCTCGCTGCTCGTCGAGTTCATGCCGCGCAAGTATCGCGGGCCCCGTCTCGCGATGCTGACCATCATCTGGTTCTGCGGCGCGGCGCTCGCGTACATCGTCGGCAACATCATCCTCGGCAGCGGCGGCCCGGATGCGTGGCGCTGGGTGCTGGCCAGCCCGGCCGTGATCGGTCTCGCGCTGTTCGTCGTGCGCATCGGCACGCCCGAATCGCCGCGCTGGCTGCTCAGCAAGGGCCGTGTTGCGGAAGCCGACGACGTGATCCGGAAAGTCTACGGCCTGTCGTTCTCGGTGAAGAACCTGCCGGAAGAGCAAACCGAAAAGAAGATCTCGCTGTGGGCACTGCTGCACTCGGGCTACGGCAAGCGGATGCTGTTCGTATCGGTGTTCTGGAGCTGCTCCGTGATTCCGGTGTTCGCCGTCTACTCGTTCGCGCCGCGCGTGCTCGAAGCGTTGCACCTCACCGGCCAGTGGGAATCGCTCGGCTCCGTGGCCATCACGTTGCTGTTCGTGGTCGGCTGCATCATCGCGACGTGGATCATCAACGAACTCGGCCGCCGCGCGATGGTGATCCACAGCTTCCTCTGGTCGGGCCTCGCGCTGCTGACCCTCGGCGCCTGCTCGGGCGGCTCGGCGGTGCTGATCCTCGTACTGTTCGGCGCCTATGCGGTGCTGATCGGCGGCGCGCAGGTGCTGCAGCTCGTGTACCCGAATGAAATCTTCCCGACCGACATCCGCGCATTCGCGGTCGGCATGGGCGCATCGCTGTCACGCATCGGCGCGGCTGTCGGCACCTGGCTCGTGCCGATCGCACTGCAGACCGTCGGCATCGGCAACACCATGTATGCGGCAGCCGCCGTGTCGTTCGTCGGGCTGATCGCGTCGCTCGCACTGGCGCCCGAAACGCGCTCGCTCAGCCTGCAAGAGGCCGCGTCGCTGAACCACTGAGA
Source organism: Burkholderia lata (assembly GCF_902499025.1). Classification (GTDB taxonomy): domain Bacteria; phylum Pseudomonadota; class Gammaproteobacteria; order Burkholderiales; family Burkholderiaceae; genus Burkholderia; species Burkholderia lata_C. The sequence continues at coordinate 50,355 of NZ_CABVPW010000051.1, read as the reverse complement.
CCCGTCACCGGAGCGCCGCCTTCACGACGGCGCCCCTTTCGTCAACCTGCCCCTATCCATTTCCGAGGAAGCACATCATGAATTTCGAAGGCATCTACACCCCGGCCATCACGCCGCTGAACGCCGCCGGCCAGATCGACAAGACCGCATTCGCCGACGTGATCGAATCGCTGATCGCGGCCGGCGTGCACGGCATCATCATCGGCGGTTCGACCGGTGAATACTATGCGCACACCGCGCAGGAGCGCTTCGACCTCGGCGCATGGGCGCGTGAAGTGATCGGCTCGCGCGTGCCGCTCGTGATCGGCACCGGCGCGGTACGCACCGAGGATTCCGTCGAATACGCGAAGGCGGCCAAGGCCGTGCGCGCCGATGCGATCCTGGTCGGCTCGCCGCCCTACGCGCTGCCCACGCAGCAGGAGAACGCGGCGCACGCGCTGGAGATCGACCGCGCGGCCGATCTGCCGATCATGCTGTACAACTACCCGGGCCGGATGAGCGTGTCGATGGACCGCGAATTCTTCCGCACCGTCTGCGACGCCTCGAAGAACATCGTCGCGATCAAGGAAAGCTCGGGCCAGACGGGCCAGTTGCACATGCTGGTACGCGAGTTCCCGACCATCAGCGTGTCGTGCGGCTGGGACGACCAGGCCCTGGAATTCTTCGCGTGGGGCGCACGCAGCTGGGTATGCGCGGGCTCGAACTTCCTGCCAGCCGAGCATATCGCGCTGTATCGGGCGTGCGCGATCGAGAAGGACTTCGACAAGGGCCGCCGGATCATGTCCGCGATGATGCCGTTGATGGATTTCCTCGAAGGCGGCAAGTTCGTGCAGTCGATCAAGTACGGCTGCGAACTCGCGGGGCTGCGTGCGGGCGGCGTGCGCGCACCGCTGCGCGCGCTCGACGAACAGGAAAAGCAGGCGCTGGCCGCAATCGTGGCCGGCATCAAGCGCGAAGTCGCCGCCGTCACCGGAGGCAACGCCTGATGGCCGACCTGCTCAGCGCGCCCGAATACGCGGCGTTGGCCGCGGCGTTGCGCTTCCCGACCGAGCCGTTCATCGACGGGGCGTTCCGCAAGGCCAGTTCCGGCGACACGTTCGCGACCGTCAATCCGGCCACCGACGCCGTCCTCGCGCAGATTGGCGCATGCAATGCGGCCGACGTCGACCTCGCGGTCGCCCATGCGCGGCACGCGTTCGAGGACGGTCGCTGGCGCAAGCTTGCGCCGTCGCACCGCAAGGCCGTCCTGCTGAAGTTTGCCGACCTGCTCGAGCACCACGCGCACGAGCTCGCGACGATGGAAAGCCTCGACAGCGGCAAGCCGATCCGCGAATGCCAGAACATCGACGTGCCGGAGACGATTCATACGATCCGCTGGCACGCCGAGCTGATCGACAAGATCTACGACAACACGGCGCCCGTCGGCGGCCATGCGCTGGCGCTGGTCGTGCGCGAGCCGATCGGTGTCGTCGGCCTCGTGCTGCCGTGGAATTTCCCGCTGCTGATGCTCGCGTGGAAGATCGGCCCGTCGCTCGCGGCCGGCTGCTCGATCGTCGTGAAGCCGGCGAAGGAAACCACGCTCACGGCACTGCGCGTCGCGGAGCTTGCACACGAAGCCGGCGTGCCGGCCGGCGTCTTCAACGTGCTGCCGGGCGGCGGCAAGGAAGTCGGCGAGCCGCTCGGCCGTCACGCGGACGTCGACATGGTGAGCTTCACCGGGTCGACGGATACCGGGCGGAAGTTCCTCAAGTACGCGGCCGAATCCAACCTGAAGCGCATCGTGCTAGAGTGCGGCGGCAAGAATCCGGCGGTCGTGCTGCCCGACGCCCCCGATCTCGACGCGGTCGCGCAGCACATCGTCAACGGCGCGTTCTGGAACATGGGCGAGAACTGCTCGGCGTCGTCGCGGCTGATCGTCCATGCCGACATCAAGGACGAACTGCTGCGGCGTATCGGCACGCAGATGCGCGAATGGCAGATGGGCAACCCGCTCGACCCGGCGCACCGGATCGGCGCGATGGTCAGCAAGGCCCACTTCGAGAAAGTGCGTTCGTACCTCGAGCAGGCCGGCGCGGAGCGCTTGCACGTGGCATTCGGCGGCCACACCGACGGCGGCATTTTCGTCGAGCCGACCGTGGTGGACGGCGTGAGCCCGCACAGCCGGCTGTTCCGCGAGGAGATCTTCGGCCCGGTGCTGTCGGTGACGACGTTCACCGACATCGGCGAGGCGATCGCGCTGGCCAACGACTCGGTGTACGGACTCGCCGCTTCGGTCTACACCGGCAGCCTGAATCATGCGATCCGGCTGTCGCGCGAGATCCGCGCGGGCGTCGTGACCGTCAACTGCTTCGGCGAAGGCGACGTGACGACACCGTTCGGCGGCTACAAGGAATCCGGTTTCGGCGGCCGTGACAAGTCGGTCTGGGCGCACGACCAGTACACCGAGATCAAGACCATCTGGATCGACGTACCCGTGGATCCCGCGTAAGCGGGCTGCATGGCATTGCCGGTTGCCGCCGCCCCGCGTGACGGCGGCAACCGGATCATTCCGCCGGCCATCGCGGCACGGGCAGGCGGAACCGAATCACCTGAAATCGAATTTGAATGTTGAAACAGGCAGGAAGCATGAAGCGCAAGAATAAGGCAACGCTCGCCGGGCTCGGCGCGGTGTTGTTGTGGGCCTCCGTGGTCGCCCTCGTTCGTGGAGTGAGCGAAAGCCTCGGCGCGACCGGCGGCGCCGCGATGATCTATACGGTGGCATCCGTGCTTCTGCTGTTTACGATCGGCTTCCCCGATCTGAGCAAATTTCCGAAAAACTATCTGCTCTGGGGCGGGCTGCTGTTCGTCGCGTACGAGCTGTGCCTGTCGCTGTCGATCGGCTATGCGAGCAATGGCCAGCAGGCGATCGAAGTCGCGATGGTCAACTATCTGTGGCCGAGCTTCACGCTGGTCGCGGCGATCGTGTTCAACCAGCAGCGTGCCAACCTGCTGGTCGTGCCGGGTGTCCTGCTGTCGATGCTCGGGATCTGCCGGGTGCTCGGCGGCGACCAGGGCCTCGATCCGGCCGGCATGCTGCACAACGTCGCGGACAATCCGCTGAGCTACGGCCTCGCGTTCTTCGGCGCGCTGATCTGGGCCGGCTATTGCACGGTGACGGCGCGCCTCGCCGACGGCAAGAACGGCGTCACGCCGTTCTTCATGCTGGTGGCGCTGGCGCTCTGGATCAAGTTCGCGATCGAAGGCGGCGGCGGCATGACGTTCAGCCTGCATGCGGTCGTCTACATCGTGCTGGCGGCATCGGCGCTGGGGTTCGGCTATGCGGCCTGGAACACCGGCATCATGCACGGCAACGTGACGATCATCGTCGGCGCGTCGTATTTCACCCCGGTGCTCGCCGCGATGCTCGCCGCCACGCTGCTGCATGCGCCGCTGTCGATCGAATTCTGGCAAGGCGCATCGATGGTTTGCGGCGGGTCGATCCTGTGCTGGCTCGCGACGCGCAGCCGGCGCCGTGAAAAAGCCGCGCCCGCTCGGGTCGGCAACGAAGCGCAGGGCAATTGCCAGGGCTGACGATGCCGGGCGCTGTCGTCGCGCTGCAGCGCGAACGCAACCGGGCGGTCCGGCAAACCGCCCGTCACCCGCGCTAGCGCGATTCCAGTGCGATACGCACGGCCAGCCCGGCCAGCACCGTGCCCATCAACCAGCGCTGGACCGACGCCCAGACCGGCCGCCCCGCCAGAAAGCCCGCGATGGCGCCGGCCATGCAGGCAATCAGCGCATTCACGCTGACGCTCACCGCGATCTGCACGCAGCCGAGCGCCAGCGATTGCGCGAGCACGCTGCCGTGCCCCGGCGAAATGAACTGCGGCAGAAGCGACAGGTACATCACCGCGATCTTCGGATTCGCGAGGTTCGTGACGAAGCCCATCGTGAACAGCCTGGCCCGGCTGTCATGCGGCAACTGCCTGACCTGGAACGCCGAGCGACCGCCCGGCTTCAGCGCCTGCCACGCGAGGTACGCCAGATAGAACGCACCGGCGAAACGCAACGCGTCGTACGCATACGGCACGGCCATCACCAGCGCGGTGATGCCCAGCGCGGCACACACCATGTAGAACACGAACCCCAGCGCGACACCGCCGAGCGACACCAGCCCAGCGCGGCGGCCTTGGCAGATCGAGCGCGAAACCAGGTAGATCATGTTCGGCCCGGGTGTCAGCACCATGCCGAGCGACACGAGTCCGAAAGCAAGCAAGGCGGGCATGGTCGGCACGGCAATCTCCTTCGGGGCAATGCGGTCAGGGGGTGGGTCCGAGCAATGTATTGCATCTCGAACGTCATCGGCATGAATAAACCTCAAGCCACCCATGAGCGCCGTTCATCGCTGAAGCCGCTCGTTACCTCCCCTTTCTCGCGCGCGTGTTGACCGCCTTCGCCGCCTTCGCGCGTTGCGCGTCGACGAGCCGCACGAACGCGTCGGTAATCGCATTGCCGGCCGCGTTCCACGACAGCCGCACGGAACGATGCAGCCTCGGTGACAGCGCCAGCACGTGGCCGCCAAACGGTGTGTACGTGAGCGTGATGCGCGGCACGATCGACACGCCCATGCCGGCTTCCGCCATCGACAGGATGGTGCGCATCTCGACCACGTTGAACGCGGCCCGCAGTGGCGCACCGCTGCGCGCGAAGTAATCCGCGATCACCGGCCCGCATCCTGCCTTCGAGAAAATGAACGGCGCCGCGGACAACTGTTTCGCCGACACGCTCTTGCGGCCGGCGAACATGCCGTCCGCCGCCACCGCGACAAAGTCCTCGTCGAGCAGCGGCAGATTGTGCGCGAACGTCTTCGAGCCGGCTACTACGCCGACATCGGCCGTACCGTCGTCGATCCACCCTTCGACTTCGCTGTCCGTGCCTTCGAGCAGCACCGCCGACACGCCCTGATGCATCTCCTTCAACGCCTCGAGCGCGGGCACGACGAACGCCAGCGACACGCTCGGCAGCGACGCGACCACCAGCTTCCCTTCGAGCTTGCCGCGCGACAGGCTGAACTGCTGGCGCAGCAGCTGCGCTTCCCGCACCACGTTCTGGATGGACGGCCACAGGCGCTCGCCCGCCGCCGTCAGGACGACCGGCTGCCGGTCGCGCCAGAGCAGCTTGACCTCCGTGAGGTCTTCCAGCTCGGTCAATGCATGACTGATCGCGGATTGACTGCGGCTGAGCCGATCGGCCGCGGCCGTGAGCGAACCGAGTTCGACCACGGCCGCCAGGGCCTGCAACTGGGCAAGCGTCATCGGGTCTCCTTGTTCCGGGGTATGTATGTCGCACATGAGACGACACACTGTCATGAATTATATTGAACCGCGGAAATGATCACGCAGACGCGACGGGTGGCGTGCCGCGGCCGGCGCCGAATGTCCTCCGCAACGCTCAGGTAAGATGCATCCTCGAACCGCGTGTCGATTGCCTGCGGCGCTCGCCGCACCACGGCACGGCGCCATGCGATCGACTTCCGGTTCAAGCCAATCCAGAACACATGCGTGCAACACGCACGCGACCGCAACGGGCTCCGTCGACAGCGCTCGCTGCCGGATATGCCGCGACAAGCCATTCCATGATGCATTTCAATCTGACTGAAGGTGTGCTGGTCTCCAGCCTGCAGGGGCTCAGCGCGTTCGACCTGGCCGGCATCGCCATCGCGCTGCTGCTGGGCGGCATGGCCAAGGGGATCACGGGCATCGGCGTGCCGCTGATCGCGATGCCGATACTCAGCCAGTTCCTGCCGATCCGGCACGCGGTGCTGCTGCTGTCGATGCCGATCATCCTCGGCAACATTCCGCAGGCGCTGGAAGGCGGTCAAGTGCTGGCGACGGCGCGCAAGATCGCCGCGCCGATCGTGGGCACCGTGATCGGCAATATCGTGGGCGTCGCGATCCTGCTCTCGCTCAATCCGGGTCATGCGCAAGCGGCGTCCGGCGCGCTGCTGATCGTGGCCGCGGCGCTGATGCTCGCCGCGCCGAAACTCAACCTGCCGGAAGCATGGCAAAAGCCCGTCGGCTTCGCGCTCGGCTTCGGTGCGGCGCTGATGGAGAGCATTGCGTCGGTTCCGGGCCCGCTGCTCGCCACTTACCTGATTTCGTCCGGTGCGACCGGGCGCGTCTTCACGAAGCAGATCGCGATCATCCTCGTCGTGTCGATCGTTACGTTGATCACGACGTTCAGCGGTGCCGCGCACGCAAGCGGCGCCGACCTCGCGATCTCGGCGGCCGCCAGCCTGCCCGCCATAGCCGGCATGTGGCTCGTCCGCCCGCTGCGGGACAAGATGTCGCCCCGGATCTTCCGCATGGTCGTGCTGCTGTTCGTGCTCGTCGCGGCGTCGCAGATGATCTGGAAATCGGGCGTGTTCCGGCACGGCGGATCGCACGTCACTCAGACGGTCGACATGCACGCGGGCAAGAACTAGGAGATGGTGCCAAGCCATCGATCGCGCATGCGTTCTGAAAGCTGCGAAGCGTAGTATTCGCGGACCCGGCGTATCGCCCCGCCCGACGACGCGGACGATACGCCACCGACTTTACTGCCCGCACGTCGATGCCCATATCGACGCTGCCACGCTTTCAGAGGCATGAAATGGAAACCTACGTATTACTCGGCTGCGGATTCGGCCTCGGCCTGTTGATCGCCATCTGGGGCATCTGGCAGCTCAAGTAACGCTCGCCGGCCCCGTCCACGCGCAAGCCATCCGTATGGAGACAGACGGGAAATTGTAGTTTGCGTCCGTATTCGTCACGCGATTATTTCGCACTCCGATTCAGCCATCCGACAACACCCGCTACCCGTTCCGGCTTCCGTTCGACAGCAAACGGGATCGAACCGTATCGAAGCGCTCGCACTCGGCCTTGAGCCAGTCCGAAAAGACCGCGGTACACGGATCGTCGGGATTGCGTGACAACAGCATGTAGCGCGCCGGCGCACGCACGTGCGTGCCGAAGACATCCACGAGCCGCCCGCTCGCGATCTCGTCGTGCACGAGCGCGGCGCGCCCCATCGCGACACCCTGATGGTTCAGCGCGGCCGTGATTGCCAGGCTGGAGAAATTGAACTGCGGGCCGTCGAGATGCGACGTCCACGCCGGACAGGCTTCCTCCAGCCACGTGCGCCACTCCACGAATTCGGGCGCGCCGCCCCACGGCGCGGCGTCGTGCAGCAGGACGACGCCATCGAGCGATTCCCCGCCGGCAAAGGCCGGATGCTGCGCCAGGTACGCAGGCGTGGCGACCGGGAACAGGATTTCGTCGAGGATCGCCTCGGCATGCAGCCGATCGTATTGCACCGGGTCGTAGCGCACCGCCACATCGATGTCGTCGGTCTCCATCGCCTGACGGTCCAGCACCTGGAACTCGGCCTTCACGCGCACCGGCACGTTCGGGTGTTGCCGGTGAAATTCGGACAGGCGCGGCATCAGCCATTGCAGCGCGAGCGACGGCAGGCAGCTGACCTGCAGCGGCGCGTCCGACATGCCAAGCGCCTGGAGCGTGCGATTGATGTCGACGAACGCGCCCGACATCGTCCCGAGCAGGATCGCGCCCTTCTCGGTCAACTTCAGCCCGCGCGCCTGGCGCACGAACAACGGATAACCGAGCCGGTCCTCCAGGTTCCGGATCTGCTGGCTCACGGCGCTTTGCGTCAGGTTGAACGCCTGGGCCGTCTTCGTGAAGCTCAGCAACCGGCCGGCCGTTTCAAAGCAGTGCAACGCACCCAGGATCGAACCGTCGAGTCGCATAGATATAAGTCAGGCTAATGCATTCATTAGAAATCGGCGCTTTTGCGCAGGCTTCCGGAATCGTAGCATTCCGGCCAGGCTTCCCGATTATCTGATGCGCGACCGATCCATGACCGTCACCCTCCAGCCCACCGATCTATTAGCCAAACTGCAATCCCGCCACCCGCTGCTGTGGCTGAACCCGCATGTCGGCAGCCCGTTGCCGCAAGACGCGCCGGGGCTCGGCGCCATTGCGATGGCCGAAGCGCGGCTGGCGCGCTGTGAACCGCTGATGGCCGAGCTGTTTCCCGAACTCGCGGCAAGCGCGGGGAAAGTCGAATCGCCGCTGATGCCGGCCGACAGCCTGCCGCGCAGGTTGTCGCTCCCCGCAAACGCATCCGGCACCTGGTTCATCAAGCGCGACGACGCGTTGCCGGTCGCCGGTTCGATCAAGGCACGCGGCGGCTTTCATGAAGTGCTCGCGCTCGCGGAATCGATCGCGATCGAACACGGGCTGCTCGAACCCGCGGGCGACCGGCGGATCCTCGCATCGGCCGGCGCACGCGAACTGTTTGCCACGCACACCGTGACCGTCGGCAGCACCGGCAATCTCGGCCTGAGCATCGGCGTGATGGCCGCCGCGCTGGGGTTCGAGTCGATCGTGCACATGTCGATCGATGCGAAGCCGTGGAAGAAGGCGCGCCTGAGACAACGCGGCGTACGCGTGATCGAACATGACGGCGACTACGCGCAAGCCGTCGCGGCCGGACGCGCGCAGGCACGCAATCGGCCGCGCAGCCACTTCGTCGACGACGAAGGCTCGCTGATGCTGTTCCTCGGCTACGCGGCCGGCGCCCGGCATCTCGCCGCGCAGCTCGCCGAAGCGGGCCGCCGCGTGGACGCGACGCATCCGCTCTTCGTCCATATCCCGTGCGGTGTCGGCGGCGCACCGGGTGGCATCGCGTATGGCCTCAAGGCGCTGTTCGGCGAGCACGTGCATTGCTTTTTTGCCGAACCCGTCGCTTCGCCTTGCATGCTGGTCCAGCTGGCCGCCGGCCCCGGGAAGCCCGTGTCCGTCTACGACGTGGGACTCGACAACCGGACCGAGGCCGATGGCCTGGCCGTCGCACAGGCATCGCACCTCGTCAGTCCGCTGATGGCGTCGCTGCTGTCGGGCGTGTTCACGGTCGGCGACGCGCAGCTCTACGCCCAGTTACTCGCGGTTCAGCGCGCTACGGGCGTGGAACTCGAGCCGTCGGCCGCCGCTGCCGTCGGTGGCCCCGGCTGGCTGATGCAGTCCCCGGCAGGCCGCGACTACTTGCATCGCCGCGCGATCGACGTGCGCCAATCGACGCACGTCATCTGGGCGACCGGCGGCTCGCTCGTGCCGCCGGAAGAACACCGCCGCTTCCAGTCTCATGCGAAAGCGCTCGCCGATGCCGCCGCGGCCGGCACATGACACGCCGGGGCAAGCGTCCAGCCCCGTTCCCGAAGACGCGTTAGACTGTCCCGATGGAACAATGCCGTTATTGCCAGAGAATCCGCGATGAATGGGATTGCCACGGTGACGAATGCCGCCGGGCAATCGCCAAGGCGCTGCGCCGGCAGCGCGCGGGCCTGCCCATGGTGCCCGATCGCATCCGCAACGAACTGCCGTCCGGCGCGCCGACCCAGCAGGTGATCGCCGTGCTGTCGCGCCAGCGCCTGCGCGCGCGCCGCGGCAACGAGGAACGCCGGGAACGCAAGGAAATCGACGACGACGTCTGATCCGGCAGCGTCGCCGCCCGTCCGTCTCCTTTCCGCCCGCGCGTTCGCCGCGGCGCGCCCGTCCGTGCACGCGATCCACGCCGCACGCCCCCACCCCTCCCCCTTGCAGATCCGGCAACACCCAATAGGGACGGACCGCGTTTATCTCCAAATTATTACCCCGGCTGTAACGATCCTTCACCAAAACTCACGTTTACCCTAGGTCGACCGGCGCCTACGATGTAATCAACCGCTTACGACATGGTGTCGAACGCGGAAAGCCAAAAACATCGGAGATCATCATGAAATCGCTCGTTTCCGCAGTCGTTGCCGCCGCCGCCCTGTCCGCCTCGTTCGGCGCATTCGCCCAAAGCACCGTGACCCGCGCCCAAGTGCGCGAAGAACTGGTCCAGCTCGAAAGCGTCGGCTACAAGCCGGGCCAGTCGAGCCCGCACTACCCGGCCGACATCCAGGCCGCGCAAGCCCGCGTGAACGGCGGCGACAACAGCGGCTCCGGTGGGCAACCGGCCGCGACCGTTCAGGGTGGCGCACCGGCCGCCACGGTACAAAACCCGCGCGACTCGGTCTACTTCGGCCACTAAGCAGGCCTGGCGCTGTGCGCCTTCGCGCGCAGTCCGCACCGTCAACGAGCCCGTCCCGCGACGGGCTCGTCGCGTTCGAGCCGCGCGCATCCGCGGCCGGCCGTCACCGGCTGCCGCCCGACGCGACGCGGCCGGCCGCTTCGTCCGTCCCGCTGCCGGTGCCGGTGCCGCCTGTGCCGCTCACGCTGCCGACCAGTTCCTGGTAGCGCACGTATGCGCGCTGCGCGGACGCCTTCGCCGCGTACATCGCCGCGTCGGCCTTGACGAGCAACTCTTCGGCCGACGCGCCGTCGGCCGGAAACTCGCTGACGCCGATGCTCGCGCCGACAGCCACGCGCCGGTCGCCGAACTCCAGTTCCTCGGCCATCACGAGCTGGATCCGCGACGCAACATCGCCGATCACCGCCGGTGAGCGCACGTCCGTAATCAGCACGATGAATTCGTCGCCGCCGAGCCGCGCGACCATGTCGCCGCCGCGCAGCACGAGGCTCAGCCGCTTGGCGACCGCGACGAGCGTGCGGTCGCCGGCCGAGTGCCCGTGCTGGTCGTTGATCTGCTTGAAGCGGTCGAGATCGACGAACATCACGGCCAGCCCTTCGTGCATCGCGGCCGCCCGCCGGATCGCGGCATCGAGATGCTCCATGAACAGCAGGCGATTCGGCAGCTCGGTCAGCGCATCGTGGCCGGCGAGGTGTGTAAGCTCCAGCTGCTTCGCGCGCAGCATCGCGACCTGCGTGCGGATCTCGACGCGCATGCTGTCGAAGCAGCGCGCGAGCACACCGATCTCGTCGGCGCGCCCGACCGGCAGCTGCTCGGCGGCCGGATCGTCGAACACGTGCGTCGCGGCACGCGCAAGCGTCTGCAGCGGCCGCGTGATCGCACTCGCGAACAGGATCGCGAGGATCACCGCCATCAAGCTCAGCACGAGTACCATCCGGACGATTCGTTCGCCGAGCATGCCGGCCGGCGCCAGCACGTCCGCCAGCGGACGTCCCATCCCGAGCACGACGAAGCGGTTGCCCTCGTCGTGCCCGAACGGCGTGCGTGCGAACGCGAACATCTGCCCCGGCGCCTCGGCGGGGTCGGCCAGGCCATTGAGGGTAACGTTTGCACGCACGCTGTCGAACAGCGCATGCGTGACGGCAAAGCGATCCTGCATCAGCACGCGCCGGCCGCGATCGAAGCCGAACGTCTGCGACGGATCGGGGTGCACGAGGAAATCGCCCCACTCGTTCGCGAGATATACCGCGTAGTCTTCCGGCAGATCGCGTTCGAGCCGCTCGAACACGCGCGACAGCTCGACGTCGACGACGAGCGCGCCGACCGTCTGGCCCGACGTGTCGACGACTGGCGTGCCCACGCGCAGGATCGGCAGCCCCTCGGCCGCGTGCGACCCCGTCTCGTGGTTGATCACGATCGGCGACAGGTAGATATGGCCGGGCGCCGTCGCAAGCGTATCGAATACGTAGGAAAACTGTCCTTTCTCCTGGAACGCGCTGTCCGGCAGCACGACGATGCCGTGCGCATCGCGATCGACGCGGATGCGTTCGAGCCCGAAATCACCGCGTGCGATCAGCCGGATCTGCAGGTACTCCGGGTGATTCTTCATGAAGCTGTAGAACACCTGCTCGAGCCGCGCGCGTGGCGCGCCGTCCCGGTTGTCGCCGCCCGAGACCAGCGCGCACGACGGCAGCTGCGCGAGCACGAGCGCATCGTCCGCGACGTCGGACAGCGCCGTGGTGAAGCGCTGCCCGAGCAGTTGCGTCGACATCAGCAGGCTGTGCTGCGCTTCCTGCACGAGCATCGCGCGGTTCGCGCGATACGTGTAATAGCCGGTCGCGCCGGACGCGATCACGCCGATGCAGGCGAACAGCACCGACAGTTTCGACGTGAGCCCGAGCCGGATCATTTTCCGAACCGCTCCGGACGGTCGCCCGACACGATGCGGCTCCACAGCGATTCGCGCCGCGCGATGTCCTCGACGGGCTGGAGCCAGACGAGATGCTGGTGCCCGGTGTCGAGGCCCGGCGGCGGCGCGAGCGTGTTCGCGAGACCCTGGCGTTCGGTCAGCAGCGCGCCGATCGCCGGTTCGAGCATGTAGTTGATCCATGCGAACGCGAGCTCGGGATGTTGCGCACCGCGCGTGACGGCCCAGCAGTCGAGCCACGCGAGCGCGCCTTCGTCGGGGATCACGTAGCCGACGTCCGCACCGGCACGCCGCAGCAGCTCTACCTGCTGCGTGCCGTAGTTGCCGAACATCAGCGCTGCGCGATGCTGGACGAACAACTCGGTCGCCTCTTCAGGAAGCGTGTAGTACGTCAGCAGGTTGCGGCGCAGGTCGATCAGCTTGTGCGCGACGGCGAGCGTCTGCGCGGGCGACAGGCGAAACGGATCGGGATAGCCGAGCGCCAGCGCCGTGAACGAGAAATTGTGCTGCGCGCTGTTGAAGTCGAGCACCTTGCCGCGGTAGCGCGGATTCCACAGCTCCCGCATCGAGCGCGGCGCGGCCGTCACCTGCTTGCGGTCGTAGATCAGCCCCATCGACGAATACGTGAACGGGATCGCATACGCGGCGCCATCTTCCACGAGCCCGTCGATCGTCGCGAGTTGCTGGAAGTTCGGCAACTGCCGCCGCCGGTTCGGGATGCGCGACAGGTCGATCGGCGCGAGCAGGCGTTCATGCGCATAGCGCTGGATCTCGGCCGTGTTCGCGGCCAGCACGTCGTAAGGCGGTGGCGCCGCGCTGTGCATGCGCGCCCACAGTGCTTCGTCGGAGTCGACGAACGTCACTTCGACGCGTACTTGAAATTGCGCCTCGAACGCACTGACGATGTCGCTGTCCGCATAGCCGGGCCAGGCGAGCACGCGCAGCACGTTGTCGTTGATGGCTTCGGGAGAGGCGGCGAATGCAGGAGGAAACACCGAGGCCAGTAAGCCCGCCGTCAAAATGATGAGCAGCCGGCGCACGGCGGCACGTACGCGTGTACGTCCGCCGATTCCCCTGATCAATTGGACCCCGTGTGAATCGCCCGGCTGCATTCGACTTTCCTTTTTCGAGTCGATGCGATATCCCGCAACGAGACCATAAAACCTACGGTCGCGCAATTGGAAGAAGCCGTACACGCGGCGCGTGCGTCTGTCGTCGACGCTGAATGACGGTGCCGTTACAACGCCCCGTTTCGATTGACCGGAACGAACGTCAGCGCCACGCCTGCGTGAATTCCGCGATCACGCGCGACAGGTGTGCACGCATCGCTTCGCGTGCGGCAGTTGCGTCGCGCGCCATGATCGCCGCGAAGATCCGCTGGTGATCTTCCTGCGACGCCTCGCGCAGCGCGGTCGAGTGAAAGTGCTCCTCGATCTTGTCCCACAGCGGATCGCTGCGCGCGCAGTCCCACATCGCGGTGACCATGTGCAACAGCACCGTGTTGCCGGTCGATTCGGCGATGCGCAGGTGGAACTGGCGATCGGCCGCGTCGTACGCGGCCTTGTCGTGCATCTGCTCGCGCATCGTCGTCAGCGAGAAAAACAGCCGGTCGAGATCCGCATCCTTGCGCTCGGTCGCCGCGAGCGCCGCGACTTCCGCCTCGATCAGCCCGCGCGCGCGCAGCGTCTCGATCGGCCCGGGGCCGCGCGGCACCTCGAACGTCACCGGACGCGCAGCGTCGGCTGCCGATACGTAGATGCCCGAACCGATCCGCACCTCGACGATCCCCTGCACCTCGAGCGCGATGATCGCCTCGCGCACCTGCGTGCGGCTCACGCCGAACTGGTCGGCCAGGCTGCGCTCGGACGGCAGCCGCCCACCGGCCTCGAACGCGCCGGCGGCCACCATCGCGTGAATCTGCCGCGCAAGGCCGATATAGGAGCGGTCCGCGGCATCGGTATCGCGGCTGGCTGGCAGGCTGGAAAGATCGGTCATCGAAAGGCTCGCAACAGGCTGGCCGGCACCGTCGCGGCGCCGGATCGCCAAAATGGTACACCAATTTCGGCCGGGGCCCGATTCGGTGTGTCGACCGGTGCGCTGGGCGTCGCCTGAAGCGCACTGCCAGTTGGTTCCGGCCGCGACAACTGGTAAACCACTATCCCGCACAACTGGCATACCAATCATAATCCGCACACCGGAAACGGGCCGGCACGCTGCCACCCGTCCACCCGATGCATCAACCGCCAGCCAGGAGCCGCTCCAGTGAAGATGTCTTTCCGTTGGTACGGCGAGTCCGATCCGGTCTCGCTGCAATACATCCGCCAGATCCCGGGCGTCACGCATATCGTGTCCGCGATCTACGACGAACCGGTGGGCGAAGTCTGGCCCGCGCACAAGATCGACGCGCTGAAGGCGGCGATCGAAAGCGCCGGCCTGCAATTCGAAGTCGTCGAATCGGTGCCCGTCCATGAAGACATCAAGCTCGGCAAACCGGGCCGCGACCGGCTGATCGACCACTACCGTCAGACGATTCGCCATCTCGGCGCGGCCGGCGTGCGCGTGATCTGCTACAACTTCATGCCCGTGTTCGACTGGACGCGCACCGAGCTGTCGAAGACGCTCGACGACGGCTCGACCTGCCTCGCGTTCAGCACCGATGCGGTCGACCGGATCGATCCGAACGACGGCATCTCGCTGCCGGGCTGGGATTCGAGCTACCGGCCCGAACAATTGCAGGCGCTGCTCGCCGAGTATCGCGACGTCGACGAAGCGGCGCTGTGGGCGAACCTCGAATACTTCCTGAAGGCGATCATCCCCGTCGCCGAGGAAGCCGGCGTGAAGATGGCGATCCACCCCGACGATCCGCCGCGCCCGATCTTCGGGCTGCCGCGCATCGTGAAGAACCGCGACGATCTCGCGCGGATCGTGCGCATCGTCGACACGCCCGCGAACGGGCTGACGCTGTGCTCGGGCTCGCTCGGCGCGGGCCCGCAGAACGATGTCGAAGCGCTCGTGCGCGAATTCGGCGCGATGGGACGCATCCACTTCGCGCACATCCGCAACGTGAAGGTCGACGCGAACGGCGATTTCGAGGAAACCGCCCACCTGTCGAGCTGCGGCTCGCTCGACATCGCCGCGATCGTGAAGGCGTATCACGACACCGGCTTCACCGGCTACGTGCGCCCCGACCACGGCCGCATGATCTGGGGCGAGACGGGCAAGCCCGGCTACGGCCTCTACGATCGCGCGCTCGGCGCGGTCTACCTGAACGGCCTGTGGGAAGCGCTCGCGAAGTTCGACCGCACGCCGTCGCAAGCCACGCGATAACCCGCCCATCGAGGCCGCCGGCGCAGCGGATCGCCGGCCGCCCGTCACGACATTCCGCGCGGAGACACCGCATGCCACGCATCCGATGGGCCATGATCCTCATGTGCTTCCTGGCCAACGTCATCAACTTCATCGACCGCGCGAACCTCGCGATCGCCGCGCCCAGCATTCGCGCCGACCTCGGCCTCGACGCGGTCGGCATGGGGCTCGTGCTGAGCGCGTTCTTCTGGACCTACGCATTCCTGCAATTGCCGGCCGGCTGGTTCATCGACAAGGTCGGCGTGCGCGTGAGCCTCGCGCTCGCGGTCGGCTGGTGGTCGATGTTCACCGTCGCGACGGGCGCCGCGCGCGGCCTCGCACAGCTCGTCGGCGTGCGGCTGATGCTCGGCGTCGGCGAAGCGGCCGCGATCCCGTCGTTCGCGAAGGTCGCGTTCAACTGGTTCCCGCGCAGCGAACGCGGGCTCGCGAGCAGCATCTTCGACAGCGGTTCGCGCGTCGGCTCCGCGCTGTCGCTGCCGCTCGTCGCGTGGCTGATCTCGATCGTCGGCTGGCGCGGGTCGTTCGCGATCACGGGCGGCATCGGCATCGTCTGGGCACTGGCGTGGTGGTTCGTCTATCGCGACCCGGAACGCTATCGCGCGATCGCGCCCGATGCCGTCGATGCACTGCTCGCGCAGCGCGGCACGCAAGCCGTTGCGGCCGCAACCGACGGCCCGAAGGTGTCGTGGCTCGACCTGTTCCGCTACCGCACCGTGTGGGGCATGATGATCGGCCTGTTCTGCCTGAACTTCGCGATCTACTTCTTCATCACGTGGTTCCCGAGCTACCTGCTGCAATCGCGCGGCTTCTCGCTCGCGTCGCTCGGCACGTGGGGCATGCTGCCCGCGCTGCTCGCGATTCCCGGCGGCTGGCTCGGCGGCTATGTGTCGGACAGCCTGTTCCGCCGCGGCTGGAGCGCGACCGCCGCGCGCAAGACCTGCCTCGTGCTCGGGATGCTGCTGTCTTCGTCGATCGCGCTGTCGGCGTTCGTCGAGAACGTGTGGGCCTGCCTCGGCCTGTTCGCCCTCGCGTATGCGAGCCTGTCGTTCGCAGGCGCCAACGTGTGGACGCTCGTCGGTGAAGTCGCGCCAACGCCCGCGCATGTCGCGTCGCTCGGCGGCATCCAGAACTTCGCGGGCAACCTCGCGGGGATCTTCATCACGACGTTCACCGGCGTGATGCTGTCGATCACGAAGGGCTCGTTCGTCGTGCCGCTCGCGGTGGCCGGCGCGTTGTGTGTGGTCGGCGCGATGTCGTACCTGTTCATCGTCGGCAAGGTCGAGCCGTTGCCGCCGCTGCGCCGCGGTTCGAGCGAGCAGAACGTCGAGCCGAACGCGGCCTGACGCAGCCGGAAAGCGCGGCCGCCGCGCCTGCGCTTTCCTTTTCGGGCCGCGCATCGGACAATGAGCCGCGCCCGCCGGCGCGGCGCCACTCCGGCCCGCGCGTGGCGACGGCGCGCGCCACCCTCGCCGATGAAACGCTACGAAACCCTCGCCCACACGATCGCCGACGACATCCGCAACGGCAACCTCGCCGTCGGCACGCGCCTGCCGTCGCTGCGGCAGATCATCGCGCAGCACGGCGTGAGCCAGTCGACGGTGTTTCGTGCGTACTACCTGCTCGAACAGTGGGGGCTGATCCGCGCACGCGAACGCTCGGGCTACTACGTCGCACCGGGCGCCACGCCGGAGGCGAGCCCGGCCGCCAAGCGCCGGGCAAGCCGTGCCGGCGCCACGCGCAAGGTCGACATCAGCAACCTCGTGTTCTCCGTGCTCGACGCGGCCACGCAACCCGGCATCGTGCCGCTCGGCTCCGCGTTTCCGTCGCCGCAACTGTTTCCGCTGCCGCGTCTCGCGAAATCGCTCGCACAGGCCACGCGGCTCGTCAGCCCGTGGAGCACCGTCGTCGACCTGCCGCCCGGCAACGAGGCGCTGCGCCAGCAGATCGCGCGGCGCTATCTCGCGACGGGCATCTCGCAGCCGATCGACGAGATCGTCGTCACGAACGGCGCGCTCGAAGCGCTGAACCTGTGCCTGATGGCCGTCACGCGGCCCGGCGACGTCGTGGCCGTCGAAGCCCCCGGCTTCTATGCGGCGCTGCAGGCGATCGAGCGGCTCGACCTGCGCGCGGTCGAGATTCCCGTCGATCCGCGCACGGGCCTCGATCTCGATGCGCTCGCGAACGCACTCGACCGGCACGACATCCGCGCGTGCTGGTTCATGACCAATTTCCAGAATCCGACCGGCGTCACGCTGTCCGCCGAAAAAAAACGTGCACTCGTCGAGTTGCTCGCCGCGCGCGAAGTGCCGCTGATCGAGGACGACGTGTACGGCGAGCTGCATTTCGGCCCCGACTATCCGCTGCCGGCGCGCGCGTTCGATCGACACGGCCTCGTGATGCACTGCAGTTCGTTCTCGAAGACGCTCGCGCCCGGCTACCGGATCGGCTGGGCCGCCGCCGGCCGGTTCGCGGAGAAGGTGCAGCGGCTCAAGCTGATGACGACGCTGTCGGCCAGCATTCCCGCGCAGGTCGGTATCGCGAACTATCTCGAGCACGGCGGCTACGATCGACACCTGCGCAAGCTGCGCGGCGCGCTGCACACGCAGCTCGACCGGATGGACGACGCGCTGCGGCGCTGGCTGCCGGCCGGCGTCGAGTGGGTACGCCCCGAAGGCGGCTATTTTCTGTGGCTTGCCTTCCCCGACGCGATCGACGCGATGGAGCTGCATCGCCAGGCGATCGCACGCGGGATCAGCTTCGCGCCGGGGCCGCTGTTTTCCGCCGCGCACGGCTTCGAGCGTTGCGTGCGCGTGAACTTCGGCCATCCGTGGAGCCGCGACATCGAGCATGCGATCCGCGTGCTCGGCGAGCTCGTCGCGCAGCCTTCGGTGCGCAAGGGCGGTTGATTCGCACACGGTGCACACGGTACGCACTGCCTGCGTCACGATGATGCACGCAATCCACGCGCGGGTTACAGTGCGGATCCCGCCGCCCTTCACGATTTCCGATGAGTCAACTGCCCTACCTCGATCACGACGCGCTGTTGAAACTTACGGCTGAAGCCGCGCACGTCACGCAATCGTGCACCTGCACGAACACGCCGCTCGCCGGATGGACGACCCTGCCGCTGTCGCTGTCGCTGCAGGACGCGCAACTGACCGAAGTCGCCACGCTCGCGCCGCCCGACGAGACGGAGCCGACCTACGCCGAATATCATCCGGCCGGCACGCACTACGCGTCGGACGACGCGCCGATCGCACTGCGCCATTTCCCGTACAACCGCTGCACCGTCAGCCGCTGCCGCTCGTGCAGCCGCCTGTTCCTGCGCTACCAGGAAGGTGGCGGCTACTTCATCGACCAGCGCATCCGCGCGCTCGATCCGGCGCTCGTCGTCGACGCCCACGCATAAACACCCGCCACGGGCATGCATGCACGCATGCCCGGCCCGCGCCGGCGTCGCGCCGGCCATCTGCTGCGCCCTTTTCGTCCCGATCTGCTGCTTGTCCCGCCGCACCGCGTTCCCTACGCTGTCTCCGGTTGCCTGACACCCGTCGCAACGTCTCTCCCGAGCCGCGCGCTTCGCGCCGCGGCTCCTCTCGCGTATCACGTCATGTATCGATATACCGTTTTCGACCGGGCGCTCGTGCACAGCCGCGCCGCCCAGTTTCGCGACCAGCTCGAACGCTGGCAGCACGGCACGCTGAGCGAAGACGCGTTCCGGCCGCTGCGCCTGCAGAACGGCTGGTACGTGCAGCGCCACGCGCCGATGCTGCGCGTGGCCGTCCCGTACGGCGAACTGTCGAGTGCACAGCTGCGCGTGCTCGCGCGGATCGCGCGCGACTACGACGTGCCCGACGACGCCACCTACCGTACCGCATGCGACGCACAGTCCTTGCTCGGCACGCTGCGCCTGCCGACCCGCAGCGCGCACTTCACGACGCGCACCAACGTGCAGTTCAACTGGATTCCGCTCGACAAGGCCGCCGACGTGATGGACCTGCTCGCGACCGTCGACATGCACGGCATCCAGACGAGCGGCAACTGCATCCGCAATATCTCGTGCGACGAGCGCGCGGGTGTCGCGCCGGACGAGATCGCCGATCCGCGCCCGTTCGCCGAAGTGATGCGCCAGTGGACCACGCTGCACCCCGAGTTCGCATTCCTGCCGCGCAAGTTCAAGATCGCGATCACCGGCGCGACTGAAGACCGCGCGGCCACCGACTGGCACGACGTCGGGCTGAAGCTCGTGCGCAACGACGCGGGCGAGCTCGGCTTTCGCGTGAGCGTCGGCGGCGGGATGGGCCGCACGCCGATGATCGCGACGCCGCTGCGCGCGTTCCTGCCCTGGCAGCACGTGATGAACTACATCGAGGCGATCGTCCGCGTGTACAACCGCTACGGACGGCGCGACAACAAGTACAAGGCGCGCATCAAGATCCTCGTGAAAACCGAGGGGCAGCGCTACATCGACGACGTCGACGAGGAATTCCGCCAGATCGTCGATCACGACGGCGGGCTGCACACGATTCCGCAGGTCGAGTTCGACCGCGTCGCCGCGTCGTTCGTCCCGCCGCGGCTCAAGCCGCGCACGGTCAGCCTGCGCGACGCAAACCAGCGCGTGTCCGCGCACGCGGCACGCCATCCGGCCTTCGCGCGCTGGGTCGCGCGCAATGTGGCCGACCACCGCGACCCGGCGCTGCGCATCGTCACGCTGTCGTTCAAGCGCCGCCTGCAGGCACCGGGCGACGCGTCGCCGGACCAGCTCGACGCGCTCGCCGATCTCGCCGACCAGTTCTCGGCCGGCGAGGCACGCGTCACGCACACGCAGAATGTCGTGCTGCCATGGGTGCATGTCGACGACCTGTTCCTGCTGTGGGAAAACGCGCGCGCGATCGGTCTTGCCAGCGCTAACGTCGGACTCCTGACGGACATGATCGCGTGCCCGGGCGGTGATTTCTGCGCGCTCGCGAATGCACGCTCGATCCCGATCGCCGATGCGATCGCCGAGCGCTTCCAGGATCTCGACATGCTGCACGACGTCGGCGACATCGACCTGCACATCAGCGGCTGCATCAACTCGTGCGGCCATCATCACAGCGGCCACCTCGGCATCCTCGGCGTCGACAAGGACGGCGCCGAGTGGTACCAGGTCACGCTCGGCGGCTCGGACGGCGCGACCGCGAGCGGCCCCGCGCGGCCGGGCAAGGTGATCGGCCCGTCGTTTTCGGCGGACGAGATCGTCGATGTCGTCGACGCGATCGTCAACGCGTATCTCGACGCGCGCATCGATGACGACGGCCGCAGCGAGCGATTCATCGACACCGTCCGCCGCATCGGCACGGAACCCTTCAAGGCCGCCGCGAACGACGCGCGCCATCAGGTGGAGCACGCATGAAGCAAGTGAACCCGACCGCACGCATCCGGCTGCTGACGCCGGCCGAACACGCGAGCGACACGCAGCAGCCCGACGATGCGACGCTGACGATCGGCAACGACGAGGAACTGCCGCCGCTCGCCGCGCAAATCGCACAGGCTGCGCGCATCGACCTGCAGTTTCCGTCGTTCACCGATGGCCGTGCATACAGCCAGGCGTACCTGCTGCGCAAGCGCTACGGCTTCGCCGGCGACCTGCGCGCAACCGGCGACGTGCTGGTCGACCAGGTGCTGCTGATGGAGCGCACGGGGTTTTCGAGCGCGGTGCTCGGCGACGGCACGGACATCACGGCCGCGCGGCGGCAGCTCGACCGGTTCCCGGGCTTCTATCAACGCGATGCAAGAACGGCGATGCCGCAGCATGACGCTGTAACGCCAGCCGGAAAATGAAACGGGCGGCCCGCAGGCCGCCCGAACGATGCACCGGAAGCTACCGGCCGGCACCCGCCGCGAAGCGGGCGCCGGCGTTCAGCGCGCCGCCACCGGCTTGCCGAACGCGCCGAGAATCTTCTTCTCGAGCGCGATGTAGTCGCGGCCGAAGTGGTGATCGCCCTGCGTCTTGATCACATCCGCACCCGTGTTCACGAGCGCCGGGCACATCGTGTCCTTCTCTTCCGCGCCATAGAAGCACTGCACGAGCTGCGGCGGCACCTTCGCCATTTCCGGCGCGACCTTCAGCGCCTTGTCGCTCGCGGGCATGCCGAGCCAGCCCGTCACGCGGATCTGGAAATCGGCGGCCGGCGCGAAACCGAGCAGCGACATCACGGCGACCTTGTCGCGCAGGTCGGCCGGCAGCCGGTTGTACGCGAACGGCATCACGTCGGCACCGAACGAGTAGCCGACCAGCGCCACGCGATTCGCATGCCAGCGCGCCATGTAGGTGCGCATCACGCGCGCGAGATCGCGGCTCACCTGTGCCGGCGGCTTCTCGCTCCAGAAATAGCGCAGGCTGTCGATGCCGACCACCGATACGCCGTCGCGCTGCAGCGCCTCGGCGATCGTCTTGTCGAGATCGCGCCAGCCGCCGTCACCCGAAATCACGATCGCGAGCTGGCCGTTGCCACCCTTGGCCGGCAGCTCGACGAGCGGCAGGTCCGACACGTCGAGTTCGTCGCCGCTGCTGGTGTCCCGCAGATGCGACGAGACGAGCGACACGAGCTTCGCGGAATCGCCCGTGGCCGCCGTTTCGACGAAGCCCGGCATCGCGCGGCGCACGATCGTCGGATCGGGCGGGCACGGCTTGAAGCGCGGATCGAGCTTCGCGGCCGGATCGACCGAGACGACGCCGGCGATCGTGTTCTCCGGCGCCATCGACAGGATCTGCTTCGCGATCGCACCGCCCTGGCCCACGCCCGCGACGATCGGCGTGAAATAGCGCGACGATTGCGCAAGGCGTTCGAGCTGGTGGCTGACCGCTTCGGCATCGCCGTCGAGGTGGTGGCAGGTCTCCTGCTTCGCGGCGAGATTCATCGCATACCGCTCCGAATCGACGCCGACCGTCATCGCCCCGGCCTTCGCCAGTGCATCGGCGGCCTGCTGGTCGGCCGCATTCCAGCCGGCCTCACGCGAGAACAGCACGACGAAGCCGCGCAACGGCCCGCTGGGCTTGGTCACCGTTACAGGTCCATAGCGGCCGCCCGATACGGTTTCGGCCTTCACTGCGGCTGGTTGCGTGGCGCACGCGGCGCCGGCCAGCATCATTCCCGCGCAGGCGGCTGCCGCCCGCGCGATTCCCTTCTTCAACATCATGAACGCCGACCTCCAGCCAGCAATGACAGATCCGCCAGCGTGACGAACACGCCGACCGTGCCCGAGGCCGCGAGATAACGCGGTTCCCAGTGCGGTTCGAACTTGCTCTTGAATGCGCGCAAGCCGCGGAAGTTGTAGAAGCGGCCGCCGAAGCGCCAGACCATCAGGCCGATCCGGTGCAACGGCGACGGCATCTTCGCCGCCCCCATCCCCGAGAACGGCGCGATACCCAGGCTCAGCTTGCGGAAGCCTGCTTCCTTCAGATGCAGCGCGAGCTGCGTAAACAAATATTCCATCGCGTACGGCGACGCGTCCGGCAGATGGCGCATCACGCCGACCGTCGCCTCGGTGTTGAGGTCGGTCGTCATGAACGTGACGAACGCGATCGGCTTGTCGGCCTGCCGCACGAGCATCACCGACTGCGTCGCCAGATAGCCGTCGTGGAACGCGGCGACCGAGAAGCTCTTCTCGCGCGCGTCGCGGCTGTCGAGCCAGCCGTCCGAGATGTCGCGCAGCGCCGGCAGCGCGGCCGGCACGTCGCTCGGCGCGATCACCTCGACCGTCAGCGCGTCCTTGTCGCCGCGACGCAGTGCGTAGCGCAGGTGCGACCGGTTCGAACCCTTCAGGTCGAACCGGTCGAGCGCGATATGCGCTTCCTCGCCGAGCTTCATCAGCGTGAGCCCCGCGTCGAGATACAGCGGCAGCGCGTTCGCCCGCACCTGGTAGAACGCCGCACGGCCGCTATGCGCGTGGGCGAGCGCGATGAACTTGCTGATCAGGGCCGGCCATTCCTCGCGCGGCCCGACCGGGTCGTGGAGCGCGGCCCACGTGCGGCCGTTCTTCGCGTACATCAGGAATGCCTGGCGCGATTCCGAGAACAGGAACGACTTGTCGCCCATCAGCGCGAGGCCCGCATCGCTGCACTCCTGCGCGCGGATGATCCGCTCGGCGTCCGACAGATCCTGTGCCGCGGGCTTCACGAAACGGCCGGGCGCCGGGCGCAGCAGTTGCCACAGCGCGAACAGCGCGACGAACACGCCGGCCGCGAGCGTCGCGCGCAGTGCGCGCGGCGCACGCGCGTCGAACGAGAAATGCGACCACAGCTCGCGCGTGTACGGCACGTCGCGGAACGCGAAGAACAGTACCCACACGGCCAGCATCAGCACCATCGCCACCGACACGAACCAACTCACCGTGAAGCGCTCGGCCAGCAGCGACGAATGGCGGTTGAAGCGGCGACGGCTGACGAGCAGCAGCATCAGCAGCGTGCCGAGCACGCCGGCCTCGACGAACGCGAGGCCCTTCGCCAGCGACAGCGCGAGGCTGGCCAGCGTCAGTGCAAAAGTCATCCACCATGCGCCGTCGAGACGACGCAACAGCCCGCGCGCGACGAACAGCAGCGCGACACCGAGCACGCTGCAGATCACCTGCGAGCCTTCGAGCACCCACAGCGGCACGAGGTGGCGCAGGATCGCGATCCGGTGCCAGAACGCGGGCGTCGCGCTCGAGATCACCAGCATCCCGCCCACCGCGAACGTCACGAGGCTCAGGAACACCGGCGCGAGCTGCGACACGCGCACGGCCTGCCGCGTCACGAGCCGGCGCCGCAGCGCGCGGCCCTCGAAACCGGCCAGCAGGCCGGCCGACAGTACGAGCGGCACGCCGAAATAGATCGCGCGATACGCGATCAGCGCGGCGACCATCGCATGCGCAGGCACTTCGCGACCGAGCGTGAAGACCATCGCGGCCTCGAACACGCCGATCCCGCCCGGCGTATGGCCGATCATCCCGAGCAGCAATGCGGCGGCGTAAACAGTAATGAAGGTCGGGAAGCCGACCGGCGCGGCCGGCAGCAGCACCCACAGCGTCAGGCCCGCCGCGACGACGTCGAGTACCGCATAGACGACCTGCGCGACGAGATCGCGCCGCGCCGGCACGTCGAACGACAGCCACTTGAAACGCGTGACGACCGGGCGGGCGGTGTTGCCGCACATCACGACCAGCGCGGCCAGCGCCACGAGCAGCGCCGCGCCGGTCCACGTCAGCACGCCGGGCGCGACGTGCAGCATCGCGGCGAGCGCTTCCGGCACGCAGACCATGCCGACCGCCGTCATCAACACCATCGCGAGCGCCAGCGTGCCGCTCGTGAACACCGTCATCCGGCCGATCTGCGCGGGCGTGACGCCCGACACGCCGTATACGCGTGCGCGCACCGCGCCGCCCGTCAGCGCGCCGAAGCCGGTCGCGTTGCCGAGCGCGGACCCGGCGATCGCGCCGATCCACAACGCGACGCGCGGCACCTTCGCGGCGACATAGCGCAGGCCGACCGCGTCGCGGGCGACGAGCGCGAGATAGCTGAGGGCCGTCGCAGCCAGCGACGCGCCCCACTCGCCGGCGGACATGTGACGCAGCTGGCGGATCACCGACCGGTAGTCGACGGATTCCGACAGGTGCTGGAAAACCACGATCAGCAGCAGGCCGATGCCGAGCGCGAGCAGCGGCGACAGCACACGCTCGTGGCGGATCAGCGCCCGGACACGGGCGATCACCGCCGCGGCGCGACCGGGCGAACCAGAGTGGCGGGAAGACATAGGTTGTTCAGTGGTAGTGCATAGCGTGTCGCGGCGCAAGACGGCCAGGCGGCGACGTATCTGGTTGTTCTGCGTGGGCGCTCGGCCGAAGGACGTGGCAGGTGGCGCCTGGATCAGAACTTACGAGTATACGGAATTTATATTACAGAATCTTTCAAGCCCGGATTGTGCGGATTTGTCGTGCCGCGTGCGTAAACATCGCATCAAAAATAGTGCGTCCGATCAACGCAAGGTGCGCATCATACCGGGAACCGTCACGGTTTTTTCATCGGAGGAATGGCCGGTCGCGGAATTTGGGAGAAATTCTCCCTGCCGGGCTGCACGGGTGAGGACGAATACACGGGCCGGCGCGGCACTCTGGAAATGGGGATGGATGGATTTGCGTGGCTGGCGCCCGCCCCGTTCCGCGCGGGAACACACGGGCCCCGTCATTCCGCCCGCTCATGCTCCCCCAACCCGATCGCCTTGTAGTCGTAAGTCGGATAGAACTCCGTCCGATACGCGCCCCACGCCGTATCCTCCAGCACGCGATTGACCTCGCGCAGCCGCGACGCCGGCAGCCGCAACACGACGATCTGCCCGATCCCCATCGTCACGGTCCAGCTCACCACTTCGACGCCCGGCGGCGGAAACGCCTTGTAGAACCCCTGCTTCGCGAGCTGCGCATTCAGCTCGGCGAGCGGGCGGGACTGGTCGTGTTTCAGGAATACCGTGAGCAGTACCGCGTTGTCGGGCGTCGCGGCAGCCGAACCGGCCGGCACGGTCGACGTCTGGCCGATGGCCGGTGCGCTGCCGATCGCGGCGCCGGCCAGCGCTGCAGCGATTGCAAGGGTTCGAATCGGGGAATACGGGAATGCCGTCATGACGCGACTCCGTGGCTTCGTGGCTTCGTGGCTGGAGCCGCCATCATGCGCCGTCGGACCCATCGCTGCAGTCAGTCGGCCGGCCGATGCGGCTACGCGTCGTCCGCCCCGTTGCGTTCGCGCAGCACGTCGATGAACGCACGCAGCTTGGCCGGCACGTGCTTGCGGTTGACGTAGTACAGCCACATCGGCGGCAGCGTGCGGCACGCCCCGGGCAGCACCTCGACGAGCGTACCGTCGCGCACGTCCTGCTCGATCCGCTCGCGCATGAACGCGAACGCGATGCCGACACCCGCACGCGCCGCATCGATCACCGCGTCGGCGTCGTTCGTCACGAACACGCCGTCCGGATCGAGATCGACGTCGCGTTGCCCGTCGCGCAACAGCCATTTGTGCAGGCGCCCGCTCTCCGAGAACCGGAAACGGATGCACGCATGCCGCTCGAGCTCCGCAATCGACGCCGG
This sequence comes from Burkholderia lata, assembly GCF_902499025.1. Taxonomy (GTDB): domain Bacteria; phylum Pseudomonadota; class Gammaproteobacteria; order Burkholderiales; family Burkholderiaceae; genus Burkholderia; species Burkholderia lata_C. The sequence goes on along the minus strand of NZ_CABVPW010000051.1, from coordinate 23,852 downwards.
CGCGCCATATCGCGCCAGATAACCGGGCGATGCAACCAGCGCACACGTCAAAGCCGGCGCGATCCGCACGCCGATCATGCCCGGCTGCAACCGGTCGGCCAGGCGAATCCCCGCGTCGAACCCGTCCTTCGCGATATCGACCAGTTCGTTCTCGTAGCGGATCTCGAGCCGGACTTTCGGGTAGCGCTCGCGGAACGTCGCGAGCACCGGCGTAATCACGAGCGCACGCGCCAGCGGCAGCGCGGTCACGCGCAACAGCCCGTTCGGCTCGCTGCGCGCATCCTTCAGCTCGTCGCGGGCCTGCATGACCTGCCGGTACGCAGGCTCGGTCTGCCGCCAGTAACGCTGGCCGGCTTCCGTCAGGCTCACGCCGCGCGTGCTGCGGTTGAACAGCTTCACGTTCAGCTCACCCTCGAGCTGCCCGATCGCGAGGCTGACGGCCGCCGGCGTCAGGCCCAGGGCTGCGGCGGCCCGCGTGAAGTTGCCGGCCGTCGCGACGGTCATGAATACGTGCAGCCCGGCCATCGGATCGCGTCTGCTCATCATTAAAAAAACTTGAAACTGCTTCGAGTGGAATGCGGATTCTCCCATATACCGCAACTGCCTACACTGGCCCTGTCGTCCCACCGGAGCCTCGCATGAACCCGCTCACCGCCGCGCTGCCGCTCGCGGCCGCCCGCCGCACGATCGACGCGGCACTGGCGCATGCCGCATCGCTGCAGGTCGCCGGCATCGCCGTCGCGATCGTCGATGCCGGCGCGAACCTGCTCGCGTTCGCGCGCACCGACGACTGTTTTCTCGGCGCGATCGATCTCGCGCAACGCAAGGCGCTGACGGCGGCCCGCTTCCGCACATCGACCGGCGCGCTCGGTGCGATGTCGGGCGACGGTCCGCTGCGCGGCATCGAGCACAGCCACGGCGGGCTCGTCACGTTCGGCGGCGGCGAACCGCTCGTCGACGGCGACGGGCGCTGCATCGGCGCGATCGGCATCTCGGGCGGCAGCGTCGACGAAAACACCGCGATCGCGCAGCACTGCCGCGACCGCTTTCCGGCAACGTTCCCCTCCACAAGGTAAGCACATGGCACAGAAACGCATCCTCATCACCGGCGCGGGCACCGGCTTCGGCCGCGAAGTCGCGCTGCGTCTCGCCGAACGCGGTCACGACGTGACGGCCGGCGTGCGCGTCACCGCCGAAATCGACGCACTGACGGCCGCCGCCACGCAGCGCGGCACCACGCTGCGCGCGATCAAGCTCGACGTGACGTCGCCGCACGACCGCGCTCGCGCGGCGGAACTCGACATCGACGTGCTCGTGAACAACGCGGGCGTCGGCGAAGCCGGCGCGCTGGTGGACCTGCCGGTCGAGATCGTCCGCGAGCTGTTCGACGTCAACGTGTTCGGGCCGCTCGAACTCACGCAGCAGATCGCGCGCGGCATGCTCGCGCGCCGGCGCGGCAAGATCGTGTTCGTGTCGTCGATCGCGGGCCTGATCACGGGGCCGTTCACGGGCGCCTATTGCGCGTCGAAGCACGCGGTCGAATCGGTGGCCGAGGCGATGCACGCGGAACTCGCGCCGCACGGGATCCAGGTCGCGGTCGTGAACCCCGGCCCGTACCGCACGGGCTTCAACGACCGGATGATGGAAACGACGCGACGCTGGCGCGATCCGGCCGTGCACACCGTGACGCCCGAGCGGCTGACGTTCCCGCTCGAACAGCACGACCCGGAGGAAATGATCGCGAAGATGGTCGACGTGATCGACAGCGACGGCGGCGCGTTCCGCAACCTGCTGCCGGCGTCGTCGGAAGCGTTCGTGCGCGCCGAGCAGGCACGCGCGTGGGAGCGGCAGCAGTAACCCGCCGGCGGAGCGGCGGACGGTTCGCCGCCGCTCGCGCCTTCAGTAGACGTCCCGCATGTAGCGGCGCGCCTTCGAGAGCCGCGCGACGTAGTCGTTCGCAGCCTCGTCCGACATGCCGCCGTGCTCGGCGACCACCGCCTTCAGCGCCGTGTCGACGTCCTTCGCCATCCGCGCGGCATCGCCGCACACGTAGAAGTGCGCGCCTTCCTCCAGCCACGCGAACAGCTCGGCGCCCTGCTCGCGCATCCGGTCCTGCACGTAGATCTTGTCGGCCTGGTCGCGCGAGAACGCGAGATCGAGCCGCGTCAGGAAGCCGCTGTCGTGCATCGCACCCAGTTCGTCGCCGTAGTAGAAGTCGGTCTGCGCGTGCTGCTCGCCGAAGAACAGCCAGTTGCGCCCGCGCGCGCCGCGTGCCTGCCGCTCGTGCAGGAAGCCGCGGAACGGCGCAACGCCGGTACCGGGGCCGACCATCACGATCGGCACGTCGCCGTTCACCGGCGGCCGGAAATGCGCGGACTTCTGCACGAACACCGGCACGCGGCCGTCGTCCGCGCGATCGGCGAGGAACGTCGACGCCACCCCTTTGCGCGCGCGCCGGCCGTTGTGATAGCGCACGGCCGACACGGTCAGGTGGATCTCGCCCTGGTGCGCGCTCGGGCTCGACGCGATCGAATAGAGGCGCGGCTGCATGCGCTTGAGCATCCCGACCAGTTCCGTGCCCGACAGCTCGACCGGAAACTCGTGCAGCACGTCCGCGAGCTGCTGCCCCCACAGCCATTGCTTCAGGTCGCCCTTGCGATCGTCGCCGAGCAGCGACTTCAGCGCGCCGTTCGCGCTGCGCGACGCGATGTAGGCAAGCGTGTCCGGATGCGGGCGCGTGATGTCGAAATGTCGTGCGAGCGCGTCGCCGAGGCGCACGTCGCCGACACCCGCCACCGCCACCGGCGCATCGGCCTTCAGCGCGGTGACGGACAGCAGTTCGTCGACCAGCTCCGGGCAGTTGGTCGGCCACACGCCGAGCGCGTCGCCGGTTTCGTATTCGAGGTTCGCGCCTTCGGTCGACAGCGACACGTAGCGCGTGTCCTTCGCCGCGCCCGGACGGTTGAGCCGCAGGTTCGCGACGAGCTTCGACGGCGCCGGATGCGCCTTCGTCGGCAGCAGCCCCGACGGGCTCATCCCGCCGGTCGGCACCGCGTGCAGCGCCGCATCGGCTTCCTTGATCCGCGCGACGACGCGTTCGAGCCACTGGTCGGCATCGCGCTGGAATTCGACGTCGCAATCGACGCGTGCGCAGAGACGCGCCGCACCGAGTTCCGCGAGCCGCGCGTCGAGCCGGCGGCCATGGCCGCAGAACTGGTCGTAGTTGCGATCGCCGAACGCGAGCACCGCGAAGTGCACGCCGTCGAGGCGCGCGGCGCTGCCGGCCTGCAGCGCGTCCCAGAATTCGCTGCCGTTGTCGGGCGCATCGCCGTCGCCGAACGTGCTCGTCATCAGCAGCACGTATTGCGCACCGGCGAGCGACGCCACCGGATAGTCGGACATGCATGCGGTGCGGATCTCGAAGCCCGCGTTCATCAGCTGCGTCGCGTAATCCTCGGTCAACGATTCGATGTTGCCGGTCTGCGATGCCCACAGCAGCACGACCTTCGGCCGCGTGCGCACGATCCGCACGCCGCCGGACGCGCCGGCGTCGGCCGGCAGCGCAGGCGCCGCGACACCCGGCAGGCTCGCCGGCAGCGAGCGGCTGAACAGCCCCGCGAGCATCCCGTCGAGCCAGAACCGCACCGGCGGCGTGAGCGGCGCGCCAGCCGGCAGCACGGGCACGCTGCCCTCGCGCCGGCCCGCGCTCGCCTTCAGCCCGCTGACGAGGCCGGCCACGTACAGCCGTTCGGTGTCCGTCAACGGCGGCGGTGCGAGGTCGGCGACGCCGAGCGCGGCCGCGAAAGTGTCGATGTCTGCCATGTCGGATTCCTGTGAAGCAGTCGCCTGCGCCAGAGCCGGCGCGGGCCGCGCGTCTTCGGCGCGTGCGTCCGGTTGCGCCGTCTCGTCGTCGGCAGCCGCGAACGCATCGGTCTCGACGCGTCGCAACGCGACCGCGCAGTATTTCAGTTCGGGTTGCTGCGATTCGGGATCGATCGCGTCGTTCGTCACCGCGTTGATGCACAGGTCGTCGCCGTACACGTCGTTCCAGTGCATCGGCGCGAAGCAGTTGCCGCGCCGCACGCGCTCGGTCACGACGGCCGGCAGCACCGCGCGGCCGCGCGCCGAGCGGATCTCGACGCTGTCCTTCGCGGCGATGCCGAGCGCGCTCGCGTCGTCGGGGTGCAGCTCGACGAACGGGCGCGGGTTGAGCTTGTTCAGCATCGCGACCTTGCCCGTCTTCGTCATCGTGTGCCATTGATGCTGCAGCCGCCCGGTGTTCAGCACGATCGGGAACGTGTCGTCGGGCAGCTCGGCCGGATCGACATGCGGCCGCGCGAAGAAGCGCGCCTTGCCCGACGGCGTCGGGAACGCGATGCGCGGCACGTCGTTGCCGTCGGCGGCCGCGCGCAGCGTCTGGCTCACGCCGTCGTTCAGGTAGCGGATCGGGTGCCGCTCGCGCGCGGTGCCCGGTGCGACCGGCCACTGCACGGGCCCGTCGCGCAATGCCGCATGGCTCGCGCCGCGCAGGTCGTAGCCCGTCGCCGGATTCGAGAAGCGGACGATCTCGTCGAACACGTCGGCCGCCGACGCGTAGTCGAACGCGTCGCCGAAGCCCATCGCGCGCGCGACTTCCGCAATGATGCGCCAGTCGGGCAGCGCATCGCCGGGCGGCGCGACCGCCGCGCGCATCAGCGTCATGTTGCGCTCGGAGTTGATCATCACGCCGTCGCCCTCGGCCCACAGCGCGCCGGGCAGCAGGATGTCCGCGTAACGGTTGGTCTCGGTGTCGAGGAATGCGTCCTGCGCGATCACGAGTTCGGCGGCCTGCAACCCGGCGATCACGTTCTGCCGGTTCGGCACCGTGGCGACCGGATTCGTGCAGATGATCCAGCATGCCTTGATGTCGCCCGCAGCCATCCGCGAGAACATATCGACCGTGCCTTGCCCGGTCCCCTTGCGCAGCGTGCCGGCCGGCACGCGCCACAGGTTCTCGACAAAACGGCGGTCGTCGTCGGATGCCACCGAGCGCTGGCCCGGCAGCCCGGGGCCCATGTAGCCCATCTCGCGCCCGCCCATCGCGTTCGGCTGGCCGGTCAGCGAGAACGGCCCGCTGCCGGTGCGGCAAATCCTGCCCGTCGCGAGATGCAGGTTGCAGATCGCGTTGGTGTTCCACACGCCGTGCGTGCTCTGGTTGAGCCCCATCGTCCAGCAGCTCATCCATTCCTGCGCGTCGCCGATCCACTGCGCGGCCGTGCGCAGGTCGGCTTCCGCGAGCCCCGTGATTTCGGCGACACGCTCCGGCGTGTAGTCGGCGAGGAACGCGGGCATCGCGTCCCAGCCTTCGGTGTACGCATCGATGAATGCGCCGTCGGTGCGGCCGTTCGCATGCAGCAGGTGCAGCAGCCCGTTGGTCAGCGCGAGGTCGGTGCCCGGCCGGATCTGCAGGAACAGGTCGGCCTTGTCGGCCGTGCCGGTGCGACGCGGATCGACGACGATCAGCTTCGCGCCGGCCTTCACGCGATCCATCATCCGCAGGAACAGGATCGGATGGCAGTCGGCCATGTTCGCGCCGATCACGAAGAACAGGTTCGCGCGATCGAAATCCTGGTACGACCCGGGCGGGCCGTCCGCGCCGAGCGACTGCTTGTAGCCGGTGCCCGCGCTCGCCATGCAAAGACGCGAGTTCGACTCGATGTTGTTGGTGCCGACGAAGCCCTTCGCAAGCTTGTTGACGAGGTATTGCGCCTCGATCGACATCTGCCCCGATACGTAGAACGACAGCGCGTCCGGTCCGTGCGTATCGAGCACCGTGCGCAGGCGGCGCGCGGTGTCGGCGATCGCGTCGCGCGCCGGCAGCGGCACCAGGTCGTCCTCGCGCGCGCGGCGCACGAACGCGCGGTCAAGCCGCCCCGAGCGGCGCAGCGCGACGTGCGCCGACGAGCCCTTCGTGCACAGCCGCCCGAAGTTGGTCGGATGGTCGGAGTCGCCGGACACCTTGACGACTTCGCCTTCCTCGACGTGCAGCACCATCCCGCAGCCGACGCCGCAGTACGGACACACGCTCTTGACGGGGGTGGCGGTCATGCGCGCTCCGGGGTGGTCAGGCTGCGATCCACACGAAGCCGTCCTCGACCCGCGACGGATACGCGCTCACCGACTGCTCGGGCGACTCGAGGCATTCGCCGGTGCGCAGGTCGAAATGCTGCTTGTACAGCGGCGACGCGACGACGACGCGCTCGCCGAGGCTGCCGATCAGCCCGCGCGACATCACGGCCGCCTGCGATACGGGATCGACATTGTCGATCGCGAACACGCCGCCTTCTTCGGCATGCGCGACGTGAAAGACAGCGACCTGCTCGCCGTTGACGAGTGCACACACGCCGGTGTTCGGCACGATGTCGTCGAGCGGGCACACGCGGGTCCAGGACAGCGGAAGACGATCGTTCATGATGGGCTCCTTGGAAAAGACGCTGGTGTCGGTCAGGGTCAAACGGTTGCGGGTTCGGTGGCGGCTTGCGTCACGCCTTCGGCCACGACGGGAATCGGCACGGGCTTGCCGCCCGCGCGTTCGCCGGGTGTCGCGGGCCGGATCTGGCCGCGCGTCTCGACGAATTCGATGGTCGTGTCCGGTGCGTCGCTGTTCACGAAGTGGCGGAAGCGCTTGCGCGTGTCGGGGTCGGTCACGGCCTTCTTCCATTCGCATTCGTAGGTGTCGACCACGTGCTGCATGTCGGCTTCGAGTTCGGCGCCGATCCCGAGGCGATCGTGCACGACGACGTCGACCAGGTAGTCGAGGCCGCCTTCGAGGTTGTCGCGCCATACGCTGGTGCGCTGCAGCCGGTCGGCGGTGCGCACGTAGAACATCAGGAGACGATCGATGTAGCGGATCAGCGTGGCGCGGTCGAGATCGGACGCGAGCAGTTCCGCGTGACGCGGCTTCATCCCGCCGTTGCCGCACACGTACAGGTTCCAGCCCTTCTCGGTCGCGATGATGCCGACGTCCTTGCCCTGTGCTTCCGCGCACTCGCGTGTGCAGCCGGACACGCCGAACTTGATCTTGTGCGGCGCGCGCAGCCCCTTGTAGCGGTTCTCCAGGTCGATCGCGAGGCCGACCGAATCGTCGACGCCGTAGCGGCACCACGTCGACCCGACGCACGACTTCACGGTGCGCAGGGCCTTGCCGTATGCGTGGCCCGATTCGAAACCGGCCGCGATCAGTTCTTCCCAGATCGACGGCAGCTGCTCGACGCGCGCGCCGAACAGGTCGACGCGCTGGCCGCCGGTGATCTTCGTGTAGAGCCCGTACTTCTGTGCGACCTGGCCCACCGCGATCAACCCTTCCGGCGTGACTTCGCCGCCCGGCATGCGCGGCACGACCGAGTACGTGCCGTCGCGCTGGATGTTCGCGAGGTAGTAGTCGTTCGAATCCTGCAGACCCGCGTGCTCCTTCTTCAGCACGAACTCGTTGAAGCACGACGCGAGAATGCCCGCCACCGCCGGCTTGCACACGTCGCAGCCGAGGCCGTGGCCGTGCTTCGCGAGCAGTTCGTCGAAGGTCGTGATGCGCTCGACGCGGATCAGGTGGAACAGCTCCTGGCGCGAATGCGGGAAGTGCTCGCACAGATGGTTGTTGACCGCGAGGCCCTGCTTCTTCATCTCGGCCTTCATGATCTGCGTGACGAGCGGCACGCAGCCGCCGCACGACGTGCCGGCGCCCGTGCACGTCTTCAGCGCGCCGAGGCTCGTCGCGCCGTCGGCGACCGCCGTGCAGATCTGCGACTTCGACACGTTGTTGCACGAGCAGATCTGGGCGGCCGCAGGCAGCGCCTCGACACCGATCGCCGGCTTCGCGACGCCGTCCGACGACGGCAGGATCAGGAATTCCGGCGACTCCGGCAGCTCGATGCGATTCAGCATCATCTGCAGCAGCGTGCCGTATTCGGCCGCATCGCCAACCATCACCGCGCCGTGCAGGAACTTGCCGCAGTCGGACACCACGAGCTTCTTGTAGACCTGGCGGCGCTCGTCCGCGTACTGGTAGGTGCGGCTGCCGGCCGTCGTGCCGTGCGCGTCGCCGATGCTCGCGACGTCGACGCCCATCAGCTTCAGCTTCGTGCTCATGTCGGCACCGGCGAATGCGGCCTCGGCTGCACTGTTCGCATCGCCGCCGAGCTGCTTCGCGACCACGCGCGCCATGTCGTAGCCGGGGGCCACGAGGCCGTACACCATGCCGTTCCAGGCCGCGCATTCGCCGATCGCGTAGATGTCGGCATCGCTCGTGCGGCACGCGTCGTCGATCGCGACGCCGCCGCGCGGGCCGATATCGAGCCCGCATGCGCGGGCCAGTTCATCGCGGGCACGGATGCCGGCCGAGAACACGATCATGTCGGCGTCGAGGTGCGAGCCGTCGGCGAACGCCATCCGGTGCGTGCCTTCCTCGCCATCGACGATTTCCAGCGTGTTCTTGCCCGTATGCACGGTCACGCCTAGCGCCTCGATCTTCGCGCGCAGCATCCGGCCGCCGCCGTCGTCGACCTGCACGGCCATCAGCCGCGGCGCGAATTCGACGACGTGCGTGTCGAGCCCCATGTCGCGCAGCGCTTTCGCGCATTCGAGGCCGAGCAGCCCGCCGCCGATCACGACGCCGCGCTTCGCGTGCGTGCCGCACGCCTGCATCGCTTCCAGATCCTCGATCGTCCGGTACACGAAGCAGCCGTCGCGATCGTGCCCCGGCATCGGCGGCACGAACGGGCGCGAACCCGTCGCGAGCACCAGCTTGTCGTACGCGAGCGTTTCGCCGGACGCGAGCGTGACCGTATGCGCGGCGCGGTCGATCGACGCGACTTGCGCATTCAGGCGCAGGTCGAACTGCGGATGACGCTCGAAGAAGCCGGGTTCGACGAGCGACAGGTCGTCCGCCGACTTGCCCGCGAAGAATTCGGACAGGTGCACGCGGTCGTACGCCGGGCGCGGTTCCTCGCCGAGCACGGTGACCTGCAGCGTGCCGGTGTTGCCCGCTTCCGCCGCGACACATTCGAGGAGCTTGTGGCCGACCATGCCGTGGCCGATGACGATGAGTTTCATGGTGACGTTTCCTTCGGTCGATCAGTTCGCGGCGCTGCTGGCAGCCAGTGCGCGGTCGCGCAGCTCGGCTTCGCGTGCCTTGTGTTCTTCGCTGAAGCGCACGGCCATCGCGCACAACGCGGTCGCGGTGACGGCCAGGCCGAGCAGGCTCAGCGTGTGCTGCACGTCGCCGACGCCCTTCAGCAGGAAACTCGCGGCCACTGCGCCGACGTTGCCGCCCGCGCCGACGATCCCCGCGACGCCGCCGAGCGCCTTGCGGTCGATGAACGGCACCAGCGCGTAGGTCGCGCCGCAGGCCATGTGCGTGAAGAGGCCGAAGGTGAGCATCGCGACGAGTGCGATGCCGATGCTTTGCGCATGCGAGAACCAGATCAGCCCGAGCCCTTCGCCGACGATCAGCGCGCACAGCAGCGTCGCGCGCACGTCGAGGCTGCGACGCGCGGCGATCTTGTCCGACAGCCAGCCGCCGAGCGCGCGGGCGAACAGCGCGAGCAGCCCGAACAGGCCGACCGCGAAACCGGCATCCTTCAGCGACAGGCTGAAGTGATCGACGTAGTACAGCGCGGCGATGTTGTGGATGAACACCTCGACGCCGAAGCACGCGCCATACGTGACGAACAGCATCCACACGCGATAGTTGCCGCAGGCGGCGAAGAAGCTCGCCCAGCCGCCCTTCTTGCCGCTGTCGACCGTCACGCCTGCCTTGCGCAGCGCGATGATGTCGCCTTGCGGGCAGTCCTGCGTGAAGCGCCAGTAAGCCCAGGCCATCACGAGCATCGCGACGCCCGGCACGACCAGCGCGATGCGCCACGACGAATCCTCGCCGAAGCCGAGCATCAGGCCGGCGGCGACGAGCAGCGGCATCAGCGCCTGGGTGGCGCCCGCACCGGCATTGCCCCAGCCGGCCGTCGTCGCGTTCGCGGTGCCGACCACGTTCGGCGCGAACATCACCGACGTGTGGTACTGCGTGATCACGAAGCCCGCGCCGATCGCGCCGATGCCGAGCCGGCAGATCAGGAACGACAGGTAGTCGTGCGTGAACGACACCGCGAACACGGGGATCGCGCCGAGCAGCAGCAGGCCGACGTACACCCGGCGCGGGCCGAAGCGGTCGCACAGCGGGCCGACCAGCAGCCGCACCGCGATCGTCGCGGCCACGGCCGCGATGTTGATGTTGGCGACCTGTGCCGCGGTCAGGTGGAATTCGCGTGCGATCAGCGGCATCAGCGGCGCGCACGCGAACCACGCGAAGAAGCACACGAAGAACGCCATCCACGTCAGGTGGAACGCGCGCATCGGCGCGGTGCGGAAGCTGAAGAGATCGATACGGGTAGCTTTGTCGGTCATGTCATCCGCCAAACGAAAAACGGCGTCCTGCGCACCCGGTCTCGTCGAGACCCGATGCGTAGGACGCCGTTGCCCATGAAGCCCGTTGCCGGGCGCGTCTAGTAATCGGTACTGCCGGACGAATCGCCGTTGATCCGCCCGAACCACCTAACGCAAGCGCCGTGCCATGTCGATGCGAACCGGGCCCGCAGCCCCGCTACGCAAGGCTCGCCGGACATCGTGCGACGCGCGGGGACACGTGGCACACGATGCGCCGTGAGGCAGCGAAGCACAGATGTGGTGCGCTGCAGCACTGTCGCCGTGCGACATCGCGGTGCGCGCTGACGGGGCACGATGCACGCCGATGCGGCATTGCGGCTGCCCGCGCGCGGCCGCCGCATGCGCACACGGGGCCACCGCGCGGCGCGATGCACGCCGTTCGCGCCGCGCCGGCACGACGCGCCATGCCGGTTGGCCCGGATATTGCTGAACTCGATGCATGACACCGGCAACGGCGCCGGTGGGCAGTCCCCGCAAACCAGGCCCGTCGTACAGCCGGGCCGATCAGGACAACGGTGTCCCCCCGTGCGCAGCACGGCCGGATGCCGGTGCGTTTCGACAGCCCGCCGCCGCCGCGCGCAACGACACGCAATCGACCGCCGCATGCAGGCGGCACAGGAACACGACATGACGACAGGCAAAGTCACGCTGCTGGGCGCCGGCCCCGGCGATCCTGATCTCCTCACGCTGAAGGCCGTGAAGGCACTGGCCGCGGCCGACGTGCTGCTGCTCGACGATCTCGTCGCGCCCGGCATCGTCGAACTCGCACCGCAGGCACGGGTGATCCGCGTCGGCAAGCGCGGCGGCTGCCGCTCCACGCCGCAGGCATTCATCGAAAAGCTGATGCGCCGCTACGCGCTGCGCGGCGCGCACGTGGTGCGCGTGAAAGGCGGTGACGCGCTGCTGTTCGGGCGTGCCGGCGAAGAACTCGCGACGCTGCGCGCCGCCGCGATTCCGGTCGAGATCGTCAACGGCATTTCGTCGGGCTTTGCGGCCGCCGCGAGCCTCGGCATCTCGCTGACGCACCGCGAACATTGCCAGGGCGTCACGTTCGTCACCGCGCACCGTCAGGACCACGGCGAGCCCGACTGGGCGCGTCTCGCGGCGACCGGCACCACGCTCGCGATCTACATGGGGATGAGCCGCGTCGACAGCATCGCCGCCGGCCTGCTCGCCGCGCTGCCGCCCTCGACGCCGGCCGCGGCCGTGCAATGGGCCGGCACGCCCGACGAACGCCGCTGGACCGGCACGCTCGGCGATCTCGCGCGCGGCATCGACGAAGCGCGGCTCGGCAGCCCGGCCGTGATCCTCGTCGGCGGCGCGATCGGCGAAGCGGCCGTGCAACGCGTGCCGGACGCGGGCGCCGCGATCGAAGCCGCCTTGTCCCGGGCCGCGTAGCATGCGCGACACCACGCGGCACCGGCCGCCCACCTATCATGAAGACAGCGGCACCGGCCGCCGGGCCAGCGCGCCCGGCACCGCCCCGATGTGCGCGCGGGGCCACCGCCCCCGATCCGTGCATCGCGCCACGATTTCGCCGCCGCCGTTCGCGTCATGAGCACCCCTGCTTCCTCCGCCCGCCTGCGCGTGCTGCTCGTCACCGATACCGACAAGCCGATCGGCGAGCTCGGCGATGCGCTCGCGCACCTCGGCTACGAGATGCTGAACGACGTCGCGACGCCCGCACGCCTGCCGGCAGCCGTCGAGGAGCAGCATCCCGACGTCGTGATCATCGATACCGATTCCCCGTCGCGAGACACGCTCGAGCAGCTTGCCGTGATGCACGCCACCGCGCCGCGCCCCGTGCTGATGTTCAGCCACGACGCCAACCAGTCGCTGATCCGCGCGGCGGTCGGCGCGGGCGTCAGCGCGTACCTCGTCGAAGGGCTGTCGGCCGAGCGCCTCGCGCCGATTCTCGAAGTCGCGCTCGCCCGCTTCTCGCACGACGACGCGCTGCGCCGCCGGCTCGCCGACGTCGAGCGCGAGCTCGCGGAGCGCAAGCTGATCGACCGCGCGAAGCGCCTGCTGATGGACCAGCGCAAGCTGTCCGAACACGACGCGTACGCCGCGCTGCGCAAGCGCGCGATGGACCAGGGCCTGCGCATCGTCGACGTCGCGCGGCAACTGCTCGACGCGTCACCCCAGTCATGACTGCCATGGATACCTCTACCCCCGCCGCGCCGGAACGCGCACATCTTCGCCTCGGGTTCGTCGCGCTGAGCGACGCGGCCCCGTTGATCGTCGCGCAGCGCCTGAACCTCGGCGCACGGCACGGCCTCACGCTCGAACTCAGCCGCCAGCCGTCGTGGGCCACCGTCCGCGACAAGCTGCTGAGCGGCGAGCTCGACGCCGCGCATGCGCTGTACGGGCTCGTCTGCGGATTGCAGCTCGGCATCGGCGGCCCGCAGGCCGACATGGCCGCGCTGATGGTGCTGAACCGTAACGGCCAGGCGATCTCGTTGTCGCGCGGCCTCGCCGACGCGTATCGCGCCAGCGGCAGCGTGCGCGGCGCGTTCGCGACGCTCGGCCGCAAGCCGCTCCTCGCGCAGACGTTCCCGACCGGCACGCACGCGATGTGGCTGAACCACTGGCTCGCGTCGCACGACGTCGATCCGCTGCGCGACGTGCGCAGCGTCGTGATCCCGCCGCCCGAGATGGTGGCCGCGCTCGCCAGCGGCGAGCTCGACGGTTTCTGCGCCGGCGAGCCGTGGCATGCGGTGGCCGAGTCCTGCGGCGCGGGGCGGACCGTTGCCGTCACGAGCGAGATCTGGCCCGATCATCCGGAGAAGGTGCTCGCGGCCCGGCGCGATTTCGTCGCGCTGTACCCGGCCACGGCCCGCGCGCTGATCCGCACGCTCGTCGATGCCTGCGCATGGCTCGACAGCGCCACGCACCGTCGCGAGGCGGCCGACTGGCTGGCATCGCCCGACGCGCTCGGCGTGCCGGCGCGGCTGATCGCACCGCGCCTGCTCGGCGACTACGGATCGGGCCCGTTTGCCGTACCGCCGCTGCCGATCCGCTTCCACGACGGCGCCGTGAACCGCCCCGATCCGCTTGAAGGCCGGTGGTTCCTGACCCAATACCGGCGCTGGGGCATGCTCGACGGTTCGCAAGACGACGCGGGGATCGCCCGAGCGATCGCGCAAACCGCGTTGTATGATGCTGCCGTCGCCGAACGCGGCGCACCGGGCCTGTCGCAGGCGTGATGCGCGCCGCGTAATGCAGGCGGCGCGCGCTCCCGCGCCACGCCTGTCCGGGCCGCCAGTCGGCGCCCGGCACGCGCCCCCGGGGGACGCCGCATGACTACTCCGTCCCCGATCAGATTCCATGCCGAAACCAACGCGCGCGCCGCTCGACGTGCTGCTCACTGAAATCCGCGCGTGCCGTGCCTGCGAAGCCGACCTGCCGCTCGGCCCGCGCCCTGTCGTGCGTGCCCATCGCGACGCGCGCATCCTGATCGTCGGGCAGGCGCCGGGCGCGCGCGTCCATGAAAGCGGCATCCCGTGGGACGACGCGAGCGGCAAGCGGCTGCGCGGCTGGCTCGACGTCGACGCCGACACGTTCTACGACGAGACGCGCTTCGCGATCGTGCCGATGGGCTTTTGCTACCCGGGCCGCGGCGCAAGCGGCGACAACCCGCCGCGCCCCGAATGCGCGCCACTGTGGATCGACCGGTTGCTCGCCGAGTTGCCGTCGATCCGACTGACGCTGCTGATCGGCCAGTACGCGCAGCGGCATTTCCTGCGCGACACCCGCAAGGCCACACTGACCGACACCGTGCACGCCTGGCGCGACTACGGCCCCGACGTGCTGCCGCTGCCGCATCCGTCGCCGCGCAACCAGGCGTGGTTCAAGCACCACCCGTGGTTCGACGCCGACGTCGTGCCCGAGCTGCGGCGCCGGGTCGCGCCGCTGGTCGCCGAGTAAACGAATCCACCGACAGGTCGCGGCGCTTCGCGACACCCCGTTATCCGTACCGAATCAAGCATGAACGACACCCCCACCGATATCGACTTTGCCTGCAACGGCTGCGGCGGATGCTGCCGCGACCTGCGCATTCCGCTGACGATCGACGAGGCCATTGCGTGGCTGCAGCGCGGCGGCCACGTGGAGCTGCTGTGCGATGCAATGCCGTGGCTCGTCGAGCCCGAACCCGACAACGCGTTCGCCGCGTACAAGCGCGTGCGCTCGACCGCCGCGCTCAGCGGCTCGCTGCCCGTCCGCATCACGGTCATGCTCACGGCGACTCATGCCGGGCCGTGCCCGAACCTGCTCGACGACCTGCGCTGCGCGATCTACGACGAGCGCCCGCTCGTGTGCCGGATCTATCCGGCCGAAGTGAATCCGTTCGTGCCACTGGTGCCGAACGGCAAGCAATGCACGCCCGACGCGTGGCAGCATGCACCGTTCGTCCGCGGCGGCACGATCGTCGACGCGGACACCCGCGAGAACATCGCGCGCTCGCGTGCGGCAAGCGAAGCCGAGACGCCGCTGCGGGCACGGCTTTGCGCGGCATTGGGGATCGATACGGCGGCGGTGGCCAACGAAGGGTTCACGATCCATGCGCCGCCGGCCGCCACGCTGCTTGCTGCGCTGACGGCGTTGCGGGCAGCGGAGTCGGAGTTGGTGCCGGCCAGCGCCGACGACACCATCGCGTGGACGCTGGTGTCGAACCGTACGTCGACGGTCGATGCGCTCGTGTCGGTCGGCGCGACAAGCCAGCGTGCAGGTAGCGCCAACCCGCACGCCAGTTATCTCGGCTTCCATCCGGACGAATGATCGCCGCGCGGCACGCCCGCGAGCGCGACACCGGGCGAAGCCGTGCGGCCGCGCAGATCGCCGTCGCGCCCGGTTCGCTGTACCATCGCGGCTCAACCGCGTCACGAACAGCAGAATCCTTCATGCCCTCCACCGCCCCGCCGCGCCTGTACGGGATGCCCGAACGCAGCGACCGGCTCGACTTCTACATCCGCGACCAGGCGTCGCGCCAGGCGATCACCGAGCCGCACCGGCACGCGTATTTCCAGATCCAGTTCAATCTCGGCGGCGACACCGAACAGCGGATCGGCGGCGTCACGCGGCCGTTTCCGCGCGGCGCGCTCGCGTTCGTGCTGCCGCACCGCGAGCACCTGATCCCGCATCCGGAAGGCGCGCACTTCATCGTGATCAACTTCAGCCAGGCGTTCCTGCGCGCCGATCTCGACGTCGACCCGCTCGATCTCGAGGACGTGCCCGCGCACCGCTTTCCCGAACTGACACCGTTCCGCTTCCAGGAACACCTCGATTTCATCCTGACCGGCGACACCTACGACGAAGCGCGCCGCCTCGCGCTGTGCATGCTCGACACCGATCGCGTGCGCACGTTCGGCTCGACCACGTTGCTGCGCGGCTACCTGCTGCAACTGATCGGGCTGGTCTGCACGCAGTATGCGGGTGCGCTCGACAAGCTCGCGCAGCGCGGCGCCCAGCGCGCGGGCCGGCGCGACGCGCTCGCGCGCGTGCTGCGGCACGTGCGCGCCAACCTGACCCGCGAGGACCTGACGCTCGCCGCAACCGCCGAGGCCGCGTTCCTGTCGCCCAACTACCTCGCACACCTGGTTCGCAAGGAAACCGGCAGCACTTTCACCGATCTCGTGACCGAGCGCCGGATCGCGCTCGCGCAGTCGCTGCTGGCCCACACGAGCCGGCGCATCGCGGATATCGCGCGCTCGGTCGGCTTCCGTGACGAAGGGTATTTCGCGCGGCGCTTCCGTGCGCGGGTCGGCGTATCGCCGAAAGCGTACCGCGACGCGAATGCCGCGCTGCCGGGCGGCGACGATGCACCGGCGGCGGCCGACGCGTAGTTTTGTCCCGGTAAAACGCAGTTGCGTCGCATCCGGCCGCACGGGTGTCGGGTATCGTTGCACGCATGCCGGCCCGTGCGCCGCACGGGCGCGGTATCCGTCTTATCACCGAACGAGGCCATCCGATGTCCGCTTATGTCATCGACGCTGCCGAGCGTCCTTCCGTCGAAGTCGAACAGTCGTCCGCGCGCTTTCCGGTGCGCCGCGTCTTCTGCGTCGGCCGCAACTATGCCGACCACGCGCGCGAAATGGGTGCCGATCCCGACCGCGAACCGCCGTTCTTCTTCACGAAGCCGGCCGACGCGATCGTCCCGGCCAGCGGCACCGTCGCCTATCCGCCGCTGACGAACGATCTCCATCATGAAATCGAGCTGGTCGTCGCGATCGGCAAGGACGGCCGGTCGATCGACCCGGCCGACGCGCTGTCGCACGTATGGGGCTACGGCGTCGGCGTCGACCTGACGCGCCGCGACCTGCAGGCCGAAGCGAAGAAGCTGAGCCGTCCGTGGGACTGGGCAAAGGGCTTCGACGCATCGGGCCCCGTGACCCCACTGCGCGCAGCAGCGGCCACCGGCCACCCGGCAACCGGCCGCATCTGGCTCGCGGTCAACGGCGACACGCGCCAGCAAGGCGACCTGGCCGACATGATCTGGGCCGTGCCCGACGTCATCGCGTATGTGTCGCGCTCGGTCGAGCTGAAAGCCGGCGACCTGATCTTCACCGGCACGCCGGCCGGTGTCGGTGCGCTGCAGCCGGGCGACCGCGTGACGGGCGGCGTCGACGGCGTCGCGACGTTCGAATTCGTCGTGGGCGCGAAACCGTAAGTCGTCACGCAGCATGCATGGCGGCCGCCTGACCGGGGCCACCGTGCGCTATCCCGATGCCGGTCAGTCGTATCGGCGCAGAAATGCGTCGGCGACGGCCGGCGGATTCAGCACCTTCGCCGATTCGTTTTCCAGTTCCTCGGCAGCATCGTCGTCGCTGATCGACACGAATAGCGTTATCGCCGCCCGTTCGTCGCCGGTACCGAACAGGCCTTCACGGTCGAGCAGGCGCAACGCCCCGATCATCTCGGCGTGCAGTTGCCGCGAAAATTCCGAGAATCTCGACCGGACGAACTGCGGGCTCAGCAAATCATCGGCGAGCTTGCCGCAGATCGCATTGAACGGCGACGCTTCAGCGGCCGCGTACGCCCATTCCGAAAAGCCCCACACATACCACGGGTCGTCGTCCGGGACGGCCTGTTGCTCGCGGATCCGGCGCAGCCCCTCCAACGAATTGGCCGCCGGCACCACCGTCATCGCGCCGCTGTCGGTATACAGCGCGAACGCGTAGAAATGCTCGTCCGGGTGGAGCGCCCGCAGCGCCCTGAATGTCGCTCTCGCGGCGTCGGCAATGTCCCGCTGGAAATCAGAAAAATCGCTCATCGCGTCCTCGTCCAGTCACCCTTCGCGCGTCGAAGAGCACGCGGCGCGCGGAGGGTTCGTCGTCTCCCGATATTCGGGCGATTGTCCGCCAATCGCCCGCGACACGGTAGCGGCGCCCGCACCCGTCCCCGGCTCCGCGCGGCGATGCCGCGCGCCTGCGCTCACCGCCCAACGTCCCGCGCATCGAACACGCGTACGCAGACGGCCGCCGCCAGTGCGATCGCGGCCGACAGCAGCATCATCGCCAGCGGCGCATAGCCCGCGTTACCGGGTGTCAGCACCGCACCCGTCAGAGACGAAAGCGCGGCCCCGCCGGCGATCGTCATCGCGCCGGCCAGCCCCGACGCGCTGCCGGCCAGTTCCGGGCGCACCGACACCGCGCCGGCATGCGCACCGGGATTGGTCAGCCCGTTGCCGATGCCGACCAGCACACACGGCCCGAACCATGCGAGCGCCTGCGTCGCGCCACCGAGCATCAGCGCAAGGCCGATCAACGGCCCCGCGCACGCGACCACCCGCCCGCACAGGATCGTCGTGGCCAGCGCGTAGCGGCGCGCGTAACGCGCGGCCAGGAAGCTGCCGCACACGAAGCCGGTCGTGATGGTGCCCATGTAGAAGCCCACCTCCGCGGGCGCGATGCCGAACACCCGTTGCGCGGCGAGCGGCGCGCCGGCCAGGAACGCGTAGAACGAGCCGGTCGAAAACGCCATGCAGAGCGCATAAGCCCAGAATCGGCGCGCACGGAGCAGCGCCGGATACGCGCGAAGCTGCTGCCCGAGGCTCGACGACCGGTTCGCATGGGTTTCGACGAGATCGAACGCACACCAGACGAACAGCGCGATGCCCGCCGCGCCGAGCAGCCAGAAGCTCGCGCGCCAGCCCAGCGTCTGGTCGAGCGCGCCGCCGAGCGTCGGGCCAAGCATCGGCGCGAACGCGGCCGCCATCGCCGCATAGCCGATCCGGCTCGCCGTCCGCGCGCCGCCACCGGTATCCCGGATCGTCGCCATCGATACCGGGTAGACCGACGTGATCGCCGCCTGCATCAGTCTGCATGCGAGAAACGCACGAATATCGGTCGCCATCGCGCAGCCGAGCGAACCGAGCGCGAACACGCCGACGCTCGCCAGCACGACCGGCCGCCGCCCGAACCGGTCCGACAGCGGCCCCATCACGAACTCGAGCGACGCGGCCACCGCCGCGTAACCGCCAAGCGACAACGCGACGAGCGCATAGTCGGCGCGCAGGTCGCGCGCGATGGCCGGCAACGACGGCAGGAACAGGCTCAGCGGCAGCACCGAGCACGCACACAGCAGGATCAGCGTCGCGTGTCTCGGCGACGTCCGTTCGGCAGCGATCGGCAGGTTCGATTGCAAGTGGATGCCCTCCGCGCACGTGCCGCACGGCCGTGTGCAATGCAAAAAAAAGCCCCCGAACCAGTCGGGGGCGCATGGGTGCCGGCGCGGTGCCGCTACCGGACCCTGCGCCTGTGGACTACTACGATGATGAATGCTGCTTTCATGCCGGATGGCTCGTGATTGCCTGGCTGACTGCGTGCCAGATCGACCGATGGTAGGCGGACGATACCGACCGCGTCAACGTTCTAGCGTGCACGCACCGACACGAACTTCCGCGCGTTGTTGCGCTGGATCAGCACCGCGATCACGCTGCCGCCGCTCGCTTCGAGCGTCTGCACGTCGTCCGGCGTCTCGAGCAGCGTGTCGTTGAGCTCCAGCACGACATCGCCCGGCTGAATGCCCGCGTTCGCTGCCGGGCCGTGCACCGCGTCCACCATCATCCCGACCGCGAGCCCCGTCGAGCGGCGCTCGTCGTCGCTGAGCGCGTGCATCGTCAGCCCGAGGCGGTCGCCGCCATCGGCTGCCCCCGGCACCGGTCGTGCAGCCGCCTTCGGCGCGGCCATGCCGATGGCCGGGCCCGCGTTGCCGGCGGCCTCGTCGGCGCCGGTGATCGTCAGCATCACCGGCGCGCGGTTACGGATCAGCCGCAGCGGCGCCTTCTGGCCGGGCGGCAGCGCGGCGGCCAGGTCGTTGAGCTCGGCCGAGCGGCCGATCGTCTTGTCGCCCAGCTTCACGATCACATCGCCGGGCTTCACGCCGGCCGCGGCGGCCGGCGAGCCGGGCGCGACGCCGTTGACGAGCGCGCCCGCCGGACGCGGCAGCCCGAACGCTGCGGCCAGCCCGATGCCGACATCCTGCACGTCGACGCCGATCGCATTGCCGGATGACGGCGCATCCGGCGCCTGGGACTGCTGCGCCTGCGCCTGCATCTGCTTCTGCAGTTGCGCACGCACCTTTGCGGCAAACGCGATCGGGATCGCGAACGTCGTGCTCGCGTAGCGGTCGGCACCCGTATAGACCTGCACCGCGATGCCGATCACGTCGCCCGCGCGGTTGAACACGGGGCCGCCCGAGTTGTCGGGGTTCGGCGCGATGTCGGTTTCGAAGAACGGAAACGCGCTGCCATCCGGCAACCGGTGCGACGTCGCGCTGACGATGCCGGCCGTGACCGTGTTGCCGGATCCATCCGGCGCGCCGATCGTCATCACCGGCTCGCCCGCGCGCACCTTCGACGAATCGCCGACGCGCACGAACGGCAGCTTCGTTGCGTTGACACGCAGCACGGCGACGTCGCTTTGCGGATCGACGGCCAGCACGGTCGCCTTGAATTCGCGGCGGTCCGTGAGCCGCACCGTCACGTCGGTCGCATCGTCGACCACATGCGCGGAGGTGAGAATCAGGCCGTCGGCGCTGACGATGAACCCCGAGCCGCTGCCCGATACCGCACGCGGCGACGTGTCGGGCGCAGGCGCAGGTGCCTGCGCCTGCGGGCCCTGCGCGGGCGGCGGTGCGTCGCGCCGGAAGAACGCGGCGAGCGGATCGTCGGGATCGAGAATCGCGAAGGACGGGCCGCTCGCCTGCTGGTCGGGTGCGGCGGTCATGATGGTCACGACCGCCGGGCCGTAGCGGTCGACGATCGCCGGAAAATCGACCGGCATCGCGTAAGGCGCAGCAGCCGGCCGCTGCTTCATGGGGTGTGGCGTAACGGGCGGTGCGAGGGTTCCGGCAAGGACGGCCGGCGGGAGCAGCAAACAGCCGGCAAACACGCCCCCGATCAACGCGGTGCGAAGCACGGCGCGAGCAAGCGTCTGGCGAACCACGGTGCACCTCCCCCGGGAGTCACGGCGCCGACATGCGCGAGACGCGCAGGCGCCCGACAAGCCCCGGTACACGCATCCATTTATAGTCCAAGCGGCCTGTTCGAACATACGAATCGAAACCCGAATGCCATGCGGCGCGGCACGCGCGGAGCCGCGATGGCGTTCGTTTCGAACAAAGTGCGCGGTTCGTCAATCCGCACAAGTCCGATTGTCGTGTGCGGCGATGGGCGGTTCGTTCGTGTCGGGCGGTGCAAGGTATGCGCGCGTCGTCGATCTTCGCTCTACCCGGATGTCGACGATCCTCGGGGGGCGAGCAATCGCCCTCCATCACATCGAATCGACCGTGTGGGCTTCCGCCAGCGTCTGCAGGCGTCGCCCCAGATCCCGGACCGCGTCGGCCGGCGCCCCCGACACGACGAGGCACAGGTTCTTGTAGATCCACACGAGTCCGAGCCCGGGACCGGGGATGCTGCTCCGGACCGACACGCTGCCGATCGAATCGGGATCCGTCTCGAACGGCACACGCGCGATCGACGGCGACGTGGTCTCGTGAAGGAAATATTCCGCCGCCTTGAAGCGATCCTTGGCCTGCGCCACCGTGATCGACACGCCCGCCCCGTTGAACCGGCCGTTGAAGACAAACACCCGGACATCCTCGAGCGGCCCGGTTTCGTCGAGATGCTGTTCGGAAGTGTCGATCTTCAGCGCGTTCAAACCAGGGACGCGCTGCGTCGCGAGGTTGCCCCAGTCGAACGCGACGATCTTCCGGCCATCGTCGGCCGCGAACTTCCGGTCGAAATCGATGCGCGACTTGAATGCGTCGACACGCGCGGTCGGGCTGAAGGCCCTCCGAATGGCTGCGGCTCTTTCATCCGGCGTCATGACGCGCGCCGATACCGGCGCCTGCGCATGGCTCGAGCCGACAAGCATGGAACCTAGCAGCAGGCCGATGACAACCGCTTTCATTCCCCCGCTCCCGCACCCGGCGCGCCCTTTGCCATCGTCATGAAGCCCGCGAAGCATCGCATCCTGCGCCTCGAAGTCGCGACGCCCGTATCGGCGCGCTCGGCGGAAGCAAAACGAGCACTCATGGCGCGATTCCCGCAATTCCTTTGTCCGGTGCCGGGCAGTCAGGGCTGCTGTTCAACACCGTAAAGTGTCCGGGGCAAGCCTTGCCAGGCACCTGCAATCCCTCCGGAAATGCCGGTGCGCCCGGCAGCCACGGCGACGCGTATGCCTTGATCCTGTCTCCCGGGAAAAACACGATCCACAGATAGCCGTCCGAGAACGAACCATACTGCTCGATCGGCACGACCCGGCTAGCCACCGCCTTCGGATTGCGCTTGTACATTTCGTCGTTGCGCCATTCGACCTCGACCGTCAATCCCGGGCGCCACTTTTCAGGAACGGTCACGCAGCATGTGATGCCGCCGCCGGCGCTGCCGATACGGGCGGCCACATTTCCGCCCCAGGTGCCGTCGACCGAGTAGGTACCGATCGGCACGTCCGTGTAGTTCAGCGCATCCAGCTTCAGCCCGATCCCGGCATCCTTGTCGCCGGGCGGCGCGACGTCATCCGTCGCACGCGAGCACCCGGCTCCCGTAGCGCAGGCAGCCAGGAAAACGGCCAGACGAACGACGGTCATCACCGATCCGGCTCGTACCTTCATGACTCGATTCTCTTGTCGGGATCCCGAAGCGAAATCGCAAGCGATACGGTAGCGGAAATCACCGGCGACGGGTGACGTAACCCGCGCGCCCTGCCCGCAGCACGTCACTCCCCGCCCACCCGCTCCGCGATCGCCGACAGCATCCGCAACATCGGCTCGAACGCGTCGGCCGACGTATTGCCGAACCCGAGCACGAGCCCGTTGCCCGCCGATGCCGGATCGATCGAAAAACCCGACAGCGGAAACGGCCCGATGCCATGCGCGCGCGCCGCGTCGACGATCGCGCGGTCGCGGTAGCGCGCAGGCAGCCGCAGCGCGAGATGCAGCCCGCACGGCCCGCCCTCGATCTGATGCGGCACGCTCAGGTTGCCGTCGAGCGCGGCGAGCAGCGAGCGCCGCCGGTCGCGATACAGCCGGCGCATGCGGCCGAGATGGCGGCCGTACTCGCCCGTCTCGATGAAATCGGCCAGCGCGAGCTGTACGTGGCGCGTCCCGCCGCGCAGCATCTCCGGCAGCACCGGCCGCACCGCGGCCAGCAGCGCGTCGGGCAGCACGAGAAAACCGATCCGCAGCGCCGGAAACATCGTCTTGCTGAACGAGCCGAGATAGACGACGGGCGAATCGGGCGCGAGCCCGTGCATCGCGCCGATCGGCTCGCCGGTGTGACGGAATTCGCTGTCGTAGTCGTCCTCGATGATCCACGCGCGATGCCGGCGCGCGGCATCGATCAGCGCGAGCCGGCGCGAGATCGACAGCACGGCGCCGGTCGGAAACTGGTTCGACGGCGTCGTGTAGACGAGGCGCGGCGTCCGCTCGCGCCAGTCGTCGGCATCCACGCGCAGCCCTTCCGCGTCGACCGGCATCGGCACGACGTCGAGGTCGGCCGCCTGCATCGCGGTGCGCGCGCCGCGATAGCCGGGCTCCTCGACCCACACCGGATCGCCCGGGTTCGTCAGCAATTGCGCGCACAGCGCGATCGCACCCTGTGCGCCTTCCGTGATCACGATCTGCTCGGGATCGCAGCGCACGCCGCGCGTCACGGCCAGGTGGCGCGCGATCGATTCGCGCAGCGCGCGCTCGCCGAGCGGATCGCCATAGCCGAGCAGGTCGCGGCCCGCGCGGCGCAGCGCGCGGTCGATCGCGTGGCGCCACGCGTCCGCCGGGAAATGCGTCAGTGCGGGCACGCCCGGCCGGAAGCCCTCCGATTCGCCGGTGCCGATGCGGCTCGGGCGAATCCGGCCGAGCCGCTGCGCGACGGCCGGCGG
>NZ_CABVPW010000050.1:0-62222 GCF_902499025.1 Burkholderia lata | reverse complement strand
TACCAGCTGTCCACGTGGACACGTAGCATCAGAGTGCAGCGATTTCTACACAAGGGCGCCGTTATTCGATCGCTTACGATGTACTCGATCCACACCCCCAATGAAACCCTCCACGTCGACACGCTTGCGCAGGTGTTCCACGTGTTTTTCCACGATCCGAGCCTGTCAGCGTACGAAACGTCGGAAATTTCGCTGACGTGCGACGGCGTGACCATGCCGATTCTGCGCTACAACGGGATCTTCACCGTCCGGCAGCAGGGCACTGCCGCCGCCATCTTCACCGCGCTTTTCGTCGAGCTCCGGGACCGCTGGTTCAGCAAGGATGGAAAGTGGCTGCAGCCCTGGCAGATCACCCGGAAGCGGTGGGAGGCTTTCCAGTTCGTATTCCAGCTGGCGACGAAACCGGCGTGGATGCTGTCCGGTGAGCAGCTCGAGGCGGAAGTCAACGTAGCGCGCAGCAACGGCCAGCGTTTCCATCTGCCTGATGTTTGCGAGAACCTCGCCCGGACGCTGTTCGGGTTTACGTCGGCGGGGCCGGGTCTCCCACATACGGGACTGATCAACGGGCGCCATGAAGTTCACGTCGGCCAGGCACTGTTTCTGGATTTGCCCATCCCGGATAACGTGTTAGCGGACTACCGCGGCGACTCCATGCACCTTCGCTACGGACTGGAGTGGTTTCCAGTGCTCCTGGACGTTCCGGCTCTTCGGAAGTCCCTTCCGTACGGCGTGATGCAGCTCGCGCTCGCGATTCTCCGTCACGAACAGCGTGCGGTCGACGCGGCGCTCGGTGTGCGCATTGTCGAGGCGCTGCAGTCTGCGCCAGCCGACGCAACACTTGCCGACATCGACGATCGGCTGTACGCGGCGGGCATCCTCGGAAAGGCCGCTCTGCCGGACCATTACCAGCGTTCCGTGGAGGTCGGCATCGCAGTGTCTCCGGTCGCCGAGCGTCTGCGCGTGCTGATTGGCGATGCGGTCCTGCACAAAGCGATGGAGAGGCTCGACGCTGACCGGCGGGGAGGTCGGATCTCGAAGCGCAGGTACATGCTTCAAGTCGAAATGGCAAAACTGGATCGCGGTCGGACGACTTTCGAATGGCCGAACCAGTTTGCGGCCGCGGTCGAATCACGCGATGTCAGCACCCTGCTGAATGTCCTGGACCATGCGGTAGGCCGGAATGACCAGAGCAAGCAGGTACTGCGTGAACAGTTCGGCTTGACGTTACGCGGGCTGAACTCGGCCGGCCGGCGGCGCGCGATCTTCGCGTTCTGTGGGTATGACGAGGCGGCACAAGCTGAGTGGGAGGCAAAGCAGGATGCCGCCCGCACGCTGCGCATCGCGGAACAGGCCGCAACCGATGCCAGGGGGCAGGCAGAGTGCGCGCAGTATCGCACGCATGGCAACGTCGTGATCACGGGTGTCGAGCACGTGGACCGAGCGATTGCTGATGGCTACCGTGAAATCCTCTGCTACCCACACGGTGCGGCGAAGCGATACGTGTTGGTCAAGCCGGGCTCGGACGAGGGCCGGGTGCTTTTCGTAAAGGACGGCACGCTGGACTATGCGCGTTCGCAACTGACGCCGTTCGCGGCTTGATTGAGGAGCAGAATATGCGATTCGATCGAACGGTGCGTTACGAGGCCTACATCTGGACGTCTCGAAAGGAGCAAGCGTTTCTCAATCGGCACAAGCGTGTCGCGCGGAAGCTCGAGCGCGACTGCCCGCTGTTCGCAGACCAGCTCGCGCCAGCGCCGGAAACGGATGTCGAAGCGGAGAAGGCGCTGCGGATCGCCAGAGCCCGAAAGGGCGAGCAGCGGATGCGCGACCACGACGCAAGTGTGTGGCGCAAGGGGCGCGCGTCGTACTTCGCGTGTGATCCGGAGATGCGCGAGCGCATCATGGCTGAATGGCGAGTGTGGCCTGGACCAGCGAAGCCGCTGTACTTCGTCTACGTCATCGAGAAGCACAACGGGGTAGGCGAAGAGCGAACGCGCAGGATGCGCGCGAGAGAAGCCGAGATCCGTGCGGCGGTCCTTCCGATGTTGAATATCCAAGGCGATCTGCTTGGGACGTGAGGGCTGGAGCTTCAGCCAATTTCGAACAACCGGCGCCTCGTGCGTCGGTTTTTTTTCGTCCATTCGCGGCGTGGCAGATTTAAAGCCGCTTGCTTTTCCCGATCTTTTCGGCCGGCACGTCGTGCCGGGCCTCCTACACTGGCTTTACTCACCGCGTCATCGACGCATCGAATCCGCCGCATAGCGGCTCTTTCCTGCCCCAGGGGATCACGTCCCGCAGGGCGTTGTTCACGGGGCGACACTTTCGAGGTCACCCATGAACCAACCTGACGTATCCATTCACGTACCACCGGACGTCGTCTCGATCGCTGAGATCGAGGTGGCGATCAACGTGTGGCGCAATCGGTCGCCGGCGCCGATTGGTCCCGACGAACTGCTCGTACTTTGCCCCGAGGCCCGCGTGCTCGCGGACGTCTACGGCGTGATGATCGTGACGCGCGAGACATGCGTGCCGCGATCGTCGTTGACGGACAAGCAGGTCGCCGCGCTCGTGGGCGCACACGCTTAAGCATCAAACAGCGTCTCCGGACGCATCGACACGCCGCATCGCGGCATCTCCCATCGCCCCGCAGGGTCACGTCCCTGCCGGGCGCGATCCCCTGGGGCTTTCTATTCCTGGAACCCCATGAAACTCTCTCCCGCACGCCTTACCCAGCTGCTTCGCGTCTACATCCCCAAGCGGCTGCCCGTCCTGATCACTGGCAGGCCAGGTTGCGGCAAGTCCGACATCGTCGAGGCTGCCACTGACGAGGCTGATCATGACCTACTCATCAGCCACCCGGTTGTCGAAGATCCGACGGACTCGAAAGGGCTGCCATTCCCGGCTGCTGACGGTTTGCATGCTCGTTTTTTGCCGTTTGGCGATCTCGAGCGTGCGCTCTCAGCAACACGTCCGCTGGTCTGGTTCTTTGACGACCTCGGCCAAGCTTCGCCGGCAGTGCAGGCTGCCAAGATGCAACTGCTGCTTGCGCGCAGGATCGGCGAGCACGTACTGCCGGATTGCGTCACGTTTGTCGCTGCGACCAACCGGCGCAGCGACAACGCCGGCGTCACTGGGATACTCGATCCTCTGATCTCGCGCTTCGCTGCTGTCGTCGAGCTCGAGGCTACGATCGACGACTGGACGGCGTGGGCAGTTCGCCGGAATGTTCCTCCCGAGCTGATCGCGTTCCTTCGCTTCAGACCGAATCTGCTGTGGGAGGAGCGCAGCAGCCGCGACATCGTTGCGTCGGCCAGCCCGCGGAAATGGGGCTTTCTCGCCAAGACAATGTCGGCGGTTCCGGAAGACTTGTTGCCTGACGCGATCAATGCGACCGTCGGTGAGGGCGCTGGCGCCGAGCTGACCAGTTTCCTCGCGATCTATCGTGCGCTTCCGTCGGTTGACGCGATTCTCCTGAATCCGGACCTTGGCGCGATCCCGGATGAGCCGAGCATCCTGTACGCGCTCACTGCGGCGCTCGCGCACAAGGCGAGCGATGGCAATTTCGAACGTGTCATGCGATATGCGGACCGTCTCGTCGACGAAGGGCATCGCGAGTTCACGGCACTCCTGGTACGTGACGCAACCGCGCGTAAGCCCGAGCTGCAAAGCCACCACGCGTTTATTCGCGCATTGGGCGGTGAGATCGGCAAGATCATCTCCGGCAGCTGACCGCCTTCATTTCCTGTTGTGCTTTTCCCTGATGCCACGGCCGATTCCGCTCCGTGGCTTTTTTTCGTCTCGCAATTCTTTGTCTATCTGGAGCTATCCATGAACATCACCGATCTGCAGTCCAAGGTCATGCTGTCGTCCACCGCGATTTCCACGTGGGTCGCCCGTCGCTACGACGGGAAAGTCACCGAAGAAGTCGAGAAGAATCACAAGGCGCGCGGCATCGGTCGCTTCAACAAGCGCCTGCTGCCCGAACACGCCCCGAGCTATGCGGAAGTCGTCTCGATCGGCGGCCGGATTCGCTCGTACTACTACGGCCGTACGCTGAAGTACGACCAGCTCGGCGTTCGTCTGCTGCCGACCATGGTCTACATGGAGGTGGCGGATCGCATGCGTGCCATGAAGGACGAGTTCGATCTCGCGGTGTCGATTTTCCTGACCGACTATCTGAACCTGAAGGACCGCGCGCGCGACGAGATGGGCACGCTGTACAACGAGGCCGACTATCCGTCGCTCGCCGAGCTGAAGGGCAAATTCGGCGTCAAGCTGTCTGTTCTGCCGTTTCCGGACGCCAGCCAGTTCGGCGTCGACTTGCCGAATGATGTCCTGGCCGGCCTGCGTACGGAAATCGATCAGCACGCGCTCGCGTCAATCCAGACGGCGAACCAGGATCTGGTGGGGCGTCTGTACGAGGCCGTATCGACGATGGGCAACCGCCTGTACGCGTCGACCAACGTCCGGCTCGACGTCGCCAACCACGTTCGCGAGTTGTGCGAGCTGCTGCCGAAGCTGAACTTCACCGACGATCCGAAGCTGAAGCACATCCTCGAGCAGGCCAAGGTACACCTGGCCGCGCACGATGGAGCCGAGCTGAAGGAATCGAGGGTGCTGCGCTCTCAAGTGGCCGCGAAAGCGACCGAGATCGAAGACCTGATGGCTGCCTTTATGGGCGGCGTGCCCGCTGCGCCGATGACGGATCAGATTGCCGATCAGTCCGCACCGGGCCTGTCGTTCCTCGCTGCTGCGTGAGGGCGCGATGGACTCGCGCATTTCCAAGCAACGTACGGCACTGGTGCTTGACCACCCGTTCATCGGCGCACTGGCGCTGCGGCTCAAAGTCCGTGAGGACCTGAGCTGCAAGACGTTCTGGACGGACGGCGTATCGCTGGGCTACAACCCGGAATACGCCAAAACCCTGAACGACCTAGAGGTTCGCGGCGTGTTCGCGCATGAGGTATGGCACGTCGCCGACGGCCACTGCTGGCGTCAAGGTCATCGTGATCCTGTAGGCTGGAACGCGGCATGCGACTACGTCGTCAACTTGATGGTAGTGGCTGCAGGGATGCAACTCCCGCCTGGTGCGTTGATAGATGTCCGCTTCAAGGGGATGTCGGCCGAGGAGGTCTACGGCATTCTCCAGCACGAGAAGCGCCAGGCTGCGAAGAAACCGGGCGGCAAGCAGCCACCAGGAGCCCAGCCGGGAAGCCAGCCTGCCAATTCGTCTGGCTCGCCGGGCTCGCAACCGGCCGGCGCAGCGGATGACCAGGCGACGGAACCTGCGCCGTCTTGCGGGGAAGTTCGGCAGTACGCCGGGCCCGACAAGGCAGCGAAGGAAGCAGAGTGGAAGGTGGCCGTGCTTCAGGCTGCGAAAGCCGCGCAGGCATGCGGCAAGCTCGGCGGCGCGTTACAAGCCGCGGCCGAGAAAGCCGTGGCGCCGGTGGTCGACTGGCGTTCGCTCCTGCATCGCTTCGCGCAGGATACGGCGCCGACGGACTATACGTGGGCGCAGCCGAACCGGCGATACCTGCACCTCGGGATGTACTTGCCGTCGTTGGGCGAGCCGGCCGTAGGTGATGCCGTGTTCGTCCGCGACGCCAGCGGCTCGGTTTGGGATGAGACGCAGGCACAGTTCGCAGCCGAGATCCTGTCGGTTGCCGACGCGGTACGTCCGCGGCGGTTGATCGTGATGGACTGCGACGAGCGCGTGACGCAGGTGCAGGTGTTTGAGCGAGGGGAACCGGTCGAGCTGGCGCCGCTGAAAGGCGGCGGCGGGACGTCGTTCGTCGATCCGTTCCGACGGATCGAGTGCGACGAGATCGAGCCCGCGTTCCTCGTGTACCTGACCGACATGGAAGGGAAGTTCCCGTCCGAGGAGCCGGCGTATCCGGTTCTTTGGGCGTCGACAACACCGATCAATCGCGCTCGGCGCGCGCCGTTCGGCGAGACGATTGAGGTCATTTGTTGACCCGCATCTGTTGCACGCAATTTTCTGAATCCCGCCCGGTCATCGTGACCGGGCTTTTTTTTCGCCGGTCACAAACGCATGCCACCGGATTGCCGGTTCAGTTGGGGCGAAAGCTATACGTTTTTCTGGAGCATTTCGGGTTTGCCCCCTCAACCGGTTGCGCGCGATTCAGCGCAACGCAGGCGTCGCGGCGCACTTCATCAGGCGCGCGAAAGCTGTTCAATTTAGCCATCCTTTCGGTCGAATGGCGGATGTGCCAGCTTGAACAATAGCTGCATGTCTGAGATTGCCGAAAATCCCCTTCTGAAGGTCGCACGACTCGAAGAGAACGCCGTGCAGCTGTTCTTTGAGTCGCTGAACCCTATCAAGCCGTACCTCGAACATCCAAACGTCGCCGAAGTCATGATCAATTCGGAGACGAACATCTGGGTCGAGGAGCGGGGGGTGATGCGCCGCATCGACGTCAAGTTCAATCAGGCGACGTTGAAGGGCGCCATCCATTCGCTCGCGGCCTCGGTGGAGAAGTCGGCGCAAGCCGGCACGGCGCAGGGAATTATCAACGGGGGGCACAAGAACCTCCGGATCGCGACCGTCATGAAGCCGACGGCGATCGATGGTGATGCCCTCGCGATTCGCCGTCACCGCGAGACAAATTATTCAATCACCGACTACGCGCGGATGGGTGCGTTCGCGCGCGTCCATGCGAAGCGAGAAATTGATCGCCCGATCTTCCCGCCAGGCGTTGCTGACGAGGCGCTTGCCGATGCGTTTACGACGATGGTTCAACAGCGTGCCAACGTTCTCGTCGCGGGTGGCACATCGACCGGTAAGACAACGTTCCTCAACGCATTGAATGGCCTCATTCCCAGCGAGGAGCGAGTCATCACGATCGAGGACACGATGGAGCTGAAGGTCAACCTCCCGAACCGTGTCCGACTCCTTTCAAATCCCGACAAAGGCGTCACAACGCAAGTTCTCGTTGCGCTTTGTCTGCGGTTCCGGCCCGACCGAATCATTGTCGGCGAAGTACGGGGCGGCGAAGCGTATGACTTCATCCAAGCGCTCAGCACAGGCCACGACGGCGGAATGGGTTCGATCCACGCGAACGATGCACGAGGCGGCCTGACACGCCTCGAAAGCCTTGCGATGCTCGGCATCCCGCCCGGCAGTCGGTGGGCGCTCGAAGACATGCGCAAGGCTATCGCCGATTGCTTCCACTACGTCATCCATCTCCGGCGCACCGGGGAGCTGCGTCACGTCTCCGAGGTGGTCGCGATCAAGGGCTTTCGTGATGGTGACTACGTTCTTGAGCGAGTTTTCTAATGGTCGAAACGCCGATGAGCCTCCCAAAAATTAAGTTGGCGCTGGGCCGCGAGTTTTGCATTGACACGTTGGCTGATGCCGTTCGGGAGGGTGCAAACATCCTGATCACCGGCATTGCCTCGAGCGGAAAATCGTCGCTTCTCTGCGCACTTGCCGCGTACGTGCCGCACACGGAGCGCGTGGTCGTGCTCGACGACTTGCGGGCTGTGATGGTGCTCGGAGGAGACCCCGCGACTGTACAGCCGGTTCTCTTGGACGGCAGCTGCTGCTTCGTCCAGTGGGCGATCGAAACGTACCCCGATCGGCTCATCGTCGACGACCTTCGCGAAACCGAGGCGACTGGGTTTGTCCGTGCCCATAGCGTAGGCCGAGCTGGCGGCATGGTCTCGATGCCGGGCACGAGCGCCCGCGGGGCGCTGGAGCGCCTCGCGGTCTTGATGGCCGTCACCTCGGCACCTCCCGATTCCAAGAGCCTTCCCGATATTCGCCTGGCGATATCGAAGTGCTTCTCTTACGTCATCCATCTTCAACGCGAAAACAACCGTCGCTACGTGTCGGAAGTGCTCGCGGTGCAGGGGTTCAAAGACGGGGACTACGTCCTCAATCGTATTTTCTAACCACACGGGGTTCATCCAATGAAGAAGCACCTTCAAACGTTGTGTTCGCTGGTCCGGGAAAAGTCGAAAGACACCGCCCGCTATCTGTTCGGCCGCGGACAACGAAAGTCGACTTTGATCGCAATGGCTCTCGCGATTGCTGCGCCGGCCGCGAATGCGGTCAGCCTTGATGACCTGGGAAGTGCCACTGGTCTGATCTGTCTGATACAGGCCTATGTCAGTGGCCCGTGGCTGTATGCGATCGGCATCGTGCTGATTATCGTCGGCGCCGTCGCGATATCGAACTCGGAAAGCAACATCGGGAAGTTTATCTCGTCGGTGCTCGTTGGCCTCGGTCTCGCGGCGTGCGCGATTCCGATCGTCAAGAACCAGCTGAAGGTCAACTTCACCTGTGCGTGAGCCGAAAAAGGTCAGCCGGTCGCTTTCGTTGCCGCGCCAGATGGGCGGCGCCGATCGCGGCCTCGCGATTGCCAACGGAACGCTGACGGCACTGCTCTGCTATAGCAGCATGTCGCCGCTCTATCTGCTCGTCGGCGTCGTGGTCCATTGGGTGCTCCGCTGGCTATCGTCAAGCGATCCGTGGTGGAAGGAAGTGCTGGTCGTCTACAACCGGTATCCCGATGTACACGAGCCGGTGCCGACTGCCGATGTCGCCGCCCGATTTCGGCGGCCATATGGATTTGATCAGGAGCTGCCGCTGTGAGCGCGAACCCGAAACGTCGAGCGATACAGGAGATCGCGCCGTGGGCGACGATGGTTACCCCGGAAGTCATTCTGGACAAGGATGGGTCCCTGTTGACGCTGTACACGTTCGAAGGTGTGGACGCGGATAGTCCGAACTCCGACGAAATCTCGGCGGCCCGCGACAATCTAGACCACGCCTGCAAGAACTTCGATCACCGGATCACCGCATGGTGGCGTATGTCGCACCGCCGCGTTCGGGGCAAGATTGGTGGTCAGTTCGCGTCGGAGATGGATCAACGTGTTGACGAGATCAACCAGAAGAGCGTGGGGAGCGGAAAGTACTTCCGCAATACCCACTCGCTGGCTCTCGCGTATACGCCCGAGACGGGGATCAACAAGCTGTTCGAGAAGGTTGCCTATCACATCACGGTGGGTGGCAAGTCGGTGCCGGTCGCGTTGCTCGAGACCCTCAAGGACATGGTTCTGGCGCGCAGTGCATTCGTGTTCGACATGGAGCGGATCGCGTCGGACATCAAGCGCTTCGAGGGAATTCTGGACGCTTTCAAGGGCGGCGTGGCGCGGCTCAAGATGAAACGCCTCGAGCTGCAGAACGCACTCGCCTTTCTGCACCAGACGGCAAATCCCTCGGTTCCGCCACGACGCGTGCGTTACCCGGTCACGATGCTGGACACCCACCTGACCGAAAGCTTCGTCACCTATGGCGCCGAACACATCATGTTCGAGTCTGCCCACGGGACGCGGTACGCAAAGATCATTGCCGTGAAGGAGTGGATGGGCTTTCAAGAGGCCGCACTCGACGTGCTGGCCGACGTCGACGCCGAGTTCGATGTGTGCGTGATGTTCCGCTTCCTGTCGACCAGCAAGGCGCAGGCGTACATCGAGAAGATGCGCAAGTTCTACAAGGTCGCGGCTTTCAGTCCGGTCAAAGTGCTGAAGAGCTTTTTCTCGAAGGACGAGAAGAAGGAAAGCATGGAGAACGAGAAAGGACGCGAGATCCTCGCCACTGAGGCGGAGACAGCGCTTGCGCGCCTGATCGCGGACGGCCAGCAGTACGGCTTCGCGAATATCTCGGTAGTCGTCTATGGGGACACGATCAACGAATGCGACGACAACGCGCGCGAAATTATCGGCCGCATCGGCAACGCAGGTTTCGGGGTGTTGGTCGAGAAACGGAATCTCGCTGCAGCGTGGGCGTCGACGCTGCCTGGCAGGTGGGACCAGCAGAAGCGCCTGCAGTTCGTCGAGACGCCGGTGGTCTCGGACATCGCGCCGGTGCGTGGTGTCGCGGAAGGCAGCGACGTTAACCAATGGCTTACGCAGCAGCTCGGACAGAAGGTCGGTCCGCTGACGTTGCTTCCGACTCGCCACCGCACATTGCAGCGCATCACGTTGCACGATCCGAGCGGGAAGTCTCATACGTTTATCGTCGGCCCGATTGGTTCGGGCAAGACGATCTTCCTCAACTTCCTCGTTTCCCAAACCGGACGCTTTCGGCCGCGGCGTATCAAGTTCGACAAGAACCGATCGACGCGGATCCCGACCGTATTCGCAGATGGCAAATTCGTCGATGCGACCGGCAAATTCGCGGCCGCGACCCAGGTCAACCCTCTATCGCTGTTGGCAGATCCCCGGCACTACACCTACGTGTCGGACTGGGTTCAGATGGCGATCGAGGGCGACGGTGAGGACTTCCGGTGCAGCCCGCAGCAGCAGCGGACGATTTACGAGCGGGTGGTCACGCTCGCGCAAGGCTACGAGCGCCAGTTCTGGACGCTCTCGTACCTGGCTCCTCTGTTGCCGGCGGACCTGCGCGAGCGCCTGCAGATCTGGACGCAGGGCGAGAAGAATGGTCGCTTCTTCGATCACGTGGAAGATGCGTTCTCCCTTTCGGATGACCTGGCGATCGAGATGGGTGAGCTGTTCGAAAGCTACCCGGTTGCCGCCGCGCTGTTCATGGACTACGCGTTCTATCGGATTTCGCAGTGGCTCGACGGAAAGCGCGTCACGATCATCGAGGTCGAGGAGTGCGGCTTCTTCTTCCGGTACCCGCGCTTCTACGCACGACTGGAAATGTGGGCGGTCACGATCCGGGGCCTGAACGGCACCCTCGTCATGGCGACCCAGTCACTCAGCCAGCTTGAGCGAGTCCCGAACTTCGAGATCCTGAAGGAGAACATCCAGAACTTCTTCTTTCTGCCGAACCGCGACGCTGTCAACAACAAGCGCCTCTACCGCGATGTGTTCGGGTTGACCGACGACCAGATCGCCATGATCAGCAACGGCATTCCCAACCGTGACTACCTATGGGTCACACCGGACCACTCGCGGATGTTGCAGGCGAAGTTCCCGAAGGAAGCGCTCGCGATCCTGCGGGCCGACGGTGCGGCGCAGCGCACGCTCGACAAGCACCTCGCTACCGGCTCGCCGACATGGCGCGAAGACTATCTGCAGGAAATGGCCACCCTCGACTGACAGGAATACAGATGACGCGAATTTCGACTCCAACCCAACTGGCCCTGTACCGCGACGTGTTCGGGCTCACGGTCGACGAGATTGATCAGATCGCCGTCGGGACATCCGTTCGCGAGCGCCTGCCGGCATCACGGGGCAGCCAGCAATGCTCGGCCGTGCGTCCGCCGCGAGACACACCCATGACGCCGTGCGCCGATCGTGCGGCACTTTCCCCCCTCGACTGAAAGGCCCACCGATGAAACTCCTGCCGACCCTCCGCGCCGCGGCCTTCGCGGCCTCCATGTTCGTTGCCCAGCATGCGTCCGCGCTCGAAGTATTCGATCCGATCAACTACGTGCAGAACGTGATTTCTGCGGCGAAGGCCGTCAAGGGCGAGATCTACCAGAACACCAACATCCTCTATCAGTACCAGATGATGGTGAATGATCTGCTGCAGGCGCAGAACTTGAACCCCGCCGCATGGAAGGCCGCGTACGACCAGATCACGGGCGACATCAACAAGGTGAAGGGGTTGGTAGGCACGCTCCAGGGGCTCTATGGGGACCTGAAGAAGGGCGGTGAATGGGTCACGCAGGTGCAGGGGCTGATCAGCCGGTCGGGTAAGTCGAACGCGCAGTGGTTCTCCGACATGAACACGTTGTACCAGCAGAACGACAAGGTCGCGCGGAACCTGTTCCAGATGGGCTCCAACATCATGCAGCACACGACCGAGATGGCTTCGCGCCGGCAGGAACTGCAGTCGCAACTGTCGTTGTCGCCGACCCAGCAGGCGACGGCGGAGATCACGACACACTATCTCGATATCGTGACGAGCCAGAACGCGGACATCCTCCAGTTGAACGCAGCCAAGGCGCAGAAGGACGCTCAGAAAGATGCGCAGCAGGCGGAGGAGGACAAGGAAAAGTCGGCCGACGCAGAGAAGTTCATGTCGAAACAACAAGCCGAACGTGCCGCCTACGGAGTCACAGAGCAATGAAGAACGGCGTATTGCGTTCGTGGGTTGCTTGCGGCTTGCTGATTCTGGTGCTTGCGCTACCAAGCATCGCGAGGGCGTCGGTGATGGACACGCTCAAAGACATGCTGCCCTCTAGCTGGAGCTCGAGCTATGTGAAGGGCGAGGTAGCGAAGGGTGCGACCGCGGCGATCGAAGAGATCACGAAGATCCTCAAGGACCTGATCGACCTCGCGGTTGAGCTCAGCAAGACCCTCGACAAGGACTCGGACAAGATGGCAGGTGCCCTTGCCGGAATCACCATTGTGCTGGCGGCTGTCCGGTACGCCGCGACAAGGGACCCCATTGCTGCTTGGCAGAGTCTTTTCGAGGACCTGGCCATTTTGGGCATCTTCTGCGCTGTCTACGTGTCCTATGGCAGATGGGCGCCGGGATTCTACAAATGGTTCAACGACATGGCCATCGCTGTTTCGGGGACGGACGCGCAGTCGTTGCCGATGTCCATGGTGAAGACGGCTGGCGCGCTCTACGACGCGGTGATGGAGGCATTGAAGGCGGAGCATTGGTACAACTACATGGCGTTGTTGATCAACCTCTTGCCACTGCTCGCTGCCTGGGCGTGCCTGATGGTTGCTTCTCTGGTTTTTCTCTTCTTCATCTCGCTCGGGACGATTCAAATGGCCGTCGCGATCGTGATGGGGAAGATAGCGTTCGCGCTTGGCATGTCGGAATACACGCGAGGGTGGTTCAAGAGCTGGCTCGATTTCACGATCGGCGCTGGCATGTACATGGTCGTCGCAGCGATCCTTCAGCGATTGATGACGGACACGCTCGCGAAGGCGTTTGGAAGCGCGATATCGAAGGGTTTGACGACGCCTTTTGCGGGAAGCCTGGCGCTGGATCTGTCGATCTTCGTGCTGATTCTGTCCTTCGAGATTCCGAAATTTGCGTCGATGTTCGGTGGTGGTGCTAACGCAAGCGGTGGCGCGATCAAGGGCCTGACGAAGCTCGCGACGAAGGGCCTGGCGTGATGATGGAGGTTCGTCTCTATGAACCCGTGCAAGTCGGGGAGCTCGCGACGCGCAACGAACGCCGCATCGAGCTCATCGCACAATGTGCGAACGAGTCGTCGCGCGACGAGTTTGAGCGGAAGTGGATGTCGCTGGTCCGGCGCTGCGCGGATTGGTTCTCATCCGTTCCGTTTAGCCCGGAGCTGTACCGTGAGCCGGCCGGCGCGTTCCGCTGGACGGTGGAAACGGCGTTCTATGCGATGCGTCTTGCGGGTGGGCTGAAGTTCGGTACGAATCTGACGTCGGAGCGCCGCCGGCGCATTGAGTCGCAGTACAACTACGGCGTGTTTCTCGCCGCGATTTGTTCGGGCTTGGACGAGCCCTATCGGCACTTCGAAGTCGAGCGAGCAACGGACCGGTCGGTCTGGAACCCGTCCATCCACGGCGCGGTTGGGCCGTGGCTCGCAGGGGCGAACTATCGCGTGGCGCGTCGGGCGACACCGCTACCGGTCGAGCGCATGCGCACCGGCATGCTAGCGCAGGCGCTGGTCGGGAGCGAACTGCTTTCGGGGCTCGACTCGGAGGTGCTGGCCGAGATATTCGGCGCGATCAACCCCTCGCAGAGCCCAATGGGCGTGGAGTCGCTGACCCACAAGGTCGTGCGACAGGCGGTCGCAACGGCGGCCGATTTCGATCGGAAGGCGCAGCGAGCGGTTTTCGAGCCCGTAACGTTCGCCGTGCCGTCAGCTATCCATGTGGCCGCCGAGTTGGAGCCGAAGGTTGTCCCGGTAGAGGCCGCGCCGCAGCCAACACAGCCGCCGACGCCTATGCCGACGCAACCGGTGACGGAGGACTCCGCTCCGGCGTCCGCTGCCGTGGGCGCCGAGGCGACGTCCGGACCGACGCTGCCGCCAGCTACACCCACCGAAGGCGCGGTTGCTGCGACACCGGCAGTACAGGTGCCTCAGTCTATGCCGGCACCGAAGAGACCGGACGAACGGCAAATGGCGCTCGAGCTTCCGCCTCCGCCCCCGGCCGTTAATCCCGCCGAGATTCGGCGTGAGCCGGCTGCAGCTGCGCCGGCGGGGGATCGCTTTGAAGAAATTCTGAAGGGCACGCCGCGCATGATTTCCGAATTCTTCGCGGCATTGCAGCAGGACGTCGCTGGCGGCAAGGCCAAGGTGCGCTGGACCGAGAAAGGCCTTGCGGTGTCGAAGCGCACGATCGGCGGATACGGCGTCGCCAGCGACACCCTGATCGAGCATTTGCGCCGGCGTAACCTGCTGCTCGCCAACGAGCCGACCGAAGTGACGCTGGCACCGCGCATAGGCGAGCTGATTCAGGAGCGCGGCGCGTGAGGGGCTACATCAACCACTTTCGCCCGATGTACGAGGTACGTGCTGCATTCGGTTGGCTGATTGCGGTCCTTGCTTTGCCGCTTTCTGGCATGCCGTACGGCTGGGCTTTCGCGCTATTTGCGCTCAGTCTGCTCGCTTTCCGCTCGGGGCAGGTGTGGCGCGCACTCAAGTTCCGGATGGGGTTGTCGACGAAATGGCTGACGACGCTTGCGGTCCCTGCGCTGCTCGCGATCCAGGCCCGGATGCGTGTTGAGGCCAACGCGATGTATCTCGGCACCGGGTTCGAGTGGACGCAGAAGCATTGCCAGATGGCCCACGATATCCTGAGGATGCCGACCACGGAGATTCCGGGGCTGCCCAAGTGGTTGCCTAAGACGAAGCCCGGGCGCGCGTTCGAGGAGATGATCGAGAATCTCTTTGCGCCGAAGAACAGCATCCGGGATCGAACGCCGCAAGGCGCCTCCTGGATTCACGGCCTGGAAGCGAACAAGGGGTACGTACCGTTCCACTATAAGGCGATGGGCGGCCACACGGCGGTGGGCGGTACCACGGGCTCCGGCAAGACGCGCACGTACGAAGTCATCTCGACGCAGGTGATTCACTGCGGCGACGTGCTGATCGACATCGACCCGAAGAACGACAAGGACTGGAAGGCGCGCGCCGAGCGGGAAGCGAAGCGTACCGGTCGCAAGTTCCTCTACTTCAACCAGGCGAAGCCGTCCGAGTCGATTCGCCTCGAACCGCTCGATAGCTGGTCGCAGCCGTCTGAAATCCCCAGCCGCATCGCGCAGCTGATGGAGGAGGGCCCGTTCCGGGATTTCGCGTGGCTGTTCATCAGCCGATCGGTGAACGGCGAACTGTACATCGGCGACAAGCCGAACCTGCGCTCAATCCTGAAATATGCGCAGCTCGGGATCGACCCGCTCTTGGAGAAGGCGCTGAAGCGGTTCTTTGTCGAGCACGAATTGGCCGACTGGGAGGAGCAGGTCGCATCGGCCACCGTCAAGATGGCAAACAAGCCGGGATCCACCCGCCTCGACGCGATGATTGGACTGTACCAAGCGCGCTTTGGCGAGGACGATCGCGGGCATGAGGCGATTGACGGGCTGATCGCGACGCACGTGCACGATCGCGAGCATTACATGCGGATCATTGCGTCGGCACTCCCCCTGCTGCAGATGCTCGCCACGGGCGAGACTGGCCTGATGCTTGCGCCGAAGGCCGACGACTTCGAAGATGAACGCGAGATCTGGACGATTGAAAAGGTCATTCGTCAGAAAGCGGTCCTTCATATTGGGCTCGATTCGCTGTCCAACAGCGTCGTCGCGAAGGCGATCGCGTCGATGATCCTGGCCGACGTGTCGGCCGTGTGCGGCTCGATCTACAACTTCTACGACGAACCGCCTGAAGTCGTGCTGATCATCGACGAGATCGCCGAGGCGATCAACGAACAGGTGATCCAGATCCTGAACAAGGGCCGAGGCGCCGGCTTCAAGGCATTCGTGGCGTTCCAGACGCGCGCCGACCTCGAAGCCAAGCTGGGGAATGCCGCAAAAATGCTGCAGGTTTTGGGGAACTTGAACAACCAGATCATCTTACGCTTGGAAGACACCGACACGGCTGAGTGGTTCTCGAAGAAGGTGGGGGATACCGCGATTCGCAACCTGATCGTATCGAGCAGTACGAGTAAGGCCAGCGAGGGCCACGTTGGCGAGTTCACCGGGTCGGTGACGCGGTCGCAGCAGCTGGAGGCAGTGCCGTTGATTCCGACGCGGCTGATACAGACCCTCCCGAACCTGCAGTACTTCATGCGGATCTCGGGCGGCGCGGTGTACCAGGGACGTATTCCAATTCTTACAGGCTAAATAACCACGCATGTCTGCCGTTTTTAAAAAAATCATTCGCGAGCACAAACTGTCCGCACACCTGACCCCGGTGTTCACCTTCGCCCCTGAGCTGGAGCTCGTGTGTGCGCGCGTGGCGGACTTCGTCGGTGAGCACTTCATCGGGAAGGCCGAACCGCTCGTCAAGGAGATGTTCGTGGATGCGCTCAGCGCATTCAAGCGCGTGCGCAAGACCGGCGATCCGCACGTCGCATTCATGCAGGGCCTGTTTGCCTCGGCGCACATGCTGTATGCGCGGCGCTTCGTCGTCCGCGATGGCGAGCGCTTCCATGTCTGGTCGCCGATGTTCGAGCCGGTGACGACCTTCGAGTCGCGCCATAAGCTGCCGGCGGAGATGATCAACGAACGGTGCCCGGAGAGAATCAGCCAACGCTCGGCAGCATTCCAGCTCGCGTCGCGAGCGCTTACGGGTGAAACCTTCCGTCTCTACTTCGAGGAATACGATGTCGCTCACGCCTTTTCTGATTCGGACGTTGACCAGGGTTGATGAGTACACCGTGCGCCGGGCGATGTCGACCGCCGCAGCGCAGGACGATCCGCTAGCCGCACCCCCCGAGGAATTTAGGAAGGGTGCCAACGCGATGGCGTACTCGCTCGCGATGTTCATCAGGCGGCGGCCGGTGCAGTTCTACGTTGGGCTGTCCGGCTTGATCGCCCTGCCGATCTATCTGATCGGGAGCTTCGTGGGAGAGCTGTATGGCGGGTAGCCGATTCGTTGGGCACATCAAGATGTGGTTCTTCTTTGTGCCGTTGCTGTCGGTAGCGCTGATGCCGGCGGTGCCCGACTCGTCGCTATTCGAAATTCCGGATGCTGAGGCTGCTTCGGTGGTGGCGAGCCTTGGGGAAGTGCGAACCGCCGAGGCGATCAATGCGACGAATCGGACCTTCAAACACTACTTCGTTGAAACAGGGCTGGTGCAGGCATCGATGGAGCAGACGCGAGACCCGCAGATCGAAGACGGGGGAATGACGGACTTTGCGAACCGGTGGGTGCACAATTTCTGGCGACTCGTGTACCGGATGGTCTACCGCCTCACGGTGATGAAGTACTGGCTGCTCGGCACGCTGGTGTTCGGGGCCGCGATGTTCATTGATGGGACGGTGCGCCGCAAGGTGCGGGCGGCGGCCGCCGGCTACGTCAGCCCGCTCTCGTTTCATTTGGCCGGGCACGGGATTCTGCTGGTTTTCGGTGTGGCGTTCACGGTGCTGATCGCGCCGGTGCCGCTCCTGGCGCCGTATTGGTTGGCGATTGCTGGATGCCTCGGCGCGCTCCTCTGGAAAGCAGCGTCTTCATACCAGTAGCCCCGGAAAGCTCCAGTTTTCCGCATAGCTTTCTGCCGGGTGGCCCACAACCGGTTGCGCGCAGCGTGAGCGCGCGACCGCAGAAAAGGTGGTCGAAATACCCGACGTTTCGGGCGAATCGGACGGCCCGACGACGTCAGAATGAATCATGGTCTACGGTCCTCGGAAAGCTCACTCCCCGTAGAGCTTTCGGCCTTGCCCCCTCTCCCCCGGAGGGGGCTTTTTTTCGTCCGGCGCCGGGCGATCGCTGTGAAAGCCGCGCGAAATCGTTCACGTTTCGGACGTGTATCGGGGCGCGGGCCCGCAAGAATAGACGCAAGCCGCACGTGCGGTTAGTCAACCAGATAGGATCCACATGAGCACGATCAATGAAGAAGCGCACGTCGGCACCCATACCGCGGACATGGCACCTGAGCACGCGGCGGCACATCCGCCGGTTGGCGACGATGGGGCAGTGTCGATGCGCGGGCCGGCTACGGGCGACGCCCGGCAGACAACGGACGGCGCTGACGACGGCGAGGTCGAGCGCGAGCTCGACGAGATGGCGCTGTCGGCTGGCGTCCTGCAGCGCGAGGGGCTGATCAGCGCCGCGGAAGCTGAGCAAAAGCTGGAGGAGGTGGCGCGCACGCGTACGCTGTTCCGCGATCTGTCGCCAGCGGAGCGCGCGCGCATCATCCAGCGCCGGCGTGAGATTGGCCGCGAACTGATCAACAAGCAGCTGTCCGGCGCGGCCGTCGTGACCGCGCGGGTCACGATGAGGCATACGCGCCTGAAGCCGCTGTTCGAGCAGTGGTGGCCGTACCTGAACCGGATGACGATCAACATGCAACGCTTCGGCCGGACAACGTACGGTGCGAA
The DNA here is from genome assembly GCF_902499025.1 of Burkholderia lata. Taxonomy (GTDB): domain Bacteria; phylum Pseudomonadota; class Gammaproteobacteria; order Burkholderiales; family Burkholderiaceae; genus Burkholderia; species Burkholderia lata_C. The sequence continues at coordinate 43,747 of NZ_CABVPW010000050.1, read as the reverse complement.
CGAACAGGGCATCGTCAGTTCGTGGTTCGAGAAACAGCTCGACCAGCTCGAGGCTTATGTGAACGAGCAGCTCGACGTCGCGCAAGGTTTCCGGGAAAAGACCGAAGCCGAGATGCGCGAGCGCAAGGAGACCGTATTCGAGCCGAGCGTGACGAAGCCTTCACTCGACATCGAGGTCGAGGCATATTCGCGATTCTCGATGCGCCTGCTGTCCGTGATCCTGAAGTTCGATCAGGTGATGGACCATTTCGACTTCCTCGTCTGGAACGGAATTCGTGATCAGTCCGACGTCGATGACGAAACCGCGCGCTTCCTGCGCAAGTTCCATCCGGTCGGTCTGCGTGGGTACACGACCCACCTGAAGCTGATGAACACCGTTCGCGGCAACTGATCGGGACGGACGGTGCCATGCTCGACGAGTTGAATCCACAACAGCGCGAGGTGGCACTCCTGCGCCGCCATTGTCTCGCTATCGCGTGCCCGGGCGCGGGAAAGACCAAAATGAGCGCGACGAAGGCAGCGCTCCTTCTGGAGGATCCAACGGCGATGGTGGGTGCCGTGACCTTCAGCAAGGACGCGGCCGTCGAGCTGCGCGAGCGAATCCTCGCGATGGCGCCGCCCGATGCCAAGCGACGGTTGATTGCAGGTACCTTCCATTCGCTTGCCTTCAAGCAGCTTCAGCGGCCTGGCCGCGGCCGGCCTGACATCGCATCGGAAGGGGATCGCCTCGGGATGCTCGGGCGGGTGCTCGCCGAACTCGGGTACGACTGGAAGGTCGAAGAGGCGGTACCGATCGTCGAGCGGATCAAGACGAACTTCGGCCGAGCGGACGAAGGGTCGGCCGAGTCCACGCTCTATGCCGCCTATCAGGAGGCGCTTGAGCGCAACGGAAAGATCGATTTCCAGGACATGCTGCGCCTTGCAGTTGAGGGCATGCAGAGTGAGGACATCAGGCCGTATCGCTTCACCGACCTGCTCGTCGACGAGTTCCAGGATACGGACCCGCTGCAGTTCCGTTGGGTCGAGCTGCACGCGCGCGCCGGTACGCACGTCACTGTAGTGGGCGACGACGACCAGAGCATCTACGGCTTCCGGGCCGCGCTCGGCTTCCGTGGAATGGAGAATTTTGCCAGCACGTTTGAGGCCCAGCGCGTCGTACTCGGCAGCAACTACCGCTGTCGCTCGGAGATCCTGGCTGCCGCCGACAAGGTGATCCGGAACAACGTCGATCGTATGCCGAAGGTGCTCCATGCTGCGCGGGGTGCTGGCGGCGCGGTGGCAGCCCGGCGATTCGATGACGAGTATTGTGACGCCGTAGCCGCGGTAGAGGCGCTGCGGCCGCAGCTGGCCGCCGGCGCGACGTGTGCAATTCTCGCTCGGACCAACCGGATCCTCGACCCGATCGAGTCCGTATGTCGATCGCAACTCGTACCGTACTACCGCGCGTCCGGCGGCTCGGTGCTCAACAGGCCGCAGGCAGCGCTGATGTGCAACCTGCTGCAGGTTGTGGAGGGCCACAAGCAGAACGGGATCGACGCCGTCCTGGGCTACATGGGCATGAGCTCCTATGACCTCGGCGCGTTGCACAAGCGGATGGGCGCTGCATTCGTCCAGATGCAAAAGCAGGAGCTGGTCGGCCTCGGGCTGCGTGACGAAACCGCGACCGCTTACCGTGCTTTCATGAAGCGGCTCGGCGAATGGCAGGCGCTATGCCAGCGGTCGTTCCACTCGCTCGCGCTCGAAGGCGTCTTCGAATGGATGATGACCTACGCCAAGGGTGACGTCGCGATCCGGGCGATCCAGTGCACGTACGACGTGATCAGCCGGCTGAACGGCTCGTTCAATGAGCGCATCGAGTTCCTGAAGCGGGACAACAACAAGCCGGGCGATGGCGTGCTTGTCCTCACGACGATGCATAGTTCGAAGGGGCTCGAGTACGACCACGTGTGGATCAGCCGATCGGAGGAGGGAGTGGTGCCTGACGAAAAGAGCCCGGAGTCGGAGGAGCGGCGACTGTTCTACGTCGCCATGACCCGGGCTCGCGACAGTCTGACCATTTCGTCGATCAAGAGGAACGCCGTATCGAGATTCGTTATCGAATCGGGGATTCAGTAGAAATTGGCGACACCGCGCTGTCGTCAATTTTCGATGTGGCTACTAGCTCCCCTGAACCGTTCATGTGTTCTCTGCAGGGAATTTCGCTCGCGCTGCGCTGGCGTGCAAACGGTCGCGGCTTCGCGACCGATACCATTACGCTCGCGCCCGGGCACGATGTACCCGGAAAGCGAGGACGAACGCACAGCGGTTGAGGCCCAGGGTGAGCGCGTAGCCAATGTGAAGGACCAGGGTCGCAAGGACGAGGTCGATAACCACGCCATAGAAATACAGGATCCCCCATTCGACGAGAGACAAATCCCCGAGTGTGATTGGAAGGAAACGCCACTCGCTTGTCCAGATGCCAGTAGTCGACCTCATGCAAAAGTAGGCTGCGGTTTGGATGAGCCAGACAATTCCCGAGCTGTTGTCGTCCTTGAAAAACGGTACGAGGCTCCACACGATGTACCAGGAGAAAATCAGCACGGGAAGCGTCCAGCCGCATGCGACAACGAGGGAGGAAATGCGGAGAAGGCGGCGAGCGCTCTTCATCGCGTTGCTCCACTGGCTTCGAGGCGTTCCGTTGCGATCTCGCGCTCGACGGGAGCGTTCTCGATCACGAGTTCACGCGGCACGCGCCGCAACTGCCCATTGAGCGCGGCTTGCGGGCCCAGGCGGATCGTGCCGCAATAGAGCACGTCCCCGTTCACGCGGCCGTTGATTTCGAGCGTCTCACGCGCGTGGACGTCGCCCTCGACGACGCCGTCGACTCGGACGATCTCGCCCTGTACCTTCCCCTTGACGATGCCCCCGGCGCCGATGTGCAGGAGCCCGGCGGTCGAAATGATGTCACCGTTCGCGATGGCAAAGACGCTCAATCCGTGGTCGAGGATCAGGGTGCCCTCGACGACCAGGCCGGCCATGAGGACCGACACGTTTTGCGGTTTGGCTTTCATTCGGACCTCTTTCAGAACAGTGGGACGTCGCCGGTCTTGGCGGGCGTCGGTGGTTTCGGGGCGTGTTCGATTTTTGCCGGCTCGGCGTGCGCTGCGGGCGACGGCGTCTCCGCGCTGGCCGCCTCCTGCCGCTGGCGTGCAGGAGCTCGGTGAGCGCGGGGAGGCGCGGGCTTCGCTTGCGCGGTCGGCGCGACGGCGGGGGCAGCGGCTGTTGGGGCTTGTGCCATCGTGGGCGACGGTGGGGGTGCCGCGTCGGCCGGTGTAGTCGCGGTGGACTGCTGGCCGACCGCCGGCATGGAAGCGGCGCGCGAGGCGCGAATGGGCGACGCGGCGGCCTTCTCTTGATCTGTCATTGGCGACGGCGTCGCGCGATCCGCGGGCACGGTCGACCCTTGCGGTTGTGAAACCCGTGATGGCTGGGCGGTCGTGGGCTCGGCGTCGGCTGCGGTCCGATCTACTGGCTCGGCGAAGTCAGCACTGGTGAGCGGTCGCTTGGACTCGTGGGGCGCCGAGGCCGCGGCCGGCGCGGCGGCGTGCGCTGTTGCGGCACTTGCACTGTGCGTTGCGGCCGGCTCGACGTGTGCTGCGGCTTGTCGTGCATGGGCGGCGTGCCAAAGCTTCGCAGCAGACACTCCCGCAACACCGGCGCCCAGCGCCAAGGCGAAGGCGATGGCCGTCGGCCGGCCGAAGCGTCGACAGGTCGACGTTAGCCGTTCGATCGTACGTTTGCGCATCTTGTGGTGCCCGGCCGGAGCGGGAAGCGCCCGGACGTGGCTGTCGATGTCGATGACGACCGGTTGCGACGAGTACTGGGCGTGCAGTGCCTGGATCTCTCGAATATCCAAGATTTACTCCTTGGGTGGGGTGTTGCCGCCGGCGACCGGCGCGACGCCGGTATCGGACATGAGCTTTGCCGTGCGGATCAGACCGACCTCTTTCATCCATCGCTCGGCTGCAACGAAGCGGGCGTCGAGCGGCTGGCGAGTCTTCCAGCCCGCCATGAGGCACGACAGATGAAAGATCAACTGCGACCCGCGCTCACTCTTGTCCGGGGCGGTACCGGGACTTGCCGCGTCGATGCCCAGTGTGCGTTCGCTTACGTGTGCGTCGACCAGTTCGCTTGCCAGTAGGTCGCGTTCTTCTCGCAACCCGGTGAGTTCCGAATCCATCCGCGCGATCCATTCGGCCGCTTCCATCTCTTCCGGGCAACCCGCATCGGCGAGTGCGTCGAGCATGCGTTCGTTCGTTTGGTTGCAACGCTCGACGAATTCGAGAAGGCGGTCGCCGGCGCGTTCGGGCGTCTGTTCATCGAACCCGGCCAGTAGCGCGGCGTGCTCACGAGCCCGGTGAGCGTAGGGATGGGAGTCTTTCGTCGTGGACGGCATCCAGAACGCGAGGGCACGCTGGAGTTGCCGGATCCGAGCGTCGCGGTCGACGATGAGCGGGGAAGTGGCCGTGAAGGGGCGATCGGGATCGAGGAACGATGCGCCTTCCTCGGGGTGATCTTCGATCCACGCGTAGACGCCTGCGCCACTGTGCCCGGCTGAACTCAACGACAGGACGATGGTGCCTTCGAGGCCGCCGTAACATTCGAGCAGCTGGCGGGCCTGGGCCAGGTTCAGCGGGATCGACCTCCCGAGCTTGCTTGCGGGCCTGGGCTGATCGACAGATTCGCGGTGCGGGGCTACAGGTGAGGGTTTGCTCACGAGATAGGTCTCCGGAAAGGGTGATGGGTACGTCGCGATGCGGTGCGCGCGACAGGCTCAGGACGAGCTTATTCACCGGACGACGAAGTCAAGATCCGGCGATGCCGTGCTGCAGATGCGGTTGGGTCAGTCGCGAACGGTGCCGTCGGCGTCGTAACGATCGTTGTCCGGGATGCACGCCGTTCTCACGTACAGGATGCGGCCCTCGGCATTCTTGAGAATGTTGGCGCGCTCCTGCGCCGTGATCTTGTCGGCGAGCTGCGCCTCCATCGTCGCGGTGAACAGGCGGTCGTACTGGGTCAGACACCGGACCAACAGGCCGGCCAGCGGGCGCGTCACCTTCAGCTCGATCTGCTCACTCGGAAAAGCCAGGGAGCGCGCGTTGTGCTTCTCGACCCATGCGGTGGCCTTGCGCATCCAGTCCGCTGCATCGCGTAGCGCTATCTCGAGCGCACGGACCTTGCCGCCGCGGGCGACAGTAATCTTCGCCGCGCAGAAGTTGTAGTCGCTGCGGACGAATGTGCGTGCAAAGAGCGAGCTGTAGTTCAGGATCGTGACGGCGTCGGAGTCCGGCACGATCTTGTCGATCCGGCTGTCGCTCGTCAGCCGCTGGATCGGCTTCAAGCCCGTCGATGTAGCGAGGTTCACCGCGGGCTTCTCAGCGGTGGATGGAGTGTTTTGTGCGGGCGTGTCAGGGTGCCCGCGCCCTTCGTGCGGTGGTTCGAGAACGGCAGACATGATTTTTTCGGGTGGTCTCTCTCATTGACGATTCTGAGCGAGGCACCTGCGATGGGTACCGGCAAAAGCGTGGCCCATTTCGTGAGCTTTTCGGGAATTGCGGGCCGCAATATTCGCGATACTGACTCTACTTCTCGCGTCCCAGACGCATCGACCTTGACTTCGCTGGCCGAAGTCCATCTTTTGTACAAGCCGTGCCAATGGGCATGCTCCGACTGGTTGGCAACCAGTGTGGAATTCCTTTCTGATGAGCGCCTCGCCCGCGCTCCCCATTTCAGTCATGAAACTCGTTGCCGGCCGCATTCATTTGCGCCGCGACGTCGTTCGAACCCGGACAACGGGTGTCTCTCTCCAGGCCTCTGTCCTGGGTAGAACGACAGTAGTCGACTGAGCCGTGATCCTGCGGCGGAATGGCACTTCCGAAAATGGGCTGTAGCGCAGCGTGACCATGCTGTGCGAGGACGACCTAACGTCCTCTATATGAGCCGTCCGGCTCCCTGAGCACCACGTCCCCGGAAGGGACGTGGTGCTTGGGTCATTTATCCGAATCCACGAAGCGCGTCCCTCTGCCGAGGAACGCGCTTTTTTTTCGCCCTTTTTTCTGTCCTGGAGGTACGTGTGCTTCCCAATCGTCTCAATTCCCGGATCGCCTCTGTGATCAGCCAAACGATCGCCGAGGAAAGGTCGGCCATCGACACGACGTCACCCGCATGGCGGGAGCGTTGCGAAGTGGCACAAGTCGCGATGTTCACCGACTCCGACCGCCGGATTTTTCTGTCCAGTATCGCCACCCGCCGCGGAGAGGCGGCCGCCAACGCCCTCGAGCAATCGGCGGACGCATTGCGGACCCAGGCGATCTTCAAACTTGCGAGGAAACCTTCATGAATGCAGTTGTCAGTATGGTCGGCGGTCCTGTCAGGAGCGTCGTCGAAGAGCGGGCCATGCGGCCGCCGGTGATCGGTAAAATTCGGCCCGGCATCAAGGTGTTGACGTCGAGCGCGCGAGGAAATCCGGACGCGGTCACACTGTACGACGCGATGGTCGCCGCCGGTGACTCGTTCGAGACGATCGGGAAGGCGATTGAGTCACGCTGCAGAATCAAGCATCCGTTGGCGCCGCGCAATACCGACTATTTCACCTGCCGCCGCTCGGACTTCAACAACCCGGACGTGGCCGAGGAGATTCTCAAGCTCTACGGCGAGGATCGCGGCCAGGGCGTCAGGCTCTACCGCTTTCCGGTGCTGTTCGCCTTCAACGACTGGATGCAGAACATCCCAAACGAGATGGCGGCGTGGGGCTCGAGCGGTCGCAAGTACTTCTCACAGTACGGGCCCGATGGCCTTCGCTATTGCAAGACATACGCAAAGGTCGAGCGCGATCCTCGCGCAACGCGCACGGTCCGGCATTTCGGCGGCCGCGATGTGATCTTCCGTCAGGATGAGGCTATCCCCGATGGCATCTGCAACCCCGAGCAATGCCCGCAGTATCAAAGCCGGCAGTGCAACCTCGGTGCCAACTTCGTCTTCGCCATTCCCGACATCAAGGGTCTGGGGCTGATCGAACTTCCCACGAACTCAATCTACGTGCTGCAGAAGGCATACGCGGCGATGAAGACGGTCCAGCTGGCCCGCGGCAAGCTGACTGGCACCCGGTTCTGGATCTCGAAGCGGGAATTCGACATCACGCGGATCAACGAGGCCGGTGAAGCGGTGCGTCAACCGCAGATGCTGACCGTGCTCGATGCGGATATCGACATCGGCGCGTTGCTCGACGGTGCAGAGGAGGCGCCGGCCGCGATCGAAGCCGCTGGCTCACCCGCACTGGCAGATTCTGGCGGCACCGTGATTCAGCTTCACCCTACCGAAGATGAAAGTCCCACGGGACACGCTGATCAGTCGGAAGCCGGTGACGGCCCGCCCGAGTCGATGGAAGAGAAGCGCCACCGCATGCAGGACCTGCTGCAGCGTCTCCGCTTCGTTGACGACGAGCAGCGCCGGGCGTTTCGCATTTACGGGCACTTCCGATTCAGTCGTGGCTGGATGGAGCGGTCCGCCGACGTCGACAAGATGATCGCGCGGCTGACGACAGCGCTCGAGGATCCGGATTCGCTTCAACGTGAAATCGGCGTGGCGGTCGAATCGTTCAACAACGCGTAACTGATACCCCTTTCGCCGGCCCTTCGGGGTCGGTGTCCTTTTCTTTGGCAGCGCGAAACAGAGAGTCCTTCAGCAAAGCGATTTGCTCAAGTGCTTTCGAACGCGTGTCTCACGCATCGAAATCGTCCGCGCAAGCGGCCATATCTTGACTATCCATCTTGGAGAAAACCATGCGCCGGATCGGCAACTTCGCGGCGTTTTTCGGCGCCGAGGACGTCCTGAGCAATTGGCATCCTAGCCGCTTCACCTACCACGAAGTGGAATTCAATTGCGTTGAGCAGTTCATGATGTACGCCAAGGCCATGCTGTTCGACGACCATGTAGTGGCCGCGAGGATTCTGGAGACGCCTTCTCCGAAGAAGCAGAAGGAGCTTGGTCGAGACGTGTCTGGCTTCGACGAGGAAATTTGGCTCAGGTCTCGCGAGTCGATTGTGTTTGTGGGATGCCGAGAGAAGTTTCGGCAGAACCCGGACCAGGGACGGGTGCTGAGTGGAACAGGCTCGACGATTCTTGTTGAAGCCAGTCGGTCCGACGGCATATGGGGAGCGGGGATTGGGAAATTCGATCCGCGAATCACCGACCCTACAAAGTGGCCAGGACTGAATCTGCTCGGTAACACGCTGATGAGGGTCCGCGACGTTCTCTTCTCAACGTAATTTCCATGTCCGTCCCTTGTCGACGGGCATCGCTTATCGGCTGCCGTGAGGCGGCCGTTTTCATTTTGGAGGCGCAGATGAAGATCGCGCATTTTTCTGACCTGCATTTCTCACCCGGCAACCTCGACGAGGCGGACCGTTGTTTCACCTACGCGGTGGGCGACGCTATTGCGCGGCAAGCTGGTGTAGCGGTGATCAGCGGCGACTCGACCGATCACCGGCTCGACGCACATTCGCCTGCTCTCCACGCGCTCGCGAAGCAAGTGCACCGACTCGCGGAAGCAATGCCGGTGCTCATGCTTCAGGGCACGTTCTCGCATGAACCGCCGGGCACGCTGAAAAACTTCGCGCTGATGGGCGCGCGGTATCCGGTGGCAATCGCGGACCGTCCGTGCCAGATGGCGCTTGTAGATGGCGAATTCTGGTTCTCACAAGGGCCGGTGTTCACCGACGAGGAGTTCCGCTATGCGATCGACGGTGGCGCCAGCACGATATTTACGTGCCTTCCGACGATGAACAAGGCGGATTTGGCGTTGCGCGTCGGCGCGTTGGCAGCATCGACGGACCTCGCTGACTCGCTCGCCAGCTTTCTGTCTGCTGCGGGCCGGATCAACACCTTGGCGCGTGACGCAGGCGTTCCGACCGTCGGCGTGTCCCACGGGACCGTCAATGGGTGCGAGACCGAACACGGCGTCACGATGGCAGGGTTCGATCATGAGTTCAGCCTCGGTGCGCTGTTTGCCGCGGAATGCTCGGCGTTCATGCTTGGGCATATCCACAAGGAGCAGACGTGGGAGCGTGAAGGGCGCTTGGTGGGGTATCCGGGCTCGATCGGGCGCTTCCACTACGGCGAGCTCGGCGACAAGGGCTACCTGTCGTGGGACGTGACGGCATCCGATGCACATGCCGTACTGGTTCCGACACCATCTCGCGAAATGGTATCCGTGTCGTTCGACGGGCCGCCGGACGCGAACGAGCTCGAAGCGCTCGCCGCAGCATCCGCGGGAAAGTTCGTGCGCATTCGCTGGCAGATCGATGAAGAGCATAAGCAACTGGTCGACCGCAAGGCGATCGAAGCGATGTTCTCGGCGGCGGCCGGCGTGAAGCTCGAGCCGCGCGTGCTTCCAGTCATGCGCAGCCGGGCAGAAGGGATCAGCACCGCGCCGACGGTCGACGCAAAGCTGACTCGCTGGTGTGAACTGGCCGACGTCGATGCTGCTCCGCTGGTTGATCGCCTGCAGCTGCTCGAGACTGGCGAGCCGGAAGCAATCGCTCAATCCATTCTGGCGCGTCTCGCCGCGACCGGCGGACCTGCAGGTGATCAGTCTGGCCTGCCGGAAGTTGCATCGGTGCTGTCGCTGGCCACATCGGCGACGAGCAGTTCGGATGCTCCCCCGAGCGCCGGCGACCCGGCCTGGCTCAGCGACGATCTGTTCGCGGCGTAATGCCGCCCACCGACGGTTTGTTCTCCGTCACTTTTGAACACTAGCCGTGTTCCGATAGCCCGCGTGGCTATCGAAACAAGGTTCACCCCGCGCCCATTGGCGCATCGACGGCAGCATCGCTGCATCCATTTTCTTACTACCCTGACGGGGCGTGTTCTCCGTCAGGGGCGCACTCCGTCTCAATTCCGGAGTGTGCTCATGTTTGGTCTCTATCCTGCTGGTGTCCGTTGGGCCCAGACCTTTACCGCGTCGACCGACGCGAAATCGCTGCAGAAGCTTCTCGTCGAACACGGCGGATGCACGGCGGCACTTTTCCACCAACCGTTCGGTGTCCAGCGTGGCGCCGTCATCGCGCAACGCGATGGTCTGTTCGTGATGACCCACGTGGTCGAAGCTGACGAGGCTGAGATCGTCGTGACACCGGGCGTCGAGCTGCAGAACCTCCTGTGGTCGTTCGACTCGGGGTACTCGGGTCAATGGTCCGGCCGCGAGTTGCAGATTCTCACGGGTTGCCCCGATTGGGAGTCGGTGCTCAAACAGACGTCGGACGCGTTCCGTCGCCTCTGTGGAATGGTGGAGGCGGCGGTTGCTGGCACGTTGGGTAAGCCGGCTTCCCGGCCTGAGCCGACGCTCGCCGTCGATGACGACGAAGTCCCGTTCTTCTTTCCCGACGAATATTCGCAGCCCATCTCGCTTTCGGAGATCCAGTCATGCGACCTCTGAGACTGCTGCTCGAAGGGTTCACGGGCGTCCGGGACGGGATGAAGCGCGACAGCGTGGAACTCGATCTGGAGTCGTTGCCCAATGGGTTGATCGCGTTGACGGGGCCGAACGGCGCCGGCAAGACGACGATCATGGACAACCTGCACCCATACCGGATCATGCCCTCGCGCGCCTCGAAGTTGTCCGTTGATGCGTTCTCGTACTGGGATCACATCTGCGGCGTGCAGGCGCGCAAGGAGTTCGAGTGGGAGCACGACCGCCTGCGCTATCGGTCGACCTTCGCGTTCCGCAAGCCGGGCAAGACGGGCAAGGCGGATTACTTCCTGTTCTATCGCTCGATGGACGGGGAGTGGCGACCAGTCTCGCTTCCGGACGGCACAGTGTCGGACGGTAAGAGCGAAACCTACGATCGATGTGTTGACGCGATTTGTGGCTCGCTTGAATCGTTCTTCACGAGCGTGTTCTCGGCACAGAACCGTCGACCGCTCGCGTCCTACGGTGCGACCGAGATCAAGGGGCTCCTCGCGGAGCTGCTGAAGATCGATCACCTTCGCGCGTTGTCGACGAAAGCTGCCGATGTCGCGAAGGCACTCGGCCGGCAACTCGGTGTGGTGCAACAGGACCTCACCGCGTTCTCTGGCAAGCGTGAGCGTGTCGAAGAGACGCGCAAGGCCATCGCAACCGACGCAGCAGATATCGCCGCCGCACGGGACAAGCGTACGACCGCGCAAGCGGAGATTGCCACGCTGACGCAACAGCACGCCGTGCTGGTTGCCAAGCAGGGCGAGAACGCTGGCACGGCGGCGCGCTTGGGTGAACTCGGCGCGCGGCGCGGTGAACTGCAGGTCTCGCTTCAGACGTTGGAGCGAGACAAGCAGGCCGAAGAGAAGCGCTTCATGCAACGCGCAGCGGCGCTGCGCGAGACCATCGCCGGCCACGCAGCTGTCATTCGGCAAGCCGAGCTGATCCGCGGTGCCGCGGCTGCCCGCGACGAAGCCGAGCTTTGTCTCGGAAAGGCCGAGGCACTGGTTCAGCCCTTGCAGAACGCGATCGAGGAGCTCGATGTGAAGCGGTTGCGCGCGGCGACTGTCGAGTCGACGCTCTCCGGGTTGGAATCGGAGGGTACGACGAAGGCAGTCCTGATCCGCAACCTGACCGAGCAATCCTCGGTAATTGGGGCCGTGCCGTGCGCCGGGCTGGATATCCATGCGACGTGCCCGCTACTCGCGCAAGCGAGGAGTGCCGCGCATCAAGTGGACGTTCAGACCGTCTCGCTGAAGGATCTTCGGACGCGATATCGACAACACAAGACGGAGCTGGACCAACTTGCGCCGTCTGTCGCAACGCTGTCGGTGAAGCGTGCTGAGCTTCAGCGTGTGAACGCGGAAGTCACGGCCGCACGTCAGGCGCTCCAGCGTGCGACCGAGCTTGCTGCCCGGAAGCCCTTGCTGGACGCTGCCGAGGCCGGGCTGGCGAAGGCCCATGCCGATCTGGAATCGCTCGATGTAGAGCGAAACGAGGCGATCGCCCGTCGGGAGATGGAGTCGACGCGCCTTACTGGGCAGTTGCGTGAGGTCGAAGCGGAGGTGTCGCGCCTGGCTGCGGTCGATGTGACGCAAGCGATTGCGGATGTCGATCGCCAGCTGGTCGCACGTCGCGATCTCTGCACGGGACTGGATGCGCGGATCGAAGCATTGATCCGGAGCCAGGCCACGCGCGAAGCAACGATTGCTGTTCTCGAGCGGGAGCTGGAGGGGTTTTCAGCGACGCAGGCGCTCGCCGAGCGCATCTCCGACGAGATCGCGAAGTGGAAGCTGCTCGCGAAAGGGCTGGGCAACGACGGCGTGATCGCTTTGACGATCGACGACGCGGGCCCGGCACTGACGCAGAAAGTGAATGACCTGCTGCTCGTGTGCTACGGCACGCGGTTCACGGTCGAGATCCAGACCCAGCGCACGTTGGCCAATGGTGAAACGCGCGAGGGCTTCGAAATCCTCGTGCACGACGCCGAAAATGACAGCAGCAAGGGTGTCGGCGTGATGTCTGGTGGTCAGAAGGTGTGGATCAACGAAAGCCTGACACGCGGAGTCGCTCTGTATATCGCGGGCAACGCGGGACAGCCGTACGAAACGCTCTTCAGCGACGAGTCGGATGGACCGCTTGATCCCGATCGCAAGGTGCAGTTCATGCGCATGAAGCGCGAGGTTCTGCGTCAGGGAGGGTATTCGCGGGAGTTCTTCATCTCGCAAACGCCAGACCTGATTGCGGAGGCCGACGCCGTCATCGACGTGGCCGCACTCGCGAGGTAGTGCAGCACACATTTTTTAACCCTGGTGGGGAACGTTCCCCACAGGGGCGTTCCTCGCCTTTTTTCTTTCCGAGGAACGCAATGAAACTGAAGTCCAAATCGGCTGCGCTGGTTCGAAGCCTGACGCTCTCGATCCGTCCGAAGCCCATTCGCATGGGTACGGAGCATGTCTATGAGCTGAACGGCTCGCGCCTGCGGGACGTGCTCGTCAACGGGCGCTGGGTAACGGTGGCGGCTACGGCCGCCGTCGCATCCTGAACCGTCGACGGAGGAACGCTCGATGAACGATTTGACGAATCTTGTGATGCTGTTGATTGCGATGCATGGCGGCGGCCAGCCGCCGGCGTCTGCTTACCGCTACGCAGTGGTCGCGCAGGCCGCAGTCGAAAAGCGGCAGGCCGTGAGAACGGACGCGGTCATCTGCAAGGATGGCCTGGTCCACACCTTTCCGGCAGGGCATCCGAAGCCCTGCATCTGAACCCCTGAACGTCGGCCCCATTCTCGAAGGAGAGCGGGGCCGCTTTTTTTTGAGACCCCTGAATGCCACTTTTGAATATTGATCTGGCGCATCTCGCGTCGGACGTCTTGCCGGAAGGTGCTCGAGATTCGTTCCACGCGATGTCAGTTCGGGCGCGTTTGGCCACCCTCGCCATTGCTTCCAACGGGGCGGGTAACACGTCGGTGCGCGATGTTGCGCTGCATGCGCTGTCGGTGATTGACATGCCCGCGTACGTGGGAATTTCGGCGATCCGGACTGCGCTTCAATGCAGCAGCGCGCTTCTGCGGAGTCCCGTCGATCGCTTCGGCTTTCTCGTCGCAGTCGCCAGTTCGACTGTCCCGCAGAAGGAAGGATTTGCCGAGTACACCAAGTGGCCGCGGAAGGAGTGCGATCGCTGGCTCCTGACCGTAACCGCACGTGATGTGGCGAAAGCACTGGCGAGCCGCTAGCTCACTCGCCAGTTGGCGTCGATGACGCATCTGAAGTTCACGCTCACGGAATGTGAGCGAGGCCGTTCCTTTAGATATGGAGATCATCATGAAGAAGCAAGTCGGTTGGGCGGTTCTGGTGGCGTGGTTGTGCTGTTGTGTATTGATCGCCCTTACCGGGCGTGCGCACGCGCAACCCGTGCCGCAGATCGAAGTTGCGTTTTCGCCGGACGGCGGGGCGGAGAGTCTCGTGCTTCGGACCATTGGGTCTGCCCGTCAGTCGATTCGAGTGCTGGCCTACTCGTTCACCGCACCCGCAGTAACGCGCGCGCTCATCACCGCGAAGCGTCGCGGCATTGACGTTGCCGTCACTGTCGACGCGCGCAGCAACTTCGACGAGGACCGTAGCGGCCGCGCTCGCGCTGCTCTGGGCTCGCTCGCATACGCCGGTATTCCGGTTCGCGTCGTGAGCGTCTTTCCGGCTCAGCACTCGAAGTACGTCGTCGTCGACGGCGCTACGGTTGAGACCGGAAGCTATAACTACTCGCAGCAGGCGGCGCGGTACAACGCCGAGAACGTTGTTGTGGTGCGGGGCGACACACGCGTCGCAGATGCTTACCTGAAGAACTGGGAGGCGGTGTCGGCGCGCGGCGAACTGTATCGCGCGCCCTGATTGTTTCTTCTCTTAACCCACGCGGGAACAGCTCCCGTGTGGGGCTGCTCCTGCACTTCTGGAGCAGCACATGTTTTCTGAAATACTGTTGAAGATGGAATCCGCTATCGAAGCGCTCGTCGGGCTGATTCGGCAGGGGTACACACTTTCGAATGCGATGAGCGGCGGCAAGGACTCGACCTGCACGGCGATCCTGATGCTGGAGGCGGTGCGGCGAGCCGGCGTTGATGTGTCGCGCGAGCATTTCGTGACGAGCGCGGACACGACGATCGAAAATCCGAGCATGCACTGGCATCTGCAGGCCATGCTTGACGAGATCCGAGCCGCCTGTGCGGCGGCTGGCGCGCCAGTATCGGTGCACGTCGCGAAACCGTCGCTATCGTCGCAGTTTGTTGTCGCGACGATTGGCCGCGGCACGCTTCCCCGCACCCCGGAGAACGGGGTCAAGAACGGGAAGCGGATACGTGCCTGCGCCGCTGACTGGAAGGTCGACCCGCAAGACCGAATGCGTGTCTCGCTCGAGCGATCGGCGGCCGCCGGAGGCGGTCGCGAAGTGGTCACCGTGCTTGGCAATCGGTTCAGCGAAAGCGGCACTCGGTCGGCAGCGATGATCGGTCGCTGTGAGAACGCGCTGAAGCCCGTTCGTAACGCGGACGGTTATCTGACGCTCTCGCCGATCGCGGAATGGTCGACCGACTGCGTGTGGTCGATGCTTGCGCTCTTCGCGGAGGATGCCGGCAGACCTTTCCCGTCGCCGGTATCCGGCGAGTCGGTACGGCGCCTGTCGGAGCTGTACCGCGCTGGAAACGAGGGGACGTGCGGCGTGATCCTCGGCGAAGGTGGTGCGCGGTCGCCGTGCGGCAGCCGATTTGGTTGCGCATTTTGTTGCGTGACTGGCGAACGCGATCGCTCGATGGAGTCGATGGTGAAGGAGGTGGATCACCAGCATCTGGAGGGCCTGAATCGTTTCCGGAACTACCTGGTCGCGGTGCAGTGGGATCTCGGTCGCCGGGAACTAGTTGGCCGGAAGGTGAGCGCCGCCGGATACCTGGCGGTCAAGCCGGACGTGTTGTCGTATCTGGAGCGTGTTCGCTTGCTGCAGTATCTGCTCACGCTCGACGTGCTTGAAGTCGAGCGGGCCGAGCGGCATGGGGGAGCGTTGGCCGCGGGCGAGATCCCTGACACGCCGCATAACCGGGCGCTTTGTGACGTGCAGTTCGAGATGGTCACGCCGGCGCAGTTGGCGGCGATCGATTTCTACCTCTCGATGCACCACTACGCGCCGCACGCCTTTCCTGCACTTTCGGTCTGGTTCGACGTGCATCGGCTCGGACGACGGTACCACGTCCCCGTCCTCGATCCGTTGGCGAAGACCGATATCCCGCACCACGGGTGGTTCTTCGTCGGCGCGTACGATGCCGAGGTACCCACGGATGGGCTTCGCGACTATGCCGCGGAGCAGTGGAATCGCTATACCCATCCGAGGCGGCCGAGCCGGTATGCTCGCACGAAGTCTGGCGAGCAGATCGTCTATTTCGAAGAGAGCGACCAGTTCGAGGTGGACGCCGAGGCAGCGTGTGCATTCGTGACCTGTAGCTTCGATGCTGGCTGGTCGGTGAAGGTGCAACTGCATTCGGGGATGGAGTCGGCCCGCTTCTGGTTGAACGAAGGGATCGTGCGGCTACCGGCCGGGATGGCCGGCCGGTATCAGGAGATGGCAAAGCGCGGGCAGTATTTCGCCCACCTCGCCGAGCGACACAACCTGACGCCAGTAGAGCTGGACCGATTTCTCGTCGACAATGCGATCTCGGACTCCGAGCACCGTACGATGCTGAACCTGGCGCCGGTCGACCTGTTCTCGCAGGCCGCATGACGGAAAGTAATCTTGGACACAGCCCGGCACTCATGTGCCGGGTTTTTTTTTCGTCAGCTGCCCTGGGATCGAGTCTTACATTCCGAGTGTGTAAGCGTGGATGATCGCGTAAATGTGATACACGCAAGCCAAAGCCATTGCCGCAGTCATCTTCCGGTCGCCTCGACGGGCCGGCGACTGATCGCTGAGAAACACCATTGCCTCAAGCGCTGCGCGTGCTAGGTCAAGTATGAACTTCATTGTGTGATTCCTCGCCACGTATAGGGCACGACGTGCGCCCTCTCAATGAAGCAATACGACAATGCCCCGAGATGTTTCACCCCCCCTTGCGAAATAAATCTCGACGGGCACCGGCTCGATGTTGGCCGCGTCCACCGTGGGAGTTCGATCGGCGTGGCGACACCTCGACGAGGTGTCGTTGTCGCCTACCCACAAGGCTTCTTATGCCGCGCTGTTATCGGGGCTTTTCAGCAATGCGGCGAGGTCAGCGTCCGGCGATGTCGGGGTGGAATGCGCCGTCAGAATTCGCGCGCGACCGATTACGAGGTTTCGAGAGTCGATCGAGATGCGCTCGATATGTCGGCCGCGGGCAGCGCGCTCGGGGGTCTGCTGAAACGGATGGCCACGATGGATGTAGTCTTCGAGGTCCGGCTCGCCTAAAACGACCTGGTGCGTGTCGTTCCCGGTCAGCGCGACGCAGAGCATTGCGAACGGGATTCCAGCCAGCTCCCGATCGGCGATACGATTGAGGACAGCGTCACGCGCTTGGTGATCTGCTCTCAAGATGCCCTGCGAGCCCTTGTGATTGTCGATCTGAACGACGATTTGCTTGGCCTCGGAACGGCGGGCAATGAGCCTGTATCGACAGATCACGAAATCGCCGCCCGCGAAATAAATGAGGTCTGTGTAGCGCGTTACGTAGTCCATAGGAACCCTCCGATAACAAAGAAGCCAGCGAAAGTGCTGGCTTCTTCAGGCTATCGACGTGGCCAAGAAGTCAAGTTGCGCCGTTGGCTTGCGGAGCGGGTTGGAGGGTGGCGCGAATTCGGATCACGGTCCGTTGGCTTGTGAGGCCCAGCGCGTCCATGACGTCATCGTTGCTCCGGCCAGCGAGCAGGAGGCGGCGTGCGAAGGTGTTGCGAAGGGTGCGCGGGCTCATGTCGGGCACGCGGATGTCGAGCGCGAGCAGTTCGTCGCGCACGATCCGGCCGAGCATCTCGTCCGTCATCGGCCCGCCCGCGCGGGGCGACGGGAACAGCAGCGCGCTGGCGGCCGCTGCTGTGTGGTTCCTCCATCGCTCCAGCACCGGCCGCGCGAAGTCTTCCAGGTTGATTCGACGCGCTTCGCGTGGGCCTCGCTTGGGGATCAGGATGTGCGGCCGCGCCGGCGAAAGGTCGAGGTCGCTGGTTGTCGCCTGACGAATTTCCTGCGCGGTGATGCCTGTCGAAAGCAGCAGCGCGACGACCGCGCGATTGCGGACCGCACGCTCGTCGAGGCCGTCGAGCGAGGCAACCGACTCCTGCAGGCGGCGATCGTCGGCCTCGAGCAGGTACACCGGGACGGGCTCATCCTCCGGCCACGTCTGCGTCAGCGTATAGGCGGCCGCTGGATTGGTCTTGCGCACGCCGACGTCGACGAGGTGTCGGCCGAGCCGGTCGAGGAGCTTCTGGTAGCGAAGCCGCGTCGTGGTGCCTGGTTTGCACCGGCGGTCCACGTCAGCTAAGAACGATTCGAGGTGATCCGGGCCGAAGGTGGCCAGCGACCGCTGCGCGGCCGCGAGGTGGCGCATGAAGCGCTCGAACATGGCTTCGTGTTGGACGATCGACCGGGGCGAGAACGCGCGCCGATCGGCGCCGGCGGCTTCGGTGCGCTGCCATTGCTGATAGGCCTCGGTTGGTGCCGACAGCCAGAGAGTCGGATCGCCCATTCGACCTTATATACTGAATATTGAGTGCCCCAAGCATAACGCGAATCTACGATTCGCGTCCTTTGCCAGCAGACGGGAGGGGTGACCCGGTCCCGTCACTCGGGCGACGCTCGCTTGTTCGACCTGCATTCCAGCCAGGTTTTCGCACACCAAGCAATGTACTGACAGACCGCTCATGCCGTTGCTTGGACGCGGTCTGATAGATCGGCCGCGGACAACCGTTCGCGAACGCTGAGATAGACGATCGGAAGTGATGCGTCCGCCAACGTCCAGTCGATCAGGCCGCTCAGATCGACACCCGGAAAGGTCGCTGGGCCTATCCGCCGAAGGGCATCGACGACTGCCGCTTCGTTCCGGCTCTGGAACGCGAGATCCGAAAAGGCTTGCTCTTCGATTTCGAGCAGGACGGGCCAGCTCCAGGCGTGCGTCAGTCCTGCCTTCAGATGGCGATCCGCGATCGACGTGGCGATGCGGCGCAAGTCTTCCGTGGCGCGAGCGAGCGCGTGCTCGAAGCGCACTGGGTCGGGTTGCGGACCGGGCGGCGTATCGGTTTCTGAGTTTTCCATAGGGGGCGTCGAGGTGATGCGGCGGCCGGTTGTGTCGAAGCCGGCCGCCGTCATGCGTTGCACTGTAAATATATCCAGTGTCGAGACTCAGTTCAAGAATTGGAGGGCTGGGGCGCGATCTCGAATGGTGCGCGGTCCTTGCCATCGATCCAGGCCGGCGGACGGCCACGACCGCTCCATGTTGCGCCGGATTCGGGATCTCGATAACGTGCTCGCGTGGATTGGTGTTTGCGCGCTTTGCTGCCGCCGAAAATCTCTCGGGCGGAAAGATCAAATTCCACCACCATGCGCTTCACTTCGGCCAGCACGGTTTGGCGTGCTGCGGTCTTGGCATTCTCGATTTCGGCCTCGAGGACGGCGCGTTGTGCAAGCAGCGTTTGGTAAGTCGACATCATTTCTCCTGTCGCGGTTAGGGAATCGATATCAACCAGCGTACCGGCTCACATGGAAAGTCAAGTTCCGCTCGTTGTAGCGCAACAACCGGATCAACTCCATCGACGTTCGCGGCGCGGCTGCTTGTCCACTCAATCGCTTTCAATCGAGACGAAGTAGCGTCGATTATTTTCGGTCAGTTTCTGATCGGAAAATCACTGACAGCTCTATCAGTCAAACTCTTTAACGTTTAGCGCATCGACGGCGCGCTGCGGCCATGGCTAGACCGTGTACGGCCTCGCCGGCAAAGACGTCGACGTTGCGTGGCAATCGTCCCTAACTCCCGGGAGCACGATTTTAAAGATTGGTGTTTGATTGAGCGGCCTATTGATATAGATAAGCGAATAACTTATTAATTAATTTCTCGTATGGTATTTGTAAGTAAATGCCGTGAGCTCATCGCCAAGCCTGACAATTGTTGACCATCTTTCAGTTTTGGCTGTGCGACTATCTGCGAAAAATTCAGAGCGAGACCAACTATGCGCCGCAGCACGCGCGATATTGAGATTCGGCACGTTCAACGGGAAACGGCCAAACAGGCGATTATCCTCGACCATGCTCCGCTGAAAAGCGAAGGGCGTGCGCTATGGATCAAGGCGACTGCGTGGGTCATGACGGCGGTGATGTATTTCGCGCCGGCTGTGTTTCTCGCGGATCAAACGGCGCATGCCGCACCGATTGTCGATCCGCGGGCGCCGATTCCCTTCCAGCCGACGGTCACGCAGACGAGCACGGGCGTGCCGGCAATCAATATCCCCGCGGCCAATGCGAATGGGATCAGCGTTGGACAGTATCAGTCGTTTAACGTGGGACCCGAAGGTCTCGTGCTGAACAACAGTACGGTGGCGGGGACTCCGCTGCTCGGCGGTACGCTGGGCGCGAATCCGAATCTGAATGGCCGGCCGGCGACGACGATCGTCAACCAGGTCAGCTCGACCGGGCCAGCGGCCTCATTGTTCGGGCCGCTCGAGGTGTTCGGGTCACCGGCGGCCGTGGTCGTGGCATCTCCAAATGGCGTCAGCGTCAATGGTTTGAGTGTGACGAACGTCACGAATTTGACGCTCACGACCGGCACTCCGCAGTTTCTCACCGGTGTCGGCGGCACGGCAACCGATTTTACCCATGCCGGTGCCGTTGCGTACGACGTACGCTCCGGCAATATTTCGATCAGTGGGCCAGCAGGTAATGACGGCACGCCGGGGGCTGGGGTGGAGGGCACTGTTGGGAATCTGGACCTCATCGGCCAAAGTGTCTCCGTCAATGCTCCGCTGCGCGCCGATCAGCGCGTGAACATCGTCACGGGCAACCAGCTCGTGACGCCGGCGTCATCGAATGCGACCGGCATCACGTACGGAACGGCTGCAAACGGCACGACGAACACAGCGGCGGCGATCGGCAAGAACGTCGCGGTCGACGCGAGCCAGTATGGTTCGGTCACATCGGGCACCGTCTATATCGTGTCCACAGCAGCCGGTATGGGAGTGAACACCCAAGGCCCGCTGTCGGCAACGGCGGGCAACGTAGTCGTCAATGCAAACGGCGACGTGTCGGTCGGTCAAACGTTTGCCAATCAGAACGTGAATCTGACCAGCGCGGGCAACACGACGATTGCCGGTACGGGCCTGGCAAACCAGAACTACACGGTCGCGGCGAACGGCGACATCAACGCGCCGGGCTCGGTGTCGGCCGGGCAGAACGTCACGATGACGGCGGGCGGCAATTTGAACGCCGCGTCCGTCGCCGCGAACGGTGCGGCCAGCCTGACGGCCGGCCAATCGATGACGATCGGGGCGCTGTCGGCGCACGACATCGCGCTGCAGACGACGAACGGCGATCTCACGGTCGGTGGCTTGAGCGCACCCGGCACGGTGTCGGCCAAGGCCGGGCGGGATCTGACGGTCAACGGCGCGGTGCAGGGCGGTAGCACGGTCGCGCTGGCGGGTGCACGCAACGCGACGGTCAACGGGCAGGTGTCGGGCGTCGGCGATACGACGATCACCGCGCAAACCGGCTCGGCCATGGTGAACGGCAATGCGCAATCGAATGGCGCGTTGTCGGTGACGGCGGGCCAGAACGCTGCGGTTGGCGGTACGGTGCAGGCGCAGGGGCCGGTAACGATCGCTGCACAAGGCGGCTCGATCACGGGGCAAGGGAACGTCGCGTCGTCGCAAGGCGCGGTCAACCTGAACGCTGGCCAGGCGATCGCGCTGAACGGCGCGGTCCAAAGCGGCAGCACGATCAACGCGACGGCCGGCACGAACGCAAGCTTCGGCGGGACGGTTTCCGCGCCGGGCGCGGTGACGATTCAGGCGGGGCAGGATACGACGGTCGGCGGAAACGTCACCAGCGGCGGGGCCCTGAATGTGACGTCGGGCGGCAACACCAGCGTGCAGGGAACGGCCGCGTCGGTCGGCGACATGGCGCTCGCGGCCAGCGGCGGCACGTTGACGACCACCGGCAACGTGGTGTCGCTCGGCACATTGAACGCGAGTGGATCGCAGGGAGTGAGCCTGGGCGGTCTCGTCTACAGCGGCGGCAACGCATCGATCGGATCGAGCGCGGGTAGCGTCGCGATCGCGGGTGCCGTGTCGACACCGGGCGCGGTCAATATCAACGCCGGGCAGGACGCGACGGTCGCCGGAACGATCCAGAGCGGCCAGACCACGACGATTGCAGCCGCGCGCGATGCGAACCTGAACGGTGGCCTCGCAGTCAGCAACACGGGCAACGCAAGCGTGACGGCGGGCCGCGACATCAACGGCACGGGGGCGATCAGCGTCGCGAACGACACGACGCTCAATGCTGGCAACAACGTCGCTATCTCAGGCGCGATCCAGACTGGCAACAATCTGAGTGCAGCCGCTGGCCAGAACCTGTCGGTCGGCGCGACGACGGCGGTCGGCAGCAGCACGCTGACGGCGACCAACGGTAGTGCGACGCTCGCAGGCGATGCCCTGTCGGGCGGGGCGACGACGGTCACGGCCGGCACGGACGTGAACGCACAAGGCAGCTTGAAGAGCATCGGTGATCTGAACGCCAATGCGAAGACAGGGAATCTGACGGCAGCCGGTCCAGTTTCGACGGCGGGCAGTGCGACCCTGAACGCCGGCCAGAATCTGACGCTGAACGGCCAGACGACCGCGTCGAAGAATGCGAACCTCACGGCAACCAACATCACGACGCAGGGTGTGGCCGTCGGCGGCAATCTGACCGCCACTGCAACGAATAGCCTCGACACGTCGGCCGGCCAGCTCAGCCAGCCCTTCAGCGCTACCGCACCGGCCTTGTCGGTCGGCGGCAATGCGACCCTGTCGGGTGCGAACGTGAAGACCGCGAATGCAGTGGTCGGCGGCACGACGCAGATCACTGGTACGCAAAGCCTGACGACGGGTGGCACCGCCGCGTTCAAGGGCGACGCGACGCTCGGCGGCAGCACGGTCAATAACGTTGGTACGCAGATGGCGGCCGGCAACCTGAACGTGTCGGGCACGACCGTCTCGAATTCGGGCAGCCTGTCGTCGCTGCAGACCGCGAACGTCACCGCGACGAACCTCAATAACTCGGGAACGATCTACGGGCCGACGTCGAATTTCGACGTGTCGGGTGCGACGACCAACTCGGGCGGCCTGCTCGCGACGAACGCGCTGAACCTGACGACGGGCAGCCTGAGCAACGCGAACGGGCTCATTTACTCGGGCGACGTCAACAACCCGACTACGGCGGTTGGCAACACGACCGTGACGGTCATGGGCGGCAATGGTTCGTTCGACAATACCAACGGTCGGATACTCGCGCAAAACGTGGCGACGCTGAATCTGCCGAATCAGACGCTCGACCCTTCGGTAGCCAGTTATGGGACCGTCAACGGCGGCAACGGCCTGAATCTGTCCGCGCAGTCGGTGAACAATTCCGGGACGTGGACGCTGCCGGGGACGGCGGTCACGGTCTCGGCCACGCAAGGCATCAACAACGCCGGCACGATCAATCAGGGCACGGGCTCGCTGACGCTGAATGGCGCGGTCGGCAACACGGGAACCGTCAACGGCAACGACCTGACGATCAACGGCTCGCTGGCGAACCAGGCCAATGCCACGGTGACGGCGAACGACGCGCTCACATTGAACGGTTCAGGGACTAATGCTGGCGCTGTCCAGGCCGCCAACACGCTGAAGATTGCTGGTTCGAGCTATGACAACTCGGGCGGTACGACGAAGGCGGGCAACAGCAGCAGCCCGGCGGGCAGCGGCAATGCGACGATCCAACTGAGTGGGGATCTGACGAACGCAGGCGGTACGCTGAGCGCGACCAACGATCTGTCGGTGACCGCGAACAATGTCAACAATTCGGCCGCGTCGAGTGCGACCACCACCACGACCACGACGACGGTAACGAATTCGGCGCTGACGATGGCGCTGCTTGTGGGAACCGAGCAGTTCGATTCGGGACGCTGGTATCACGCGAACCAGGCCTGCTGCATAACCGCGACGTGGTCGCACGATACCTCGCTCGCGGATCTGCTGTCGGTGGACGGCCTCGCGAGTCTGAGCACGTTGAATCAACCGACGAACGCTTGGTCGGCGACCGGTCCGTACATTACGGCAAGCGCGCCCGTCGCCACGTCGGGCACCGTGACGTTCGTGCAGGTGCCGACGGTGACCGGCTACAACAGTCACGGCACTGCGATGACGGCGAATCTCTGGTTCGTCGAAACACCCGATAACGCCGGCATGGCGATCGCTAAAAAAACAGTCACCTTGCCGAGCGTCACGGAGACCACCACGACGGTCGGTGCGGTCACAACGACCCCATCCGTCATCGCGGCCGGTCACGATCTGAATCTGACAGCCAGCACGTTGAACAATCAGGGCGGCTCGGTGAGCGCCGGCCATGATGCGAACGTCAACGTCCAGGCGTTGAACAATGGCGGATCGTCCTATACGTCGACCGTGTCCGATACCGTCAATGTGGCGTCGATCAACGCGATGCTGTCGCAGTTGCCGTCGACGGTTTCGATTTGGAGCACCTACTACGGGCCGAACGCAGTCAACGACTGTCTGGTCAACGCCGGGACGTGTATCGATCCGGCCGGGATTCGGGTGGCAAGTCAGGGAACGGTGACACCGACCACGACGTCGCAAACGGTCACGGTGCAAGGTTCGACGGGGCAGATCGTTGCCGGCAATAATGTGAATCTGTCGGGCGGCAACCTGACCAATGCTGGCACGATCACGGCCGCCAACGACGTCACGGTGCATGCGGCGAGCTTCACCAATCAAGGCACGAACGTCGGTTCGAAAACCGTGACGGCAGGTTGCGCGCCGGGCTATTCCGGTTGCACGTCGAACGGCACGACGAATCCGAACTCGGAAACCTATAGCTACCAGCAGACCAACAGCAACGTCACGGCGGGCCATGACATCGTCATTGCCGCGAATCAGGTCAGCAACACCTACGGGAATCTGGTCGCGAAGCGCGATGTCGTGATCGGTGGTGCGGGCACGACGGCTGCTGCCTCGACGCAGGCATCGACTGTGACCAACACGTCGGGCGCAATTGAGGCGGGCAACAACGTTCAGATCAACGCAGGCACGGTGACGAATACGATCGCCGCGCCGGTCACGATCCACCAGAACTACGGAACAGGCTCGCCATATTCGGGTTGCGGGCAGAACTGCGAAGCCTATATCGAGGTGCAGTCGGCCAAGCCCTCGACGATCACGGCGAACAACAACTTGTCGATCACGGCTGGCGTGTTCAGCAACACCGGCAGTCTCGTGACGGCTCTGAACAACGCGACGATCAACGCCAGCTCGAGCGCGTCGAGCGACAACCAATACCTGCACGCGTATTGGACCGGTAACCCCGCCGGCATGCGCACGTGGGGTTGCCAAGGTTCGGCCGCGACCTGCCAGAACCTGTACGGCGGGGCGTTCAGTCTCGGCGATGCGCAAGCCGCACCGGGGCTGCCGTCGAATGTCGGGATGTCGGATTTCGTGCCGGCCACGATTCAGGCGGGCAACTCGCTTGCGGTGAACTCGCCGACGTTGACGAACACCGGCAACGTGATCGGGCAGTCGATCGCGCTGACGGGTTCGCAGCTCGTCAACGGGATCACGAATCCGAACGTCTTTACGCCGCCGCCGGTCGTGTCGGGGCAGGTGATCTCGCTTGGGCCGGTGTCGGCTCCGGCCGGCGTAGCGACGACTGTCAACGGGTTCGGCCAGGTCGTCGATGCAAGCGGCCAGCCGACGTCGGTGACGGGCACGGCGGGCTTGCCCCCGAACACGCCGATCGGCGCGCGAACCGTCGGCACGCCGGTCGCACCGACCGTCACGCAGGCAAGCGCGCCATTGAGCGCGACCGTCAAGACGATTTCGGGGCAAACCACCACGATCACCTACCTGACGAACAACCCGGCCGCGCAGGTCGTGGACACGGTGTCGTCGGCGTCGTTGATCGCCAATCTGCCGGCGAATCTGCAGCCGGCCAATGTGCCGTTCTACTACGACCCGTACACCGAGAATCAGCAGATCGAGTTGGCTGCGCTGCAGGCGACCGGCAAGAGCAGTTTCTACAGCACGACGAGTGCGACGGACAGTACGAGTCAGGCGTCGATCGCCAATCAGGACAAGGCCGCGCTGTACGGTGCGGCGCTCGAGTACGCGAAGGACCACGACATCGCGCTCGGAACGACGCTGTCCGTCGCGCAACTGGCGATGGTCGATCATCCGATGCTCTGGTACGTCGAGCAGTCGGTGCCGGAACCGGGTTGCTCGGCGACGGGTGGCGCGACGTGCCCGACCGTGCAGGCGCTGATGCCCGAAGTGTTGTTGCCGAAGAACTACGCGGTCGTCAATGCCGATGGCGAGATCACGGGCACGAACGTCACGCTGAATTACGCGAACAGCATCCTGAACACGGGCACCGTCACGGCGCAGAACTTGACGGTCAACACGAACTCGCTGACCAACGAACAGCGCTCGACGAACATCGGCACGATCTACCAGACTGGTCAGGACGGCGTGCTCTTGCAGACCACGGGCACCGTCGCGCAGCAAGGCGGCTTCATGTCGGCGGCCAATTACGATCTGCAAGTGCAAAGCCTGAACCAGATCGGCGGTGCGCTTCAGAAAACCGGCGCGGATGGCACCGTCGACGCAGCCGGCACACAAGCGATGCTGGCGAATCTGAAGGGCCAACTTGGCGGGAACTTCACGCAGCAGACTGTCAGCGACAACCTGCACACGGACGTGGTCGACGGAGATGCGTGGTACGACCAACTTTTCATGACGGGTGTGATCGTCGGGCTGTCGATCATGGGCGGGATGGCGGCGTCGGCGGCGATCGGCGCAGCGGCAGGAGCGACGGCTGGCTCGGGTTCGGCATTTGCAGCAGCAGGAACGACCACCGGTGCTTTGGGGGCGGGCACCGCAAATGCGGCGCTGTCGGCGGGCTTCGCCGGCATGATGAACAGCACGATGAGCCAGTTGAACAGTGGCGGCACGTTCAGCGTGGGCACCATGCTGACGACGGCCGGATCCGCAGCGCTGACTGCTGGTTTGACGAACGGCATCACGTTTAGCAACGGCGCAGCCGGTTGGTCGTGGACTGCCTCGAACAATAGCCTTGCTGCGCTGGCCGGGGTGCAGACGGTGGGGAACACCCTCGTCCCGCAAGCCGGTGCGGCAACGGGTTCATTGCCGACGACGATCACCGCAATCGCAGCCGAGTCGGTACTTCAAGCGACGATTCAAACGACGCTGCAGGGCGGCAGCTTTCTGACGAATCTGCGCAACAGCGCGGCGACGAATGCGGCAGCATCGATTGCCTACACGATCGGCAACCTGAACCAGGACGGCGCGCTGACCGGCGCGGCGTATGTCGCAGCTCATGCGGCGCTCGGTTGTGCGGCAGGTGCGGCGACCGGCCAAGGATGTGGTG
Source organism: Burkholderia lata (assembly GCF_902499025.1). Taxonomy (GTDB): domain Bacteria; phylum Pseudomonadota; class Gammaproteobacteria; order Burkholderiales; family Burkholderiaceae; genus Burkholderia; species Burkholderia lata_C. The sequence continues at coordinate 16,626 of NZ_CABVPW010000050.1, read as the reverse complement.
GCGGTGCGATTGGCGGGGCCGTGTCGGCCGCGTTGACACCTGACGTGTTGAGGGTGATTGACCCGAGCGGTGCGGCGCTTGATCAAGGCCAGATGGCTATGCTGGCGGCGATTTCGACATGGGCCGGTGGTGGCCTCGCGGGCCTCGCAGGTCAGAACGCGATGGCTGGTGCCACAGCGGCTCAAAACGAGGCGCTGAACAACGACGGAGGAAGTCCTGACCATACTGCGGCAGCCGTGAAGAATGGTGGGGCGCTTAGTGCCGCTGTAGACATGATCCTGACCGCGGTGATGCCGTGGAGAAGTCAGACGGGGCAAACCTACATGCAACCCGTGACGTCGACGGTCAAAGGTGTTGGCTCGCTGGTGCAGGCCAACTATGGGAACAAATCCCAACCCCCCGCTGATGCGAACAATCAGCTTTCAGGGAACGATAACAATACGAGTGGGACCGCTGGCGCTGTAGTGACCCCACCGACGTTGATTTGCACACCTGGTGGCGGTTGCGTAATGATGGTGCCGCTCGTATCGTCGGGATCTACCGTAGCCTCGGGTCAGGCACCGCTGCTAAGCGATTCCAATAGCACGAATGGCACGGGCACATCCGGAAATAGCGGAATTTCGCCCGACCCGGGTAAGACAGCGGTTTATGTTTCAGTTGCGCCGGATGGTACAGTTCAATACGTTGGAATAACGGATAATATTGATGCCAGAGCCGCAGCGCATATGTCTCAAAAGGGAATTTCCATTGATGCAATACCGGGGCTGGAAAATATATCTCGTGCGGATGCGCGTGCGGTAGAGCAAGTTTTGATTGAATATAATGGCCTTGGTAAGAATGGAGGTGCGTTATTGAACAAGATAAATAGCATTTCAACCTCTAACCCGATATATGCAAATTCGCTGTCTCGTGGAATGGGGATATTGAAATCTGTCGGATATAATGGATTTTGAATTATGATTAAATCTGGTGACGTATTTTGCATAGAAACTTCGAAAGGGGGGGGATATTTTCAATATGTGAAGAAGGTATCGCCGATGGGGGCATTGATCCGTGTTCTTCCTGGAATCTATAAGGATCTGCCAGATAATCTTGCAGAAATGGTGGAGGTGGAAACAAATTTCTGGATATTTTTCCCGGTTGGTGTTGCAGAAAAAAGAGGGATAGTAAAGAAAATTGGGAATTTTGAAGTTCCTGGGCATGCACGAGCTACGCCATTGTTTCGGACTGGAATTCCGGATCAGGAAACTCGGAAAGTTGAGAACTGGTGGCTGTGGGATGGGGAGAAATCATGGCCTGTAGGAGCAATATCTGAAGAGCAACGGCGATTGCCAATACGTGGGGCATGGAATGATACGCTGCTCATTGAAAGAATTGAGCAAGGGTGGCTTCCAGAAAAAGACCCGTTTTGAGTTTGTTGAGGTTATTGGAGAGCTTTGAAGGGGAAATGCAATGCATGCGAATCGGCTGTCGATAGCCTCGCTACTTGTGGCAGTCAGTTTTTCTGTTCAAGTATCTGCGGCCGGCATCATCCCCGACGGCGGCACTGCGACGTCCGTATCGACTGGCGCTGGCGAACGGCAGACTGTCAACATCGCCCCCGCCATCGGTGGCGTCTCGAACAACACCTACTCGGCCTTCAACGTGTCGAAGGCCGGTGCCGACCTGAATAACGTCGGCATCAACGCGCGCACGATCGTCAACCAGGTCACGAGCACGAATCCATCGCTGATCCAGGGCAACATCAATGTCCTCGGCCCGCGCGCGAACGTGATCCTGGCTAACCCGAACGGGATCACGGTCGACGGTGGCAGCTTTACCAACACGGGGCATGTCGTATTGTCGACCGGGCAGGTGAGCTTCAACGATCTCACGCTCGCACCTGGCGTCGTACAACGCAACGTCGTGCTGACGACCAACCGTGGCGGAATCGCGATCGGGCCCGGCGGCTTGTCCGGAACGCTGGTCAATCTCGACCTGATCGCGAAGCAACTGAGCATCAGCGGCCCGGTGACCAACGATTTCACCAGCTCGACGAGCGGCATCCGCGCGATCGTCGGCGACAGCACGACCACCTACGACACCAGCTTTTCTCCGTCCGACAACGGCCACGACTGGTTGATCGGCACGACCTCTCCCGGCACAAAAAGCAATGCAGTAGCAGTCGACATCACGGCAGCTGGCGGCCTCACGGCAGGCCGCGTCCAACTGATCGTCACCGACCAGGGCGCGGGTGTCCGCAGCCTCGGCAAGCTCTACGCGAACGCCGGCGACGTGGTGGTCACGACGAGTGGTGATATCGCGATCGCTGACGGATCCGTGAAGGCAGAGCGTGACGTCGCGCTCACGACACCCGGCTCCATGTCGTTGCAGGGCGCACAGGTCACCGCCGCAAACAATGTGAACGTACAGGCCGGCGATATCGCGCTGTCCGACGATGCCACCGGCCCCACGACCCTGAGCGCAGGCAACACGGTCAACCTGACGAGCAGCGGCGCGATCAGCAACACCGGCAGCCTGATTCAGGCAGGCGCGACGGCGAGCGACGGCACGACAACCGGCGGTGACGTGATCCTGACCGCCGCCGGCGACATCACGAACCGTTCGAGCGCGACCAACCTCGGGATCGTCTTTGCCGCCAACGGCCAGACGAAGCTGACGGCCGGCGGCAACATCATCAACGACAACGCCCGCATCCTGTCGAACGATGCAGTGAGCCTCACCGCGGCCGGCGACGTGCAGAACATCATCGACCATACGGGCGGCACGAACGGCGGCCAGCCGACCGCGTATTCCGATCGCGGCGGCAGCTTCCTGTTCTTCACGCACACGACGAGCGGCTTCAACGTCGATTACGGCACCGTCAGCAATCCCGACCAGCTTGCGTATATCGCCGCCGTCCACGGTCCGGTGACGATCAACGCGCGCAATTTCAGCAACTCGGGCGGGATCGTTCAATCGAACGATAGCGACGTCAACGTCACCGCCCAGAACGCCTTCACCAACGCCGCCGTCTTCACGGGCCAGGCGAGCTATACGCGCAGCTGCTGGATCTTCTGCCACGCCGACGCGTCGAGCAACGTCACGCCATACGGCGGCTCGATCCAGGCGGGCGGCAACATCGCGATCAAGGCGGGTACGGTCGCCCGCAACGTCGGCGGCAACGTGTTCGCGACGGGCGACATCAAGGTCGACGCCCCCATCACGTACGCGCAAGGCGTCACGGGCTATTCGGCGATCAACCAGCACCGGGGCTTCAAGGCGTTCTTCGGCAGCACGTGGGCGCAAATCATCGCGATGGACATCGGTGGCGGCTTCACCGCGAACGGCAGCGTGACGCTGACGGGCGACGGCGTGATCGACGGCGGTTCGTTCAGCGGCGGAAAAGGCGTGACGGCGGCCGGCGGCATTACGACCGTGCGCGCGCCGTCGCGCACGCCGGTGCAGATCGACCAGCACCTGGGCCTGACGACGTGGTGGTGGCGCTAACCCATGAACTATCAAAGCAAAAATCGTCTCGGGCTGGCAGTCGTCGTTTTCCTCGCCGTGGTGATTTTCATTGCCGCGTCGCAAAGCGGCGGTTTCGGTAAGGCCGCATTGACGCTCGGGCATCCGCACGCACAACAACGATGAAACCACGCGTTTTCCCTCGACTGAAGCTGCCGCTGCTGGTCGCGAGCCTGGCGGTGCTGCATGTACCGGCACATGCGCAAACCCCGCCTCCGGCGGCCCGCCCCGTGCAGGACCCGGCGCAACTTATCATCGAACAGCAGCGCGAACAGGCGCGCCAGCGCCAGCTCGAGCAGCCGCCCGCATCGATCACGATTGCGCCGACGTCCGAGACGACGCTCGATATCCCGCCCGGCACGCCGGTCGATTCCATCGTCGAAACCGGCCCGACCTTTCCGGTGCAACGGATCGTGCTGCAAAGCGCCGACGGCAAGCCGTTCGAGCCGCCCGGCGGCATCACGGCCCAGCAGCTCGACGTGGTCGTGGCGCCGTTCATCGGCCACGATCTCGGTTCGCACCGTATCAACGTGATGCTGAAGCGGATCACGGACGTATTCGTCGAACATGGCCTCGTGACGACGCGCGCACTACTCGGCCCGCAGAATCTCGCGTCCGGCACGCTCAAGATCACGATTCAGGTCGGCGTGATCGAAGCGTTCACGATCAACGGCAAACCGATTCACCGGCTCAAGGCGGGCGAGTCGTCGTCGGGCGGCGGCTGGTTCACGGACGCCGGCTACGAGAGCGCATTCCCGGCGGCGTCCGGCGATCCGCTGCGCCTGTCCGACATCGATCAGGGCGTGGCGCAGATCAACCGCCTGCGCCGCAATCAGGCAACGGTCCAGATCCTGCCGGGTCAGAATCCGGGCGAATCGATCGTCGATATCGGCAACAAGCCGGGCGATCGCCTGTACTACACGTTGGGCGTCGACAACTACGGCAGTTCGGCCACGGGTGTGACGCGCTATCGCGCAGGCGTCGAGGCCGACAACCTGCTCGGCCTGCAGGAATCGTTGAGTCTGAATTTCCTCGACAGCCTCGACAGTAACGCGATCGTCGGCTCGTTCGCCGTGCCGTTCGGCCGCCATACGTTCAGCTACACGATCTCCGATTCGGAGTATCAACAGCTGATCGGCACGACCGCGCTCGAATATGGCCGGACGCTGTCGCACATCTTCGGCTGGAACTATCTGGTCAGCCGCAGCCTGAGCGACATCACCAGTGTCGACGCCACGGTGTCGTGGCGGCGCACCGACCGCGAGGTCAACGGCATCGATCTCGATCCGCAGCGCGTCGCCGTGTTGCGGCTGGCCGGCAACTGGCTGCACAAGTTCGTGATGAACGATGCGCAGGGCAATTTCACGATCAACGGCGGGTTGTCGCAGGGGCTGCCTTGGTTCGGTGCGAACCACGATCCGCATGGCATTTCGCGCGACGAAGCGCACAGCCAGTTCACCAAGGTGGATGCGACGGCCGCGTTCACGCTGCCGCTGCCGAAGGTCGGTCGCGCATTGCTCGCCTATCGGGGCGTGTTGAGCGGGCAATATACGAACATGGCATTGTTCGGCTCGGAGCAACTGTACCTCGGCGGGATGGATACCGTCCGCGGCTTCCGGTCGGGAGAAATCGCCGGCGATCGCGGTTTCTATTCGCGCAACGAAATCGCGTGGGTGAACGCGCCGGCGTGGAAGGACGGTCGGATCGAACCGTACGTGTTCGTCGACGCGGGCAAGGCGAGCCTGGTCGCGGTGCCGGGTTTCCCGACGCTGGCCGGGGCGGGCGCGGGATTGCGTGCGCAATGGCAGTGGCGCAAACAGTTTCTCTCCGGCGAGGTCCTGATCGGGCGCGCGCTGACGCAACCGGCCGCACTCGGTCCGAAGGCAACGCTGGTGCTGGCCACGATGAACTGGAATTACTGACCGGTCGCACCCGTCATTCCAAGAAATGGGTGCATTTGTGCGAAGCGCCTGCTTCGCGGCTTCTTGTTCGACGACTAAACGATGATGAAAGTGACACTGAATCACGCGCTGATGGTAACCGTGCTTGCCGGCGCATTCGCCGGTTCCGCTCACGCCCAAACGCCGACCGCGTCCGCGGCAACGAACACCGTAGCGACGGTGAACGGCACGGCAATCACGCAGGCGGAAGTCGATGCCGTGTTGCGGGCGTCGCGGCAACCGGATACGCCGCAGGGGCGTCAGGCGATCAAGAATCAACTGATCGCGCGCGTGCTGATCCAGCAAGCCGCGGAGAAAGCGAACTACGGCAGCAAGCCGGAAGTCCAGGCAGCAATGCAGGTCGCGAAGGCGAATGCCGAGACGCAGTTGTATCTGAAGGACAACGTGAAGCCGGAGCCGGTGACGGATGTGCAGGTGAAGTCGCGCTACGACGAAATTGTCGCGTCGCTCGGCAAGGACGAATACAAGCCGCGCCTGATCGTCGTCAGGGATGCCGCGACGGCGGCGACCGTCGTGAGCGAACTGAAGGCGGGCAAGTCGTTTGAAGGTCTGGCTCGCCAGTACAGCATCGCGCCGAGCCGCGATAGCGGTGGGGAGTTGCCGTGGGTGAGCTTCAAGACGCCGGCGACGGAAGGCAAGACGTCCGGATTGCCGGTTGCGATCGCCCAGGCGCTTGAGAAGCTGCCGGTCGGTGCCGTTACGCCCGATTCGATCCCGGTCGACGGCGCGCGCGCCGTCGTGAAGCTGGACGCCAAGCGACCGACGCAGGTGCCAGCATTTAATCAGGCGCAGGCCACGATCCGCCAGCAACTCGAGGCGCTTGCACTGGAAAAGGCAAGTGCGCAGTTCGTCGGTGGCCTGTTGAAGACCGCAACGATTCAGCAGTAGGCAATCGATCGGTATGTCGCATCATCGATCCGCGCGCCGGGTTAGAACGAAGGCAGAACTGCTGCCCTTGCCGACCGCCCATGTCCGCGCCATTTCGCTCGAAAATCACCTCGCGCTTGCGGCTATCCGCAGCGGTCATGGAACATCGGAAACGATGATCTCATTGCTGCGGGTGCTGTACCTCGGATACTTCATCGTTGCACCCGATGTGGCTGAAGGCGACCTGGCGCTTTTTCTCAGAGCAGAATCGCTGCTGCAAGAGAGTATCGATTCTGCGGCGAGCGGACTGGATTGGAATCTTCCGACCGAGCGTTTGGGGCCGATCGAGCAACTGCTGCTGAGGATGGATGCACTCGTCGCCAGCGTTCCGAAATACCGCTATCTCGAGGCGTGGGACAAGCTCGGCCGCTTTGCCGGATCTGACGAATGTTCGCCGTTACCGGGAAGTCAACTGAACAAGGTGCCGCAATGACGGTCGCTGAGGAGCCGATAGGAATCGAAAAGTTGCAGCGAATCGCTGCGGCCTTCGGTTTGACCACAAAATCGAGAAGGCGATGAGTCGAATGCAGCCAAACGAATTGTCCAAATTGGTTACAGATGACGAAGACGACGAGGAATGTCGTCTGCGTTGTTGAGCGTTGCGTGCGACTACGACACGGCCGCGGCGTCGGTGCTGACAGAGGAAGACTGAACGGCTCGTTCGGGTTGGCCTGATGCGGTCATTGGCTGCCTGGGTCCGGCCAGAAGCGGTCAACCGACAACGACGTCTGGATCGGCGACAATTCGCATATCGTTCTCCTGTACAAGCTTTTAGGAACCACTACATGAGTCGCCCAATCCGACCACCTGACTTGCTGGTGATGTTCATGCTGACCGCGCTTACACACGAGGGCACAATAAAGCACGTCAGAACAGGCTATCGTCCGATCTACAAAATCCGGCCGGACTATTGGTCGTCTGCCCATCACGAGTTCGCGGAGGGACGCAGCGTCGCAACACGTGAGCAGTGCTTGGCCGAGGTCTGGCTGGTTACACCGGAGGCCTATCCGCATACGCTCTGGACCGGTCGCGTACTGGACGTTGCCGAGGGGGCACGAGCCATCGGTCAGGCCGAGATCATAGAGGTGTTAAACCCGTTGCTCGTGACGGGTAGCAGCGCGTCGTAACGATCTCGCGCCAGCCTTAAACCTTAAATGCATGGCCGTATCGTTTGGCACGAGCCTGCTTGCGGCCAGGGCCGGCCATTCCGGTTCGCGTTTGGTCGGATACTCGAACGACCGCTCCGCCTTCGTAAGCGAGTAGTCAACCTCCAAATGAACGCGCTGCGGGTACGTGGTTGGAATTTTGGGGAACAGGACACATGTGCATTCCGCAACCCGCTTCTGGCTCACTCAGGGGAGTGTTCCAAAACATCCCATTCTGACCACTCGGGAATCGACCCGCGTCGAATAATGGTCTTGATCAACTCGACGCACTTGAGTACTGCTTCATCTATGATCGCATCAACAGGAATCTTGGCGTTCAATATCTTCTTTGTCCCAGTCGCATCCTTGCCCTCGTGGACGAGCGTGCTTCTGATCTGGTACATCTCCTTCATCAAAGCAACGTTCCTCTTTCGCTCTTCTGCGTCGCCGCCAAAGAGGCGTGTCGATCGAACGGTTATTTTGTGCGTCATCTCGGTAGTGCCCTGCCCCAAAAGCGCCTCAAACGCGATGGCAAGCTCCAGCGCTCGATCCCCGACACTTCTACGCCGTTGTGCTTGATTGAGGCGTTGGAGGGCTAGGCGAACCTTTCCTTTCGTTGGATCGTCAAGGTTCAGGTATGCATTTACGATTTCGACCGCCTCGGTGGGGTCGAGCGGGGGGTATTCCTCTGATCGGTGGGGCAAAATTTCGAGTGCTCGCATCCTCCTTGCATTCATCGACACTGCAAGCTGTATGTCCGGATCACTGTACGCAAACCAAATATATGCCGAGATCGGAACACGGGGGCCGACCACGGTCAGAGCTAAGGTGATTTCGCCTAAAAGCGCTTCGTCTGCGACATACGCCTTCATTTCGTCCTGATCGTTACCGTTGCCGGTTGGGTCGAAGACCAGCGGCGAAACGGTTCTCTCGAGAACTAGGGCGGACTTCGGTTGTACGAAATCGAGTGAGGTCATCAGCACTGAGTCGGATGCGCCGAATTTGTACTCGGTGAGCATTCGCTTCTGGGGGCCATCGGGAAGATCGGTTATTGGGACGATCTTGACGCTTTTAGTCAGCGCGATCTCTTGATCGACTGGTACCCCCCAAAGAGCTTCGATCATCTTCCCAGCTGCTTCCTTGGTTCCAAGCACCTTGAGCATCCAGTCGATCGCCTCTTCTCCTGACCCCGACCGGATGGCTCTCTGTATCATCCTCTCGGCAACCTGCATTGGGTAAAGGCACCCGCTGGACGCACTGTCATATGCGATGTGTAACGTGCGTTCACCGGGGAATCGGTTGTCCTGTTTGATCGATGCTAGGATGTCTTTAGCCAAATCTCCTATACGCATGCCAGCGGCGATTCGAACGTCGCAAATGTCGGAGTCGAGTGCAGTCTTTAAATCCAAGTCGTAAACCGCCTTGACGGTTTCTTTGGATGCTGTCTCTAGTTGTTGAGCGAGACTGGGGGCGTCGCGCCGTTGTTTTGCCTTTCTGCGTGTTTTCATATTCGCTCATTTGTTGGCAGGTGCTGGTTGGCGTTGGCTTGCCCTACGCGTCGGGACCACGTTCGACGTACCTTCGCTCTGGATTCTTTCCGACACGGAAAAAATGTGTCTTCACGCATCATTGACACGTGAAAGGAGGTGAAAGAACCATAGTGAGGTAGAACACGGTTCGCGCTTCACAGTGCCGCAAGCAAGGATAGTGGAGCGGCAGAGTACGCGTCTAGGTCGGCTTTCGCGACGGCCGATGACAGTCCGACTTCGGTCATTCGGACTCGAGCACGCCGAAAGTCCGCTTCGGGTCGGGTTGAGCCAGTCGCGGTCTGTCGGAGCGGCCACCGACCGGGCTCGGCCGAGATGGAATGGACACCGCCCTCCCTTCGGGGACGTAGGGCCCAGCAGTTCCGCTGTGAACTTGAGCTCGATAATAGGTTCGGCGGTCGCCAAAAAAGTGCTGGCCGGTGCAGTTGCGCTTGATCGAGTCCAGGATGCTCGTGTCAATGACAGACGGACGTAATCAATTTCATTGAGGTGGTTAGCGCGCTGTGTTTTATCAACAGGCCCTAGCAAAACTCCCGCGCTGACGTCGGCAGAGCCCCGAGTAGCTCGGTCCGGTCGACGAGCTTGCTCGCGATCAGATGCCGCACCTTGCCTTCGGCCTGCCATACACCATAGACGGCAAGCAGCGCTGCGCCGAGCGCCTCCTTCCGAAACTTCTCCAGCAGACCGGGCCACAGGATCACGTTGACCTGGCCCGTCTCGTCCTCGAGCGTCATGAAGAGCACTCCGTTCGCCGTGCCCGGCCGCTGCCGTACCGTGACCAATCCGCAGGCGCGCGCGAGCTGGCCGCTGCGCAACGTCTGCAGCTGCTCGGCCGACTGTAGGCGATCGAGCGCGAGGCGATCGCGCAGCAGCGCCAGCGGATGCCGGCCGAGCGTGAAGCCCATCGCGCGATAGTCCGTCACGATCTCCATGCCCTCGGTGGCCTGCGGAAGTGCCGGCACCGCGTCGTCGCATTCCGTGCCGCGCAGCAGATCCCGATCGGGCACGGCGGCCGCGGCCAGCCAGAGCGCCGCGCGGCGGTTGCCGCCGGCGAGGGAGCGCAGCGCGTTCGCGCGCGCGAGCACCTGCAGGTCGTGCCGATCGAGCTGCGCCCGGCGAGCGAGATCAGCGACGTCGACGAACGGACGCACCGCGCGCGCGAGCTCGATACGGCCGGCCGTGTCTTCGCGCATGCCGTTCAGCAGTGAGAAGCCCAGACGCACGGGCGCCGCTGTTGTCGGCCCTTCAATCGCGGAATCCCACGTGCTCACATTCACGTCGACGGGCAGCACCTGAACTCCGCGACGCTTCGCGTCCTGCAGCAGCTGCGACGGTGTGTAGAAGCCCATCGGCTGGCTGTTCAGCAACGCGGTGAGGAATACGGCCGGTTCGTGGCGGCGCAGCCAGGCGCTCGAGTAGACGAGCAGCGCGAAGCTGGCCGCGTGGCTCTCCGGAAAGCCGTACTCGCCGAAGCCCTTGATCTGCGCGAAGATCGATTCAGCGAACTCGCGATCGTAACCGCGCTCGAGCATTCCGTTCACCAGGCGGTCGTGGTACGGCTCGAGGCCGCCTTTGCGCTTCCATGCCGCCATCGCGCGGCGCAGCTGGTCGGCCTCGCCGGCAGAGAAGCCGGCCGCCAGCATCGCGACCTGCATCACCTGCTCCTGGAAGATCGGCACGCCGAGCGTGCGCTTCAGGGCCTTCTCCATGCCTGCGGACGGGAACGTGACGGGCTCCAGCCCCTGCCGGCGGCGCAGGAATGGATGCACCATCCCGCCTTGCACCGGGCCCGGCCGCACGATTGCGACCTCGATCACCAGGTCGTAGAAACACTGCGGCCGCAGGCGCGGCAGCATCGACATCTGCGCGCGCGATTCGACCTGGAACACGCCCATGCTGTCGCCGTCGCACAGCATGTCGTACGTCGCTTTGTCCTCAGGCGGAATGTCCTGCAGCTCGAACGTCTCGCCGCGTTTCTCCGAGATCATGTCGAGCGCGCGCCTCACCATCGATAGCATGCCCAGTGCGAGCACGTCGATCTTCAGGATCCCGAGCGCCTCGATGTCGTCCTTGTCCCACTGGATGATCGTGCGGTCCTGCATCGCGGCGTTCTCGACCGGCACGAGTCGCGTGAGTTTGCCGCGGCTGATCACGAAGCCGCCCGAGTGCTGCGACAGGTGACGCGGATAGCCGAGCAGCTGCGCGGCGAACGCGGCCCACTGCTGGTTGAGCGGCGCTTCGGGATCGAGGCCGGCCTCCGCGAAGCGCTGCAGCAGATCCGCGCGTGAGTCGAACCAATGGTGCTGCTTGGCGACGCGATCCACGATCGCCGGATCCACGCCGAGCGCCTTGCCCGCTTCCCGCAGCGCGCTGCGCGGCCGGTAAGTGGTGACGGCTGCCGTCAGCGCGGCGCGATCGCGACCGTACTTCCGGTAGATGTACTGCATGACTTCTTCGCGGCGCTGGTGCTCGAAATCGACGTCGATATCCGGCGGCTCATTGCGTTCCTTGCTGATGAACCGTTCGAACAGCATCGACTGCCGCGATGGGTCGACCTCGGTCACCCCAAGGCAGTAGCAGACCGACGAGTTCGCCGCCGAGCCGCGGCCCTGGCACAGGATCCCTTGCTCACGCGCGAACTGCACGATGTCGTAGACGGTCAGGAAATACGCCTCGTAGTTCAGGTCCGCGATCAGCTGCAGTTCGTGTTCGATCTGCGCCTGCACGTCGACCGGGATGCCAGCAGGGAAGCGCCGGCGCGCGCCGATATAGGTCTGTTCGCGCAGATACGTCGCCGGGTCGGTACCAGCCGGCACCAGTTCGTCCGGATACTCGTACTTGAGGTCGTCGAGCGAGAACGTGCAGCGACGCGCGACCCGCACGGTTTCCTCAAGCGCGCCGGCCGGGTAGAGGTTCGCGAGCCGCAGCCGCGATCGGAGATGCCGCTCCGCGTTCGGCGCGAGCTCGTACCCGCACTCGGACACCGGCCGGCCGACCCGGATCCCGGTCAACACGTCCTGCAGCGGCTTGCGCGATCGCACGTGCATGAGCGGCCAGCTGGTGGCCACCACCGAGACGCCGTGGCGCGCGGCGACGCGCTCGACCACGCCGCGGTGGATGTCGTCCATCGCGCGTGCGTGCAGCGTTAGCGCTACCCACGCGCGAGCGCCGAACACGCGCGCGATCCATTCGACCTGGGCGTCGAGGCGCTGCTCGTTGGCCGGGAAATCGGGCGACAGGATTGCGATGCAATTGGGAAGGGTGCGCAGGTGGGTGAACGGGGCTTCCGGGTGCTCGAGATCGAGTGGCGCAAGTCGGTACGTGCCTTTCTTGCCGCGCATGCGCCCGAGCGACACCAGCTCGCAGAGATTGCCGTAGCCGTCACGATTCATCGCGAGCGCGGTGAACGCGAGAGCGTGCGCGCCGTCGGCGGCCGTCAGTCGGAAGTGCGAGCCGACGATGAGCGGCATGTTCGCCGCCTTCGCTTCGACGTGCGCGCGCACGACGCCCGCGAGCGAGCACTCGTCGGTGACTGCGATCGCGCTGTAGCCGAGCTGCGCCGCGCGCGTGACGTATTCCTCCGCGCGCGACGCACCGTGCAGGAACGAAAAATCGGAGGCGACCTCGAGCTCCGCGTAGGCGGGCAGGGCGCCGAAATTGCCGGCGTCCACGGTAGATCAACCGAACAGGCCGTGCAGGAAGAAGCGCGCTTCGCTTTCGTCGCTGGCTGTCGGCCGCTCCTTGTAGATCCAATAGCATATGCCGTTGTCGTCTTCGGCGACGAAGTAGTCGCGCGTCACGGTCTGCCCGTCCTGCCAGCCGCCTTCGATGCGCTCGCCAGGCGACACCATGCGCAGCGGCGTGCCGTAGAACGGTCGATGCTGGCGCGTGAGAAGTGGCACGGGCTTGGCAAGCAGCCAAGCGGGGCGCGGCAAATCAGCCGGCAGCGGCGACGGCTTCGGCGCGTCGCGCATCGGCACCCATCGAGCGGCCGGCTCCGGACGGTAGTCGGCCATGGGAGCCGGGACAAGCACGTTCTCGGCACCGAGTCGCGCGGTCAGCAGTTCGAGCAGCCGGGCGTGATCCTGCGGCGTTCCGCCGGGCTCCGGAAACAGCGAGTCGCTCAGCGCGGCTGCTTCCTGCACGCTGCGTGCGACCAGGCGCACCGCAATCACGGGGCCGGCGAGCTCGACGTGGCCGAGCCGTTCCTTGACGAGCCGGGTGAGGTGTTCCTCGAAGCGAGTGGGCGCGCCCAACACGATTTCGATTTCGGTCGCGGCGATCGCCTCACGGCCGCGCTCGTGCTCGAGCAACAGTGTGAACGCGGCCACGTCCAGCTGCTTCGCGGTGAGCCAGCCGGTCAGCTGCATGATCAGCCGGCGCGCGACGAACAGTAGCGCCTCGGCGTGCTCGACACGATCCATCAGTTCGACGCGCGTGTCGAACGACGGCGGCATTTCGATCCAGTCGTAGGCCGCAGGCGCGGTGCCGGCGACCTGGTCGAGCCAGTCGAGCAGCTGCGTGCCGCAGCGCTTTTTCAGCCCGGCGCGCGGCAGGCGCTGCAGATCGGCAAGCGTTGCGCAGCCGAGATCCTCAAACCAGTTCGCGTAGCGCCGCGCGTCCGGCGCCACGACGAGCGGCACGCGCGCAAGCGCGCGGCGCAGCGATCGTTGGGAAAGCGCGAGTCCGCCGCGCAGGCCGCGGGCGACCATCCACGCGGCCGGGCCCGACGACGCGACGGATACCGCCGCCGTGACGCCGAACGATGCGACGACGTCGCGCACGCGCTTGCGCAGCGCGCGGATGCCGTGGAATAGGCGCAGACTGGCCGTCACGTCGAGCACCACCACGGCTTCCTCGGCGTCGACGACGCTCGGGGTGAACTGCAGCAGCGCATAGGCAACGCCGAGCACGAGCTCGCGCTCGCGCGCGGCGTCACGCTCGCGGATCTGCGCGTCCGGCGCGAGGGACAGCACGCCACCGCGGCGCATGCCGGCGACCACGCCGAGCGCACGCGCGGCGCGATCGAGCGCCACGACGCGGCCACCCTCGAGCACGACGAGCCCGCGCGCATCGTCAGGCGACGGCGCCGGCGATTGCGGCCGGAACACTTCGAGGTTGAGGTGCGGCAGATGCACGCCGATCCAGACTTCCATGGCGGTTCAACAAAATCGGCGAGGGAGACAAGGGCACGAACAGCGGCGTGTCGCGCGCCGGCCCGCGGCGCTTCACGAACGTGACGTCGACGCCGTCGCGCTTCGGCGCCAGCGCGAGCCGCAACGGCGCCGGCGACGCATCGCGCGCGGCGGCCGCCGGCCGGAACAGGAAGAACAAGGCGGCCCCGCTCTGCGCGGCCAGATTGAGCCGCCGTAACGCGTCCGTACGCACATGCGACTGCCAGAGCAGGACGGCTGCACACGTGCCCGCGCGCAGTGCTTGCTCGACCGCCCATAGCGCGTCAGCCGTACGCGGCGCCGGCAACGTAACGAAGCTGGCCGGATTGACGCCCCAATACGCGAGCGCAAGCGGCTGGAGCGCATGCGGCGGCTGGATCAGCATGATCGGTCGGCCGGCCGAGCGCGCGAGCACGGGCGCGAGTAGCCGAAGCTCGCCGATACCAGGCTGCGGCGCGAGCAGTTCGACCAGCGCGCCGGCCGGCCAGCCGCCGCCGGGCAGTTCGGCCGACAATTCCGGATGACCGGTATCGACGCCGCGCGTGCCCGATCTAGGCAGTTGCGACGCCTTCCAGAGACTCGGATGTATCGCTTCCGGATGGGCGAGGGCGGGGTTCATGGGGTCGCTCACAAAATACTGTATAAACGTACAGTGTTAGTTTAGCGCGAATTCTGAGAAATGCAGAGGCACGTCGACGATCGCGGCCGCGGTTTCGGCGTCCCATCGGCCGGCAAGCGCCGCAGAAGCCCGCCGCAAGCGGCTTTGCTCCGCGTGGGGCGTATCATCGACGGGGGAACGCAGAAAAAGGGGCTCGAATGTGCACGAATTATGTTGCAACGCAGCGCAGCCGATACGCGGCTCACTTCGCGATCGATCCACCGGCTGCTGATTGGCCGCCGGAGATCTTTCGCGACTACGCGGCCCCCTTCATCCGGCGCTCGGCCGACGGCGGCCGCGAGTCGCTGATGGGGACATTCGGAATCCGGCCGCGATCAAAGATCAAGGGCCACGACTTCGACACGATGAACGCGCGCAGTGAAACAGTCGGGGAGAAGGTCAACTTCAAGGATTCGTGGCTGAACTGTCGCCTGGCACTGCTGCCGGCCGATGTCGTGTTCGAGCCGCGCTATCCGGCGCTGCCGGATCTCGATGTGCCAAACCGGGCGGACCTGATCAAGGCGATCCTGAAACAAAAGTCGGAGCGGTGGGGAATTCGAGTGGCGTCCGACGAACCGTTTGCGGTCGCCGGCTTATGGCGTCGCTGGCCGGAGCCAGACGGGGCCGAGACGTTCGGCCTGTCCATGCTCACGGTGAACGCCGATGACCACCCGGTGCTGCGCCAGTTTCACCGACACCTGAATGACGATGGCACTTCCAAGGAAAAACGCGGCGTCGTAATCCTGCTGCCGGATCAATACGACGACTGGCTGGGCTGCAAAGATCCGGAGGTCGCGCGCACGTTTCTCACGCTTCTACCCGCCGACGGTTACGCGGTGGCTGCGGCCCCGAAAGCCGCGAAAGCGAAAACAGCAAAGGAGAGCGCTCCACCGAGCAATGGCACGCTTTTTTGAAGGTGCTCAGAAAAGGAAACCCTCATGGCTCAACCGATGACCGTGGTGCAGCAGACTTTCATTAACTGGTGCATCGCGTACTCCAAATTTCAGATCGCCGACGCGATGTCGATCAGCATGGTGTCGCACGACGTTGGCAGCTACGAGGCACTCGTTGCAGATGCTCAACTCGGAAAGTACGGCTACTGCACAGAGGACATGGTCCATCTAGGTCGAAACCTTTTTCCTGCCGAGCCAGGACAACCGAGGCGGGCAGGATTTGATGCCGCCTATGCCCTTGTGTGCACGGAACTCGACGAATGGCTGAGCGGACTCGTCATGCCAATGAATCAGATATCGTTCCCGCCAGACCCCGCTTTCACGCCGAATACGTGACCGCACAGCCGAACGTCACGCTTCCTTTTCGGGCCACCAGGGCTTCGGTGCCCGATCGACCAGATAGTCGTCGAGATTCTTGCCCTCAAGCCATTTCGGACGGGGCCCGAACCCTGACCATTCCTTACCCGACGACGGATCGTAGTACTTCGTAGCTGCACGGCGCTTGCGCGGTTTGCGGAAACCTGCCGCCGTCAAAAGCTCCTCCTCTGAGATACCGTAGAGCGGGACCTGCTCGCGGATCGCATCCAATGCAACGCGCTTCTCGTCTCTCTTTGCGTCGGCAAGCCGATCGTTCAATTCACGCAACTGGGTCTGAAGAGTTTCGATTTCGGTAGGCACTGGACCGGCCAGAGTTTCATAGACACTCACGAGCCGTTTAGCGCGTAGCGCCGCTCAAACTCGACAGGTGACAAGT
>NZ_CABVPW010000049.1:0-63948 GCF_902499025.1 Burkholderia lata | reverse complement strand
CGCGAGCGCGACGCCGCCCGACTGGGCACGCGACATCGTGCGCGACGCCGAACGCCGGATGCCGGCCGCCGCCACCCGCGCGCCCGATACGAACACGAGCGCGGCGCATGCCGCGAAGGCGGCCGAGCGCACGCGCCTGTCCGCCGACGCGGCCGCCGCGGTGGCCGATGCCGTGAAGTCGCGCATCGAGCGGATCGTCAACGATACGGTGATGCAGGAGCTCGGTGAACTGCGCGGGATGATGGAAGAGCAGTTCGACAGCCTGATGTGGCACGACCGCCAGCGTCGCAGCGCCGTGCATGGCGCGCTGACGAAGCACCTGTTCGCCGCCGGTTTCTCCGCGCAGCTCGTGCGGATGCTGGTCGACAACATGCCGGCCGGCGACGGCGCGCAGACCTTCGAACAGGCCGCCGAATGGGCGCAGTCGGTGCTGGCGTCGAACCTGCCGGTGCTCGACAGCGAAGATGCACTGATGGAGCGCGGCGGCGTGTTCGCGCTGATGGGGCCGACGGGCGTCGGCAAGACCACCACCACCGCGAAGCTGGCCGCGCGCTGCGTGATGCGCTTCGGCGCGAGCAAGGTCGCGCTGCTGACCACCGACAGCTACCGGATCGGCGGCCACGAGCAGCTGCGCATCTTCGGCAAGATCCTCGGCGTGCCCGTGCACGCGGTGAAGGACGCGGGCGATCTCGCGCTGGCACTGTCCGAGCTGCGCAACAAGCACATCGTGCTGATCGACACGATCGGCATGAGCCAGCGCGACCGCGCGGTATCCGACCAGATCGCGATGCTGCACGGGGCGAACGCGCCGGTGCAGCGCCTGCTGCTGCTCAACGCGACGAGCCATGGCGACACGCTCAACGAAGTCGTGCAGGCATACCGCAGCGCGGGCGAGCACCCGGACCTGGCCGGCTGCATCCTCACGAAGCTCGACGAGGCGACCCACCTCGGCGGCGTGCTCGACACGGTGATCCGCTACAAGCTGCCGATCCACTACGTGTCGACCGGCCAGAAGGTGCCGGAGAACCTGTACGTCGCGTCGACCAAATTCCTGCTGAAGAGCGCGTTCTGTGTACCGCGCGACGGCTCGCCCTTCGTGCCGCAAGACGAGGACATGCCGACGCTGCTCTCCGCACTGACCGCACGTTCCACCGCCGAGCTTCACGAGGTGCGATTTGGATAAACGAATCATCGACCAGGCCGAAGGGCTGCGGCGCCTGCTGGCCGGGCGCGCGTCGCGCATCGTCGCCGTGGCGGGCGGGCCGGCGGGCGTCGGTTGCACGGCCACCGTCGTGAATCTGGCGGCGGCGCTCGCGTCGCTCGGCAAGGATGTGCTCGTCGTCGACGAGCGTGCCGACGTGCATTCGGCCAGCGCGACGCTGGCGGGTGCGTGGCTGCGCGACGGCGAGCGCACGCGGGTCGCGGCCGGTTTCGGCCTGTGCGCCGCCGCGCGGCTCGCGCGCAGCGGCTACACCGACGCGCAGCTGAGCGATTTCATCGACGGGCCGGCCGACATCGTCCTCGTCGACGCGCAGCTCGGCGCCGACGGTTCGTTCTCGGCGCTCGCACGCGAAGCGCACGACGTGCTGGTCGTCACGCGGGTTGCCGCGCAGGCGATCACCGAGGCGTATGCGTACATGAAGCGGCTGCATTTCGCGCATGCGTTCGCGCAGTTCCGCGTGCTGACCAACCACGTCGGCAGCCACGCGGACGCGAAGGTCGCGTTCGACAACCTCGCGGGCGTCGCGAGCCGCTACCTGACCGTGTCGATCGCCGACGCGGGCTGCGTGAGCGCCGATCCGCTCGTCGAGCATGCGCGCGAGCTGATGCGCGCCGCGGTCGACGCGTTCCCGTCGTCGGCCGCCGCGCGTGACTACAGGCAGATTGCCGCCGACCTGCTGTACTGGCCGATGCGCCCGCGTTCGGGTGCGGGCCGCGCCGTGCACGCGGGCGGCAAGCCGTCGTATGAGGCGGGCGCGGCACACGCCGCGTGAGTGCCACCGGAAGGAGAGAGCCATGATGTACAACGCTCAAGGAAAGATGTCCCAGGCCGACGTGCTCGCGCAATATGCGCCGCTCGTGCGTCGCCTCGGGCTGCAGCTCGTCGCGAAGATGCCGGCGAGCGTCGACCTCGACGACCTGATCCAGGCCGGCATGATCGGCCTGATGGACGCGGCCGGCCGCTACAAGGAAGACCAGGGAGCGCAGTTCGAGACCTACGCGACCCAGCGTATCCGCGGCGCGATGCTCGACGAGCTGCGCAGCAACGACTGGCTGCCGCGCAGCCTGCGCAAGACGTCGCGCGAGGTCGAGCACGCGGTGCACCAGGTCGAGCAGCATCTCGGCCGCTCGGCGAGCGAGACCGAGATCGCGCTGCACCTGAACATGCCGCTCGACGAATACCAGGGGATGCTGCAGGACCTGCACGGCAGCCAGCTGATCTACTACGAGGATTTCGACCGCGCGGCCGACGACGAGCCGTTCCTCGACCGCTACCGCGTCGATCACGCCGATCCGCTGTCGGCGCTGCTCGACGAGCACCTGCGCGAAGCGCTCGTCGAGGCGATCGAGCGGTTGCCGGAGCGCGAGAAGCTGCTGATGTCGCTGTACTACGAACGGGGTCTGAATCTGCGCGAGATCGGCGCGGTGCTCGAAGTGAGCGAGTCGCGCGTGTGCCAGCTGCACAGCCAGGCCGTCGCGCGCCTGCGTGCGCGGCTGCGCGAACAGGCGTGGGTCGGCGCGGAGTCCTGACCCTTTCTTGACGGCCGCGCGCGCCGACGCCGCGCGCTTGTGCCGGGTGAGTGCCGTGAATGTGCGCGCTTGCGCATTCTGCACGCCGATTTGCTACAATCCTCTCCGCTTTCCGAGGAGCGTTGCGACGGACCATTCTGCGTCCGCCAGGCTCGGAAGGCTTCACCAAGCAGCTTGTGCGGCAAAACCGCGTCGGCCCCGCTTCCTGAACGGCGCTCACGTCACCAATCTAGAAACTTTTTAGAAAGGAGGGCGTGATGAACGCCATTATCGATTCCAAAGCTTCCAACGATTACGTCGTCGCCGACATGGCGCTGGCCGGCTGGGGCCGCAAGGAACTGAACATCGCCGAGACCGAAATGCCGGGCCTCGTGCAGATCCGTGACGAATACAAGGCGCAGCAGCCGCTGAAGGGCGCGCGCATTGCCGGTTCGCTGCACATGACGATCCAGACGGGCGTGCTGATCGAGACGCTGAAGGCGCTCGGCGCGGACGTCCGCTGGGCCTCGTGCAACATCTTCTCGACGCAGGACCACGCCGCTGCCGCGATCGTCGAATCCGGCACGCCGGTGTTCGCGTTCAAGGGCGAGTCGCTCGACGAATACTGGGAGTTCTCGCACCGCATCTTCGAATGGCCGAACGGCGAATTCGCGAACATGATCCTGGACGACGGCGGCGACGCAACGCTGCTGCTGATCCTCGGCTCGAAGGCCGAGAAGGACCGTTCGGTGATCGCGAAGCCGACCAACGAGGAAGAAGTCGCGCTGTACAAGTCGATCGCGACGCACCTCGACGCCGACCCGACCTGGTACTCGACGCGCCTCGCGCACATCAAGGGCGTGACCGAAGAAACCACGACCGGCGTGCACCGCCTGTACCAGATGGAAAAGGACGGCCGCCTGCCGTTCCCGGCATTCAACGTGAACGATTCGGTCACGAAGTCGAAGTTCGACAACCTGTACGGCTGCCGTGAATCGCTGGTCGACGGCATCAAGCGCGCGACCGACGTGATGATCGCGGGCAAGGTCGCGGTCGTCGCGGGCTACGGCGACGTGGGCAAGGGCTGCGCGCAATCGCTGCGCGGCCTCGGCGCGACCGTGTGGGTCACCGAAATCGACCCGATCTGCGCGCTGCAGGCGGCGATGGAAGGCTACCGCGTCGTGACGATGGAATACGCAGCCGACAAGGCCGACATCTTCGTGACGGCCACCGGCAACTTCCACGTGATCGGCCACGATCACATGAAGGCGATGCGCCACAACGCGATCGTCTGCAACATCGGTCACTTCGACTCGGAAATCGACGTCGCGTCGACCCGTCAGTACCAGTGGGAAAACATCAAGCCGCAAGTCGACCACATCATCTTCCCGGACGGCAAGCGCGTGATCCTGCTGGCGGAAGGCCGCCTCGTGAACCTCGGCTGCGCGACCGGCCACCCGTCGTTCGTGATGTCGAACTCGTTCGCGAACCAGACGCTCGCGCAGATCGAGCTGTTCGTGCGCGGCAACGAGTACGAGAACAAGGTGTACGTGCTGCCGAAGCATCTCGATGAAAAGGTCGCGCGCCTGCACCTCGCGCGCATCGGCGCGAACCTGTCCGTGCTGTCGGACGAGCAGGCTTCGTACATCGGCGTGCAGAAGGACGGCCCGTTCAAGCCGAACCACTACCGCTACTGATCCGATGCGCCGCTGCCGCGGTGCCGTGCGCGCGTCACCCGCGCGCGCCCGGTACGGCGGCACGGCGCGGGATCGCCGGCCGCCGCGGCGCGCCTTCGGGCACCCGCGGCGGCCGGTGGCCACTGATCGTACCGATCGACAACCGAACCGGAGCACTCCATGAGCGTCATCCTCACCTGGGTCATCAACGCGCTCGCGCTGCTGATCATCACGTACCTCGTGCCGTCGATCCACATCAAGAGCTTCGGCACGGCGCTGATCATCGCGGTCGTGCTCGGCCTGATCAACACGGTGATCCGTCCGGTGCTGATCCTGCTGACGCTGCCCGTCACGATCGTCACGCTCGGGGTGTTCATCCTCGTCGTGAACGCGTTGTGCTTCTGGTTCGCGTCGTCGCTGCTGAAGGGCTTCGAGGTGTCGGGTTTCTGGTCCGCGTTCTTCGGTTCGATCCTGTACAGCATCGTGTCGTGGCTGCTGTCCGCACTGATCTTCGGTCAGCGCGACATCGGCTGAGGCCGGAGCCTGTTCTCTCAGAATCATGAAAACGATCGAACTCTCGTTTGAATTCTTCCCGCCGAAGACGGCGGAAGGCGTCGAGAAGCTGCGCGCCACGCGTGCGCAGCTGCTGCCGCTGAAGCCGAAATTCGTTTCCTGCACGTTCGGCGCCGGCGGTTCGACGCAGCAGGGCACGCTCGATACCGTGCTCGACATGCAGAAGGACGGCCTCGAGGCCGCGCCGCACCTGTCGTGCATCGGCTCGTCGCGCGACAGCCTGCGCGCGATCCTCGACCAGTACCGCTCGTACGGCATCCGGCATATCGTCGCGCTGCGCGGCGACCTGCCGTCCGGGATGGGCGCGGTCGGCGAACTGCGCTATGCGTCCGAGCTCGTCAGCTTCATCCGCGCCGAGCACGGCGACTGGTTCCACATCGAGGTCGCCGGCTATCCGGAGTACCACCCGCAAGCGCGCTCGCCGAAGGCCGATCTCGAGAATTTCGCGCGCAAGGTGAAAGCCGGCGCGAATTCCGTGATCACGCAGTACTTCTTCAACGCCGACGCGTATTTCCGCTTCGTCGACGATGCGCGCAAGCTGGGCGTGGACGTGCCGATCGTGCCGGGCATCATGCCGATCACGAACTTCTCGCAGCTGATGCGCTTCTCCGAGATGTGCGGCGCCGAAGTGCCGCGCTGGATCGCGCGCCGTCTCGAGAGCTTCGGCGACGATCGCGAGTCGATCCGCGCGTTCGGCGCGGACGTCGTCACGAGCCTGTGCCAGCGTCTGGTCGACGCGGGCGTGCCCGGGCTGCACTTCTATACGCTGAACACGGCGGCCGCGACGCGGACGATCTGTGAACGGCTCGTCGTGTAAGCGCGATCACGCGATTGCATGCGTAAAAGCCCCGCCGGTTATGCCGGCGGGGCTTTTTTTCGATGATTGCGCAGCAGCGGCGCGTGCGTCAGCGCTGCGCCTGCATCAGCGGCGGGCGGCGGTCGAACCACGGCCGCGCCTGTTCGAGCTGCCGGGCGAGCCGGAGCAGCAGCCCGTCGTCGGTGTGGCGCGCGACGAACTGCACGCCGATCGGCAGCCCGCGCGCGTTCCAGTAGAGCGGCACCGACATCGCCGGCTGGCCGGTCAGGTTGAACAGCTCGGTGCAGCCGGCCCACGTGAACGCCTTTTCCGACGACTTCGCGAGCATTTCCTTCAGCAGCGGCTTCACCGGCAGCGCGGCGAGCACCTTCATCTGCGTCGTTTCGAACGGCGTCGGCTGCAATTCGCCGATCTTCACCGGCGGGCCCGCGAGCGACGCGCACAGGATCGCGTCGTAGCGCGACACGAGGCCGGCCACCTGCACGGTGAGCTGGCGCTGCCATTCGAGCACGTCCGGCAGGCGCGTGCGCGCAAGGCGCCGGCCGACCACGGCCATCGCCCACGTCGCGGCTTCGAATTCGCCGCGCTTCGGCGTGCGGCCGGTCAGTGCGCGCGCGCCGAGCACCATCTCCTCGGCGATCGTCGCCCATAGCGTGAGGAAGGTTTCGGCGGCGCGCGCGTAGTTGATGTGCAGCGTCGCCGGCTCGACATGGTGGCCGAGCGATTCGAGCAGCGCGGCCGCGTCGTCGAGCGCCGCGCGCGTGTCGTCGGCCAGCGCCGGCGCGAGCATCGGGTCGAGCACGAGGCCGATCCGCAGCGGGCCGGGCGGCGTGTCGAGTTCGCCGAGGAACGTGCCGGGCGCGCCGGCCGGCAAGGTCTGGCCGGTCGTCACGTCGAGCAGCAGCGCGCTGTCGCGCACGCTGCGCGTGACCGCATGCTGGACGACCAGATCGCCGTTCGACGGCAGGTCGACGAGTACCGGGTTGCGGCTCGGCTTCAGGCCGAACAGCCCGCAGCACGATGCCGGGATGCGGATCGAGCCGCCGCCGTCGGACGCATGCGCGAGCGGCACGATGCCGGCCGCGACGGCCGCCGCCGCACCGCCGCTCGAGCCGCCGGGCGTGTGATCGAGATTCCACGGGTTGCGGCACGCACCGAACAGTTCGGGCTCCGTGTACGGCATCTGGCCGATCTCCGACGTGTTGGTCTTGCCGAACACGTTGAGGCCGGCCACGCGGCTTCGCGCGATCACCGGCGAATCGTCGGTGGGCACGAAATACCGGTAGTGCCGGCTGCCCATCGACAGCGGCAGCCCGGCGACCGCCGCGCCGAGATCCTTCACGAGATACGGAACGCCGGCGAACGGCGCGTCGGCGCCGCCGTCGGGTGTGGCTGACGCGCGCTGGCGTGCGGCTTCGTAGTCCTGCAGCACGATCGCGTTGATCGCGCCGTTGACCGCTTCGGCCTGGCCGATCGCGGCGTCGAGCAGTTCGCGCGGGCTCGCCTTGCGTTCGCGCACCAGCGTGGCGAGGCCGATCGCGTCATGCGCGAGATAGTCCGAGTGCATCGCTGTCATCCCCGTTGTGACTCGTGGCGATGTCACGAGCATAACGCGGGCCCGGTGCGAGGGGCCCGCGGCCGGCCGTTTTTAGAGGTGTTCGGCGAGGAAGGTCAGCGTGCGGCCATGCGCGAGCGCCGACGCGCGCTGGTTGTACGATGCGCGGTCCGTGCAGTTGAAGCCGTGCTCGGCGCCCGGATACACGTGGAACGATGCATGGCCGTGGCCGGCGAACGCGGCCTTTACCTGGTCGACGGCCGTGAGCGGGATCCCGTGGTCGTTTTCCGCGTAGTGGAACAGGATCGGCTGCGTGACCTTGCCGGCGAGGTCGAGCGCGTTCTGGATGCCGCCGCCGTAGTAGGCCACTGCCGCGTCGATCTTGCCGGTCGCGGCCGCGCGGTACGCGAGCTGGCCGCCGAAGCAGTAGCCGATCGCGGCGATCTTGCCGGCCACTTCGGGGCGCGCGCGCAATGCGTCCGCTGCCGCGCCGATGTCCGCGACCGCGAGACCCACGTCGGTCTTTTTCATCAGCTCGATGCCTTTGTCGCGATCCGCGCCTTCGTAGGTCAGCTCGACGCGCGGCTGCGTGCGCCAGAACACGTCCGGCGCGAGCGCGACGAAGCCGTCGGACGCGTACTGGTCGGCGACCGCGCGGATGTGCGAGTTCACGCCGAAGATCTCCTGGATGATGATGACGGCAGGGCCTTTGCCGCGCTTGGGCAGCGCGAGATAGCCGCCGAAGCTGTCGTTACCGGTCGGGATGTCGATCCATTGGGCAGTCACGTTCTGAACTCCTGGCGAACGGGGTGCGCGAGGCGCGCCCCGGGGTGAAAGAGGGCGGCCTAGTGTGCCACCGATCCCGTGTCGCTGCAGGGCGCGCGCCCGCTTCTCGCGCAGCGATCGTTTCGATCTCGATTATTCATTTTTCGGCGCTGCGCCGCTTCGATAGAGTCGATGTGCCGGCCTTTACAAAGCGCTTTCGCGCATCGTCATCGAAGGATTCGCCATGTCTGCCCGTCTGTTTTCCACCCCCTTTTCCGAACGCTTCGGCCTGCGCCTGCCGCTCGTGCAGGCGCCGATGGTCGGCGCGACCACGACCGCGATGGTCGCCGCCGCTTCGAATGCCGGTGCGCTCGGCAGTCTCGGCGCCGCCGCGTTCGCGCCGGAGCGTCTCGCAACCGAAGTCGAAGCCATCCGTGCGGCGACCGATCACCCGTTCGCGGTCAACCTGTTCGTGCTGCCGGACGCTGCGCCCGATGCGGCGACCGTCGCCCGCGCATTGGCCGCGATCGACCCGCTGAATGCGGCGCTCGGGTTGCCGCCGGGCACCGCGCCCGCGCGCTATGCACCCGACTTCCGTGCGCAGCTCGATGCGCTCGTGGCGTTGCGCGTGCCCGTTGCGAGCTTCACGTTCGGCGTGCTCGATGCAGCCGACGTCGCGCGCCTGAAGGCTGCCGGCACATATGTGATCGGCACGGCGACGCACGTGGCCGAGGGGCTCGCATGGCAGGCGGCCGGCGCCGACGCGCTGTCCGCGCAGGGTGCCGAGGCGGGTGGCCATCGCGGCACGTTCATCGGTTCCGCCGATGACGCACTGATCGGCACGCTCGCGCTCGTGCCGCAACTCGTCGATGCGACGGGCCTGCCCGTGCTTGCCGCGGGCGGCATCATGGACGGCCGCGGGATCGCGGCCGCGCTTGCACTCGGCGCGCAGGGCGCGCAGCTCGGCACCGCGTTCCTCACCTGCACGGAAAGCGCGATCGCGGCGGACTGGAAGGCGCGCCTGCTCGCGAGCGCCGATACGTCGACGCAGGTCACGCGCGCGATCACCGGCCGCCACGCGCGCGGGCTGCGCAACACGCTGATGGCCCGGCTCGGCGAACGCGTGGCCGACGCCGCGCCGTACCCGGTGCAGAACGCGCTGACGCAGCCGCTGCGCCAGGCCGCCGCGCGCGCGAACGACGGCGACTACCTGTCGCTGTGGGCCGGGCAGGGCGCGCCGCTCGCGCGGCGGCGCGGCGATGCGCTGACGACGTCGCAGCTCGTTGCCGCGCTCGATGCAGAATGGCGTGCGGCGGCTGCCTGAATCGTTCATATCGGACGACGAAACGCGCGTTGTCACGCGCGTTTCATTCAATGATCACGGGCACAAAATACGGAATCGAAATGCCCCCGGAATGTTTTAAAACGACCTTTCAGCAAGTCGCCGGGAATTAGCGGAAACCCTTATCCGGCGGGGCTCGCAGCGATATTCGAGTAGTCATTCCAAAGCGCGCATATCGGTAGTGTTACCACTACCCCAAAAAAGTCCCACAAATTAATTTGATCACCTACACTTGCGCGCAAGTACGGACGGGCGGCTGCTAAAAGCGGCGGTTTTCACGTGCTTGAGGCCAAGTGCATGAACGATGCAACCGGCGAATCGTCCAGTGATTGCAAACACAGGGATGGCAGCGGGGCACCGGGCGATGGCGTTTATTGGGACCGAAACTGGAGACTTACATGAATATCAAAATGCAAAAGCTGTTGCCGATCACCGCCGCGGCGATGCTGTGCGTTGCAGCTGCAAGCAACGCGGCCGCCGATCAAGTCGTCAAGATCGGCCACGTCGCGCCCTTGACGGGCGGCATTGCACACCTGGGCAAGGACAACGAAAACGGTGCGCGTCTCGCAGTCGAGGAGATCAACGCCAAGGGTCTCACGATCGGCGGCCAGAAAATCACGCTGCAACTCGACCCGCAGGATGACGCGGCCGACCCGCGGCAGGCCACGCAGGTTGCGCAGAAGCTCGTCGACGACAAGGTCGTCGCGGTGGTCGGCCACCTGAACTCGGGCACGTCGATCCCGGCCTCGAAGATCTACAGCGATGCGGGCATCGTGCAGATCTCGCCGTCGGCGACCAACCCGGCCTACACGCAGCAGGGCTTCAAGACCACGTACCGCGTGGTGGCGACCGATGCGCAGCAGGGCCCGGCACTCGCGAACTACGCGCACTCGAAGGGCATCAAGAGCGTGGCCGTGGTCGACGATTCGACCGCCTACGGCCAGGGTCTCGCGAACGAGTTCGAGAAGAAGGCCAAGGCGCTCGGCCTGAAGGTGATGTCGCATGACGCGACGAACGACAAGGCGGTCGACTTCCGCGCGATTCTGACCAAGATCAAGGGCGAGAATCCGGACGCGATCATGTACGGCGGCATGGACGCCACCGGCGGCCCGTTCGCGAAACAGGCGAAGCAGCTCGGCCTGCGCGCGAAGATCTTCGCGGGCGACGGCGTGTGCACGGAAAAGCTGGCCGACCTGGCCGGCGACGCGACCGACAACGTCGTGTGCTCGGAAGCCGGCGCTTCGCTCGAGAAGATGGCGGGCGGCGCAGCGTTCAAGGCGAAGTACGAGAAGCGTTTCGGCCAGCCGATCCAGATCTACGCACCGTTCACGTATGACGCCGTGTACATCATCGTCGATGCGATGAAGCGCGCGAACTCGACGGATCCGGCGAAGATCCTCGCAGCCATGCCGACGACGAACTACTCGGGCGTGATCGGCACGACGACCTTCGACTCGAAGGGCGACCTGCAGCACGGCGTGATCTCGCTGTACAACTACAAGAACGGCAAGAAGTCGCTGCTCGACGAAGTGAAGATGTAACGCAACAAGCGGTCAACAGGAGGGGTGAAAGCGCGCATGCGGCAACGCATGCGCGCTTTCTTTTTTAGCCGGGGCGCTTCTGTCGCGCCGTCAGATCTTCAGCCGCGCGAGTACCTTCGGCGCGACGGCCGCGACGAGCGCCGCGCATAGCGCGACGACGGACAGGCCGATCGTCAGGTTCGAAGCCTGCGCGACCGCGCCGATCGCGACCGGCCCGAACAGCATGCCGAAATACGCGAGCCCGGCCACATGCGCGAGCCCTTCGGCGGCGTGGATGCCTTTCACGCGCGCGGCGGCTGCGAACAGCACCGGCATCATGTTCGCGAGGCCGAGGCCCATCAGCGTGAAGCCGGTCAGCACCGTGGCCGGATACGGCAGCAGCAGCGCGCCGATCATCCCCGCGCAGGCGAGCGACGCGCTCGCGAACACGAGCTGCGGCGCGCCGAAGCGGGCGCGCACGGCGTCGCCCGCGAAGCGCGCGATCGCCATCCCGCCCGAGAACGCCGCATAGGCGGCGCTCGCGAGCGCGGGGCTTGCCGCGACGACGTCGCGCATGTACACGGTCGCCCAGTCGTACATCGCGCCTTCGGCGATCAGCGCGACGAGCGCGATGCCGCCGAGCATCCATAGAGCGGGCGAGCGCCAGCGGTTGCCGCCGCCGTGCGCGTGTTCGTGGTGCGGCACATGCGGCAGCACGGCCGGGCTGGCGACCACCAGCACCGTCGCGCTCGTCGCCGCTGCGAGCGCGAGATGCACGGCGGGCGCCATGCCGGCCGACAGCAGCGCGCCGCCGGCGGCCGCACCCGCCATCCCGCCAATGCTGAACATGCCGTGCAGCGACGACATGATCGGCCTGCCGATCGCGATCTCGACCGCGCTGGCCTCGGCGTTCATCGCGACGTCGAGCGTCGCCATCGAGAAGCCGAACAGCGCGAGCACCGCGAGCAGCATCGGGTAATCGGGTACGACGAGGATCAGCGCCGCGCAGGCCGACATCACGAGCCCGCCCGCGAGGCACGCGGTGCGCGAGCCGACGCGCGCGATCCAGCGCGCGATGGTCAGCATCGCGGCGATCGAGCCGACGGCGACCGCGAACAGCGCGATCGACAGCAGTCCGGGGCTCAGCGAGAACTTGTCGCGCACGGTCGGCACGTGCACGCCCCACGACGCGAACATCATGCCGGCGACGAAGAACAGCGCCATCGACGCCGCGCGTGCGCGCTGGCGGGCCGGCAGCGACAGCACGCGATGCGCGTCGGGCGGCGCGGCGAACGGGGACGACGATTCGGGGGAGGAGGATTCGGACACGGAAAGGCTCGGCAAAGGAAATGCGCGGACGCACG
This sequence comes from Burkholderia lata, assembly GCF_902499025.1. Classification (GTDB taxonomy): domain Bacteria; phylum Pseudomonadota; class Gammaproteobacteria; order Burkholderiales; family Burkholderiaceae; genus Burkholderia; species Burkholderia lata_C. Next base: position 51,606 of record NZ_CABVPW010000049.1, on the reverse strand, counting down.
CGGCGCCCGTCGGACCCGTCCGATTCTATCGAATCGCTTACGATCCTGCCGGGCGATGGCCGATCGGCCGATGGTCCGGCGACCGTGCGCCCCGATGGCCCGCGTTCAACCGCATCGGCCGTTCGACCGATGCGCGGCGCATCGTGCCCGCGGGTAACATCGAAGTGCATGGCGTGCGTGGCGCGCTCCCCCTCGACCGCAGGAGTCCTCTTGAACATCGATCCCGCTCTCGCGCTGCATCTGCTCCACCGTTGCGCGCTCGGCACGCTCGCCACGCATTCGCGCGAGCCGCAGGGTTTCCCGTACCCGACGGTCGTCCCGTTTGCACCGGATGCAAGCCATCGTCCCGTGATCCTCGTGAGCGGCCTCGCGGAGCACACGCGCAATCTGGCCGCCGATCCGCGCGCGGGCTTCCTCGTCGTCGATGCGCCCGGCGGCGACGTGCTGAACGCCGAGCGCGCGACGCTGCTCGGCCGGTTCGTGCCGCTCGGCGACGATCCGCACGTCACTGCGCGCTACTGCCGCTACGAGCCGGACGCCGCGCGCTATCTCGCGCTCGGCGATTTCACGTTCTGGGCGCTCGACGTCGAGCGGCTGCGGTATATCGGCGGCTTCGGGCGCATGGGCTGGGTCGACGGCACGCATCTCGATGTGCTGCCGCCGCTCGCGTTCGACGAGGAACAGGCGTTGTGGGACGCGTACGATGCCGGCGCTGCGTGCCGCGACGGGCTTGAATTGCTCGGCGTCGATCGCCACGGCGCCGACTGGCGACATGACGGCCGGCGCGTGCGCACGCCGTTTGATACGCCATTAGCGGATGCAGGCGCATTACGCGAGCGGCTGATTGCATGCGCGCGGGATGTGACGTGACGTCGCGGATGCCGGCTTGTCCGTGTTTTGCTCGTTTAGCGCGCCGCGCCATCCGATTTTCGCAAAGCTGTCGTCCGATGAAAGCTTCTATTTTTTGAATGCAGGGTAATTGCGTATGTTGATAGACCTAATAGGCAATCGCTAATGTCCTAATCTCTGTGTAGGAACGTAAAAATTTGAGAAAAGGCCGCGACCGGTCAAAATGACACGAGTGAATTTCAATTGGTCTCGGGATTTTCATGAATCTCGCTTCTATCAAATCTTTTTTGTGCTAATCTCTGCCTTCGAAAATCCGAGGCACATATATTTCATGAATGGTGAGCTGGCTACAGACCGGCGCCATTGGTCAGATAGAAAGGGAAACTATGTCTTCTTACAAGGACCTGCTGGCCCAGCGGGAGAAGCTGGAGAAGCAAATCGAAGAAGCGAAGTCGCGTGAATACGCTGAAGTGCTGAATGACGTGAAGCAGAAAATTGCCGACTACGGCTTTTCGCTCGCCGAACTCGGTCTCAGCCGCGCGAAGGCAGGCAAGGTTGGCCGTCCGCGCGCAGGCGTTGCCGCGAAATACCGCGATCCGGAAACGGGCGCGACGTGGTCGGGCCGCGGCAAGCCGCCGCGCTGGATCGCTGGCAAGAACCGCGAACAGTTTGCAATTTAAGTGTTTGTTTAAGTTGCCTGCTCTTCAAAAGAGCCGCGTGTCCGTTAAGGAGCGCGGCTTTTTTGTTTTCCGCGGCCGCCGCGCACGTGGCGATGTCATGAAAATGTAATAATGGGGCGTGAATGAAAATACGACCCGTTCGCATAAGCGGTTGATTTAAATAAGAAATTTGTGGGTATTGTCGGGGTTCACGGGGCGCCCTTGATAGAATCGGGTATCGCTCACCGATATCTCATATTTCATGTCCACGTTTTCCGGCGACGCGCAGAGCGCAGATAAGCACGAGGTTGCACGCAAGAGCACGTTCGTCAGTATTGTGCTGAATGTCGTGCTGGCCACATTTCAGATCGTCGTCGGCACGATTGCGCATTCCCAGGCATTGATTGCTGACGGGGTGCATTCGATTTCCGATTTGATCTCGGATTTTGTCGTGCTGGTTGCGAATCGGCATAGCGGCGCATCGCCGGATGCCGACCACAATTACGGACACAGCCGCTACGAGACCGTCGCCTCGCTGTTTCTCGGCGCGATCCTGATTGCGGTCGGCGTCGGCATGCTCTGGCGGGCCGGCGACCGTCTCGTTAATCTCGAAAACATCCCGGCGGTACATTTTTCCGCGTTGATCGTCGCGCTGACGGTGCTCGTGTCGAAAGAGGCGCTGTTTCGCTACATGTTGCGCGAAGCGCGGCGCGTGCGTTCGGCGATGCTCGTCGCGAACGCATGGCATGCGCGTTCGGATGCCGCATCGTCGCTCGTCGTCGCGATCGGCATCGTCGGCAGCCTGGCCGGCGTGAAGCTGCTCGACCCGATCGCGGCGGCGATCGTCGGCTTCATGGTCGCGCGCATGGGCTGGACGTTCGGCTATGACGCGTTGCAGGACCTCTCCGATCGTGCGCTCGATACGACCGATACGGCCGAGATCCGCGCGCTGCTCGCGGCGACGCCCGGCGTGCGCGATGTGCACGACCTGCGCACGCGCAAGATGGGCGACGCCGCGCTCGTCGACGCGCACATCCTCGTCGATCCGAAAATCTCCGTCTCCGAAGGGCACTACATCGCCGAGACCGCGCGTGCGCGCGTGCTGACCGACCCGCGCGTGCTCGATGCGCTGATCCACGTCGATCCCGAGAACGACGCGGCGCGCCGTCCGGCGCTCGCGCTGCCGCCGCGCGGCGAGATCGCGGCCCGGCTCGAGGCCGCGCTCGCGCAGCGCGGGCTGCATGCGGCGGCCATCAACCTGCATTACCTGAGTACGGGGCTCGAGATCGACGTGACGCTGGCCTGCGATCCGCACGATACCGACGCGGCGCTGGCCGGCCGGCTCGACGCCGATGCACTGAAGCGCGAGTTCGGCGCGCGCCGGATCGGCTTCACACGCACGATGCCCGCGCAGGCGTAACGCGCCGCCGGCCACCGCGCCGGCGAGCCACCTGCGCGTGCCGCCGCGTTACAGCGGCAGTTGCGTGTCGAACTTGATCTCGCGCAGCACGACGCTCGTGCGCACTTGCGACACGGCGGGGATCTTGAAGATGCGTTCGTGCAGGAACACGTCGTAGGCCTTGATGTCCGGCGCGACGATCTTGAGGATGTAATCGGCTTCGCCGGTCGTGCTGTAGCACTCGGTGACTTCCGGGCAGGTCGAGATCTCGCGCTCGAACTGCTCGACACCGCCTTCGTTGTGGCGGGTCAGGTGCACGTGCGCGAGCGCGCAGACGTGCAGGCCGAGCTTCTCGCGATCGAGCAGCGCCGTGTAGCGCTGGATCACGCCCGACTGTTCCATGTCCTTGATGCGGCGCCAGCACGGCGTGCTCGACAGGCCGACCTGGTCCGAGATTTCCTGGACCGAACGACGCGCGTCGAGCTGCAACAGGCGAAGGATTTTTTGCGAAAAGGAATCGAGCGTCACCTGCGCCTCCATGCGGCAGCTACAACACGCTGAATGTTAGAGGGCCGGGAAAGGAAAGGCAATCTGGCGTCGCGTTGTTGAGCGAGATTCGCTAATTTGCTCGCGGATCCGTGGGGATTTGTCCCGCGCCTGCGTCTTCCGACCGATCGGTGTCCGACACCGCGAGGCCCGCGAGCGCGGCCTGCTGGCGGCGCAGGTCGGCGAGCATGTTGCAAAACAGCGCGCCTTGCTCGATCGCGTCGTCGAGCGCGACGTGCGTGTGCGGATGGTCGTCGAACCAGTGCTTCGGAAAACGCGGCTTGATTGCCTTGCGGTACGGCAGGCCCGTCATCGCGAACGCGAGCGTCTTGATGTCGAGCGCCGACCACGAGAACGGGCAGCGGCCCGCGAAGCGCATCATGTACCAGAACATGAACGTGAAATCGAAGCCGGCCGGCATCGCGACGAACACCGGCTTGCCGGGCAGCGCCTCGACCCAGTCGACGTACGCGACGAGCGCGGCTTCGGGCGCCTGCAGATCCTTCCGGCACGCGGCCCATGCTTCGGGCTCGGTCTTCCACCACGCTTCCTGCACCGGGTGTGCCTGCGCGCCCGGCAGCGTCTCGAGGTTGGCCGAGAACGTCGCGATCAGCTGCTTGTCTTCGGTGTAGGCGGCCGACGCGAAGCTCAGCATCGAGTGCGGGCCGGGAATCGGGCCGTCGGCCTCGACATCGGTGCTGACGTAGATTTCCGGGATGGCGGTCTGGTTCATCCGAATACCTTGTCGGACACGAACGGGTTCGTGCGGCGCTCGTCGCCGAACGTCGACACCGGGCCGTGGCCCGGCACGAACGTCACGTCGTCGCCGAGCGGCCACAGCTTCTCCTTGATCGACCGGACGAGATCCTCGTGATTGCCGCGCGGGAAATCGGTACGGCCGATCGAGCCCGCGAACAGCACGTCGCCGACGATCGCGACGCGATGCGCGCGGCTGAAGAACACGACGTGGCCGGGCGTGTGACCCGGGCAGTGATAGACCTCGAGCGTCTCGTCGCCGAACTGCACGGTGTCGCCGTCGTTCAGCCAGTGGTCCGGCTCGAAGGTTTCGGCGGCCGGAAAGCCGAAGCGCTCGCTCTGCATCGGCAGCTTCTCGATCCAGAAGCGCTCCTCTTCCTGCGGCCCCTCGATCGGCACGCCGTAGTGCGTCGCGAGCGTCTTCGCGCCCGCGCAGTGATCGATGTGCCCGTGCGTGAGCAGCACCTTCTCGACCTGCACGTTCTGTCGCGCGACTTCCTGTTCGATCCGGTCGAGATCGCCGCCCGGATCGACGACGGCGGCGCGGCCCGTCTTCTCGCAGACAAGCAGCGAGCAGTTCTGCTGGAACGGCGTGACCGGAATGAGCGTGACTTTCATGGAGGCACCGGCGGCTAAAAGGAGCGATTGTACCGGTCGCGCGTGCCGCCTGCCGGTCGCACGACGCGCGTCGCGACGCACACCTGCGGGCATTCCCGGAGCATGCCGATTGTTACAGCCATAGTGAGAATCAATGGTCCGCAGGGGGTGCTTTTCGGGTTGACCTTTTGGTTTATGTATAATGCGCCCCATTGCGCGTGATTTTCACGCAATTCGCTGGTGTTTCGGCCCCGTTAAAAAGGGGCGTCGGAGGCACCGTCAAGCATCAGCCGCCGGGGAGTCCGGCGGTGTATCCAGCACCGAAATTTCGGTGCTCACGTCTTGTCCGGCCGGGTGCTGCGCGCCCGCCTGCGGCCCTGCTGCCGCGCCGCCGGATGAGGCCTGTGCCGCCGTTCCTGTGAGTCGGTCGTTTCGACGCGCGCGAACGTGAAGCCATGTTCGATGGCGGCATGTGGGGTCTGGTCAGGCTGTTGGGGACAGGTTGCGCCAGACGTGAAAACTAATCAGGACGGTTGCGGCCTAGACGAAAGCCGCGCCCATGCTAGCCGCCTGCTCGCATCCGAGCGGGGCGTGCACGCATTTGCCGTCCGGGCCGCGTATCTGCGCTGTGAATCGGCGTGATGAAGGAGCGGCCCGAACCAGAAGGCGACACGTCGATGAATTTACGTTTTCCGAGTCGATTCGGGACCATTGCATTGTTTTTTGCGCTGACGGGCTGCGCGGTGCCACCCAGCCAGACCACCGGTAGCGCGAACCAGAAGAACACCGTCGACAAGACGGCTGCCGCCGCGAAGGCGGATAGCGACAAGCAACTCAGTTTTGATTCCGCACTGGCGTCGATGCCGGCTGCCGACAGCAAGGACGCGAAGAAGTCGTCGCTGGCGGACGCCGAGCCGATCGACGGCAAGGATGTGTCCGATTTCCGCCAGACGGGCCGCGCATCGTGGTACGGGCGGGATTTCCACGGCCGCCGCACCGCGAACGGCGAGCGCTTCAACATGAACGCACTCACCGCCGCGCATCGCACGCTGCCGCTGTCGTCGTACATCAAGGTGACGAACGCGTCGACCGGCAAGTGGGTCGTCGTGAAGGTCAACGATCGCGGGCCGTACAAGCGGGGCCGCGTGCTCGACCTGTCGTATGCGGCCGCGAAGCTGATCGGCCTCGTGCACGCCGGCACGGGCCGCGTGAAGATCGAAGGGCTGTCGCCGCAGGAAGCGCGCGAGGCACGCGACGAAATGTTCGCGTCGATCTCGGCGAAGTAACGCAGCGGATCGACCGCTCATGCAAAAGGGCTGCCCGAGGGCAGCCCTTTGCTTTTCCTGCACCGCGCGATGCCGGCGCCGGGTTCCCGGTGCCGGCCGCGTCGCGCGTCAGCTTGCTTCCTTCAGCACAAGCGCTCGCGCATACAGCGTGTTGCGCGACGCGCCCGTCAGCGCGGCCGCGAGCTTGGCCGCGCTCTTCACCGGTACCTCTTCCAGCAACAGCTTGAGCAGCGCGTCGTGCGCGGTGTCGTCGGCCTCGCCGCTCGTGTCCGGCGCACCTTCGACGACCAGCACGAACTCGCCACGCTGCCGGTTCGCATCGCCGGCGAGCCAGGTCTGTCCTTCGGCCAGGGTGCCCTGGAACAACTGCTCGTGTAGCTTGGTGAGCTCGCGCGCGATCAGCAGCCGGCGCGCGGGGCCGAATGCGTCGGCGAGCGCGGCGACGCATTCGGCGATCCGGTGCGGTGCCTCGTAGAACACCAGCGCATACGGGTGCGACACCAGCGCCTGCAGCGCGGTCGCGCGCTGCTTGGCCTTCGGCGGCAGGAAGCCCGCGAACGTGAACGCGCCGGCCCAGTCGCCGGCCACGCTCAGTGCGGTCACGGCCGCGCTCGCGCCCGGCAGCGGGATCACAGCGAAGCCGGCGGCGCGCACTGCGTCGACGAGCCGCGCGCCGGGGTCCGAGATGCCGGGCGTGCCGGCGTCCGATACATAGGCCACGCGTTCGCCGCCGCGCAGCAGTTCGATCACGCGTTGCGCGGCTTCGCGTTCGTTGTGCTCGTGCACGGCGATGAGCGGCTTCGAGATCCCGTAGCGGGCAAGCAGCTGGCCCGTGTTGCGGGTGTCTTCGGCCGCGATGCGGTCGGCGAGGCCGAGTACGTGCAGCGCGCGCAGCGTGATGTCGGCGGTGTTGCCGATCGGCGTGGCGACCACGTAGAGCGCGGCGTCCGGGTAGTGCTGCGTTTGCGCGAGTTCGAGGAGGGCAGTCATGGCAGGCAATGCGCGCAATCGCGGCGCAAGCGGAACAAGGACGGCATTGTGCCACGCGGCGCCGGCCCGGCCGGGCGACGGGCGCGGTTTGGCACGAGCAGGCGACAACTTTTCGGGTGCGGCGCGATCCAAACCGGTCGGCGCGGCGTTCGAGCAGCGTGCGCGGCAGTTTCTCGAACGCCGCGGCCTCGCGTTCGTCGCGGCGAACGCGACGATGCGCGGCGGCGAGCTCGATCTCGTGATGCGCGAGCCCGACGGCATGCTCGTGTTCGTCGAGGTGCGCGCGCGGCGCAGCGTCCGGCATGGCGGCGCGGCCGCGAGCGTCGGCTGGCGCAAGCGTCGTCGCCTGGTGGCGGCCGCGCTCCAGTACTGGGCGCGGCACGGCGCCGGTGCCGCGTGCCGCTTCGACGTCGTCGCGTTCGAGGCCGGCCGGCTCGTGTGGCTGCGTGACGCATTTCGTGCCGACGATGCGTAGCCGCGAGCTGTGACGAGATGTAAAGAGTTCTTGCCGGACCCCCGGAGAGGGTGCCGGAGTACGGTAAACTCGCCGCACCCACGATGTCGCGCGATGCGTGCCACGCGCCCAGTTCACCAGGAATCGATGTCAGTCGAACGTATTCAGCAACATTTCCGCGACAGCGCCGCGCTTCACGCCGAAGCGGCCGACGTGCTGTCGCTGCCGATCGCAGCCGCGGTCGATGCGATGTTCGCCGCGCTGGCGAACGGCAACAAGATCGTCGCCTGCGGTGACGGCCCGTCGGCCGCCGCCGCGCACTACCTCGCCGTGTCGCTCGTCGGCGGCTTCGAGCGCGAGCGCCCGGGTCTGCCCGCGATCGCGCTGGCCACCGATGCATCGCAGGGCGGCCTCGCGGGCGCGGTGTCCGCCGAGCAACTGTTCGCGCAGCAAGTGCGCGTGCTCGGCCAGACCGGCGACATCCTGCTGGTGCTCGATCCGGCCGGTGCGTCGCCGCGCGTGCTGGCGGCGATCGACGAAGCGCACGAGCGCGAGATGACCGTTGTTGCACTGACGGGCGGCGACGGCCATGCGGTCGCCGCTGCGCTGTCCGATACCGATATTCCGATCAGCGTGCCCGCCGTTCGCGCGGCGCGCATCCACGAAGTCCATCTGCTGACCATCCACTGCCTGTGCGACGGCATCGACGCGATGCTGCTGGGTGAGGATTGAACGAAGGAGAGCCGTCGATGAATCAAAGCCGCGTCAAACAGACGCTCGTCAGAACCACGCTGCTCGCTGCGCTGACGGCGGGCCTCGCCGTGTCGCTGCAAGGTTGTGTGCTCGGGGTCGTGGGCGCAGCGGCCGGCGGTGGCGCGCTGATCGCGACCGATCGCCGTACGCTCGGCGCGCAGACGGAAGATCGCGAGATCCAGGTCAAGTCGCTCACGCAGATCAACAACGGGCTGCCCGACCAGTCGCACGTGAACGTGACGGTGTTCAACCGCCGCGTGCTGCTGACGGGTGAAGTGCCGAACGATGCATCGAAGCAGCGCGCCGAGGAAATCGTGCGCGGCATCAACAACGTGAACGGCATCGTCAACGAGCTGTCGGTCGAGCCGGCATCGTCGCTGTCGTCGCGCGCGAACGACTCCTACCTCGAAGGGCGCGTGAAGTCCGAGCTGATCGCGACGAAGGGCATCTCGTCGAACTACTACAAGGTCGTCAGCGAACGCGGCAACCTTTACCTGATGGGGCTCGTGACGGTCGACGAGGGCAATCGCGGCGCGGAAGCCGCCAGCCAGGTGCCGGGCGTCGAGAAGGTCGTGAAGGTGTTCCAGTACGTGAAGCCGCAGGACGCGCAGGCGCTGCAGGACGCATCGCCCGCAAGCGGCGCGTCCGGTGCGCAGGCCGCCGCGCCGGCGGATACCGCGACGGTGGGCGCCGTGCCCGACGCGTCGGTGCAGTCCACGCCGCTGCAGCCGCCCGCACCGATCTCGAATTCGTCGAACGTGCACCCGGGCAACCCGAAGGCCCCGTCGCAATGAAGAACATGCAGATGAAGCAGATGAAACAGTGGATGGTGCAAGGCGCTGCGGCCGCGGCGCTCGTGGTTGGCACGCTGGGCGTCGCGCACGCGGATGTCGGCGACGGCCTGAAGGTCGCGCGCGGCAACGCATGCATGGGCTGCCACGCGGTCGATCGCAAGCTCGTCGGTCCGTCGTTCAAGGATATCGCCGCCCGCTACAAGGCCGATCCGCAGGCCGTGGCCAAGCTGTCGAAGAAGGTGAAGGAGGGCGGCTCCGGCGTCTGGGGCGCGATTCCGATGCCCGCGCACCCGCGCATGAGCGACGCCGACGTGCGTTCGGTGGTCGAATGGGTGCTGGCTGGCGCACCGTCAAAGTAAGGTTTCAGGGGCGATTCAACCCCTATTGCCAAGCGCAGAAATGCGTGTGTATGATGGTTGACTGTTGGGGCGGTAGCTCAGCTGGGAGAGCGTCGCGTTCGCAATGCGAAGGTCGGGAGTTCGATCCTCCTCCGCTCCACCAACGAAATTCGAAGGGCCCGATCTCAAGATCGGGCCTTTTTGTTTTTGCGGGTCCGCGACGGCAGGCCGTGCCCGGGTGCCGTGTTCGACCTGGAGGGGCGACCGGTCAGGTCAACAGCTCGTGCGCGAGCTTGAACGTCGGCACCGACAGCGCGGCGAACGCCACCGTGATGGCCGCGAGAATCGTCGTTCTTTTCCGCAGCAGCGCGGCGATGATCATCGACAGTACGGAGAACGCGCAGGTCAGCAGGATGATCCACCAGAGCGCCGCGTAGCCGGCGCCGCCTTCGAAGTTCGATACGTTCCGCGTGATCAGGGTTGCGACGTAGCCGGCGATGGTCATGCTCGCGGGCAGGCTCAGCACCGAGTACAGGATGAGGACGATGATCTGTCGCGGTGTCGGATCGGGAGACTTCATGGCGAGCGCTTTTGTTTCGGATGGACGGGCCGCCGAACCGTTCGCCGTGCGGGCCGATTCAGGCAGCCGGCAGAATGCGGGCGTTTTCCGCGTTTGACAACCACTCGCCGCCGCCCGCCACCACCTTCACCCCCGCTCGAAACTCGGCCGCTTCGGATCGTACGTCCACCCCGGCACCAGATAGCGCATCGCGACCGCATCGTCGCGCGCGGTGCCGCCCACCGCGTTGTACAGCGCATGCGCGGCCTCGACCTGCGCCATGTCGAGTTCGATCCCGAGCCCTGGCCGCTCCGGCACGGCCACCTGGCCGCCGACGATCTCGAGCGGCTCGCGCGTGAGCCGTGCATCGCCTTCCTGCCAGATCCAGTGCGTGTCGATCGCGGTGATCGTGCCGGGCGCAGCTGCCGCCGCATGCGTGAACATCGCGAGCGACACGTCGAAGTGGTTGTTCGAGTGCGAGCCCCACGTGAGCCCCCAGTCGCGGCACAACTGCGCGAGCCGCACCGACCCCTGCATCGTCCAGAAATGCGGATCGGCGAGCGGGATGTCGACCGCCTGCAGCCGCACTGCGTGATCCATCTGCCGCCAGTCGGTCGCGATCATGTTGGTCGCGGTCGGGATCCCCGTCGCGCGGCGGAATTCGGCCATCACCTCGCGGCCCGAATAACCGCCTTCCGGCCCGCACGGATCTTCCGCATACGCGAGCAGGTGGCCCTGCCCGCGGCACAGCGCGACGGCCTCGTCGAGCGACCACGCGCCGTTCGGGTCGAGCGTCGCGCGTGCGTCGGGGAAGCGCGCCTTGATCGCGGCGATCGCTTCCATCTCGTCGGCGCCGGCCATCACGCCGCCCTTCAGCTTGAAATCGGCGAAGCCGTAGCGATCGACCGCGGCTTCGGCCTGCCGCGCGATCGCGGCCGGCGTGAGCGCCTCCTCGTTGCGCAGCCGGAACCATGGGGTGCGCGCCTGCGCCTCGTCGCGATATGGCAGGTCGGTGCGGCCGCGATCGCCGATATAGAACAGATAAGCGAGCATCGGCACCGCGTCGCGCTGCTGGCCTTCGCCGAGCAGCGCCGCGACCGGCACGTCGAGATGCTGGCCGAGCAGGTCGAGCAGCGCCGCCTCGATCGCGGTGATCACGTTGTCGAGCCGCAGGTTGATCTCGTGCGGCTGGCGCAGCACTGCCGCTTCGCCGGCCGACGTCACCTCGTGCCGGATCGTGCGGCCGGCACCCGGCCCCGCGCCGGACAGCGCCGCGCGCATCGCGTTGAGCGTCGCCTGGTAGCGGCCGATCGACTGGCCGACCACGAGATCCGTCATGCGCTCGAGCGCGTGGCGGATGCCTTCGCCGCCCGGCACTTCGCCGACGCCCGTATGCCCGCTGCTGTCGTCGAGGATCACGAGGTTGCGCGTGAAGTACGGCGCGTGCGCGCCGCACAGGTTGAGCAGCATGCTGTCGCGGCCGGCGACGGGAATCACCTGCATGCGCGTGACGCGCGGGGTGCCGGCACGGCGGGATTCGGACATCGGTTCGCTCCTGGTTCCGGTGGCGGATGGGCCGCCGGCTGCGCCGGTGCGGCCCGCGCCGTTCATTGAAGCTCGACGCGGCGGATCTCGCCGACGACGAACAGGTAGCAGATCACGGCAACGAGCGCGTGCGCGACGACATAGACCAGCGCGCCGTTGAACGATCCGCTGCGGTCGACGATGTAGCCGATCGCGATCGGCGTCGTGATGCTGGAGAGGTTGCCGCACGTGTTGAGCAGCGCACCGCTCAAGCCTGCGATCTGGCGCGGCGCGGTGTCGGCGTTGACGGCCCAGCCGAGTGCGCCGAGCCCCTTGCCGAAGAACGACAGCGCCATGAACAGCACGACGAGCACATGCGAATCGGTGTAGTTGCAGACGATCATCGACATCGACAGCAGCATGCCGAACACGATCGGCACCTTGCGCGCGACCGACAGCGAGCGGCCCTGCTTGAGCAACCCGTCGGACACGACGCCGCCGAGAATCCCGCCGAGGAACCCGCACACGGCGGGGATCGACGCGACGAGCCCCGCGTTGAGGATCGACATCCCGCGCGCCTGCACGAGATAGACGGGAAACCACGTGATGAAGAAATAGGTGAGCGCGTTGATGCAGTACTGCGCGACGTACACGCCGATCAGCATCCGGCTCTTCAGCAGCGCTTTCACGTGGCGCATCGACGGGCCGCCGTCGCGGCTGCCGGTCGCCTGGTCGATGTTGACGAGCGCGCCGCCTTCGGCAAGGTAGTCGAGTTCCGCGCGATTGATGTTCGGGTGGTCCTTCGGGTCGTACATCGTGCGGTTCCACACCAGGACGAGCGCGAAGCCGAGCACGCCCATCACCGCGAACACCGACTGCCAGCCGAACGAATGGACGAGCCACCCCATCAGCGGCGCGAACACGACAGTCGCCGCGTACTGCGCGGCATTGAAGATCGCGGATGCGGTGCCGCGTTCGGCGGCCGGGAACCACGCGGACACGATCCGGCTGTTGGCCGGGAACGACGGCGCCTCGGCGGCGCCGACCAGGAAGCGCAGCCCGAACAGCAGCGCGAACGCGGCCGCGCCGCCGAAGAAGCCGATCGAGCCCTGCAGCAGCGTGAACAGCGACCAGAAGAAAATGCTGAACGCATAGACGAGGCGCGACCCGTAGCGGTCGAGCAGCCAGCCGCCCGGCAATTGCGCGACCACGTACGACCAGCCGAACGCGGAGAAGATGAAGCCGATCTGCACGTGGCTCAGGTGCAGCACACGGGCGAGGCTCGGGCCCGCGATCGCGATCGCCGCGCGATCCGCGTAGTTGATCGTCGTGACCGCGAACAGGACGGCCAGCACCAGCCAGCGCACGCGGGTGCGCCGGGCCGTTGCCGACGCGGACGCCGGCAGCGCTTGAAGCGGATTCATGACTGTCTCCTCCGAAGGGCGGAAGGTGCCGTCGTGCGGCAGGCGCGTCGGTGCGCGCCATTCGTGTGGGTGCTGCCGGCCGGAGGCCGGACGCCGCTGCCTGAGGGCAGGGCGTCCGGGCCATTCTGTCATGTCGAAATTTGCGCCTTCATGCCAATTGCTGACTTGATCGATTCACGATTTGAATCGATCGATCAGGCGATCGCTCAGGCGCGTGCGTCGTCCGCAGCGGTGCCGTGATGGCGTGCCACGTGCTGCGCGAGAAACTCGACGGCGGCACGCACGCCGGGCAACTGGCCGCGCCGGTGCGGCATCAGCAGCGTCGTCGTGACGGTGCCGGCGCGCCAGCCGGGCAACACGCGCACGAGGGCACCGGACGCGAGCGCGGCGCCGGCGATCCAGTCGGGCAGGCACGCGATGCCGAGGCCGGCCGTCGCCGCCTGCAGCAGCAGCGTCGATTCGTCGGCCTGCAGGCGCAGGCGCGGCGCCACGTCGACGGTGTCTGCGCCGCGTTGCAGCCGCCACGGCTGCTGGCCCGGTTGCAGCCCGTCATGTTGCACGAGATCGGCCGGCGCGTCCGGCGTGCCGGCACGCGCGAGATAGGCCGGTGACGCGACGGCGACGATCGGCGATGCCGCGAGCGGCCGTTGCACCAGCGCGGAATCGGGCAGCGGCGCGAAATGGCTGCGCACCGCGATGTCGAAGCCTTCCTGCGCGATGTCGACGAGACGGTCGCTCGCATGAATCTGCAGCAGCAGCTTCGGGTGTGCGATCGCCAGCGCCGGCAGGCACGGGGCGAGGATGTGCTGCGCGACCGGCACCGAGCTCGTGATCCGCACGATGCCGGCCGGCTCGGCGGCTTGCCGCAGCACCGCGTCGCGCGCGCTTTCGGCCTCGATCACGGCCGCGCGCGCATGTTCGAAGAATTCGGTGCCGACCGGCGTGAGCCGGAAGCTGCGCGACGTGCGATGCACGAGCCGCGCGCCGAGCGTGCGCTCGAGCTCGGCAACGCGTTTGCTGACCGTCGATTTCGGCAGGTCGAGCCGGCGCGCGGCGGCCGACATGCTGCCGGCGTCGACCGCCTGCACGAACAGGTAGAGATCGTTCAGATTCACTTCCAGCGTCCACAAGGAGAAACGACGGGTTTCGATTTTAGCGGCTACTGCGTCATCGTTCGTCGTGGGAGCATGACCACTCGTTCAACTCCTGCGGAACCTCCCGATGTCTCCCATTCTTCTCTACGGCATTCCCGCCGGCTGCTCGTTCGGCTCGATCGTTGCGCTCGAATGGACCGGCCGCCCGTACCGGCTGTCGCGCATCGCGATGCCGGGCGCCGTGACGAGCGACGCGTTCCTCGCACTGAATCCCGTCGCCGAGACGCCGGCGTTCGTGACCGCGAACGGCGACGTGCTGACCGAAAGCCTTGCGATCCTTGGCCACATCGGCGCGCAGGCGCTCGACAGCGGCCTTGCGTTCCGCCAGGGCAGCGCGGATTTTGACCGGCTGAACCGGATGCTGGCGTGGCTGAACACGACGTTCTTCAACGCGTTCGGTGCGCTCTGGTACGTGTACGAACACGACACCGAAGGCGCCGAGAAAGCGGCGTTGCAGGCATACGGTCGCGGCAAGGTGCTGAAGGCGCACCGGCAGCTCGAGGCAATGCTCGAGCGCGGTGAAGGCCCGTGGCTGCTGGGCGCACGGCGCACGCTGGCCGATGCGTACTTCGCCGGGATCGCGCGCTGGGCCGACTATCACGCGGTGTTCGAGCCCGACGCGTTTCCGCGCATTGCCGCCCTGCGTGCGCGGCTCGCGGACGATGCAGGCGTGCAGTTCGCGCATGCGATCGAGGAAAACCTGCCGCTGCCGGCGTCGTCGGCGTTCGAAGGACACGTGTCGCTCGACGACGCGCTGGCAAGCGCACGCGACATCGCGATTCCGGCCAGGGCGATCTGACCGGCGTCGTGATCGCCCGAAGGGATGGAACGCGCTGACGTTGTTTTTTTACCCGGATAATATTGACATCCAATTTATACCCGGATAAAAATAGCGACATTCCGATTCCAGCCTGCGGGCGACCACGATGACCACCACCCTGATTCCCTCCTACACGGCTTTCGACGGCCACCGGCGGCTAGCGTCGGGTTCGCTCGCGACCGTCGCTCTCGCGGTCCGGCAGGCCGCCGGCGATGCGATGTCCGCCACGATCCTGATCTTCGACGACGCGACCGGCCGCTCGATCGACCTCGACCTGCGCGGCACGGCGGACGAGATCCGCGCGCGCTATGCGCCGCCGCAGGGCGATGCAGTCGGTGCCGCCGGCGAGCCGGCCGGTGCAGGCGAACAGCGCGGCCGCGGCCGGCCGAAGCTCGGCGTCGTGTCGCGCGAGGTCACGCTGCTGCCGCGTCACTGGGAATGGCTCGCCACGCAGCCGGGCGGTGCGTCGGTCGCGTTGCGCAAGCTCGTCGAGGACGCACGGCGCACGCATGCGGCGGCCGATCGTCTCCGCGACGCGCAGGCGCGCGCATACCACTTCATGTCGGCGATGGCGGGCGACCTGCCCGGTTTCGAGGAGGCCGCGCGCGCGCTGTATGCAAACGATCTGGCGCGGCTCACCGAGCTGATCGCCGGCTGGCCGGACGATGTGCGCGACCACGCGCTCGCGCTGGCGCGCGGCGAGCTGCCGCCGTCCACCGAAGACTGCTGAAAGGAGCATTCGACGCAATGACCGTATTCGATCTGAACCAGGGCGCGATCGCGCCGGTCGCCGACGAGGTCGATCTCGTCGACCTGCGCGTGACCGGTGCCATCCCGCGCGAACTCGACGGCACGTTGCTGCGCAACGGCCCGAATCCGCCGGGTGGCCGCTTCGAAGGGAACGACGTGCTGTCGTGGTGGCCGGAAGCGGCGATGCTGCATGCGATCGCGTTCGAAGGCGGCCGCGCGACCGGCTACCGGAACCGCTGGGCGCGCACGCAGCGCTGGGCCGCCGTGCATGCGCCAGAAGGGGCATCGCATCTGCCCGACACCAACCCGAACGTGAGCGTGCTGCAGCATGCCGGTGAATTGCTCGCGCTGGCGGAAGGCGGCGCGCCGTTCGCGATCACGGCGGGGCTCGATTCGCTCGGCGTGCCGGCGCGGCACGCGGGCTTCGGCGGCGGGATGACCGCACATCCGAAGGTCGATCCGGTCACGGGCGAGCTGATCGCGTTTCGCGCGGACTGGCGCGCGCCGTGGCTGCGCTATGGCGTGGCCGACGCGCAGGGCGTGCAGCGCGTCGATATCGAGATCGACCTGAGCGCGCCGTCGATGATGCACGACCTCGCGATTACCGAAACCCGCAGCCTGCTGCTCGACCTGAACGTCGGCTACGACTTTTCGCTGCTGAAGCAGGGCTACCGGATGCCGCTGCGCTGGCACGACGACCGGCCCGCGCGCATCGGCGTGCTCCCGCGCCACGGCGGCGCGGTGCGCTGGTTCGGCGTCGAACCGTGTTTCATCCTGCACGTCGTGAACGCGTACGACTGCGATGCGTCGTGCATCGTGCTCGATGCGGTGCGCTATCCGTCGTTCCTGCGGCTCGATGCGGGCACGGGCCGCTTCGCCGACAACCCGGTCGGCGAGCTGTGGCGCTACGTGATCGACACGGCGAACGGGCTGGTCGACGAAGGGCCGCTGGCCGACGGCGGCATCGAGTTGCCGCGCATCAACGAAAGCCGGACCGGGCGCAGCTATCGCTATCTGTACGCCATGGAGCAGCCGAACAACGCGGAAATGCGCGGCGTGATGCGCTTCGATCACGTGAGCGGCACGACCACGCGCTACGCGGTGCCGCCCGGCGACCAGAACAGCGAGCCGGTGTTCGTGCCGTGCCCGGGCGGCGTCGACGAGGACGACGGCTGGCTGCTGGTGATCGTCTACCGTGCGGCAACGGATACGAGCGACGTCGTGATCCTCGATGCGCGCGCGATCGACGCGGGGCCGGTCGCGACCGTGCACCTGCCGCGTCGCGTGCCGGCCGGGTTCCACGGCGCGTGGGTGCCGCGCGAGCGTTGAGCGGCGGGGCGGCGCGTCACTGCGCGCGCAGCGCGTCGACGATCTTCAGCCGCGCGGCGCGCATCGCCGGCAGGAAGCCGCCGACGAGCCCCATCACCAGCGAGAACAGCAGCGTCTTCACGACGATCGCGGGCGTCAGCACGAAGCGGAACGACAGGTCCGAGAAGGTCTGGAAGTTGGTCGTCGAGAACGATGCGAACTGCATCAACGACGCGCATGCGAGCCCCGCGACACCGCCGACGAAGCCGAGCAGCAGCGCTTCCAGCAGGAACGCGGCGAGCACGTTCATGCGCTTGAAGCCGAGCGCACGCAGCGTGCCGATCTCGGCGACGCGGTTCGCGACCGACGCATACATCGTGATCATCGCGCCGATCATCGCGGCAATCGAGAAGATCGTCGACAGCGTGATGCCGAGGATGTTGATGAACTTCGACAGCGCCTTCGACTGGTCGCCGTAGAAGGTCTGTTCGCGTTTCGCCTCGTCGGTGAGGCGCGGGTCGACGTCGATGTCGGCCTTGAAGCGCGCGAAGCCGTCGGCGCTCGGGATGCGCAGCACCATCGACGAATAGCTGGTGCGCCGAAACGACTGCATCAGCTGGTCGACGGCGCCCCAGATCTCCGAATCGAAGCCGCTGCCGCCCGCGTCGAAGATGCCGACGATGGTCCAGTCGCGCTGCGCGAAATGCAGGCTGTCGCCGAGCTGCGTGCCGCTGAACCCTTTCGCGATCGCGCTGCCGACGATGATTTCCGACGAGCCGGGCGTGAACAGGCGGCCGGCCGTGAGCTTCACGTGCGGGCGCAGCGCGAGGCCGGCCGACGACACGCCGCGGATCACGACGTTCGACGGCTTGCCGGTCGACGTCTTCACCAGCGAGATCAGCACGACCGCTTCCTTCGATACGAGCGGCCGGCCGTCGGGGCCGAGCGCGACGGCCGGGTGCATCTCGAGCGCGTTGGCCTGCTGGTGGTCGATCGAACTCTGGATTTCCGTCTCGGCACCCTTGCGGATCACCACCGCGTTGTCGGGTTCGCCGGTCGACACGAGCGTCTTCGTGAGCCCCGCGTCGAGCATCTGCACCGTCGCGAACACGAAGATCACGAGCGCCATCCCGCCGGCGGTCAGCGCGGTGGTGAGCCGCCGGGTCCACAGGTTGCGCGCGATGTAGTTGAGCGGGATCGCCATGGTCTAGCCGATCGCCCGCAGGCCTTCGACGACCCGCACGCGCGCCGCCTGCCACGCCGGCACGATCGCCGCCGCAAAGCCGACCGCGACCGAGCACGCGGCCTGCAGCGCGACCGTCTCGGTCGACACCTTGAACACCGGGAAGATGCCGCCGGCCGCCTGCTTGAACAGGCTCGCGGCGGGCGGTGTCGCGAGGATCCCGAGCCCGCCGCCGGCTACCGCGATCACGGCCGATTCGCCGAACACGATCAGCGCGAGGAAGCCGGGTCCGAAGCCGAGCGCCTTCAGCGTCGCATATTCGGCCGTGCGTTCGCGCGCGCTCATCGCCATCGCGTTGGCCATCACGGCCATGATGATCAGGATCACGACGTACGACACGAGACGGATCGCCGCGATGATCTGGTTCGACATCGCGACGAAGCCGAGCTGGAATGCCTGCTCGGTCTCGGTCAGCGTTTCGGCGAGCGAGTTCTTGAACACCGCGTCGACGTTGCGCGCGATCGACGCGCCGTCGTCGGGGTTCGCGACGCCGAGCACGAATACGCCGACCTGGTCGGCCTGCTTCGGCGTGCGCTGGCGCACCGTCTCGTTCAGGTAGTCCCAGTGGAACACCAGCTGGCGCGTGATCGTCGAGTCGTCACGGCCGTCGAAGATCCCGCGCACGACGAAATCCCATGTGCCCGGGTAGATCGTGCCCTTCAGCGGGATCACGTCGCCGATCTTGAAGCCGAACTGCGTCGCGAGCTGGCGCCCGACCAGGCAGCCGCGCCGGTCGCGGTTGTAGTCGGCGCGCTGCTGGTCCGGGACGATGTATTCCGGGTACAGGTCGAGATAGTTGTCCGACACCGCGAAGCTCGCGAAGAAATTCTTCGGGTCGCGATAGATGCCGCCGAACCAGTTCGAGCGGACCACGGCCGTCACGCCGTCGACGCCGCGAATCCGGTTCTCGTAGCTCACGGGCAGCGGAAACACGAGCGAGATCGCGTTGCGCGTGACGAGCCGCCCGCTGGATGCGGCGGCCGCGCCCGCGTACCACGCGTCGACCACCGTGTGCAGCAGCCCGAACGCCAGCACCGCGATGGTCAGCCCGAGCACCGTCAGCAGCGTGCGCAGCCGGTGCCGCAGCGCATTGCGCGCGATCAGCTTCAGCACGAACATCGCGCGCGCTCCCGCAGCCGGTCAGCCGGCGTGCCCATCGATCAGCTCCCCTTTTTCCAGATGCACGAGCGAGCGCGCAGCGCCGGCCGCGTGCGCGTCGTGGGTCACCATGATGATCGTCTTGCCGAGCTCGGCGTTCATCCGCTGCAGCATCGCGAGCACGTCGGTGGCCGACGTGCGGTCGAGGTCGCCGGTCGGCTCGTCGGCGACGATCAGCACCGGATCGGTGATCAGTGCGCGCGCGATCGCGACGCGCTGCTGCTGGCCGCCCGACAGCTCGGACGGGTAATGGCTCGTCCGGTCGCCGAGGTTCACCATGTCGAGCACGAGCTCGACGCGCTCGCGCCGCTCGCGGCGCGACAGGTGCGTAAGCATCAGCGGCAGCTCGACGTTCTCGAACGCGGTGAGCACCGGCATCAGGTTGTAGAACTGGAAGATGAAGCCGACGTTCGCCGCGCGCCATTCGGCCAGTTGCGCCTCCGCGAGCATCGAGATGTCGAGCCCGCCCACGCGCAGCTCGCCGCTGTCGGGCCGGTCGATGCCGGCCACCAGGTTCAGCAGCGTGCTCTTGCCGGAGCCGGACGGCCCCATCAGCGCGACGAAGTCGCCTTCGCCGATGTCGAGCGTGATGTCGGTCAGCACGGGCACGATCTGGTTGCCGCGCCGGTACGACTTCGCGACGTGGCTGATCTCGACGAGGGGCGCCGGAGTGTCGTTCACGCGTGCGCTACTTCTTCGCGACGGTCACTTTCGCGCCGTCCTTCAGCTTCGGGTCCGGCGCGAGCACGACCGTGTCGCCGGGCTTCACGCCGCGGATCGCGACGAGTTCGCCGATCCGCTCGCCCCGCGTCACGGGCACGGCACGCACGGCGTCGTCCTTCACGACGAACACGACCGGCCGGCCGTCGCGCCCGACGACCGCGCTCGCCTGCACGGCCGTCACGGGCTGCCGGTCCTGCGCCGACACGGGCTTCGACAGGAACGCGATCTTCGCGCTCATGTCGGGCAGCACGCGGTCGTCGCGGTCGACGAAGCGCACCTTCACGAGCACGGTGGCCTTCGAGCGGTCGACGGTCGGCACGATGCGCGACACGCGGCCCGCGAAGCGCATGTCGGGCAGCGCGTCGAGCTGGATCTCGCACGGCTGCTCGGCGCGGATCTTCGCGATGTTCGATTCGGCGACGTCGGCCTCGACCTCGAGCGTGTCCATGTCGGCGATCGTCACGACGGCGCCCTTGCTGTCCGACGCGGACGAGAACGGCGTGATGTTGTCGCCGACGTTCGCGTGCTTCGCGAGCACGATGCCGTCGAACGGGGCGCGGATCACCGTCTGGTCGACCGCGACCTGCGCGGCCTGCGCGTTGGCCTCGGCGGACGCGATGGCAGCCTGGTCACTGTTGAGCGACGCGCGTGCCTTGTTCACGCGGGCCGTGTCGGTGTCGAGCTGCGCGGCCGGCACGGCGCCCCTCGGCGCGAGCACCGAGGTGCGGCGCAGCGCGATTTCGGCGTCCTTCAGTTCGGCCTGCTCGACGCCGAGGTTGGCACGGGCGACCTTCACCTGCGCGAGCGCCTGCGCCAGCGAGGCCTCGACGTCGCGGCTTTCGAGGCGCGCGATGATCTCGTCCTTCTTCACGCGCGTGCCTTCGAGCACGCCGAGCCATTCGACGCGCCCCTGGCCCTTCGACGAGACCGCGGCTTTTCGCTGCGGCACGACGTAGCCGGTCGCATTGAGCTGCGTGTCGTTCTGGTACGGGTAGGCGGACGTGACGGCGGTGGTTTCGACGGCCGGCCGGCCGGTCAGCGCGAGGCCGGCGGCGATCGCGACGATGACGACCGCGGCGGCAACCGCATAGCGGAGCCATCGGCGGCGGGGCGCCGGTGCGAGCGGACGCCGGTCGATCTTCAGTTTGTCCAGATTGTGATCGGGCAATTTGAGCGCCTCGAGACGGCGGCGGTCTGGCGACCGGCCGCGATCCGGTTTCCGGGGAAAGGGACGGATGGACGCCAGTATAAGCGTCGTCCCGATGCCGCGCGAGCCGGTTTGCAGCGCCGCCGTGGCGGTGGCCGGAAGGGGCGCCGACACCGGAATACACGTGTTCCCCCGGGGAAACCCGAGGGACGCAAGCAACGTGTCAACTTGCCGCGAACGCGGTGCGTTATGGAACCAGTGCGTCAGGTTTTGTCGCGACGGAACGGCGAAAGCCGGCCTCGCGGCCTGGGGCTCCGATGCGAATGCCTCGCATCTTTACTTACCGGTACGTTTGATTTTTTCTCCGCTAAAGGAAGAACAATGAAGAAGACGCTCGCTTCGATCATCGCCGCAGCATTCGCACTCGCATCGGTTTCGGCATTCGCGCAGGCGTCCGCGCCGGCAGCCGACACGTCGGCAGCCGCTCCGGCACCGGCCAAGAAGGATCACAGCAAGCCGAAGCACCAGCTGAAGCACCACGGTTCGGCCAAGGGCAAGGCGAAGGCCGCAGCCGCTTCGGCAGCCGGCACGAACGACGCAGGCGCAGCAAACTAAGCGCTTCGCCCGGGGCCGGCACCGCCGGCCGCCAGTCGCGAGACCCCGCATGTTCACGCATGCGGGGTTTTGTCTTTTCAGGCGTCGTGTTCGCCGGGCAATACCGGCGGCGGCGCGCGCATCGCGTCGACCACCGTGCGCATGCGCCGCCAGTGCGAGCCTTCCCAGAACACGCGCCGGCACACGTCGCACGCGGCGAAGCGCCGGTGCCGCTGCCGGACGCCGGCCGGCACGCGCGGCGCGGCAGCGGCCGCGTCGAGCGGATGCAGCGGCGCATTGCAGCGCAGGCACAGCCGGAACGGCCGCATGTGCGGCGCGAGATCGAGCCGCTCGAACAGCTCGCGCAACTGGTCGGCCGGCTGCAGCGCGTGCAGGTAGCAGCCGCGCTCGACCGCGCGCCGCTTGAGCAGCTCGCGGTCGCGGGTCAGCACGATTCGGCCCTCTCGCGCGGCGAGCGCCGCGAGCTCGTCGTCGCGGTAGTGGTTGTCGTAGCAGGTGTCGAAGCCCGCGAGGCGCAGCAGTTGCGCGAGGCCGCCGAGATGCGCGTCGGCGACGAAGCGCCATTGCGCCGGTGGCGGTGTGGCGGCGCCGTTCGCCGCAGATTGCGCGCGCTCCGGAAAGGCTTCGACCCGGTCGCCGTCGTCAAGCGGCCGGTCGAGCGCGGCCGGCGCGTCGTTCACGCAGAGCCGGCCGATTTCGGTATGCGGGACGCCGAGCGCCTCGATCGCGTGCTTCACCGTCGCGTCGCGCGCGCACGCATGCCCGAACGCGCGGCCGCGCTGCGCGCGCGGGAGAAAGGCGTTCAGTTCGTCGTGGAAGCGGAAGGTCACGGTCGCCATGCGCGCAGTATGGCACCGCGCATGGCTGGCCGCGTGCCCTGCAGATGCCACGCATCTGTGTTTAACTCCCCGCTTCACGGAGCGAAGGAGCGGGAAATGGATCTCGGATTTATCGGGCTGGGTGAAATGGGGCAGGCAATCGCGACGAACCTGCTGAAGGCCGGTCACACGGTGCGGGTCTGGAACCGGTCGCGCGAGCGCGCCGAGCCGCTCGCCGCGGTCGGCGCACAGATCGTCGACACGCCGGCCGACGCGTTTCGCGGCGACGCGGTGTTCTCGATGCTGGCCGACGACGCCGCGGCGCGCGCGATCTTCGACGACGCGCTGCTCGCCCAGGCGCCGCGCGGCCTGATCCACGTGAACATGGCGACGGTGTCGGTCGCGCTGGCCGAATCGCTCGCGCACGCGCATGCATCGCGCGGCATTCATTACGTCGCCGCGCCGGTGATGGGGCGGCCCGACGTCGCGGCGGCCGCGCGCCTGACGATCATGGCGGGCGGCCCGGCCGAGGCGATCGACCGCGTGCAGCCGCTGTTCGACGCGATCGGCCAGAAGACCTGGCGGTTCGGTTCGCTGCCGCAGCACGCGAACGTCGCGAAGATCGCCGCGAACTTCACGCTCGCGTCGGCGATCGAGACGCTCGGCGAGGCCTCTGCATTGCTCGGCGCGCATGGCGTCGCGATGCGCGACTTCCTCGACGTGATTACCGGCAGCGTGTTTCCGGGCCCGGTCTACGAAGGCTACGGCTCGATGATCGCCGAGCGGCGCTACGAGCCCGCGCGCTTCAAGGCGCGCCTCGGGCTGAAGGACGTTCGCCTCGCGCTGGAAGCCGGCGACGCCGTGTCGGTGCCGCTGCCGGTGGCGAGCGTCGTGCGCGACAACCTGCTGGATGCGCTTGCGCACGGCGGCGGCGAGCAGGATTTCGCGGTGCTCGGCGAAGTCGCGCTGCGCCGCGCGGGCCGCTGAGCCGTCGCGCGACAGAAGTCCGGCGCACCGGCATAATCGACGTTTCGTTTTCCCTTACATCCAGGCAGAGGCGGGCATGAACTTGCATACGTGGTGGCTTTTCGTGGCGACGGTGTTCGTCGTGTCGGCGATTCCGGGCCCGAACATGCTGCTGGTGATGACGCACGGCGCGCGGCACGGGCTGCGGCGTTCGACGTGGACGATGGCCGGCTGCCTCACTGCGCTGGTGCTGATGCTGTCGGTGTCAGCGGCGGGCCTCGGTGCGGTGTTCGAGGCGTGGCCCGCGATGTTCAACACGTTGCGCTTCGCGGGCGCGGCCTACCTGATCTACCTCGGCGTAAAGGCGTGGCGTGCACGTGTCGATGACGAGAAACCCGGCGCGGACGTCGAAACCGTGTCGCGCCAGGCTGCGCCGGCATCGCGCGGGACGCTGTTCCGCAACGGCTTCCTGGTCGCGGGCAGCAACCCGAAGGCGATCCTGTTCGCGGCCGCGCTGCTGCCGCAGTTCATCAATGCGGCCGAGCCGACGCTGCCGCAGTTCGGCGTCCTCGTCGTCACGTTCGCGGTGATCGAGGTGAGCTGGTATCTCGTCTACGCGTCGTTCGGCACGCGCATCGGTGCGACGCTGAAGAGCCAGAGCGTGGCGAAGATCTTCAACCGGCTGACGGGCGGGCTGTTCGTCGGCTTCGGCGCGATGATGGCGCTGGTCCGTCACTGATTTCGAACTGACGCCGGTGCGCCGAACGCCCCGACCCTCGCGAGAGGGCGGGGCGTTCGGCTTTTGGGGCCGGTGTCACGCCCGCTTATGCACGCGGGCGCGTCAACGCCGCTGCGCCGGCCCCGCGTCCGGCCGAGAGCCCGAAGACGGTGGCCGCACCGGCGAACGCGAACCCGACGCCGCACACCGCGCTCCACCCGCCCCAGGCCCACGCGCTGCCTGCGAGCACCGCGCCGAGCGCGCCGCCGATGAAGAACAGCCCGACGAACAGCCCGTTCAGGCGGCCGCGCGCAGCCGGGTTCAGCAGGTTGATCTCGCGGCGGCCGATCGTCTGGTCGACGATGACACCCGCGTCGAGCAGCGCCGCACCGCCGGCCAGCAACGCGAGCGCGAGGCCGCGATGCGCGTGTGCGTCGAAGCCGAACCAGCCGGCGCCCGCGATCCCGAGCACGACGAGCGCCGCGAGCATCGTCACGTGCGCGATCCGCTGCGCGGCCGGGCCGTGGCCGCGGTCACCGGCGCGGCCCGCGAGCGGCGTGACGATCGCGCCGCTGGCGCCGGCGAACGCGAACAGCGCGATGCCGTGCAGGTCGAGACCGAACGGCGGCTGCGCGAGCCGCAGCCCGACCGCGGTCCAGAATGCGCTGAACGCGGCCATCGCGAGCGCGGCCGACAGCGCATGCCGGCGCAGCACCGGCTCGTCGGCGAGCAGGCGTCCCATCGACGCGAGCAGCGTGCGGTAGCCGGCCGTGATCGACGGCGTGCGCGACGGCAGGCGCAGTGCGAGCACGACGGCGATCGCGGCGTTCGCGAGCGCGGCCAGCACGTAGAACCCGCGCCAGCCGGCCGAGCCCGCGATCAGGCTCGCGAGCGGCCGCGACAGCAGGATGCCGAGCATCAGCCCGCTCATCACGTTGCCGACCGCGCGGCCGCGCTGCGCCTCGGGCGCCATCGACGCGGCCATCGGCACGAGCATCTGGATCACGCTCGACGCGGCGCCGGCCACGAGCGTCGCCAGCAGGAAGACGGTGCCCGACCGCGTGAACGCGGGCAGTGCGAGCGCGGCCGCGCATGCGGCCAGCGTCGCGACGATCAGGCGGCGGTTCTCGAGGAGGTCGACGAGCGGGACGAGCAGCACGAGCCCGGCTGCATAGCCGAGCTGCGGCAGCATCGCGACGAGGCCGGCAAGGCCGCGCGGCAGGTGCAGGTCGGCACTGATCGGGCCCGTCAGCGGTTGCGCGGCGAACAGGTCCATCACGATCACGCCGACCGTCGCGGCGAAGAACAGCGTCATGCCCGCGCTCAGCGCGGGCGGCGTGCCGGCCGGCGCGCCGACGGGCGGGCGAACGGCGGTGGGGCAAGGATTGGCAGGGCAGTTCATCGGAAGCCTGGCGAGTGGGTCGAAGGAGTACCCATCGTAGGTGCCTGATGTTTATGCGACAATTGAAATATCTCTAACATGATTATGCGAGTTTGTTTTGAATACGCGTGATCTCCAGGCATTCGTCGCGGTGGTCGACAGCGGGTCGATGGTGGCCGCGGCCGCGAAGCTCCACCTGACGCAGCCGGGCCTGACGCGGCGCGTGCAGAACCTCGAAACGCTGCTCGGCATGCCGCTGCTCGAACGGCAAAGCAAGCCGCTGAAGCCGACCGCCGCCGGGCGCGACGTCTATGCGCTCGCGCGCAACGTGCTGCTCGCGGTCGACGAGCTGATGGCGGCGGGCGCGCCGGACAGCGAGCCGTCGGGCGAACTGCGCATCGGCGTGCCGCCGTTTCTGTCCGAGCTGGCGCTCGAGCAGCCGATCGACCGGCTGCGCGTCGCGTTTCCGCGCCTCACACTGCGCGTGACGGCCGGCTGGTCGCCGGCGCTGCTGCAAGGCATCGAGCGCGGCACGCTCGACGTCGCGGCCGTGATGGTGCCGGCCAGTGCGGCGCTGCCCGACACGATCACGGCGACGCTGCTCGGCACGCAGCCGACGGTGCTCGTCGCCGCGCGCGACTACCCGCTGCCGGACGGTCCGCTGTCGATCGACATGCTGTCGGGTTTTCCGTGGGTGCTGAGCCAGGACGGCTGCGGGATGCGTTCGGCGCTGAGCCGCACGCTCGGCGCGGCCGGGCTGCCGTTCGACGTGGCGGTCGAGGCATTCGGCTCGGAGCTGCAGCTGTCGCTCGTCGCGCGCGGCGCCGGCATTGGCATCGCGGCACCGAATGCGCTGGCGCGCAGCGCGCATCGCGATGCGCTGAGGGTGGTGGAAACGGTGGGGCTGGAGACGCGGATCAACGTGTGGATCGTGCACGGCGCGCTGCCGGGCCGGCTGGTGCGGCCTGTCGCGCTGCTGCGCGATGCGCTGGGCGAAGTGCTCGACCGGGAAAACAGGGTGGGGTCAGATGCAGTGAAGGCGGTCTAGAGGCGACATTCGAGGGAAAATCCTTATTTTCTCTACGGAAATGTTGCATTGCGGAAACCGATTCGCTATAGTTGCACCTGTCTCCTCCATGTCTCCTCTGATATGGATTCAGCCCGCCTCTTAGGCGGGCTTTTTTTTGCCTGCGATTTTGTCGCGGCCTTCCATTCGCCGTCCGTCGCTGCGCTCAGAACTTGTACGTCATCCCGACGTAGCTGATGATCGGGTCGGCCTTCAGGTCCGATTTCGACTCCGAGAGCACCGTGCCGTCGGCCGCCTTGATCGTCACCGTCGACGTCGTCTTCAGCGGGATGTACGTCACCGACGCGATCAGCCCGAAATGCTCGGTCATGTTGTACTGCAGGCCCGCGTTGAACACCGGCTGCCATGACGACGACGCCTTCGCTTCCACCGATGTCGTACCCGGCTTGCCCGCGCCCGCCGCGAGAATCGCGCCGAGGTTGTCCTGCGTCTGCTTGATGAAGTTCGTGTTGAGCTGCAGGTCGCTGAACCAGTTGTATGACACGCCGAGGCCGAGGAACGGCCGGAACTTCGCGGTGGCCTGCCCGAAGTAGTACTGCAGCAGCACCGCCGGGCTCCACTGCCGCACGCTCTTCACGATCGGGTTGACCGACGCCAGCCCGATGTTCTGCGTGCCGAGCGCGCCGGCAGGGCCGGGCGGCTTGATCGTGCCCTGGCCCGACACCTTGAACACCGGCGGCACGCCGGCCACCGACGTCACCGCGATGTGGTCGGTCAGGAAGTGGCTGACCGTCAGGCCGACCGTGTCGGCGCCGCTCGTGCGCAGCCCGGTGCCCGGCGACGTGAACGACGGCGGCAGCCGCAGCGGCGTGTTGATCGGCGTCGGCGCGACGTTGGTCGTCATCGGCGTGCTGCTCTGCTGCGGCATCACGTGGAACCAGCCCAGCGTGACGACGTTGCTGCCGGCGCTCTGCGCGTGCGCCGCGAGCGGCGCCAGCGCGGCGGCGCCGGCCGCTGCACAGAGAAGGGTTTTCTTCATCACGGCTTCCCCCTCCGCTTACTGGACGAATGCGCCGATCGTGAAATACGGCGTCGATCCGGCGTTGTCGAGGAAACCGAACACGCCACCCGTGAAGATGAACTTGCCGGTCGGCGTCGAGCTGCTGGCGCCCGTGTGGATCGTCGTGACCGTGCCCGGCACCTTCTGCGTGTAGTCGAGGTCGAGCGCGGTCGCGAGCGACGCCTGCGACGCGTTGAACGGATCGAGCAGCGTCGCCTGGTTGTTCGTCAGCGCGGTGGTGCGGTAGTCGAACTGGCTGTCGACGCCGATGTACTCGCCGTTCTGCGAGCCGACCGCGATCGTCGTCTGCGGCGCGAGGATCGAGATGCTCGATTCGTCGTCGGCGGTGAGGCCCGGCACGCCGTTGCTGTCGGGCGTCGGGTTCGGGTTCGCGACGCCCGTGCGCACGAGGATCGGCACCAGCTGGTTGCGCAGCTTGCCGACGATCATGAAGCCCTTGCCCTGCGGCGTCGCCGACAGCGTCGGCTTCAACTGGCTCGCGTAGTTGTTCGACTGGAATGCGCCGCTACCGTCCGCCGACTGCACGAAGTTCGAGCCTTGCTGCGTGCACGCGCCGCCGGCGAACTGGCCGGTCGTGTCGCACTTGGTCCAGCTGCCGTCGGCGTTGATCGTCACCTTCGCGTCGATCGACGCCGGCGCGAAGTTCTGCGACGGCACTTCACCGAAGCCCACGTGACTGTATGTGCCCGCAACCTTCGTGATGTCGGTCTCGATCGACGAGAAGCCGATGAACGGGTAGTACGGGAATTTCGTGTCGGGCACCGCGGCCTGGCCGAGCACGCCGTTGAACTGGATTTCCTTGCCGGGAATCGTGCCGCCCGCGACGCCCATCCCGACGAAGATGCGCGCCGGGCGCGACGGATCGAGGCTCGCGCCGTTCAGGCGGAATGCGCACTGGTTCAGCTTGTTGGTCGGCAGCAGTGTTTCCTGCGTGAGCGTGCCGCTATCGACGGTGCCTGCACGGGTCGGCACGACGGTGCCGGTCGTTTGCGGCACCGGCGATTCGACATAGGTCACCTGCCAGGTCATCTTGGTCGTGTCGAGCTGGACCTTCGCGAGTTCGCCGCTGCCCGCGCCACCCGTAAACACGGTGGTGTAGTCGAGCGAGGCAGGACAGAGCCGGTCTTCGACGAGCGGGGGCGGATTGTCGTCGCCGCCGCCGCAGGCAGAAAGAAGGGGGGCGGCAAGGGCCGCCGCCAGAATGAGGTTGCGCTTCATGTTGCTCCTCCAGATTTGTCTTGTGTGGCGGCCAGCTCCCTGTCGGCCGCTTCTGTTGGTTGTGCTCGTCCTGCCTGCGCCGTG
This sequence comes from Burkholderia lata, assembly GCF_902499025.1. GTDB lineage: Bacteria > Pseudomonadota > Gammaproteobacteria > Burkholderiales > Burkholderiaceae > Burkholderia > Burkholderia lata_C. The sequence goes on along the minus strand of NZ_CABVPW010000049.1, from coordinate 22,467 downwards.
CCGCGCGCTTGCGTCACGCGACGGCGGTCAGCCCGCCGTCGCGTCCTCGTCCGCTACTTGCTGATCTGCGCGCCCACGCCGAAGTACGGTGTCGACGACGTGGTCGAATTCGCCGACGTCGACGTGACGCCGCCGTTCACCGTGCCCTGGATCAGCGCCGCATACAGCCCGCCCGTCGCGATCACCACGCCCGATGCGGACGGGTAGCTCGCGCCGCTCGGCGGCGTCGTCGTCGCGTTCAGCAGGCCCGGCGTCGTCTGGCCGTAGTCGAGCGTGACGCCGTCTTCCTCGGCCTGCGTACTCGGATTGATGAACGACGCGTTGCTGCCGCGGATCAGGGCTGCCGTGTACTTGAAGTTCGAGTCCGCGCCCGCGTAGCCGCCGTCGATCGCGCCCGACGTGATTGCCGTCGCCGCGCCGAGCACCGCGATGCCCGATTCGTCGTCGACCTGCGCGTCGGTGTGCAGCGGCGGCGTGCCGAGGTTCACGTTGCCCGTGCGCACGATCACCGGCACCGTCGCGCCGTTGAGCTGGCCGATCACCATGTGCGCGGTCGCCGACTTGCCGGTCGCGCCGACGATCGGCAGCGACGTTTGCGGCAGCGTCTGCGGCGCCTTCGTGCTGTCGAAGTAGCCGCCGTTCGCGGCGTTCACGGTCCACGGGTTGCCGGTCGTCTGGCAGCCGCCCGAACTGGTCGACGTGCACGCGCCGTTCGCGTCGAACGTCTCGCTCGAGTTCGAACCCTTCGTCGCGTAGTTGCCCGACGGCACGAGGTGGTAGATCAGCGCGTTGTACGTGCCCGGCAGCTTCGAGATATCCGTCGTCGTGCTCGCGAAGCCGAGGAACGGATAGAAATCGAAGTGACGGTTCGGCACCTGGCCGACGTTTTGCACGAGGCCCGGGATGATCGTCAGCCCGTCGTACTGGATCGTCGCACCCGGAATGCCGCCGCCCGCGACGCCCATGCCGACCAGCAGCATCGGCGGGTTCGCCTGGTTGAAGTCGGCGGCCGTCGAGTACGCGGCACCGCTCGGCGCCTTGCCCGTGCCCGGTGTCAGGATGAACGCGCAGCGCGTCTGCTCGGCGGTCGGCAGCACGCCGGCCGGCGGGTGCATGACCGCGCCGGTGATCGTCGTGCCGGCGCGGCTCGGCGTGACCGTGCCGGTCGCGAGCGGAATCGGCGATTCGAGCCACTTGAGCGTGTAGGTCATCGCCACGGCGTCGATGTTGACGCTGACGATCTCGCCGCTACCGGCACCGCCGAGGTACGTGCTCTTCACGATGTCGGCGTTGGCCGGGCACAGCGAACCGTTGACGGGCTGTGACGGCGGCGGCCCTTGCGTGCCGCAGCTCGATCCGGAACATTGGGGCGTATTGATCGGCGCGGGCGCGCCGCCGTCCCCCCCACCACAGGCAACCAGGAAAGGGGCAATGGCAAAGGCCGTTGCCACCCCCTTCGATAAGGCGTGCGACATGCCGCTGTCTCCAATCGTTTAATTGTGCGAGCTAATGTCGCCGCCTTGATTTTTGCTGTCAATTGATGAACCCGTCTAAAAAAGGCGATTGAAACGGGTATCGTGTTTTGAATCCTTGTCCGGCACGGCATTCGGTAAGAATTAAAACGTGCGACGCGCTGCCGGAAGCGGCCGGAGTGGGGAATGTGCGACGCCGGACAGGCCGGCGGAGAGCCTTCCTGCGTATAATGGCAGCGTTTAAAGCGGCGGTATCCGGTTTATCCCTATTCGGGATTGACTGGATAAAGAGGGGGTGGAATTAATTCACTGGTAATCGCGCAATCGAAAGCTTGTAAATATTTGTAAATGCGCGATCCGGAATTTTTTATATATTGCCTGATACGAGTAAATAAAAAGCCGGCCAGTGGCCGGCTTTGCATTGCATGCGATGCTGAATCAGCGTTTGAGACCTGCGTCCTCGGCTGCGCCGATGCTCAGGTTCATGCACTGGATCGCGGCGCCCGATGCGCCCTTGCCGAGGTTGTCGAGGCGCGCGACCGTGACGAAGCGCTCTTCGTTGCCGAACACGAACAGGTCGACACGGTTCGTGTCGTTGTTCGCCTGCACGTCGAAGAAGCCGCCGTCGAGGTTCGCGTCCGCATCGAACGGCGCGACGCGCACGAACGCTTCGTCCGCGTAGTACTCGGCGAACACGCGCTGCACGTCCTGCGGCGTCGTGCGCTTCGCGAGCTGGTCGGGCGTGAAGTAGGTCGTCACTGCGAGACCCTTCAGGAACGGGCCGACGATCGGCGTGAAGATCGGCGGGTTCGCGAGGCCCGTGTGCGCGGCCATTTCCGGCAGGTGCTTGTGCGTGAGGCCGAGCGCGTACGGGCGCGGGCTCGCGAGCTTGCCGCCCGGCGCGGCGTTTTCGTAGTCGGCGATCATCGACTTGCCGCCGCCGCTGTAGCCGGTGATCGAGTAGCTGTGCGCGGCGAACGTCGGCGCGACGATGCCCGCATCGACGAGCGGACGCATCGCGAGCACGAAGGCCGATGCGTGGCAGCCCGGCACGGCGATGCGCTTCGACGTGCGAATCTTCTCGCGCTGTGCGCGGGTCAGTTCCGGCAGGCCGTACGCCCAGTCGGCGCTGGTGCGGAACGCGGTGCTCGCGTCGATCAGCGTCGTGTTCGGGTTCTCGACGAGCGAGGCCGATTCGCGCGATGCAACGTCCGGCAGGCACAGGAACGTGACGTCCGACGCGTTGATCAGGCGGCGGCGCTCTTCGACATCCTTGCGCTTCGCTTCATCGATGCGCAGGATCTCGATGTCGCTGCGCGCCGACAGGTATTCGAAGATCTTGAGGCCGGTCGTGCCTTCCTGGCCGTCGACAAAAACTTTGGTGCTCATTTCGCTCTCACTGAATGAAACGGGGGCCCGCGCCCTGAAACCGCCATTTTAAGACGTCATCCGGCGGGCCTGCACCGCGCGGGGCGAAAAAAAGACGGCCGGCGGGCCGTCTTGTGTCCCTTTGGCGCCCGCCGGAGCGGGCGCCAGGGCGTGCTCAGCTGCGGCCGGCGACCCAGCGGGCGGTCGCTTCGGCGACCCGTCGGCCGAATGCCTTCCCGGTCTCGAGGTCGCCCGGCAGCGGGCCCTCGTCGGGCGTCGAATCTGCCGGCGACTGCGCGAGCAGGCCCGTCGAGCCGCCGAGGTAGTTGATGTCGTTGCGCGTGGCCGCCTTCGAGTTGGCCGGCATCAGGCTCGTGCCGACCCACACCATCCCATGCTGCATCGACAGCGTGACGAAATATTGAATCGTCGAGAACTTGTCGCCGTTCATCGTCGCGGAGTTCGTGAAGCCGGCAGCGATCTTGTCCTTCCATTTCTGCGTGAACCACGCTTTCGACGTCGCATCGGCAAACTGCTTGAACTGCGCCGACGGGCCGCCCATGTAGGTCGGCGCGCCGAAGACGATCGCGTCGGCCGCATCGAGTGCGGCCCAGCCCGCGTCGTCGACGTCGCCGACGGCGAGCAGGCGCACGGTCGCGCCGGCGTCCTGCGCGCCTGCATGCACGGCCTCGGCCAGTTTCTGCGTGTGACCGTAGCCGCTGTGATAGACGATGACGATGTTCGACATGAAGCGTTCTCCGGAAAGGAACGGGAACGGCGGACCGCAGGCTCGCCGCGTCACGCGTCGCCGATGGGCGGCGCGACGGATGCGCGGCGTGGCGCCGCGACCGGTGACGACGAGTCTAGCAAGCCGAAATGACGGGAAAACGCGCGGGTGAGGCAATCGCAATGTCGCGGCGGCAGGCAATTGCGATGCGGCGGCGCGGCGGCGCGCAATGCACGACGCCCGACGCTCGCTATTGCCCGTAGTTGACCGTGAGTTGCGCGGTGCCGATCGTCAGCGTGCCGATCTCGTGCTCGAACATCGGCGCGGGGCGGCCCTGCGCGACGCGCAGGTCGTCGCCTTTCAGCGCGTAGACGGTGATCACGTAGCGGTGCGGCTTGCCGGGCGGCGGGCACGGGCCGCCGTAGCCGTCGATCCCGAAGTCGTTGCGCGCCTCGCTCGCGCCGATACGCCGCAGGAAGCCGGATGCGCTCGCGTCGGCGGGCAGGCTCGTGACCGTCGACGGAATGCCCGCCACGGCCCAGTGCCACCAGCCGTGCCCCGGCGCATCGGGATCGAAGATCGTGACCGCGTAGCCGCGTGTGCCGGGCGGCGGGTTGTGCCAGGTGAGCTGCGGCGAGTGGTTGCCGCCCTTGCAGTCGCCGCGGTCGAACACGTTCGTGGCGCGGACGCGCCCGCCCGGCGTCAGGTCGTCGCTCGTCACGGTGAACGGGCCTTCCGCGTGCGCGGGCAGGGCAGTGAGGACGACGGCGTAAAGGAGGGCGGCGAGGAACGGCGACGGGCAACCCGATGGCGCAGGCGGAGTGATCCGGCGATCCACACGCATATGGCGCTTCTCCCGTCACGTGGGCCGGACCGATGCGTCCGGCGTTGTTGGCGTAGTGCGTTGCCTGCGCAGCTGATGGCAGCGATGGATCAAGTCTAGCATTAGGGTTCGATGAGCGATGCACGCCGCGACCCGTGGTCGCGATCGTTTCCTGCGCGAATCGACGGACGAAAAAAAGCCGCCCGCGATGAAGCGGGCGGCTTTTTGAGTCAGAACGCCGGCCAGCGGGCCGGCGCGGCGTCAGTCCTTCGGGGACGTCGCGCCGCCGTGCGCAGCCGACCACTCGGCCGGTGCGTGCAGGAATTTCTCGACTTCGTCGAGCGTCTTCGTCTCGAAGTAACCCGATGCCTTCGCGACGCGCAGCACATCCCACCACGTGGCGAGCGCGTGCAGGTCGACGTCGATGTCCTTCAGGACCGACACGCTTTCCTTGAAGATGTCGTAGTGGAACAGCACGAAGCAGTGGTTCACCGTCGCGCCCGCGGTGCGCAGCGCGTTGACGAAGTTGATCTTGCTGCGGCTGTCGGTCGTCAGGTCTTCCACCAGCAGCACGCGCGAGCCTTCTTCCAGATGGCCTTCGATCTGCGCGTTGCGGCCGAAACCCTTCGGCTTTTTGCGCACGTACTGCATCGGCACCATCATCCGGTCTGCGATCCATGCCGCGAACGGGATACCGGCCGTTTCGCCGCCCGCCACCGCGTCGATCTGCTCGAAGCCGATGTCGCGCGTGATCGTCGTTTCAGCCATTTCCATCAGCGCGCGGCGCACGCGCGGATACGAAATCAGCTTGCGGCAGTCGATATAGACGGGGCTTGCCCAGCCGGACGTGAAGATGAACGGTTTTTCTGCGTTGAAGTGCACTGCCTGTACTTCGAGCAGGATTTTGGCGGTCGTATCCGAGATCGACTGACGATCGTAGCCTGTCATGGGCATTCCTTGGGTGATGAGCGAAGAGCGGGCGCGGGCCCGGTGGCGCAGCAAGGGGAACCTGCCCAGGGGGCCGGGGCGCGATCGGAGGGCCAATCGCATCGCTGCGCGCGTAGCCCGCTATTTTACCCGATTCAGGCCGGTTTTCGGCGGAATTCACGCGGGTTCGCCGCGCGGCTCACCACTGGCGAAACAAGCGGGGCCGGATCGATTGCGCGCTGATGCGGAGGATGCGGCGCTGCACCAACATGCGTCATTTAGGGGGTGTACACTAGGCGACCCTTAGAAATCGTTCAGTACTTTGTACTTTCCTCTTGCCACCCGCCAAGGTTCGATGGCGTGCCGACCCGGCGCGCCGCGTGCCGTCTCGCAGTCGATCACCCCCTCGATTCAAGCAGACGCGGCCGAAGGTGCAGCGTACTGAACCGTCAATATTTCGCATGTCTCTCGCAGGTCAATCATGGACGAACAACTGAAGCAGGCCGCACTCGCTTATCACCTGAACCCGAAACCCGGCAAGATTTCGGTCACCCCGACCAAGCCGCTGTCGAACCAGCTGGATCTGTCGCTCGCGTATTCGCCGGGCGTCGCCGCTGCGTGCGAAGCGATCCACGCCGATCCGCTCGACGCGCAGAAGTACACGTCGCGCGGCAACCTCGTCGGCGTCATCACGAACGGCACCGCCGTGCTCGGCCTCGGCAACATCGGCCCGCTCGCCGCGAAGCCGGTGATGGAAGGCAAGGGGTGTCTCTTCAAGAAATTCGCGGGCATCGACGTGTTCGACATCGAACTGTCGGAGTCCGACCCCGACAAGCTCGTCGAGGCGATCGCGATGCTCGAGCCGACGCTCGGCGGCATCAACCTCGAGGACATCAAGGCGCCGGAATGCTTCTACATCGAGCAGAAGCTGCGCGAGCGCATGAAGATTCCGGTCTTCCACGATGACCAGCACGGCACCGCGATCATCGCGTCGGCCGCGATCCTGAACGGCCTGAAGGTCGTCGGCAAGAAGCTGTCCGAAGTGAAGCTCGTGTGCTCGGGCGCCGGTGCAGCGGCCATCGCCTGTCTGGACCTGCTGGTGAACCTCGGCCTGACGAAGTCGAACATCCTCGTCGCCGATTCGAAGGGCGTGATCTACGAAGGGCGCGGCAACCTCGACCCGTCGAAGCAGCGCTATGCGGCGACCACTGACGCACGCACGCTCGCCGACGCGATCGTCGGCGCCGACGTCTTCCTCGGCTGCTCGAGCGCGGGCGTGCTGAAGCAGGACATGGTCAAGACGATGGGCGACCGCCCGCTGATCCTGGCGCTCGCGAACCCGGAACCGGAAATCCGCCCGGAAGACGCGAAGGCCGTGCGCCCGGACGCGATCGTCGCGACCGGCCGTTCGGACTACCCGAACCAGGTCAACAACGTACTGTGCTTCCCGTTCATCTTCCGCGGCGCGCTCGACGTCGGCGCGACGACGATCACGGAGGAAATGAAGCTCGCATGCGTGCGCGCGATCGCCGAGCTGGCACAGGAAACCGACCAGAGCGAAGAAGTCGCGAAGGCGTATGAAGGCCATTCGCTCGAATTCGGGCCGGACTACCTGATTCCGAAACCGTTCGACCCGCGCCTGATCATCAAGATCGCGCCGGCCGTCGCGCAAGCCGCGATGGATTCGGGCGTCGCCACCCGTCCGATCCAGGACATGGACGCGTACCGCGAGCAGCTCGGCGCGACCGTCTACCGCACCGGCATGGTGATGCGCCCGGTGTTCGCGACGGCGAAGCAGAAGCAGGCCCGCATCGTGTTCGCCGAGGGCGAAGACGAGCGCGTGCTGCGCGCCGCACAGTTCGTGCTGCAGGAAAAGATCGCGAAGCCGATCCTCGTCGGCCGTCCGTCGGTCATCGACATGCGCCTCGCGAAGATCGGCTCGAAGCTGAAGGCCGGCACCGATTTCGAAATCGTCGATCCGGAAGACGATGCGCGCTACCACCGCTACTGGCAGGCTTATCAGGAGATCGGCGCGCGCGACGGCGTGACGCCGGAAGTCGCGAAGGCCGCGATGCGCAAGTTCAACACGCTGATCGGCGCGATGCTCGTGCACCTGGGCGACGCGGACGGGATGATCTGCGGGATGATCGACACGTTCCACAGCCACCTGAAGTTCATCGAGCAGGTGCTGGGCCGCGCGAAGGGCGCCGAGCACTTCGCGGCAATGAACCTGCTGATGCTGCCGGGCCGCAACCTGTTCGTGTGCGATACGTACGTGAACGAGTTGCCGAGCGCCGAACAGCTCGCCGACATGACGATCCAGGCCGCGGCCGAGATCGAGCGCTTCGGCATTGCGCCGAAGGCTGCGCTGCTGTCGAACTCGAACTTCGGCAGCGCGCCGTCGGCGTCGTCGCGCCGGATGGGCGAGGCCCGCAAGCTGATCGTCGAACGTGCCCCGAACCTGGAAGTCGACGGCGAAATGCACGGCGACGCGGCGCTGTCGGAAATGATCCGCAAGCAGGCATTCCCCGGCACGACGCTGTCGGGCGAAGCGAACCTGCTGATCATGCCGAACGTCGAAGCGGCGAACATCGCGTACAACCTGCTGAAGATGGTCGGCGGCGAAGGCGTGACGGTCGGCCCGTTCCTGCTCGGCGCAGCGAAGCCGGCTCACATCCTGACGCCGGCTGCGACCGTGCGCCGGATCATCAACATGACGGCGGTTGCCGCCGCGAACGTGAACACGAAGTAAGTCCACGCCCGCGTGTGCCGCGCTTCATGCGCGGCGTAATGAAAAACGCCACGGAACCTGCGTTCCGTGGCGTTTTTTTATCGTGAAGCGACGTGAGCCGGTAGGCGTTCACCAGCGGGCATCCGGACCGCGAATGCCCGCCGAGTGCCGTTACGCGACCTGCTGGTGCGACTGGCCGCCGGCCGGCGCACGCCACTTCGCGAGCAGCGTGTTCCACTTCTGGCGTACCGCGCGCAGGTTGTTCTCCTTCACGTGGCCATAGCCGCGAATGCCGTCCGGCAGCGCCGCGAGCTCGAGGGCGAGCGGGCGGTTGGCCGCGTTCAGCTTGCCGAGCACCTCGCCGATCAGCGTTTCGTACTCGCCGATCAGCGCGCGCTCGGTGCGACGCTCCTCGGTACGGCCGAACGGGTCGAGCCCCGTGCCGCGCAGGAACTTCGCCTTCGCGAGCATCCGGAACGCCGACATCATCCACGGGCCGTACGCCTTCTTCACGAGATGGCCGTGTGCGTCCGTCTTCGCGAACAGCGGCGGCGCGAGGTGGAATTTCAGCTTCCAGTCGCCCTCGAACTGTGCGGTCAGGCGAGCGAGGAATGCCGGATCGGACTGCAGCCGCGCGACCTCGTATTCGTCCTTGTACGCCATCAGCTTGAACAGGTTGCGCGCGACCGCTTCGGTCAGTTGCTCCTGCACCGTGTCGCCGTCCGCCAGCGCACGCTCGGCCGCGCGCACCTTGTCGACGAACGCCGCATAGCGTGCTGCGTACGCGGCGTTCTGGTACGCGGTGAGGAATTCCACGCGCTTCGCGATCAGCGCGTCGACCGCCTTCTTCGTATGCAGCGCGATCACCGTGGCGCCTTGCACCGGGCGCGCGTCGCCGGCCGCGGCCTGCTTCACGCTCGCCAGGTCGTGCGCGGCGCGGCGGCCCCAGTCGAATGCCGCTCGGTTCTTCTCGACCGATACCGCATTCAGCTCGATCGCGCGGACGAGCGACGCGAGCGTGAGCGGCAGCCAGCCTTTTTGCCACGCGTAGCCGAGCACGAACGGGTTCGTGTAGATCGCGTCGCCCAGCAGCGCGACCGCAAAGCGGTTCGCGTCGATGAAGTCGACGTCAACGCCTGCCGCCGCGCGGATGTCGTTTTCGGCGGACAGGCCCGGGAACGCCCAGTTCGGGTTCTTGATGAACTCGGCGGTCGGCGTCTGCGCGCTGTTGACGACCACGCGCGTCGTGTCGTGCCGCATCCGCGACGTGCACTCGTCGCCGGCCGTGACGATCGCGTCGCAGCCGATCACGAGGTCGGCTTCGCCCATCGCGATCCGGGTTGCGTGGATGTCGGTCGGCGCGTGCGAGATCTGCACATGGCTCATCACGGCGCCGCCTTTCTGCGCGAGGCCGGTGACGTCGAGCACGGTCACGCCCTTGTTTTCCAGGTGCGCGGCCATCCCGAGCAGCGCGCCGATCGTGACGACGCCCGTGCCGCCGACGCCCGTGACGAGCACGCCGTATGCGCGGTCGATGTCCGGCAGCGTCGGTTCAGGGATCGGCGGCAGTGCGTTGCCGTCGACCGATACGGCCTTCGGCTTCTTCAACTGGCCGCCCTCGACCGTGACGAAGCTCGGGCAGAAGCCCTTCACGCACGAGAAGTCCTTGTTGCAGCTCGACTGGTTGATCTGGCGCTTCGTGCCGAATTCGGTTTCCAGCGGCTCGACCGACAGGCAGTTCGACTGCACCGAGCAGTCGCCGCAGCCTTCGCACACCGCGTCGTTGATCACGACGCGCTTCGCCGGGTCCGGATACGTGCCGCGCTTGCGGCGGCGGCGCTTCTCGGTCGCGCAGGTCTGGTCGTAGATCAGGATCGTCGTGCCTTCGATCTCGCGCAGCTCGCGCTGCACGTCGTCGAGCTGGTCGCGGTGGTGGATCGGCACGCCCGGCGCGAGCAGCGCCTTCTGGCTGTCGTACTTCTCCGGCTCGTCGGTGACGATCACGATCTTCTTCGCGCCTTCCGACGCGAGCTGATGCGTGATCTGCGGCACCGTCAGCACGCCGTCGACCGGCTGGCCGCCCGTCATCGCGACCGCGTCGTTGTAGAGGATCTTGTAGGTGATGTTCGCTTTCGACGAGATCGCCGCGCGCACGGCCAGCAGGCCCGAGTGGAAATAGGTGCCGTCGCCGAGGTTCGCGAACACGTGCTTCTCGTCCGTGAACGGCGCCTGGCCGATCCACGGTACCCCTTCGCCGCCCATCTGGCTGAAGGTGCTCGTGCTGCGGTCCATCCACACGGTCATGTAGTGGCAGCCGATGCCGGCGATCGCGCGAGAGCCTTCCGGCACGTTGGTCGACGTGTTGTGCGGGCAGCCCGAGCAGAACCACGGCTTACGCTCGGTCTGCACGTGCGGCTTCGCGAGCGCCATTTCCTTCGCGTTGATCACGGCGAGCCGCGCGGCGATGCGCGCGCGCACGTCGGACGGCAGCTCGAACTTTTCGAGGCGCGTCGCGATCGCCTTCGCGATGATCGCGGGCGACAGCTCGTAGTGCGCGGGCAGCAGCCAGTTGCCCATCGGCACCGACCATTCGCCGCCGGCGCCGTCCTTCTCGTCGAACTTGCCGAACACACGAGGCCGCTGGCCGTCGGGCCAGTTGTACAGCTCTTCCTTGATCGCGTATTCGAGGATCTGGCGCTTTTCCTCGACGACGAGGATTTCGTCGAGCCCGCGCGCGAACGCCTGCGCGCCTTGCGCTTCGAGCGGCCACACGCAGCCGACCTTGTAGAGGCGGATGCCGATCCGCGCGCAGGTTTCGTCGTCGAGGCCGAGGTCGGTCAGCGCCTGGCGCACGTCGAGGTAGGCCTTGCCGCCCGTCATGATCCCGAAGCGCGCGCTCGGCGAATCGATCTCGATGCGGTCGAGCTTGTTCGCGCGCACGTAGGCGAGCGCCGCGTACCACTTGTAGTCGAGCAGCCGTGCTTCCTGCACGAGCGGCGGGTCGGGCCAGCGGATGTTCAGCCCGCCTTCCGGCAGGATGAAGTCAGTCGGCAGCACGATCTCGGTGCGATGCGGGTCGATGTCGACCGATGCCGACGATTCGACCACGTCCGTCACGCACTTGAGCGCGACCCACAGGCCCGAGTAGCGGCTCATTGCCCAGCCGTGCAGGCCGAAGTCGAGATATTCCTGCACGTTGGACGGGAACAGCACCGGCAGACCGCAGGCCTTGAAGATGTGTTCGGACTGGTGTGCGAGCGTCGATGATTTCGCCGCGTGGTCGTCGCCGGCCAGCACCAGCACGCCGCCGTGCTGCGACGAGCCGGCCGAATTCGCGTGCTTGAACACGTCGCCCGTGCGGTCGACGCCCGGGCCCTTGCCGTACCACATGCCGAACACGCCGTCGTGCTTCGCACCGGGGTACAGGTTCACCTGCTGCGAGCCCCACACGGCGGTGGCGGCGAGATCTTCGTTGAGGCCGGGCTGGAAGACGATCTGGTGGGCCGCCAGGTGCTGCTTGGCCTTCCAGAGCGAGAGGTCGAGGCCGCCGAGCGGCGAACCACGATAGCCGGAGATGAAGCCGGCCGTATTGAGATCGGCGGCGCGGTCGCGTTCCTGCTGGAGCATCGGCAGGCGCACGAGGGCCTGGATGCCGCTCATGTACGCGCGACCGCGCTCCAGTGTGTATTTGTCATCAAGCGTGACGGACTTCAGCGCGGCTTCTAGCGACGCGCGTTGGCCTGCGTCTAGCGGGGCATTCATTAACTGTCTCCTCCACCCAGTTTGGGATCACCAAAACTCGACTGCTTCGGGCGTCTTGTGGACGCGTCGGCAGTGGCCGGCATATTGGCCGGTTTTAAGCGATGGTAGCACTGGGGCAAACCCGCCGCCCATCGGTTGGAATGCGGGGGAATTGCGGCGGCGCATCAAAAAAGGGGCTGAATCATGAGTTACATCATGTAAAAGCATGTAAAGCTGGCCCCATCTGCATGCAAACGCCGTTAATCTTGTCGGCCTGCTGGTGGTGTCCGGCCGCGTTGGTTAGTTTCGACGCAAGCGGAGAGGCGCCGGCAGTTTTACAGGAGGTGCAATGAACACACGTCATATCCAGAGTTTCCTGATCGTGTCCGCCGCGTTTTTCTCGATGACGGGCCCGGTGCACGCGCGAGGCGCGAGCGCACTGGCGGCAGCCGGCGCGCAGATGCAGCAGATCGTGCCGGCCCAGGACGCCGTTGCGCAGCCGTCGGCCGAGCGCGCCGTCGAGTCGAAGGCGAACGCGCGTTGATCCGGTCGCGCGGCTTGCGGGCCGCGCCGGAATGCAAAAAGGGCGGGAATCCTTGGATTCCCGCCCTTTTTCTTTGTGCCGCCGGATCGTGCGGCCGGCCGGGTTGCCCCGGGCAGCCGCCCGCCGGATGCGTCAGGCCTTGTCCTGCACGACGCCGCGGCGGATCTGGTCGAGCTCGATCGATTCGAACAGCGCCTTGAAGTTGCCTTCGCCGAAGCCCTGGTTGCCCTTGCGCTGGATGATCTCGAAGAAGATCGGCCCGATCTGGTTCTCGGTGAAGATCTGCAGCAGCAGGTCGTCGCGCGCGCCGTCGATCAGGATCTTGCGCTTCTTCAGTTCTTCCAGCGATTCGCCGTGGTCCGGCACGCGGCGGTCGACCAGTTCGTAATACGTGTCGATCGTGTCGAGCAGCTTCACTTCCTTGCTGCGCAGGCCGTCGACTGCCTGGTAGATGTCGCTGGCGCCGAGCGCGATGTGCTGGATGCCTTCGCCGTGGTACGCGTCGAGGTACTCCTGGATCTGGCCAGCCGTATCCGAGCCTTCCTCGTTGATCGGGATGCGGATCTTGCCGCACGGCGACGTCATCGCCTTCGACTTCACGCCCGTCACCTTGCCTTCGATGTCGAAGTAGCGCACTTCGCGGAAGTTGAACAGGCGTTCGTAGAACTCGGCCCATTCCTGCATGCGGCCGCGGTGCACGTTGTGCGTCAGGTGGTCGATGTAGGTGAGGCCGTGGCCGACCGGGTTCGGGTTCGCGCCGGCGATCGGCTCGAAGTCGACGTCATAGATGCTGATGTCGCCGATTGCGCCCGGTTGCGCGCCGTTCTTGCCGCGCCAGCGGTCGACGAAGTAGATCAGCGAATCGCCGATGCCCTTGATCGCCGGGATGTTCAGCTCCATCGGGCCCGTCTTGTTGTCGAAGCCCCATGCGCCGAGCTCCAGCGCGTGCTGGTACGCCTTCGCGGCGTCCTGCACGCGGAACGCGATCGCGCAGATCGACGGGCCGTGCAGGCGCGCGAAGCGTTGTGCGAACGAGTCGGGTTCGGCGTTGATGATGAAGTTGATGTCGCCCTGGCGGTACACCGTCACGTCCTTGTGGCGGTGGCGCGCGATCGCGGTGAAACCCATCCGTTCGAACAGTTGTCCGAGCGCTTTCGGGTCCGGTGCCGTGTATTCGATGAATTCGAAGCCGTCGGTGCCGACGGGGTTGTCCCAGTTCGGGATCTGCATGGCGTGTCTCCTGTGGGGGCGATCGGCCGGGGCGACGTGCGCAGGCCGGCCTGGTTCGATGTCGAACGTGGTACACGCGGCGGCGTGTGCGACGAATCGGTACGTGCGACAGAGTGTAGCGGGCAGCCGCGAGCGTAAACTTGCGAACTTAATTGCCCGAACCTAAGATGGCGCAATTTCCAGTCTTTAAATATTCATTGGAGGGCAGAAGATGGCGCAGGCCGAATTGGATGCCATCGACCGGCGGATTCTCGCGATTCTTCAGGAGAACGGGCGCCTGTCGAACCAGGAGATCGCCGAGCGCGTGAACCTGTCGCCGAGCCCGTGCCTGCGGCGGATCCGGCGGCTCGAGGAGATCGGCGTGATCACCGGTTATGTCGCGCTGCTGGATCCGCAGAAGCTCGGGCTCGACCTGCTCGCGTACGTGAGCGTGCGGCTCGAGAAGCGCGGTGGGCTCGCGCCGGTGCGGGCCGACGAAACGTCGGCGCGTGCGGGGGCGACCCATGCGGAGCTGTTTCGCGCGGCCGTGCAGACCTGGCCGGAAGTCGTCGCGTGCCACGCGATGACGGGGGATATGGATTACCTGCTGCGCGTGCAGGTCGAGGACATGGCGCATTTCTCCCGCTTCGTGCAGGAGCATCTGCTGCATCACCCGTCGGTGATCGACGTGAAGACGAGCTTTTCGCTCGAATGCTTCAAGGAGACGACGGCCTTGCCGATTCGTTCGGTGCGCTAGTGCGCGGCGGGGAAGGGAGGGGCCGGGCGCGCCGCTGGCGCGGCCCGGCTGGCCGACATTACGCCGTCAGGGCGGCGGGCATCAGCGATTCGATGAACTTCGTGGTGCGGCGCGCCTGGCGCTTCATCGCATAGTCGAACACCGCGGCCTGTTCCTGCAGCATCTCGGCGATGATCGTCGAGTGGTCGGCCGGCGGCAGCGACAGGTACGCATCGGCTTCGCCGTACGCGTACTCGATGCGCATCCCGGATTTCTTCGCGATGTGCATCATCGTCGCGTTACGCGACAGGCAGTGCATGTACAGCATCGTCACGTGCGTGTTGCGGCTGCGGATCGCCGCGCGCTCGAACAGCTTCGAGCCGACGCCGCGGCCGCGTGCGCTTTCGAGCACCGACACGCCGAATTCGGCCGTGCGCTTGTCGCCCTCGGCCGGCAGGTAGGCCAGGTGGCCGACGCCGATCAGTTCGAGGTCATGGTCGAACACGCCGAACACGGTGTCGCGGCCGAAGTCGATCGTGCGGACATAGTTCTCGATCACGTGGTCGGGCACCATCTGGCCGAAGCGCAGCAGGCGGTCCTCTTCGTCGAGCGAGAGAAAGTGGGTGAGCATTTGCTCACGGTCTTTGGAAGCCAGTTCCCTGACGAGAACCGGCGCAGACCCGGCGTTGCCGACGACATCGGCAGTGCCGTTGAATTGCGTGTTCATCGTGGGTTCCTCAGTGTGACCGTACAGCGGGTTGTGCAATGCAACAGCATTTTACCCGACCGTCAGCCCCAGGATTGGGGAAAACCCGTATTTGACGATGTTTAAGCTGGAGGATGAATTCTAAATCTGCTTAGTTAAATATCTATCTATCTGATTTTTAACAGATTTAAAATTCATCATATGAAATGCGTGGCAGGCGGTCGCAGTGTGCCCGTCGCGCAACGCTTGCTGCTGCGCGTCAATCAGGCGGCCGTCGACAGCCCGCGCTCGATCAGGTCGATCACCTGCTCGGCGAAGTCGCGGTAGCCGAGGCGGCCGCCCGGCTTCAGCCATGTGAACGTCCAGTTGATCATCCCGAACACCATCATCGTCACGGACGTCTGGTTTTCCTTCGAGATGCGATCCGGGTACGCGCGCGCGAGCTGCCGCGTGAACGCCGCGACGATGTCGCGCTGGCGGTCGAGCACGATTTCGCGCTGCGCGTCCTCGAGATACTTCACGTCGTTGAGCAGCGCGACGTGCCGGCTGTGCGACGTCTCGTATTCGGCGAGGAATGCACGCACGAGCTCCGCGAACGCGTCACGCTCGCCGAGGCCGCGCCGCTGGCTCGCCCCTTCGACCTCGGCGATGATCAGCATCAGCCGTTTCGTGTAGCGGTCGAGCAGGTCGAACAGGATGGCTTCCTTGCTCTCGTAATAGTGATAGAGGCGTGCCTTCGACGTGCCGCTCGCGGTCGCGAGATCGGACATCGACGTGCTCGGGTAGCTCGTCTGCGCGAATTTTTCGGCGGCCAGATCGAGGATCTGCTCGCGCTGGGATTCGTGGTCGGGCGCTCGGGTACGGGCCATGGTCGAATGCGGAAGATTAGCGGTGCGGGGCGGCCGCGCGGGCCGCGCGCACCTGCGTGGAAGAGAGGGCGTCGGGCGCGTCGTCCTGCAGCTCGAGCCGGCCGGCCGCCGCGAGTTCGCGGCAGCGCCACCAGGCGATCGAGTCGCTGACGAACAGCCCGCCGCGGTCGGCGTCGGCCATGATGCTGCCGACGAGGCGCGCCGCGGGCAGCCAGTCGGCTTCCGCGCGCGCGATGATCAGCGCGTCGAGATCCTCGTAGTGGCCGCTCTTGATCGTGTTGCTGACCCAGTAGCGCAGCTCGGCGTTCAGGTGCTTTGCCTCCTGCCATTCGAGCGCGAGGCGGCCGATGCGCAGCACCGAGATCGGCGCGGCCACCGGGCGCTTGCGCGCCAGTTCGGCCGGCGAGAACATGCCGGTCGCGCACGCCTGGTCGATGCGCGACAGCGCCGCGCGCTGCGTCGCGTCGAGGTCGGCGGCCGACAGCCGCACTTCGTTCAGGCGTTGCGGGACGTTGCGCAGGTGATAGGCGACGCGGCGCAGCAGCAGCTTGTCGCCGACGCTCGGCGCATGCCACACGACCACCTGGCCGGTATCCGTCGCGAGTTGGTCGAGGCGCGCGAACTCGCCTTCGATCTCTGCGTTCCAGTCGGGAATCTGGTCGCCGAGCACGTGCTGCCAGAAGGCGGCACGCGTATCGGGCGTCTCGTCGGCGCCCTTGAGCGGCCCGACGCCGAGATCGTCGAGCAATCCGACGACGAGCTCGTCGCGTCCGGTTTGCGCGAGCGCCTCGCGCAGTGACGCGGCGGCGGTGCCGCCCTGAATCACATGAATGGTACTCATCGGCCTGTCGTCAACAAAAGAAAACCGCCGGCCGGGCGGACGTTGCGATGTCCAGCCGGCCGGCGGCCCCTAGTGTAAGCGAGATGTGTGACGGCGAGAAACCGTCCGGCACCGCGACGCGACGTCGCTCAACGCTCGTCGTAGCTCACGACGACCTTGTCGCTGACCGGGTGGCACTGGCACGTGAGGACGAAGCCGTCCTTCACTTCATGCGCTTCGAGCGTGTAGTTCTTCTCCATCCGCGCTTCGCCCTCGAGCACCTTCGCGCGGCACGTGCAGCACACGCCGCCCTTGCACGCGTACGGCAGCGCGAGGCCCGCGCGCAGGCCGACATCGAGCAGGCTCACGCCTTCGTACGGCAGCCTCAGCTTGCGCTTCTTGCCGTCGAGCACGATTTCCAGGTCGGCGGCCGGCGTCTGGTCGGTGATTTCGACGACCGGCGCACCGGCCTGCGGCAGCGGCGTGCCGAAGCGCTCGACGTGCACCTTCGCCTGCGGCACGCCGGCCGCCTTCAGCGCGGCTTCGGCCGCATCCATCATCGGCGCCGGGCCGCAGATGAAAGCCTCGTCGATCGCGTCGGCCGGCGTCAGCGCGCCGAGGAATTCCGCACACTTCGCCTGGTCGAGCACACCGTTGAACAGCTCCACGTCCTGCTGGTCGTCCGACAGTACGTGATAGAGGACGAAGCGGTTCATGTAGCGGTTCTTCAGGTCCTCGAGCTCCTCCGCGAACATGATCGCGTCGACGCTGCGGTTGCCGTAGATCAGCGTGAACGTGCTGCGCGGCTCCAGTTCGAGCGTCGTTTTCACGATCGCGAGCACCGGCGTGATCCCGGAGCCGCCGGAAAACGCGACGTACTGCTTGCCGTGGTCGGCGTTCAGGTGTGTGAAGAACCGGCCGTCCGGCGTCATCACGTCGATCGTGTGGCCCGGCTTGAGCGAGTCGAATGCGAAGTTCGAGAAGCGGCCGCCGCGCACGCGCTTGATGCCGATGCGCAGCTCGCCGTCACGGTCGTAGTCCGTCGTGCCGACGCAGATCGAATACGAGCGGCGCGTTTCCTCGCCGTCGATGTGGGTCTTCAGCGTGACGAACTGGCCCTGCGTGAAGCGGTACGCGTCGCGCAGCTCGGGCGGTACGTCGAATGAGACGGTTACGGCGTCGGCGGTCTCGGGCCGCACGTCGCGGATACGCAGCGGATGAAATTGCGGGGTCGCCATATCGATTAATAGGGTTTGAAGTAGTCGAAGGGTTCGCGGCAGTCGACGCAGCGATACAGCGCCTTGCAGGCCGTGGACGCGAATTGCGCGAGACGCTCGGTACGGGCGGAGCCGCAACGCGGGCACGCGGGCGCCGCGACCGGCCGCGGCACGAAGCGCACGACGTTTTCCCGCGGCGCGGCGGTGCCGCACTGGCCGACCGGCGGCGCGATGCCGTACGCGCGCAGCTTGTCGCGTGCGTCCTGGGTGATCCAGTCGGTCGTCCACGCCGGTGCGAGCACCGTCTCGATCCGGTGCGGCGGAAGGTCGGCGGCCTGCAGCGCGGCGGCGATGTCCTCCGCGATCTGCGACATGGCCGGGCAACCCGAGTAGGTCGGCGTGATCACGACTTCGAGCTTGCCGTCGTCCGCGCGGCGGACGTCGCGCAGGATGCCGAGCTCGCGGATCGACACGACCGGGATCTCGGGGTCGGGCACGGCTTCGAGCACGTCCCATGCACGCGCAAGCAGCGGATCGTTGCGGTGCGCGGCAGGCACGGCGTTAGCGGGGGCGGCGGTCTGGACGGACATCGTCGGGCTCCGTGGCGTCGGGGTTACCAGGTCGCGCCGGGGTGCTGGCGTGCGAGGCTTTGCATTTCGGCGAGCAGGTAGCCCATGTGCTCCGAGTGCTCGCCCTGTTTGCCGGTCGTCACATGCTGCACGGGTGCCGGCAGCGTGAGCGTCGCCTCCGCGAGCGCGTCATCTATGTCCGCGCGCCACGCCGCCTCGAGCATGGCCGGTGCGGGGGCGATGCCCTCGGCGGCAACCGCGTCGTCGATCGCATCGGCGGCGAAGAATTCGCGCGTGTACGGCGTCAGATAGTCGAGCGCGTCCTGCGCACGACGATGCGATTCGTCGGTGCCGTCACCGAGGCGAACCAGCCACTCGCGTGCGTGCTGCACGTGATAGCGGGTTTCCTTCACCGATTTCGCGGCGATCGCGGCGAGCTGCGTGTCGGTGGACGTTTCGAGCGCGGTCCACACGTGCAGCATCAGCGCTGAGTACAGGAAGTTGCGCACGATCGTCACTGCGTAGTCGTTGTCGGCGTGCGCGGTGCCGGCGATCGGGCCGTAGTGCGGCAGCTCGGCGAGCGTGAAGTTCGCGAACTCGCGCTCGGTGCGGAAGTACGCGTAGTCGTCCTCGGTCTTCGTCGCGCCGGTGAGCTGGCGCTCGAGTTCGGCCGCGTGCGTGTACAGCATGCGCGCCTGGCCGATGAGGTCGAGGCTCATGTTGGTGAGCGCGATGTCTTCCTCGAGGATCGGGCCGTGGCCGCACCATTCGGCGTTGCGCTGACCGAGGGTCAGCGTGTTGTCCGCGAGGCGCAGCACGTAGGAGAGGTGTTCGGGCGTGATCGTCATGGCGCGGGCGTTACATGTGGTTGACTTCGTCGGGCAGCGTGTAGAACGTCGGGTGACGGTAGATCTTGTCGCCCGCCGGTTCGAACAGCTCCGCCTTCTCGTTCGGATCCGACGCGGTAATTGCCGACGACGGCACCACCCAGATGCTCACGCCTTCCTGGCGGCGCGTGTAGACGTCGCGCGCCATGCGCAGCGCCATCGACGCGTCGGCGGCGTGCAGACTGCCGCAATGCTTGTGGTCGAGCCCCTGCTTGCTGCGCACGAACACTTCCCAGATCGGCCATTCCTTGTTCATCACTTTCTCCTGAATCCTGAATTCGATGGTGTGCCGCTCAGGCGGCATGCTGTTCGGCGCGTGCCCGGCGCTTTGCTTCGTGGGCGAGTGCGGCTTCGCGCACCCATGCGCCGTTCTCGTGCGCTTTCACACGGGTCGCGAGGCGTTCCTTGTTGCACGGGCCGTCGCCGTTGACCACGCGCCAGAATTCGTCCCAGTCGATCGTGCCGTAGTCGTGGTGGCCGCGCGCCTCGTTCCACTTCAGGTCGGGGTCGGGCAGGGTCACGCCGAGCACCTTCGCCTGGTCGACCGTCGCGTCGACAAACTTTTGCCGCAGGTCGTCGTTCGAGATTCGCTTGATGCCCCATTTCGCGGACTGGTTGCTGTGAACCGAATCGGCGTCGCTCGGGCCGAACATCATCAGCACCGGCCACCACCAGCGGTTCACGGCCTGCTGGACCATCGCGCGTTGCGCGTCGCTGCCCTTCATCATCGAGAGCAGCGCGTCGAAGCCCTGGCGCTGGTGGAACGATTCTTCCTTGCACACGCGGATCATCGCGCGCGCGTACGGGCCGTACGTGCAGCGGCACAGCGGGATCTGGTTCATGATCGCGGCGCCGTCGACGAGCCAGCCGATGACGCCGACGTCGGCCCAGGTCGGCGTCGGGTAGTTGAAGATGCTCGAGTATTTCGCCTTGCCGGCGAGCAGCGCGTCGATCAGCGAATCGCGCGATACGCCGAGCGTTTCGGCCGCGCTATAAAGATAGAGGCCGTGGCCGGCTTCGTCCTGGACCTTCGCGAGCAGGATCGCCTTGCGCTTCAGGCTCGGCGCGCGCGAGATCCAGTTGCCTTCGGGCAGCATGCCGACGACTTCCGAATGCGCGTGCTGCGAGATCTGGCGAACCAGCGTCTTGCGATAGGCATCGGGCATCCAGTCCTGCGGTTCGATCTTGCCGTCGGCGGCCATGACCGCATCGAACCGCGCCTGCTCGGGCGACTCGGCTGCGGCGTCGAGCGGCGCGACGTTGCCGGGGATGTCGAGGGATTGCGTGTACATGGCGAGCTTCTCGTCCGGTTGAGTGTGTGCGAAGTATAAACCAACCGACCGGTCGGTTAATAAATTTCTTGTGGATTTACGGCGAGACTCGGGTAAACGAGGGACGTCGGGGCGCGATCGGGCGGTGCGATGGTGATCCTGCGCGTGGGGGCCGCGTCTTCTGCGGCACAATGCCCGCTTTCCGACGAGGATTTTGCCGATGTCATTTCGAAGCAGTCTCGCCGCGGCCGTGTTGGGTGCGGCCGTCTTTGTCTCGCCGCTCGTAGCGTCGGCCTCGGCCGCGCCGGCCGGATGGGTTGCCGCATGGGCGACCGCGCTGCAGCCGATTCCGGATCTAGCCGCACCGCCGCCGCTCTATCGTGCACCCGACGTGTCCGGACGGACCGTGCGCCAGATCGTCTATCCGACGGTGTCGGGGCGCGCCGCTCGGATCCGCGTCAGCAATGCGTACGGTCGCGTGCCGCTGGTCGTCGAGGCGGCGAGCCTCGCGCGCGCCGGCGAGGGCGCGGCACTTGCCGGTGGTGCGGCGGCGCCGGTCCGGTTCGGCGGCAAGGCGTCGGTGACGCTTGCGCCGGGCCAGGAACTCGAAAGCGATCCGGTGGCGATCGACGTGGCGGCCGGGCGGCCGTATGCGATCAACCTCCAGATGGGACCGAACCAGCGGATGACGGTCTGGCACCGCGTGTCGAACCAGTTCAACTATGTGTCTGCACCGGGCGATCACGTGAGTGATCCGGGCGCTGCCGCGTTTCGCACCCGCTTTACCCAATATGCGTGGGTGACCGAGCTCGCGGTCGAGGCCGGATCCGCGCACGCCAGCGTCGCCGCGATCGGCGATTCGATCACCGACGGGCTGCGCTCGAGCATGAACCGGAACCGTCGCTGGCCGGACGCACTGGCGCGTCGGCTGACCACCTCGGGCGTGGAATCGATCGGCGTCACGAATCTTGGTATCAGCGGGAACCGGCTGCTTAGCGATTCGG
The DNA here is from genome assembly GCF_902499025.1 of Burkholderia lata. Classification (GTDB taxonomy): domain Bacteria; phylum Pseudomonadota; class Gammaproteobacteria; order Burkholderiales; family Burkholderiaceae; genus Burkholderia; species Burkholderia lata_C. Next base: position 846 of record NZ_CABVPW010000049.1, on the reverse strand, counting down.
CCTGCTATGGCACGTCGCTGGCGTCGCGGTTCGAGCGTGATGCGCTGTCGCGCGCGGGTGTGAAGGCGGCGATCGTGCTGATCGGGATCAACGACATCAACTTCGCTGCGATGCCGCCGCGCGCGGGGCTCGATTGCGACCACCCGCATACGCAGGTCACGGCCGCGTCGCTGATCGACGGCTATCGCCGGCTGATCGACGCGGCGCACCGTCAGGGCGTGAAGATTTTTGGTGCGACGCTGACGCCGGCCGGGCTGCCGGCGGGGCGTGAAGCAATCCGGCTCGAGGTGAACCGGTGGATCCGGAGCGGTAGCGGGTTCGACGGCGTGGTCGACTTCGATGCGGTGTTGCGCGATCCGGCGCGCCCGAGCGTGCTGCAGCGTCGCTACGATAGCGGCGACGGCATTCATCCGAGTGACGCCGGCTACACGGCGATGGCCGACGCGGTGCCGGTCGAGCAACTGCAGGCTGCGGTCGGCGGCAAGTGACGCACCTCTATATATAGAGGGAAGTGTTGCTGGCGGCGCGTAGGTTAGCGGCGCCACTCGGCCCGCTGGGCCCGAAGCCCCCGTGCGCGTCAGCGCACGGGGGCTTTTTCAAAATATTTTCACAAAGGGGCTTGCGCAGTTGGGGGCGGGTGCTTAGAATCACGCCTCTTTCGCGCTTACGGAAACGCGGCGTGGAAGAGGGAAGCAGGGTTGGCGGTGTGCTGCAGTCTGGGGCGCGCAACTGGCCTGGAAGTTGAGCCCCGCAGTCGCAACGATGTAGTAAAAAAGTTGTTGACGATCTGCGAAACACGGTTCATAATCTCGCTTCTCTGCTGCTGAAAACGCAGCGCTGCTGAGA
>NZ_CABVPW010000048.1:0-65429 GCF_902499025.1 Burkholderia lata | reverse complement strand
GCCGACCATTGGGACAATCAATCGCCAAGCGATAGACAAAACGAGATACGGCGAGTAAAATGGTTTTCATGGTGATCGACTAGGAGAAGCATGATGTGCAGCCGGAGTCTTGCTCTTAACGCTCGCGCGAGTTGGGCGCTTTATACGTGTGCGCTGCTTGCTGGCGATGCACGCGCCGAAGAGCTGAAGCTCGATGCGCAAATTTTCGCGCAGGAAAGCGGCATCGACTCCTTTGTCGAAAAGTCTGGTCTTCCGCTGTTTCTTCGCGACGTGCCTGCCCTTGCTGCTGAATGGGATCGCGGGTGGAAGTTGTGGAGCGACATTCGAGAGTACGCATAGCTCAGGAGGTGCGGCCATGAAACGATTGGCGATTGCAGAGATCGAGACCGCGATCAACGTATGGCGTAATCGGTGCCCGGTAGCAGATGACGAGTCTTTCGCACTCTGCCGGGAAGCCCGTTTGCTCGCGGATGTATACGGGCTGATGATTTTCAGCCGTATGGCCGACGTTGCAGTTGAAACCCTGTCGGTGGGTCAAGTTTCCGCGCTGAACGGTGCGGGAATCACGGTGTGATGATTGCGAGGCTTATAGCATGCAGATCGGATTCGATTTTGGGGATATTGGGGCGGTCAAGGAGGTTCTCCCGTCGCCGGTATGGAAACCGGCGCGGCCGTCACTGCGGGAATGGGGCCGACTGCTTGACGATGCGGAGCGCGCAGTGCAGTTGCTTCCCTACGTTGAACGCGCAATCTTCTCGGCTTGCATCGAGGCGGCCAGGACGCACCGGGGGGACGAGATCGAGCGCTCGATGACGCGCGCAAAGACGGACGCGGAGCGCGAAGCGCTGATGAATGGTGATGTGTGGTCGCCGCACTCCTGTACGACCGTTGAGGCGACAGGCGAGGCACGCGCGAACCTCATGCAGCACTGCGTTGCAAGTGCCGAAGGCGGGCAGGACGTCCCCGGCATCGAGTACAAGACGCGACACGACGACAACGTAAAGTGTGGCGCAATCCACGCGGTAGGTGTCGGCACGGTCGTTGTGCGGGAGTGGGGTTCAGTTGGGGTTGGCTCAATCACTTTCGAGCTGAGCCGATCGACGTTCTTTCTCGCGAGCTATCGAGATGATATGCCCATGCACTACGCACCTGCATCGCTCTGGAGGCCCGCGTACTGCGCCGACAAGATCGCGTTTTCGAACGACACGGCCCCGAGCGTGCCGACGTTTCTTTTCAACGGGCGCGAGTACGTCAACACGGGGAGCGTGAGCATTAGCGGTAAGGAATCGTGTACCGCATGGAGTATCGCCCCGCTCGATGGCTGGAGCGAGCAGACGTACGACTATCGCAGCAAGTGTGCGGCATATGACCGCTACGAGAAGGAGCGCGGCGACTCACGCGGCATGGTTGTGAAGGTGCGCGGCCAGCTCTGCGTGCTGGACAAACCGATTTGCTTCTTCGATGACAACGTGACGCACAACTATTCGTTCATTGACGAAAAGGAGGACGACGAAGGTGAACAAGATGATGCGGTGAACTACGACGATCGCATCGAGGAAGACGCAGACTTACTTGCCGCATAGGAGGAACGATACGAGAAAGGCCGGTGACGAACCGGCCTTTGTTGTTTCGGATAACGATGCATTTATCCTATTCTCGGCGCTTTCCAGTTAACACTTTAAATCGCACAAAGGATAGACGAAACGAGATACCGCGAGTATAATTTATTCCATGGTGATCGAGTGATGTAGCAGGGTTCAACGGAGATAGATCATGGTGTCGGCCAGCACGAACGTAGTCAGCATTGCGCAGTTCAAGAGCGCTAAACAGACCGCTGTTGCGCAGCAGGAGATGACCTTGTCGACGGCGTTCGAACCCGAGGACTCGGAAGACATTCAGTTTCGCGTGGGTAGCGATCGGAAGCCTGCGCACCTCTCCCACTCATGGAAGAACCGGACGCCGAGCGCCCCGTTGACGTCGTGTACCCCGTTGGGCGACGCAGCGCTTGACGGCATCTACCGCTTGCTTCGGAGTCGACGCGCAGCTCCGGCACGCCGTCCCGCGCTCGATGTTCCGACGTGGCAATTGCAGGGCAGTTGAGTAGCCGCCTGCACACCTTGAATGGCGCGCGGTGCGCCCCGAACTGGCCGGTAGCCATAGAAGGATGACGATGAATACTCAGCCGACGCCCGAGGAAGTGGCGAGCTACTTTGACCAAGACTACGGCGAACGGACGCTGATTGAAGCGATGGGGCGTATCGGCCAGACATACGCTCACAGCGGTCACTACGGGCCGGACGGAAGCTATCAGATCCTCGCCATTCGAACCGATCACATCGGCCCGGTTCGTCGGTTCGTCGCTGTAACGTTGATGAAACTGATCGGATGGCTGGCGCGCCCGGAGTCTTACGAGGTCGCGAGCGGCAAGGACGGGATCACCGAGACGTCGCCCGACCGATAACCCCCCCACTGGAGATAGGTATGACGAGCGAAAAGGAACTCTACGAGCTGATCGAGCGCGCCCAAAGCGTCGGCGCGATCGTGACCGTAACCCACGACGGGAGCAAGGACGCCCGCGACCCCCGCGGATTCATCCAGTCGATTCAAGTGTCGAATCTGGATGGTATCGGGCCGCATCCCATGTCGCCGCTGCATGCTGCTGAACGCCTGCGCGAAGCGCTGCGCGAGCCGTTTGGCTGGCTCCTGGCAGGGACGAGCCATCCGGATATGGAGGGCGATCATCCCGTGGAACACTCGTAGGAATTCGGACTTCGATATAAAACCGTTATGTATCAAATGGATAGGGCCGATTTTCGGCCCTTTTTCGTTTATGTTTCACGGCGCGGAAATCCACTCGCACGTTTTTTTCTGTGCCGAAACTGTGCGTTGTATCGAATGATACGAATGCCGTTTCATTTGAGACGATATCGCGTTTCGGGCCGGAGTCGCGGCGGGGACGTGTGGGTGGTTCTAACGGGAAATGGGGATGCGGTTATCCACCGGCCGCCGCTGGCGGCCCGTGGATAACCGCACCGCGCCCCTGCCTCTTGCGGGCCGGGCGCTTCCCCATTTTGCGCGCGCCGCGACTCCGGCCAGCTCGTCTGTCTGCCAGCGCCCAAAGCGCTTGCACGCAAGCGCGCCGCATTCTCGCGCGGCCTGGTGCAGTGGTTCTAACGGGAAATGGGGATGCGGTTGTCCACCGGCCGCCGCTGGCGTCCCGTGGACAACCGCACCGCGCCCCTGCCTCTCGCGGGCCGGGCGCTTCCCCATTTTGCGCGCGCGAGAATGCGGCCCCATGCAACAAAGCCCCGCTATCGCGAGGCTTTGTTGATGGCTGCTTGTAGCTTCGCCTGCGTTTCCGCATCGAGTAGTGGAAACGCGGCCGTCACGGCGTGGCCCAGCTTGGCCTCGTCGCGCTCTTTGCTGAACATCTGCATTCCGCCGAACACGACGACACCGGCGACGAGTCCCGCGACGAGCGAGGCGGCGATTGCCACTGCCAACGGATTTGCCCTCTTCGGCTCGATCATCGGCAACGGCTTATCGGGCATGGCCGCTAGGAGCTTCTTAGCGGCCATCGTGGCTTCCTGAACGGATCGGGCGGTTTCCTTGGTGCTCGCGTCAATCTCCTGCACCCTGTTCGCCAAGGCTTCCGCCTTGCCGAACAGGTCGTGCATTTCCCCGAGCACGATTCTCAGTGCCGCATCCCGTCGGGTTTGCGGCGCTGGAGTCGTCTCCGCGTCGCTCATTTCTTCGCCTTGCCGAACATGAGGTCCGTCGCGCGTGCGAGGTTGGCTTGCGCGTCGACAGCGAGATCGTGATCGGCTTGTGCTTCGATCGCGGCCTCTTGCGCTTCGATGTTGCCCGCCGCCTTGGCTTCGGCCCGCTTCGCGCGCCAGTCGGTCGGGTCTTCCGCCAGCTCGCGAATGTTCTTGCGGCGAACCAGATCGAACACCTCGCTTTGCTTGATGACGATATGCGGTTCGTAGGTCGCTTTGCTCTTGCCTTCCGTGGCCGCGTATCCCGCGATTTGCGCGTAGACGTATTCCACCGGCAAATTCGCTTCTCCTCCGTCGTACATATTGAAGACGAGGCGGATTTTGCTGGCCGGGAAACCGAGTTTCGAAAGCCACTCGATCGTTGCGATCGTGTCTTTCTGTTGCTTGTCATTCGGAACGGTCGGAACGACGATCAAATCCAGTTCGCCAATCGCGCTCTTATAGCGGGTCAGTTCACTCATAAACTGCACGACGTTCGATGCGCCGACGTCAACGATAACATCGTCGTTCAACATGATCGTGCGGAAAATGTCGCGAAACTCGGAGGCGGAAAATTCTTCGGCCTTTGTGCTCTCGATCTCATTTGCCACCGAGGCATTGTGGTGTTCGACCGAAATGAATTTTGCTTCCGGGCGACTTGCTTTCAACCAGTTGGTTGCCAGCGTAGTTTTTCCGACGTTACCGCTCAGGTTGATGACGGCGAGTTTCTTGATCATGTTCATTTCCTTTGTCTGCGTGCGAATTGACGATAATCGACTTGACTTGCTTTCTGAGCATCCTGCAACGCATCTTTCACTTCAAATGCGCTGCCGACGCTATCTGATTCCGAGGCCGTTACGGGCTCCCGTGGTTCCACTGATCCACTCTCTTTTGGTTCCGCTGATCCACTACTGTCTGGATCACCTGAACCAAAACGCATTGGTTCAGGTGATCCACCCTTGATTGGTTCAGGTGAACCACGCTCGCTTGGCTTGATCGATCCAGCCTGTTCCGCTCGCTTGCGCACTCGCTTCAAGGTCGTGTTGTACACATCGAACGTCATCGGAACGCCGGCTGCGACCAGCGCTTGATGAATGGTTGCGTGTCGATGCCCGAGGGTGTTTGCCCGCTCGATTAGCGGGAACAGCCGTTCAAGCAACACTGCCTTCGAGCGGAGGTTTTGCGCCTGCAACTTCCGGGCGGTTTCCTCTAGTTCGATCAGTTCGTCTACGGTTTGCATGGTATCCATCGTAACTTGCCGTGTACTTAATGGCAACTAAAAAGGAACAAAAAGTATCGCGAATTTTCGCTAAGGTAACACGACGGGAACACTTTGGGAACGATGGTGGTACAGCCGGGGAACATTTGAGGGGTCGTCGCGCCCCTAATCAGCCTCGCCAGGGCCGGAAAAGCCCCAAAAACCGGGTTGAAATACGCTTTTTCTGGCCTGATCAGACCATCAAATGCCCTCGCACGGGCCGAAATCGGCGGTCGACCGACTGTCCTAGAACCCCAACACACCATACGCACCTCTTGCGAGGTGCTGCAAAGCCAAGCTGCGCTTGGCTTTAAAGGCAAAACAGGCGCCAATTTTATGGTTATCAGGTAACACGTTAGGGTGTAGGATGCCCGTGTTTTAAGGGAGATCGTGTGTTATGCGTCGTACAACTAGTATTAGTTTGAGCAGTGAGGAAGAGGCATCGATGCGTCGGCAGATGGAGATCGCCGGCGAGACGGAGCTGGGGCCGCACATCAAGCGGGTCTACTTTGGTCGGCTCAATCCAGGGGAAGGTGTGCTTGCTGAGCTTCGGACGAACACCGACATGGCGCTGTCAATGCTGGCAACCATGACGAAAGGGATGCCTGCTGGCGCTGGCCGACCGGCAGAGAAAGACGATTCGCGGGATTTAGAACTGCGTTTGCTTGCCGCTATCTTCACCATGCTTCATATGTCCGTCGGGAAGGATCAGCGCTTGTTGATCGAGCGCTACATCGACCCGAAGGCGGTTGAAACCTTTTTGAAAGCTGGAGATGATGTATGAGCGCTGGATCACGACGGTATGACGACCGCCACAAGGGGTTGATGTTTCTGCTGGTGCTGCTGGGTTCGGTAGGCACATGGTTTTGGGCCGCGCAGCGGTTATATACCCTGCCCCACGATCAACTCGCGAAAGCGCTGTATTATGCCGCGCTTTCGACGCCCCACACTCCCCTATTATGGGTGCCGACAACGTTGGTATTTATATATGGAATGATCGTATTCGCTGTTCTCGCCGTCTACTTTAGAAGTGGTTTTGAGGGAGCGGACTTTGCGATATTTTTGCGTGGCGCGACAATGGCGAGTCCCGCGCAACTTCGGGATATGACAAGAAACTGGTTTAGTCCTCAGTTAATCTTGGGTGGTATTCCGGTTCCGATAAAGATTGAGAGCCAGCATTACAGTTTCACCGGCTCTACCGGTTCGGGTAAATCTCAGGCAATCGCTGAGTACATCGAGTCTGCATTGGCGAGAGGTAAGCCGCGTTGGTATCGACCGTGGGCAAAGCCCGAGCGAATTGTTTGCGTCGATCCGAATGGCGCGTTTATGGAGAAGTTTTATCTGCCCGGTGACATTATCATCAACCCATTTGATGAGCGGTCGCGGTCATGGGGTATCTACAACGAAATCCGTGTCCCGTTTGACGTCGAGCTTTTTGCAGTGAGTGTTATTCCGAAAAGTCCTTCGACCGAACAGGAAGTCTGGAATGCGATGGCGCGAACCATCACCGCAGAGGTGATGCTGAAGTTGTGGAGGCTCAACCGCGGCACGACCGACCATCTGGTGTACTGGCTGACGATGGCCCCGAACGAGCAGCTTCAAGAGATGCTGGCTGACACCGCCGCCGCCGGCATGTTCCACGGTGCAGAAGAAACCCTCGGCAGTGTGCGTACGGTGCTCACCCGGTACATCACCCCACACAAGTTCCTCGCGGCGATCGAGACCGCGCAGAAGGAATTCTCCTTCCGTGATTGGCTGGACAACGGAACGGGTAACGTCTGGATTACGTGGCGGGAGGATCAATTGTCCGCCCTGAAACCGCTGATTTCGTGCCAGTTCGACGTGCTCTGCGCGGCGGCTCTGTCCGCGCCCGCCAATCGCAAGCGCCCTGCTACGCATCTGGTCGCTGACGAGCTGGATTCACTTGAGAAGCTGAACTACGTCGTCCAGGCCGGCACCAAGGGCCGAAAGCACAAGCTGTACATCGCGGCTGGTTTCCAATCCTACGCGCAGCTTGACGACACAAACGGAAAGCAGGCCGCCCTGACCTTGCGCAACAGCTTCCGTAACACGTTGAGCTTCGGTATTGCGGATATGGACACCTATACGGCCGGCGAGATCTCCAAGGGTCTCGGGGAGCATGAGGTGATTCGGAAGCGTGAGACCGGGGGCAAGAGTCCGACCACCACGTACGACAAAGAGCGCGAGCCGCTGGTTATGCCGTCGCAGATCCATAACCTGCCCGACCTGACTGGCTACGTAAAGCTCTCAGGCAGGCACCCTATTGCACGCGTTACCTTGCAGTACAAGGATCGACCGAAAGTCATTGAGCCGATCGTCATGGCCAAGAACGTGTGGACGACGGCCCCTGACTTCGACTCGGTGTCGACGCTCAACTTTGCGCGAGACGAGTGATGCTGACGTTCTCGTTTGTGAAGGACTCGCGGCAGGCCGGAAAGTACTACGAAGAGACCGATGACTACTATGCGAAGGAAGGTCATCGCGGCGAATGGGATGGCGACGGCGCTGAAGCGCTGGGGCTGCAAGGCGGTGTCGACAAAGAGACCTTCAAGAACCTGCTTGATGGCAAATTGCCGGATGGCACCGTGGTTCGAAAGCCCGCGCCGAAGACGAACAAGGACGGAAAGAAAGCCAATGCCCGGCTCGGCATCGACTTCACGTTCAGCGCGCCGAAGAGCGTCAGTATCGTTGCTTTGGTCAGTGGCGATCGGCGTGTGATCGCTGCGCACGATGCGGCCGTGGCTGATGCCTTGAAAATGCTTGAGAGCAAGGTCGTTGCGCGCAAGAAGGTCAAGAAGCTGTCTTTTCGCGAGCACACCAACAATTTCGTCGTCGCGAAGTTTCAGCACGATCTATCAAGAGACCAAGATCCGCAGTTGCACACCCATGCGGTCGTCATGAATCTCACGCAGCGCGAAGACAAGCGTTGGACGGCGCTTTCCAACGAGGAAATGCTGAAGAGCGTCAAGGTCACGGGAGCGTACTACCGCGCGCGACTCGCGGAGAGATTGCAGGACATGGGCTACGACATTCGGGCAACGCGACACGGCTTCGAGATGGCGTCGGTTCCGGATGCCGCGATCGAAATGTTCAGTCAGCGCAGCCGCACGATTGAGAAGCACCTTGATGCTCAAGGACTGACGAGAGATACCGCCAGCGGCGGCATGAAGCAGACGATCACGAAGAACACTCGCAAGCGCAAAGACGAGGGCGATCGCGCGGTATTGCGTCAAGAGTGGCGTGATGCCCTTGCAACCGCTGGCATCAAGATTCCAGAAGCCGCACCCGAACATCAGGTCGCGCCTGCGAGAACCCCGACACCCCCCGGCCGCGAGGCTGGGCACGGAGCATCGGACGGCGCTGGCCCGCGCGATCCTGGTACCGGTGGCGGCTCATCCGGGCGCGGAGGCGCAGAGCCGCGGCGTCCCGAGGTGACACCGCAACAACCAAGCGTTCGGCCGACGTCGGGCGATTCAAACAGAGATGCGACCGACTCGCGCGATTCACGGGAGCGGCCGCAGCAGCCCGAGCGTGTTGGTGCAGAATCATTCCCAGCGCATTCTCCGCAGCAGCCCGCAGGGCCGACAGGTGGAGATCCACCGTTGCCCGATAAGCAGCGCCGCGCCCGCGAGGCTCTGGACTTCGCGATCGAGCATTTAACCGAGCGGCAGGGCATTTTCACACATGGCGAGCTGCTTGAGCGGGCGTACATGAAGGCGCTGGGCGGAACGGACGAGATCGACCGAGAGCTAGATCGCGCCAAGGTGGACGGGCGATTGTTGCCCGAGCTGCCGTTGTACCAAACGGCAAAGTCTTTCTCGCGTGACGAGCAGGCGAAATCAGACGATCCGCAATTCGACAAGTTTCGGCACGACAACGACATCCACAAGCTCACGCGTGCGTCGTGGGTGTCGATGCTCGTCAACGTTGAGGGTTACAGAGCCGATCGCGCGGAGAAAACGGTCGACAACGCGATCGCAAATGGTCGCCTTGTGCAGACCGAAGAGCGCTACACGACTCCCGACATGCGAAGCCGCGAGCTACGCATTCTCTGGATGGAGCGGCTTGGCCGCGATACGGTGCAGCCGATCAAGACGGGCGAAGAGGTCGATGCGATGCTCGCGCAGAGTGACCTGAATGCTGGGCAACGTGACGCTGCGAAACTTGTATTGACCACGACGAACCGTGTTGTTGGTGTGCAGGGTTTTGCGGGTGTGGGGAAAAGCCACATGCTGAGCAAGTCGATCGAGGGCATCAAGGCGGAGGCGGCAAAGAGCGCGTCTGAAAGCGGTTATCGCGTCATCGGGCTCGCGCCATACGGTTCGCAGAACAAGGCATTGAAGGAGCTGGGGATGGACTCTCAGACCCTCGCATCGTTCTTGGCGAAGAAGCCAGAGCCGGGGCTGCTTGGGCCAAACACGATCGTCTTTCTTGACGAGGCAAGCGTTGTGCCGGCACACCAGATGGAAGCACTGATGAAGCGCGTTGAGCAGCATGGCGCGCGCCTGGTGCTACTTGGTGATCGTAAACAAACGCAGGCGGTTGAGGCGGGTAAGCCCTTCGAGCAACTTCAGGACGCTGGGATGCAGCTCGCACACATCACCGAGATCCAGCGTCAGAAGAACGCAACCCTGAAAGCTGCTGTCGAGAAGGCTGCGAACGACAACATTGGCGGTTCGGTTTTTACGCTCAAAGAGAACGTACATCAGGTCAAGGAGGCTCCAGAGCGTCACAAGGCTATTGCGGACGCGTACACATCCAAGCCCCTTGAAGAGCGCAATAACACCCTGATCGTCGTTGGCACCAATGACGCCCGACGCGAGATCAACAGGCTTGTTCGCGAGAATCTGGAGCTGCCGAAGGGCGAGTTGGTGCGCGCGTTGGAGTCGTTTGACATGACGCGGGCAGAGCATCGTCATGCATCCAGCTATGTGGCCGGCCTTATTGTGCTCGCAGAGCGGGACGGATCGCACGGACTGAAGCGCGGTGAGCACTTCACGGTCGTGTCGATCGACGCGAACGCGAACACGCTACGCCTGGTCGGCAAGGACACGGGTGAGCTGGTGGTCAACGCGTCGAAACTTGATGGACTGTCGACGTATCAGCTAACAGAAATCGAGATCGTCCGCGGCGACTGGCTCAGGATTACCCGAAACGACAACAAGCAGGGCGTCTACAACGGCGAGCGGCATCAGGTTGCGGCCGTGGAGGCGGATGCGGTTGTTCTCGAGAACGGCGCGCGTCTGCCGCGCGCGAACGCGATTCACGCTCAGCATGGCTATGCGCAAACCGTCCATAGTGCTCAGGGGCTGACGAAGAACAGCGTATTGATGGATGCGGACACGAAAAGCCTCACCGCGAACCGCGCCGTTTTCTATGTCGCCATCTCCCGCGCTCGCCACGATATCGCGATCTTTACCAACGATCGATCGAAGCTGGCTGAAACGATGAGCCGTGAGCCAAAGAAGTACGCTGCGCTCGAATTGCGCGATAGCCGGCGCGAGGATGAGGTTTTAAGGGCCATATCGGCGATCCGCCGATCCGAGAAGGACGCCCGGTCAGCGCGGCAAGCGCTGTCTCGCGATATTCGTGGCAGCGCGACGCGCACCACGCAGCAGCGTGCCGCGCGTCGCGGGCGTTCACGCTGATCTAGCCGTCTCGCAGGCAGAAACAAAAACTGATCTTGTAGGTAACACAAGCGGAACTGTGATGGAACAGTTCCGCTTGTTTTCTTTCGCCTGTCCTACAGGACGGGCCTTCTCCCGTCGTTAACCAACCACGTTTTGTCCGACGTTACGTTTTATTACGTCGGCGTGCCTTGCCATACCGTCTGGAATACTGTAAATATCAATACAGTTCACTATTTATATACTTTTAGGGGTCTAGAATGCGTCTTTTCGTGAAACTGTTTGTAACCGCCGCGCTTGCTTTCGGCGTGTACGGCAGTGCGTCCGCACAACAGTCCATGTTGCCGGGCAGCTTGATTCCCAACTTCAACGGCGATATCCAAGAGTCCGACTTTCCCTGCGCTCTGATCCTCTGCTTCGCGAATCCCGCCGGCGCGACGGCTGAGCCCAAGTGCGGATCGCCAGTCAACTGGCTCATCGACAACTTCATTAAGAAATTCCGGCCGTGGCCGCTGTGCATCTTCAAAGATCCGTTCGGCACGCAAGTTTCGTATGCCAATCAAGTGCACGTCGCATGCCCGGCGGGATTCACTGCCGAGACCACCAGTACCGGAAGCAACGCGTGGGGCATCAATGCAGGCTACTACACCGGAGTATGTCTGCGTCCGGTTGAGACCTGCGAAACGACTGGTCGCAACGCATTCAGCCCGACGGTCAACGGATCGGCTTGCCACACCTACAACATCTACAACGACTACGGCTCGATCGTCCAAAGCTATCACTACGAGTACGTGATTCCGCCGAACGGCGTTACCAGCTACTCGATGCGGCTCACCAGCAGCACATACAACAACACGTTCTTTTTCAACTTGGGCGGGAACGGCACCGGCAACCTGAGCCAATCGATCATCTACAAGAAAGACCCCTACGCGAACAACGGTGCGAGCAACGGAAATGCCTACTTTCGATTCGGCACCAATCATTGAGACGTGTGCGGCCGGCGTCGATGCCCGGCTGTTCACCTCGCTTGTTCGGCAGGAGTCGAACTTCAATCCGTTTGCCATCGGCCTCGATGGCAAAGCGGTTCTAAAAGCCCAGCCTCGCAGCTATGAAGAAGCGGTGAAAACTGCCGTTAACCTGAGACGACAAGGCATAGGATTTTCTGTAGGGCTGTCACAGGTGCATATCTCAAACGTCGTCCGTTTAAAGATGACGTGGCAAGAGGCGTTCGATCCGTGCACGAACCTGCGTACTGGTAGCGAAATCTTTCGCGGGTTCTACACGCAAGCGGTGCAAGCTGGGTATAGGTCAGATAGCGCGGTTTTCGCCGCGCTCCGCGGCTTCAACTCGGGGAGCGTGCACAACCCCGTCAGCAACGGCTATGCGAAGGCGATTCTCGGTCGTGTCGGAGTCGCCCCCGCAACGCCATCACCTTCCGTCGTGTCTGCTTCGCTGCCCGCAGTGGCGGCGGAATCTACTCGGACAGCACCCGAGCAAGACGGTAGCAGCCCCGATATGTTTGCCGCCCCGTCGACGTCGCTCTTTGGTGAGCGGCACGACGTCCTCGCGCAAGCTAAATCCGCCAGTGTCGCCGTGGCCGACGTCGCGCAAGCCGGAGCACCTCAGTCGATCGAGACCGGGGGTGCGCCGGTCGTTTTGCGCGCATCGGTCGTTCCCTAAATATCTCACCCAGCGGGGAGGGAGGGCCAACGAAGACGTACCTAATGCTTGGAATCACTTTTTTCTGTAGTTCAGGACACTAAAAATACATAAACAGTGTACAATATGCCTATATTTAGTCTCTCGAAATGGGGGTTTTCGGTGTGGTGTAATGCAGGGTTTATCACTTCGCACAGACCACCACAGGGAACCCCATGAGACTTCAAGACATTGCGGCGCTGGCGGGCGACATAGCTCACATCAAACTTAGGCAAAACTCCGCCGGACTCTGGGAGGTCGGCGTTTTCTTGGGGGGCGCGATATCGCAAGAACACAAGGTGACGAAGTTTCACAACAGGGCCGAACCGCGTACGTGGAAGAGCTTGGACAAGCTGGTGGGGACACTGGAATCCGTCTTTCACTGTCGGTTTGAAGAAATAGATATCCCATTCCAAATACGGATACAACATGACCAAACAGAAGAAGGGGGCGCTTAGCAAGCTGAGCGCCATTCGCGCACGAATCACGACCGAGCGCGTCGGTCGAATCTACAGCGTTGCCATCGTCGGCGGTTACACGTTTCTCGCGCTGACCGATCCGGCGACCGCCCAATCCCTTCGCTCTGCGGGCGAGAGCGTCTTCAACACCATCTATGGCGTGGTGGGCGTCGCCGGCGGCATCGCAGGCGTCACCACCGCGATCAACTGGAAAATGGGCAACTTCCTCGGTGCCCGTGATCCCAAGCAAGCGTTCGTCAACTCCCTCATCGGCACCGGTGCTGCTTTCGGCATCGTCGGTATCGTCCAGTGGGTCAAAACGGCGACGGCCGGGTCGAGCAGCATCAGCGGCGTCTAAGCATCATGGAAGACGACAACTTGATTGAGAGTGTCGTCATCCGGGCGGGGCAACGCCCCGCCATGATGCTCTACGTTCCTCTCTCCATCTTCCTGCTCGAAATGCTGATCGGCTTGGCGGTGTTTCGCCTCGTCGGTTTTTGGGTCTTCACCCTCGTACCGATTCATTTCTATTTCGTTGTCAAGACGGCCGGCGACTACCACTGGCTATCCACCTTGAAGGCCGACATCTATCACTGGTGGCTCTTTGTGGCAAACAAAGGGCTGCAGGGCGAAAAGGTTGTGACCTTCTGCGCAGAACCGCCGAAAGCAAGGACGAACGACTATGACGGTCTCTTCTGACCTGATCACCAACGAAACGCCCGCGACCAAGTACATACCGTATCGAAGCCAGCTCAACGCAACGACGTGTACGACGATCGAGCGTGACGTGACGTCGACCATCCAGTTCCGCGGCATTCCGTTCGAAACGATGAGCAAGGAGGAGCTGGACGGGTACACGCGGCAATGGTTCTCGACCATCAATACGCTGGGCGCGAACAATGCGCGCGTTGCGCTGTGGTCTCATCTGGTGAGGCGAAAGTTGCAGTACGACATTTCGGGCATTGAGTACGACAACTCGTTCTCCGAGATGCTGGGATCGCAATACGCCGAGCGTGTCGGCAAGCAAACGTACTATGTGAACGAGCTGTTCCTCTCGCCCGTATATCGTCCTGCGCCGGGGCGTGCCGAGCGTATCGGCGCGAAGCTCGACAAGAAGGGTGGCCAGGCCGTTGCAGCAGTCGCGCTTGAGCAAATGGAACGCATCACTGCGCAACTGGTTCGAAGCATGCGCCGGTTCCAGCCGACCGTCCTTGGCGTGCGGGAGTTCGATGACAAGCCGGCTGTGTCCGACCTTCAGTCGTTCTACGGAATGATTCTGAATGGGGAGTGGTCGCCGGTGCCGCTCGACACCTTCTCCGTTCGATACGGAATCCAGCGAAACGATCTCAATTTCGGCACCGAAGTCATCGAGATCATGGGGCCGACGCGCTCGCGCTACGCCGGCATCATTGGCCTCAAGGCCCCGTACGGCGCAGAAATGGCGAACGCTCGGATCTTTCATCCGCTGCTGCGCTTGCCCTGTGAGTTCATTCTGAGCCAGTCGCTCACGTTCATGCCTTTCAACGAGGCTGACAAGTTTCTCGAAAAGCAGATCAACAACTTCAGCAGCACCGATGAAGCGGCCAACGCCGTCCAGTTGAAGCAGTTGCGTGACGCGCGCAGCAATCTTGCGGCTGGCAAATTTGGCATGGGCCAGCACGAATTCATTCTGACGGTCTACGGCGACTCCATCAAGGAGGTCAACGAGGCCATCGGCATGGCCGTTGCCGCGCTTGAAGAGAAGAGCATGATCGCGATTCGTAAGCGTCGCGGCAAACTGATTTCGCAGTATTTCAGCATGCTGCCGGGCAACTTCCTGTTGGATCGGCTCGACGCGATGCCGATCAGCACCGACAACTTCGCTGCCTTCTTCCCGATGCACAACTTCATGACGGGGCGCGCAGATGGGAGTCAGTGGGGCATGCCGATCACCGTCCTGAAGACGACGAGCGGCGCGCCGTACTTCTTCAACTACCACGTCTCCCGGAAGAGCATGAAAGATCAGGGGGTGCAACTCGAATACGTCGATGACGAGGACGAGAAGCAGATCACCGAAGAGGAAGAGGAAAGGGCAGAGCTGGAAGGGCGTTCGGTCAGGGAACACCGCAAAGAGCTGGGCAATTACACCATCATCGGCCCGTCCGGCAGTGGCAAGACGCTGACCAAGCTATTCCTCCGCGCGCTGCTGCGCAAGCGTCGCAAAGACGCGGGGATGCGCCCGATCAAGACGTTCGCATGGGACAAGGACTACGGCGAAGAGATCCTTGTCTGTGCAATGGGCGGAAAGTATTTTCGGTTCGAGGACAGCAAGCCGAGCGGGCTCAATCCGTTTGGCCTGCCTGATACACCACAGAATCGCTCGTTCATCATGACTCTGCTGATGTGGTGCGCAGAGAGCGATCCGACCTACACGCGATCCGGCTCGGATGAGGAAACGTTGCTCAAGGTGATCGGTGACGTGTACGACCTGCCGACCACCCGTCGACTCTCGCGGATCATGGACACGCTCCCTGGGCCGGTTGATGCGGTACGTACTGCGGGCGGGGTGGTTACTGGTCTGAAGGCTGCACTGCGTCGCTGGGTAGGCAGCGAAAGTCCGTATGGATGGGTTCTCGACAACGCATACGATCGATTCGATTTGACTGGCGCGAATGACTTCGGGTTCGACATGACGTCGTTCCTTGACAACGCATATGCGCGCACACCGATCCAGCTTCTCATCAACCATAAGATCGAATCTGCTATCGACGGTAGCCCATTCGTTCTCGATATCACTGAGGCATGGAAGGCGCTGAAAGATCCGTACATGCAATTGATGATCGAGAACAAGGCGAAGACGGTACGAAAGCAACTCGGCCTGATCGGGCTCGATACGCAAGATCCGACGGATCTGACCACCTCGCCAATCAAGGGGACGCTGCTGCAACAGTTCCCGACACAGATCTATCTGCCGAACGACAAAGCAGATCGGGCCGATTACATCGACGGCATGAAGCTGACGGCGCGCGAATTCAAGTTCGTTACCACTGACATGCTGGAAGAGCCGGGCCAATTTTTGCTGAAGCAAGGCAAGGAGTCCGTAGTGGTTCGCAACGATCTTTCGGGCATGGATGACATGAATGCCGTGCTGTCAGCGAGTATCGAGAACGTCATGCTGGTGCGTGATTTGATCGAGAAAAACGGGGATGACCCGAACATCTGGTTGCCGAAATTCTTTAAGACAAGGAGCTAATCATCATGCTGCGGAAGATCATCATCGCTGTTGCTGCAACGTTCACGATCGGCGCGCACGCGCAGGGCGTTCCCACTTACGACAACATGGCGGCCATCAACATGGCTCAGCAGCTCGTCCAGGCCGCTCAGCAGGTCGCTCAGCTCAAAGCGCAGTACGACCAAATCAAGGCGCAATTCGAGTCACTGAACGGATTGCGCGATATTTCCAACCTTCTGAAGAACAAGTTGCTCACGCAGTTCCTCACGCCTGACCAGCAAGCACTTCTGAACGCGTTGCGGAGCGGCAGCATCAACGGGACGTTGGCCGGTCTCAGCGGCACGCTCGGGGAGATTCAACAGCAGAACTCGATCGTGAGCTGCCAGTCGGGCTACAGCAATGCGGCGATGCAAGCGGACTGCAATAAGCGCTGGAAACAGGCATCGCTGTCGCAGTACGTCGGCTCGCAGGGGTACGAAGCTGCCGCGCAGAACATCGACAACTTGCAGCAGTTCTTGTCGAGCATCCAGTCTGCACCCGACCCGAAGTCGCTCCAAGACCTTCAAGCTCGTATCGCACTGGAGCAAGTCAAGCAGTCTGCTGAATCGCAAAAGCTGGCGATGTTCAAGGTGATGCAGGACGCGCAGGACAAGATGGACCGACTCAACGCGTCGGCTTCCACGGGAAAGATGCTGTCCGGCGGCACGGGCATCCGCTTCTAAACCAGTTCTAACAGAGAAAAATCATGAGGGCACCCATTTACACGATCACGGTCGCAGCTCTGCTTACCATGCTCGCGGCGTGTGGTCAGCACAAGGCCGACGCGGACAATCAGAAATCGTCCGAAGCGAAGCCGGTTGCTGATCCGATCAAGGCGGCACATACCTACTACGACGGCACCGATGCCGAACCGTGGCTCGCGCTGAACAAGGCTTGCAAAGGCGAGATCGCGGGCGGTAGCAAGGGCGTCAACTGTGACGCACATACCGCCGCGATGGCCGAAGCCGAAAAGCTCATCCGCGCTAATCCCGCCGGGTTCGTCGGCCTGCGTGTTCGCCTGAAGTAAGGAACGTACACCATGGCATCCGCCACTTTCTCGGATTTTTTTCAGAGCGTCGACAGCGTTCTGCACAGCGTGTTTACAACCGCAGCGGCCGGCATGTCGAACTACATTCTGCCGGTGGGCTGGGTGATGTTCGGCATCTCCGCCCTGGTGTGGTCGCTGCTGCTGATGCAGGGCAAGATCGAATCCCCGGTGCAGGACTGGTTCTGGAAAGGCTTCGTGTGTGTGCTGATCCTCTACGCGGCCGGAAACTACTACTCATCGTGGATATCTGGCCCGCTGTTTCAGCTCCCCACTGATCTTTCTCACGCCATTGGCACCAGCGGGAACCCGAGCCAAGTTCTCGACTCGCTCGATGACAAGATGGAAGGGCTATGCAACGGCATCGCCGTCGCAATGGTCGACAACTTCCAGAACCTGAACGTCGGTGGTGGGGTAGTGATGTTGGTTGCGCTCGTACTCGTTGCGATTGCGTCGATTCTGTTGTTGGTTGCGGCCGCCTACAACATGCTCTATGCGAAGTTCGGCCTCGCGTTTGCACTCGCGGTTGGCCCGTTCTTTGTGGTTTGGCTGATGTGGAAGCAGACGCAACAGTGGTTTTGGTCGTGGATGAATACGATTCTGTACTTCGTTTTCCTCATCGTCGTGTCGTCGCTGTTTATCGTCATGTTCGTTCAGATCACCGACAACTACATGACGAAGCTGGCTACCGCAGTGGGGGGGCTCGCGCCCGCCGGGGCCGACGCGAGTTTGGCGGAGAAGATTGCAGGGTTGCTGAAGCAAGCTGTGTTGCCGCCTGATCCGAGCTACGCGCAAGCGTCGCTGAACATTTTGAGCATCGCGTTCCAGCTCGTATTCATTTGCATCCCGCTGTTCTTCATCGAGATCCAGCTTCCCACGATCGTCGCGAGCATGACCGGTGGACAAGGCGGTAGCGTTGGAAGTGGCGGGTTGATGCTAATGCAAGCGGTTCGAACGGCAGCAATGGCGGGCGGAAAAAAAGCCTAAAGCAAAAAATAGCAAGGAGCAGAGAACATGAAACAAATCACTGTCGCCGCTCTCGCGGCGCTAACCCTCGCTTTGTCCGCGTGTGGCACGACTGAACCGCCGCCTCCGGAGTGCAAGGGCACGCCGCGGGCCGTCAATCACCTTCCCGTCTCGCGCGCAGCGCTTACCTGCGAGGATCATCTGGCATGAGAACGCCCAAGCAAGTCTATGCCGAGAATGTGACGTTCGAAGAGCACAACGAGGAGACGAAGGACCGCCGGTTAAAGCAATACAAGTGGGGGGCAATCAGCGGGTGGAGCGTTGCGATTCTGTCGGCGCTCTCTGTTTCACCGCTGATGCAGCTTCAACACATCATCGCAACGGCAATCGTTGTCGATCGAGCGACTGGCGACTATAAGATCGAGCGCGACAGCATGGCTGTCGTGTCCCCTGGCAGCCCTGACTTCAATCAACGTGCTGTTTCGGATCTCGGCCGGTTCGTGAAGGCGAGAGAGGGTTTCTCTCGCGCAGAGGCCGACGCGAACTACAAGACGGTATGGCTTATGTCGTCGCAAAGTCTGCGCGGTCAATGGGATGCGTACTACAAGCCGGATCTCAACAAGCAATCGCCGCTTAACGTCTTCGGTCAGGCCGACGTGAAGCTGCTCCAGAACTTCTCGTACTCGTTCTTGCCGACGAGTGAGCCTGGTGTCCACGTAGCTCAGGTTCGGTACGACTTGATTACGCAGGTTGGGCAACTTCCGCCGACGAGTCAACGGATGGTTTCGACGGTGACGTTCAAGTATGGCAAGGCGAATGTCCCGACAGACCTTGACGACTACACGCTGAACGCGTTCGGCTTCGAAGTGACGAACTACCACGCCGACACTGACGGCCCGTCGCGAACGCTCACGCCTGCCGGCGTGATGCAAGCGCCGTCGTCGCCGCAGCAGCCCTACATGGCCCAACCGCCTGTGCAGCAGTATCCGCAGCCGGCTCAGATCGTCAACGGGGGCAACAAATGAAGATCCGTACGCTACGCATCGCTGCGCTGATAGCGATGTTCGCGTGCGAAGCAGCGCACGCGCTGACCGTCCCGGAATCCAGCCCGCAGGATAAGCACTTGCAGGTTGTGCCGTTCACAAGCGATGTGATCGCCGTTCAAGGCAAGGTCGGGATGATGACGCGGATTCGCTTCGGTGAAGGCGAGACTGTCATGGACTACGGCATGGGCGATAAATCGGCATGGACGGTGAAATATTCCGGAAACCAGATTGCTTTCGTGCCGAAGGCGGTTGACGGCGACACCAACCTGCTTGTCGTCACGAATCGGCACGAATACTGGTTCTCGGTGGCCATGTCGGCCGACAGCTTCGAGCTGGCTCAGCAGCCCGACGAATCCAGCAAGAAGAAGCGCGCGAGCGCGAAGAAGGCGCACTTGCCGACGACTTGGCAGCTCAACATCGACTATCCACTTGCGGAACGTCAGGCGGTTGCTGCGAGCGATCCCAAGGTAAAAGCAGTGAAGGCGAAGGCGCGATTCGAATCGGCGTTCGAGCGTGCGAAGCGAGAAGGGCGACTCGATGCGGACTACGGCTACATCGGCCCTGATGAATTGCTTCCGACTGCCGCGTACAACAATGGCGAACTGACCTTCATCCTGTTTCCCAGCACGATCGCGCTTCCGCAGGTCTACGAGAAGGGCGTTGATGGTGTCGAATCGCGTGTTGCGTCGCATATGGAAGGCGACATGCTCGTTGTCCATACGGTCGCACGCAAGCTGATCATCCGGCGCGGCCGTCTTGCTGGATGCCTGATCGACGGTCAGTTCAACCCGAGCGGTGCAAACACAAACACCTATACGATTTCTCCGGACGTTCAACGAGTTTTGAACCCCGCCGGTGAAGAAGCGAAGGCCGGCGAGGAGGCCAGATAATGCGACTCAGAGACAAAACCGTTGAAGCGGCCGACCAGGATCGCATCGAGCTGAAGGAGCAGGCAGTAGCAGGTGCTACCCCCGGTCAGAAGCTGATCGGGGGGCTGACGGCCTTTGCAGCAGTCGGCGTCATTTTGGGCGGCCTGGGCTACAAATTCTGGTATCTGCCGGCACACGGCGGCCCGGTTCCGACTGCCCTTCAGCAGCAGGAGCAGAAGGCCGATCAAGCTCCCCCGAAATCGCCAACCCTGTCTGTCCCGACCGGTGCGACCGCTGCGGCGGTTCCCGGCATGCCGGCGGCTGGTGGCCAACCTCCGCTACCGCCGGGGATGATGGGCGCACCGACCGGCGGCGGCAGCTCCGCTGGCTCGGCAGATATGGCGCAAGCGAATGCCCAGCTCGAACAACAGCGTATGCAGGCGCAGGCAGCAGAGAAGGCGAAGCGAGAGGCGGATCAGAAGATCGTCCTCGATCGCAAGCTCGGGAGCGACATGGGAGCGATGCCCGGACGTGGCGATTCGGGAATCATGCCGGTTTCGGCTCAACCTCAGCAGCCGGGCGGAATGCCTGGTATTACGCCGGCGTTCCCAATCCCCGGCATGGGCGGCAATGGAGGTTCGGCGCAAAGCGGTGACTTTTCGGCGCGGCTGATTCCGACGTCGACGCCGAAAGTTACGGCCACACTGATCCCGAATCCGACCTTCACCGTCAAGAAGGGAACGCCCATCTCCTGCACGCTTGATACTGCCATCAACAGCGACACGCTGGGCTTCGTGAGTTGCACTGTGGCGCGACCCGTCTACGGCATGGATGGTCGCGTAGTCCTGATCGATCGTGGAAGCACGGTCGATGGTGAGATCGCAAAGGGGCCGGAGCGAGGGAAGACGCGCGCGCCGGTGCTGTGGGGGAGAATCGTGACGCCCTTGCATGTCGCGATTCAAGTCAATTCGCCCGGCACTGATACGCTCGGCGCGGCTGGCCTCACTGGAAGCATCGACAACCACTATTGCGAACGCTTCTGTGGCGCGTTCCTTTTCTCCTCCATGCAAGACTTGATTCAGGGTGGTATGCAAGCGTTGACGAGCAAATCCAGTGGAAGCACAAACATCGTTCTTCCGCAAAACACGCTGAATAGCGGGCAGACCGCTGCCGCGGAAATCTTGCAGCAGGGACGTGATGTGACGGCCACTTTCAGCAAGAACCAAGGCGATGAGATCTCGATCACCGTCGCGCGGGATCTGGATTTTTCCAGCGCATACCACCTGGAATCAGCGCAACAATGAACTTCACGGAGCAGGAACACGTCGCGGCTCGTCTGGACGGATTCGATCCGGAGGAGCTGGACGCACTGAAACATCGACTGCGGTTGCTCGATCCCTACATGGTCGATGACGACGTGCAAGAAATCGCAATTGATGAGCCCGGCGGGGCGTGGTTGTGGAAGTCAGGCCACTGGTCTTACGTCGAAGTGCGTGAGCTGGATTTTCCTTATCTAGCGACGCTGGGCCGCAATCTGGCTAACTTCACGAAGAAGCCATTCGACCGCTTCAACACGTCGTTGTCGGGTCACATGCCGGTGACGGGTGAGCGAATCGAGATGACTCACCCGCCGACCTGTCCGGAGAAGCAGCACTATCTCAACGTGCGAAAGCACTCGGTGCGATCGTTCCCGCACGACCATCTCGTTGACATGGGCTACTACGCCCATACGCGTCATGAGTTCGCGTTGTCGATCCCGGAAGATCAACGGAAGCGGATTGAGGCTGGCTTGCTCGATGAGGAACGTGCGCTTTGGGAGATGGCGAGGACTGGAAACTGGTCAACCTTCATGAAACTTGCCGTCGAGTCAAAGCAGAACATCGTCGTGTCAGGGGCTACAGGTAGCGGCAAGACTTCGTACTTGCGTTCATGTGTCGAGTTCGTTCCGAGTTACGAGCGACTGATAACGGTTGAAGACACTCCCGAAATGCCGTTGCCGAACCACCCCAACAACAACCGTCTGTTGTATCGGAAGCAAAGTGATAAGGACGACGAGAAACTGGAAGGGGCGACGGCGAAGGACGTTCTTCATAGCGCGATGCGTAAAACGCCGGATCGTGTATTTATGGCTGAGCTGCGTGGCGACGAAGCCATGTTCTACTTGTCCGGTGTGCTCGCGTCGGGGCATCCCGGAGGGATGACAACGACCCACGCCAATTCGCCGAAGGATGCATTTTTCCGCCTCGCGATGCTCATCAAGCAATCTACGACGGGGGGCGGAATTGACCTGAAAGATATCTTGATGTTGCTCAGACAGACTGTTAACGTCGTCGTGCAACTCACGTTCGATCGCGCGAAGGGGCGACACGTACCCGCCATCTACTACGATCCGATATATCGACTGTCACTGCTGGATTGACGAATGGAAGCACACACAACGCCGCCTACCGAACCGCCCGACCCGGACAACGAACACGAATTCGAGGAGTTCGACGGATGGGGAGGGCGCGGCGATCACGATTTCGATATTCGCGACACCATTGATAACTCCGAGCTGCACTGAAGCCAGGGCCGTCCAATCGTCTGGAGAAGAATGTGGAACATGAAGCAGACTATGTATCGTTCGAAGAAATTCAATACAACGAACTCTCGAATCAGGTAGCGAAATGGTCGGGCACTTCGGTGTCGGATCTCCCTAGCGGCGCTATTCATGAGTGGCCGTCGATCTTCACCGATTCGGATCGGGTTGCCAACACCGTTCCTGAGCAGTATCGCGGCCTGGTGAACGGCGAGAGACGGGAGCACATCGAGTCTCAGATTCGTATCTACGCCGTCGACATGCAAGGCAACGCGCTTGTCGAAAAGCGCGTGTCGGACGCGTATCACGACGCTGACGGCAGCAGCATCCACATCGTCCCGAAGGAGCAGGCATTCGCGATGGTTGAGCAGTACCGGCGGGATGCGAGCCGATCCGGGCTTGACTCGGCATCGGATGCAGACACGGCTAATCGACAGAACGTCCGCGAGCACCGGGCGTCACCATCGGCCGGGGAAGCAGACATTGCAAACCAGTTCAAGGGAACGGCGAATGCGGAGAAGTTGGCTATCCGGGGAGCAGAAGCAGCGGTGGAGGAAAAAATGCAAGCTCAATATGTATCGGTGGCCGATGGTGTCAGACGTGTTGAAGCGCCCGATGGCGAGGGGTATCTGAAGGCTGTCGAGACGTCGGATAGCAACGGACTCCCGAATGGCCGATACGACCTGACAAAAGCCATCGAGGCGAATCGTCAGGCCGATCGAACCTATGACGGCCAGGTGCTGCACAAGGACAAAGAGAGCGTCTATCACCTTGTCGGTGAAGAGCTGTTCAAGCACTCGATGTTCGAGATCGCGAAGCACAAGTTGCCGGAGATCGGCTCGCATCTCGCAGTGACGTACGCCGCCGGCATTCCGCAGATCCCGGTCGAGGCAACCGCCGCATACGTTGCGCCGCAGCCGCCGCATCACACGCGGCCCGTCGAGAGCATGGAGGCGAATCGCGCGCGAGCTGAAGTAGCGAAAGACCTTCAAGTGTTGTTCGCTCACGATCCGCGTGTTGTCGACAAACTGTCTTCCAGTACGGAGGCTGGCGCGCGCGGTGCGGCGGCCGGGGCGCAGATCGATGCGATCGCTGCGAAGGTGAATGTTCATCAGGAGTATGCAGGCGAGCTGAAGCGCGTTTCGCCCGACCTGTTCGAGAAAACCGCGTCGCCGGCGATGAAGGAGCGGATAGCGACGATGGTTGAGGTGGCTGAGCGAGCCGACCAAGCAAAGACTCTGACCGGCAAGACCCAAGCCGAGTCCGGCGACAAGCAACAGCATGGCAATGGCGACCAGAAGAAGGACGTGGAAAAGGAACGTCGCGGGTTTCAAGTTCCTTCGCACATTCGAACGAGCGTCGAGGCCCGGACCCAGCAAGCTCGCGATCTTTTGACGAAGGCGCACACGCTTCAGCCGCTCTACGCGGCCCAGCCGCAGCGCGACCATCAGCGGCCGAAGCCGCCGGCCGCCACGAAGAAGCGTGGCATGTCTCGCTGATCGAATTCTCTGCCGGCCTTTGTGCCTTGCGCGCGACACAACAGTGCCGCGCGCTTTTTTTTATTGAGTTTCGGCGCGGAATGCCGTTAAACCGGGTAGCCATTTATGGGGCCGTGAGGCAAGCCGCGTGTAGAATCAATGTAGATACAAGCCGCTTGCCATTTTCGTGGTTGGTATCTACAATGGATATACATTCGGAGCGAGATATGGAACTAAAAATTCAGAAATGGGGTAACAGCGCGGCAGTCCGGCTGCCCGCTGTATTGCTGGAGCAGATCGGCGCATCGGCAGGCAGTTCGCTGAACGCCGATGTGCGGCCCGATGGCGTGTTGCTGACGCCTGCTCGCCGTAAGTATTCGCTGGATGAACTGGTCGCGCAGTGCGACCAGAATGCTCCGCAACCCGCTGACCTTGCTGCCTGGGTCGAAGCAAAGCCAGTGGGGCATGAAGCATGGTGAGGCGCGTCAAATTCGAGCGTGGCGATATCGTGCGCGTCAGCCTGAATCCCACGATAGGGAAGGAGCAACAAGGGGATTTCCGGCCCGCGCTCGTTCTCTCGCCTGCTGCGTTCAACGCGCTCGGCGTGGCGCTCGTTGCACCGATCACGCAGGGAGGCGAATTCGCGCGATATGCCGGATTCGCCGTGCCTCTCTCGGGTGCGGGAACTGAAACGCAGGGCGTGGCGCTTGTGAACATGGTTCGCACGCTCGATCTTGAAGCGCGGGGTGCCCGCAAGGTTGAGCGCGCACCGGTCGAAGTTGTCGAAGATGCGCTCGCTCGCCTGCAAACCATTTTGGAATAACGGAATAAGCGAATGAATTTCTTGCAGCCAAACAGGCAGTGGATCGAAGAGGCCGACGCCGCGATCCGAACGGTCAATCCGAGTGCCGCCGAAGTCGTTGAGGCGACTCGTGGTTTCGCTGTGTTGGGGCGTGAAGGCGTGCTTACCGCGCGCCTCTCCGATGGAACCCAGTGGCAGATCAACGGGCAGGACGTGCGACAGCTTACCGCCGACGAAATCGCCGCTCGGGCTCGGCTCCACGAATCGTTTCAGTGAGACGACGGGTTGTCGCTCGGGTTCAACGAATAGGAAAACTCACTGCAAATGATGAAGCTCACACCTCACGAAATTCTGACGTACCTCGGCATCAGCATTCCGCAAGACGGCCTTGATATCAACTCGCACGACCTGTATCTGCATGCGACGTTGCTCCGTCTTCTCGGGCAGCAGATGCGCGTTGACGCTATTCCTGGTACTGAGTTGGCTGAACTCCTTGCCGGCCTGCACGGCGTCCACTTCGGGCCGGGCGCTGTTGTACCCGAACCGACCGTTGAAAGCACGGAAAAGCTACGCGCGTCCTTGCGCGTGATCCAGAAATCGTTCGGTATGGCCATCGAGTAACGGATCGGGAAATTAGATGATCGAGCAAATCGCGTATTTGGCTTTGCTGAGCGCCCCCGAGTTGGTAAGTGGAGCGTCGTCGCTAGCCGGGAATATGGTCGAGGGTGTGGGGCGTCGATTCGCCTCTGGCGTGTACGAGGAAATCAGCGGCAAGCTGACCCGTGATGCGGGCCTTTTCGGTGGAACTCTTTCGAAGGCCATCAGCGGTCAGATGGCCGGTGCCGTCGAGAGCCTTCAGGCATCTGCTGCAAGCGTACTGTCGAGCGCGTTGCAAGGCGAAGGGGTCACTTTGGCAGCGGTGGACGAATTGCGAATTCTACGGAAGCTCGCCGCTGACGCCGCAGACGGGCGCGACATTGGCCCCGCTCTTGCCGAACTCAAGCAGTTCTACGCCAAGCAAACCGCTAACCACTAACTCGGAAAATCACCATGTACAACGAACAAACGTTTGAGGGTGGGGTGCAGGCGCGAACGGTGGTCGGGGGCATCGTCCAGCATCCAGTCGTGGTAACGCTTGATGGTGTCGCAATTGAATTGACGCTCGCTGACGCCGTGAAGCTGCGCGATGGGCTCGTGGCATCCATCGCGGCAACCGAAGCGGCTGAGAGCGCTGTTCTCGCGCGCGACGGGCATCACTTCACGATCGGCAAAACGATCTACGGTATGTCAGCGGTGCCGTCGAAGTTGCCCGCCTAAACCCCGGAAAATTGCACCATGTTCAAGAACCTCAATCGCACGGTTGACGAAAAGAGTCTCCGGGCATTCATCCTCGGGGCAGCGCTCGCGCTCATTGGCCTGATCGCGTCGGCCATCATCGGCTCCTTGATCCCGCTTTGCCTTGGCCTGTCTGCGTATTGCGTGGCGTGCTGGCCGCTGTTGAAGCGCCTTGGCTTTGTCGCCTTGACTGGCCGTTACCCACGGTAGGGAAAATTCGCTGGCGTGGCCAGCATGGATGACCGACTTGTGCGCGTTAATCGCGAATTAGCTAACACCCCATGAACCCGGAAAATTGCGAGATGGCTGGCGACGTTCACAAGCAACTGGTGACGCTTGGCGAGAAGTGGCTGAAGCGACAAGGATTCTCGGTCGTCGCTAGCGAACTTGTCACGGGTGGTACGAGAGAGCAGGCCGACGTGATCGGTTTTCGCACGAATTGTTCGGCGGTAATCGAAGCCAAGGCGTCACGGTCGGATTTTCTCGCTGACGCACGCAAGCCGCATCGGATGGCAGGCGGATTGGGGGTGTATCGCTTCTACCTGTGCCCGCCTGGTGTAATTGAAGTGTGCGACCTGCCGGAGCGTTGGGGACTGTTATACGCACAAGGGCGCAGCGTGCTCGACGTGCTGCGCCCAACAGGAAACGGATGGCCGTCGCCGGGTTCAGCGTTCAGCGACTGGCACGCGTTTCAACACAAGGCCGACGTCGATGCGGAGCGTGGCGTCCTGTTCTCGATAGCACGGCGGCGATCGTTGTCACGGTCAGATGAGCAGTACGAAAAGCGGTTGCAAGAGGAAACTCGACGTGGCGACCGGCTCGCGCGAGAAAACGCCGAGTTGGCCGAGAAGGTGCGAAAGCTGGAACTCGATCTGTATTTGGCCGAGCGCGGACTTCAAGCGGGCAAGCAAGGCCCGGCCGAGTTGAAGGCTGCGATACGTCGAAAGATTGCATAGGAAATTCGCCGCCACGCGCGGCATTGGAAAGTGCGGAGATTAAAATGAATTTGAAATATAGCGCTGCGTTCAGCTTTGCAGTTCTCGTGTTTTGTTCGCTCGTGTCGAGCAAGCTCGATATTGGCACTGGCTTCTTGATGATCGTTTCCTTCGCTGCACTCAACGGTTGGTTTTTTATCTACAACCTATGTCGGTATTTCGAGGCGATCATCGCGCTGCGCACCGATATCGACGCGAAATCAAGTTCGGCAAGCGCGTCGAGCACCTGACCACGGAAAATTCGCCGGCGCGGCCGGCACTAGAAATCGGAACACTCGCGATGGCTGGTGATCGGGAAAAATGAACCAAGTAATGAAACGGAATCTGTTCATCGCTGTGGCCGGCGTCGCGGTCTTTGCGACTCTACTGCCGGTGGCAACATGGGTTGGGCGTACAGCGGGGCGTGAGGACGGCAAACGGGCCATCGAGCGCGTTCAGCTCGTCTGGCCGTCCATTCTCTCGATGCCGACCGAGGATCGTGCGCTTATCGCTTCGCTTGGTATGCAATGTCGTTTACAAGACCGGCCGCTGGTCGCCAATGAGGTTATCGCGTGCTTGCGTGATGCCGCGGCAGATCCCGATACGAATTTCCCTACCGGTGTCGACAGAAGAGCAGCGCAAGCACGTTTGAACGAGCTGTTGCGCTTGCGACAGCATACGTGAGGATGGTGATGGGAAAGAAAGCCACGACGGGCGAAAGCGGATTGCCTGACGGCAGGTACATGGCGAAGTGCCGAGAGCGAAACGCTATAGCCGCCGGAATGAATGGTCATAGCTTGGTATGGCCGACCGCGATATTGCGGGTAGCTAATGGAATCGCGATATTCGAGCGAGATGGAGTTAAAGTGTGGTCGTGCAACGCGATGTATGCCGCCACCCACTTTGAAATTGAGGATGTCTGAAATATAAGCCGCTGCTTCGGCTTCGTCGGGTATGTCGATATGTCTATCATTGGCGCGACGCGATTAGATCAATCAATCGCTAAAAGGATAGACATAACGAATTACAAAAAATATAATAGACCCATAAATGACGAACAACAGGAGCAGAGATGAAAAACACTTTTCGGGCGGTCAGCGACGCCGATTCGGTTGATATCCCGGCAGGCATTGCGCGGAGCGCACGCTACAGCCGGGCAGTCGCAATCGCAGAGCGCGAGATCGTCCCGGTTCCGCAAGAGTTTGCCAACGAGTGCCGGTTTCGCGTTCCCGTTGCCATGACCAGCTCAGCATGGGAAGAGTGCGTTGAGTGGGCCGAGGCCGGTACTTCGGACGTCGTATGGGACGTTCTCTTTGCTGCCCTGGGCGCAATTCGCTCGAAGACGAGCAAGGCGCGTAGCGCGGACTTCGCGGTGCTGAGGGTCGCCACCGGGCAGAGCGAGGCCACGCCCGTCTCGCTGCGCGCAGAAGTCGAGGCCGATGACGAAGGCCAGCCCGCGCTCACCATCTATCTGGCAAGTGAATGATCACCCACGCCTGCGGCCACGACGGCCGCAGGCGCTCGCGAGGAACCCAAAATGCTCGAAATTTTCCTGCTTGTCTCTGCATCTGTCTTGGCTTTTCCGTTCGCCGTGCCGCGCGATCGCCGGGCGACCACTGTGGTCGTTCAGCATCCGTTTGTGGCGGAGGGCGAGCGGTGAAGCTCTGGTGGTCGCGGAATGGGCTGGTTTCAGCTCCCACCGGCCTTGCCGTTAACACGTTGTCTGATCCTGTCGCCAGACTAGCCGCAAGCGTGAAGACCATATGCTGATGATTGTCCTATCTACCACGCCCCTTCAGCTCGTCGTTTGCTTCATCGTCGCGTTTGCGCTTCATCGATGGGCCGGGCGCTCAACATCGATGCTGGGACTCTCGTATCCGCTGCTTATGGTTGTACTTGCGTTCACCGGTGCAGTGTGGCTTGCGCAATGGGCCGCACGCTGGACGTGGGGTGTCAGCGTGGCTATGTGGTACTGCGCGGGAGCGGTCGGTGCAGTTAGCCTGGTGCTGATCGCGGTCATGCTTCTGGCGCTACATGCAAAGGGCATGGTCGAGCGGCAGCGCGAGAGGCGGATCGGCCTGATTCTGGAGGTGCGTTATCCCGGTGCGAGAGCGCGGCGACGCACCAGTGGGGCTTGGCAACTAATAGACGCAAGATCCGGGCGGGTGCTGGATGAATTGACGTCGACGGATGTGGCTCGCTGCGTGCGAACTCATATTCGAAACTGATAGAGGGAATCAATGATGAAATGCGTTCGAGGGGTAGGGCTCGTATTCTGCGTTGCGGCTGCGCTTGCGTCGGCTGTCGCCGCGGCCGATCCGATGCCGACTGGTGCGGGCTACGAGGTAGGATTCTCGCCGGCCGGTACGGCGTTGCCGATGATTGTTCGAGGGATCGAGCAGGCGAAGACGTCGATTCTCGTTGCTGCTTACTCCTTCACCAGCAAGCCGATCGCGACGGCGTTGGTCGCAGCGCAACGGCGCGGGGTGAGGGTCGCGGTTGTGGCGGACAAGGCGCAGAACTCGCGGCAGTATTCGGCAGTATGGTATCTGGCGAATCAAGGCGTCCCAGTACGGCTCAACGATCGATATCAAGACCAGCACAACAAGTTTATGGTGATCGACGGTAGCCACGTCGAAACCGGCAGCTTTAACTTCTCGTCGTCGGCTTCTTACAAGAACGCCGAGAACGCCCTGTTCCTGCGCAACGTCCAGCCCATCGCCGCTCAGTACGATGCCGAATGGCGTCGGCTGTGGCAGGAAAGCACGGATCTCAACGGAAGGTACTGATGCCGGTGAGCGCTGCTTATGTCGCGGAGATTCTGAAACTGATCGCAATTGCCGCTTCCATCGGGGGCGGTATCACGTATCTCGTTACGCGGGCTGAGCGACGCGAGAGAAGGACTAGAATGCCGACAGACTCGGATCGCTGGAAGCGGAGTGTGTACAACCCGCGAGAATTCAGGCGGAACCGGAATGACATTTTGTGAGATAGACAAATAGAATTACACGGTATATCATAATGTCTATCTATGCGCGAGGATATGGAATGAGGCTTGAAATCACGATCACTGGAGTTGAACCGGCATCGAACCCGGATCTTCCGAGCCACCTTTTTCCGGGGGTGGGTAGTGCTGGCGCAACATTTCGCGTCACCTCTGGAACTGCCCCGGATCGGGACAAGATGAGCGACCTACTTGGCTCGGCCGTTGTCGACGCTCAACTGGTTCACTACGAGGAAGACACCGGAGAGGGGTACTTCGTTGTGGTTGATGGCGATGCGCCCGCATACGGGGCAGTGGTCAAGCTCGCCGGCGACGATGGTTTGTCGGTCTACCGTCAAGCGAAAGCGCAGGAGCCGCAGGTCACTTATCCGTCCGTGGCCATCGAGCAGTATTTCGATGATCTCGACCGACACGATTGGTATTGCGACTTCTCCGATGACTACAGCGTGCAAAGACGAGGTAGTGAGGACTACGCCCGGCTGAAGGGTGTGGCGTCTCAGAACGGGAGAGATCACGTCGCGCTCTTGGAGGCGTTTCGGCGACACTATTTCTCTGGCGAGCCGTGGGGCACTCCGCGGTGGGATAAGCCGGCGCGTCCGGTCGATGGAGTGCTGCTGCTGCCACCCGAGCCGACACAATCCACCCCTGAACCATCGGCACCTGGCGCGAATGATGTGATCGACGTGATCGATGCGTCCGGGCTCGTTGATGCGCAAACTGGTACGGAAGCGAAGTCGATGCCGGAAACGGAGTCCGCGATCGTGGACGAGTCGGGCAAGGAGGCCGGGGAAGGGAAGCTGCCCGGCTGGACGCTAGCGGTGCATGTCGGCATGCCGCTGCTCGCCGCTGCGATTGCAGTGGGATGCCGGGGCGTCGGCGTGTCATGGTGGATTGCCGCACCGGTCGCGGCCGCAATTGTCATCGGTGGTCTTCTGTGGGAGCGCTCCATCGAGCGCAAGTACCTTTCGGCATGACGTTGCCGGTAATCAAGGAGAGATACATGCAAATTAGAGATTCCATAAAAGCGTGGAGACGTAACGAGGACAGAAGGGAGCGGGTGCGCGGAAAGGCAACTATCGCGTTCGCAGTTATGGCCGCGGTAGTGCTTTTCGCAGTCCGCAACCATCATCCGTATCTGATTGTTTTCGGCGTGTTCTGCATGCTCGCGACAATCGTATGGTGCTTCTCGTCTTCGTCGTTGCCGGACGCGAATGTCGCTGTGTTCGATGACTGTCTTCTGTGGATTGCGCAGGACGCAAAGGTTCCCGAATTCGCAAAGGCTTTGATTGCAATCGAAGTCAATGAGGCGACGCAATCGGCACGCCCGTACCTCTTCGACAAGCTCTACGCGCTAGATGACAGGCTCGCTGAGCAGGCATTTATCGATAGAGTGGAGCGGGGGGAGGGGTATCGCGCAATCATGACGAAGCGGCCGCCGGTCGATGACGAGTCAGCGGGAGTGGCAAATGGCTAATGTTCGAGATCAAATCGCTGCCCGCTATTCTGCCGACGATGCGCCTTGGTCTGCGGCTACTGGAGACTTGGCTCACGCGATTCTCGAGCGTGCATTGTCTATGCCGCTGGCCGAGCTGCGCGCGTTTGTCGCCTCCACCGCGAACGGGGCGGATCTCTCAGCTACCGGCGACGGGGCGTTAAGCTCAATGGTTCAGATGGCCCGGATTGCGCTTCTCTGACCAGAGTAACGAGATAATTTTTCTTATCACAACGGCACTCTTTTTTAGGAAATAGGTGAGGTAGATATGTGGACACAGGCTAAAGCGGAACTGCGCGAGTTGGTGGAGCTGACAGCATGGCTCGCAACATACGAAGCCACACTCGCTGCGAAGCGAGACATTGTGCCGACAGTAGAGGCTCGCGAGGATTACCACCGCAAGGTACTGCGCAAGGTGGAACTCATGGGCAAATACGAGCTGTGACTTTGGAGTCGACCACTATGTTCGCACCCGTATTCACCGCGCTGCATGCGTGGGCGGCTTGGCTCGTCGGCCTCGGGCTGCTTGACCAAGTGGCGTATGCGATCCTTGTGGGTACATGGGCGGCGGTGGTTCTTTCGCTGATTCGCCGTATCCGCCGTTCTTTGCGTGGGAATACTGACAGGAGGTAGATATGACCCGGATACGTGCATTGCTCCATGCGGTCGCGCCTATCAGGTACGCAGCATATGTTGTAGCTTTCCTCGCAGTTGTTTGGTACGGATTCAAGTGGCTATTCGTATTTTCCTTTCAAGTCTTCGATTGGTTGGGGGCCGACTCCTGCAACCTTGGGACGCCCGTTGCGGAAAACATGTGTGCTCTTGTTCGCGACAACCAGCCATTGCTTCACATCGGCTTTGCTGTCATCGCGGTTGGTGTGCTGGCGCTGTGTGTGCGGCGGTACATGACGGCAAGGAGTGAGTCGCCGACTCCCAGCGTCAGGTGGCCGTGGGTCTGACTTCATGATGGAGAGTGGTTCGGATATGGCGACAAAAATTTTCGGAGTCGAGCTGAATCGGCCGACCTCTGGACGCGCGACGGCGGTGGCCGTCATATTCACAGTGTCGATGTTGTGGGCCTATGTGACGAGCTTGTTCGGCGTTCGGGTTACAGACGGGTGGCGGTCGTGGGCGATTTATGTGGCGGGTCTGGTGGTGTTCAACGCGATAGCCGGTGCAGTGTTGGTGGCCACAAATTGATACGAGAGGAAACAATGGCAAGCAGAGGCACATTTAACGTTCCGTACAAGTATTCCTGTTCGTCTTGTGGGCACGCGGGCACGGTGTTCTTCGCTAACGCGTCGCGCGACGGAGACAGTGATGTGGCGGTATGCAGTGAATGCGGTGGCGACGTGACAATCACCCTTGCCGCAGTGGCTTTATCGGCCGGGCTGGGACATACGATGATCATCGGCAGCACGGGCAGCGGGAAAACTGCATACGACTACATGCGGCTTCAAGGCACCGGGAATCTGGGGCAGAAGGAGTGAGCGATATGGCTACCGCTTCCCTGATTGATGAAATCCAGAACTACGCGGCCGGCCGCAGGAGCGACGTTGCTCGCGGGGCCGAGACGCCTGCTTTTGCGGCGCTCATGGTCGAGAAGTATGGTGAGGGACTGGCGAAGGCCGCGCATCTGTTGGCAAAGGAACACTGGCGCGCGAGCGTCCCGCTTCGGCCGGTTGCCGTTAAACGTCTATTGAGGGGAAACATATGCGTCCTGAACAAATGCTTCCGGCCGAGAAGCTGGCTCTCGAAAATCTGCTGAAGATCGCCGCCGGCGACACGGGGCAGAGCCGACGCGTTGCTGACTTCCTACTGGCGTGGTGGAATGCCGGCCAGTGCGGTAGTTACGACCTGACCACTGCATGGGGTCTCGATGACGCCATCATGGAGGATGTGTGCGTGGTGTTTCGCCTCGCATCGCGCGCGAACAGCTACCCGGACACGCTTGGCTACAGCGCGCAGTTTGAAGCCGTCGTGCGGGAGTGGAGGCCGGAGCTGCTGAAGGAATGACGATGCTGGATTTCACGCCAATACTTAAATATATCCACGGGTTTGTCATCGTTCTGTTTATCGGTTTGGTCCTCGGAAGCTATTTCGCATTCGCAGCGCAGGATGCTGCGAAGAAGCGGGGATTGAGCGCGCGCGAGCAGAAGCTTTTGGCTCAGGCCGCGCTAACGCTCTGCTTCGTGGTGGCTGGCGTTCTTTACTGGTTGGTATGGCCTTCATACAGCGCACCGATGCACTAGGAGAACGAAGTGCTATTCGATGAGAATTTCTACCAATTCTTGGGTCGCATGCTGGGCCAACTGTCTGCCGTGCTTGCCTCGCAAAAGGCAGACGACCGTAGAGAGGTCATGTGTCTAATCGCAGGACTGATGGTGCTCAAACAGCTCGCATCCGAGAAGGTAGATGCGCCAAATCCTGAGCAGCTAAAGCAACTGAACTACACGCTTCGGACCGCAATCGGTTCCGGCCATTCGTGGGTAAGCTGCATCCAGTTTCTGTCAGGCAGCCGCGCGAGTATGGCGCTATCGACTCATCGTGACTTCCTCGCGAAACTCGGTGGCCCCGAACTGCCAATTTGGGGAGAACTGGTCTTGCCATTCGTCGACGAGGCTGGCGGGTACAACGGGATGTTAGGGGGAGCCGCCTACGAGGACTTCAGGAGCCGCTACGACGAGGTATTCACCCGGAATTTGGAGAAATCGTTTCAGCGATTGAATGAAACGGTGCCGGGGGTCTTCGTCAATCTTGACGATGCCGGAGTAGTTCATATCAGCCACAACAATGGGGCTACTCTGCAATGAAGCTGCGTGTTGTGGCGTGCTGTTGCGCGTCTTAGAATCGGTCAGAAAATGAAATTACACATGATGAGATTGTCCCTTGTGGCTATCGCCACGCTCGCCCTGGTGTCCGGTTCGGTACACGCAGACGCGCTCGTCAATGGCACGGCACACGAGCAAGAGGCAAAGCAGGCAACCGTAGCTGCCGATCAGCTCAACCCGCGCGAACAGCCCCAGTGGCTTGCATCGGGTTTGCAGATCGTGCAGCCCCATGAGGACTGTTCAGCGCCAGTAGGTCAGTTCTCATTTGCTACTGACATTAACGGCAAACTAATGGCTTGTCCCGGCCCGCACAGCCAATGGATTGACGCCGAGCCTATCCTTCGCATCATGCATGCGGCGTCTTTTAGCTGCGGTAGCGGGATACCCGTGTGCTGATGTGTTGCGCGGCCCGCATGCTGACTTCTGTTGTGCTCGATCTGGCCGCGAGTCTTGATCGACCAGAAAATGCATGCAACCCGGCGATCAATTCAAAAAATTTGCTAGATACCATTATGTTAAATCGAGTCTTAATCTTGTCCACGAAAGCGCTTGGCGCGCTCATCCTAGCTGCCGTGGGCACGTACGCTTACGGCGGTTCGGTGTCCGTGATCGACGGCGCTGCGCTCGCCCGCGCAGCCTCGATGCCTTCCGCTTCGATGGTCATGCCACAAGCCGATCCAGTGCCGGTTACGCAACGCGTCGCAGACGGCAAGATGCACGTTACGCGTGATGGCCGGCTTGTCGAATGTGATGGAACCGGACAGGCGTATGAAATCACGATCAAGACCTTTGTAATCCGCGACCCGGTTTGGAAGGACGGAAAGCCCGTCAAATGCCGGCGCGATATGTTCTTATGAAGTGCCTCAAAGGAGAATTGATGAACAAGATCCGACGCGTAGGAGCTGCTGCCATTCACGTTGCAGGGGCCGTATCCGGTCTCACATTGATGTGGCATGCCGTGCGCTTTTGCAGGGGCGAGGTAGGCGCGCCGATCGTAGACCAAGTGAGAGCGATGATTGAACGGGGTGCCCCCGATTGGCCGATTGCACCATCGCTCCGGGGATTGATTGTGATCGATTGGGTGAGCCAGCTCTACTATTACCTCTTGGGCGTCGTCGCGTGGATCTCGCTCGGCGCGTTGGCGTTGCTCATTTCTCAGGCAGTCTCTCGTATCGTCCTGGTCGGCTTCAAGCAATTTTTGGATGAAGAGAAGGCGGCTCGGGAGGAAGACGCACGGATCGCGAAGATCGAAGCAGCACGGGCACGCCGGCGCGAGCTTAGGAGAAAGCTCACCGAGCCGAAGTCATCCATTGGTTCGGCCATCCTTATCGGAACTCTCATCGGCTTTTTCTTTCTCTTCCTCGCGCGATAAGCCCGCGCAGCTACGCTGGCAGTATTCGCCAGAATAAAATCTCTTGATAGCGATAGACAAAGTGATTGACGAATGTAATTCGAGTCGTCTATCCTTTGTCTATGTGTTCTTCTGGAGACGAACGGTATGAAAGTAGTTGGCGTGGCGGCTGTTCTCATCGCGGTACTGATCCTGAGTTACATCATCAATGGCGTAACTCATCTCCTTTAATAAACCACCATCGGGGAATATGTGGACTACGGAAATCTGAAGATTGCTTTGTGGGTTCTGGGCGTCGTGCTCGCGTTCGGCGGGCTGCTCGTGTGGTCGCGGCCGCTTGCCCGTTCGGTGTGCATCCTGGGGGCGATTCTCTCGGGATGTGGCCTGATCGCGTTTCATGGTTATGGAACCTACGCCGTGCCGGATCGAGCACTGGCCTACAACCATGCTGTCGAACTGGCTCTTGTGAAAACGGGAGTTCAGGTGACGAAGGATCTGAAGAGCATGCGTTGTACGCCGGATCGCTCGAAGGTTGCGGGGCCCGTGTATGGGCTGAATGACGACTATGAGTACAAGTACACATGCGTAGTTTCTCTGGATGGAATGAAGGGTGACTTCGTGGTGGAAAAGATCGACGTCGAAGCGCTTTTGCGAGAAAGCGTCGACGGCAAACTCAACCTCAAAGTAACGAGACTGACCACGAAAGACGGTATTGAGTTGCCGCGGGTCGAGGTCTACGCGATGCCTGAGCGAGTGAGTGCCGGGCAGGCGGCCGACTCGATTCGCGCTCTTATGGCCTACGCTCTTCCAAGGGCGATTGCGAAACGCGATGCTGATGTGGCCGCTGAAGAAATCGAGAAAGCAAATCGCGCGAGCTGGCAGGGGAAGTCCGATGGATCGTAACGAGCCGGCCGTCGCGCGGCGTGTCTTGCGCGTAGTGAAAACCGCGATCATCTGCGGCGTTTCTCTCGCCTGCGTGTTCAACGTGCTTGAGCGTTTGTATCTCATCAACGGGAGCTACTATCCGCGAATCCTGGGCGTCGACGTTGGTGCGATCGACTACCAGGCGCTTGGCACCCTAAGACGCGATAGGTGTCCGGACGAGCCGCTTGAGGTCTATCAGAAGCAGGCTGGTACGGTCGTGATCCGATGCGGTACGCAATGGTTGTTCGGTCATACCTTCATCAGCAGTGTGAACCCCTTCCGCGACGTCGCGAGCCAGTAAGCAACACGCGGACGTTGCTTGTAGGTGTGTTCAGTAATGTGTATAGTAATCAAAGATACGCCGTGATTCGGCGGGGCTCACATTGCTGGACGCGCCATGTTCCGTTGGGGATTGTTTGTGATGTTTGGGATACCTGCGATGTACATCCTGTACCACTGGATGACTCGCTGATCGCCCTGCCCGATCGACGGCGGGGCATAGGAGAAATAGATGAATGCCTTTCGCCTTTTTGTCGGGATGGTTTACGGTGTGCCGTTCTGCGTGGTGCTTATGCACTGGCTCGCAAACGCGGCGCGCGTGGTTCACTGAAGAAGCTCATTTGCAGAGGTACAGCATGATTCGGATCGAGAACATCGAGACTATGACGCCGCAGCAAGAGCGCGATTTCTGGACGCTGTTTTCCAGCGATATCGCACGCGACGATGGGGCCGTTGCCCGCCGTCATCTCGATGCTGGAAACCCGGTGTATTGCAAAACCGAGAACACGCCGAAGGGCACGATCGAGAAGCGATTTCCCGATGGCCGCCGGCAACTGGTGACGTGGGACAGTAAGGGTGAGCACGTCGTCTCGGAGCTGGCCCTGTCGTGAGCGTGGAACAACCTCACCGACCACAGCTATGGGTTGTCGCTGGGCCAAACGGCGCAGGCAAAACCACGCTGACCGGCCAGCATTTCGCCGGCCGCATCCCTGTCGTCAATCCTGACGACATTGCCAATCAGATCAATCCGGGGCATCAAGGCTCGCCCGCGACGATGGTTGCAGCCGGTCGGCTCGCGATCGCGCAGCGTCAGGCGCTACTGTCCGAAGGCAAGAGCTTCGCGGTCGAAACCACGCTGACCGGTAAAGGTGAGCTGGAGCTGATGCGCCGGGCCGCTGCGCAGGGCTACAAGGTCAACCTGTTTTTCGTCGGACTGGATGACGCGCAGCTCTCGGCCGGTCGTGTCGCGCAACGGGTCAGAAGTGGCGGCCACCCTGTTCCGCTTGATGACATTTTTCGCCGCTTTGACCGAAGCCTCTCCCATCTATCCGAAGCCCTGACGCTGGCAGATCGAGCGTACGTGCTCGACAACAGTGGGCTCAGGCGGCAGCTACTGCTATCGATGGAGAACGGCCGCGTCAAGCACATGACCCGACAACTGCCCGATTGGGCCAAGACGGCCATTCCGACCGGGATGCAACATGCGGCGAAGCATCACCGCTCGATGGGGCGCTAGAACTATGACCTCAAACGCAACAGAGGCGGCACGGGCCGACCGTGATCGACTGAGCGCGATCGAGCAGCTTCGAAGCGGAGCAATGCGCCTGGCCGACGCGCCGGATCTCTCGAAGGCCGACGTGAAATTGCTGTCGGGCATCGTTGCTGCGATCGACAAGCTCGAACGCAACTTCAGCGGCTCGATTCCGCCGGCGACGTCTCTACCCCGACCACGCGGCCGGAACGGCGGGGCCAAAGAGCGACTGAGCGAAGCAGATCAGAAACGGCTGCTTTCCATGTACGGGGCCGGTGAAAAGGTCTCGAAGGTCTGTCAGGAATTTGGGGTGACGCGAGGCACTGTGTATCGGTATCTGCACAAGCACGGGGTCATCGCGGAAGCGGTCTGAAACATCAAAAAAGAGGCCGTGCCAAGAGTCGACACGGCCCAATCTCCTGTTAAGGAGCAGAGAATTGAAGAATACCATGCAGGCTACATTGCTCAGCGAGGCCCGGCCAAGCCCGGTCGTCCGCAGTTCGGACGAGGGCGACACGTCGACGCCGCGGCGGAAACGCAATGTCGGCCAGCCCCA
Organism: Burkholderia lata; assembly: GCF_902499025.1. Lineage (GTDB taxonomy): Bacteria > Pseudomonadota > Gammaproteobacteria > Burkholderiales > Burkholderiaceae > Burkholderia > Burkholderia lata_C. The sequence continues at coordinate 26,577 of NZ_CABVPW010000048.1, read as the reverse complement.
GCAACTTGAGCTGGTTCTTGCCGACATGGTGGACGTCGCGCCGAAGGACGATTTGGCGTCGATGGAGATCCCCCTTTACTCCCTCTCGAAGAACAAGGACACGGAGACGCGGGTGTATCAGCGTGGGAACCGCTCCGTCCGGATTATCCCGTCCGGCGAGGGCGCGGCAACGGTCTTCGACAAGGATCTGATCCTGTACGTCGCATCGCAGCTTGTCGAGCGGATGAACCGGAAATTGCCCGTCTCTCCGACTGTGCAGATCCAAACCTACGATTTTATCAAGGCCACCGATCGGGACGACAGCAGAGGCGGCTACGAGAATATTCTCGGCATGCTGCGCCGGCTTCGCGGCACGACGATCGAAACCAACATCCCGACCGGTGGCGAGCGCCAGGCAGACGGTTTTTCGCTGATCACCAACTACTCGGTCATCTCCGGTAAGCGCAGCTTCAACAAAAAGAAGGGCGAGAACGTCGAGCGCGTGCTGTCGTTCACTGTCACCCTTTCCGACTGGATCTATAACGGCTTGCTGGAGCTGGAAGTGCTCACGCTCGATCGCAAGTATTTCCAGCTCGGCAAGGCGATCGAGCGCAAGCTGTACGAGGTCGCCCGAAAGCACTGTGGGACAGATAAGGCGATGTGGGAGGTCGGAATCGACCTGCTGGCCGAGAAGATCGGATTCCGGCGTGATCGCCCCAAGTTTCGATCGGAGCTGCGTGCGATCATCAAGGCCGACACGCTGCCCGAGTACCGTATGGCCCTAGATCAAAGCCGGCGGCCGGATATGGTGGTCTTCTACACACGCGATGCCGCTGCGCTTTCCAAGCACATCCGTACCCAAGGGTGCTACGACTGGTTCAGAGCCCTTGAGACCAAGGAAACGCTGACCGCCTGACCCCCACCCCCTCCTGACAGTTCTACCAGCATCCGCGCCGTTCCGGGTTTCGCGGATGTTTTCGCTCGCCCTCACCGTTTGGACGAGCTGGCCGCCGGTGCGCGGCCGGCTCGCGTCAGTGCATCTTTTCTCCGTACGTCATCGCTGCCGATCCACTGCAGGCGCGCCTACTGGCCTTTCTTCGTTCCGGGTTTCGCGGATGAAAGCACGAATCACGGATTCGGGTTTCGCGGATGTTTTTTCCGGGTTTCGCGGATGTTTTCCAGCGGTATCGACGTCGCCAGAGGCCAATACGGGCGGGGATTTCAGCGATTTAGGCATCAACAGGCAACAAAGTGCGCCTCTTTCGTTCACCGAGCGAGTAACCGGGTTTCGCGGATGTTTTCGGCACTTATCCACAGAGGCCGCGCGAAAACCGGGTTTCGCGGATGCCTCTGTCGGGTTTCGCGGATGCCATTTGTCGGGTTTCGCGGATGCTCGGCTTCGGGTTTCGCGGATGAATTTCGGCCGCTCAGGCGCGCCACACAAGGCTTCCGCGAAACGTAACACGCGCGCGGTTTTTAACGCTTCTTTTTTTAACGTTGTAACGCGCCGAAGAGGCTCCCGCCTCTTCTCGATCCCACCCGACCGGGCAAGCCCGGTCTCCCATCTCCGGGCGGTCTAAGCATCCGTCGCGGCAAGCCGCGCCAGATGCAAGACCGAAGACCAAACCAAATCCACGCCCCAAAGGGGCCAACACGGCGCTTCGCGCCTTGACGACCCCAACCCTCGTCAGCTCTCCCTCGCTTGGGGTCTAAGCTCCCGCCGCGGCTACGCCGCGCCAGGAGCTAAGACCGGGATAAATCGCGCCCGCAGCGTCCGCTACGCAGCCGCTGCGCCCGCTCAACCCGGCTAGGCCGGCTACGCCGTCCTTCTGAAGCCCCTGCGAACACCTCACACGAAACACCAACGCCCAAAAGTCTACAGAGAGGGGGGCGCGCCCCTCGTCGTCGCCCTCTCTGGCTCAACTACAGCCTCTAGGACGGGCTGATTGCCACCGGGCAATGGGTAGCCGTGGTCAGGGCCCACGCGCGGCGCTATGCCCGCGATTCGCGATGCCCTCATTGCGGTCATCCAGCTCGCTACCCTCAATGACGGTGCATGTGCTGCCGATAAAGTCCTATGCCCTTCTTCGCACGCCCACTAAAAATAAACATTTGGTTATCTAAAAGATGACGTTTAGAATGCTGTTAATCGATCTTTGGTAACGTCATGTCGACACCAACTATCAAACCTACCGCCGAAATGTCCGCCGAATTGCAGGCGGCATTCGATCACTTCAACGAAAACCTGTTCGGTGGGGATATTCCGCCGACACTGCTCACCTTGCAGCGGCAGAAAATGACTGCCGGCTATTTCACCGCAGAGGGATGGGTCAATCGAAAGGGGGCGCAGAAAATCGATGAGATTGCACTGAATCCCCAATACTTCGCCGTTCAGACGCTGACGGAGAGCATGAAGACGTTGGTGTTGCAGATGACGTTCGCTTGGCAAAAGCACTTTGGCCAGCCTGGTCGCCGTCGCTACGCAAACAAGAACTACGCAGAGAAGTTGCAGAGCATCGGCCTTATGCCAAGCCACACCGGTAAGCCGGGCGGGCGCATGACGGGCGAGAAGATCGACGCCTACGTGATCGAGGGCGGACTGTTCGAGAGAGCCTGCGAGAAGCTGCTTACCGAATCGTTCGCGCTGTCGTGGCTCGATCGCTTTCCCGTGACGGTTCAAGAGCTTTCTCGAGTCCTGCACCAACTGCCCGAAGAGACGCGGATCGGGCTGACGGAAGACGAGGTGAAGAAGCTCGATATCAAGGTTGTTGAGAAGGCCGAACCGGCGTCCGGTCAGTGCCGCTACCACTGTCCGCTGTGTCTGAAGCGAGTGTGGGGCAAGAAAGGCATGGAAGGCGAGTTCGTTCACGTTCCCTGCGGTCAGGTCATGGTGACTGGCGACATTCCCGACGAAGAAGAGTCCGACGCATAAGCCGGCGGACGCAGACGATATTCCACTTTCATAAGGAGTTCAAATGTCTCTCAGGTTTCTCCCCATCGGTTCGTTCCTTTACCTGATCGGAGGAATGGTTTTTGGCTTTGGAATCGGCTTCGCCGCGATCATGCCCGGCTACGTATCGCTGGTGAGCACTGGTGTGGGATCGCTCACGATCGTAGCCGGGTATTTCACTCTTCGCCCCCTCTTCCGTCGCGCCAAGGCAGAGATCAAAGCGCGTAGTAAGGCTTCGTCGCTGCCGGCGGCCGCTCCGGGGGCATCTGGCGAATGACGCTGCTTATTCGTCTCCTGATGGTCGGTTTGCTCGGGCTGGGGCTCTTCTTCGGCTATATCAAATGGGGCGAACCGACACTTCGTGCGATGCAGGCTGAAGAGCAGCACGGCCCGGCCAGCGGGACCGTGCCGCGGGAAATCTCCCGCCTGTTCGGCAAGTACACGGCATCGAATTCGAACGGCCGCTACGTCTTGATTCTCGATGGTAGCGGTGCAGAGCTGCGATTTACCGACAACAAGCGCCAGGAGTACGCCTATCGCGGGCATTACACGGTAGATGGCAACAGCCTCGAAGTTGCATGGGCTGAGCAACGGAACGGCACTAGCTGGGTGTCGATGCAAACCGTGGCCGACAAGATGCGAGTGACGTCGGCCGATACGATTGCGGCGGCCGAAGGGACGTTTACCCGCGCAAAGAATTAATTATTCCGCATCAGTTCGATAGTTTTTCAACCAGAGCATTCAATGATGAAGAAACTTGCTGTCGCCATGCTGTTCGTCATCCCGGCCATCGCGTCTTCGGCCACGTACTCCGTTACCGAACGATCAGGCATGACTACCACCGGCGCGCAGCTCACTGCACTCGGTAAGACCGGCTGCGTCTATGCGAACGTGCCCATCGCGTTGGGCGACATACTGAACTATCCGGACGGGACGCGTCAGGTATGTGCGAGTGGGCCGAACGGCCCGCTGATGGTCAATGTGACATCCGAAAGAGCGGCGAAGCACTGATCACGGCCGGCTGTCATTCAAATAACCCCGATCACTCCAAGGAGAGAATCTAGATGAAGAAAATCGCCATCCTTTTTGCATCGCTTGCAATGGCGTCTGCGGCAGTTGCCGAGCCGGTTCCAGCTCAGGCGGTCAAGGCTACTGCAACTGCGTGCACACCCGGAACCGTGACGATCGACGCTGACGGGCGGCTGCTCAAATGCGGAGCGGATGCCGCCTGGACGCACAGCGCAGATAGCGCGATCGTTGAGCAACTGGCTCAACTGAACGCAACGAATGTGCTGATTCTCAACCGCCTTACCGAAATCGCCGCCGAGCGTTCGCAGGCCAAGTAACAAGGACGAAACCGCTATGAGTACAACATCGTATAAGCAACTTCTGAAGCAACGTGAAGAACTCGAAGCAGAAATTGCGAGGGTGCGCGAAAGCGAAAGGGCCGATGCCGTTGCGAAGATCCGCGAGCTGATGGAGATGTACAGCATCTCCGCCGACGAGCTCGGGGATCGCCGTCGTACCCGCAAGCACAAGCCCGTGGAGGCAAAATACCGCGACCCGGATTCCGGCGCGACGTGGTCGGGGCGTGGAAAGCCGCCTCGCTGGATCGCGGGAAAGGATCGCGAGAGCTTCGCAATCTGACGCCAGTGTGCGAACAAAAGAGCCGGGGAATCCCCGGCTTTTTTTATGTCTTTGCTTCCTTCGTGTATCTCGAAATGTCTATTGCTAAAGTCTGCATTGCTCACGTAGAATGGAGTTGCGATAGACAATATGAAATACAAAGGAGCAGAGATTGACGAACTATTTGGAGATCCCGTACGAGGCACTTGGGCCTGACGGCCGAGAACGAAGCCGCTACGCCTGCACAATCGGGGAGCTGCCGCACTCCATGCGGTTGCAGGCGTGCGAAGACGCGACAAAGCGCATTGCGCACCTGATTGGGCGCGAGAGCACGCGTCGCATTCCGTTCGGGATGCCGGTGTATGTGGCGTTCTCGATGCGCCCGGCAGACGCGGATCGGCACAAGTTTCGTGCGGTGCTCAGGATGCGTGGGGCGGATTTACCGTTGACCTACTGCATGATCGAAGCGATCCGTGCTGTACCGGTAGCTGCCGAGTGACGCGTTACGACGGAACGCCGGCGGGGACTTCCCTTCCCTGTCCGGTCGCTGGCTTTCGGGGTAAACCAGTGGTCTTCGAGGAAGATCCGCGAGTGGGGGATAATTACGGGATTAGCAACCATATGATGACAACCAACATGGCGACGACACGTCTGAAGCCGAAGCAGTTTGACGCGCTTGTGATGAAATCGAGAATGAAGGAAGACGCGGTAGCGATCGCGCGCTCGGTGTTGGTCGAGGGCCGCGGCTATGCCGAGGCGGCGGAAGAGCATGGGCGTAAGCGCCAGTACGCATACCAAGTTGTTACGCGCCTGCTGGCTCTCGAAGAGCCGCAGATGCACACCTACACGGGGTCTCCGGAGGTCTTCGTGCAGATCGACCTGATCGTAGAGCGGCACAAGGGACGCAAGATGCTGACGCGCAAGCAGTTCAATGCGCTCGAAAAGTTGTCGATGCTTGAGCCGCACTCGCTCGAACTAGCGAAAGGCGTGCTGGTCGATGGCGTCGAGAACATCGAGCTGGCGAAGAAGAACAACATCGCCCGGCATCTTCCGTGGCAGGCATCCCAGCGGCTGATGAAGCGATTCGATCCGTCAATGGAGGACACGCGCGTCTACAGGGGGCCGGCGGAAATGTTCGAAGAGATCGACGCGCTTATCAAGGGGCACGGTGGCAAAAAGGAGGCGGTATGAGCAAGGAGCAGTACAAGTCTTCGTCCGACCGGTACAAGTCTATGTTCGAGCGTGTCGCGCATCAGTTCAACGATGGCGCAAACTTCGCGCGCTGCAATATCCGTATCCGCAAGCCGCAAGCGCATATCGTATTCGGACGCCAGCATCTTGACGACGGCAAGCTGCCGTTTGAACTTTCGACGGACGATGCTCTGAAGATGTGGAAATGGGCATACGAATGGCTTTCCATCGACTCGTCCAAGCAACCCGTGTTTGTTAGCAGTGCGCGCCAGTCGGCTCGCCTCCGAGTGGAACACGATAGCGGCGTTATGGTTCTTGCGTATGAAGCGATTCCTACGGTCGACGGCCTGACCGTGTTGTTGGGAAGTACGTGGATTCCGCCGGAGTTCTTCGAGAGCCTGGTACGTGATGTGGCGGCTGAGCTGGAGGCGAACGCCGTGCAGATTGTTTCCGTTGACCGCAATGTGATGGTGCTGCAACCCGGCGCTTCGGATGCGGACGTAATTGCACGCTTCAGGGAGGCTGCTTCGCATGGACGGCCGGTGTTAGTCGCTCCCGTCGCAGATTCGAGCGACACTGAATGACGACACCGAAGAGGCCGCCACGTGATCGAATACAACCTGAGCGCGCTAGATAAGGCGCTGATCGAACACTTCCACGCGCAAGCTGGTGTAAGCGGCTTCGATGGCGTTTCGTCGCTTTCGCAGACCGATCGAGGCGTGCTGGCCGTCGCGGATTTGGTTCGCCGGCAAACAGTGGTGCAGGTCTGCGAATCCTTGCATCTGAATGGCGAGGACGCTGCACGTCTCTGGTTCCATCTGTCCGACTTCGAGCCACCTCTATCTGACGGTGAGGCGCGATCGGCGCTCAACGAGTTGGTCAAAGCAAGGTGACACCCATGAACAAGCGAACCGTCGTGCGGGCAGCACGCCTGTACTCGATCGCAGTCGTCGCACTGATGGACAATGGCGGCGCAGAAACGGCCGAGGAAATCGCTGTTGTGCAGGCGGCGGCTGACGCAGCAAGGGCCAAGCTCGATGCAATGCGGCTGAGGCTTGGCGATGTGCGATCGATTCGGGACTGCATCGCACTGGCGAAAGGAATGGAGGGCCAGTGAGCGAGTGCTCCATGAAGGCTGCGGCGCGGCCGTGTCCATCATGCCCGTGGCGCGTTGACCAGGATGCTGGCGACATTCCGAATTTCAGTCTCGCGCTGGCTGAATCCCTGGCGGGTACGTGCCCCGACGAGCGCGGCATCGGGCCGGACTTCGGTGCGTCGTTTTTCGCGTGCCATCAGTCGAAGCTAGGCAGCGAAATCCCTTGCGCTGGCTGGCTCGCGATGGTCGGCCACCGCCATCCACGCGTGCGGATGGCCGTTAGGCGCGGGAGCATATCGCCCGACGCGCTTACGCCCGGCGAGAACTGGCCCGAGCTACACGACAGCTATCCCGACGTGCTTGCGAAGCTGCGTGCGACGTGCGGCAACGAGGAGTGGTGAGACTTTTCGGGAATGCCGAGGGTTATTGATTTGCCATCGGCCCGGTGGTCGTTGCCCCGCCCTGCAACCTCATGAGCTGCCCGTAGATCTTCCGTGCATACGCGTCACGCTTGCTCGGTGTGACGGCGTTGTACGCACCAATGGCCGTCCAGTTGTAGCCGAGCTGCGCAATGTTCTGCGCCATGATCCACGTCCCCACATACGCGTTCTTGCAGGCGTCTAGTAGGTCTTCTTCCCCGATGCCGTATTGCTTCAGCCGCGGAAGCCAAGACGAGTTGATTTGCATCAGGCCAATGTCGCGCGAGCCGTTGGTGTTTTTCGAAACGACGCGTGGCCGCATTCCTGATTCCTGCATCGCGACCGCTCGCGCCAGCGACGTCGGCACGCTCCAGTAGTTCGCGGCGTCGTCCAAGCAATCCGCCCTGGCCGCCGGCAGCGAAGTTGCCCAAAGCATTCCCATCCCGATCGTCATCACGGCCGCCCGGAGCAGCCGATCGTTCAGACGGTCTTTCATCTCTTTTTCCTCATTAGACGTCTACCAAAAGTGCATAAAGGGTTCAGGAAACATGCACTTATGCCGTTATCCCTTTACGGCATGGCGGACTGTTCCTTGAGGCACTAGCTGACCCTTGCCGCCCGACTCCCCGAGGTCTCACCTCCCCGAAGCGCTCCCCCGAGTTGGCGGCTATCCCGGCGCGTATCAAGCAGTGCCCGACCCTTTCCGATACAAATGCGTCTTTTAGGCCACTAAAAGCTATCTTTTAGTGGTCGGTATGATAGCATTTCGTTGTCGGCAGGTGCTATCTCGCCGCTGGTGTGGAGTCGGGCTTAGCCGTGTCCCTTCAACGAAAAAAAGGAATGCAATGAGGAAGCTATTGGTAGCGCTCGCTCTGGTACCGGCGTTCAGCCAGGCCGCGCTTGTCATCGAGGGCGGCCCGGCGCAGAGCGCGCCGCAACCCGCATCGAGCAATTCGAGCGCCCCTGTCGTGAAAGCCGCGAACCCGGCTGCTTCGAGCGTTACCACTGCGCCAGCTCCGGCCGCTGGTGCCGCCGTGTCGGCCGCAACGCCCGAGCTGCAGGGTTTCGTTGTTGCCCCGCTTTGGGAGGCGACGCCGGCCGATCAGACGTTTCAAGGGCTCTTCGCTCGTTGGGGCAAGCAAGCGGGCTGGACGACGTTTTGGGAAGTCGGGCAGGACGTTCCCGTTGTCGCCTCGTCACCGTTCTCTGGCTCGTTCACCGATGCGGTTCAGGCAGTGCTCGATACCACGTTGAGCACGGATTTGCCGGTGCATCCGTGCTTCTACACCAACAACGTGGTGCGCGTGCTTCCGACGAGCACTGAATGCAATCCCAAGTGACCAAGGCACGCACATGAAAGCACAACGATTCGTCCTCTACCCTCTTCTCTCGTCGCTCGTCCTGTCCGGGTGCGTTTCGCCGCAGCTCACTCAATCCACGAACAAATTCGTTACGAACGCGGGTGCAGAGACTGACACGGCATCGCGCAGTCTCATCAGCCAGATCACGAATGGTCGTGAAGAGCGGCGTAAAAGCGCATTTGTCGATCACCCCTATCTCGCCGGCAAGAGCGTAGCTCTGCCGCCGAGCGCAACGCTTCCGCTTCCGTTGCAGCGCGGCGTCAAGGTCAAACTGGTTTTTCCGAATAAGCGCGTCAACCTGCCGGTCGCTGCTGAGCAGATCACGCTTGCGACCAAGATCCCCGTTGTCATCTCGTCCGACGTCTACCTGCCGGCCAACGCGTTGCTTCCGCGCACGCAGAAGCTGGACGATAGCCCCAGCGGCGGCAACGGGCCGGTTCCCCCGGTTATGCCGGCCGGCCCCGGCCGTCTCGCGTCCGGCCCCCTGCCCGCCCTTTCGAGCGTGACGGGGGGCGGGGGGTTGGTCTCGTCCGGCTACTCCGGGCAAGACTCGCCGCAAGAGGTCGAGATTACGCAAGACGAGATGCCGCTCAACCAGATTCTTGACCTGATGACGACACGCATCGGCGTGAATTGGGAGTGGGACGCAAAGAAGGGTGTCATTCGCGTCTATCGCATGCTGACGAAAACGTGGCTGCTGCCGGTTCGGCCTTCGAGCATGAGCTATTCGACCGACCAGATCAACAACACCGCGCTGTCGAACAACCAGAATGCTTTGCAAAACCAAGGGCAGGACAAGGCGGCCCTGAAGAGCGAGGCTCAGAACGTCAATGAAATCACGTCGATCCTCAACGATGTGCAAACGGTGATGACCCGATCGGGATCGGTCAGCGGAAACATTTCGCAAGGCACCATCACTATCACCGACACGAAGGATGCAGTTGAACGAGCGGAATCGATCGTCAACTTCCATCGCGCTTTGCTTTCCAAGATGGTCGCGGTCCATATGCGGCTCGTTCAGGTGACGTTGAACGATACAGGGCAACTCGGCGTTGACTGGCAGGCTGTCCTGACGAAAGCTTTGAACAAGGTTCCGGGCTTCATCCTCACGTCTGCGTCACCGATCTCGCTCGTTTCCGCGAACGCCGGAGAGCTGGGTGCGAAGATCACCTCCGGACAGTTCAGTGGCACGCAGGCGGCAGTGAAGGCGCTTGCCGAATTGGGGAATACGGCATCGTCCGATGACATTCCTCTCGAAGTGCAGAACCGTCACACGCACTACTACAACAACCGCGTTCGCTTCTCCTACGTTTCGCAAACGACCCCCGCGACGGCAACGGCGGGCGGTACTGGTGGCATTCCTGGTGTCACGACGGCCCAAGATCAAGTCGGCCTGAAGATGCTGGTGTATGCGAGCGTCACGAATAACAACTCGGTCGCCGTAACGGTTTCGCTCGATACGTCGGTGTTGCAGAGCATTCAGCCGTTCACGTCGGGCTCCGGTTCGAATCAGCAGACCGTCCAGCTCGTCAATACGACCGGGCAAGGTCTCTCTACCGACGCGATCATCCGGAACGGGGCAACAACCGTGTTGACGGTGTTCGATTCGAACACGGCGCAATACGATCGACGTACGCTCGGCCATAACATTCCGCTGCTCGCCGGCGGATCGGTCAATGCTTCGCGCACGCGTACCGCAACGCTGCTGGTCATGAGCGCGACGATCAAGGACACGGACGCCGGACAGCAAGGGCCAGCGCAATGATCAGCGAAATCAACGGGAAAAAACTCGCCTTCGGGATGGAATGGCGGCTGCTTGTTGAATCGGGCTCGTATGCCACGATCGCGGCGAGGCGAGCCCGCGAGATGCGATCGCCACTGCTTTGGCACGCGGACAAAGCGGACTACGCTGGGTTTCTGCCGAAGTCGGATTCGTCCGCTTCGCAGGCTGGGCAGATCTTCGCCGCTGCCGCCGCGTTTCTTCGTGTACCGGGGCTTCCCGATGATGCCCTGCTGCTGATCCGGACACCTGACGACAAGATTTCTCTCATCGGTGTGCGGCAGCGCAGGCCGTTGCGTCGCTTCGATCAAATCGGCCTGACCGAGCAGCAGGCCCATGAGCTGTATATCGAGTTCGGCAAAAAATGCGGTGAATCCGGGTTTGCGGTCGTGGGTGAAACGAATCTGTCGTTCGTTGGCGAGGCAACGCCGCTTACGCTCGCGGAGCTGGCGGAACATGCAGACAGCACTTGTCTGTTGAAGCCACCAAGCCGATCGGCGCTCTACAAGAAAGTCGCCGTCGCCATCGTCGCTGTCGGCGTGCTGGCAGTTATGGCGCCGAGGGCTGCTGACTACTTCTTTCCCCCTGACCCGGTTGCGACGAAGACGCCGACGGAGTTGTACGCGGATAGCCTGAAGGCGCACGCACTCGATCCCGTCGTAAGGGCAAGCGATTTCTCGTCGTGGTACGACTGGATACGATCGCTCACCACCATGTACGGTGGATGGTCTCTATCCAAAGTGTCGTGCAAGTTCAGTGCTCCTGGCTCGCAGGGCGGATCGTACCAAGCGTGGGATGGGCGCGCGCAATGCGCTCTCACCTACGACCGAGACTTGAAGAGCTACGCGACGAATCAGACCTTCATCGCAGCCGCTCCGAAGGAATACGCATCGAGCGCTACGTATCTCCCAACGGCAGACCAGATGATCGTCAATGCGTCGCCGCAAGCGGTCAAGAAGGTAACGCTGAATACGGTCTTGACGTCAGCAGGTACGGCCGCCGATCGGCAGATGCGTTTCACGTCGACGCTGCAATCGGCAAGCCAGCTCGTCAAGAAAGCGTCGCTCAATGATGCCGAGGCGTTTCTCATTCCTCCCGGTGTCCAGCCCGCAGGAGTCGCGGCAGTCGCCTACAAGGCGTCGCACTGGACGATCGAGGGCGCATCTCACTTCGTGAAGCTGCTTTCTGATTTTCCCGCATACGCGACGTTGAGCAAGGCGGAGCTGACGATCAACAAATCCACCAGCGCTTCCGACGACACGCCATATCAGATTTCGATCGAGGGCGAAGCCATCACACGCAACTGAGACCACTATGAAGACCAGACAAACCACTATCGCAGCCGCCGCGCTTTGCATGCTGATCGGTGTGCCGCTCGCCGCATCGGCGTCGCCGTCGCTCAACCTGCCGCTTGGCCAGAAAACATCCGCCACCGCTCAGCAAGCGCCCGTTGGCCCGGTGCCGAAGGTGGTCGCTTCAACGCCGCCTGGACTCGGTGCGCCGACGAGCGCTCCCCCAGCTCCCGCCCCGGCACCGGCCACGAAGCCGGCTTTCGCCGCACCGCAGCCGCCGGTTGCGTCTGCGCCCGTCCAAGTGGCAAAGGCCAGCACCACGACGCTGGTTGCGGCGCAAGAACCTGCCAAGACTGTCGCATCGGTAGCCGCGCAGGAACCTGCCAAGACCGTAGCACCGCAACCCGGCGTTGATCGTGCGCCGTCGCTGGGTGATTGGGAGGATCTGTACCAGCGAAAAGCCTATCAGGCCCAGCTCGCGACGTTGAAAGGCAGTGAGTCGACGGTTGCTCCGCAAGGTGCGCAACAGGCCATGTTGCCGCCTCTTCCGCCGCCGAATCAGCAGGGTATCGCTCAGCTTGGCGACGCACCCGAGAAAAAGACCAATCGGCGGTTCAGCGCTGCGTGTCCTGACGACAACAAGCCGTGCTTCTTCTCCGTGTACGGCGTTCACGTCGACGGAGGCGAAAACAATTTCCGCGGCCAGCTCGCGATCAACGGCCGCGTCATCTCAGTCTACAAGGGCAAGAAGTTCGAGGGGTACACGATCACCGACGTGTCCGACTCGGCGCTTACGGCGACGAAAGGGCGAGCCCGCTACGTGTGGCCGCTCTATGCGCAGGGTGATTTCGAGGCCGATCCGCGTCCGCTCGAAGCGGCTCGACCGCAAGCACCGATGCCCGGGTTCCCGGTGATTCCCAACAACCCCTACATGCGCTGAGCTATGCACATCCAATTCCCGAAGCTGTTCTCGCGCTTTGTGCGTCGTCGCGGCGAGGAAAAGGCGAATGTGCCTGTCAACGCGCCGACCACGCCGGCCGTTACGTCGACTCGCCAGTTCTCGCGCACGGTGGTGGCACAGGACGCAGGCGACGATCAAGCCATGCGGCACGGTGAGTATGTCGTCGCGTCTCAAGAAGTGATTCAGACCGCCGATCTGCCCGAGTTCCGCCGCACTATCCAATCGACGGTAATTCGTGCTGAGTATCGGCAATCCATCTGCCCGATCCAGATTTCCGGCGATCAGTTCGCAATCGTGCTGACGCGGAACATGCTCAATACCGAAGTGGTTGATGAGGTGTACTCGGAGCTTCAGAAGCAACACCGTCCGCATATACCGGCGATCTACGTTGCAACGCAAGCTGTCGTGTCTGAGCTGGCACGCGCGGAGAGCGGCAGCAACGCAACGCGCGTACGCAGCTCCGATCGAGATAGCCCGCTGTTCAAGCTCTTTGTCGAGATTGTCGACTTCGCGCTCGATAACGGTGTATCCGACATTCACATGAAGCTGAAGCTCGATCGCGAGTATTCGCAAGTCGGATTCCGCATGGACGGCAACGTGATTCGGCCGAGAAAGTTTCGCATGACGACCGACCAGATGCAGCGCATGCTCGGCTTCATGTACTCGTTCAAGGGCAACTCAACCACAACCAGTAGCTACAGCGTCACCTTGGCGCTGCAATGCCAGCTCGAAGAAGTCATATCGGGGCAGTCGCTTAGCTTCCGATGGGCTCAGTTGCCGACCCACAAGGGGCTGAAGGTTGTGCTGCGGGTTATGAAGGTCGACGTCAACGACGCATACACCTCTGTAGGGATGCAGCCGAACGGCGCGGGTCTTCCGCCCTATCAGGAGCGGGCGATCATGCGCGAGCTGTATACGGACGGCGGGGGGTGGATATTTTCCGGGCGCGTTAACTCCGGCAAGTCGAAGTTTCTCCAAACGCTGATCAATCTGATGCCACCGTACTACGAGATCAACTCGGCAGAAGATCCGATCGAGTATTTGCATAACCACGAAGGCTCGAATCAGCATTCCGCGTCGCGTGGTCTCAACGACGATGAAGGTTCGGATGCGTTCGCATCTTTCAAGCTCCAGAACAAGCGAACAGACCCCGATGTGACGGTGATTTCGGAGCTGCGAGACCCCAGCACAACGGGCGCATTTCGCGATGCTGTGCTGGCCGGCCAACGCGGCTTCACGACGATTCACGCACCGAACGCCCTTGCGATTCCCAATCGCTTGATGAGCGAAGAGTTCGCCCTGGCCCGCGACATTGTCACGCTTCCTGGCTTCCTGAAGATGATGGTTCACCTCGCGCTCGTCCCGAAGACTTGCCCGATGTGCTCGCTATTGGCGACATCGCACGAAACGCCCGGCTTCCTGCGATCGGTGATCGAGAGTCATAGCGGCGACTCGGCAGTTGCGACGATCGCGGTCGAATCACTGCGGATTGCGAATAGCGAATTCCTCGCACGCCTTGAGCATCTTTTCCAAATCGATGTGAGCAAGATCCGAGTGCGGAATCCGATCGGCTGCTCGCACTGCGCGCGTGAAGGTGTTCCGGAGCTGAACGGTATCCGTGGGCGCACTCTGATCGCTCAGATCATCGAGCCGTCCGACGACATGATGCGTTTAGTGCGCGACGCAAGGAGCATCGAGCTGCTGCACTACTACCGATCTCTTCGTGTTGCCGGATTCGACAGCGACAACTCGGATGGAAAGTCGCCGCTTGAAATCTCGATGTACAAGGTTTCGCTCGGAGAAATTTGCTTGACCGAGGCCGAGAAGCGATTCCAGTCCATCGACGCTTACGAGCACGACCTGAAGCGACTCACGCACCGATCGTCCACGACGCACGGCAACCTCGAAGCGGTTGCATAGCCGAGTAAGCGCGATAGCGGATACATCAGCGAATTCACCGGAATAGACAACTATGAGCGACATACTTGAGCAGATCACGAAGCCGTTTAGTGACGGAATCAGCCGCTTGTTTCGACCGCTTTGGGATCAGTTCGCCCGTGACAAGATGCGGTTCGAGAAAAAGCGTGCCGCATTTTATGTCGACCTTGCGGCAACGATGGAGAGTCAGCCGCGCGTGAACATCAGCGTTCACATCGAGCGTATCGCTGACCGCTACCCTGACGAGCCCAAGGGACGGCTCGCCGCTCGATGGCTCGACAACTACATGATCGACGGGTCATTCTCAGAAGCGATTCGCGACAGCGTTCCGGAAGAGGACTACGCGCCCCTCATGATCGCTGAGCGAGCTGGGGATTTGACCAAGGGCTTGAAGGAGCTGGGGGAGGTCGTTACTGCGCTCGATGCAACTAAAGAAGCGGTTGCATCAATCTGGTTGTCCACGCTCTTCGTCTTTGTTGCGGCTCAGATCTTCATCGGCATGTACTCATTCCGAATCGTGCCGGACATTGAAAGCTCTCTACCGCCCAACGTGCCGGTCTCTGACCTCGGCCTCATTGCGGTCATCATGCACTGGATGAGCGTGTCGATTCGAACAGTTTGGCCGCTCTGGATCGTCTTCATCGTGGTTTCGATCTCGATCGTGAAGTGGGCCGTACCGAACTACGTTGGAAGGTGGCGGCAGTGGCTCGATCGACACGTCTTACCCTTCCGTCTGTACGCGGAGTTTCAGGCCGCGTCATTCATCGTAGCCCTTGCTGCCGTGACGCAACGGGTCAACAACAAAGTAGTTTCCGTTCCCAAGGCATTGCAGATGATGGAGCCCAACGCCAGCGTGTGGCTTCGGCATCACATTCTCCGGATCGTGCACAACCTCGAAGAGAACCCACACGGAAAAGGCGAGAATTTTCAAACCGGTATGGTTGATCGCGAGACCGAGTATCGGATGATGGACATTGCCGACTACGCTGACGTGTCCGAGATGCTAAAGCAGGTTGGCGGCACCATCCTGGACACTGCGCCGAAAGAGCTGGAGAAGCGAGCGAAGCGCATTCAGAACACTTCGCGCGCGGTGCTGGTGATTCTCGTTGTCGCGATTCAGGGGGGATTCAATTACATGGGATGGCAGTTCCAAGACGCGGTGTCTACGAGTGGTTATTCAAATGCGCCGACACAGATTTCACGCTAGTTAACGGGGGGGTAATTCGAGTATGATTGTTATGATCTAATTTTGATGTGTATTCCGAATTATTAGGAGCAGAGCGAGCTTTTTAAGGCTCGATTTTTTGAGATCAATGTAAAGGAACAAGTGATGAACGAGATGAAGGTGTCTGCTGAAAACGTGGTTGTGTTCGACAACGAAGTTGGCAACGTCGAAAAGATCGATGGCGCAAAGCGTCTGTATCGTGGCAGGCCGATCAATCACCGGCTCGCGCGCGGGCAGTCCGGCGCAACGATCGGGGAGTTCATGTTTTGGGCGATTCTCGCCGCAGCGGTGATCGTTACGGCGATCTACGGGTTCAACCGTGGACGTGCCGGGCAGAACGGTGCCGACTTCGTGAAGGAGTTCAACGAGCTGGGCGCTAACGCAAGCAACCTGTACGTTGGCCAATGGTCGAAATTCACGACGGCAAACGCGTCGCTGTCGGGTCTGTTCAAGAACTTCTCGACTATCGTTGACGCCGGCGGTGGTGTCGTTACGCTCAAGGGCGGCGGTACGCTCGCAGTTGCGCCCGGCCAAGTTACGACGGCCAACGATTCCGGTCAGTACACGGTCGGAGGCGTGACTGACGAGACCTGCAAGAAGATCGTCGCGGGTGTTGCCGGGAGCGCAGCAACCATGTCGCTGAACGGTACTTCGGTCAAGGCATTTGGCGGTCAGCTCGATCCGACCGCATCGTGCCAACCGACCAATAACAGCATCGTCGTGCAGCGTCAGTAAAGCCGTCGACCTGCCGACTGCACTTTCGTGCGGTCGGCTTTTTTTTGCGTTTACAGAACCTACGGGGGAAGTTATGACGACGATGTTCGAGGCCACTCTCGGCGTTGCTCTGATGACGATGGCGCTTGCGAACTCCAACATGCAGGCAGTGAGGGCGAACGAGCGTTCTACCGCGATTCAGACGGGCCAGTACATGAGCGGCCTTCAGGCAGGGATTAACAAGTTCATCGCGCAAAATGGAGACCAGCTCTCCGGCCGCACGGGGACGGGATTGGTCGATCCGAACGGCGCACCCATTACGCTCGCGAACCCGACTTCGCCCACGATCGCGGAGCTTCAGAAGTACGGCTTTT
Source organism: Burkholderia lata (assembly GCF_902499025.1). GTDB lineage: Bacteria > Pseudomonadota > Gammaproteobacteria > Burkholderiales > Burkholderiaceae > Burkholderia > Burkholderia lata_C. The sequence goes on along the minus strand of NZ_CABVPW010000048.1, from coordinate 9,671 downwards.
TGCCGATGGGATACACCACCAACAATCCGGGCAACCTCGCATTCAAGATCACAATCACCCCGACGAATTGTCCTGGTGTCGGCTGTCAGTTGCCCGCCCTGGTCGAGTCCTCGCCTTATCGAGACGTGCAAGGCAATGTGCGAAACGACCTGCTGGGGTTTGCGGTGAATGCTGCCGGTTTCGATGGCGGCCAGTCGTTGCCAAACAATCCCGGAACCTACTTCTCGCGCGGGGCGTCGTGGAATCTCCCCAACACGTACAGCGGTGCCGCCGGCGCGCTCGCGATGCGAGCTGGGTCATTGACGACGGGGTACGTCGATACCCTGCCCTTCTACAAGACGGACGGTAGCCGCGCGTTGACCGGGCCGATGAATGCAAACGGAAACGACGTGAACAACGTTGGGACCCTCGCTACTTCCACCATCAAGAACGCTGGCGACGTTGCAACAAACTCGGTGACGGCATCGGGCCGCATCGCGACGTCGGGCTATAGCGCAACCGATTTGCCCGCCGGTTGGAGTGGTGGCGTCAGAACGTGGGATGTGTACGCGGGTGGAACGATCGGTGCTGGCCCGAGTGGTGGCGCAAGCCCCGCAGCGTATATCCGTAACGACGGGATGGTCGTGGGTCAGAACGTCGTGGGCAACAGCTCGGTCACGGGCGGATGGCTCCATTCAACGGGGAGCGCGCAGGTCGACGGCGACCTATACGCGGCTGGCAATCAGACCGTTAACGGCGTGCTGACCGCGCGCAATGTGGTGAATCTGCCGGCCCTTGCGTGGGCAGGCTGGGGGTGTGGCGGGAACGGGATCACGACCGATCCGAACGGACAAATCCTTTCTTGCCAATCTGGTGTGTGGAAGTCTGCCGGCTCGACGCACGGCGGAGCGTATTACTACCGCTATACCGATGGAGCGTGCCTTGGGCCGAACCCCGAAACGGGCGGCTGCTCTTGCCCGTCCGGAAAGAACGCGTACACCGTCATCACTGCGGTTGGGACGTTCATGGGCGCGCTGACCGGACTTACATGCAATTGACGGCCAGGCGTCAGGCCGTTTCGAGGTGCGTACGCGCCAGTAAAAAAAGCCCGGCAAACGCCGGGCTTTGTGCTTTATCGAGGGCTCGCTATCAGCCGACGTACTTCGAACGGTTGTTCGTCGGGATCTTCGCGCTGATCGCGTTCATGTTGCTGGTGTACGTAGCGCACGTGGTCGAATCGAGATAGTCCGACTGCCCTGCCGCCAGCGGGTAGCGCGCATAGAACGCGGTGTGATCGCCGCTTGCGCACGCTTGGGTCGCGTTCATCTGCTGGACGATCGAGGCGACGCCATCTTGCACGGAGATCCCGCCGGCCATGCTCGCCACCGTGAGCGGGGTCGATTCGTTGAATACTTGCCCCGACCACGCGCCGACATTGACGGCTTGGCCGTTCTGGTCTGTCACGCCGTTGCTGCCGGCGATCGACGTCGCGATGAAGATGCGGACAGTGGTGTGCGACGGAAGGTCATACTTGACGCCGTAGTATTCGAGCGCCTTGAGCGCATCGGCATAAGCGTTCAGCGTGTCCTGCGAAGAGCCAGGCGTGATCGCGAGGTAATCGACGCCACTGTGCGCCCGATTTGCCGTCGCGATCGCGTTCAGGCCCGACAGCACGGAGACTGCCGCCGACGATGCCGTACGGTACGCTGCGATCAGCGACTGGCCCTGCTTGGTCAGGTACGAGACTCGCTGGGAAGCGTAGTGCGTGACCGGCGTGACGACGAACGTGTTCAGTGCCGATGTGACGTACGGTGCGACCAGTTCGAGCGTGGCGTTGCTTTGAGTCGACGCGTCGGCCTCGGAGCTGAACGTGCCGCCCGTCGCGACGATGCGGATCATGCCAGTGGGCGCTTGGCGCAGCGCAATCGAAAAAGCGCCCGACGCATCGGTAATTGCGGTGCCGATGGCATCGCCGTTCGTGCCGTCGTTGTTCAGCGTATAGACCGTGACCGTTGCACCTGCCGTCGCGCCGCTCACGACCGAACCGGAAATCTGGTTCGTGGCGGAGCCGGCCGCGGGCTGACCGGTGTACGGATCGGTTGCGTTCTGTTGTACCGGAGTCGGATTCGAGCCGCCGGACGATCCGCCGGTGTTGCTGCTACCGCCATCCCCGCCGCCCCCGCAAGCGGCTACGAATGCCGCCATCGACGTGGCGATGATGAGCTTCGCCGCTTTCTTCATTTGTTCCTCGCGCTTCATGGATTCTCCGTTGGAAATCTGTTGGCCTCTCGATGCGTTTCGAGCACCGTGGTTATATCGTACTTTACGTAAAACGAAATGTCTATCGTATGCGGGTGAAAAAAATCTATCGCGGAAATTCTGCGATAGACGTAACGTTTTACTTAACTGCCGCTCGCGTCGGTAACGGTGATGCTCTTCTTATCGAGCGATGCGTTGAAGTTGAGTTGGGGCGCTGCGGATGCGAGCGCCCGAAGCGCATCTATGAACGTGCCGTGAATCTCGCCGCGACCTTGAAACGGATTCTTGGCGGTCCACGTCGGCTCGTTCCATCCAGCAATCTTTGCCCATGAGGAAAGCGTTTGTTGTGCCGTGGCGTCCGGTCGGAATGCCCACGTCAGCACCGGGTCAGGGGCCGGGGCTGGTGCCGGGGGCGAAGCCGAATCGGTAGCCGTCTTTGTGGTATCGGCCTTGCCGACTTTCGCGCCGTCGCCAGTCTTCGATGCGGCCACAACTGCCGGGGCCGCTTTCGGGTCATCCGCTGGCTTCGACTCCCCATCCCACGTTAGGCCATTCCCTTGGCTCTGGATGAGATGAAAAACCGCATTGAGGCGATCGTTCGTCCGCGTGTCGTTCGTGTAGCGCCGGTAGACAAAGCGGTTGGTGTCGTCGTTCAGGTTTGCCGGCTCGTCGCTGGCGACTTGCGATTCCGGCTCGGTCGCTGCGCTATGTGCCGCCTCTTGAGCCTGCGCGATCGAGGTCGAGCCAAGCAGGACAGCCCCGGTCGTGATGATCGAGACGGCGATAACGCTCCGAAGCGAACGCGCGGTGCGATTATTGGTCATGAGTTCCCCGCAGCGCCGCAACTGGACGGCGCGTGTTCGTTACAAAGCCGCGCCCATTCTCGGAGCGCGGTTCTCTCTGATTGTTACCTGCATATAGGTGTGTCAGGCGACACCGACCGGCAGTCCGATCGTTTCGATTGTATCGCATCCATGATTCAAATGCTGCATGGGTGCGGCATTTTGAGGGGCCTAGCCGCCTACGACGGCCAGTCCGCGGTACGCGTCGGCAACTTTCGGGGGGACAATCTGCCCCGTCTTCTCATATCGGCCGATTTGTCCGCGACTTAAGCCCCAGCGGTCAGCAAGTTGCTGCTGGGTGAATCCGGCCTTCTTCCGCAGCGCTGCCGCGTCTTCGCCGTAGAGGGGCGTGGTCTCGCTCATGGATTTGCTAGAGTTCTCAACTTTGGCCGGGTACGGCCGTAAATCCGGGTTCTTGCGTCGTGCGATTGTACCGGCTGGATCGGGAAGTGGTTCTAAGTCTCGTAGCTTCGAGAGGATGATCTAAAAGTCAAACGACAAAATGGATAGACAATGCGAATTACGAAAGATATGCTGATGGTCATCTGGACGTTTAAGGGGGGCATATGAAGATCATGGAAATACGGGTAGCCGGGGCATTGATATTGCTCGCTGGCTTTGTTTTGTCTGCGCTGGGCTTTGTTGGCCTGATGGGTTCTCTCGGCAGTTTTTTCTTCATTAGCGCTAACTTGGATTCGGCGCTGCGCCTGCTGATTTCCGTCGTGTTTGTCGTCGGAGGCATGTGGTTGATGGGGCGCGCGCGGCTTCAGTAAAGACGCTCCATGATTGCGTAAGCCCCGGCTGTTCGTCGCACCGGGGCATTTTTTTGTCGGCTGCATGCGCCGCGGTGGTATGCGAGTGCCGGCGGCCGCCGGAGTCCTGCGCCGGGCTACGGGGGTCGTGTCCGCTTACGCGGCCCCGAGGTCTACCGACCCGGCCCCCTACCGTCGCACCCGCCCGTCCACTGGACGGTCGGGCAAGGGACGACACCGGCGGGGCAAGCGCCTGGTGGTGATCGACGTTCCGGATTGGCTTTGCAGGAAAGGGGGTCTGCCGGGCGCGTCGCGTAATTCGCCGCGTCTATCTATATCTGCCGACCATTGGGACAATCAATCGCCAAGCGATAGACAAAACGAGATACGGCGAGTAAAATGGTTTTCATGGTGGTTGGGACACGACAGACACGAAAAGGAGAAGCGGAATGAAGGTGCATGGCTCGCTCAAGCAGGCAGCGGAAGACAAGGAAGATCCGTCCGTTTCCAAGCGTACGGAGTTTTACGTTGATCCGCAGACTCTGGTACTCGAAGAAGGCTTCAACCTTCGCAGGGAGACCAAGAAGCTCCGCGATGTGATTCAGCGGTACAAGCACGCGTACATCAAAGGTGCATCATTTCCGGCCATCGACGTCGAAATGGTCAACGGTCAGAAGATCGTGCGCGACGGTCATTGCCGGACTCGCGGCGCACTGCTCGCCATCGCTGAAGGGCATCCGATTCGGAGAATCGAGGCGCGCGAATGGAGAGGCAATGCGGCCGAAAGTACCCTTCACATGCTGGGTTCGGCTGAAAAGGCGGAGCTGTCGACGCTTGAGAAAGGGGACGGCTACAAGAGGCTGTTGAAGTTCGGCTGGACGAAGGCGGAAATCGCCGAAGAGCGTGGCGTCTCTCTGCCCCATATCGACCAGGCCCTGATGCTTGCGAATGCCGATATCGATTTGCAGGAGATCGTCGCGGAAGAAATGGTGACCGTGAATGTGGCGATCGACGCAATTCGAGAGCATGGCAAGAATGCTGGTGCCGTGCTTCGCGAGATCATCTCGGCGGCCCCGATGGAGGTAACGGAAGGTGGCGAAGAGCGTCGGAAGAAGGTAACGAAACGTGAAGCGAAAGCGGCCCGCGCACCCGCGAAGCGACGGGCTCTACCCCGTGCGCTGGCAGATCGGTACGTGTCGAACGTGAACGCCCTGTTCTCTTCGATGCCCGAGGACGTGCGCGCTCAGGTAGCGGTGGTCGGTGACGAGGTGACGATTCCGGTGTCCGCACGCGTCCTGAAAGAGCTGATGGCGGCCCAGCTCGAAGCTGAGCAAATCTGCGAGCCGGCCGAAGAGAAGGAAAGCGGCAGCGATCCTCGGCAAACGAGTCTGCTGGGTGAAGAGTCCTGAGCCTTATCGGAGGAAGTAAGTAGCGAAACCAGTTTGCACGTCCCGCCCCTCGTTTGCCCCTGTAATTCAGGGGCTTTTTTTCGTCCGTGCCCGGCAGCTATTGAGATAGCAAACCGATAGAAAAAATCGGCACGCAAAAGGATAGACGTAGCGAGTTACATGGCATACGATAGACGTAACGTTATACAAACAAAGAGAGGGCGTATGTCAAAACTCAAAGACCTTGTTATCAGGCATAGCGCAGAGATTCGCCAGTTGCAGCGGACAGCAATCGAAACCATATCCGGCGCGTTGGAGATGGCAACGAGCCTCCCGCAGCTCAAGACGACGATTCAAGAGGCGCTGGATGCGCTCGCTATCCGCCAAAGAACCGCTGAAGAGAGATACAGCGTAAAGCTGCAAGAGATTGACCGGAGTGCGCGGAAGCGGACTGAGAGCTGATGTATCGAGGTCAAAAAAATGGGGAAGCGCCCGGCCCGCAAGAGGCAGGGGCGCGATGCGGTTATCCACGGGCCGCCAGCGGCGGCCGGTGGATAACCGCATCCCCATTTCCTTCCTAGAGCGAGGCGGCATGAAGCGGTGTGGGTTGCCTTCGCCGTTCATCAGGAGATCGAGGCAGATCACTCGCCGGACTTGCCGCCCTTCTTCGAGTCTCCAAAGTCTCCAACTCGCCACCGTTCATTTTGAGCGAGGCACCGGAGTAGATTCATCGCAACTAACCCGTCGCCGTATTCACGGCGAACGATAGCAACCAGATGCTCAATCTCAGCCATTACACGTCGAGCACGCACGACTTCGAGGATTACGCGCCTCACGTCCTGGTCGCGTTCGCGCCGGTATAGATCAACCAGTTCGCCATGCATCGGCGGCTCGAACTCTGGCAGCGGTCGCGTGCCGTACGGCTTGACCTTAAGCGCTTCGCGCCACTCTGGCGGCCCTACGCGCTCGCGGCGCGTATGGGCTAGGCACCGGCCCCATCCCTCAGTAAGCCTGTCCGACCGAAAGCCCTCGCTCTTCGTCAACCAGAACGGGTACAGCTTCACCTGTCCGCTATCGAGATCGGTGTACTCCCACTGGTATTCCCAAACAGTCCCCATTTTTAGCGCCAGTGCTGTATGGATATACAGTATATCCCGGACAACGCACCGCTGCTGCGTGCCGGCGGCCGCTGTATCGCATGGCGCGCTGTCAGGTTTATGATGTAATTCGTATGGTCTATCGCCGCATGCCGAGCATTGAAGCAATCAATCGTAAAGCGATAGACATAACGAGATACATGGCGTAAAATAGTTTACATGGTCGAAGCGAAGGAGGAACGATGAATACGTTGCATGTCGAACGTCGGGTTACGCGCAAGTTTGTCGGTGCATTCCAACACCTTGACGCATGGGATGAGTTGGGCACGGTCAAGCACACGCCGTTTCGCAAGGTATACAGTCCTGCGCGTGATGATGGCGCAGACGTATCGAATGGCCCCGTCTACGTGGCCTTTGCCCGGCTGCCAGCCGGCGTCAATGCAGCCGAATGGCGTAGTGCGATCGAAGATAGCATTTCCACGTACGGGTGCGCGCACGAGCACGATTGTTGCGGATGCGCTTCGCGTCATGCCCGTGTCACGCCGTACCGTAGTCGCGTAGTGCGGATTAGTGTCGCGGTTTGGTACAACTGCTAAGCGGTAGGAGAACGACGATGGACTACAAACAAAAGCGCGCAGCACGTCGGGAAATGCTCGGTAGCGCAGAGGTAGCACGTGGCTATCGCAAGTATGAAAAGGACGAAGGTATCGCGAAGGCTTGGGACGACGCTGCACGTAAGCAATTGTTCCGCCTGAATGGTATGGCAGGTAATTGGTAACAACCGCACCCGCTAACCGCACCCGCTAACCGCTCACGCTACAGGAGAAAGACGTGGCAACGATGATCGAACGCATTGAGTCCCGCGCATGGGTCGCGCACGTTGACGACGAGCGTGACGCAGGCAACGGCTACATGGTCATGCTCGCGAACGGCTATGACTTCGCAGACGACCCCGGCTGCGGCGTCAGGGGTTTCGACACGCTGCGCGAGGCCGAGATCGAAACCCGGCGCAGCAACGTGATCGAGTCGACCAAATCCTGACCAACCGCTCCCGCTACAGGAGAAAGACATGAGCAAGCCGCAAATGATGCTTCGCTGGAACGACGGCGAAGAACAAGCAATCACCCGCGCGAAGGCAGCCCGCGAGATTCGCAAGAACCGCAATGCTCACCCGGCGCTCGGCGTGCGCGTCTTCCGGAAATTCCGCGAAACGTACATCGTGAGCGAATTCCTCGGCGTCGGCTGCTGCATCCATCGCGCCTGACCACCTGGCCCGCTACGGCGGACACTGAGCAACCCAAGAACGACGATGCAAACCGAAATCATCCGCAGCAGTTTCGACATCGACGGCATTCGCGTCGAGCTGCTTTGGAACGAAGCGCGTTTTCGTTTCACTGTCGCCACGCGCTGGGCGAACCTCGCTCACTTCGATTGCTCGTTCCGCAACGATCGCAACAAAGCGCTCGCGCTCGAACAGGCCGGTGCCGCGTTCGAAGTCGTCTGCATGGATGGCGCGACGAAGGCCGTAGCACGGCGCGCCAAGGCTGCGGCTCGCTTGATTCATCCGGCGCGCTGCATTCCGCGTGCGGGGTACGAGCGAGAAGTCCTGCGTCGTACCGGTGCCTAGCAACGCGCCCGAACGCCCCAGCAGCTTCCCGCGCTGGGGCGTTTTGCTATCCAGCTCGCGCGCTGCGCTCGATGGGGACGGCGCGCCGCTACGGGTCGCGATCGCGGGGCCGGCCGCCGGCGACGTGGGGGCGGTTTTCGATCCAGCTCGCGCGTCCTGGCGGCCGCGCTCGATGCCGACGACGGGCGGCGCATGCGCGCCGCGGTGGTATGCGAGTGCCGGCGGCCGCCGGAGTCCTGCGCCGGGCTACGGGGGTCGTGTCCGCTTACGCGGCCCCGAGGTCTACCGACCCGGCCCCCTACCGTCGCACCCGCCCGTCCACTGGACGGTCGGGCAAGGGACGACACCGGCGGGGCAAGCGCCTGGTGGTGATCGACGTTCCGGATTGGCTTTGCAGGAAAGGGGGTCTGCCGGGCGCGTCGCGTAATTCGCCGCGTCTATCTATATCTGCCGACCATTGGGACAATCAATCGCCAAGCGATAGACAAAACGAGATACGGCGAGTAAAATGGTTTCCATGATGATGCACGACCACTGGAGATCAGAGATGCAAGACAAAATCGAAGTTGCCGCCGTTCTGGAAAATCTGCGCGCGCAAGCGTCCACCCGTGTTTTTGCAGAGAGCGATGATCGTCAGTATTTTGTGAGCAGCAGCTACATCGAAGATCATGCCGTGATTCTGCGAATCCTGATTGAACGAGCGATCATTCGTCGTGCAGTGAGCGATATTCTGGCCGACCGCGAAGGCTATACCGTTCGAGTGTGGGACGGCGAAGCATATGCCATCAAGTCGTCTCGCGATCTGGTCGAGATCATGGGCGCGATCATGGCGACGGACTCGGATGCCCTCATCATCCACCGGCCTCACACGGAAGAGAACCGGCGCAAGCTGGTGCGCGTCGGTTCGATGGATCTGGTTTACGGAAATTCCGGCTGGGATGTCATCTCCGACCACGCAGACAACGACGAGACGAACCGGCTGATCGCGGGAGCCGTGACCCTTGCCGACGCATTTTCCGAAGTGATGTGATGGAAGCGGCCCGCTTGGTGCGGGCCAACCTGATGAGGAATGGAGTCATGTACCTTTTTTTGATCGTCGCGAGACTTAGCGGAAGCGATGCAGAGTTCGGCACATTCTTGAAGCCGGCCGAGGACGAGCAAAGCGCACAAGATCTTGTGTTGGCCGACCTCACGGAAGAGATGGGTGAGATCGAGGGGGAAACGCAGTCGCTCGAAATCGACGTGTCAATTATGATCGGAGCGTATGTCGCGGAAGACACGTTGCGGATTCCGACCGGGGTTGACTGGATGCTGGATAGACAGGAGTGGCTGTGGTCAGTGGCACAGCCGCGCAGCCGGTGAACGACGCAGGGGGCGGAGATGGCAAAGCTGACCAAGACGATGCAAACGCTTCTGAACCGCCGTGGAGGCGGCGATAGCGTCGTTATCGAAGGCGCCCGCGAAGCATCGGCAGCTCGCGCCCTGGTCGCAGCCGGCCTTGCGAAGTCCTACGATTCTCAGTCGCGCATGTTCTCCGGCCAGTCCTACTACAGCCACTTCCGCCGTGGCTGGGTGACTGCGAAGCCCTACGTTTCGATTGGCGGTGTTCTACACTTCGCCTAACCACTCCAGCTCCAGCGGAGATTGATCGACGCCCCAGCAGCTTCCCGCGCTGGGGCGTTTTGCTATCCAGCTCGCGCGCTGCGCTCGATGGGAACGGCGCGCCG